>CAZFZN010000004.1:0-222437 GCA_964523105.1 uncultured Akkermansia sp.
CATCTGCGCTTGGCCGTGGATTATTAGTCTCAACTTGAACGCGACTTAGAATGAATCATCACCACGGGTCGAAGCCAACATTACGCGTGGTTAGTGCGGCGGCACGCGGTCGAGTTCCGTGTCATTCCATGAACTCGGACACTCGGCGGGTTCGAGGTGCGTCACGGCGGTGAGGCGGGGCACGGCTGCGATGAGTTGCTGCTCGATCTCCTCTGCCACCTGGTGGCCGCGGGCGATGGTCCAGTCGCCGGGCATGAGCAAATGCACCGAGAGAAACCGGCGCATGCCGGCCTGACGGGTGCGCAGGGCGTGCCATTGGATTCCGCGCGACTCTGCCGTGGCGAGCACGCGTTTCACTTCGTCGAGTTCCGCGGGCGGCAGCGCGGTGTCGATGAGGCCCAGCATGGCTTCGCGCATCAGTTTCACGCCGGTGACGACGATGTGCATGGCCAGGAGGAGCCCGATGACGGGATCCAGCCAGAGCCAGCCGGTGAAATGCACCAGTGCGACAGCGATGATCACCGCCACGGAAGTCCACACGTCCGTCATGAGATGGTGCGCGTCCGCCTCCAGGGCGACGGAGCCGCGCGCTTTGCCCGCGCGAAACAGCACCCGTGCGGTGGCCAGTAAAATCAGGGACGCCAGCGCCGAGACTGCCAGACCAGGGCCGATGCCTTCAAGCGGCTGCGGGTGCAGCAGGCGATCCACGGCATTCCATCCGATGCCGGCCGCGGCGAGCAGAATGAATCCGCCCTCACAGGCACCCGCGAAGTACTCCACCTTGGAATGACCGTAGGCATGGTCTTCGTCAGCCGGACGCGCGGCTACACTCAGCGAGGCGAAGGCGATGAGCGCCGCCGCTACATTCGCCAGGGACTCCAGCGCGTCCGACAACAAACCCACCGAGCCCGTCATGCGCCATGCGGCCAGCTTGAGAAAAAACGTCAGGACCGCCACGCCCAGCGAGAGCAGGGCGTAATGCGTGAGCGGGCGCGGCGCGGCGGACATGCCGCTGCCTACGGTCAGACAACGGCGGCGCAATCGCGCGCCCTTCATGCGCGGCGTGGGCTTCCAGCCCACAAGCTATACGGGGCAGTGGGCTTCCAGCCCACGCTACAATGCCTTCGACGATTCCTTCAGCTTCCCGATCTCCTCCGCCACCGTCCGGCCGAAAAGTTGTGCCGCCTCCGCCACGCTCAGCGCCGCGCCCTCGCGTTCCAGCGAAGTCATCACCACGCCATCGATGCCGCATGGCGTGATGGCGGCGAAGCCCTCCAGTTCGCCGCACACATTGAGCGCGAACCCATGCTGCGTGATCCAGTGCCGCGCGCCGACGCCGATGCTGGCGAGTTTGCGGTTTTCCACCCACACGCCGGTGAGTCCTTCACGGCGATCCGCCGGCACACCCAGGGCGTGGCAGCCGGCGATGATCCCATCCTCCAGCGCGCGCAGGTAGCGGTGCAAATCCTGGCCGTAGCGCGCGAGATTGATCACGGGATAGCCTACCAGCTGCCCGGGGCCGTGCCACGTCGCCTTGCCGCCGCGGCCGATTTCCACCAGCGGCGCGGGGAGTTTTTCCAAATCGCCGAGACTGCTGCGGTCCGGCGTGCGTCCGATGGTAAACACGCTCTCGTGCTCCAGCAGCAGGATGGTGTCCGCGTTTTCACCGGCGAGATGCCGCGCGAGCAGTTCCTCCTGGAGCCGCAGGCCGTCGGCGTAGGACACGCGGCCCAGCCATTGGCAGGGCACTCCTGCGAGACCGTCCCCGCGCTCGTGTCCATTCGTGTTCATTTGGCTCATTCGTTGAAGATGATTGTTCGCGTGTCTCCCTCTGGCCGGCTGTGGTTCCGCTCATTCGCCCGAAAACGCCCTTTCTCCGCATTCCCGCAAACGAAAAACCTCTGGCCAAATCCGCCCGGGTGCGCTGGGATGCCGTTTCCATTCTCATGACAACTGCTCCCTCCCCCTCTGTGCCCTGGTGGAAACTCCTCAACAAACACCACTGGTTCGTCCTCACCATGGCCACGCTGGCGTGGGTCTTCGACTGTCTGGATCAGCAGTTGTTCATTCTCGCGCGACCGGCAGCGATGAAGGCCCTGGCGATGGGAGCGGACGAAAAAGAACTCGCCGGCATCGCGACCTCCATTTTCGTGATCGGATGGGCGGTGGGCGGACTCATTTTTGGCGCCATCGGCGACCGCATCGGGCGCGCCCGCACGCTCACAATCACGGTGCTCATCTATTCGCTCTGCACCGGGCTGAGCGCTTTTGCGCAGGATTTCACCCAGTTCACGATCTATCGATTTATTACCGGTCTTGGCGTCGGCGGGGTCTTCGGCCTCGCGGTGGCGCTGGTGGCGGATTCGCTGCCGGAGGCGGCGCGCAGCAAGGCCCTGGGCACTTTGCAGGCGATGTCGGCCCTGGGCAACATCGCCGCCGGCCTGTCCTCCATCTATGTGGCCGGCCTCGCCGCGGACGGAGACATCAAGCCAGGGGAGACCTGGAAATATCTGTTCTGGATCGGGGCCCTGCCCGCGTTCCTCTGCGTGCCCATCGCCTGGCGCATGAAAGAGCCCGAAAAGTGGGTGAAAGCACGCGCGGAGGGCAAAATCACCGGCGTCAAGTTCGGGAGTTACGCCAGCCTGTTTGGAGATCCCAAGTGGCGGCGGCACGCGCTCGCCGGCATGCTGCTCTGCATCGCCGGAGTCATCGGCGTCTGGGGCATCGGTTTCTTTGCCCCGGAACTCGTCGGCGGCGTGATCGAACGCTCGCTCAAAGCCGAGGGCGTGGATGCCGCGAAGATCGCCTCGGAAAAGGGCCGGTGGATGGGTTATAACAGCATCGTGCAGAACATCGGCGCCTTTTTCGGCATGATCGTCTTCACCAAGGTGGCCCAGCGCATCGGGCGGAAGCAAACCTTCGTCATCGGCTCCATCGCCGCCATGGCCGCGACCATTTTCTTCTTCCTCAGCTTCGACGGCAAAAGCGATATCTGGATGAGCAGCATCATGGGCTTCTTCCAGCTCGCGCTCTTTGCCGGCTTCGCCATTTATCTGCCGGAACTGTTCCCCATCCGCCTGCGCAGCACCGGCGTCAGCTTCTGTTATAATGTCGGCCGCTTCATCGCCGCCGCCGGACCGTGGACCCTCGGCGTTCTCCAAAGCTGGCTGGCCACACGCGCCGCCGCAGCCGCCGCCTCCGCCGGTGAAGCCGCCGTCACCGCCGCCAAACTCGATGCCTTCCGCAGTGCCTGCTGCTGGCTCACCGGTATCTATCTCGTCGGCCTGCTGGCCCTGCCGTTCCTGCCCGAAACCAAAGGCCATCCGCTGCCGGAGGACTGAGCCGGCCCAATCCTAACCCGGAAGAGCCGGAACCAAAATGCAGCGGGGCGGGGCTGCGCCCGGGCCGACTCTGCGCGGTTTGACAGAACTTTTACAGAGTTCTGACGCGGCTTTGACGCAATCCGCTGCGTGCGGGGCATCATGGGCCTGATCCATCGCCTGCGGTGGATTCCAATCCCAAACCAAATCCATGAAACCTCATCCGGTCCTCCTGCTAGCCGCCGCCCTGTGCGGCGGTCCCCTCGTCCTCCAGGCACAGCAGCCTGGCAAACCCGATCCCAACTCCCCGCCGCCCGTTCCCGCGGCGGCGGGGACGGCGGATCCCTTCATCAAAGACGGCAAGCCGGCGCCCGCCGAACCCGGCGCGACGGAGCAGATCACGGAATGCCTGGTGCGCATGGAGGTCTTTGCCCTGCCGCCGGCGGACATGCGCCGGGCGATGAAGCAGTTCCCCAAACAGGCTGACCTCTACGCCTGGCTGGGTGCGGAATGGGAAAAGCCCCAGGCCACGGTGAAGCTGGAGCGCATGGATGTGGTGCGCGTGCGCAGCGGCCAGCGGTCGAAGCTGGAGGGCATAGATGAATATCCCTATCCAACGGAGTGGGATCCGCCGCAAATCCCGCAGACCATCGGCCTCGGGATGCCGGCGCTGTCCACGGGCGGCGGCGCAGAAGGCAGCCCTCGGGTGGCGCCGGGGCCGCCCGCCGATCCGGTAGTCGCTCCGCCCGCACCGCCTCCACCGGCCCCTGCGCCGCAGGTTCCCCCAAAGGATCCGGAGGCGGCGGACCTGCCGGTGATCCAGTCGCCGGATAACATTCCCGGCTCCGTGCCGGCCAGTCGCATTCTGCCACCCTGGCCGGCCTCCACCGCCACGCCTTCGGCTTTCGCCACCAAGAACACCGGCTGGACGCTGGAGGTGGATCTCACCGTCTCCGAAGATGGCCGCAGTGCGGAAATGACGGTCGCGCCCATGTTTGTCAGGAGCGCCGGCATGGAGCGAGGGTCGCTCGACGGGCAGGTCGTGAATGCGAAGTTCGAGAGCCGGCAACTGTCCGGCCTGCTGACAGCAGTGATCGGCAAGCCGACCCTGGCGGGCACTTTCGGCCGTCCCGGCGACACCGGCGACAGCAACACCGGCGGCGACGATGCCGCGCGGCTGATCTTTTTCACCGTCACTCCCGCCACCTCCACGCCGCGCGCCGGGGATCCCTTCGGAGAAGACCCGGCCCCAGCTCCCGCCGCCGGTCAGGGCCATCCCGAAGCCCTCGTGCATCTGGAAGCCTTCTCCCTCCCGCCCGCGGCGGCCCGTCGCGCCCTCCTCACGCAACCGGACAGCGCTGCGCTTTATGCTTCGCTGGATACCGCCCTGGATATACCGGAAAGCGGTGTCGTCCTGGAGCACACCGGCATCACCCGCAACCAAAGCGGGAACCGCGTGCAAAGCACGGCCGTGCTCGAACTGCCCTACGCCACCGAAATGGACCCGCCGCAGATCCCTCAGACCATCAGCCTGCCCCTGCACGCCACCGCGACCCCCATTCCCGGCACTAACAGCCATTTCCCGCCCTGGCCCGCCAGTGTGACCTGTCCGAGCGCCTTCTCCGTAAGGAATCTCGGCTGGACCACGGAGATCGAACTCGTTCTCTCGGACGACCGGCGCGTGGCCGATCTCACGCTCACGCCGAGTCGCATCCGCATCGTGGCCCGCATCATCCCCGGGGCCGGACGTGATGTCTGGCAGCCGGTGTTTGAAACGCAGATGTCCACGACGCAGGTCCGCACCGGGATCGGCAAGCCCGCGCTGGTGAGCACGTTCACGCCGCCGACCGGCACCGACATTCCCGGGGCGAACACCAGCGACCGCGTGTGGCTTTTGTTTGTCACCGTGCGGATTCCCGAATAGCCTGGCGGGAATGAAACCGCCGCCGGATCACCCGCTGCACGGCCCGCGTCCCGGGCTGACCCTGGCGCTGTTGCTGGCCGCCAGCGCGGTAATCCTGGCCGGCGGCGCGTGGCTCGCGCAACGGACCGAAGAGCGCCGCATTCCCGCCGACCGCGCTCTGCTGCGCGAGTGCGGGGCGACGCTGCAGGGCGAACTCGCGCGGCTGGATCAACTTTTCTACGCCCATCTGCGCCAGGTGTCGGAAGTGCTGGCCACGGGCACCATCAGCGACCGCGTGCAGGCCGAGGCGGACAAGCGGCACGGCATCGCCTCCGTGTTGATGCTGCCGCGCAAAGGCCCGCGCGTCGTGTATGCCAAAGTGTCAGTCCCCGGCGCGCCGCCGCCGGATGTGGAACTGTATGACCACGGCCGGCCCCCGGTCTCGCCCTTCGTGCTGGGCCTGCCGCGCGAGGCGATCTTCGGCGCCAACGAGGACGCTCCCCTGCCGGATGTTGACCAGGGCTGGCTGGGCAAGCCCGGCGATCCCTGGCTCGTCTGGTGGCACCGCCACGACAGCCAGCAGGCCGCCGCGATCGTCATCCGCGGCAACGAAGTGCGCGCCGCCATTGACCGTCAGCTCGCGGCGCTGCTGCCCGCCGTCTGGGCACCCGTGCGCGCCGCAGGCGGCATGGATCGCGTGGAGGCGCCCGGTGGAAAAACGCTCGCCGGCCTGACAAGAGCGCCGGCCGGCCCCGCGGACTTCGTCGTTCCCCTGGCCAGCCGCCTCGGCGACTGGCAAATCACGTCATGGGACCGCCGTGTGACGGCAACGGTGTTCCATTTCCCCACGCTCGTCATCTCCGGCACGCTCGCCGTCGGCGTGGCGCTGCTGGGCTGGGTCGTCGCCGCCGCCCAGCGCCGCGCCCTGCGTGAGGTCACGGCGCGGGTGTCGTTCGTGAACCGCGTGAGTCACGAACTCGGCGCGCCCCTCACCAACCTGCGTCTCTACATGGAACTGGCGCGCGATTCCCTGCCGCCCGATGCCGCCGAGAGCACGCGCCGCCTCGCCGTCGCTGAGGAAGAAACCGGACGGCTCATCCGTCTCGTGCAGAATGTCCTGACTTTTGCGCGCGGCGAACGCGGCCGCCTCGAACTGACGCCCGCGCCCTGCCGTCCCGCCGACATTGTGCGCGGCGTGCTGGATCAATTCGCCCCCGCCCTCGCCCGCCGGAACATCAATGTGGAGACGGATCTCGATGATTCTGTGAACGCTGTCGTGGATGCCGACGCCCTCGCCCAAATCACCGCCAATCTCATTTCCAACGTGGAGAAATACGCCGCCTCCGGCGAGTGGATACGCCTCTCCCTCGCCGCCGCGGACGGCGAGCTCGTCCTCCGCGTCGCCGACCGCGGGCCCGGCATTCCCGCCAGCGAAGCAGCGCGCATCTTCGAGCCGTTCGAGCGCCTCGACAGCCGCCTGACAGAAGGCGTCACCGGCACCGGCCTCGGCCTCTCCATCGCCCGCGACCTCGCGCAGCGCATGGGCGGCAGCGTGGAACTGGAGTCCGCGGAAAGCGGGTGTGTTTTCACCGTGCGCCTGCCAAGAGTGCTCAGTTCACAGTGCGCAGTGGTCAGTATTGCCAACGGTACTGGACTGAGCACTGAGCACTGTGAACTGAGCACTCCACTTTCATGATAGTTCAAATCTCCAGCAACTCCCGCAGGGCGTCCTTCACTGCCGTCATCTGCTGCGCCGTCAGGACTCCCAGCCGGCGAATGAGTTTCGAGGGATCGAAACTGGCCAGCCCCTGGACATTAACCGCGGACTCCTTTGGCAGCCATCGCGGCTTGCCCAAAGGAACTTCGCCGCGCAGCCCGCGGATTTCGGATGTCAGTGGAGCCACCATGACCAGCGTGCGGGCATCGCTGCCGCGCGGGGTGTATATCAGCAGGACCGGGCGCACCTTCGCGGCGAGACCCAGATCCGCGAGCCACACCTCACCCGCCTGCAGCTTAATACGCACCGAACGCCTCCTCCCAGGCCTGCCCCTGTTGCTCTGCGTTCAACAGCGGCTCGTCCGTGAGGCGCACCGGAAAGGGCAGACCCTTCTGCCGCACGATTTGCGCGAGCAGCATGTTGAAGGCATGTCCGGGCTCCATGCCGAGCCTGGCGAGGATCGCCTCCGCGGACTTCAAACGGCGGGCGGGAACTTTGGTGCGAAAAGTGACAGTCGTTTCCATGCCGCAGCTTGCCTGACCGCGGACCAGGCGTCAATTGGAAGGACCGGGCATCACGCATTCGCCCCGCTGCCATGAAAATCCTCGTCGCCGATGATGACCCGCTCACGCTGGAGGCTGTGTGCACCTGCCTGACCGATGATGGCTTTGCGACCGTGGCGGCGAAGCATGGCGCCGAAGCGCTGGAACTTTGGAGGCGGCACAAGCCGGACCTGCTTTGTCTCGACATCATGATGCCGAAGATGGATGGCTTTGAAGTGTGCCGCCGCATCCGGGCCAGCGACGGCAGCGTGCCCATTCTATTTCTCTCCGCCAAGAACGAAGAGATAGACGTGGTCGTCGGCCTGGAACTCGGGGCTGATGACTTCATCCGCAAACCATTCGGCAAACGCGAACTGCTCGCCCGCGTGCGCGCTGCGTTGCGACGCCGCACGGATCGCAACGGGCACGCCGCCGTATCGTTCGTCATGAGCGGCCTGACGGTATGGCCGGAGGAACTCCGCGCCGCACGCGGCGGTGAATCCATAGACCTCACGCCGCGCGAGGCGTCCATCCTGCAACTGCTGCACGAATACGCTGGACGTCCTGTGCATCGCGACACGTTTCTAGACCGCTGCTGGGGCCTCGAATACTTTCCTGAGAG
The DNA here is from genome assembly GCA_964523105.1 of uncultured Akkermansia sp. Lineage (GTDB taxonomy): Bacteria > Verrucomicrobiota > Verrucomicrobiia > Verrucomicrobiales > V1-33 > V1-33. The sequence continues at coordinate 8,105 of CAZFZN010000004.1, forward strand.
CCGCACGCTGGATCAGCACATCGCACAACTCCGCCGCAAAGTGGAGGCCGATCCGGAAGCCCCCGGCATCATCGAAACCGTGCGCGGCGTGGGTTATCGCTATCGGCCTGCGGAGTAGCCCGCCGATCCCGGCACCTTCCGCCGCCTCCGGGGCATGCGCTTCGCTGGTCTGCCATGCGCGCTTTTCAGCCTTAAAAGGGAAATAGAACCACGGAAGGACCCGGATGAATACGGATACTCAGCAAGTTGTATTCACGGGAATCCTCCTCCGGGGAGTGAATCCGAATTCATGCGTAAATCCGTGTTAATCGGTGTCCATTTGGCTCATCAGTTAAGATGAAATGTTCGCCGGTTTGCCTGCGGTCGGCTGCGGTTTTCTTCCTCTCCATTTTCCTTTTCAGGTTCAGAGATAAAAGCCCACTGTGGCGGAATGCGGGAGCGAGCTCAGCGCACGCTGTCCGGGTCGATGCCCAGTTCACGAAGTTTGGCGGCGTAGGCCTCGGCGCGTGTTCTCTCCTCCTTGGCGCGTGCTCTCTCCTCCTCGGCGCGTGCTTTCTCCTCCTCGGCACGGGCCCACAGTTCGTCGTCAAACTCGAAGCGCCGGCCATCCGGCCGAATGACGTCGAGCAGGCCTTCGTGGAGGCGGAAAGTGACGCCGGTGCGCGGACTGGTCCATGTGGTCAGGTCGGGAATTTCCGTCAGCCGGCCGTCTTTTCTGACCCAGCCGGTGAGTTCGCCTTCATCGGGATCGTAGGCGTAGTATTCCTCCACCCCGTGTTCATCGTAGAAGCGATATTTGCGCAGCAGTTCCGCGCCGCGATTGGACGGCGAAAGGACCTCCCACACCACCTGCGGTGCGATGCCGCCCTCTTCCCACTGCTTGTAAGAACCGCGGTAGAGATCCCGGGGCCGCCCAAATGCGATGAGCACATCGGGCGCCCGGCGCGTCTGCGGATCCCCCTCCACTGGATACCAGAGCAGATTGCCGGCGACGAAAACATCCTCGCGCGCCGCAAAGAGACTGCTGAAGCCGGTCTTCAGCATGGTCATATAGCGGTACTGCAGGGTGTTGTCGGATATGGGCAGGCCGTCGTCGTCCGGATAAATGACTTTGGGCGGTCGAGCCAGCACCGGGATTGGCGGGTTCGGAGTCATGGCACAGGATCACGTGCCGGCGGGAACACGGCAAGCTTCAAATCCGACAAGTGCCCGCAGCGGCCAGGAGGCGCGGCGAGTCTATTTCTTCTCCAGCGGCGCCGTCACCGCACCGGCGGGAACTTTGTCAGTGGGAACGAGCTTCCACACCGCGCCACGCTCGCTCGTCACCGGGTCCACGGGGCCGCCGTAGTTGGCGGTGGCGTGGGTGAGGTAGATGTTGCCGGCTTCGTCTTCGCCTCCGCTCGTCGGGCGCAGTGAAACTTCGAGGTCGAGCATTTCCTGCATGGCCCACTTGCCGGCACCGTCGCGCTTGAGCGCCCAGACTTTTCCGCTGCCCCAGTCAGCGGCGTAATAAATTCCGTCCATGGCGGGATAGTCTTTGCCGCGATAGACGCCGAGGCCGATGACACAAATGCCCTGGTCCACATGACTGTATTCCGCGATCGGCATCACGCCGACTTTCGGCGCATCCTTCGGCGCTTCGGTGATGTCCTTGCCGGCGGCATCCTTTTTCAGAATGAGCGGAAACGGATGGCTGCCGCACATGAATTTCCAGCCGTAGTTCTCGCCGCCTTTGCTGTTTGCGGGCTGCATGTTGATCTCCTCCCAGTGGTTCTGGCCGATGTCCGCGATGTAGAGATCGCCCGTCTTTCGGTCGAAGCTGAACGTCCATGGATTGCGAATGCCGTAGGCCCAGATTTCGGGGCGCGCTTTGGGATGAATTTTGGAGAACGCCTCTTCACTGACTCCGAAGAGCGTCATCTGCTGCAGCGGCGTGATGAAGGGATTGTCCTTGGGAATGTCGTAGGCGCGGTCGCCGGTGGTCTTGTTCACATCGATGCGCAGCATTTTGCCCATGAGCGTGTGCAAATCCTGACCGGCGTTGACGACGTCGCCCTCCCAGCCGCCGTCGCCGGTGCCGACGTAGAGATAGCCGTCCTTGCCGAACTTCATCTTCCCGCCGTGGTGATTGCAGTAGGGGAAGTCGATCTGCATGATCACCCTGCCGGTCTCCGCATCGATCACGTCAGGGTTCGTGGCCGACATTTTGAACTCCATGAGCAGCGTCGCGCCGTTGAACCACAGGTCGGCGTAGCTGACATAGACCTTTTTGTTGTTCTTGAAGTCAGGATGGAACTCCACGCCGTAGAGGCCAAGTTCGAGGAACGAGCTGATCGTCTTGTCGCGGAGGTCGAGCGCCGGTTTCCTGACCAGTTCGCCGTTCTTGATAACGCGCACCTGGCCGTGGCGTTCGCAGACAAAGAGCCGTCCCGATCCGTCGTGCGGCGCGGCCACATCCACCGGATCCACCAGGCCGTCGGCGACTTTCACCAGGGAAATGGCGGGCGCGCCGGGAATGGTGCCGCCCGGTTCGGCGACGCCGTCGGCGGCAAAAGTGGTGGCGGGCAGAGCGGCGGCGAGGGCGAGGGTGTGGATGGCTTTCATAGGCGTGGCCGCGGATTTAACAGAACACGGCCGGCCATGACAAGTCCCGCGGCGAGGATTTTTCCCGGTGCCGTTCAGGGCACCACCACGCCTTTCAAATCCCACGCCGGCGGCGGAAACTTCAGCTCCAGCTTTGCCAGGGCATCGCGCAGAATGGTGGCCACGGCGATGTTGCGGTACCATTTCCGGTTGGCCGGGATGATAAACCACGGTGCATCGTCCGTGCCGGTGCGCGCAATGACCTCCTCGTAGGCTTCGGTGAACTCCGGCCAGCGTTTGCTGTCGGCGATGTCATCCGGATGAAATTTCCAGTGCTTGTCCGGATTCTCCAGCCGCGCCTGGAGCCGTTTGCGCTGTTCGTCCCGCGAGACGTGCAGGAAGAACTTCAGAATGGTGGTTCCTTCGTCCATGAGCATGCGCTCGAAGTTGACGATGTGGTCGAAGCGTTTTTCCCACACAGACTTCGGCGCGAGGTTCTTTACCTTTACGGCGACGATGTCCTCGTAGTGGCTGCGGTTGAACACGACAAGTTCGCCGCGCTCCGGCACTTCGCGGTGGATGCGCCAGAGGTAGTCGCGGTCGAGTTCCTGCGGCGTGGGTCCTTTGAAGGCGATGACGCGGAGCCCGTGGGGATCGATGCCGCTGAAGACATTGCGCACCGTGCCGTCCTTGCCGCTGCCGTCGAGTCCCTGAAGAATCACGAGCAGCCGGTGCTTCCGCTCCGCAAAAAGCATCCGCTGCAGCCGGGAAATGTCCGTGCGCAGGACTTCCAGATGCTGCAGGCCGGCTTCTTTGTCTCCCGCAAGTTCCGGCTCCCCGTAAGGGTCGAGTTCACTGAGTTTGATTTTGGAGCCTGGTTTGACGCGAAAGACTTTCATGAAGGGGCGGATGGGGGGATTCGTTGCCGGACCAGGCAAGGGAAAAACTCAGTCGTCTCCGGCAGGTTTGCGCCGGAGCGACTTGGTGAAACTGCGGTGACGCTTCGCGCGCGTCAATTCCGCCTTGGCCGCCCGGGAGCGTTTCGCCTGCTGCCGCCGCTTTTTGGCCACGGCCGCGCGCTGCCCCTGACGAATCGCCGCAAGCCGCGACTCCAGTTTGTCGCAAAGCAAACTGCGGGCGCGGGCGCGATTCTGCGCGAGCGATCTCTCCTCCTGACACCGCACCTCGATGCCGGTGGGCAGGTGCCGCAGCCGGACAGTGGACGAGGTTTTATTCACTTTCTGTCCGCCGTGGCCGCTGCCGCGCAGGAAACTCTCCTCGAGGTCTTCGCGCGCGATCTGCAGGCGCGACATGCGCAGCAGAAGTTCGCGGGCGGACTGGCGGGAGAGCATGAGGTTGGCGAAGTCAGACGGGCGGCTGCGCCGTCGGGGAACGGCGCGAACGTTCCACACCGCCACCGGCCCGGCAAGATTTATGTCCAAATTTCCCCTCGCCCCGCGGGCAAGATTGTTTCAGCATGACGCTCAATCCGCCGGGGTGTGCGACCAGCGCGCCGGCGCTCCCTACCAGATCTCCATGAATTCCCCGCTCATCACTCTGCGCGGCGCTGCTGTCGCTCTCGCCGCCGCCGTCACCCTTGCGGGCCCGGCAACCGCCGCACCGCAGAAGCCGGCACCCGCCCCTGCGGTCGAGCCGGCCCCGGCGCCGGAAAAGAAAGGATTTTTCTCCCGCACCAAAGAAAAGCTCGGGCTGAAGCGGAAGGAAAAGGAACAGCCGGCGGCGCCGGCGGTGCAGAAATCGAAAGCGAAACCCGCCACTTCAGCCGCCGCGAAGCCCGCAGCGAAATCCACCAAACCGGAACCGGCGGTAGTGGAAGCGAAGCCGGAAAAGAAGGGCCTGTTCAAAGGCATGTTCAAAAAGTCGAAGGACGAACCGGCCGCACCGGCCGACGAGCCCAATCTTGCGAAAGCCCGGACCGCCAAACCCGCCCCGGTCAAGGAAGTCAAGCCCGCACAGACCGTCGAAACGGCGGACGGGGACGCCGGCCCGAAGGAAAAGCGCGGCATGTTCGGTTTCCTGCGCCGCCTGCGCGAGCCGGTGGAGGACGAATCCTCCGCGGTCGCCGGAGCGGCGAGAATCGAGCGCCCTGACGACTGGCAGGAGCACAAGGTGGTCACGCAAAACGACATCGCGCTCTACACCTTCGGCCCCAATCAGTTCAATGGTCCTGACAAACGTCTCGACTCCGGCACTGTGGTGAAAGTGAAGAGCATCAAGCGCGGCTACGCCCTGGTCACGGTGGACGGAGGCATCACCGGATATTTGGACGCCACCGCGCTGCGGGATGCCGCGAAGGACGACTTTCTCGAACCTGCGCCCCCGGCGATGGCCTCGCTGGGAGCCATTCCGGACAGCTGGGCGCCGCTCGCTCCGCCGCCGGATCTTCCCGATCAGCCGTCGAAAATGGACGCCGATGCCGCCCTGCTGCTGCTCCCGCCGCTGGAGCCGAAGCCTAATCCGTGAGAGTGAACCTCCCGGCCTGACATGACGCCCCCGCACTCGCGCCGATCCTTCACCGCCCTTTGCCTGACAACCCTCGGCGCCCTCGCGGCGGGTGCGCAGGCCCAGTCCATTCCCGGCGACGTCCATCAGCTCGTCGTGGCGGTCGCTGACAACTGGAATTCGCAAAAGGGCCGGCTGATGGTGTACCAGCGGGCCGGCGCCAAAGCTCCCTGGCAGGCGTCATGGCAGAAGAGCGTTCCGGTGCTGTTTGGCAAAAGCGGTCTCGCCTGGGGCAACGGTGCGCTGCCGGTGCCGCACGGTCAGGCCGGCGTTCCCAGCAAGCGCGAGAAGGACCGGCGCGCGCCGGCCGGCTGTTTTCGCATCGGCATGCTCTTTGGCTATGCGCCAAAGGCCCCGGGCGGCGTGCAGCTTCCCTACTATCAGGTCACCGCGCGCGACTGCTGGCCGGATGATCCCGCGCATCCGGCCTACAACCGGCACATCGTGGTGGATCCGAAGAATCCGCCGCCGTGGTATGCAAAGCAGCGCATGCGGCTGGGCGATTTCGCCTACGAGTTTCTGCTCGAAGTCCGGCACAACTCGGATCCTCCGGTCCCGGGGCACGGCAGCGCCATCTTCTTTCACATCCGCCGCGGCGTCAGCACCCCAACCCACGGCTGCACCACCATGGCGCGGCCCGACCTCGTGCGCCTGCTCCAGGTCCTGCGCCCGGCGCTCAAGCCACACTTCGTGCTCCTGCCCAAAGCCGAATATTCGGCGCGCATCAAGGCATGGGGCCTGCCGCCGCAGATGCCGTGAGGCGTGCCGCCCGTGCTCATGCCAGACCGCGTCACCGTCCGCATTCCCGCCAGCACCTCCAATCTCGGTCCTGGATTCGACCAGCTCGGCGTCGCGCTCAGTCTTTACAATCACGTGACCGTGACCCGGGCGCCTGGTTTGCCCGCATTGCACCCGGCGCATCCGATGGTCGAATCCGCCGCCGCGCTGTTCTTTGAGCACAGCGGCGGCGCGCCGTTTCCGTTTCAATGGGAAGTGTCAGGCGAAGTGCCGCCCGGACGGGGCCTCGGCAGCAGCGTCACCCTGCGGCTGGGCATTCTCGCCGCGCTGAACGAACTCACCGGGCGTCCCTTTGCGCGCGACGGAATCTTCCGCCTCGCCCACGAACTGGAGGGCAATCCTGACAACGCAGCTCCATCCGCCTTCGGCGGCTTCGTCCTGACGGATGCCCGCGGGCAGTCGTTTCGCTTCGAAGTCGCACCGCGGCTCCGCTTTGTGCTGCTCATCCCGGACTTTGAAATGCTGACCGCAGAGTCGCGCCGCGTGCTGCCGCCGGTAATCGCGCACCGCGAGGCGGTGATCAATTCCGGCAATGCCTGCATGATCACGGCCGCCTTCGCCACGGGTGCGTATGAGAAACTCCGCCGGTGTTTTGGCGATTTCCTGCACCAGCCGCACCGCGCCGCGCTCATTCCCGGATTCCACGAAATCATCGCCGCAGGCGAAGCCGCGGGTGCCCTCGGCGGATTTCTGAGCGGCTCCGGCTCCACCGTATGCTGTGTCACCCTGGAAAACGAAGCCGCCGCGGGCGACGCCATGCTGGCGGCATGGCCCGGCCCCGGGAGCGCCCTTGTCCGCACCGTCTCCGCGGATAATGAAGGCCTGCGAATTTCCGCCTGACAAAGCCCTCCCCTCCCCCAATCTGCCCGCCTTCCTCTCCCGCCGTGGCCAAAGAAAACCTCGACCGCCTCGAACAGTTCGGCATAGACGTCATCCTCGGACGCCGCCGCGGCATCAAAGTCTCCCTGCTGCGCGGCATGCTCAACGGCCTCTCGCGGCTCTTTTACTCGCTCGTGCAGGGCCGGCTCGCCCTCTTCCGGCACCGCATCAAGTCCGACTATCATCTCGGTGCCACCGTGGTCAGCATTGGCAATCTCACTGTCGGCGGCACCGGCAAGACTCCGGTGGTGGAAATGTTCGCGCGGCGGCTGCTGCAGGAGGGCCGCCAGGTGGGCATCCTCAGCCGCGGCTACAAGCGCGTGAAACCCACCGTGCGCGAGCGCGTGCAGCACAAGCTGAAAGGGCAGACCCACGAGCCGCCGCCGACCATCGTCAGCACCGGCGGGGAAGTTCTCGGCGACCCGATGCATGCCGGCGACGAGCCGTTCATGCTGGCCCGGAATCTGCCCGGCGTCGCCGTGGTAGTGGACAAGGATCGCGTCAAAGCCGGGCGCTGGGCGGTGCGTGATTTCAACTGCGACACGCTCCTGCTCGACGACGGCCTGCAGTATCTCAAACTGCGCCGCCGCTTCGACATCGTGCTGGTGGACCGCACCGCTCCGTTTGGAAACGAATACATGCTCCCGCGCGGCACGCTGCGGGAGCCGCCCCGCAATCTCCGCCGCGCCAGTCACATCTTCCTGACCAAGTGCGACGGCGGCGACAATTCCGCCCTCATCGCGCGCCTGCGCCGCTTCAACCGCACCGCCGCCATCATCGAGTGCCGTCACCGGCCCGTGCATTTCCAGAACCTCGCCGATCCCGCTGACACCCTGCCGCTCGGCTGGCTCCGGGGCCGCCGCATCGCCTGCCTCAGCGGCATCGCCGTGCCGGAAAGTTTCGAGGGCATCCTCGCACAGCTGGGCGCGGACATCGTGCTGACGCGGCGCTTCACCGATCACCACCTCTACACGGAGGAGGAGATCAACGAGTGCATCCTGCGCGCCGACGATGTTTTCGCCGACTTCGTCATCACCACCGAGAAGGACAGCGTGCGATTTCCCGTGCTGGAGAAAACGCTGCTGCCGGTGTACTTTCTGCGCGTGGAAATCGAAATCATCAACGGCCAGGAAGCCTTCGAGGAATGCATCGCCGGCATCTGCCGTCCCACCGCCGTCGTGCCGCCCATGAAACTGCTCTGACCCATGCGACGGCACCTGCGACATCTCCGCTGGATTCTTTTCGCCGCTGCTTTGCTCGCGGTGCTGGTGGCGGTCATCAATCTCTGGATGACGCTGCGCAGCGGGGACCGCATTCACACCAGCGCGTCCGCCGTTCCTCCTGCGGATGTTGCCCTCGTGCTCGGCACCGGCAAAACCACCGGCAACGGCCGGCCCAATATTCACTTCCGCGTCCGCATGGACGCCGCCGCCGCGCTCCATCACGCGGGACGCGTGCGGCATTTTCTGGTCAGCGGAGACAACAGCCGCCCCGGCTACAACGAGCCGGAGGACATGAAGCAGGCGCTCATCGCCCGCGGCGTGCCGGCCTCCGCCATCACCTGCGACTACGCCGGCCTGCGCACGCTCGACTCCGTCGTCCGCGCCCGGCAAATCTTCGGCGTGACCCGCTGCGTGATCGTTTCCGATGACTTTCATCTCGCCCGCGCCCTCTGGCTGGCCGACCTTCACGGCATCACTGCCACTGCGTTCCACTCCGAAGTGGTTTCGTGGAACCGCTCCGGCAAGACGAGGGTCCGGGAATGGCTGGCGCGCGTCAATGCCGTGGCCGACGAGATCACCGGTCGTGAACCGAAATTCGGCGGCGAGAAAATCAGGCTCCCGGTGGCGCAGCAGTGACGCCCGGCAAGTTATAACCCCGAATGACTAACCGCTGGCAGGGAAATTGAACCACGGATGGACCCGGATGAACACGGAGGCTCAGCAAGCTGTGTCCACGGGAAGACTCCTCCCGTGAGTGACTCCAATTTCCTGCGTAAGTCCGGGTTAATCAGTGTCCATCTGTCGCGTTCTTCCTCCCCATGCTTCTTTCAGACTAACGGGAGCGGCGGCGGCGCAGGAGCGCGAGGGCGGCGAGGGCGCCGAGCGCGGCGGTGCCGGGTTCCGGAATCGGGTTGATAGGCACCAGCGACCAGCTGTTGCGCTGCAGCCAGAAACGGACGCCGCCGGCAGTGATTTCGGTCTCGCCGGGGCTGAGGCCGAGCACGGCGAGATCGCCGGCGGGAATCAGGGTGGCATTGCCGAAATCGGTCGAGTCCACACTGCCGGTCACGAACGTATATTTCGTCGCCGCGGGCAGGTCGAGAGCATTGGTGGCCGGAGTGTACGTGGTGTCGTTGAACGTGATGCCGAGGGAGGCATTGCTGGCGGAGAAGATGCCAGTGTTGTTGATGACATCCATGTTGCCCGGCGTGTTGTCGTTGATGGTGATCAGGACCAGGGACGCGCTGTCGAGCGAGACCGCTCCGCTCAGGTTGAGGGTGCCGATGCCGTTGTCGCCGGGGCTGATGGTGGAACCGGCCATGCTCACGGGTCCGCCCACGGTGCCGATACCGCTGAGAATGCCGCCGCCGGTGGTGGTGACACCGCCCGCGATGGAACCATCCACGCGGAACTCGCCGCCGCTGACCAGCACATCGCCAGTGCTGCCGGGATCCGAGGCGCCGGTGACGGTGAAGAGTCCGTTGCCGCTTAGCGTGAAGGTATTTCCGGCGCCAACGTTCAACTGGCCGGTGACGAAGGTATCTCCGGCGGCGGCGAGGCTGATGCCGCCGGCGGTTCCGGCACCGGCAACCGTGACCACGTCGGTGTCGCTGGCATTGCCGCCGCTGAGGTTGAGCTGGGCGCCGCCGGTGCCGGCCCGGCCGAAGGCGAGGGTGCCGATCATTTGCACGCCGCCGGCGTTGACCGTGGCTCCGCCGTCCACATCCACATTTCCTTTCGCGACCGTGGTGGTGCGGAAGAGATTCATGGTGCCGTTGTCGATGGGCTTGGAGTAATCCGTGCCGACGAAGGAGGTGGTGCCGGCGTCATTGAGGCCAAGGCCGAAGAAGTTGCCCCAGCCGAGGGCGTTCACCGGGCCGGCGCCGCCACCGCCGTTGTGGATGCGGATTTCGATGTCGTGCCAGCCGTCACCGCCGGGGCCCATGCCGAAATTGAGCGTGGCAGTGCCGTCATTGACGTTCCTGACGGTCAGGTCGCCAAGGCCGTCGCTCAGCGCGCCATTCCCATCCACCGGCTGGCGGAATCCTTCGGAGAACCCGTCCTGGGTGGAGGTGTTGGTCACGGTGCGCCAGGAATCAAAGGGCGCCTGCGGCACGAGGCCGCTGCCGCCGATCACTGGACCGCTGTTCCGGCTAAAGAGCCGGACGGTGCCGTCGATGGTGATTTGGACCGAGTCGTCCATTTCCTCGGCGAGGGTGAAGATGCCGTCGGCGTCGAAGATTTGACCGGTGTAAACCCAGGTCTGATTGTCCGACCAGCCGCGGGCGGAGTCGCCGGCGCCGCCGATGCTACCGTTGTTTTGCGCGACGCGGGGATCGAGGCGGATGCCGAGGTTGTTGGCATCGTTCTGGTTGGCCGTGGCCGCGGTGGCGGCGGGATTGGAGGTGGCCGTGTCGATGGTGTTCCCCAGAATCCGTCCCTCACGCAATCCGGCAACGGTGGTGCCTGCGGGGCTGCTCTGCAGGATCGTGGCGCCGAAGTTGGTGGTGCCGCTCTTTGCCGCGAGCAGCGAGTTCACCTGCACGCTGGAGGCGTTGACGGTGGAGGTGTTGCTCGCGCCCGGATTGAATTCGAGCGAAGTTCCACCGGCGGTCAGGGCTCCGCTGGTCAGGTTTCCGGTGATGGTGGTGCGGCCATCCTGGAACTGCACGCTGTTGGCGCCGGCGGCGACATCTCCGATGCGAACGGCGCCGTTGCCGCTGCCCGCGCCGTCGATGCGCGCACCGTCCACTTTCACCACGGCGTTCTGCGTCACGTTGAGCGTGCCGACTTCCATGTCCACCAGATTGCGGGTCGCGAGCGTGGTGTTGGCGGCATTCAGATTGACGGTATTGAGTTTGACCACGCCGTTGAAGGCGGCGTCGCCGCCGTCGCGATCGACGAACAGGGTGCCGCCGGCGGCGTTGATATTGACGACTGCGCCCACTTCGTTGCGAACCTGGGCGGCGGCGTTGTCCTGGACGTAGAATCCGAACGCATTGCCGTTGTTGCTGTTGAGCGCGCCGTTGGTGAGATAGTTCGCGGCATTGCCATCACTGCCGGTGACGACGCTCAGCGTGTGATCGCTGCCCGTGTTGGTTCCGGCGGGCGTGGTTCCAAAGAAGTTGAACGGCGTGCGGGAATCCGCGTTGTCGTTGAAGGCGAAGCCGGCGGGAATGGACGAGCCGGCCCGGATCGCGAGCCGGCTGTTCACGTTGTCGATGCTGATGCCGCTGTCCACGCTGCCGTAGAGGCTGAATTCCGTGAGCGGCTGATCCATGCGGCCGAGGGTGAGCGTTTTGGCGCCGCCGCCCACATTGACGAGGTTCTTGAGGTCCCATGAGGAACCGTTGCCGGGACTGACGATGGCATTGGCGCCGCTCAGATTGAGCGTGGCGCGGATATCGGTGCCGCTTTCCTGGATGGCGAGGTTGCTCCCGTTGCCGAGGAAGACGTTGTTCAGGTCGATCGCGGCGGTGACGCTGGTATTGGCTCCGCGGTCCACCCACAGGTTGCGGCGGTCCTGCGGATTGAGGTCCGCGCCCGGCAATACCGTGAAGGACTGCTGCAACTGCGCCCGGCCTCCGGCGAGACTGGCGGTGTAGGCGGGGTCGGTGTGGTCCACCGCCATCTCAATGCGGGTGTAATTGCCGAGATTGATGGTGCCGGTGGTGAGGGTGCCGGTGATCAGATTGGGCGTCAGATCCCCGCGTCGCGGGTCGGCTCCCCCGAAGGCGTTCCCGGTATTGATCTGCCCGCCGCCGCCGAGATAGAGGCGGGAGAACTCTCCGATGTTGATGTCGCCGGTGATGAGGTTGTTGGCACTGGGCCCGTCCAGGTAGAGGTCGTGCTGCACGATATTCACCGTGCCGGAGCGGAGGCCGCCTTCAAAGATGACGGCGGTGGTGCCGCTGAAGGTATTGAGCGTGGCGTCGTTGTTGGAAACGGCGACCTGCTGCTGGACTTTTCCGACGTTGTTGACCGGCGTGAGAGTGCCGATCTGAATAGGCGCAGTGCCGGCGCCGGCGTTGACGCCGGCGGTGACGGAATTCATCAGCACGAGCGACTGGCCGGTGGTGGCAGCGAGGGTGGCACCATTGTTGCCGATATTGACAGGCCCGACGAGCGCGCGGCTGCCGCCGGCGTCGTTGGTAATGATGCCGCCGTCGGTGGAAATGCCGGCCGTTTGCGTCAGGGTCTGGATGCCGGTGAGCGTGGTTCCGGCCGGGGCGGTGGTGACGCCGCTGGAGGAAATTTCCCAAATCGCCCCCGCATCCGGCACGGCCGCGTCGAGTCCGAGCACTTCGTTCACGCCAACACGCACCAGATGGCCGGTGCCGTTGACGACAATCGGCTGCGTGGAGGCGGCGAACGTGGTGGCCGGAGCATTGCCGACGATGTAAAACTGCGATCCGGCATTGAATGTCAGGGTGCCGGTGCCGGTGAAGAGCATGTTGTCGTTGTGCAGCAGCGTGCCGCCCGCCTGGAACGTGACATTCGTGTCGAACGTATTCGCATTGCCCGGGTCGATGCCGCCCTCCAGCACCTCGACCGGCACCCCGCCGAACATGTTCGCTCCCTGCACCTGCAGCGTGCCGCCGGTAACGAGGATTTTGTCCACGACCGAAGCGATGCCGCTGGTGGCGGCGTCCGACTGAAAATAAACCGTGCCGCCGAGGTCGCCGGTGGCCGAGAGGTTTCCAAAGTTGTTGCGGGCACCGGAGATTTCGACGGTGACTTTGTTACCACCGCCGGCACCGCTGACCCACGTGCCGCCCCCGGTGAACAGGTTGAGCGTCTTGCCATAAACGCCGAGCAGAGTCGCTTCGACGGTCGAGGGATCGTTGTCGCCGCCGTTGACTGTGAGCGTGCTGCCGGCGCCGCCGAAGGTGCGGGCAAAGCGGTCGTTGCTCAGCCCGCGCCAGGGCGTGCCGCTGCCGACGGTGAGATTGGTGCCGGCCGCCGGGTTGTTCGACAGCCCGTAGAAGTGGTTCGCTCCCGTGCCCAGTCCCGCGGGATCGCCGCCGGCGAAGGTTTCGTGGCTGATGATGGCATTGCGCGCCGGCAGCAGCAGATTGGCGCCGGCAGTGAAGCCCGCGAGTTCGGCGGCATCTCCCTGAATGATGCCGAATTCCCGCAGCCGGATGACGTCACCCGCGCCGGGCACCACTCCCATGTTCACCTGACTCCCGCCGTACACGTCCACCGCGACCGGTCCGGTAGTCGGATTGTTGGCGTTGTAGTTGAGCAGCGCGCTCCACGCCTGGCTCCGCACCTGAGGCGAGGCCGTGCCGATGTCCACGTTGGGATAGGTGACCGGCGCCTGGATGGCATCGGTGCCGAGCACGACCATGCCGGAACCGAGTGCCCCGGGGGCGGTGATGGCATTGCCGGCGGATTCGAAGAAGTTCACCGTGCCGCTGAATCCGGGGCTCGCCTGATTGAAGATGAGGCCCGCAAGGTTGTTGTCGCCGCTGCCGCTCACGTTGATCACGCCGCTGCCGGAGAGCACGCCCGCGTTCGCTTTGGCACCACCGTTGAGACCGTTGCGGATGTTCAGGGTGTTGGCGCCGAGGTTGATGCCGTCAAACTGGTAGCCGAACGAATTGCCGCTGCCGAGAATGAGATAGGCGTCATTGCGGTTCACATTGATCCTGCCCGTGCTGACCGTCTGACCGGTCGCAGAGCCGGTGGAGCGGTCCGCCGAGAAGGACGTCCGGAAGGCATTGAGGTCGATCTCCCGTTCGAAATCCATGCTCACAGCCGGCCGGAAGTTGATAGTGCTGTTGGGGCCGTTCATCACGATGGCCCGGCCGGAGCCGCCGGCGACATTCCCGGCATTGTTCGCGGCCAGTTCGAGGTTGCCCGCATTGATGACGATGTTGCCGCTGATGGCGTTCGTGAAGGTGGAACCGGTGGTCCCGAGCCGCAGAATGCCGCCGCCGGTCCCGTTGCGGATCAGGTCGCCGGCTGTGGTGACGGTGCCCTGGAGTTGAATCGCGCTGTCATCGGTATTGGTGACGACGAGGCTGCCGGTGGGGTTGGTCACCGCATTGACCACGGAACTGATCGGCACCGTGGGAGCGATCTGAAACGTCCCGCCGGCGCTCTTCAAAATTTGATTGAGCGTCAGTCCGGCGCCGGCGCCGCCCACGAGATTGATGGTGACGTTGTTCGGGTTGGTGCCGCTGCCGCCGGTGTTCAGCAGGGCGTTCAACGACACCGCATTCGTCTCAAGATCAAGGTTCAGAACGGTGCTGGCATTGGCGTTCGACGGCAGCGCCGTGGCGTTGAGTACCATGTTGTCAAAGAGTCCCGACGGAGACAGGCCGTCCGGATTCCAGATGTTGGCCGTGCTCCACAGCGTGTTCGTTGTGGTGCCGTTGCCAATGGCGACACCGGCGTTGTCGAAGACGAAATCTCCCGCCCGGGAATCCCGGGCAAGGTAAGCGAGGAGGCTGGTGCCGGCGGCAATTTGCAGCGCGAGAAGGCGGTGACAGGTGAGCATGCGCATGGCGGTGAGAGAAGGTTGCAGGTGGATTCTTCCGGGCCGGGCACAAAACTGACCGTGCCTCCTGGCGGAGAGCACGGCCTGCCGTGATTGGGTTGCAGCTGGAATTATTGCGCCTCGTATCAGAGTGAAAATCCAATGGGAAGAAAAATCTTAAGCGAATTTTAGGGCAGGCGCCGCCGGCAGCCCCGGCATGCGAATATTGCGTTAGGGAAACGCTGATTAAAGCTGCAACCGGTGAAAGTGGCGTGGACCTCCGGTCCACCTGAACCCGGCAAAACGGTTGAACCGGAAGTCCACGCTACATCCGTCGATTAAACCAGCGCTTCCCCGGGCCGGCAGGTCCGGCATGGCCGCCGGCAGGTGGTTTCAGGCAGTCGCAGCCGCCGTCATCGACATGAAATTCAGCCTTAAAAGGATAATAGAACCACGGATGGACCCCGATGAACACGGATACTGAGCAAGTTGTGTTCGCGGGAATCCTCCTCCGGGGAGTGCATCCGAATTCATGCGTCAATCCGTGTGAATCAGGGTCCATCTGCGGTTTTCTTCGTCTCCATTTTCCTTTTCAGGTTCAGTCGTTTCGCATCAAGGGTGACGGGTCCGGGAGCCGGAAGTGGAGCTTGCTCTCCGGGCGGCCGCGCTTCATGGAGGGAACTTCCCTTCCCTCTTTCCATGCCTTCCATCACCCAGCCCCGCCGCGTCAATGTCCGCACTCCGGAGGTCATGCCTCTGGTGCAGGCGGAGGTGGAGCAGCATTACCGCAGCGGCGTGGTGGAGCGCATTCGCGCGGCGGGCGGAACGCTGACGATCGGGAACACGACGGTAAAACTGGCGCGGCAATTTGGTTTTTGCTATGGCGTGGAGCGGGCCATCGATCTCGCCTACGCGGCGCGGAAGGTTTTTGCGGACCGGCATTTGTTTCTGCTCGGCGAGATCATTCACAATCCGGAGGTGAACCGCCAGCTGCGCGAGATGGACATCAAAGTGATGCCGTCACGCCCGTCGGATGAGGAGTTGAATTCGCTTTCGCCGGAGGATGTGGTCATCGTGCCGGCCTTCGGTGCGGAAACCGCGGTGATGAAGCAGATCGCGGCGCGCGGCTGCGTCACGGTGGACACAACCTGCGGCGACGTGATGAGCGTGTGGCGCCGCGTGCGGGAATACGCCAAAACCGGGCGCACCAGCATCATTCACGGCAAGTCCACGCATGAAGAAACCCGCGCCACGGCCAGCCGCGCGCTGGGCGAAGCGGGCGGCGGACACTATCTCGTCATCCTGACGCTGGTCGATTGCGACGTGGTCTGCGACTACATTCGCAGCGGCGGCGACCGGGAGGTTTTCCTGCAGCGTTTTGCCGGCGGCTACAGCACGGGATTCGATCCGGACGTGCATCTGAAACGGATCGGCGTCGCCAATCAGACGACCATGCTCAAAGGCGAGACCGAGGAAATCCAGCGCCGGCTCCAACAGGCTGTCCGCGACCGCGACGGTGGAGAGTCCGATGCCTTCGCGGTCTTCGACACCATCTGCGGCGCGACGCAGGAACGTCAGGACGCGCTCTTCGAAATGCTCAAGTCGCCCATGGACCTCATGCTCGTGGTCGGCGGCTACAACAGCAGCAACACCACACATCTCGTGGAAATCGCCGAGCAGGAACTGCCGACATTCTTCATCCGCGACGCCGGCTGCCTGCGGGATCTTGAGCAGATCGTGCATTTCGACCTGCACGACAAAGCCGAGCGCGAAAGCTACACCGCCAAACTCGCGGGCGACGGTCCGGTGACGGTGGGAATCACCGCCGGCGCGTCCTGTCCGAACAATCTGATCGAGGAAACCATCCTGCGCATCTTCGCGCTGCGCGGCGTTCCGGCGGAGGCCGTCACCGGGGCGGCATAGAGGCGGCTTGCCGGAGCGGTATTGTCCGGTATTCTTAACTGCAAGGAAACCCCGGCCCTCCCGTATCCCTGCGCGGGTTTCCCTTTCTTTCTCCAAACACCATGCTCCGCCCGATTCTCCTTCTCGGACTCTCCTCCGCTGTCGTCCTCGCGGACGACACGTTCTTTGCTGAAAAAGTCCAGCCGGTGCTGGAGGCTCACTGCGTCGCCTGTCACAATCCCGACAAGACCAAGGGCGACCTGCTCATGCACACGCTCGACGGCCTGATGAAGGGCGGGGAAAGCGGGGCCGCCGTGGTGCCCGGCAAGCCGGACGAGTCCGCTATTATAAAGCGGATCACCCTGCCGGCGGACCACGATGACATCATGCCGCCCAAGGATGGCCCGCTCGCCGCGGGGGACATTGAGATCCTGAAACAGTGGGTGACCGGGGGGGCTAAATGGCCGGCGGGCGTGACGCTCAAAGCCAAAGACAAAGCCGCCGCGCCCCCGAAACCGGCCAAGGAAACGACCACCAAAGTGCGCAGCATGGCGGTTTATCCTGACAGCATCACGCTGGAGACAGTGCGCGATTTCAATACCTTCGTCGCCGTGGCCACCTTCGAGGACGACGTGACGCAGGACGTGACCGGCAAGGCGAAACTGACAGTGGCCGATCCGGCGGTGGCGAATCTCGACGGCTTCAAGCTGCTCCCGCTCAAGGACGGTGCGACCACCCTGACCGTGGAATGGCTCGACAGGAAAGTCGAAGTGCCCGTGACGGTGAAGGATGCGGCGAAGGACCGGCCGGTGAGTTACAATCTCGACGTGATGCCCGTCTTCATGCGCGCCAACTGCAATACGGGCAGCTGTCACGGCTCCGCGCGCGGCCAGGATGGATTCATGCTCAGTCTTTTCGGCTATGATCCGAAGGGCGACCACTTCCGCCTCACCCAACAGCTCGCCGGTCGCCGCATCAATCTCGCGCTGCCGGAGGAAAGTCTGCTCGTCACCAAGTCCATCAACTCCGTGCCCCACACCGGCGGCAAGAAGATGGAGACCGGCGACGCGATGTATAACACGCTGGTGGAATGGATCACCGCCGGCACGCCGGAGGACAGCGCCACCGCCGCCAAAGTCGTCGCCGTGGAGTTGTATCCTCCCAAGGCCGTGCTGGAAGGCGCGGGTGCGCAGATCCAGTTCACCGTGCGCGCGAAGTATTCCGACGGCCACGACCGCGATATCACGCCGCTGGCCGTTTTCATGTCGAACAACGACCCCAGCGCCAAGGCCTCGCCGGACGGTCTCGTCACTGCGGCCAACCGCGGCGAGGCTTTCGTCATGGCGCGCTACGACACGTTCACCGTCGGCAGTCAGGTGATCGTTATTCCCGACAACCTGCAGTATGTGAAGCCGGAATTCCCCGCGGTGAACTACATCGACACGCTCGTCGCGGATAAACTCCACCGCCTGCGCATTCTGCCCAGCGACGTCTGCGACGATGAAACCTATCTGCGCCGCGTCAGCCTCGATATCACCGGCACGCTTCCTTCCGAGGACGACTACCGCCGCTTTGTGGACAGCAAGGAAGCGGACAAGCGCGCGAAGCTCGTGGATGAACTGCTGGCGCGGAAGGAGTTCACTGAGATGTGGGTCATGAAGTGGGCGGAACTGCTCCAGATTCGCACCAATCCGCAGAACCAGATGAGCTACAAAGCCACGCTGCTCTATTTCAACTGGCTCAAGGACCGCATTTCCAAAAACGTGCCGTTCAATCAAATCGTCCAGGAGCTGCTCTCCGCGGACGGCGGCACCTTCACCAATCCGGCCACGAATTACTATCAGATCGAGCGCGACACGCTCAAGGTTTCGGAGAACGTCGCCCAGGTGTTCATGGGCATGCGCCTCCAGTGCGCGCAGTGTCACAACCATCCGTTCGACCGCTGGACGATGAACGACTACTACGGCTTCGCCAGCTTTTTCAGTCAGGTGGGCCGCAAACAGGCCGAAGACCCGCGCGAGACGGTCGTCTTCAATGCCGGCGGCGGCGAGGTGAATCACATTGTCACCAAAGCCCCGCAGAAACCGAAATTCCTCGGCGCCGAGGAACCCGACTGCGCCGGCAAAGACCGCCGCGAAGTCATGGTCGAATGGCTCGCCAGCCCGAAGAATCCCTACTTCGCCACCAACCTCAGCAACATCATCTGGGCGCACTTCTTCGGCATCGGGATCATCGAACCCGTGGACGACGTGCGCATTTCCAATCCCGCCTCCAACCGCGAGCTGCTCGACACCCTCGGCGCGAAGCTCACCGAGTACAACTACGACTTCAAACGGCTGGTCCGCGACATCTGCACCAGCCGCACCTATCAGCTCAGCAGCCGCGTCAACGACAGCAACAAGGACGACGAGAAGAACTTCTCCCACGCCATCCTCCGCCGCCAGCGCGCCGAAGTCATGCTCGACAGCATCAGCAGCGTCACGGAAACGAAGAACAAATTCCAGGGCCTCCCGCTCGGCGCCCGCGCCGTGCAGATCGCCGACGGCAACGTCAGCACCTACTTCCTCCGCACCTTCGGCCGCGCCGAACGCACCACCGTCTGCTCCTGCGAAGTCAAAATGGACCCTAATCTCGGCCAGGCCCTCCACCTGCTGAACGGCGATATCACGCAGAACAAACTCAACGAAGGCCAGGTGGTGAAGAAGATGCTCGACGCCAAAAAGACGCCGGAGCAGGTGCTGGAGTCACTCTACATCCGCTGCTTCAGCCGCAAACCCACGCCCGCCGAAGCCAAAGCCGTGAACGACGCCATCGCCGCTGCACCGAACGAGACGCAGGCCATTTTGGAAGACACCTTCTGGGCGCTGCTGAATTCGAAGGAGTTCATGTTCAATCATTGAGCCGGCTGCTGCCTGCTTACGCGGAACAGAAGTAAGCCGTAGCAAGGCCGTCCCGGCATTGGGGTTTGACTTGGATTCGGAAGCGATTCGATAAGGCCGCGACGGCCCTGCTACCAGACCTCCCGGAATTGAACCGCTAAGCAGCTCGACTTGTCATCACACCTTCCAAGGCACCTTGTCCTTCGGCAGGCCGGCTTTCAGCTTTTCGGCGGCGAGGCGAGTTTGGGTATCCACGCCTTTTTCCAGATCGCCAGGAACGTAGGGCGTGATTTCGTGCGGCGGGACGCCGAGGCCTTCGATGCCTTTGCCGCCGTTGAAGCGCGCTTTGTTGCTGTGAACGCTGAAATAGACCCCAAACAGACCGCTGGGCACGGCGAGGGTTTCCTTCGATGATGAAGTGCCGGCCGTGGCGCTGTCGCCGATCATGTAGGCGCGCCCGTCCTCCTTGAACTGGCCGGCGACCGTTTCTCCTGCCGAGGCGACGCCCGCATCCACGATGACCACCATCGGAGCCTCACAGGGATTGGAACCGGCACCGGTGTATTGGCGCCATTTTTTTCCGGCGGGGAGAAAGCGTGCAAAGACCGCTTCGTGATCACAGCCGCCGCCGGTGTTGGCACGGCAGTCGAGGATGATGCCGGGCACTTCGCCGATGGCGGCGAGCATGGTGTCGAGCTGCTGGGGGAGTTCTCCTGGCACTTTGCGCAGGTGGATGTAACCGTACCCTTCCGGTGTCTTGCCGTAGCTGTGGCGATCCAGCACAGTGACGCCCTTGGGCAGGAAGACCGGACCTTCCGGCGCGAAATTGGGGCCGCCGTTGCGCGTGATCGCCACTTTGGTGCGGCGGCCCTTCTTACTGACCTCAAAGTTGATCGTCGTGCCCTCCCAGTCGGCGAGACCGGCGTGACACGCGGCGTAAAGGGCTGCGGCGTCGGTGCCGAAGCCGCGTTCGTCGCTGAGGCGCACGACCGTCTCGTCGAGCCACTTGCGCGCGGGTTTGCCGTCAATCCGCTCCACCTCCATCCCGACTTCGATACCTTTGGCCGCGGCATCCTTGAAAGCCTGGCGCACGAAAACCTTATCGCCAATGACCATCAGATGCACGCGCGGGCCAGTGAAGCGCCGGCCTTTGCTTTCATCGGGCATCTGCACCTTCAGGTCGCGCAGCGTCGCATGACCGTCGCGCAGCCGCGCCACGAGGCGATTGCACAGCTTCACATGCGCCACGTCGTCCTTCACTGTTTTGACTTCCCTGCGGAACTGTTCGCTGACCTTCTTCCAGTCTATCTTTTTCAGCGCGAAGAAGTGTCCCGCCTTCTGCGGCAGTTCCTTGAGCAGGAACTCGACATCTTTCTCATAGAGCGCGGACTTCGTTTCGGCGTGGAGAATGCCGGGAACGAGCAGCGGGGCGGAAAAGGTGAGGAGGCGGCGGCGGGTGATCATGGCAGGGAAGGAGGTTGGTTTTGTGGAGACGGAAGCCAGGCGGTTTCGGGTGTGCCGGGCAGCCCAAGGCGGAGCCCGGCTGGAGCGTATGGGTGATCTCCGGCAGCGCCAGTGCTGCTTCATCCGCGATTGCCTCGCAGGGCGGAATCCCCCTTGCTGGACCGAAGCCGTGCCTACACTCGCGGCCAATTATGACGCGGCACAGGCACGGCATTCCACTTTCAGCGGTCGCAGCGGCGGGCGCTGGTATCGCATGAGCACGGCGCCCGCCAATTCCATTCCGCGATACACGCCGGGGCGCGTGAAGAAGCGTCGCGCCACGTTTTTCACGCTCGTTTTCCTGACGCTCATCGCGGGCGTCTGGCTGCTGGCGGATGCATTGAGCCGCGACGGGCTGCATCCGCTGGAGATCGCGATGCTGGTGGTGTTCGCGCCGCTCTTCTATCAGCTCAGCGTCGGCTGCTGGACCGCGCTCATCGGTCTCTACATTTCCAAACGCCGGCACCGCGATCCGCTCGATCTCTCGCAGGCTCTGACCGATGCGGAGAAGAAGGCGAAGCTCACCGCGAGCACGGCGATCATCATGCCGGTGTACAATGAAGACGTGAGCCGCGTCTTCGAGGGCCTGCGCGTTATTTATCAGTCCCTCAAGGAAAGCGGACAAATCGAGCACTTCGATTTCTTCGTGCTGAGCGATTCCGACAATCCCAACAAATGGGTGGAGGAGGAACTGGCATGGCTGGAACTCTGCCGGCAGCTCGACGGATTCGGCCGCATTTTCTACCGCAAGCGCCGCAAGCCGATCAACCGCAAGAGCGGCAACGTGTCCGACTTCTGCCGCCGCTGGGGCAAGCGTTATCGCTACATGGTGGTGCTCGATGCGGACAGCATCATGGGCGGCGAACTGCTGGGCAACATGGTGCGGCTGATGGAGAAATTTCCCAGCATCGGCATGATCCAGACCGCGCCGCGGGTGTTCGGTGCGGAGACGGCGTTCGGGCGGGTGATGCAGTTCGCCCACGCGGCTTACGGCGAGCCGTTCATGGCCGGATTGAATTACCTCGCGATGGGCAACGCCACCTTCTGGGGCCACAACGCCATTCTGCGGCTCGCGCCGTTCATTGACCACTGCGCGCTGCCGGAATTGCCAGGCCGCGAGCCGTTTGGCGGACACATTCTCAGCCACGACTTCGTGGAATCCGCCCTCATGCAAAAAGCCGGCTACAGCGTCTGGCTGCTGCCGGTAACCGAGGGCAGTTACGAGGAGGGGCCGCCCACATTGCTCGACACTTTAAAGCGCGACCGCCGCTGGTGTCAGGGCAACATGCAGCACATCAAGCTGCTCTTCGCCAAAGGCTGGAATGCTCTCGCGCGGCTCAACTTCTTCCACGGTATCCTCAGTTATATCGCTTCACCGCTCTGGCTGCTTTTTCTGATCCTCGCCACCATCCTCGCGGGAATGCCCGGCAGTCTCGCCCTGGATGTGAAACAGAGCGGCTATTCCGGCATCATTCTCCTGATCATCACGCTGGGACTGCTGTTCGTGCCGAAGCTGCTCATCCTGCTGCGGCAGATGTCGCGACCGGATGTGGCGCGGCATTTCCATTCGCGGAAGGCGCTCGTGACCTCCGTGTTCCTCGACACGGTTTTCTTCTCCATTCTCGCGCCGATTCTGATGCTGTTTCACAGCAAGTTCGTGGTCTACACGCTGCTGGGCCGCGGCGTGCGCTGGGCGGAACAGCGGCGCAAAAGCGATGGCAGTGTGGACTGGCAGGAGAGCATTCAGAACTTCACAGGCGTCACCATCTTTGCGCTGCTGTGGGGCTTCGTGGCGTGGTGGCAGAGCCCGGTGTTCCTCGCATGGGTCAGCCCCGTGCTCGCCGGCATCGTGCTCGCCATTCCCTTCAGCATCGCCACTGCCGGACTGCGCACCGGCAGACGGCGCGGGCTGTTCTGCACCGTCGAGGAACTGCATCCGCCGCAGGTCATCGGCGAACTGCAGCATCACCTCGCCCAGGCCCACCAGCGCAGCACGCCGCTGCCGGCCCTGGCAAAAAGCTACGGCCTGCTCCAGGCGGCGCTGGATCCGTATGTGAATGCGCTGCACGTCAGCCTGCTGCGCCAGCGTCAGCGCGCCACGCCGGAGAGCCGCGACTATCTCGACCAGCTGCGGCGCCGCATCGTCGTCGAAGGGCCGGATGCATTGAATAAGCGCGAACTCAGCGCGCTGATGTACGATCCCGACATCATGCTCCGCCTCCACTACGATCTCTGGAGCGGCAGCGGCGAAGGCCTGGCCGACTGGTGGGAGGATGCGATCAAGCAATACAATATCCTCACCCGGGAGCCGGTGACGGCGCTTTACCGCTGAAAACTCCGCAGAAGCGGACCTTGTGACCCGCGCGGGAAGGCGTTCCCTCCCGCGCCATGAAAACCCTGCTCGCCGCCGCCGCCGTTCTTTTCTTTGTCACCACAATATCGGAAGCCCGCATCTGGACCTCTGCCGACGGGCGCACCCTTGAGGGCGATTTTGTCAGTGCCACGGAAACGGCCGTGACCATCAAGCGCCCCAACGGCACGAAGTTCACCATCGAACTGACGAAACTTTCCGAAGCCGACCGCACCTTCGTGGCCGAGCAGGCCGGGAAACCGGCGGAGCCTGCCAAACCCGCGGACGCGAAAGGACCGCCGTCGGCGATTGCCGGCCCGTATGCCGCGCAGATCACGGGCGACTGGGTCCAGTTTGAGGGCAAAGGCGGACTGCAGGGCATGCTCTTCGCCGCGAAGGACCTCGATGCGAAGCAGAAATATCCGCTCGTGCTCTACCTGCACGGCAAGGGAAACGACGTGCTGTCGAAGGCTGCGCTCGGTTTTGCCAAAGCCTGCGCGAAGGAGGAGAATTACAAGGAGCGTCCGTGCATCATCTACGCGCCGCAGTGTCCTGACGAAAACGGCTGGGGTGGGGCCACGGGAGCGAACCTGATGAAAACGCTCAAGGATCTCATCAAGAATCTGCCCGTGGACGAAGACCGGCTCTATGTCGTGGGTTACAGCATGGGCGGCTACGGGACGTTTGCTTTGCTCAACGACAACCCGCGGATGTTCGCCGCGGGCATTCCCATCGCCGGCGGGGCGAGTGTGGGCGTGGCTAAAAACCTCCGCCGGATTCCGATTTGGATTTGGCACGGCGAAAAGGATGATGTGGTGCCGCCGGATCAAAGCCGCGCGATTGCCAAGGCCCTCGAGAAGGTGAAGACGGCCAAATACACCGAAGTTCCCGGAGCCGGTCACGGCATCGGCGGCGAAGTGGAAAAGAACGCGGAAGTCCACACCTGGCTCTTCGAGCAGAAGCGCGGCAAGTAACCGGCCGCGGCTCTCAGCGCGCCGGCCAGAGTTTCCTGGCGGCGATCCATTCCGTGAGCAGACGGCGGAATTCGCTAACCGGCGGCTCCCCGCCGCTCTCTTTCCAAACGAGCACCAGCGGCACAGTTTGTGAGGGTGAGAGTGGGATACTCGACCATGACTTGCCGCCCTCGCTTTCCCCGATGCTTTCCGGAATGACGCCGATGCCGGAGCCGGCCTCCACGTAACGCAGCACCGTGCTGATGACGCTGGGTGTCTGCACAAGCCGCGGAGTGAACCTGGCGCGGCGGCACCCGGCGAGGATTTCGTCGTGCAGACCCGCGCCCTCGCGGCGGGCGAGGATGATGAGCGGCTGTCCCGCGAGGGCGCGCCATGTCAGGCTTTTGCGTCCGTGCCACTCATGGCCGGCCGGCACAGCGGCGCAAAGCCGTTCGCGGCGGAGCAGTTGCGTCTGCATGCGCAGCGCGGCGTGGGCGGGCACGGGCCTCGTCAGGCCGAGATCGAGCCGGCCTTTGGCCACCATTTCCCAGACGCGCTCCGGCGTGCGTTCCTCCAGATGTACCGTCACCAGGGGGCAGCGGCGGGCGTATTCCTCCAGCAGTCGGCCGAGAAATGCCTGCACCGGCGGGCCGATATAGCCGAGTCGCAGTTCGCCCTCCTGCCCGGCGGCGGCCCGGCGCACCCGGCGCAGGGTTTGATCGAGGCGGTCGAAGAGCAGCGCCGTTTCATCGAGCAGGACCTTGCCGGCGGCGGTGAGGGAAACCGTGCGCTGATTGCGCGCGAGGAGCTGCACGCCAAGTTCGTGCTCCAGTTCCTTCAGTGCCCGGCTCAGGGCGGGCTGCACCACATTCAGCCGTCGCGCGGCGCGCGAGAAGCTCAATTCCTCGGCGATGGCGTGGAAGTAGCGGAGGTGGCGAAGGTCCATGCGAGTGATGCCGGATGGCTATCAGTGCCATACCGAATGTCTATTTCCGTTACAAGCCGGGACAGAGATTTTCCCCCCTCCCCCGCATGGACAACATCGCCCTCGCCGTTCAGTTTTTTCTCCAGCTCGCCGTGATTCTGCTCTTCTGCAGGCTGGTGGGTACGGTGGCCGCGAAATTCGGCCAGCCCCAGGTGGTCGCGGAGATGATCGCGGGCGTGATGCTGGGGCCGTCCCTGTTCGGGCTGTTCTGGCCGGAGGCGCAGGCATGGCTCTTCCCATGGGACAAGACTCAGGCTTCCCGCGACACGCAGAGCTACCTGTTTCCCGCCTCACAACTCGGCCTGGCACTTTATATGTTCATCGTGGGCATGGAGTTTCGCATGGATATCATTGGCCGCCGGCTCAAAAGCTCCATCGCCGTGAGTGCGGCGGGAATGGCGGCGCCGTTCGCGCTGGGCGCGCTTCTGGCGTGGGCGTGTTATGAGAACAAAGACCTGAAGCTTTTCGGCGATGGCGTTCCGCTGTTCTCCGCCATGATCTTCATGGGCGCGTGCATGTGCATCACGGCGTTTCCCATGCTGGCGCGAATCATTCAATTCAAAAAGCTCAACGGCACCACGATGGGCACCGTGGCCATCGGCGCGGGCGCGATCGACGATGCCACCGCATGGTGTCTTCTCGCCGTGGTGCTGGCGACGATTGAGAATGACTGGTCACATGCGTGGCGGAACATCGGCGGCGGGGTGGCCTTTGTGATCATTGCGTTCACTTTCATCAAGCCGCTGCTGGCAAAACTGGAGCGCCGCCTCACTGCGAACGGAGAACTCACGGACGGCGGCCTCGTCGTCGGTCTCGCCATGATGGCACTGGGTGCGTGGTGGACGGACCGGATTCATCTGCACGCGGTTTTCGGTGCATTTGTGATGGGGGCAGTGATGCCGCGCCGGGTGATGGCCCGGGACATCATCGCCCGGATTCAACCGCTCACCGTGGCGCTCCTGCTGCCACTCTTTTTCACCTACTCCGGCCTCAATACGCAAATCACCCTGCTGAATACGCCCGCGCTGTGGCTGGTCTGCGGCGCCGTGTTGATTGCGGCCGTGCTTGGTAAAGGGATCGCCTGCTGGCTCGCCGCGCGCGCCAGCGGCATCGGCAACCGCGAGGCCATGGGCATCGGTGTGCTCATGAATGCCCGGGGGCTGATGGAACTCATCATCATCAACATCGGCCTCAGCAAAGGCATCATCACCGGCGGACTCTTCGCCGCCCTGGTCATCATGGCCTGTATCACCACGCTCATGGCCTCGCCGATTTTTGAGCGGCTCGTCGGCACCGGTGCGTATGAGCCGGAATCCGAACCCGTACCCGCCGCGTAATCCTCACAGTCCTCACCCTCCTCCCCAAATGAATCCAGACATCATCATCATCGGCGGCGGCCCCAGCGGCGCCAGTGCAGCCGCTGTGCTCGCCGAACACGGTCACCGCGTCCTCGTTCTCGAACGTGAAAAATTTCCGCGCTACTGCGTCGGTGAATCGCTCATCCCGTTCACTTTCGCGCCGCTCGAGCGCATTGGCATGATTCCGAAAATGCGCGCCTCGTGTTTTCAGAAGAAGTACAGCGTCCAGTTCATCCAGCCGGACGGCAAGGCCTCGCAGCCGTTCTATTTCTTCAACCGCTATGACCGCGACACCGTCGCGCAAACATGGCAAGTGACCCGCGCGGAGTTCGACATGATGATGCTGGACAACGCGCGGGAGAAGGGCGCGGAGGTGCGCGAACAGACAACCGTAAAGCGCCTGCTCATCGAGGACGGCCGCGTCACCGGCGTGGAGGCGGTCTCCAAAGACGGAAGCACCGAAGAAATCCGCGCCGCCATGACGCTCGACTGCACGGGCCGCGAAGCCTTCGCCGCCAACAAACTCGGCTGGCGCATGCCGGATCCATTTCTGAACAAGCTGGCCGTGTGGACTTATTACCGCGGCAGCAAACGCGAGCCGGGCATTGATGAAGGCCAGACCACCGTGGCTTTTGTGCCTCACAAAGGCTGGTTCTGGCACATTCCGCAGCAGGACGACATGGTGAGCGTGGGCGTGGTGGCCGAAGCCAAATACCTGACGCGCGGCGGCGTGAAGGATCCGAAGACCATGTTTCACCGCGAGGTGGAGGAGAATCTCTGGATCAAAGACCATCTCAGCACCGGCGAGTGCACCGGCAAATACTGGGTCACCAGCGAATACAGCCGCCACAGCCGGCACTGCGCCATGCCGGGACTGCTGCTGCTGGGCGATGCCTTCGCGTTTCTTGATCCCGTCTTCAGCAGCGGCGTCATGCTCGCTGTGAAGAGCGGTGTGATTGCCGGCGACGCCGTGCATCAAGCCCTCGCCGCGGGCGATCTTGCACCGGAACGCTTCGCCGCCTACGGCGCCGCCATGCGCGAGGGCGTCGAGAATATGCGGAAGCTCGTCTATGCGTTCTATGACGAAAGTTTCAGCTTCAAGGACGTCATCATGAAGCACCCGGAAGCCGCCGGCCTCATCACCGACTGTCTCTCCGGCGACGTGAACCGGGATTTCTCCCAACTCTGGTCGTGGATCGGCGATTTCGTGCCGCTGCCGGATGAACTGCCCTGCGGTCAGCCGCTGCACGCCGCGGCCTGAGCCGCGGCAGCCCGCCTGCCTCACGGCACGCCCTGCGTGGACCAGTGTTTCGCGAGGGAATAAGTTCTCCGGTAACAGGAACACTCACGCACCGGTTTGCCGTCGTGCTTGAGGTCGATCCGCTCCTCCGCGGCAGAGAGCAGACACGGACACAGGGCGAAAACGGCGCAAAGTTTCATGGGCGGCAGCCTGCGAACGCGGCCGGCAATTGCCATCCACGTCTGCCGTCGCGCCCGCGGGATTCCGGCTCGCGTTCTTCCGGAACGGGTCGATACTCAAACAAATGCCCGAACCATCCGACCTCCTTGCCATGGTTCTGTTCAGCACCGTGGGTTTCGTTTCCTTCAAAATCGGGAAACGTGAACTGAATATGCACCGCATCGTCCTCGGTCTGGTGCTCATGCTCTATCCATACTTCGCAACCTCCGGATTCTGGCTCTGGTTCGTCGGCCTGCTGCTCAGTTGCGGCGTCTTTTACTTTCACGATTGAACCGCAGCCGACATCCCGGGGTTCCCGCAAGCAACGCGCCGGAGTTCCCGCCGCGTGTCGCCAGGAAAAACCCGCAGAACGTTGGAAGAACGATGAAGCTGCCGTGTCTCATTCGATTCTGACGCGTTTGAGATCAGTTCCATAATTTTTCATGTTAGGTGGGAACTTGCGTGCACTCAACAGCCTCGTGCGCTTCGCCCTCAACAACCGCTTTCTGACGGAAAAGGGGGTGCCCGAACTGAGAGAAATCTGGATCCGACTGCACTGCGGAGACCAGCCCAAACCAAAAGGAACGGGCAAGCCGGCCACCTAACGAGTCTGATGGGAACCGCCCGGTGCGGCCCCGCATGCCGGGTGGTGTGGGAGGGGCGGCAGGCGCAATCCTGCCGCCCCGACCCGATTCTGCCGCCTCATTGCTTGCCATCATTTCGCAGGAGGGTATGGGGTGCCGGCTGGCACTACGACGAAGAAGGCTTTCGAGCCGGGGACAATTGGCTCCGCATAGCCTCCCGCTTGATTGATGCGCGATACCGGGCGACCCCACGAAACCAGGTCTACGCTCCGGTAGACATCGACCGGGGCATTAACCGGCTCCGACTCCCAGTTAAGAGTGAACATGCCCGCGCTTGGCGATGCCTTGATGATATCGATTCCAGTGGCTGCAGGAAACAGTGACACCG
The DNA here is from genome assembly GCA_964523105.1 of uncultured Akkermansia sp. Taxonomy (GTDB): domain Bacteria; phylum Verrucomicrobiota; class Verrucomicrobiia; order Verrucomicrobiales; family V1-33; genus V1-33. The sequence goes on from CAZFZN010000004.1 coordinate 36,959, forward strand.
GATCCGCATTTGCCACGATTTGGAAGGCTGTCACTGTTTGATAGACGAATGCCTTCAGGCCGATATTTGGCCCGAGTCCGGCATCGGAAAGACCGAAAATGTTCACATGCTCTCCCTCCAGTTCAAACTGCGATCCTGCAGAGAAGCCAAATGTGGTTGGGTCATCGTCACCAGCGTCGAGTGGCAAGCCCTTGGTGAAGGTGAGTGTGAGGTTCGCCGGCACTGGAGCAGTCTCACCAGCTATGATGAGATCGGAGGAATACTCATCGATCTTGTTGAATCCGCTCGAGATGTCTGCCACAAATACCGCAGAGGCGTAGTGCGCTCCTTGCGTGTTGACCGAGTAGGCATTCATCGACACTATGAAACTGTTCGTGCTGTCGGGATCGAAGTAGAATCGACCGATTCCGTCGGGTCCGCGCCCCCAGATGCCGCTCGCTCCTGTGATCGTGAAGACGGGGTTGACCGGGATGCCGTTCGCGTAGGATACATCGGGTGCGGTGATGCTGACCGAACCACTGGGGTTACCAGTCAGGTGGTGGGTGTAGGTCGCGTCAGTGGGGCGCTCCGCAAGCATTTCTTGCAGTGTTTCGTAGTTGTCCGCTCGCTTGAAGGCTCCGTAAAAAGAATCGAATGGGATGTTTTCCGGCGCGCCGCCGTTGATCGAAAGCGCCAAGCCCGTGACATTCTCAAAGCCGTCGATTTCATCGAAGCCGTCGTAGCTTCTCAGGGTTATCTGGTTGTCAGCTATTTGGAAATTGTATTGCTCAAGGCTCGAAACAACAAGGCCCTGTCCGGACAGGGGAATCATGGTAGCGAGAAAGAGCGCGTGGGCGGTAAACAGAATTGCAGCTTTCTTCATAGATAGTATTTGTGGTAAGGTTGTACGAAACGCTGGGTGGAATTTATTGCAGAGCTGTATTATTCTGTGTCCGCCCGGACAGTTATGCAAAAGGCCTGGTCGACAGTGTGCATGCCGGGGCGGGGCCGTATTTACGGTTGGGGAGGTAGAGATGAGTGGCGCAGAATTTCCAGTCTGGCCGGCACTGGCAATGTAGAAGCTGTCCGTGAGGGGCGCGGCACAGTGTGGGGGGGAGCCAGGCGAGGATGTATCGGAGGGGATCGGGGTTCCGGTGTGAGGGGAGGACGGAGGGCGGAGGACGGAGGACAGAGGACAGAGGACAGAGGACAGAGGACGGAGGACAGAGGACGGAGGACAGAGGACAGAGGACAGAGGACAGAGGTCAGAGGACGGAGGACGGAGGACGGAGGACGGAGGACGGAGGACGGAGGACGGAGGACAGAGGTCAGAGGTCAGATGTCAGAGGTCACAGGTCAGAGGTCAGAGGTCAGAGGTCACAGGTCAGAGGTCACAGGTCAGAGGTCAGAGGTCAGAGGTCACAGGTCAGAGGACGGGGGAATTGCCATAAATAGGGGCAAGAAAGGGGTCAAAGTCTGCCAAAGGGTGCCTAAATTACCTGAAAGCGGGTTCATAACGGGCGTCTATGACCCCATAGTCGCGAGACGATGACGCCATCATCGGGTCCTGCATGTTACTTCCGCGGCATGCAGCCTGGAGCTTGTGAGGATGCGCAGGAACTTGCACGTCGGGGGCTTATGGGGAGTTCGGGGAGTCGCATTCGACCGGGAGCTTGCGGGGCTCCCCTCTCCGCAGCTCGTGCAGAAGCGCGGCAGGCGGCGTATTTCCCGTTTGGCGGGAGAAGCAATAGACCCGGGCAGCGGGAGAATTTTTCTTGACCCGGTCCCCGCGATTGCGAAGAATCGTAGCTAACTGATTCTGCCATGGAAACGCCGCACCACACTCATCCTGAACCGGGCAGCCGCCCCGTTGCCCCAGTCGCCGCCACCGCCGCCGTCTCGCTGGCGCTGTGCGGGTGTGTGGGCCTCACCGGGGACACGGGCACTGCCTCTGCAGGCGCTGCGACGGGGGCTGCACTGAGTCCGGGAGTTCCGGCGGTGTCGTCTCCCGCCGGCCCGAACGCGGCGGGGTTCTCCGATGCCGAGGCCTACAACCGGTATTTCGCGGCGGGCTATAATTACATCGACGCCAAGGTCCTCGCGGATTTCTGGGGCGAGCCGTCGCCCTCAGCCGCCAAGCTGCGCATGGGCCGCAAGATTCTCCGGTTCGGTTCGCAGGACGGCGCCGCCAATTTGCAGGACGCGAGGACGGCCACCCTGCGCAAGCCTTCCACCCAGTGGCCGGTGAGCTATACCGATGGCGGCTACACGTTCTCGGATGCGGAGATGCTCGGCAGGTACTGGGGCGGGGGACCGGCGAATTCCAAAATGAAGATGGCGCGGTTTCTGATGGAAGGTCAGGACCAGCGGATCAGGAACGCGCTCGCATCTGCCAGGGTGAGCGGATGAGCCGCGCGCCGTTCGCTGTCAGTTTCCCCCGGGTCCCGCCCGGCAAAATCGGGGTGGAAATCGAACTGCTCGCGCCGGCTGGCAGGAGTCGCGAGGATTTGGCGCACGCTATCGCCCGCAGATTCGGAGCCCGCGTCCGCCGCTTCTTTCACCCGCAGGGAGAACCCAGCAAGGTCCCGAACACTCCGGTCTTTGAAAACCTAACACTCGGGTTCGCGGTCGAAGACGCGAGCGGCGCGCTCATCGCGCAGTGCGTCGATGACCTCACCCTGCAGACCGAGCTCGATCCCCAGCAGCCGCCGAAGCCCGGCTGGTACCGGATTGTCAGTGACGACGGCCGCCTGCTGAGGCTCGTGATGCGCCGGACCGATGCGCACGCGCCGCTCGAATCGGTGCTCGACCCCCTGGCCAGTCTCTTTGGCACGAGTCCGAAAAGGGGTCAGGGCGGCATGATCCGGGTGGCGGATGAATGCGATGCGCCGATCGCCATCGCCGCGCCGCTGCCCGGGGAGCGGGAGCGCCCCTGTGAACTGGTCACGGCGCCGATTTCAGAAAACCATGCCGCGGTTCTGGAAGCCCTGCTCCAGCCGGCGCGGGAACTGGGTTTCACCATTCCGGCGGAGGGAGCCATTCACCTGCACTTCGACGGCGCCCCGCTCTGCAAAGCCTCCACGGTCGCCAATCTGGTCAGGTTTCTCGGACGCCACGGGGAAGCCATCAAAGAACTCGCCGGCACGAATCCCCGGTGCCGGCGCCTCGGAGCCTGGCCGGCCGAGCTTTTTGACGTCGTCGCCTCGGATGAATTTGCCCGGCTCGGATGGGAGGAGGCGAGAGAACGGCTCCGTCCGCTGGACTTGACCAAGTATTGCGACTTCAACCTGTTCAATCTCGTCCACGCCCCGCCCGGGAAACTCACATTCGAGGTCAGGATCCTGCCGGTCTGGATGGAAGGAGAGCGCATCGTGGAAGCCGCCTCCTTCTTCGCCGCCATCCTCGCGTGGGCCGGCAGTGACGACGGGAATCTGCGGCCCATTCCTCAATCCATCGAAGGCCTTTGGAGCGGCGCCTGACGTGGAATCACGGAGACCAACAGGGCACATCGCCCGGCCTGCGGGTAAGCCGCCCAATTGACAGGCCGGGCCGCGCCACGTAATCGGCCCGGATGAAAGCCGCCGTTTGTCTTTTCCTGTTCGCAGTCTGGGCCGCAGAGGTGGTTTCGGCGGGTCCCGCTCCTGTCGTTCTCCGGGTCTTCGCGGAAAAGTCCGTGCTCGATCCGGAAGTCTATCCGCTCGGCTGGGCAAAGGATGGTACCCGCCTCGCCCTGCTCGTCGCGCAGCCTCACGAGGCCGCAGATGAGAGGGACTGGATGGTGTCGGTGACCGATCTTGTGAGTGACGAGGTCGTCTTTACGAAAACCTTCAGCTTCGTGCCTCAGGGGGAAGGAGTGGACGCTTTTTGGACGGCGCACGGTGCGGAGATCGAGGCGATCTGCCACGATCAGGGCGTGACTCGAAGCACGGTGGAACTGCGCCCGTTCCCCGCCCTGCCCGACCAGCAGCGCCGCAATGAAACCTATGAAGTTTCAGCGGAGGCGACGCGCGAACAGCAGCCGGATTTCGGCTACCGCGGCATCAGCCGGCTGAAGATTTCCCTGACCAAAGACGGCTCCGCCACCAAAGTGATCCTCGATAAATCCTGGCCGAAGTATTACCCCCTCGCTGCCGGAGTCCTCGGCTACATCCCGAATCCCGACGCCACCCGCATCGCGGTGGTCACCGGCCTGATCGAACGCGGCTACGAGGGCGCCCCTCACATCAGACGCCTCCTCGTGACCGGAGCCCGGATTGGGAGCAAGTTTTGAACGGCAGCGCGGGTCGGTTCACCTGCGTCGAATCGAGTCCGGGGTGAGCGTCCCGCCAGCGTAACGCAGTCCATCATGGCTGCCGTTGCGCAGTGCTTCCAGCCTGCCTCGATTCCAACGCCGCAGGCCGCCGACCCTGTGCTCCCTGCCATCAAAATGCCCGGAGTGCGCAGTCAGCGGGGCGATCGCGAGGGCACTTCCAGATCCGGTGGCGCCACGCGGTGACTCATTCCGTCTGCTTATTCTGCCCATCATGGGAGGGAGATTCCGCAGGGGATGGAAGTTCGCGCCAGTAGGGCAGGAGATTGTCACAGAATTCGAGCAGCCTTTGGCCGGACTTTCCTTTGGCATCGAATCCATAGAGGACAGTCTCTCCCGAGGGCCATACTTCCAAACTGAAATTGCTGCACATCCAGCACATCCAGGTTTCGGCCACCATCCGGCTGCCGCGGTAGAGTTGAATGCGATAAGCAGGCTCGTGACAGAAGGCGCTCATCAGTTCAGAGGGATGCTGATATCGCCAGATCCCCAGAAAGTCACCGACATCATAGCCGGTCAAAGTAACGGTGTCGGGTTCTCCGGCCCGTTCCTTCGCTGGTCCGGTAGCGAGAAGCTGGATGCGCACTTCCGTAATCCCCTCGACCTCTGTGAACAGGTCATTGGCTTTTCGATGTTTTCGCCCCACAGTCACATCGCGCCAGCCCTCGCAGAAGTAAAAGTAGTAAACGGCCCCGGCGAGCAGCAATAACCACGCGGAGCGGTTGAGAAACTTGAGCCGCGAACGGCGCGGAGTAATGGCAGAGCAATCCGGCGCGCTGGTTTCGGAAACGGGAGGCGACATGCGCCTGCTCTTACCCGGGGGGCAATGTCCGGTCAATTCCGCGCACGCAGCAGTTTTCCGCCGCCCCGCCATCTGCTGCACGGCAGGCTTGACCGCGGCCCCGGTGCTTCTATCCCTCGCCCATGCAACGAAGAAGACTCGGCAAAAGCGGCATCGTCGTCACGGACATCTGTCTCGGCACCATGACGTTCGGGCTGCAGGCGGATGAAGCGGTTTCTTTTGCCATCATGGATCGCGCGGTGGAGGCGGGCATCGATTTCATGGACACGGCTGAGGTTTATCCGGTGCCCCCGGCGGCGGAAACGGTGGGCATCACCGAGGAAATCATGGGCCGCTGGCTGCAGGCGCGGCGGAACCGCGACCAGGTCATCATCGCCACCAAAGTCATCGGCCCGGGACACGGATGGTTCCGTCCACCGGTGCGGCACGGATTCACCGCGCTCGACCGGCGGCAGATTCACCGCGCCTGCGACGACAGCCTGCGCCGGCTGCAGACGGATTACATTGACCTCTATCAAACGCACTGGCCCGATCACGGGATGCGCGCCGAAGACACGCTCGAAGCCCTGACCGAACTGGTGAAGGCCGGCAAAGTCCGCGCCATTGGCTGCAGCAACGAGACCTGCTGGGGCGTCATGAACAGCCTGCGCGCTTCGGAGAAGCACGGCCTCGCGCGCTTCGATTCCGTGCAGAACAACTTCTCGCTCATCAACCGCCGCTGTGAGAGCGAACTCGCGCAGGTCTGCCGAATGGAGGGTGTCTCCCTGCTGCCTTATTCCCCGCTCGGCGGCGGCGTGCTCACCGGAAAGTACAACGATGGCGCGCTGCCGGGCGGCGCGCGATTTTCCGACTATCTGAAATCCGGCGGCCCGCGCCAGCAGCGTATGGCGCGACGGTTTGTGAATGAACGCACGCTGGAAACCACCGCGCGCCTCCAGGTCATCTCGCGCGACCTCGGCATCACGGTCACCGCGCTCTCTGTCGCATGGAGCCGGCAGCACGATTTCGTCGCTTCCACCATTATCGGCGCGACGAGTGTGGCGCAGCTGGAGGAAAGCCTCGCCGCGCGGGACTTGATCCTCGACGACGAAACGATGCGGCGCATCGATGAAATCGACGAAGCCATCCCGTGCGCCATGACCGAGGACGGACTGCGCAGGCTCTAACTCCCGAACAAAATGACCGACTGGCAGTCTCATTACGAATCCGGCGAAACTCCGTGGAACCGCGGAGGCCCGGCACCCGCACTGGTGCAATGGCTGGAAACGCGCCGGCTTTCCGGGCGCGTGCTCGTGCCCGGCTGCGGGCACGGAAACGATCTCGTTCCCCTGGCGGCCAGCGGCGCGGAGGAAGTGACCGGGCTCGACATCGCACCCGGCGGTGTTGCCGCGGCGCAGGAACGCACCGCGGGCCTGACCAATGTACGCGTCGTGCTCGGCGATCTTTTCCAATGGTGCCGCGGAGAGGGCCGCGGGCAGTTCGACTGGGTCTTCGAACACACCTGCTTCTGCGCCATTCCCCGCGAACTGCGCGACGACTACGTCTCCGCCGTGGCCGCCGCGCTGAAACCCGGCGGCCACCTGCTCGCCGTGTTCTATCTGAATCCGTGGGATCCTGGCGAAGACCAGGAGCAGGGCCCGCCCTTCCGCTCTGAAATCGGTGAACTCGACCGCCGTTTCGAGCCGTACTTCACGCTGCTGGAGTCCGCTGTCCCGTCCGTGAGTTACGCCGGGCGGGAGGGCAAGGAACTTTTCCGGCTGCTGCGGCGTCACGCGGCCTGAATGACAGGTACGCGCAGGGGCAAACTGTTCTCTCTTACTTCTGCAGCAGCGCCGCGACATCAATCTGCACGTCAGGGAATGCCGCCGGGATGGCCGTGTCCCCCGGGCGCAGCGTGGTGCAGGAGGTATAGCCGGTGTAGTGCGGCTCGCGATATACCTCCACGCAGCCGTCCACCAGATTGACCACCCAGTAGTCCTCGATGCCCGCCTTGCCGTAGGCCGCGAGCTTCTCCCCGCGGTCGTAGTCGAGCGAGGATTCGGCGACTTCAATGAGCAGCAGCACATCATCGGGCTGCGGGTGGCGCTTGCGGTAGTAGTCGGGATCCCGCTTCACGAGAACGATATCAGGCTGCGGCTCGGAGGTTTTGCTGAGGCGGACGGGATTCTGATTGGTGACCATCCAGCGCCCGCGATGGATGGCGTTGAGGTGATCCGCGAGCCAGTTGACTGCTCCCGAGTGGTAAGGGCCGATGGGCATCATATCTACGATCTCCCCCTCCAGAAGTTCGACGCGCTGATCCGGCGCGAAGCAGCCGGCTTCGCCCATGCGATAGTAGTCGCTGACGGTGAAACGGTGGCGGGTGGCGGTCATGACATATATGTGACGCGCCGGGACTCCGCGGGCAAGTCCGCGTTTTTATTTGCCAGACGCCACCGCTCCCGCTGTGATGCGCAGCGATGACATGGACTCAGAACTACAATCCGCTCGGCAACGCCGTGCTTTCCACCATCATCGCCGCACTTCCGGTGGTGGTGCTGCTCGGCGCGATCGCGCTGGGGAAACTCCGCATCCACATGGCCGCGCTGGCCGGGCTGCTGGTGGCAGTCCTGGTGGCGCTCCTGGTCTATCAAATGCCGCTGAGCATGGTGGCCGGCGCGGCGGGTTACGGCGCGGCCTATGGATTGTTTCCGATCGGCTGGCTCATCGTGAACCTGCTCTTTCTCTACGAGCTGACGGTGCGGCGCGGGCTGTTTGAAGTATTGCAGAAAAGCCTCGCGGGCATCGCGCCGGACCCGCGGGTGCAGGTGATCCTTATCGCCTTCAGTTTCGGCGCGTTCTTTGAGGGCGCCGCGGGATTCGGCACGCCGGTGGCGGTGACGGCGGCGATCATGATCCGGCTCGGTTTCCGGCCGCTCCAGGCGTGCTGTCTTTCTTTGATAGCAAACACCGCGCCGGTGGCCTACGGCTCTCTGGGCACGCCGCTCATCGCGCTGGCGCAGGTGTCAGGGCTGGACCTCCTGGAACTCTCGGCGATGGCAGGCCGGCAGTTGCCGTTCTTCTCCGTGCTGGTGCCGTTCTGGGTGGTGTGGGCCTTCGCCGGCTGGCACGGCATGCTCGGCGTGTGGCCCGCGGCGCTCACGGCAGGCATCGGATTCGCCGTGCCGCAATTTCTGGTGAGCAATTTCCACGGTCCCTGGCTCGTGGACATCGTATCCAGCCTGGTGAGCATGGGGGCGCTGGTCGTGCTGTTGAAAAAGTGGCGGCCGCACGACGGCTGGCAGCCCCGCGGGGAGGTAAAAGCGCCCGCTCTGACAGAAGCTGCACCCACTGCCGCCGAGCAGCGCCGCGCATGGACCCCCTGGGTGCTGCTGGCCGTGGTGCTCGCCGCGCTGGGATCATTGAAGAAACCGCTGGAGGATCTGTGGAAGCCGGAGGCGCCTGTGCCGGCGCTGCACGGGTTGGTGTATCGCAGCGAGCCGGTGGCACCCGCTCCTACTGCGGAGGAGCCCGCGGTGCCGGAGAAGGCGGTGCTTTCCCTCAATGTGCACAGCGCCACCGGCACCGGCATTCTGCTCGCCGCCCTGATCACCGCGTTGTGGCTGCGATTTCCGCTGCGGGAATTGGGCGCGGTCTATCTGCACACCCTGCACCGCGCGCGCTGGTCGCTCCTCACCATCGCCGCCATGCTCGCGCTGGGTCACCTCACCAAATACTGCGGAGCCGACGCGACCATGGGGCTCGCGCTCGCGGGCACGGGTGTGCTCTATCCATTCTTCGGCACCCTGCTCGGCTGGCTCGGCGTGGCCCTCACCGGCAGTGACACCGCCAGCAACGTCCTGTTCGGCAGCCTGCAAAGAATTACGGCAGAGCAGACCGGTGTCAGCAGCACGCTGATGTGCGCCGCCAACAGCACCGGCGGCGTCATGGGCAAAATGATCGATGCCCAGAGCATCGTCGTCGCCAGCACCGCCGCCGACTGTTATGGCATGGAGGGGCAAATCCTCCGCCGCGTCTTCTGGCACAGCATTGCGCTGGCTGTGCTCGTGGCGCTGCTGGTGACGCTGCAGGCGTATGTGTGGCCGTTCACGCAGATGGTGGTGCGGTGAAACCTGCCCGAAAGTGAATGTAGCTGCCCGGCGGAGAGTAGAGGAATTGGACCGGGTTGCGGTTATTTAGACTGCCTGTAAGGGAAGTCATGGCTGAGCCCTCACCGGATATCTCAGAGCGAACACTCTCCCGCGCAGAGCAGGAGGCGCAGTGTGGGGACGAACGCCTGCTGTTATCTGCACGCATCGGAGAAGCAATCCTCACGTTCCTCGGACGGCTGGGACGGCCGGCATCGTCCCTCATGAGCCGGCAGCAGGCAGTGACGGAGGGCGTCCTCACAGCATTTGCCAGGGTACTGCTTGGGGTAGTGCTTATTGGCGCCTGCATTCTAGTGACAGTTATATACAGCGGTGCAGCAGCCAACGGGACGTGGGGACCTCGACTTCCATGGGACCGGGGCTTGGAGGAGGGGTTGATGATGATTGCATGGCTAATTGCTGCGGGAGGCGCGCTCATTGTTTCCTGGACCGACTGGGATCAAAAATGGTCCGTGCTGAGTTGGCTGTGTTTCGCGCTCGTTGCGTCGGGGACGCTGGCATCAAACGGGTCGAGACTTGGAGTACTTGCGCTTCTCACAGGACAATTCGCGATACACTGGTTTGTGCATGCCGCGCTCCGGGAGCGCGACCGGCGTGCAGAGTGGGAACGTGAGACGGAGAGTGCCCGGCAAAATGCAGAGCGGCCCCGCAGAGCGCCGAATCTCGCTCATCGATATAGTGGACATGCCGGATTCTCCAAAACCACTGACGACGAGCAGTCATAAGCACTGTAACAGGAGGTGCATCTGAGCGCCGGCCTTGCAGGTGCGAGCCAACTGCACCAGGGGGGCATTCTCCATGATGACCGGCGTTCTGCGCCCCGAATTCAAGTCTCCCACAACGCCCCGCAGTGCCGCGGCGGCGGGGGCCGTGCTTTGTCAGGCGGCGGCGCAGTCGAAGCTGTGGGCGCGGCGGCTGGCGGGGCTGTCGAAAAAGCGGAAGCAGCCCGTCGCTCTGGAGCATGTGGACGAGGCGGCGCAGTCGTTTGCGGTGGGCGCGGTGCTGCATTCTTTGACACAGCCGCGGCGCGTTTGGGTGCTGGCGCACGATCTGCGCGCGCAGGAGGCGCTGTCGCATGACCTCGGCACGTGGTGGGGCGCGACGCTGTTTTTTCCTGAGCGCGAGGAACTGCAGATCGCCGACGCGGTGCCGGACGAGGAGTCGCAGGCGGAGCGTCTCGCCATTTTGCGCGGCCTGACGCTTCTGCCGGAGAAAACGGAGGTGCTGGTGGTGAATGTGTCGTCGCTCGACGAAATGGTGCCGCGTCCGCAGGCGCTGGCGAGGTCGGTGATCAGTGTAAGTGCGGGCGAGTCGCTCGATTTGGAAAAGATCACGGCGGAACTGGAAGGCGCCGGCTACGAGCGCGTGCCGCAGGCGGCCGAGCGCGGGCAGTTCGCGGTGCGCGGCGGCATTTTCGATGTCTATCCCTGGCAGACGGAACTGCCGCTGCGCATCGAGCTGTTCGACAGGGAAGTGGAGAGCATCCGGCAATACGATCCCGACACGCAGGTCAGCGTCGGCCGCGTACCGGAGGGCGCGATTCTGCTCAACTCCGGAGACGTGGATGTGGAAGTTTGCGCGCTGAGCGAATGTATCGGCAAAGGCGATCTCGTCATCGCGGTGGAACTGGAAAGCTGCCCGCGCGCGGATGTCTGGATCACCGGCGGCACCGCGCCCGGCGACGACGAGGGCGAAGAGAACTTCGATACTGCCTGCCACGGCGAGCCGGTCGGTTCCTTCGAAGCCGGCGACTTTGTGCTCCAAGAGCAGCGGCGCGCGGAGTTTGTGGACCAGCTCCGCCGCTGGCATGCGGACGGATGGCGCGTCTGCATGTTCTTCAACAACGAGGGCGAAATCGAGCGGTTTCACGAACTCATTCAGAACGAAGCTCTCGATGAGGGATTCCTCGAAACACAGATCGGTCAGGTGACGCGCGGCTTCACGGTGCCCGCGGCGAAAATCGCCGTGCTGAGCGACGCCGAACTCTTCGGCCGCTACCAGCACGCCCGCGCCCGGCGGCTCATCACCGCGCAGCGGCGCTCGCGGGCCCGGCGCGCGCCGCTCGATCTTTCCGACGTGCAGCACGGCGATTTCGTGGTGCACCAGGAATACGGCATCGGAAAATTCGGCGGGCTGATTCGCCGCGATGACGGCCAGGGAAACGAAGAGGACGTCGTCGTGATTGAATATGCCGGGCAGGCTAAACTCTACGTGCCGCTGCCGCAGGCTTGGCTCATTTCCAAATACGTCGGGCTGGGCAAACGGGTGCCGGAGCTCAGCCGGCTCGGCGGCGACGGGTGGAAAAAGAACAAAGCGAAGGCCGAACGCAGCATCTTCGAGTATGCGGAGAAACTGCTGGAGATGCAGGCCCGCCGGCAAACGGCCAGCGGCTTCGCGCATCCGCCGGACAACAAATGGCAGGGTGAGTTCGAGCACTCGTTCCTCTACAAGGAGACGGCGGACCAGCTCAAAGCGATCGAGGAAACGAAGCGCGACATGGAGACCGGCCGCGCCATGGACCGGCTCATCTGCGGCGACGTGGGCTTCGGCAAAACCGAGGTCGCCATTCGAGCCGCCTTCAAAGCGGTGATGTCAGGCAAGCAGGTCGCGGTCCTTGCCCCGACGACGGTGCTCAGCCAGCAGCACTATCACAACTTCCGCGAGCGCATGTCCGACTACCCGGTGCGCGTGGACGTGCTCAACCGTTTCCGCACCGCCGCGGAGGCGCGCAAGGTTCTGACCGATCTTGCCAACGGCGACGTGGACATTCTCGTCGGCACGCACCGGCTCATTTCCAAAGACGTCGTCTTCAAGGATCTCGGCCTCGCCGTGGTGGACGAGGAGCAGCGGTTCGGCGTGAAGCATAAGGAGAAATTCAAAGAGCTGTTCCAGAGCGTGGATGTCCTGACACTCAGCGCGACCCCGATTCCCCGCACGCTCTACATGGCCCTCATGGGCGTGCGCGACATGAGCACCATCGATACGCCCCCGTCGAACCGCACGCCCGTGGAAACCGTCATCTGCGGCTATGACGAACGCGTCATCAAAAAGGCCGTCGAGCGGGAATTGAAACGCAAGGGTCAGGTCTTTTTTCTGCACAATCGCGTGGGCAGCATCGAACGCATGGTGGACAAAATCGCGAATCTGAGCCCGCCCGGCACGCGCATTGAAGCCGGCCACGGCCAGATGGAGGAGGGACAACTGGAGGAGGTGATGGAACGGTTCGTCGCCGGTCACACGGACATTCTCGTCTGCACCACCATCATCGAGAGCGGCATCGACATTCCGAATGCGAATACGATCATCATCGACCGCGCCGACCGCTTCGGCCTGGCCGACCTCTACCAGCTGCGCGGACGCGTGGGGCGCGCCGGGCACAAGGCTTATGCCTATCTGATGATCCCGCGCAGCGAGATGACCACCGGTGACGCTCGCAAGCGCATCAATGCCATGAAGCAGTACACCGCCCTCGGCAGCGGATTCAAAATCGCCATGCGCGACCTCGAAATCCGCGGTGCCGGCAATCTGCTGGGCACGCAGCAAAGCGGTCACATCGTTGCCGTGGGTTTCGAGCTTTACTGCCAGATGCTCAAAGCCAGCGTCGCCAAACTGCAGGGCAGGCGCGCTCCCGGCCGGGTGGAGGTCGCCATGAGCATTGATTTTGTCGCCTTCAGCGAGGCGGAGTTTCAGAAGTCCGGCGGGGAAAAGATCGCGGCCTTCATTCCTGAAAGCTACATCACCGAACCGAACCAGCGCATCCCCGCCTACCGCCAGCTCGCCGAACTGATGAGCCTCAAAGATCTTCAGGACCTCATCAAAAACTGGCGCGACCGCTTCGGCCGTCCGCCGGACGAAGTGGACACGCTGCTGCGCTGCATGGAACTCAAACTTCAAGCGCACCGCGCCGGCTGCAGCAGCGTGGAAATCAAAGACCACAAGCTCATGCTCCAGCGGAAGGGCGACTACATTCTGATCGGTGGCAAGTTCCCGCGGCTGAGAGAGAAGTCGCCGCCACAACAGCGCCTGCGTGATGCTTTGGAACTGGTGCGGCAGCTTTGAGACGGCCGTCCGTCCGTCCGCCGGCAAAACCCGGGTCTTAAGTCCTATTTCGTTCCGGGGAAGCCGGCTCCACTGGTATGCAAACACCAGCCACTCCACCATGTCCAAACCGCTCATCGAAGCCCCCGCCGGCGATTCCAGTTTTCAATACCAAACACTCGGCTACATCGAAGGCTATGACGCCGTCCTGAACGGCGACTACGCCTTCGTGGCCTACAAGGAAACCGACAGCAGCGGCGAATGGCGAGTGGGAATCCGCGGTCTGAATACGGCGGGAGCGGTATTTGAGCCGGAGGCCATGCGGCTCCAGACCCGCGCCGCAGGGGCCCAGGGCAAGGAATGGTTTCCCTGGGGCTTCAGCATCGAGCCCGGTGAAGGCGACCCGCGCATGGTGCAGTTTCGGGTCCATGTGCAGGGCGGACGGCCTTCGGAAATCGAAATGATGCTCCAGTTGCGCAAGTTCGACCACTCACCGGATGCGCTGCAGTCGGTGCGGTTTGCATGGCCGGCCTGAACCCATGCCGTTATGGGCTGGCTGACCGCATTATTCATCGCGTTGCTCACCGGAGCACTCGGTCTGGTTAGTGCCGGCTGGATCGCTTCACTGGGCACGCGGTGGTTTCGCGTTTCCAGTTTCGAGGGCGCTTCCGGTTACATGGTGATCGGGGTGGCTCTCATGGGCGGGGCCGCCGCATTCATTATCGGTTTAATCGTTTCACGTGTGGTCGGGCACGCTGCGGATCCGGGCTTCTTCAAGGCGCTGGGCGCCTCGTGGCTGGCAATCCTGACGCTTGCGGCGCTGGCTTTGCTCGTCTGCCGCAGTCTCGCACACATTCCTCCCGTCATTGGCGGACGCCAACTCATGCTCCATGTGGAGGTGCGCCTTGCGGCGGAGGAAACCACGCACCCGTGCGCAAGTGAGAGTGCGCTGTCATTCACATTGTCCAGTGTGGTACGACGCGTGCAGCGGAGCAGTAAAACGGGCACCGTGGACATGCCGCATATCCGCTGCGAGGACGGCCGCTGGATCGTTCCCGCGTCCGTTTTCCTTTTCACCCGGCGCGGTTGGCGCTGCATCAGTCTCCACCGCGACGGAAAAAGTCTCGCCGGGTTCATCGTTCCCCTGCCCGCCCGGCCCGGAACCAAGTACGAGGAATGGAGCGAATGGGGGCCGCGAGGCCGGCCCGGTCATCCATGGCCGGCGGAAAATGCCGCCTATCGATTCCGTGTGGAGCGCATCGAACCGGAGCCGTCAGGCGCCTGACAATATCATGGACTTATGCCGAGAAATCGCCGTTCAGCTGGCATCATTTCCCGCGGTGTTGCGGGAACTGGTGGAGGCGGAACTGGCCGCCGGGAACTGCATTGCCGCCATCGAATCCGGATTCCCCGCTGCACCGGTGGGCCTGTCCGTGAAACTGACGCAGCCGCTGTTGTCGCGTCCGCGCGAATCCGGCGGCGGCCTCGATTTTTACGAAAGGAACAATTCCAGTTACCTCGGCGAAATCACCGATGCCCAACGTCATTTTTTCGTACTGGAACCTCCGGCACCGCCCATGCCCAATCCGGATATGGATGCCATCCGCGCCGAACTCGACGCGCGGCACGCCGCGAGTCTGGCGGCACTTATCGACACGCCCGCCCCGGCCCCAGCCGTCCCGCGGCGGGAAATCAGCGAGCCGCAGGCGCCGCGGCCTCCGGCGACGGCCGTGGACCGGTTCCGCTCCAGCATGGTGATGAATTACGAACGCTGGCACGACGGCACGGGCTACGATCTCGACATTCTCAAGACCTGCACGCCGGAGGAGGCTGCTCAAATCGAAGACCTGCTTGTGTCAGGGCCGGCGCGCGACTGGCGCGACGTGGAGGCGCTGGCCGCGCTGGATACTCCCCGGGCAAGGAAGCAGCTGCGCGAGGCACTGCGCAGCGAAAATCATGAGGTCTCCATGGCTGTGCTGCGCATGGCGCCTCATGTTGTCAGTGAATCCGAGCGCGCGGAAACTCTGATCAGCGCGCTGGAGCAGGCGGAAATCTTCGGCGGACTGACTCAGGCCTATGACTTCGCCGCGGAATATCACCCGCCTCCGGTGGTGGAGGCTTTACTGCGGTGCGCGGTGCAGCGGTCGGGAGAAAATGCCGTGCACATGGCGGCCCTGCTGCTGTTCATACATGGCAAAGCCGACTCGCCCTTCGAGTGGAGCCAGCGGCCGTTCTTCCTGCGATTCCGCACCTGCGACCGGACGAAGCGGGAGCAGGTGTTCCGCGAACTTTGTGCGAAGATAGGCCGGGATCCGGAACCGGTTCTTGAAGCAACCGCGTCGCAGGGCGGACGAAAGGACTAGCTTTTCGCCAGTGGC
This sequence comes from uncultured Akkermansia sp., assembly GCA_964523105.1. Lineage (GTDB taxonomy): Bacteria > Verrucomicrobiota > Verrucomicrobiia > Verrucomicrobiales > V1-33 > V1-33. Next base: position 52,613 of record CAZFZN010000004.1, read on the forward strand.
GGCGGGCCTGTGGGATTTGGCGGGAGCGGCGGCGGGGTTCCATTCTCCAGTTTCCCGAGGATGTCGATGAAGGCGTCCTCCAGGTTTCGCTGCTCGCGGTGGAATTCGATCACCTGGATTCCTTCGCTGACCATGCGCCGGAGCACGCCGGCGATGATTTCAGGTTCGATGCTGTCGATGCGCAGACGCGCGCCGGCTTTGCGTTCATCCTCCAGCTTCACATGCGGCGCGGTGAGCGCCCATTCGATGAGCTTCTGCGGCTCGCCGTGCACCTGCACGTCCACCAGCGTGAAGGTTTGATCGGCGCGGCGCAGACTTTCGGCGGTGTCGTGGTGAATGATGCGGCCCTTGTCGATGAAGAGCAGGGTGTCGCACATCTCGCCGAGTTCGCTGAGGATGTGCGACGAAATGAGGATCGTCTTTCCCTCCTCCGCGAGGATGCGGATGAGGCGCTTCAGTTCCACGCGCGCCCGCGGGTCGAGACCGGCGGCGGGCTCGTCCATGATGAGCACCTGCGGATCGTGAATCAGCGCGCGGCCGAGGCAGAGGCGCTGACCCTGACCTTTGGAGAGCTTGTTGATGAGCCGGTCGCTCAGCGGCGTGAGGTCGGTGAATTCCATCACGTCCTGAATGCGGTTCACGCGTTCCTGTCCGCGGAAGTTGAGCGCGCGGGCGTAGAAGTCGAGATACTCCAGCACGCTCATGTTTTCGTAAGTGCCGAAACTGTCAGGCACCCAGCCGAGCATGCGGCGCACTTCGCCCGGATAGAGCACGACATTCTGCCCGAGGATGCTGGCCTTGCCCGCGGTGGGATAGTCCAGCGTGGCGAGGATGCGCATGGTGGTGGTCTTGCCCGCGCCGTTGGCCCCGACGAAGCCGACGACCTTGCCTGGCTCGATGGTGAACGACACGCCGTCCACGGCTTTGAGCGGGCCGAACGTGCGGTGAAGGTTATCGACCTGGATGGCGCTCATGGAGGGAATTAAGAATGAAGAAGCAAGAATGATGAAGGGGCTCGAAGGTCAGGTGAACAGTTCAGGATGAGTTTCTTCAACCTTCATTCTTACTCCTTCATTCATCTCAAGGGACCGAAGAGGAACACCCTGCTGCTTTCCCATGTGATGCTGTCGAGAGTGTCCACCATCCCGGCGGCGGGGTCGGACGAGACGGCGTAGAAGAATCCTTTGGCATCGTGTGAGCGGACGGCGAGGGCGTCGCGCGTTTCGACCGCCAGCATGGCGGCGACGCTGGAACGCCATTCTTCAAACTGCTCGCGGGAAACCGGCTCCATCCGCACTTCCGCGCCGGTCGTGACAGGTCCCGGGCTGGCCCAGTGTTTTCCCTCCTCATCCGCATAACAAACGCGATCGAGCACGGCCGCGATGGTGGAGGTGATGACCGGCGGACTGCCTCCGGGTTTGAGTTCAAGGCGTCCGCGGGTGGACTGCACAGTATCGATGAAATGTCCCTGCTCGCTGCGGCTTTGAAAGTAGTCGCCGCTCCATGACTTGTCGCTCACGCTGTAGCGCTGGGGTTCTCCGCGCGTGGAGCCGGACCGGTAGCCGTAATACCCGGAGCCGCTTTCCTCCTGTAATTTGAGTCGCGTCCAGCGGGACTCCGGCAGCACGGCCATGTTCACCACGGCGGGATCGTCGATCTCAAAAGCACCTCCAAACAGCACGCCGGTGCGTGCGACTTGCATTTGATGAATGAAGGCCGTGTTTTCCGCGCTGTCGAGATACACGAGCGACGCGCGGTGGCCCCTGCCGCCGGTGCCGTCCTGGAAAAAAATCACCAGCAGCAGCAGCGCCGCCGCGGCGAGCGAAATGACCGGGGTGGTAAAGAAGAGCCGGTGCCGCCGGCCTTTGCCGGCGAAGTAAAACAAATTCACCGGGCCGACCACGATGCCGAAGATGAGGAGAATGAGCCCGACTTGCCACGCGGCGAAGTCCTTTTCGCCCAGTGCCTCGACTGTAGGAGAATACTTGCCAGGATTTCCCCTGGTGTCTCCGGTTTCACGCGCGCGCAGTTCCTGCGAATACTCCACGCGGCGGACCAGAGGGGAAGTCCCTTTGCCGCCGGGAAGGCGATAGTCCTCCGCCACGGCGCCTGCCAGTTCGCCGCCGCCCCAGAGATGGTCGATGACCCGGCCCATCCCAAGGTGAAAGGCATCTCCGCCGAAGAGCAATCCGGCGCTGTGCTGCACCGGAATGCCGGATTCCTTGAGCGAAGGGGAGCCGTCTTTGGAGTAAACGACCAGAGAGCCGCCGAGCTTCGTCCATTGCAGCACCGCGGATTTCACGGCTGCCTCCAGACCGGACCATTCGCCGGAGGTGATCGCCAGCACATCGAGGCCGGAGTAGCCGCGCCAGTCGGCGGGCAAAGTGGCGGGATCGTAGAGCGCGGCGAAATTTTCGCGACCGTAACCGTGGGACGAGCCGCCGGTCGCAGCGGAGTTGATGTCGGCGATGGACTTGGCGGCCAGCGCAGTGCTGAACGCGGTGAAGGGCATCTTTCCAAAGCCGCCAGTGTCGAAATTGAAATGTCCCGTCCGGCCTCCGGCCTGCACTTCGACGTGCAGGTCGGGCGAATAGTAACTCGAATGACTCCCGCCGCTGCACAGGGGCACGATGAACTCCCGCTCGGTGGATTTGCCTGCCGCGGCGGTGAAGGAGAACGTGCTCTCGAGCTGGTGGTCGCCGCCGGAGCGGTTGTCGGCGTGACTGGTGGTGCGCAGCGTCACCGCCATGTCGCCGGTGGTGTTGTTGACGGCCTTGACGCGCACCGGTGCGGCGCCGGTGGGAGGCGCGAGGCTGAAGACGCCCGTGATTTCCAGCACGGAGCCTGACTTTTCCTCCAGCATCATCGAATGACGCTTCTGTGCCGCCGCGGGCAGCACGGCGGCCAGCAGCAGGGAGATGAGAAGGGGATGCAGGGACATGGGTCAGGCGGCGCGGGAGAGATCGCGCATGTTGGAGGGGAGTTTCAGATCCTGCGGCGGCACTTCCTTGAGCAGCGCCGCCACCACATCGCGCGGCGTGCGCCCGTCGATGCGCGCGCCGTAGTCGAGAATGATGCGGTGCGCCAGCACCGGCTGCGCCAGTGCCTGCACATCCTCGAAGCTGCCGTTGATGCGCCCGTGCATCAGCGCGCGGGCTTTGATCGCCGAGGCCAGACTCAGAGCGGCGCGCGGACTGGCGCCGTATTTCACCGTCTCCGCCGCTTTCGACTGGCCCGGATGCGTCGCGTCCACCAGCCGCGCGATGTAATTTGCCACCACGTCCGGCAGGAACACGCGGCGCACCATGTGCATCAATGCGAGCAGCGCCTCGCGCGTCAGCACCTGCGGCACCTGCGGCTCCACGCCGAGTTCGCGGTGCAGCACGATCTTCTCCAGCGTGGCCGCGTCGTTGCGCAGGACTTCGAGTTTGAAAAGGAACCGGTCCACCTGCGCCTCCGGCAGCGGATAGGTGCCTTCCAGTTCCACCGGATTTTGCGTCGCCAGCACGAAGAACGGCTCCGGCAGGGTGTGCGTGCCGCCCATCACCGTGACGCGCCGTTCCTGCATCGCCTCCAGCAGCGCCGACTGCGTTTTGGGACTGGCGCGATTGATCTCGTCGGCCAGCAGCAGGTTGGTGAAAATCGGCCCCTGCTGGAACACGAACTGCCGTCCGCCGCCCGGCGTCTCCTGGAGAATGGGATTCCCCGTGATGTCGCCGGGCAGCAGGTCCGGCGTGAACTGAATGCGCCGCGTTTCCAGATGCAGCGCTTTGGCCAGACCCTTCACCAGCTCCGTCTTTCCCAGGCCGGGCAGGCCCTCCAGCAGAATGTGCCCGCGCGCCAGCACGCCGCAAAGCATGAGATCGATGAGTTCCTCCTTGCCGAACAGCACCTGCTGCATGGCCGCACGCAGCGGCCCGAGCTGACTGCCCGCAGCGGCGACTTCTGATTCGGAGACGTAGTCCATGGCCGCGCACAGTGTCAGGCCCGCGCGCCGCGGCAAATGGATTTCCTGCCGCCCCAATCCGCCGCTCCGCCCCCGCGCTATGCCTTGTCCGGATCGTACAGGGGATACTCCGCCCAGCCCCGGCGCGCCTGCGGGCTGTCCGGGTGAATCACCATCAGCCGGCGCCGGTCGTCGTTCCTGCCGGTGAACGACTCGCGGGAAAATTCCGCGCCGTCCGGAATCGTCAGCGTTCTGCGGTCCACCATGAACGTCCTGACACTCTTTGTGGCGGGAGTCAGATCACCCAGCGGCGTCTCCTGCTCGAAGTAGTGCGCCATGTCGTCACTGCCGCAGTAGTAGAGCGCCTTCGGATAAAAGCCGGGCGTGTTCTGCGCCGCCGCCACATCGCGGACGTCCTGGAAGGAGGAGCAGGCACTGAAGATCAGACAGGCGCAAAGCGCCAGAAGCCGGACGACACAGGCGTGACGTGTTGCCGGAGTATCATGGAGGGGACGTCGGTTCATGCGGCAGGGCGGGGACTCACCTGTCAAAGCCGGCGGTTCAATTTGGCAAGGTCGAATGCTTCCGGATCGAACGGCTCGCCGAGCCAATCGATGAAGTTGTCGCGCTCCGGGTGCTTCGGGTCCGCCATCGCCTCGCAAAGATTCCAATACCGTGGAATCCCGCCGCAGTCCTCCGGCGGACAAGCCCGCGCGCCGTCGGTGCACGCAGGCAGTTTGCCCTCCCACGGCACGTCGCGTTCCACGAGCTTGATCTCATGCTCCCAGCCGTCGCCGAAGTCGTAAGTCCAGTGGCACTTCGAGCCCTTTCGCGGCAGCACCTCCTCCACGCGAACTTTCGCGGCATTGCTGACATCTTCGTCCCAGTCGCCTGAGATCATCCCTTTTGGGCGGAATCGCTCCCGCCCGCAGGTCAATTCATGCAGATGACAATTCTCCCAGCCCATCGTGTCCATGAGGATCATCATGAACCGGTCGAGCGGCGTATCGTAACGCAGCACCACCTCGCGCCATACCGGCGGCTGCGTTTCCAGCAGGGTGATGCGGACTTTGATGACCGGGCCGGTCAAAGAACGGCGAGTGGATTTGGCGAGGGCAGTGCGGCGGGCGGGCATGCGGGAAACTTAACTGCGGCTACTCGTGCCTGGACTCATACTCCAGCAGAAAAAGTTCCAGCAAATGCAGATCCAGCCGGTCCTTCATGCGACCACTGGCTTTCTTGCTGGCAATAATGTCGCGGAGGCTGGCCACTGGAAAAATGTCCTCCTGCACCGCGCGGCACTTCGCCTCGGAGAAGCTCTCAATCCCATCCGGCGCGAAAACCAGATCGAGATCGAAGGGACCGTTCTTCAACTGCACGAAATCCTTGCCGCGGATAATATCACCGCGGGTCGCTCCATCCAGTTCAAACCCCAGCGCCAGCAGTGCCTCGACGATACGCTGCCCATTCTCCTCCGATTTCTCCGGGAAAACATCCACATCCTGAGTCGTCCCTGGATAGCCCAGCAGAATGGCGCCGCTCTTGCCGATGAAGAGGTAGTTCACTCCCGCAGCGTTAAACGCCTCTGCCACCTGCTGCGCCTGCAGCGGATTGAATGGGAGCCGCTCGTTCATTCGGCGGGTGCAGGCTGGAATCCAAGATACGCCGGGAGGTTCTTCGCGCACCACTCGCGATATTCGTGCATGCTGTCGAACACGCGCACACCAGGAGTGTCGAGCACCGGACGATGCACCCGGCACCACCCATACTTCATGCGCGACTCCAGAGGCCGCGCCATCTGCCGGCGGCACTGCTCGCGGAAGGCGAGGTCGTCGGCTTCATCCGGGTTGGCAGGATCCATGTGGTTAAGTTTCTTCAAGATTCACTCACGAGCCTGTAGCGCCGTATCTCAAGCACAGCAACACTGGCGACTGATTCCGTAGGTTCAAATTCGATGCATGCGAAAACTTCATCTGCCTGGCGTGCAATGGCGATGGGCCGGCAGCGAAGGTTGGGGAATTTGAAGCGGGCGAATTTGGTAAGCGCTACGGCCTTGTCCCTGCCAAGTGACTCACCTTCCTCCTTGCCTTCCACTGGAAGTACGTAGCCGATGCCCTCTTTGTCCACGCCGACGTAAAGGTCGTCAATCTCCACCTGGCCGTGGCCCTTGATATGAGTCCGCACATGACTCTGAAGATGGAAGCATGCGAGGCCGGTGAAAACATCGAGTAGCCGGTTGTATCTTGCTATGGTCAGGAGACCCTGCTCGTCGCGCGCGAGATTGGCGGCCACGATCTCCGGTACAGCCCAGGGGACCGGATGAATCTTGAGCGCAGAAGGAATCTCTATGAGCCTTCCCTGGAGGGTGGGAACGAATGCATACTTCCCGGAACCTCGAGAGGCGATTATCCAGTCGCCCAGCTTGAGCAGTTTCGCAGGCAACTTCCGGCGGCTGCGGTAAGTGTAAATGATATCAGCTGTATTCTTGATTCGCAGGCCGACCCGCTCAATGGCATCAATGAGATTATCCTTTGTAAAGACGACTTCGATGGCCCCTTTCTCCCAGTAGGTAAAGAAAAGCTCCTCTACAACCCTGTCGTAGGCCTGCAATTTATCGGGCTTGGTTTTCATTTCTTCTCAAGCAACAGGACTTCTTCCCGGACCCGTACGGTTGTAGCGCCATCGTGTGAATTTCGGACCTTGGTTCCTACCCGCTCCCGCCACAGATCAATGCCCAGCACACGGTACCCTTCGGCTTCCGCAATCTCGGCAAGCAGTGTCGCTGTCGCCACGGGGATCATCAGGAAGGAAAGTTGGTCGCCGACGACATAGGCGAGCTTTGCTCGCCGCTTGAGCCGGGGCTTGAGTGCGCGCAGGTGCTTGCGCATCCCGCCAAAGTAGTGCGCCACAACTTTGTGGTAGAGCCTTTCGAAGCCGCTGGTTTTGTTGAGTTGGACCCGGCGTTCTTCGATCTGCCGGCAGACTCGTTGAATCGACCGAAAGTCTGAAATCTCGTCACCATCATCGTCGGCGACGAACACATTTCGCGTGTTGGATCTTAGCAAATGAGCCTTAATTTGGCGCAGGCCAACTCTGTCTGACATGAACCGAAGAAGCAGCGATTCGACTCGCGTAGTGCGGGTATAATCCTTCTCATTCGGATATGGCGGCGAGGTGATCACAGCAGAAACCCCTTCCGGAACGGATATCAGCTTCCGGGCATCGTCCAACGCAACCGCTGCCGGAACTTCAATCAGGCGGCGATCAATTCGATTCAGATCATCACACATAGCTGCCACTCTGCCAGCAAAGTGATCCAGGACATCGTAGTCGTGTTTCGCCCGCGTCCGGTAAATTTCCGGGCCAAAGGCAAAATTGCCGGCACCATTGGCGATGATGTGAGCAAGAGCGATGCTGAAGAACCCGCCCAAGTTGTCACTCTGCCTCTTGTTTTCCTGCTCAATGAAATGCCGAAGGATAAGCAGCCGGGCCATTGGACGCTCACTCATGAAACCGGTCGGGAGCACCTTGGATTCCTCTTCTCCAAGAGACCACTTCTGCCAGGCACCCTCGCTCGACTCTTCCATCAGGCGGCTGCTGAACGAATCCAAGGGCAGGCCACACCGCTCCATTTCCTCCGTTGCCAGATCGGCAATGCGCCGCGCCTTTTCCCTGATTTTGCCAGGATTGAGTTTCCAATTGGTCTTCGCCTGCGAAACCAGTACCGCGAATGGATGGGCATCGCATCCGACACTCGGAATTCCCAGCTTCTTCGCCTCTACCAGCGTCGTGCCTGTCCCGCAGAATGGATCGAGCAGCAGGCTGCCTGGACCCAATTCAAAAGCTGCAACGTACTTCCGCACGAGGTGTGGCGGATAGGAAAGTACAAAGCGATACCACGAATGAATCGGTGAATCCTGGCGCTGCAGCACATTGGATTCGGCCACTTCTGGCAAAGCGGGTTCAGTCTGGCGGGGCGGCGCACTCATTGGATTTAGGAGTGATACTCCTGCAGTGGCTTCACCTCCAGCTTGTTCTTCTGGAGTGACCCAATCGCATGAGCGGCAGCCCGGGCACCACGCAGCGTCGTCTGAATCGGCGTGCGGGTGCTGACGCTCGTCGAGCGGATGATGACTTCGTCTTTACGCGTTTCCTTTTCGCTCGGGGTATTGATGATCATGGCGATCTCGCCGTTTTTCATCATGTCGAGAATGTTGGGGCGGCGGCCTTCGGCGATTTTGTGGACGAGGTCGCAGGGGACGCCGGCGGCTTCGATGGCTTTGCGGGTGCCTTCGGTGGCGACGAGCGAGAAGCCGAGGTCGTGATATTCTTTGGCAATGGCGCCGACGCGGTCTTTCTGGCGGTCGGTGACGCTGATGAAGATTTTGCCTTTGAGCGGCAGACTGTTGCCGGCAGCCATTTGGCTCTTGGCAAAGGCCATGGCGTGGTCGGCATCGATGCCCATGACTTCGCCGGTGGATTTCATCTCCGGGCCCAGCGCGATGTCGATGCCTGGGAATTTGGCGAACGGGAAGACGGCTTCCTTCACGTTGTAGTGCGTGGGCACGATTTCTTTGGTGAACCCGAGACTTTGGAGCGACTCGGTTTTCATGTCGGTCAGCCCCTGCTTTTTCAGACCGTCGCTGGCCATGATCTTGGCGGCGTATTTGGCGAGCGGGCGGCCGATGGCTTTGGAAACGAAGGGCACGGTGCGGCTGGCGCGCGGGTTCACTTCGATGACGTAGAGCACTTCGTCCTTCACGGCGAACTGGATGTTCATGAGGCCGATGACGTTCAATGCTTTCGCCAGTTCCTTGGCGGCGCGCATGATTTCCTCTTTGATCGGCTCGCTGAGGCCGAAGGCGGGAATGACGCAGGCGCTGTCGCCGCTGTGCACGCCGGCCTGCTCGATGTGCTCCATGATGGCGCCGACCACGGTGGTCTCGCCGTCGGAAATGACGTCCACGTCCACTTCGGCGGCGTCTTCGAGGAAGCGGTCCACCAAAACCGGGCGCTCGGGCGAGGCCTGCACCGCGTTGCGCATGTAGTGGCGGAGTTCGTCGTCGCTGTAAACGATCTGCATGGCGCGGCCGCCGAGCACGAAGCTGGGGCGCACGAGCACCGGATAGGAAATCCGCTGCGCGATGGCCACGGCTTCATCCTCCGTCACGGCGGTGCCGCTGGGGGCCTGATTGAGCTTCAGGTCGTCGAGGAGCTTGGCGAAGAACTTGCGGTCTTCGGCGAGTTCGATGCTCTTCGGCGAGGTGCCGATGATGTTGCAGCCGGCTTCTTCGAGCTTCGCCGCGAGGTTCAACGGCGTCTGGCCGCCGAGCTGCACGATGACGCCCCAGCACTGCTCGTTTTCGTAAATGTTCATCACGTCCTCGAACGTCAGCGGCTCGAAGTAGAGCCGGTCGCTGGTGTCGTAGTCGGTGGACACCGTCTCGGGGTTCGAGTTGACCATGATCGTCTCGAAGCCCATTTCCTTCAGCGCGAAGGCGGCATGCACGCAGCAGTAGTCGAACTCGATGCCCTGACCAATCCGGTTCGGCCCGCCGCCGAGGATCATGACTTTGCGCTTCGTCGAAGGCCGCGTCTCGTTCTCCTCGCCGTAGGTGGAGTAATAGTAAGGCGTGTAAGCCTCGAATTCCGCCGCGCAGGTGTCCACGAGGCGGTAGGTGGGGATGATGCCGTGCTGCTTCCGCAGGGCGCGGATGGTGTCTTCTTTGGTGCCGGTGAGGTGGGCGAGCTGGCGGTCGGAGAAGCCGAGGCGTTTAAGCCGCCGCAGTTCGTCCGGTAGCACAGGCGTCCCGCCTGTGGAGTGTTTCTGCGGGCTTCCAGCCTGCAGTGAGTCGGGCGAGTCCATCATGGCAGACTGAAAGCCCGCACCACTCTCCACAGGCTGGAAGTCCGGGTTGCCGGGCTGCAGCTTGCAATGTTCTCCCAGAACGAAAGTCCCGGGACGCAGTCGCGAAGGATTGCGCAGGATGTACGTCCGCTGCGCCACCAGTTCGTTCCAGTCGCGCACGATGTGATTGTAACTCTCCTCCATCCACACTTTGCCACTGCCGCCGGTGCGCTGGTTGATTTCCTTTGCGGTGAAGGACTTCCACGAATGGAGAATATCGGAAAGGTCGTGCCCGGTGAGCGGCTGGACGAGCACATGCACATGGTTCGGCATGACGACGAAAACATCGAGATGGTAGCGCTGTCCGTCGAAGTGCCGCAAGGCACTGGCCACGAGTGCTGCATTCTCTGGTTCCTGGAGAAGGCACGAGCCATGGCCCTGGTCCAGCCACTCCTCGCGGTTCTTGACGAAACGATTGTGGTGCTCGTCCGCCTGAGCGCTGCTCCACGGTTCCGGATTGTGACGCCGCCAGAGTTCTTCTTCTGTCTTCCATTGTTCGAGTTTGGCAGCCGGGAGCGCATCGTGAAGACGGAAAGTCACTGCATAAGTAGCACCCTCCTGCCGCCAATGGGGAAGGTTGCGGTGATGCGCGGCCACGGACTCGTATCCTGCGAACGGGCGGAACACTGGCAGCACGGGCGTCCCGCCTGTGGAGGTTTCTGCAGGCGTTCCGCCTGTGGAGGTTTCTGTAGGCGGGACACCTGCGGAGGTTTCTGCGGGCGTTCCGCCTGTGGCGGGGGCGGATTCGCTGGTTGAGCAGGCTGGAAGCCCGCTCAAACGCTCCACAGGCTGGAAGCCTGTGCTACAGATTTCCTCCAGATTTCGCAGGAACCACGGATCGATCTTCGTCAGCTCGAAAATCTCCTCCACGGTGTAGCCTTCGCGGAAGGCCACGCCGAGCCAGAAGATGCGCTCCGCGTTCGGGATGCTCAGCTTTCTGACAATTTCCTCCTTCGACGGATTCACCGGGTCTTTGCCGTCGGCACCGAGGCCGGCGCGGCCGGTTTCCAGGCTCCGCAGCGCCTTCTGCATCGCCTCTTTGAACGTGCGGCCGATGGCCATGGCTTCGCCCACGCTCTTCATCTGCGTCGTGAGCGTGGCATCGGCGGCGGGGAATTTCTCGAACGTGAAGCGCGGCACCTTCACCACGCAGTAGTCAATGGTCGGCTCGAAACTCGCGGGCGTCTCGCGCGTGATGTCGTTCTTGATTTCATCCAGCGTGTAGCCCACCGCCAGCTTGGCGGCGATCTTCGCGATGGGAAAGCCCGTGGCCTTCGACGCCAGCGCCGACGAGCGGCTCACGCGCGGATTCATCTCGATGACGATCATGCGGCCCGTCTCCGGGTGCGTGGCAAATTGAATGTTCGATCCGCCCGTCTCCACGCCGATCTCGCGGATCACGGCGAACGACGCGTCGCGCATGATCTGATATTCCCGGTCCGTCAGCGTCTGCGTTGGCGCCACCGTGATGGAGTCGCCCGTATGCACGCCCATCGGGTCGAGGTTTTCGATGGAGCAAATGACCACGCAGTTGTCCGCGCGGTCGCGCATGACCTCCATTTCAAACTCCTTCCAGCCCAGCAGCGACTCCTCGATGAGCACCTCGCTCACCGGCGACAGGTCGAGGCCGCGCGCCACAATGGTCTCAAATTCCTCCTTGTTATACGCAATACCTCCGCCCGTGCCGCCCAGCGTGTAGGCCGGTCGAATGATGAGCGGAAACGTCCCGATATCATCCGCCACGCGCCGCCCCTCCTCCATGGTGTGCGCGATGCCGCTCTTCGGCATGTCGAGCCCGATCTTCAGCATCGCCTCTTTGAAGAGCAGCCGGTCCTCGCCCTTCTCGATCGCGTCCGCCTTCGCCCCGATCATCCTGACATTGTGCTTCTCCAGCACCCCGCTGCGCCACAGCGACATGGAAGTATTCAGGGCGGTCTGCCCTCCGAGCGTCGGCAGCAGGGCGTCCGGCTTTTCCTTTTCGATGATCTTCTCCACCACGTCCGGCGTGATCGGCTCGATGTAAGTCCGCGCTGCAAACTCCGGGTCCGTCATGATCGTGGCCGGATTGGAATTGATGAGCACCACCGTGTAGCCCTCCTCTTTCAGCGCCTTGCAGGCCTGCACGCCGGAGTAGTCGAACTCGCAGCCCTGCCCGATGACGATGGGGCCGGAGCCGATGACGAGGATTTTGTGGATGCTGGTGTCTTTGGGCATTCGCAGGTTGAGGTAAAATTCCGCGCACCTGGCACGGCAGCGCGGCCCGTGTCAAAGGGGAGGGCGGGAATTTGAGACCGAACTGAGGAGCGGCCGAAAGCAGGCGCCCGGGCGGTTTTGGTTGTTCCTGACTTCTCCGGTCTGTGGGAGCGGCGGAAATTGCATCCGCCCCTGTCATGAACCGCCTCTTTCTTCTTTCGCTGCCGCCACCGGATCTCTGCTCGTGGTGCAAACCGCCGCGCACGACAACGATTGGGACGGCGCGGCGAATGCGGGAACACCCAGCGCCATTTCCAACCGCACCCTCGAACTCCGGGATACCGCCCTCTTTAGAGTTACCGGCACCGTTCTGACGGTGAATGCCGGACGGGTTTTCAGCAGCGGCTTCGCTCTCGATTTCAATCCCGGCTCCCCGCTTCGCTCACAGTCCGCGAACCCTGCATCATTCCCGCGCTGGCCCTTCCCGTGCAACACAAAGGTCCCGCATGATAGCCGCAGAATCTAAACCCAAAATGCAAAATGAGGTCCGCAGATTTCGCAGATGGGCACAGATTCTCAGGGAGTTGGAACGGATGGTGAACTCACCTGAAAGGTGAGCGGCATCTTCTGCGCAACGGCCTCATCATCTGCGTCAATCTGCGAAATCTGCGGAAACCATCTCCGCATTCAGGCTAAACTGCAGAACCCCGGCGGTAAGGGACCAAAACCGGCGAGGGGCGGAAAGTGGTGCGGGTTGTGCCTCCGGCTGACCCGCGTTCGGTGGACTCAGCTGAAAAGTGAACGCCGCGCAGACGGCGGACCCGGAGGGAAAAGCCGCCCCACTTTCGCTTCATCGCCGCTTTCAGGCCAAGCTGCCATGAGGCAGTGCAGCCGTCCGCCCGGCATCAGGCCGCTCGGTCGCGCATCCGGGATTCCCCGAGGTCAGCGGAAAACTTCTGAAAATTCAAATTTGAGGCTTGCCATCCGACATCAAACCCGGCACTCTCCGCGCGGCTTTTCCCGGAAAGCCTCCCTGAGCCTCGCCTAAACCAACGACCCACTCCATGGCTTACCGCATCCTGCTCGCCGTAGTTGCAGCTTTCTGTACCGTCAGTTGCTCCTCCACTTCCTCCGACAACCAGCTCGCCAACGCAAATGTTTACAAACACGGCCAGGTGGACAACGCGACCTACTACAAGGTCAAGACCACTGCTTACAGCCATGTCGAGGCCGACAGCCTCAAGTACGGCCGCAAGAACGCCGCGGGCACCAATTTGCAGTTCGGTTCCGTGCGCTCGGCCGCCGCGGACTGGTCGGTCTTCCCGCTGGGAACGGTCTTCAAAATCGAGGGGATGCCCTACACTTATATCGTCGATGATTATGGCAGCGCGCTGGTGGGGACCAAAACCATCGATCTCTATAAACCGAACATGGCCGGCATCAAAGACTGGGGTGCCCGTCACGTGAAGATCAAGGTGCTGAAATGGGGCAGCTACTCGCAAAGTTTGCACGTGCTGAAAGACCGCACCAAACACGCCCACGTGCGGGCGATGATCAGCGGCATTCAGCGCAAAATCTAAGCGTAGTGCGGCATGACCAAAGCGGAGCGCGCCGCGGTCGTTGATGCCCGTCTCGAACAGTTGTATCCGGCGGTGCCCGTCCCGCTGGACCATTCGGACGCCTTCACGCTGCTGGTGGCGGTGCTGCTTTCGGCTCAATGCACCGACGTGCGCGTCAATCAGGTCACGCCGCGCCTCTTCGCCCTCGCGCGGACACCCCGCGACATGATGCAGGTGCCGGTGGAGCAAATCCAAAGGATCATCCGGCCGTGCGGGCTCTCCCCGCGCAAAGCGGCGGCCATTTCTGAACTGAGCCGGTTGCTGGAGGAGCACCACGGCGGGGAAGTTCCGGCTGATTTCGAGGCCCTCGAAGCCCTGCCGGGCGTGGGACACAAAACCGCCTCCGTCGTCATGGCCCAGGCCTTTGGCATTCCCTCTTTTCCCGTGGATACCCACATCCACCGCCTCGCCCAGCGCTGGGGCCTCACCAGCGGCCGGAACGTGGCGCAAACCGAAGCGGACCTGAAGCGACTCTTCCCCCGGGAGCGCTGGAACAAACTCCATCTGCAAATCATTTACTATGGCCGCGAACACTGCACCGCCCGCGGCTGCGACGGCACAAGGTGCGTGCTCTGCCGGGAGCTGTTTCCAGAGCGGCGGAAAGCGGTCGCGACGAGAAAGTGACGCCGCCCGTCTCAGCAGAAAAGCTCAGCGACGGGAATGGAAATGTCCGGGAAGGCCGCGGGGCTGGCACTCTGGCCCGGCTGCAGAATGGCAGTCTGCCCGTATTTGAGGTAATCAGGCTCGCGATAGACCTCCACCTGGCGCGCGGGGACATTCACGATCCAGACTTCCTCAATGCCGGCGCGGGCGTAGAGGGGGAGCTTTTCCTCCCGGTCGCGTGAAACACTCGTATCGGCGACTTCGATGATCAATATGCATTCCCGGGCCTCCGGCGGTTTCTGCTTATAAAAATCCTGACGCGCCACCACGAGCGCAATATCCGGCTGCAGTTCAGAATGCTCACTCAGACGGAGAGGATTCTGCGCCCAGGTCAGCCATCGGTTGGCCGCCAGTTGATTCAGTTGAAAAGTGAGCCTCGTGACAAGGCTGGCGTGAAACGCACCGATCGGCATCATAGGAACAATCTCCCCGTCAATCAGCTCCACGCGGGCGTCCTCGCGCAGGATCCCCGTCTCCGCCATGCGGTGGAAGTCGGCGACTGAGAAGCGGTAGGTTTTAGAGAGCACGATGGTTAGATTTCAGAAGAAAGTTTGCGGATGATTTGCCGCGCCAGGTGTTCATTGATTTCAGAATGGCGGGGAACAGGCTGAGCCACTTTGGTCTTTGGATTTTGAAACCAGTCGTGTTTGCCGCCGTGGCGAATGAGAATGCAGCCGCGTTGCTGAATGGTTTGAATCAACTCGCGGCGCTTCATGCTCAGGCAACCTGGAGTTCCGCGACGCGGCGGGCATGGGGAATATGCCCGCCCGCAAGGTCACGGTAAAGATCCTGCAGATGCTCCTGCAGTTCCTCAAGAGAACCGCCCTGGGTCCAATAGTCCGGGAATTCTAAAAGATAGCCGAGCCATGTATCGCCCTCCTGCCAGTAGGTGTAGGAAAGTGTTTTCATGACCGCGAAAATAACGCAGCCCCGTCAGCCTTGCACGCACTTTTCCACCCCGGCGATGATCTCGCGGACCTGGAAGCTGAGGCCGTCGGTCTTGGTGACGGACTTGATCTTCGGATCGCAGAAGCGGGAGCGCAGCAGCGTCGCCAGCTGGCCCTGACCGTAGAGGCCCTGGTCATTGATTTCGGCGACGACGACGTGTTCGTACTTGGAGAAGATTTTTTCCAGGCCGTTGGGCATCGGGTGCATGTGACGCATGGTCATGCAGCCGACTTTGCGGCCCTGGCTGCGGAGGCGGTTGGTGGCTTCGATGACGGAGCCGGAGGGACTGCCCCAGCCGATGAGGAGCACTTCACCCTCCTGATCGCCGTGGACGTCCGGCACTTCGATTTCCTCCGCGAGGCGCTTCAGTTTTTCACGGCGCCGCGCCGTCATCTGCGTGTGCAGTTTCGGACTGCTCGTGGGGTGGCCCCATTCGTCGTGTTCCAGACCGGAAATGACGGGGTATTTGCCGCCGAGCATTTTGGTGCCGGGCGGGGCGTGATTTACGTCAGTATCGAGCGGATAGGGTTTCCAGTTCGCGTCGCGCGGGGTGAGGTCGATCGGCACATCGGTGAACCATTCCTCGAGATTCGGCTCGGGGAAGGCCTCGATGCGGCTGGAGAGCGCCTGATCGCTGAGAATGATGACCGGGCAGGAGTATTTGCGGGCGATGCGGGCGGCTTCGATGGCGATGTAAAAGCAGTCCTCCACGTCCTTCGGCGCGAGCACGACGCGCGGGCTGTCGCCGTGGCTGCCGTAGATGGCTTGCATCAGATCGCTTTGCTCCATGCTCGTCGGCAGGCCGGTGCTGGGACCGCCGCGCTGCACATTGATGACGATGACCGGGATCTCCGCCATGCTGGCGTAACTGAGCGCCTCCATTTTCAGCGAAAGCCCGGGACCGGACGAACCGGTGACGGCGAGGTTTCCGCTGTAGGAGAATCCGATGGCGGCGCTGACGGCTGCGATTTCATCCTCCGTCTGCAGGAACAGGCCGCCATAGCGCGGCAGTTCGCTGCGCAGCGACTCCATAATGGGCGACCATGGCGTGATAGGATAACCTGCGCCATAGCGCACGCCGGCGGCGATGAGCCCGCAGACCATCATTTGATTGCCGTCCGTGGTGAGGCGGTGTTCTTCAAGCCGGTGTCCGGGTTTGAACTCAAAGTGTTCATCCAGCACGCTGCCGACTTCGTAAGCGAACCCGGTGTCGAAGGCCAGCATGGCATTGCGCAGAATGCTCGGGTCCTTCTTGCCGGAAAACTGACGCTCGACGATGGCGACGAGCTTCTCTTTGTTCAGTTTGAAAATCTGACAGATGAGTCCGAGCACGAAAAGGTTTTTCCCCTTGTCGCGGGCGGTGCCGCCGATGGCTTCCACCGTCGCGCTGGTGATGGGCACGGCGAGATAGCGGTGATCCTTGTCCTCCGGATTCGGCGTGACGTGGTCGCTGTCATAGAGCACCCAGCCGCCTTTGCGCAGAGACTTGAGATGATCGTCATAACTGTGCTGATAGAAGGCCACGAGCCAGTCGGCTTCGTCACCGGCGCTGAGCACCTCGCCGCTGCCGATGTGCACCTGGAAAATGGACGGCCCGCCGCTGATGGTGCTGGGGATCGTCATGTAGGTCATCACGTCCTGCTGCGTGCGCCCCGCCAGCCGGGCGAGGAAACCGCCGATGGACTGGATGCCGTCCTGGGAATTCCCGGCGAGGCGGATGACGGCGTGGTTGAGCAGATGGGGGTGATGCCCGGCGGTGTTGGCGGCTGGGGACGGTTGTTCGAGGACGGGGGCGCTCATGCGCAGGTGGGTGGGGTTGCAGGAAAGGGCGCCAAGTCTGACTTAGCCGCCCGGCTTGGCAAGGGCGGGAATCCACGCTGTTTGCAGCACCGCCGTCCGGTGCCGCCAATCGCCCGGCTCCCTGAAATGTGAAGGCCGGACGGCTCGCAAAGGAACCGTCCGGCCAGCCACACACACACGAAACAAAGGGTTTATGGAATCGTCAGGGTCTGCCCGGCGCGGATGAAATTGGGATCGGTGATGTTGTTCGCGCGCATCAGCGCGTCCGTGGTCACGCCGTAGCGACGCGCGATTTTGGTCAGGTTTTCGCCGCTGGCCACCGTGTGACTGCGCCCGCTGGCGGACCCGTAATTCCCCGCTGGAGGAGTGGACCAGGCGCCGCCGGAACCAGGGTCCGCCGGCTGAGTATAGGGAGGCTGGGAATAGCCTCCCGCCCCGTAGTTGTTCGCGCCGCCGTAAGGATTGCCCGCATTGTAGCTGCCGGCCGGCGGTTGCCCGTACTGGCCCTGCTGGCCATACGCCGGATAATTATAGCCGCCGGAATTCGCACCGGGGTTCTGATTGTAGGCATTGGCCGCTCCGTAGGCATCCGCAGGATTTTGCTGCGGGTCCGGTTGAGTGGTGTGGCAGGAAACGAGCGCCAGGGCGCCGCCCAGCAGGAAAATGTTACGGATGGGGATCATCGGAAGGTCGGGGTTGGGTCTGAGTCACCCAAACTGCTAAAAATTTAATTCATCTTAAGTATTCTGCAAAGAGATTTTTCTTCAATCCAGCGATCACCTCATTCGCCACCCTGCGCGGCGACAGGGTGAAATCCTCCGCGTTTTCGGACTGGCGTGGGCCGCCATCCGTTCAACACTCCCGCCCCATGATTCGCCTGTTTGCCCTCTTCTGCTTCACCGCCTGCACCGCCTCCTGTCAGGACAAGCCGGCTGCCGCGCCCCCCGTCGAAAAGCCATTCATTGTGAGCGACTGGAGCGACTGGAAGAAGCAGGACACGGCCGGGGCGGAGAAAGTGGAGGTGAAGCCGGATGTTCCGGAAACCAGTCCGCCACAGGACGTGAAACGGCCCGCATTGCCGGAGGAGGCGAAGAAAGCCGGCGTGCTGGTGCTGGGGGCCGGCGAGCCGTTCAGCGCCGTGAAGTACGAAGGCAAGGCGGACATCCTGCCGCGCGACGGTTACGAAATCTCGTGGGATGCGATGCGGGTGGACGGCTCAGATTTCTTCGCAGCGCTCGTCTTTCCGGTGGGACCGAAAACCAGGGACGGCAAGGACCGCTGCGTCAGCTTCGTAGCCGGCGGCTGGGGCGGCATGGTGGTGGGTGTCAGCGCCATCAACCACATGTATGCCCACGAGAACGAAAGCACCACCTCCCACGAATTCGTCAACGGGCGCTGGTACCGCTTCACGCTGCAGGTGACGCCGGAGGTGATTCGCTGCCTCATCGACGGCAAGGAACAATTCAAAGTGAACATCCGGGACAAACAGCTCTCCATGCATGTCAGTGAAATCCAGAGTTGCGAGCCGCTCGGGTTTTCCAGTTATCAAAGCACCGGCGCCATTCGCAATTTACAGATCCGAAAACTGAAAAAGGATGAAGTAAAGCCCGACGAGGAGCAGTAGATTTCAGAAGCTGGATTCGAGATTTAAGATTTAAGATTTGCCGGGCTGCCCGCCCTCAAACCCTGAACCCCAAGCACTCCCCCACCTATCAATGACTGCACGCCACCTCCTCCCTCTTTTCGCCCTCACTTCTTTTGCTCACGCCGACTGGCCCAACTGGCGCGGGCCGAATTTCGACGGCTCCACGACTGAGAAGAACCTGCCTTCGAAAATCGCACCCGGCGGCGCCCTGTGGAAAGTCGCCATGCCCGGGCCGGCGGCGAGCACGCCGGTCATCAGCGGCGACAAGGTTTTTGTCAGTACCACGGACGCGGAGGCGAAGAAACTTCTGGGCCTGTGCCTCGACCGGAAGAGCGGCAAAGAACTCTGGCGCAAGGAACTGGGCAGCGGATTCAGCGCCGACGAGCGGAGCAATTACGCCAATCCTTCACCCGTCACTGACGGCAAGACGGTGATCTTTCATTTCGCCACGGGCGACACTGCGGCGTTCGACTTCAGCGGCAAGGAACTCTGGAAACGCAACCTCCAGCAGGACTACGGCTCATGGGCCATCCAGTGGACCCCGGCCAGCAGCCCGGTCATTACTAAAAATCTGGCCATCTTCCAGGTGCTGCAGCGCGACTCGTCCTTTCAGTTTGGAGGCCAGCGAAAGGGAGTGCCTGGCGCGCCCAACGAAAGCTATCTGCTGGCACTCGATCCCGTCACGGGCAAAGAGAAGTGGAAGCACATCCGCCCCAGCGACGCCGTGGCGGAGTCGCGGGAATCGTTCAGCACCCCGATGCCGTGGAGCGGCGGCGGGCGCGAAGAACTGCTCGTCTCCGGCGGCGACTGTCTCAGCGGTCACAGCCTCGCCGACGGCAGTGAACTCTGGCGCACCGTTTCGTGGAATCCGGAAAAGATAGGCCATTGGCGGCTCGTGCCCGGCCCCGTGGCCGGTGACGGCATCGTTCTCGGCTGTGCCCCCAAGCGCGCGCCCATCTATGCCGTCAAAGCCGGCGCCAGCGGCACCGTCAGCATGGATGACATGGCGTGGATCACGGGCAAGGACACTGAGAACGAGGACGTCTCCAGCGACGTCAGCACCCCGCTCTTCTACCAGGGCCGGTTTTATGTGCTCAACAGCGACCGCAAATCCCTGAGCTGCGTGGAGCCGAAAACCGGCAAGCTCATCTGGGAACACCGCGTGGAAGGCGGCGCCAAGATCGAATCCTCACCCACCGCCGGCGACGGGAAGATCTACTTTCAGGACATGCGCGCGAACGTCACCATCATGGCCGCCGGCGATAAACCGGAAGTCATCTTCTCCGGCAGCATGGCTGACGGTGCGGGCGACGAGAAGGACGTGCGCTCCAGCATCGCCCTCGCCAGCGGCTGCGCTTTTGTGCGCACGACGCGGGTGCTCTATTGCGTTGGCTCAAAGTAGTTCCTGTCATGCGCGCCGCCATTGCCATTCTGCCGCTGTTCGTCTTCACCGCCGCGGCCAACACATGGCCGCAGTTCCGCGGCCCTCACGCCAACGGTCATGCTGACGCCAGTGACCTGCCCGTCGAGTGGAGTGAGACCAAAAACGTGAAGTGGAAAGCGCCCGTGCCGCACAAGGGCTGGTCCACGCCGCTCGTGTCGGAGACGCAGGTCTGGCTCACCACGGCGACGGAGGACGGGCACGACTTCTTCGTGCTCTGCTTCGACCGCGCGACCGGCAAAGTGCTGCACGAGGCGAAGCTCTTCCATTCCGACAAACCGGAGCCGCTGGGCAATCCGCTTAACGGTTATGCCTCCTGCACCGGGGTGCTGGAGGACGGGCGCGTCTATCTGCACTTCGGCAGCTACGGCACCGCCTGCCTCGACACGGCCAGCTTCAAGGAAATCTGGCGGCGCACGGATTTGCCCTGCCGGCATTACCGGGGGCCGGGTTCGTCGCTCTTTCCGTGGAAAGACACGATCATCCTCACCATGGACGGCGTGGATGTGCAGTATCTCTGTGCGCTGGACAAAAAGACCGGCAGGGATCGCTGGCGCACCGACCGGAATACCGATTTCGATGACCTCGATGAGAAAGGTCAGCCGAAAATGGAGGGCGACCTGCGCAAATCCTACAGCACGCCGCTGCCGATCACCGTTAATGGCAAAACACAAATCGTGAGCACCGGCTCCATGGCGACGGTGGGGTACGATCCTGACAGTGGCAAAGAACTCTGGCGCGTCCGCTACAAGGGCTTCTCCAACGCCAGCATCCCGGCGTGGCACGACGGCATGCTCGCGGTGGTGACCGGTCACGGTAAGTCCCAGTTGCGCGCCTTCGCCATCGACGGGCAGTCGTCA
Source organism: uncultured Akkermansia sp. (assembly GCA_964523105.1). Classification (GTDB taxonomy): domain Bacteria; phylum Verrucomicrobiota; class Verrucomicrobiia; order Verrucomicrobiales; family V1-33; genus V1-33. The sequence continues at coordinate 73,636 of CAZFZN010000004.1, forward strand.
GGCGACCTCACGGACAAACTGCTGTGGGAAGTGACGAAAAACATCCCCACGCGGTCCTCGCCGGTGGTGGTGGACGGGCTGGCGTGGGTCATGAACGACAACGCCCTGATCTCCGCCATCGACATGAAGACGGGAGAAGTGGTGATCGATTCCCAGCGGGTCCTGGGAAGTTGCAGCGCCTCGCCGCTCTACGCCGGCGGCCATCTTTTCTTCTGCACCGAACGCGGCGAGACGGTCATCGTGAAGCCTGGGCGCACGTTTGAGAAACTCGGCGCGAATGTCCTCCCGGACGGCATCCTGGCTTCCCCCGTGGCCGCGGGAAGGGAACTGTTCATCCGCACCAGGAAGGCGCTCTACTGCATCGCGGGCCCGCAGTGAGGGAGCCTCACTTGCCTCCGCCCCGCGGCGCGGCCACGGGCGGCGGTGCGGGCCTCGCGGGAACGGCCGGACGTCCGAACTGATGCGGGATTTGAATGACATTCGAAGGAATGTTGCGCAACCCGCCGACGTAACCGTTGGGAACGCAGGGGTTCACATAGTGCAGGCGCGGCTGAATGTGCCCGTAGAGCACGGGAACACGCCGCCAGCCGGCGTAATGGCCGTAGCTTCGTCCGTAGAATTCACCGTAACCATAACCGTAGTTCGCCGCCGGCGGGGCGGCATAGGTGTAGGGCGTGATGACAGGCCGCGCACAATAGATATAGTGCCGCGGCGCGGGATGGATCGCCACCGGACGGTTCCGAATGACACAGACGGTGCGGCTTTGGGCCGCGGCGGGAAGAAGGCCGCCCAGCAAAGCCGCGGCGGCGAACAGGATGAGCTTGTTCATGCGTTGAGGTTGGGGATGCGGCCGGCGAATCCTGTATAGAGCCGGGCCGGCCGGATTGACAAGCACCTTTCTGCGGCGGCTGCGCGGCGTCACGTCCGCTGCTGCTGACTCATTACAGACTCTCGTACGGAATGCTGAAGGTGTCTCCCTGACGCAAATCTCCGCTCTCGAATCCCCGGCGGAACCAGCGGATGCGCTGCGCGGAGGTGCCGTGCGTGAAACTGTCAGGCACCACCCGTCCCTGTGCCTGCTTCTGCAAACGGTCGTCACCGATGGCATTGGCCGCGTCGAGGGCTTCATCGAGATCCCCGGGCTCCAGCCAGCGCTTCGTCCTCTGCGCATGATGCGCCCACACTCCCGAATAAAAATCCGCCTGCAGTTCGAGCCGCACGGACAGCCGGTTGTATTCGGCTTCGCTCATCCGCCCCCGCTGCTGATTCATCCAGTCGGAACGGCCGAGCAGTTTCTGAACGTGATGCCCGACTTCGTGGGCCACCACGTAGGCCTGCGCGAAATCTCCCGGGGCATCGAAGCGCTGAGCCAGTTCCGTGAAGAAGCTGATGTCCAGATAAATGCTCGTGTCCCCGTCCGCAGGGCAATAGAACGGCCCGGTCGCCGAGGTCGCGTGTCCGCAGCGGGAACTCACCGCCCCGCTGAACAGAATCAGTTTCGGATCCACATATTCCCGGCCCGCCTGCTGCGGCAGCACGGTCCGCCAGACGTCCTCGGTGCTGGCCAGCACGACTTTGACGAACCTCACCGCCTCGCGCGACTCCGGAGTGTCAGGGACGGGCTCCACACCCTGGTCCGGAGCGCCTGACGGCACACTTTCGAGCAGTTGGGAGGGATCCCCTCCCATCAGCATCACGATCAGGGCGATCACCAGCACTCCGATTCCGCCGCCGGCGATCATGCTCCCGGGCTTCATGCCGCGACGGTCCTCGACGTTCGTGCTCTCGCGTTCGTTTTCAGTTCTCATGCGGCGGATTCCACAGAATGAGGCCCTGAAAGCAACTAAATCTTGGTGTTGTCGATGAACCCCTCCAGGTGGCGGATGCGGGTCGGGTGCCGCATCTTGCGCAGCGCCTTGGCCTCGATCTGACGAATACGCTCGCGCGTGACCTGGAACTGCCGGCCCACGTCCTCCAGCGTCCGGCTGTAGCCGTCGATCAATCCGAAACGCTGCTCCAGCACCGCCCGCTCGCGCTCGTTGAGTGTCTCCAGCACCCACTTGAGCTTGTCCTTCAGAATGGAGAATCCCGTGCGCTCCACGGGATTGTCCGCGCCCTTGTCCTCGAGGAAGTCGCCGAAGGTCGCGTCATCTCCTTCGCCGACCGGCGCCTGCAGCGAGATGGGGGTCTGCGCCATCTTGAGCACCGCGCGGATGCGCTCCACCGGCAGATGAATTTCATCCGCGATCTCCTCCGGTGAGGGTTCGCGCCCCAGTTCCTGGACCAGCTGCTTCTGCACGCGCAGCAGCTTGTTGATGGTCTCGATCATATGCACCGGAATGCGAATGGTCCGCGCCTGGTCCGCGATGCTCCGCGTGATCGCCTGACGAATCCACCACGTCGCGTAGGTGGAGAACTTGTAGCCGCGCTGGTACTCGAATTTTTCCACCGCCTTCATCAGGCCCATGTTGCCCTCCTGAATGAGATCGAGAAACGGCAGCCCGCGGTTGGTGTACTTCTTGGCGATGGAAATGACGAGACGGAGATTTGCCTCCACCATTTCCTTTTTGGCGTTGTGCGCATCGCGCATGTGCTGACGCAGTTTGCTGAAGGCGGCGTGGAAGTCATCCGCTTCGTGCCATGACAGGCGTTCGAGGGCGGCGACCCGCTCCTTCGCTTCACCGCTCCGCGGATGTTCCTTCAACTGTTGCTGCGCATCGGCCAGCTCGGCCATGAAACTGTCCGCCGCGGCGGAGAACTCCTCGATCGTCCGCTGTTTGAAAAAATACTTTTGATAGACCCGCTGCAGCGAGGCGAGCTGTTTCTGGAATTCCGCCTCCGCCGCGGCGCGCCGTCCCGCCTGTTTGGCTTCCCGTGATTTGTCCCATACCGCCTGCGCCGCTTTGCGGCATTCCTTTACCTGACTATTGAGGCGTCCGAGTCCTTTGACATAGCGCTCCCGGCTGTCGAATTTTTTCTCCTGCACCACGCGGTCGCACCGCTCTTCGCCCTCCACGAGTTTCTGAGCGAGATCCAAATACGACTCCGCGATGAAGCCGAAGGAATGCAGCACGCCGCCGATTTCCGATTCCGCCTTTTCGATCCTCACCGAAATCTCGACCTCCTGCTCGCGGGTCAGCAGCGGCACCTGACCCATCTGCTTCAAATACTGGCGCACCGGATCGTCCAGCGCATCGGGCCGCTCCAGCGGTTTTTCCTCGATCTCCTTCACGCGGGAAGCGGCGGCGGGAGCCAGCGATTTGACGCGGTCCACTTCGCTGGCGTCGATGATGTCGATCTCGAGATTGCGCAGGCGGAGGATGATCTCCTCCACCAAATCCGGCGAAATGATGTCTCCGGGCAGTGCTTCGTTCAGGTCATCGTAGGTAATGTAACCCTGTTCCCGGGCCAGCCGGATCAGTTCGCGGATCTTGGACTGCACTTCCGGCGAGTCCACGGTCGCATCCGGCGGGAGCGGCCCCATCCTGGCGGGAAGCACCGGATTCTTGCGCGGGCGGCCGCGTCCCCGTTTCACCGGCGGAGCGCCAGGAGCGGGGACGGTGGGTGTGTTTGGAGCGGGGGGCGCTGCCATCTGCGGAATTGCTGGGGGGCTGGGGGGCTGAGGGGAGCGGGGACGCCTTGATTTAGGCGCAGCCTTCCTCTTCTGCAACTTGTGCGCGGGCTTTCCGGTTTTTTTCACAGAGGCCTTTGTCTGCTTGACGCGGCGCGAGGGACGTGCCGGCGCGGGGGCATGCTTCGCAGACTTTTTGCGCTGGGCCATGGGGTGAACTCGGTGAGGGATCGGAACAGCGGCGGAGGTGCCTAACGGGTGTCGCGAATATCCCGCACCCTTTTTTGCAGGTCAACCCGTTCCTTTTGCAGCGCCGCGATCTCCGTCAGGAGTCGCATCGCCTCCGCCGCGGGCAGTCCCGCCTGGCGCTGCTGCACCGTCAGGGCATCCATGCGGCGCCCCACTGCGATCAACTGCAGGCTGCACGCGGCCCGCTCCGCCGCCTCCGCGTCGCCCGCCGGCGTGTTCTCTTGCATCACCGCCGCCGCGAGAAGTTCGTCCCCTTCCGGCAGCGTGGCCAGCCATGCGTTCACGGACTCCGGTCGCTCCGGATCCAGCGCCGCGCGCAGCGCGCGATCGATGAGGTCCCCGCCGGCGAATCCCGACCACGGGAGCGACGGCTGCAATCCCGCCATCCACTGGCGCGCCGCCGGCGAAGTCAGGGCCCAGTGCAGCAAGTGCCGCACCGCCGGCTGGTCGATCACCGCCGCAGCTTCCCCGTCCGGCTCCGCCGGCGCGCTGCGGGCCGCCAGATTGGCATCGCGCTCCTCCGTGGCCTGCTGGTTCCTGAGCATGGTCCGCGCGTGCGCCGCCACCATGCGGCGCAGTTCGTCCACGGGCGCGGAAAGTTTCAGCGCCGCGCGGTGCAGCGCGCTGTCCTGCGCCATGCGGTCGCGCAATTTCGCAATGCTGCCGGCCACATCGCTGAGCAGCTTCATGCGCTGCTGGAGATTGTCCGGCGCCACCTGCGGGGCGCGCAGATCGATGAGCCAGTCGCAGAAATCCTTCGCCGCCGCGATGCGCGCGCGAAATGCCTCCACGCCGTCGCGGCGGATCAGCGAATCCGGATCATCGCCCTGCGGCAGCGTCGCCACACGCACGAAGATTTCGCCTTTCGACAATTCCGTGAAGCAGCTCTGCGCCGCCTTGAAGCCAGCGTTGTCGGCATCGAAACACAGCACCACCTGATCCGCGTGGCGCTTCAGCAGCCGCGTGTGATCCGGCGTGAACGCCGTGCCGAGCGGCGCCACCACATTCTCCACGCCGCTCTCAAAGCACACGATCATGTCGATCTGCCCCTCACAAATGATGGCGCTGCCTTCCTTGTGAATGGCGCGCTTGCTTTTATCGAGTCCGAAGAACGTCCCGCTCTTGGAAAAGATCGGGGTCGCCGGCGAGTTCATGTATTTCGCCGGCGAAGCGTCCACATTCAGAATGCGCCCGCTGAAGGCGATCACGTCGCCGTGATCGTTGCGGATGGGAAACATCACGCGGTGCTTGAAGCGCGGATAGCCGCCGCGGCGCGCGTCGTTCTCATCACGGGGCGAATAAATGCCGCCCTGCACCAGCAGTTCCTCGCTGAAACCCGCACCCTGCGCCCACTCACGATAAAGCCCCGCCTCCGCCGGCGCATAGCCCATCATCCATCGCTTCGCGACGTCGGCGCCAAGACCGCGCTTTTTCAGATAGGCCCGTGCATCCTCCGCCAGCGGACTGCGCAGCAGCAGCGAGTGCCACCACTGCGTGATGTCGCGGTGCAGCGCCAGCAGCTTCACCCGCAGCGCCGTCTTTTCCTCACTCTCCGGCGTGCCCGCCTCCTCGATGAGATGCACGCCATACTTGCCCGCCAGCTTCCGCACCGCCTCCACAAACGGCAGGTTCTCGTAATCCATCACAAACCGGATCGCCGTGCCCGCCTTGCCGCAGCCGAAACATTTGAACGTATTGCGCGACGGATTCACCGTGAACGACGGCGTCTTCTCCGCATGAAACGGACAGCACGCCTTGTAGCCCCCGCCCATGCGCTTGAGCGGAAAGTACGCGCTGACCACGTCCACGATGTTCACCGCGGCGATCAGTTGCTGGATGGATTCCTCCGCAATGCGTCCCATGCAGGCGAGTCAAGGCTGCGCCTTTCGCGTGGCAAGCGCAGGGCGGGAGATGGCACGGCTGCCCGCGCCCCTGAGGAGGCACAGGTCTTCACAGGCTCGAATCTGCGCCGGTCGGACGCTCCCTCTCTGTCTTTATCCTCCGACTCCGCGCAACTGGCGCAGGTTGTGGAGATGGGGCCACGCTTTGCTGATCTTGCGCGCGCCAGTCGTGCATTCGTGAAGAGGCTTGTCCTCTTCCACATGCATGTCCTCTTCCACAGCCATTCGCGTGGCGCTTGTTCACCGCAAAGTCTCAAGCTCTCACTCACAGCCCCCCGCCGCCTGACGGGCCGCAACCCTGAATCTCTGCCTATGTCGTTCAGTCCGGCATCGATGCCCGAAGTGTCCAAGTGTCCATTTCCCCGAGGCCCTTGATGGCGATTTTGCCGCGGGGATCCATCTCAAAGGAATCGCCGAGCAGAGCGGCGGTGGCGGCCGAGAGGTGAATGCAGTCGAGCGGGGCACTGCTTTCCATGCGGCTGGCGGTGTTGACGGTGTCGCCCCAGAGGTCGTAGGCGAATTTGTTTCGCCCGATGATGCCGGCCGCCAGCGGTCCGCTGTGCAGGCCGGTGCGGAGGTGAAGATCGAGCCCGCGGGCGGCGTTGAGTTCGCGCAGGGCGGCATTCATGCGGAGCGCAAGCGTGGCGGCGGCCTGCGCATGGTTGGGGCGGGGAAGGGGCACGCCGGCGACGACCATGTAAGCGTCGCCGATGGTTTTGATTTTCTCCAGGCCAAGCGTCGCGGCGAGTTCATCGAAGCGCGTAAAGATGTCATCCAGCAGGCCCACGAGTGCGAGGGGCGGCATGGTGCGGGAGAGCGGCGTGAATCCCACGAGGTCGGCGAAGAGCACGGTCGCACACTCAAAGTGGTCCGCGATCATCGTCTCACCGCTCTTGAGGCGGCCGGCGATGGATTCCGGCAGAATGTTGCGCAGCAGACGGTCGGACTTTTCGCGCTCGGCCTGAATTTCCGAAAGGTACTGCCGCTCACGGTCGCGCATGGATTTCCGCTCCAGGCAGGCGGCGAGCCGGGCGCGGAGGAAGACGGAGTTGAACGGCTTGGCGAGAAATTCGTCCGCGCCCGCTTCGATGCAGCGGGCCACGCCCTGTTCCTGATCAAGTGCGCTGAGCATGATGACGCGGGTCTCGGCCAGCGCGGCGTCGGACTTGATGCGCGTGAGCACCTGATAGCCGTCGAGTCCGGGCATGACGAGGTCGAGCAGCACGGCGTCGAACTTTCCGCCACGCAGTTTTTGCAGCGCCTCCGCGCCGCTGGCGGCGGTTTCCACACGATGGCCCATGCGCGTGAGGCGGCGCGAGAGCATGTCGCGATTGGAAACATCGTCGTCCACCACCAGCAGGGTGCCCTTGAGCACCGCGGCGGAGGCGGCATCGCCGTCCGACGTAACAATATAGCGAACCCCCGGCGGCAGCGCGACCGGCTCCGTGTCGCCGCGCGGTGCGCGCGGTGCGAGCAGATACTCCTCCATGAGCGTGAGCCACGTGCCCGCGGCATGGCCGATCCTTTCCAGGTCCGTGTGCAGGTGGGTGAGACTGCGGTCCTCCGACAGTTCTGTGAGCAGCTCCGTGTAGCCGATGATGTGATTCACCGGCGTGCGCAGTTCGTGGTACATGCGGTGGGCATCCGGGCGCTTTTGCGCAAAGTGCTCGTCGTCGAAGTAATCCTTGATCAACGCCAACAGCGCCCGTCCGCCGGTGTGGATGCGCTGCAAGTCCTCGCGAAACTCCTCCGGCAGCGATTCGTCCTCCATCAGCATCTCCGCGTAGCCGAGAATATGATTCACCGGCGTCCGCAGGTCGTGGCGGATGCGTGAAAAATCGGAGGGAGCGGGAGTCATGGCAAATGTGCGGCCGGGCGGGCGGCGGAGAATGCATCCCTGCAAGCCCCGATTTCAAAGTGAAACTCAGATGACTCACGCAGGGGCTCCCGCGCGTTATAGTTCATCAGGCCCCAACCGTCCCGGATGACTGTGCCGCCTGAAACAGCAGAACGTGTCCACACAGCGCCGCACCGGCACGGGCCGCAGTCGCCGCCAATCAGGAGCGGCAGGTGACCTGCGAAAGGCCCGGTAATATCAGCACGCTGTCCTGTCAGGAACATATCTCCGTCCAATAACTCCCTCCATCCGGTGACACCAGCCAGCCTTCCATCGGGATTGCCGTGAGGCGCTGACAAAGGATCGTATGCAAGCATGTGCGGCTCGATGTCCCGGATGGTCGTGGGCATGGGTTCTGGCGTTGCAGGGTGCGGGATTGGTCAGGAAACGGGCAGCAGGGAGCGGATTTCGGCGAGGAGGTCATCGGCGGACGTAGTGCCTTTTTGCAGGATGCGGGCGACTTCGCCGTTGAGGCGGCGGCGGTCTTCCGGCGTGAGGTCTTTGGCGGTGATGACGATGACAGGCACGTGGTGTCCGTCGGGCCGGGCGCGCAGTTCCTGCAGGAAGTTGAAGCCGTCCATTTCCGGCATCATCAGGTCGAGCAGAATCAGTGAGGGCTGGCTTTCGCTCAGGCGTTCGAGTCCGTGCCGTCCATGGGCGGCTTCCGTGACTCTCCAGCCCTCCTTCTCCATGCTGCGGCGCAGCATGTCACGCGTGGCGGCATCGTCCTCCACCAGCAGGACCGACAGGCTTCCGCGGGAGTCGCGGTGCTTTTTGAGTGCGGCGGCGAGCCGGTGCCATTCGATGGGCTTGGTGAAGTAGTCGGCGGCTCCGAGGGCGAAGCCCATGTGTTTGTCATCCACGATGGTCATCATGATGACGGGAATGTCCGCGGTGTCAGGATCGGCCTTCAGGGCGGTGAGCACGGCCCAGCCGTCCATGGCGGGCATCATCACATCGAGCGTGATAACGGCGGGCCGGTGTTCTTTCGCCATGGCCAGCCCGCGCGGCCCCGCATCACGGCCCGGATTCGCCGGGTCATCGAAATTCCACAGCGCCACCAGCCCCGGCTCCGCGCCGGTGAGCCGCTGCACGACCCTGTCGCGGATTTCCTGCGGCGTGCGCGCCGTTTTCCACACGCGCACCTCGTCCATCGCGCCGCGCATGAGAGTGAAACTCTCCTGGCCCGTTTCCTTCAACGCACCGAGCCGGTTCTGCGTGTGTCCTTTCAGCATCGAAAGCGACGCCCCGCGGCGGTTGCCCCGGGCGACTCCGTTCACGTAAGCCGTGATGCCGTCCGAGCTGACGGTCACCGCGATGTGAGTCCAACGCCCCTCCACGAGCGTCGATGGCGAAAACAGCCAGCACTGATTCCGCACACCGCTCTCGTCCTTGCCATAGTCGAGGATGGACCACAGCGCAGTGGGCGCGTTGCCACACATCGCCGCGAGCCGGTAATCACCCGCGCCGAAAAAGAAGCACGGCGACCACTCGACCAACTCATCCCACCGCACCCAGCCCTCGACGGTCACCTCGGTGAAGTCGTTGATGATGTTCGGCGGCGGTTCCACGTAGCTCTTTCCGTCGGTGAGCTGCAGGACGCGGTTGGAAGCCGGAGCCTGCGTACACAGAAACGATGGCAGGCACAGCAGCAGGATCACAAAGTGCCGAAGGTTCCCCGCCTGGATAGATAGGGCCCCCGGCCTGGTGCTGGTGCAGCTTGTGTCTATGAGATTATGCATTCAGCAGCACCTCCATTTTCCCAAGCAGCCGCGACAGTTCGACGGGTTTGGTGTCGTAGTCATCGCAGCCGGCATCTTTGGCTTTGCGCTCATCTCCCTCCATCGCGTGAGCCGTCAGGGCGATGATAGGCACTTTGCTGCCGGTGGCACGGATTTGGCGCGTCGCTTCCCAGCCGTCCATGACCGGCAGGCTCATATCCATAAGGATGAGGTCGTACGGCGTGGCGGCGGCCATGTCCACGGCCTGCTGACCGTCCACGGCGATGGCGACGGTGTAGCCTTTGCGCTCCAGACGGCGGGAGAGCATGTCGCGGTTCAGTTCATTGTCTTCGACGAGGAGGATGCTGGGCATGGCAGGGTGGGGGCTTGAATTGTTATAGGGTTGGCAGCAGGGCACGGATTTCGCGGACGATGTCAGCGGGGGTGTGGGTGCCTTTCTGAATGATGCGCTCGACCTGGCCGTTGAGGCGGCGGCGGTCTTCGTCAGTCAGGTCTTTGGCGGTGATGACAATCACGGGAGTGTGGCGGCCGTCGTCGCGGCGGCGCAGGGCCTCCATAAATTCGAAGCCGTCCATTTCCGGCATCATCAGGTCCAGCAGGATGAGCGCGGGCATGTCGGCGGTGATGGCCTGCAGTCCATCGCGACCGTTGGCGGCCTCGCTCACATGCCAGCCTTCCTTTTCCAAATTGCGCCGGAGCATCTCGCGCGTGGTGAGGTCGTCCTCGACGATGAGCACGGTGCGCTCCGGCCCGTGACCGCAGCGCCGGATGGCGGCGGTGAGGCGCGGCCACTCGATGGGTTTTGTCAGGTAATCGGCGGCACCGAGCGCGAAGCCCATGTGTTTGTCATCCACGATGGTCATCATGATGACCGGAATGGCGGCAGTGTCAGGGTCGGCCTTCATCGCGGTGAGCACGGCCCAGCCGTCCATGCCGGGCATCATCACGTCCAGCGTGATGACGGCGGGCCGGTGTTCCTTTGCCATGGCAAGGCCGCGGGCGCCGTCGGCGGCGCAGAGCACTCGATAGTCTTCTTTGGTTAGAGTGCGCTCCATGAGGTCGAGCACATTGGGATCGTCGTCGATGACGAGCACGGTGGCGCGCCGGTCTGCGGCGGAGGGGGTAGCGGCGTCAGGAACCGGAGATTCCGCCGGGGCGGCCGCGGGTTCCTGCACGTGCTGCGGCAGGCTGACAGTGAAGGTGGTTCCTTTCCCCGGTTCGCTCTCCACGGTGATGTCGCCGCCCATCAATTGGCAGAACTTTTTGCTGATGGCGAGCCCGAGACCGGTGCCGCCGTATTTGCGCGTGGTGCTGGCGTCGGCCTGGGTGAAGGCTTCAAAGAGTCGCGACTGGGCTTCCCTGCTGATGCCGATGCCGGTATCGGTGACGGAAAAATGAAGAATGGAGAATGAGGAATGAAGACGTGAAGCAGAAGAAACGGACTGATCCAGTGAATCCCGCTGGCTGGATTCTTCATTCTTCATTCTGCAATCTTCATTCCACACGCGCAGCGTGATCGTTCCCACTTCCGTGAACTTGCTGGCGTTGCTCAGCAGATTGAAGAGCGTCTGCCGCACTTTGGTGACGTCCGCTTTCATGACGCCGATTTCCGGCGGGCACTCGACCACGAGCCTGTTCTCCTTCTGCGCGACGAGAGGATGCACGGTGGCGGCCACTTCATGGACCATCTTGGACACGTCGAACTCCTCCAGATACAGTGTCATCCTGCCGGCCTCGACTTTGGACAGATCGAGAATGTCGTTGATCAGACCGAGCAGGTGCTTGCCGGCGCCGTGGATTTTTTTGAGGTCGGGAACGAAACTTTCCTGGCCGAGATCCTCCGCCTCCTCCTGGAGCATTTCGCTGTAGCCGAGGATGGCATTCATGGGCGTGCGCAGTTCGTGGCTCATGTTGGCGAGGAACTGGCTCTTCGCCTGGTTCGCTTCGTCCGCGGCCTCGCGGGCGAGCTGGAGTTCGCGGTTCTGCGCCTCCGCGGCCTGGCGCGCGGCATGCTCCTGCTCCAGCATCTGCTCGCGCAGCTTCTCGGACTCGCGGCGCTTCCGCACATACATCATGCGTGCGATGAATGCCCAGCCGAGCAGTCCGGCCACACCCGCGCCGGAGGGAACCATGACGGCCATGTTGTCGTGCCATGGAATGACGACACGCACCGTGGCGAAGGCCGGCGGCGAGCAGTTGAGGTCGCGGTCGATGTACTGCACGGCGAGCGTCCACGGACCCGACTTGTCGAACGCCTGCTCCAGTCCGGTGACAGATGCGGCTGCGCTCCATCCGGCCGCGAGGGCTCCGGGATCGCGCTCCCCCTGATAGGCCTGCCACCGGAACTGGCGTTTGGCGGGAACGGTTGTCAGGTCCACGACATCGAACCGGAATGCCGCCCGCTGATCCCTGCTCAGTTCAAACGGTGCATCCGGGCCGCCCTCACCGGTGGTGTTCGCCATCCTGATGACGGGCCCGGCGGGCGGGCGTTTGAAGGGACGGTAGCGGACGAGTCCACCATCGCGCCCGGCGGCCAGCCAGACATCGCCGCCGGCGGTTTCATGGACCGCGCCGAGGCGGCTTTCCGGCAGACCGTCGCGCTCGTCGAGAGTGGCAAACGCGACGCCGTCGTGGCTGTGGAGTCCCTCGACTGTCGCGATGCGCAGCGGCCCGCCGGGAGCCTGGAAGAACCCGGTCACATCCAGCGTGGACAGCCGCGCGTTTTCATCCGGCCAGACCTGAAAGGCATTCCCGTCGAAGATTTGCGGCCCCATCCATGTGCCCGCAAAAACCCTGCCGTCCGGAGCTGCCAGCAGCGCCTGGGAGTGGCCGCCGCGCAGCGCAAAGGCTTCGCGTTTTCCGTGCTGCATGCGCAGCACGCCATCGCCGCTCAGTTCGAGCCAAAGGGCACCGTCCGGAGCCGCGGTCATCGACTCGATCTTCGTAGATTCGTCGCCGCGGAGCAATTCCGCCGCGCCTTCCTGCCACACGTCGCGGTCGCTGGCATACCACAACTCCCCGTCCGGTCCGGGGGCGGCAAACCTGACACCTTTCGCCGTCTGCTGGATGGACTGGAAGACCGGCTGCTGAGGGATCGATCCGTCAGGCGAAAAGCGCACGACGGGGGCCTCACGGTACATCGCGAGCAGCGCACCGTCGCGGTCGAGGGTCAGGGAATCCACCTTGCCGGCGGGCAGGCCGTTTTCCTGACTCAGTTTGGCGAAGCCGTTGCCGTCGAACCTCGCCAGCTTTTGACTGGTGAGGATCCAGACGGCGCCGTCCTTCGTGGAAGTGATTTGGGAGACACGGCCGGTGTCGAGTCCGTCCTGAGCGGACCATGCGGTGATCGAGCGGCGGTCGAGTGCGGCGAGGCCGCGGTGCGTGGCAAACCAGAGCGTGCCGTCGCGATCACTGATCATGGCCAGGGCCTCGTCGTCCGGAAGTCCGTCCGCGCGGCGCCATGTCACGAACGAGCCGCCCTCCAGCGAGGAAATGCCCGCGCCTCTTCCGCCGGTGTAGGCGCCGGTCCAGAGGCGTCCGTCAGGATCGCGGTGCAGCGCGATCACCGGGACACCGGCGAGTCCGTCACGCACGGAAAATTCCTTCACTTCGCCTGTGGCGGTGTCGCAGCGCAGCAGTCCCTGTTCGGTGCCGAACCACATGATGCCGGGTTCACCCTCACAAACGGCATTGATGTCCACGCCGTCGCCGGGACGGACCGGTTCGTACTTTTCCGGCACGCCGTCGCGGATGCGCCAGACGGCATTTTCTTCGCCCCACCAGACGGTCCCCTGCGCGTCCTCATACAGGCTGGTGCCGTGATAGGCCGCGTGCTCCCGGCGCAGCACGGTCTCGAAGGCGCCCTCCCGCCAGCGGGCCAGGCCGCGGTCGCCGGCGGCCCAAAGCGTGCCGCTCCGGTCGCGGAGCACTTTCTTCACAAGGTCGCCGGCGAGGCCGTGCTTGGATTGATAGGTATTCCACTCTCCCGTCCGTGGATCATGCCGCGTCAGCCCGCCCATGGTGCCGAACCACTGGACACCGTCCGGCTCCTCCAGCACCGCATAAACATTGTTGTCGGCCAGTCCGTCGGCGGTGCTCACGTTACGGAATTTCATGCCGTCGAAGCGGGAGGCTCCGGCGCGCGTGGCGGCCCAGAGGGCGCCGTCCGGTGCGATGGACACCGTGTTCACAATGTCCGCGGCGAGACCGTCGTTGAACTTGTAATGCCGCCACACTCCCTTCTTGAACGGCGCGAGGCGAAAGGTCAGGCCGGGGTTGGATTCCCCGCTGCGGACGGTGAAATGCCGGCCGCCGTTGAGCGCCACGTGACCGCCCGGCACCTGCGCGCGCACCTCGTATTCGCCGGGAGTCAGCTCCGGAAAACGCCATGCGCCTCGGGCGTCACTCAAGGTCGTAACCTGCAATTGGTCCGCCGCCGGCGTATAAGTCAGGACATCAGCGGGAATCAGGCTGCGCGTGCCGCCCGGCGGCGTCCATTCAAGTTGCAGACCCTGGCGGCCGATGCGGTTCAAGTACTCCACCGTGATGTCGTGCTCGCCTGCGCTGAGATCCGCGGTGCCGGACTTCTCCGTCCGTTCAAGGGGCGTGGACCCGGTGAGCGGCGACTTCGCGTCGGCCACGGTCTGTCCATCGATAAGGACGCGCGCCCGGTCGTTCCCCTGAATGTGAAATTGCCAGGCGCCGGCGGCGGCGGTGCGGATTTTTCCGGTCCAGCGGACATAGAATTCCTCGCCGATCGCGGCTCCCCCGATGCTGTTGTTCACCAGCGGGAAGCTGAAGCGCTCATCCACCCGGCGCATGGCCGGCGGCCCCGGCGGGTCGGGAAATTCGGTGAGTCCCCTGACAATGAAGAACTCTCCCAGCAATCCATGACGCGACCCTCCGGTGTCCACGCTGACCGCCTGCACGACGATGTGAGGCAGCGGCGAGTCATCGAGCGCGAGGGTGCGCCCGCTGAGCGGGGCGCTGTCGCGCAGCGTGAAATTGAGCGGATTGGCACCGCTCTTGAGTGTGAGGGTCTGCGGAGGCGAAGCGAAGTCTCCCTTCACGGCACGCACGGTGACGGTTTCCGTGCCGTGAGGAACCGTGCTGATCCATGCGCCGGAGTCGTCCGAAGCCACGGGCGGCAGCGGCTGGCCTGCGGATTCCAGATGAATGTCCGCGCGGGCCATGATGCGGCCGTCGGGATCGGTCACGAAGCCCTGCACCACCGTGGGAGGCGCGAGGACAGCCGGCAGTTCCGGAGCGGGCACCACCTGCGCCGCGCCGCTCAGTTCGCCGTGCCAGCCGCGTCCGGTGACTTCGCGCGCCGGCTGCGCGGCGTCGTCGAAATTCCAGAGCGCGAGCAGACCGTCTTCATCGCCCTGAAGGCGCGCCGTCATGTTCGCCGCGATCTGTTGCGGCGTGCGGCGGCCGGCCCAGACGCGCACTTCATCCACCATGCCGCTGAATCCGTTGCCGGCCGTAGGGCCCAGTCCGATGCTCCCGCCGCCGCCAGCGACTCTGTAGAAGGGGCTGTAGAGCCGGCCGCTGGACGCCTGGACCCCGTTGAAGAAGAGACTGATTTCCCTGCCGTCGCATACCACCGCGACGTGTATCCATTCGCCCGCGCGCAGCAGCCCCGGCACCACCACGCGATCCGCGGCACCGCCGCCATAGGCCGCGGTGGCGGCAAAATCGCCCGGCACCTGGAGCGATCCAAAGTAAAGCCCGGCCCGTTCGCTGCCAAAGCCGAGCACCGTGGAGAGCGGCGTGAGCGCGTCCCACTTCATGCGCAGCTCGAGCGTTGCCACTGCCTGATCATTCAGGATCCCGTCCGGCAGCAGCATGCCGGAATAACCCTCACTCAACCGCAGCACTCCGCCGCCCGGGGGAGAAGCCTGGCGCGCCGTTCGCACCGGGCGCCTCAGCTCGACGCGCCGGTTTTCGCCGGATGTCAGGGTCAGCGGCTTCCCGTCATCGAAGGCCAAGAATCCTCCCTCGGCCTGCGCGCGGATCTTGTAATCTCCCGGCGCCAGTCCGGTCAGGGTGAAGGCCCCGTCCGCCCCGGTCGTGATTCGTCTCACCCGTCCGGCCTGCTCCGCCTCCACAATCACCCCGGGCTGCGGGCGGTCCCGGAGATCGAGGACACTGCCTGACAAGGACGCGGGCCGCAGCAGTTGCAGCGGCAGCGGTTCCATCCGGCCCGACTGCACTGCCACGTCATGCACCTCCGCAGCAGTTCCGCCCCGGGAAGCCAGCACCGACACCGTCCCCGCCCGCACCGCCACCGGCACCGTGAAGGTGCCGTCCGCCGCCGTCTCGCCGTGAGATTCCGTCCGGCGCGCTCCCCTGACAATCACGCGAACGCCGGCCGCGGGCTGGCCGCTCTCGTCCGTCACCACGCCCGTGATCAGGCTGCGGGTGACCGCAGCGCCGGGGGAAATCTTTTCTGTCTTTGCCTCAGGTTTTCCCAACACCCTGCCGTGGTGCGCGCCGGGCGACGTATCGTTGCCCGGATTCGCCGCGTCTGCGAAATTCCACAGCCCGGCCAGGCCATCCTCCGCTCCGGTGAGTTTTTGCGTCATGCCCTCCGCGATCTGCGCTCCCGTGCGCCTCACGCGCCACACCCGGAATTCCGCCACGGATCCCACGAAACCCGAGGCGGGATTCGACCATCGCCCGATCCATGCCTGACCGTCGGGGAGGCCGCCCAGTGAGTTATTCAACTCGTCGTTCGCCGCCACTTCCGTGCCGTTGATATAAAGTCGCGCTCCCTGCGGTCCGCTCACGCCTGCCACGTGAATCCAGCGGTCCGGCTGCAGCATGCCCGTGCCGAAGATCGGACGATAGCCGCTCTCCGCATCCCGGATCGTGAATTCGAGATTCGGCCCTTTGTAGCAGCCCAGATAGGCGTCCATGCCGTAGGATCCGAGGCTGAAGAAACGCTGCCAGGTATCGAGATGATCCCACCGCACCCACGCCTCCACCGTCGAATCTGTCAGGCCGGTGAACAGATCGCGCGGCAGTTCGATGGAACTCGATCCGTCGAATGACAGCACGGGGCGTTCGACCGCCCGGGGAGCGGGACGGATTTCCACCGCCATCGCCGACACACCGGCCGGGCCTTTGAGTTCGCCATCGTGGCCGTGTCCCGTGGCGTCCCTGCCAGGATTCTGCGGGTCATCGAAATTCCACAGCGCCGTCAGGCCCGGCTCCTGTCCGGTGAGCCGCTGCGTCATGCCTTCACGCAACTGCTCCTCCGTGCGCGCCGCCGACCAGACGCGCACTTCGTCGAGGCTGCCGTTGAGAGGATTCGCCATCCTGCCGATCCAGCGCAGCGGCGCGGCCACCGGGCCGCTGGTTGTCGCTTCGGAGTGAACCTCCACGCCATTCACGAAGGCCCGCTGCAAAGAGCCGTCGGCGGTGAGCGCCACATGATTCCACGCGTCAGGCTCCAGCACTCCGCGCAGGCTCCAGTTCTGCCAGCGCCCGCCGTCCCCGTAGCCGCCGTGCAGGCCGTTGCTGCGGTAAAGATAGATCGTCGGCGGCCGCAGCATGCCTTCGTGGATCCTCGACACCTCCGTAACTCCGCCGACAATGCCCTCGTGATCCGCATGGTCGCCCTCACCGATTAGCACCAGCGCCTCCACAGTGAACGGCAACGCGACCACCGGCCCGCGCTCACCCAGTTCCACATAACCCCTGCCCCTCATGAGGTCGAGCACATGGTTGGGCGGGGCATCCTGCGCGCAGGCGAATGAGGTGGCGACGCAAAATCCGAACACCGAAGCCGGAAAAACCGGCCCACGGCTCCGGCGGGGGGACCTGCCAGGCGCAAGATGCATTCTGTCAGCGTGGATACGCAGCCTTCACGTGCAACTAATTTTCTTGCCGGGGCGCACCGGTTTTTCCTCCGCACTTTCCACTTTGCACTGGGAGCAATGCCACCTTTCTCCGCCATGCCTTTGCGCCTCTATGACACTTTGGAACGCCGCCTGCACGAACTGACGCCGCTCGACGGCGCCGTGTTTCGTTTCTACTGCTGCGGACCCACGGTCTATGGGCCGGCTCACATCGGGAACTTCCGCACCTTCGTCTGCCAGGACATTTTCCGCCGCGTCATGGAACTCGGAGGCGTGAAAACCAAGCACGTCCGCAACATCACCGACGTGGATGACAAGACGATCCGGGATTCGCTCAAGTCAGGAAAGTCCCTGCGCGAATTCACCGACGGCTGGAAGGCGCAGTTCCATGCCGACTGCGCCGCTCTCAACTGCCTGCCGCCTCACATCGAGCCCGGCGCGGTGGAGCACATCCCGCAGCAGATCGAAATGATTGCCGCGCTCATGGAAAAGGGCCACGCCTACCAGGCCGCGGACGGCTCGGTGTATTTCAAAATCGCGTCGTTTGAGAACTACGGCCGGCTCTCGCATCTCAAGGAGCGGGAGTTGAAAATGGGCGCCGCCACCGGCGATGATGAATACGAAAAGGACACGCTCGCCGACTTCGCGCTCTGGAAGGCGCGCAAGGACGAGGACGGCCCGAACTTCTGGCCGTCGCCCTGGGGCGAAGGCCGCCCCGGCTGGCACCTCGAATGCTCGGCCATGACACGCGCCTATCTCGGCGACACCTTCGATTTGCACAGCGGCGGCGTGGACCTCATTTTTCCGCATCACGAAAACGAGATCGCCCAGAGCGAATGCTGCACGGGCCAGGAATTCTGCCGTCACTGGTTTCACGTCACGCACCTGCTCGTGGATGGCGCCAAGATGTCGAAGAGCCTCGGCAACCTCTACACGCTTGCCGATCTCGCGGCCAAAGGCTTCACCGCTGCAGAGGTCCGCTACGTGCTCGCCGGCGCGCACTACCGCGCGCAGTTGAACTTTACGCTCGATTCGCTGACCGCCGCGCGCTCCGCCCTGTCGAAACTCGCCCGTGCTGAGAAAGCACTGGCCGTGCGCGCCAGTGTGAGCGCCGCGCCGGACTATGAATCCCTGCGCGGGGCCTCACCGGGGCCTTTTGCTGACGCATGGCAGTCTCTGAACGACGACCTCAACACCGCCGAGGCGCTGGGTCATGTCTTCGTTGCGCTGAAGTCATTGAAGCCGGAGGCGCTGACTCCGGAGGAAGCCGCCGCCGCTCATCGTGGCCTGCATTTCATCCTCGCAGCCTTCGGTCTCGTGCTTCCTGTGGAGGAAAAGGACGAAGTGCCCGAAGACATCCGCGCCCTCGCCGAAAAGCGCTGGGCCGCCCGCACCGCCAAAGACTGGCCCGCCTCCGACGCCCTGCGCAAGGAACTCGACGCCGCCGGCTGGCTGATGAAGGACGGCAAAGAGAGCTACGAACTGAGCCGGAAGTAGCGTGGTCTGCACAGTCAAAGTGGTCCGCACAGTCCTCTGTGCGGTTAGGCTCAGCCGCACAGAGGACTGTGCGGACCACGGTCGCGCACGATCCACCGCAGCCGCGCGCTCGTGCTGCGCGGATTGGCGCGCTGCTCTTCCCATCCCGGGCTTACAGGCTGCTCGCCTGGCTGTTGCCAGCCGCCTCCCTGCTCCAGTGCGGCGAAGGCTTTCTTCACGCGCCGGTCTTCGCCGCTGTGGAAGGTCAGGATCGCGGCCCGGCCGCCCGGCTTCACGCACTGCGGCAGCGCGCGGAGCAGGGAATCGAGCGCGCTGAATTCATCGTTCACCGCGATGCGCAGCGACTGGAACACGCGGCGCACGGATTTCTCCGTCAGTGCCTCTGCGTCCGGCCGCAAACGGTGCCGCGGCTCGACCACCGCACGGACGGCGGCGGCGAATTCGCGCGTGCCGGTGAAACTGCGTCCGGCCAGCGCCGCGGAAAGTTCCGCCGCGTGCGGCTCGTCCGCGTTCTCCTCCAGCAGCGCCGCCAACTTTGCCGGCGTTAGTTTCCGCAGCAAATCCGCCGCGGTCCCTCCGCGCGAGGGATTGAGCCGCATGTCGAGCGGGCCGTCGGCCTTCCAGGAAAACCCGCGCGCCGGATCGTCGATTTGCATGGACGAGACCCCAAGATCCGCGAACACCGCGTCCGCGCCATCGGTCAGGCCCTGCGCGGCCAGCACGCGCGGCAGGCCGGCGAAGTTCGACGCCACAGTGGTGAGCACGTCCGCGCCAAGTCCCTCCGCACGCAGACGTTCGGTCGTGCGCGGCAATTGCAGCGGGTCCACATCCAGCGCGATGACCCGTGCACCGGTTTCCAGAAAGGCACGCGTGTGCCCGCCGTAGCCCAGCGTGCCGTCAGCCACGGTCTCGCCGGGCTGCAGCGCGAGCGCGTCGAGCACCTCCTGCACCATGATCGGGCGGTGACGCCCGGCCGGCGTCTTTCCGGCGGACTCCACTTTGCGCAGGGTGTCTGCATCGCCGCGGTGTTCCTTGTATTTGTCTTCAAAGCGGCGTGGATGCTTTCCGGCATAGCGCTGGCGGCGCGGCGGTCGGGGTTCCGGCGGATGATTGGGCGGGTCTGGAGACATGATGGACTGTAGTCCGTGACCACAAGCCGGATTGCGGTTTGGCGAAAGTTGAGACTTTGCCTGTCCGTGATGTTCGCTTCCATGATCCGCCGCCTCCCCCTCTTTCTGCTTGCCGCTGCCGCCCCTGCCTTCGCCCTCAACAACAAAAACGCCGGGCCGGAGAAGGTGGAGATCAAATTCAAGCTGCCTCCGCCGGTGCCGCTGAAACCGGACGAGGCGCTGAAGGCATTCACCATTGAGAAAGGCTATCGCATCGAACTCGTCGCCGCCGAGCCGCTGGTGGAGGCGCCGATTGCCATGAGTTGGGACGATCAGGGCCGTCTCTATGTCGTGGAAATGCGCGGCTACATGCAGGACGTGGCGGGAGCGAAAGACATGGAACCGCTGGGCCGCATCAAATTGCTCACCGACACCGACGGCGACGGGCGCATGGACAAGGCGAGTGTGTTTCTCGACGGCCTCATCCTGCCGCGCGCGGTGATGGCGGTGAATGGCGGAGCGCTGGTCGGCGCGCCGCCTCAGTTGCTCTTCTGCAAGGATACGAACGGCGATGGCGTGGCGGATGTGAAGGAAGTCATCGCCGAAGATTTCGGCAGCCGCACCGGTCAGCCGGAGCACATGGTGAACTCGCCGGTATGGGCCATGGACAACAGTGTGTGGTTCACCGGCTGGAGCACGCGGCTGCGCCTGCGCGGCGGCACCTGGATTCGCGATGCCGGGCTGGGACGGGGCCAGTATGGCTTGTGTCAGGACGACACGGGCCGGCTCTTTTTCAACTACAACTCCGATCTGCTGCGCTGTGATCTGCTGACCGCCGACGCCTACGTGCGCCATCCGCTGCTGCGGGGCGAGGCGGGCGTGAATGTGAAGCTGCTCAAGGACCAAACTGTGTGGCCCGCACATCCCACGCCCGGCGTGAACCGCGGCTATGAAGCGAAGATGCTGCGCGCCGACGGATCACTGACTTCCGCCACGGGCACGTGCGGTGCACTCATCTATCGCGGGGATGCACTGCCGGACTGTCGCGGCAATGCCTTCATTCCTGAACCTTGCGGCAATTTGGTGAAGCGCGCCGTGCTCACTGAAAAAGACGGCATCATTAGCGCCGCGAATGCCACACCGGGGCGCGAATTCCTGACCAGCACGGACGAGCGGTTCCGCCCTGTCGTCGCGGCGGATGGACCGGACGGCGCACTCTACCTCGTGGATATGTATCGCGGCGTCATTCAGCACGCCGGATTCCTCACACATTATCTCGTCGCCAACATCGAAGCGCGGAAGCTCACGCTGCCGCTCGACTGCGGGCGCATCTGGCGCGTGCTGCCGGAGAAAGCGGCGCGTCCGGCCGCAGTGAAGATTCCAGCCGGTGCCGGAGAGCGTGCCGCATTGCTCGGCCATGCGAACGGCTGGGTTCGCGATGCCGCACAGCGATTGCTGGCAGAGTCCGGCGATGCCGCGGCCGTGCCGGCAGTGAAGTCCGCGCTCACCAAACCGGATGCCTTCGCGCGGCTCCACGCCCTGTGGACTTTGCAAGGTCTCGGCGCGCTCACGCCTGAAATCATGCAGCCGGCCTTCAAAGACAGCGACGCCCGCGTGCGCGCCGCCGCGGTGCGCATGGCCGGTCGCGAATTCGCTGCAGACCTTCTCGCCCTGACCGCAGAGCCTGACGTTCTTGTCAGGGCGCATCTCGCCATCAAACTCAGCGCGTTGCATCTTCCCGACGCCGATGCTGCTTTGGCCAAACTGCTCGCCATTGGCGCTACCCCACTGGTGCAGGAAGCCGCGCTCACCGGCCTGCGCGGGCGCGAGGCCGCCTTCGCCGCGCTTCTCGCGGCACAGCCTGGCGCGAAAAAGTGCGCGGACACGTTCAAAGCCCTCGCCGCCCTCGTCTCCGCCGCAAACAAAGCCGCGCCCATCGAACAACTCCTCGACCTCGCCGCCGCGCGGCCGAAGAACGACGCCATCCAGACCGCGCTGCTCCGCGGACTCACGACGCAGGCGGATTCCAAAAAGCCGAAGTTCGCGTGGCTGGAGAAAGAACCCGCCGCTTTCACCAAACTTCGCAGTGCGAATTCATTCGCTGCGCTCGATGCCCGCCTCGCGTGGCCTGGCAAACCCGGCGCACCGGAGCCGCCGAAAATCGTCCCGCTCACTCCGGCGCAGACTGCCCTCGCGGAGCAGGGCCGCACTCTTTATCACGCCCTCTGCGCCGCCTGTCATCAGCCGCACGGATTCGGGCTCGACGGGCTCGCGCCGCCGCTGGTGGACAGCGAGTGGCTTGTGGGAAAGCCTGACATTCCCGCCCGCATCATCCTGCACGGCATGGCCGGCCCGGTGAAAGTCGGCAACCGCACGTGGAATCTCGCCATGCCGCCGCTGCCGCAGCTCACCGATGAACAGATTGCCGGTATCCTCACTTACCTGCGCCGCGAGTGGGAGCACACGGCTTCGCCCGTCGAGACGGCGGACATCGCCGCCCTGCGGGCCAAATACAAAGACCGCGCGCTGCCGTGGACAGCGACGGAGTTGAAAGGCGGGCGCAAATAGAACGCGTGCTCAGTTCACCACGTTTTCCAGCGGCTCACCGCGCACTGCTGCGAGGGCGATGCGCGCGGAAGTGGAACGCATTTCGATCTTCGACTCCACGCTGCAAAACGCAGCGTGGCAGGTGGCGATGAGATTCGGCGTGGCGGCTTCTTCAGCGCTGCGCAACGGCTCGTCCTCGATGACATCGAGTCCCGCCCCGGCGAGGCGGCCTTCGCGCAGAGCGGCGAGGATCGCGGCTTTTTCAATGATGGCGCCGCGGGCGGTGTTCACAACGAAGGCGCCGGGACGCAGCAGGGCGAGTTCGCGCGCGGTGATGAGGTGGCGCGTTTCCGCATTGAGCGGGCAGTGCAGCGAGAGCACGTCGGTTTGCGTGAGCAGTTCATCCAGCGTGAGGCATCGCGTTAGGCCGAGGGCCTTATCCACGCCGTTGGGCAAATACGGATCGTGGAAGAGGACGCGAAAACCGAGTGATTTGGCTCGCAGCGCCGCTGCCGTGCCGATGCGGCCCAGACCGACGATGCCGAACGTCAGGGTGCGCAGCCGCCGGAGCTTCGGCGTCACGGTGATGGTCCAGCCGAGTCGCTTGGCTTCCGCGTCGAGCGGGAGAATTTGCCGGCACAGCGCGAGCGCGAGTGCGATGGCGTGATCCGCGACCTCCTCCGTGCCGTAGTCGGGAACATTGCACACCGCGATGCCGTGCGCTCGTGCCGCGGCGATGTCCACGCTGTCGAATCCGACCCCGTTGCGAATGATCGCGCGGCAGTTTTGCAGCTTCGCGATGCCGGACGCCGTGAGCGGCAGGTTGTGCCAGATGATGATCGCTTCCGCGTCGCAGAGTTCTTCGGTGAAATCGGCATCCGTTTCACACAGGTGTCGCGTCACGTGAGCCGCGCCGCTGATGATGTCGCGCTCAATGCGGCATTCCGCATCGCCCTGGGGCGCGGTGGTCCAGTCGATGATGGTAATGTGAGGCATGGCGTGGTTTTGGTGCTCACTTATCCTGGAAAGGAAAATGGAGAAAAAGAAAACCACAGATGGACGCTGATTAACACGGATTTACGCATGATTTCGGATTCACTTACCGGAGGAAAGATTCACGTCATCAGAACTTGCTGAGCACCTGTGTTTGTCCGGGTCCATTCGTGGTTCCAGTTTCCTCTCAAGGGTTATCGGTGCCCGGTGGCCGGCTATGCACGTGCAGGCCTGGAGAATAACAGGTTTGGCTGGCAGCAGCCTGCGCTGCTCCAACGGGGCCGGGCGGCAGAGTCCGGGGCCTTATCCCCGAACCTGGCCCCCACGCAAAGGCTTTGAAGCCCTTGTATCCTGCCCGGCGGTGTCCCTGGCTGTGATGATTCTCCCGTTTGGGCCTGACCCCTGAAACGAATTGCAGAGGAGGATGCCGGGTCGAAACGTCGAAGCCGCCCATGGCAGAGTTTGCAGAAATCACTGCGCCGGCGGCGACCACACGGCGGGTTTTGGATGGGCGACCTCCAGCGGCAGTTTGTCCCCGTGCGTCACCTGTTCGCGGC
Source organism: uncultured Akkermansia sp. (assembly GCA_964523105.1). Lineage (GTDB taxonomy): Bacteria > Verrucomicrobiota > Verrucomicrobiia > Verrucomicrobiales > V1-33 > V1-33. The sequence continues at coordinate 97,564 of CAZFZN010000004.1, forward strand.
GCAATGCGCCGAGCATTGCTTCGATCGTCGCGGCATGCTCCGGCTTCCCGGAAAGGTCGGACATCTCGTGCGGATCGGCCTGCAGGTCGAACAACTGAGTGACATCGACCTGCGGGTAGCGGATCAGCTTCCAGCGGCCGTCGGTGACGGCCCGCTGCACGTTGCGATAGCCCGTCAGGATGCGTTCGCGATGGGACTTTGCCTGACCGCTGATCACTTTGGCCAGACTGCGGCCCTCGCTGCCGTCCGGCGGCTTGACGCCGGTGAGTTCACCCAGCGTGGCATAGACATCGGTGAGATAAGTGAGTGCTTCAAGGCGCTGGCCGGCCGGAATGTCAGGACCGCTGAAGATGAGCGGCACGCGCATCCCGCTTTCGTAGAGGTTTTGCTTGCCCATCAGCCCGTGACTTCCGAGTGCGAGTCCCTGATCGCTGGCGAAAACCACAATCGTGTCCTGCGCCGCGCCCGATTTCTCCAGCGCCGCAAGGATGCGGCCGATCTGTGCATCCATGAACGTGATGAGCGCATAATAGTCGGCGAGCTGTGAGCGGATATTGTCCGGCGTGCGCGGCCATGGCGCGAGTCGCTCGTCGCGCACGGTCATCTCGCCGTTGTCGAACGGGTGCTGCGGCAGGAAGTCCGGCGGCAGCGGGGGGAGCTTCGCTTTGTATTTCGCATGATACTCCGGCGGGGCGATGCGCGGATCGTGCGGGGCCTCCATCGGGACGTAGAGCAGAAAGGGTCTGTCTTTCGGCCGCTGTTCCAGAAAGCCGATCGCCGCGTCCGCGATTTCCTCGACGGCGTGTTTGCCGGGCGTGGACGAATGTTTGGCCAGGGTGCGCTGCGGGGTGATGTCCTGGAGTGGCAGCGAGAAGGGATCGCCCATGCCGCCGAGGAAAATCGCGCGGCCCGCCGGGAACACCCGCAGCAGCGACTCCCTGCCATTGTGCCACTTTCCGGTGATGAAGGTCGCATACCCGGCAGCAGTGAACTGCTCCGGCCAGGTGCGCTGGTCTTTCAACTGCTCCTGAATGCGCCACAGCGGCCGGCCGGTCATGAGCATGGCCCGTGACGGGACGCATACGGCGCCCTGCAGCCCGCCCATGCAGTAGGCCCGGGTGAACGCCGTGCCGCGCTGCACGAGTTTGTCGAGGTTCGGGGTTTCGATGTGAGGATTTCCAAGAGCGCCGATGGTGTCCGCGCGCTGATCGTCGGAGAAGATCAGGAGCACATTTCGAGGCGCGGCGCGGAGCAGGGAGGCGAGGAGGAACAGGCAGAGTGCGGCTTTCATGCGGGTCGCACGATGCGCGGCGGGATGACCCGGTCAATCCCTGCAGTTCAGAGCAGCCGGACGCGCTGGAAGATTCTGGTGGTATTGGCGGGGATCTGAGTCTGAAAGCTTAGCGCGCCCGCCGGCCGGGAGGCGGTTTGAGTGTCGGCTGTGATCCAGTCGAGGAGATTGGAGGAAGTCTCCAGCACGTAGGTGACGCCAGGCAGCCCGGTGGCGGTCACGGTGGCCTGCACGGTTCCGCCGGGCTGCGGCAGAAAGTTGTTGCCGGTGATGACAGCGTCCGGTACCTCCACACGTGTCAGGACAATATCGTTCCCGTCGCCGCCGCTGTAGTTGATTTGAAAGACGACCCCGCCGGGTTTGGAGAAGTAATCCAGCTGACCGAGACCGCCGAATCCCACCACGGTGGCCGGAGCGCCGCCGGTGTTTTCCACGATGCGGAAGGAATCGCCGATGGCTGGAGTGAAGCCCAGTGCCACATCCAGAGCAGCTCCGCCGAAGTCGCTGACCGTGGCGGCGGTGCTGAGAATCTGGTCGTAATCAATGCCGGGTGTGGTGCCGTTGATTTCGAACCGGATGGTGGTGGCCGGATTGGCCGTGATGGTTTTGACCGTGAGCTGGCCGGCGCCGAGGCCCGGGGAGAGGAGCGCGCCGGCACCCTGGGCGTTGATTGCGCCGAGAGTGCCGGTGCCGTCGGCGGTGGCACTGTTGAGGTCGAGGTCGAGCAGCGGCTGGTTGCCGAGAAAGCGCACGGTGCCCGCGTCCGCCTGCACGCGAACGGCGCTGCCGCCGGTACCGGAGAAGGCGAGCACGCCGTCCCCGAGTTTGTGGAGCACGGCTCCCGACGCCGCGCTGAGCGCGGCGGCGAGATTGAGAGCGGGGACGGCGGTGCCGGCCGGAACGTTCCAGGCGCGCAGGCCGGTGCCGCCGAGGGCGATGTTTCCTGACAGAAGCACGCTGGTGGGCGCGGGCTGCACGGTGACGTTGCCTGTAAGTGTGAGGATTCCAGCGCCGGTGGTCACGCTGCCTTCGGTCAAGTCGAGTCCGGTGATGGTTTCCGCGAAACCGGCGAGGTCAAATTGCGCCCCGCTGCCCAGCAGTCGCACGGTGACGCCGTCGGCGATTTGATTGGCCGCCGCGAGCGTGAGCCGCCGCAGGCCGGCGCTGCCGTTGCCCAGCGTGACGGGTCCGGGCACGGCGGTGACTCCGGCGGTCTTTCCGGCGATCACCTCGCCGTCGAGCACGGTGAGGCCGCCGGTGAAAGTATTGCTGAGCGTGCCGATGAAGCCGAGGGCACCGGTGCCGAGCTTCTGCACGGCGCCGGAGCTTTGAATGCGGCCGGCAAGGTCGAGCCGGTCGCTGGCCACGTCGAAACGCGCGGCCGCGCCGGCCGGCACGGTGATGGCGCCATTGATGCGGTGGGCGGCATTGAACGAACCGACCGTGCCGCGCACGGTCATGCCCGCGGGAATCGTCATCGGCGTGCCGCCGGAGATTTGCAGCCGTCCGGCGGCCTGCACGAGCGCGCCTCCCCCGAGCGCGTTGTTATGGAAGACGGTGAGCTGACCCTCACCGATGGAGAGCGTCCCTGTGAAGGTGTTGGCGACGAAGAAATTCACGTTCGTGGCGCCGGTCTTGCTGACGCCGCCGCTGCCGGAGATGGTGCCGAGGAAATCGAACGACCCGCCCGCCGCCTGGATACTCAGGGCGTGTCCGTTGGTATCGAGGAGCGCGGCGGCGGTGCAGGTCGTATTGCCGCCGGTGGCGCGCAGCGACTGCGGCTGGGTGAGCGTGAGCGGCACGCCCCATGTCAGCGTGCCGGCGGCCATGCTGCTCTCGACTCCGGCATTGAGTGCGATGCGCGCGCCGGTCAAAGTGTAGCCCGCACCGCTGATGAAGACGCGCTCGAAGTTCGTGCCCGCAGCGAAATCATTCACCGCCGTGAGCTGTGGGGCGCCGTCCGGGAATTCCAGCGTGTCGCCCTGTCCGGGTGCGGTGTCGTCAATCCAGTTGGCGGCGGTGGTCCACTTGTTATCCGCGCCGCCGCCATCCCACGTTTTCACCAGTCCGGTGCCATTGAGCCGCAGGATGGTCAGGGCCACGTCGTTGCCGTCGCCGCCGCGATAACTGACGCTTCCGGTGAACAGGCCGAAGTCCAGTTCGCGATCGGCGGCGGCATTGCCGAACTCCGCGTCAATGCTGTCGGAGCCGTCGTTGCTCACCAGCACGAAGGTCTGCCCGGCCAGCGGCGTGAATCCGGGCAGCAGCAGGATTTCCAGTTCCGCCTCTTTCGGATCGAAAGTGCCCGTCACCGCCAGTTGATCATGGCCCGTGCCTGGCGTGAGGCCGCCGATTTCAAAAGTCATCACCATCTTCCCGCTGCCGGTGACGGAGCCAGTGGTTAGAATGTCTGCGCTGGCGCCGGGCGCGAGCACCCCGCCGGCCTCCGTGGCCTCGACCGCACCGGCCGGCCCCGTGCCTCCGAGCGTGCCGCCGTTGAGAAGGATGTTCACGTTTCCCCAGTCGCGCTCAATGCGCGTCAGGCCGTCGTCGAGCCGCAGCGAGGCCGCCGTGCCGTTGCCGCCGAGCAGCAGCGTGCCGCCGCCGCTGCGGGTCACATGGAGTTCGGGCGCCCCATTCCATTCGCCGAAGATCTGGAGGTCGATGGCCGCCGGTCCGTCTTCGCAGGAAATGGCGGCCGCTGCAGCGTTGAGGGTTAGGTTCACGTCCACGCCGGCGGTGGTGGCCGCGGCGAGTGAAGCGATGCCGCCAACCGTCAGTGCGGCGCTGCCGGTGACGCTGCCGCCGGTGAACTGCAGCGCGGCGATCTGCTCGGCGAAGGTGCCGCACTGCAACGCGGCGCCGCTGCCGCTGAGCGTGACGGTGGCCGCATTCGCGATCTGGTTGGCCGCCAGCAGCACGACTGTGTCCGTACCGGCGCCGTCTCCGATCGTGAGTGCGCCGGGCACCGCGTTGAGGCCGGCGGTTTTTTGCAGGCGCAGCGTGCCTTCCGTGACCACAGTGCCGCCGGTGAATGTGTTCGCCGCCGTGCCGCTGAGTGTCAGGGTGCCGGCCTGACGTTTTTCGAGCCGCCCCGCGCCGCTGATGACGCCGGAGAATACCGGGCTGCTCGTCGTCAGCACGTCCACCAGCCCGTCATTCCCCGGCGGCAGAGTAATCGCACCACTCAGCGTGACGGAGGTGTTGGAAAGATGCAGGCGGCCGCCGAGGGTGACCGGTTTGGAGAAGGTTCCCGTGGTGCTGGAAAATGTCAGTTGTGCGCCCGGTGAAATCGTGATGGGCGCGGTCCCGGCGCCGGCACCCGCGCTGGCCGCCGGGATGCTGGCGGTGCCCGAGCCGATGGTGACCGGGCCGGTGAAGGCGTTGCTGTTGCCGAAGGCGAGATTGCCAGGGCCGGTTTTCACGATCCCTCCCGTCCCGGTGAAGCCGTTGAGCAGCAGCCCGCCGCCGGCGATTTCAAGGGTGAGCGGGAAGCCGTTGTTTGTGATGGCCCCGGCACCGCTGAACTGCGGCGTGCCCGCCGCCGTCACCGTGAATGCCTGCGGCTGCGTCATCGTGATCGGCAGATGGATCGTCGTCAGGCCCGTGGCCTGCTCGAAGTTCATGCCGGCGTTCAACTGCACGGCATTGCCCGCGAGCGTGTAGCCGGCGGCCTGCACGGTAATGGAATTGAAAACCGTGCCCGCCGCGAAGTTGTTATTCATGGAAAGGTTCGCGGCCCCGGCGGGGAACACGAGGTCATCGCCCGGGGCGGGTGCGGTGGGCGGGTTGCCCGGAAGGTTCACCCAGTTGGCCGCCACCGACCACTGGTTGCCGGTCTCGCCGTCCCACACGCGCGTGACGCCGGTGCCGAGGGTGACGACGGTTAGGCTTACATCATTCCCCGTGCCGGCCGGCGCGTCGTAATTGATGCGGAAATTTTTCCCGCCGGTGGCGAAGACGGCATTGTTGGCCAGCCCGGCGAACGTGCCCGTCACTGCATCGGCACCGTCGTTTTTGATGATCGTGAGCACTGTGCCCGAGGGCAGAGTCGCACCGGCGAGCACGGTCGTTTCAAGGATGGCGTTTCCGAGAGCGACGGTCCCGGTAACGTCGAGTTGATCATATCCGGTGCCCGCAGTACTGTTAAGAATCTCCGGAGCGAACGTGGTTGTCGCACCCCACGACACATTGCTGCTGGCGAGAATGCCGGGACTGGTTCCCGGCTCCACGCGCCCGGTTCCGTTGATCGCGCCCACCGGACCGCTGCCACCCACCATGCCGCCGAGCAGTTGGACCGGCGCATTGCCTCCACCCATGTAAATGGCCGCACCGCCGATGATCTGCATGGGCGCACTGCTCGGGCCGTCAAAGCGCAGTCGTCCGCCGCCTGACAAGGCCAGCGTGGCTTCGGCCACGGGCGTTACCGCGGCGGTGAACAGCAAATCGTCCGGTGCCGTGCCATCGGTCAGGTTGATGGTCGCTGCGCCCGTCACTTCCACCGGCACGGATACCGTGGGTGTGACCGCTGCTCCGCCGCCAATGATCTGCCCCGTCGTGATCCTGCTGCCCGCTCCGCCGCTGACGCTGCCTCCAGTAATGTCGAGGCGGTTGAGCGTTTCTGCTTTTCCGAAGAGATCGATCAAGGCCGTGCCGCTCACACTAAGCCGGTCGCTGATCTGTTCTGCACGATTCAGCCGCAGGGTGCCGCCCGTGGCATTCACCACTGAGGCGGCCACGACTCCCTCCTCTTTCGACAGGAAGACCCGGCCGGCTTCGATTTCGAGACGCGAAAAGCTGTTCGGGGTGGCATTCAGCGGATCAACGAGGGCCGGATCGCCGATCATGAGATCGCCCGGACCTGTCTTGCGCAGCGTGCCGCCCGTGACCATGCCGCGGAGGTAGAGGTCGCCGGTGGAGTCCGCCGCGTCCACTACGGCAGTCCCGTTCACGTTAAATGATCCGCTGATAAACGCCTCGGCACCGGGACCGCTGTAGGCCAGCGGGCGCACCGTGCCGGAGACGAAGAAATCTTCCGGGAAGGGTGCCGAGCCGCCGGTGCCGGCCGACAGGTCCAAAGTCGCCCCGGCATTGACTATCGTGTGGTTCCCCGGCCCGGCTGCTCCCAGCGCGTCTGAGGCCATCGCCCCCAGCCAGCCGGTGGTTACCGTGACCGGGCCGGTGAAGTCACAGAAGCACTCGATGGCGGCGAGGCCGGCTCCGGTTTTCCTGACCGAACCCGCTCCGGTAATACCGGTGAACGGCTGGAAGGCGGGAGCGGGGTCGCCGATGTGAAGGGTCGGCGGCGGAAGGGTGAGCGGATCGATGAAGACCGTGGAGTGCAACGTCAGATCGAAGCCGGCCAGATCGACCGAGAACACGTCAATCGTTCCGAATCTCAGCCGCCCGGTATTGGGAGCGGAGAAGGTGACATTTCCGGAGAGCCGCAGCGGCGTGTTCACCTGCACGACGCCCGACGCGAAGTCACCGGTGACGTGTTGAAGAATGCCCAGCGGCTGGCCCGTCAGGTGATAGCCGTCCGCAGTGAAACGCACACTGGCGATGGGAAAGTAAGGCCCGAGATCCTGACTGAGGTTCTTCCTGATGACATCGGGAAAGACCAGCGCGTCTCCCGGCTGCGGCTTGATCTGCGGGTTCCAGTTTTGCGGATGGCTCATCTCCGGCACCGCCGCGAAGCCGGTCCAGGTTTTCGTCACGCCAGTCGGCGCGACGGACACCAGTGTGAAGGTCACGTCGTTGCCGTCGCCCCCGGTGTAGGAAATGCGATAGGTGCGCAGCGGGTCGCCGGCCCCCCGGCTGAAGGTGTGCAGCGAGCCTTCGGGCCTCCCGGCGAACGTGCCGGTAACCGGGCCGGCGCTGTCTTTCCGGATGAACGTGATGCGGTCTCCGATGCCGGTCAAATCTCCCGCGATGACCGTGCCCAGGGTGGCGCCGTTGAGATTCACCGTTCCGGACGCTGTCAGGTGAGCCTGCGGCGCGGGAGTTATCGTCATGGTCAGGCCGGAACCGGCGTTGAGCGTAAGATTCCGAACCGCCAGCGGTCCGGGCCCTGACGACATTTCGATCCGCAGGGAACCGCCATCCGGCCTCACGAGAACATCGCGCAGGGTGCCCCCCGCATGGAGATCACCGCCATCGATCACGGCATCCATGCCGGCGCCATTGCCTTCGTAAACCATCCTTCCTGCCAGGATCTCCAGACGGTCAATCCCGCTGTCTCCCTGCCATTCGGCCACGCCGCCGCCGGTCTTTTGCACGACCGTGGTGCCCAGCACCGACGACTCCGTCACGGCACCCGTTAGCGTAAAGCCGGTCGCCCCTGCCACATCCCAAACATGCGGCACCGCATTGCCCTGCATGCGCAGCGTGCCGGTGACAGTAGTGCCGCCGGGATCGTTCGCGTAAATGTTCCCCTTCACGCTGAGCACGCCGCCTTCCGGCAGCAGGTCGCCGCCCAGCAGATGCAGGTCGGTGACGGAGTCGCTGTGGCCGTTCATTTCCGCGAGAGCGCCCGGGCCAAGTGTCAGGGACACGTTCGGCCCAAACTGTGAGGGACGGAGCCACTTCACCGCGGTGCCGTCGCCGGCCACCAGCGGCCCGGCGATGGCGGTGGCGGAAATCTTGTCGAGTTCGAGATTGAGACCGGAACTGCCCGTTTCCGCGGCGAGAGTGATGGTCCCTGTCAGAGTGTTGGGCACGGTGCCCGTGAAGCGCAGGGTTTTGTTCACGGCACCGTCCCCCAGTTCGAGGTGCAGGTCCGCCGCGCCGGAAAGCCCGCCGGAATGAGTGATCAGGGCTCCCGCGTCCTCCAGCCATTCAAGCACGGGAGTCCCGGAGAGCGTCCATGGGCCGCTGAAGGAAGGCGCGCCTTCAGCGAGGAGGATGCGTCCGGACAGAGTCACCGGCTCGCTGATCGTTCCTCCGGCATGGAACCTCAGGACCGAGTTCACCACTGTGGGCCCGTCCGTGCTGCCCAGCGCTCCGGGATGATAGACCGCGACGCTGCCGGAGTCGATGCGCAGCGTGCCGAAAAAGGTGTTGGCAGCGTGGAGGTTGGCTTGCGCCCCTGAAATCAGGATGTCTCCCGGGCCGCTGACCGGCTCATGGAATGAGACAAACGAGCGGAAGTTTCCGTTGTCGTTAAGTTCCAGGTTGCGGTTGTTCAGGTTGACCGCAGCACCGTCGATGAGTTCGAGATGGGACTCTATTTTCCAGACCTGCTGGGCACTGAGACGAATCGGAAATTTCAGTCTGGTCAGAGCGGAGCCGCCTGTTTCCATCATGTGCAGGCCGCCCGCGCCCAGGACGACGAGGTTGCCCTCGTGGACCCATCCCGCGGTGCCCGGGTTGGTGTTGTCGAATGATTTACTGGTGCAGGTGATGGACCGGAAGCCGGTCCCGGAAGCGAAATCGTTGTCGGTCTCGTAACCGGAGAATCCGTTGGCATTCCAGACGAGATCATCCCCTGGTGACGGCAAATTGTTGCCCGCCCAGTTGATGGCGGAGTCCCAGCGCTCTAAGACGCCGCCGCCGTCCCAGGTGTGGACATCGGCGGGAAGGCGGCCGGCACACAGGAGGATGATTCCAAGGGCGGACAGTACGGGCAGGGGGCGGGCGGAAGATTGCATGACGCGGGACATTCGGGTTCTTGACCGGGAAACTGGATGGCCTCCCGCAGCGTTATGGCGGAAAATCCGGCCCGGCTGCGCCATGAATTATTCCGTTTCTTCCAACCGGGCTGGTGCAGGGGAGCCGGGGCGGAAGGAAGGCCGGCGGTCAGTCCGCCAGCGCGGCCCGCAGTGCAGCCAGTTCTTCGTCGATGAGTGACTCGGTCGGTTGATCGAGCGTGTCGGCAATGTGCTGGCGCAGCAGAGTCCGGAAGCGCTGCCGCAGGCGAAACACCGCCTGCCGCAGGGCATTGGCATCAAGGCCGGTGGCCTGCATGGCGCTCCCGGAGCTGACTTCTCCGGCGGGATCGAGGAAAGGGCGCAGTGCATCGAACAGCGCGCCGCGTCCACGTCCGCCGTATTCCTTTTCGAGGGCGGCCGCGGCGGCCTCAAGGCAGGTGAGCGCCCATGCGCGGTCGAAGACTGCAGAAGGCGATTCCAGCGTGGCCGTGCGGATGAGACGGGACTCGGCCTCAAGGATCTCCATTGGCACGAACTGATAGTTCGCACCGCGTTTGAGACGATCCCGGCGACGCCGTTCGTCCATCAGGTCGTGCTGGAAGGCGGTAAGCAGCCACGTGCGCAGGCGGCCGCGCTCCCGGGTGGCAGCGGCGAGCAATTTCCCCTCCGCCACTCTCACAAGAAAGGTCTGGGTGGCGTCCTCGGCGTCCTCCGGACTCCAGCCGCGCTGCCGTGCGAAGGCATAAAGTGGAAACCAGTAGAGCCGGCACAGTTCCTCAAGGGCCGCGCGGGCCGGGGCACCGCCGCCTGCCGCGGTGAGCACGATGCTCCAGCGGGTGGGAGGAAAATGAGGTGCGCATTCGGCAGCGGCTTCCATGATTTCAGAAAACCGAAACCGCTGCGCATGGCAATTCCCTTTCTCCATGCGGCCGGGCGCGCCGCCGCGGGATAACGCGGCGTGCCGGACGGCGCATATCAAGTTGCCCGCTTCCCGGTCTGCGTCTCATTCTCTCATGCCTTCACCGACTGTATCCGCCTCCTCCTGGCTCGATGGCCTGGACGCCGGGCGTGTGCTTGGACTGGCTCTGGAGCCGTCCGGTCCCGCGGGAATTCCAACTCCGGCGGAACTGAGCGCGCTGCTGCCGGAGTTCGACGTGGAGGCCATCATCGGACAGGGCGGAATGGGAGCGGTGTACCGCGCCGTGCAGCGAAGCCTCGCACGCACGGTGGCCGTCAAAGTGATGCCGGTGGAAATGGGCGATGCACCGGGATTTGCCGGGCGATTCCGTCAGGAGGCCATGACCACCGCCGGTCTGACACACCCCGGAATCGTGGCCGTGCATGATACCGGCGAGACCGTCGCCGGGCACCTTTATTATGTGATGGATTACGTGGACGGCGAGGACCTCGCGGTGCGCATGGCGCGCGGGCGGCTGCCGGTGGAGGAAACGGTGGCGCTGCTGGCGGCCGTATGCGGTGCCGTGGAGGCGGCGCATGAGCGCGGGATCGTGCATCGCGACATCAAGCCGTCGAATATTCTCCTCTCCAAAGACGGGAAGCCCATGCTGGCGGACTTCGGACTCGCGCTCCTGACGGAAAAACACCTCGAATACTCGCGCCTCACGCTCGGCGGCACCACGCTGGGCACGCTGGAATACGCTGCGCCGGAGCAACTGGCCGGCGGCGGGATTTCCGCCGCCAGCGATCAATACAGCCTCGGCGTGCTCGCCTACGAACTGCTCACCGGCGAGCTGCCGCGCGGCGTGTTCGAGCCGCCATCGGCGCGCCATGCGGAGATCGATCCGGCGTTCGACGGCGTGGTGCTGCGGGCGCTGCAGAGCGATCCCGCGCGGCGCTACGGAAGCGTCGCGGAATACCGCGCCGCCATTCTCCACGCCGCGGACCGCCGGGCGCAGCAGGAGCACCGTGCCGCAGAGTCCCGCCGCCAGCTTCGCCGCCGTACCGGCATCGCCATCGCCGCTGCCGCTGTGGCTTTGCTCACCGTGGGGCTCGCCATCCTGGCATGGCAGCAATCGCAGCGCGCTGAGTCGGGAGAGAAGCTGGCCAATGAACGCCGCAAGGAGGCGGAAGCTGCGGAGAAGGAAACGGAGGACGTCATCCAGTTTCTCCTCACCGACCTGCGCGAGCGGCTGGAGAAGACCGGCAACCTTGGCGCGATGGAAAGCGTGCTGGAGCGCGCCGTGAGTCACTTCCGGCAGAAATACGAAGCCGCCGGCCGCACGCCCGATACCGCCACACAGCTCGCTGATGCCCTCGCAGTGAAAGGCGATGTGCTCGCCGCGCGCGGGCTGCCGGAGGAGGCGCGTGCGCTTTACCAGGAGGCACTCGAGTTGGCTCGCGCGGCCCGGGAGGCAGAGCCGCGCGCCGCTCCACGCATCCGGCGTCTGGCCGCGGCGCACCTCGACCTATCGGAGTTTTTCATGACCGTCGGGCGCTATCCCGTTGCGCTGGAACACGCCGGGCACCTGCTCACAGAGGCACAACGGGCGGTGGCGCTTGAAGACAACACGGCTTCCCGCCGCGTGCTGGCTGCTGCGCATCGTGCCCGTGCCAATGCGCTGGGTTATCTGCTCGATCTCGATGCCTGCGAACGCGAGTATCTGGAGGCGCAGCGGATCTTTGCGGAATTACTGAAAGCAGAACCGTCCAACCTCCGCTGGCAGGGCGAACTGGCCGCGCTGGAGATGTCGCTCGGTTCACTGGCCGAGACGAGGAAGGATTACCAAAAGATGCTCGCGCACTTCACTGCCTATCACGACCATGTGAAAAAGACGGAGGGCACCAGCTCGAATTCCTATTCCCATGCCGCGGTGCGCCTTGGCCATGCGCTGGTGCTCAATCAGCGCGCCGATGAAGCTTTTCCTCTGCTCGTGGATGCCGTGCATATCGCGGAAGCTCAGGTGGAAGCGCGGCCCGGGCATCGCGGCAACATGGGACACCTGCGCTGGTGCCGGAAGGTCTTCGCGGAAATGCAGGAGCAGCGCGGCGAAACGGCTTCCGCCGCCGAAATGCGCCGCCACATGGCTGCGCTGGACGCCGCCATCGCCGCCACGCCGGAAGAGGACGATGCCGGCGCGCAGGACCGCGTGTCCGCCCGCCTGCTGAAAGCGGAGCAGAAACTCTTCGGCGATCTCAAAGGCAACCCGGAGGACGACGGCAGACAATTCGCCTGGGCCATGGCCTCGGAGGACCTGGGCAAACACATCGCGTCCACCCGCGGAGCCGAAGCCGCCGCCCGCTTCTACGAACAACAAATGGCGAAACTCGAGCCGCTGCTTGCCGCCGGTGCGCCGGACACATGGTGGAGCCTCGGCGCAAGCTACACGCTCAACCGTCTCGGAGTCATCAAGGAATCCGCGCAGGACTGGACCGCCGCGGAGCCCATCTTTCGACGTTCCCTCGACCTGCGCCGCCGCACCCGCTCTGCGCATCCCGGCAACCCGCGCGAATGCCGCAACATCGCCAGCGCCGCCCAACGGCTCGCCCGCACCCTCATCGCGCTGAAACGCGCCGCTGAAGCCGATGCCCTCTGGCGCGAACTGCTCACCGAATTGCAGCCCGTGGAAGGAGCGAACACTTACGAGTGGCGCGCACTGCTCATCACGGGCGTGCAGGAAACCCTGCCCGCGCTGGAACCGGAAGCCGCCCGCAGCCTCGCCGCCGCCGCCCGCGATTTCCTTCTCGCCCGCGGCGAGGCCGCCCTCAGCGCCGCGGAAAAGCAAAGTCTCGCCACGCTGGAAAAAGCCGCCGGCCAGTGAGGTGCTTTGTGCACTGGCGGCGGCCTCCTTCGGGGGCCATCCACCGGACACACTCCGGAACTTCAATTCCTGCCGCCGGAACTGTCTCTGCCAGTCGGCATCCTGTGCTCTCGCCGCCACGCGGCGAATCCTTCCTGAGCGCCATCATCGCGGCGTGGACCCGCGGAAGCACACGGGACACTGAGGGCGGAGGCGGCGGGAATCGAAGATTCCTTCCGCCGTGACGAAAATTCCCGCCCGGGCTCATAACGCCGGGGCGAAAATGGCGCAGATGGGGACGGATTCGTGGCTTGTTTCACCAACGCCGGCTTCCTTTTCACAATGAATGTGCTCTTTCTTCCACTCGTTGCCATCTTTCTTTCCGCCGCTGCTGCGGCCTCTCCGGTCTCGCACGTGCCGATGATGTTCGAACGCAATGACGGGCAGTTCGCCGCGGGCGTGGATTTTGTGGCGCGCGGGCCGGGGTATCTCATGGCGGTGAAGCGGGGGGAGTTGCTCATGTCGCTGCGCGACGGGAAAGAGGGGCGGGCGCTGGTGCGCAGCCGCCTCGCGGGGGCTCAGGTGGCGGGTGCGGCGGCTGGAGAGGCGCAAATGGAGTGCCGCATGAGTTACTTTCTCGGTGATGATCCGGCGCAGTGGCGCACGGAGGTGCCGACTTTTGCCAAAGTGCGCTGTGCGGGCGTGTATCCGGGCGTGGACCTCTTGTATTACGGCAATCAACGGGAGATCGAGTATGACTTCATCGTCGCTCCGGGGGCGGACCCGGGGCAGGTGACAATGGAATTCGACAACGAAGTGCGGCTGGATGCCGTGACGGGAGAACTGGTCATCGGCGTGAATGGCGGGGAACTGCGCCACCGCGCGCCGGTGAGTTATCAGGTAAGAGGCGGACGGCGCGTGCCGGTGGCGAGCCGGTATGTGCTGTCGGACGGCGGTCGGGTCACGTTTGCCCTCGGGGACTACGACCGCAGCCGGGCGCTGGTCATTGATCCGGTGCTCACGTTTTCCACTTACTTTGGCAGTGTGGATAACGAGTCCGCGGTGGCGATGGCCGTGGACGCGGCGGGGAATCAATACCTGGCGGGCAACACGGACGGCGATGCCAAGTTCACTTCCAGCAATCTAAGCCGCACCTTCAACGGAGGGGACAGCGATGCCTTCGTACTCAAAATGCGTCCTGAGGGCAACGTGATAGACCGCGGCACGCTCATCGGCGGCAGCGGGGCGGATGAAGCGCTGGCCATCGCCGTGGACGACGCGGGCAGTGTCTATCTGGCCGGCACGACGGACTCTGCCTACAATCAAAGCGCGGGCATCGCCAACACGCTGCCGTATGCGCCGCCGCCGCCGGCGGCTGCCAAACCTGGCTACGACCGCGATGCCAATGGCGGGCTGGATGCCTTCGTGGTAAAGATCAACGCCACCTTCACGGCGGTGGATTACTCCACGTTTCTCGGCGGCAGTGGCACGGATGCGGCGCACGGCATCGCCGTGGCGGGCAATGGCCACGTCTGGGTTTCCGGCATGACGTCTTCCGCGGCATGGCATTTCCCCGGGAGCGCCACATGGGCCTATGACACCAGCTTCGGCGGCGGCACGCTGCCTTACGACGGATTCCTCGTGAAACTGGACACGACGGCGGCCACCGGCCAGGGCCTGGAGTTTTTCACCTACCTCGGCGGCACGGAGACGGATGAGGCCCGCGGCGTGGCGGTGGATTCGCAGGGGAATGTGGCGGTCACCGGGTTCACGTTTTCCACCAACTTCCCGACTCACCTGGCGCTCCAGCCGGCCAGGGCGGGCGGTGCAGATGCCTTTCTGACGCGCTTCAGTGCAGACGGCTCCACGCTGCTGTCGTCCACCTACTTCGGCGGCACGGAGTCGGAGTTCGGAGACATTTTCGTGAAGTTCGACAGCAACAACCGGCCCTACCTTTGCGGAGCGACGCGCTCGGCCAACCTCCCGGTCATCAATGCGGCGCAGCCGGTCTTCGGCGGCGGGATGGACACGTCGCTGAATATTCCCTGGCAGGACATATTCGTGACGCGCCTGAACGCCGCGGCCACGGGGATCGAATTCTCCACCTTCATCGGCGGCAATGACGACGACGAGCCGATGGGCCTGGCGGTGGACAGTGAATTCAATGTCTATGTCGCCGGCTGGACGGCGTCGCCGAATTTCCCGCTCAATCACGCGGATGATACCACGCTCGGCGGCACGTCCGACGGCGTGCTGGTGAAGCTGAACGCGGACGGCAATCACATCAATTTCGGCACCTACATCGGCGGCGGCGGGCGCGAGCGCGCGACCGGTGTGAGTGTGATCCCGGGCGGGACGGTGTTTGTCGCCGGGTGGACGGAAAGCAGCGATTTCCATGTCACGCCGGGCGCGCTGCAAACGAGTCAGTCAGGCACGACGCGTGATCTGTTTTTCCGCCGCTACGGCATCAGCACGCAGCCGCCCGCGGTGACGATCTCATCGCCGCCGGGTTCGCCGCGGGCGCACCTGCTGCCGTTCACCGGCACGGTGGATGACAATGATATCTCCGGCGTCGCCGTGCGCGTGCAGATCATGGAATTGAATCCCGTGGTGCGTTATTGGACCGGGGCGGCGTGGACCACGGTTCCCGCCGGAGAGCAGGGGCCGTGGCTGGCGGCCGTTCGCAACGGCGTCGGCTGGAGCATGGATCCGGCCTTTCTCCCGGGGCGCGCGCAGACCAGTCCCGGCACCTACACGCTGCGCGCGCAGGCCGAGGACGGTGACGGAAACCTCAGCGCCGTTGAGTCGGTGAACGTGGTGCGCAGCGATGCCGACACCACGCCGCCGGTGATTACTTTCACCCGTCCTGCCGTGGAAGGCGAAGTGCTCACCGGTTCCAGCCCGGCGCTCACTTTCACCGTTACCGATGCTGAGACCGGCGTGGGCGTGGTGCTGGCGACGCTGCGCAAGACCGAGAACGGCCAGACAACCTACTGGAATGGCACGGGCTGGCAGACCGACCTCGACGTCCACCTCGCCAGCCAGAGCGGCGACAACTTTTCGTTCCCCGATCCGCCCTCCGGCGCCCAGCGCCCCAACGCCGAATACCTGCTGGTCGTCTCCGCCTCCAATCTGGAAAGTACGCCGCTCAACGCAACAGGCAGCATCGGCTTCAGCGTGGACTTCCATCCGTCCTACACGTGGACGGGGCTTGCGGGGAACAACAGTTGGATAGACCCCGCCAACTGGTCCAGCACCGACGCGCCCGGTTCCTTTCCCATCGCTGGTGCGGTGGCGGTCATCGACAGCGGCTCGCCGGCCATCGCGGGCGGGAGCGATGTGTATTTGCAACAACTCCGCATCGCCGGCAGCGGCTCTCTTACGGTTTTCGGCACCCTCGCCGTGGCGAAGAAGCTGGAAGTTTTCGGCGGCGCTCTGCACGGCATGGTGACGCTCCATGGAGGCACCGAATCCACCTGGGCCGCCGGCACCATTACCGGCGCGCTCACCATCGCGGAGAACGCCGTGCTCACGGTCAGCGGACTCAGCGACTATAAGTATCTGGGGGCCGATGCACGCCCCGGTTCCATTACTAACCGCGGCACCATCCGCTGGACTGGCGATACCGCCGCAGCGGCCATCCGCGGCTGGGGCGGTACCGGAGCTGCGACTATCAACAACGAAGCCACCGGCGTCTTCGACATCGCCGGCAATGGCCAGCCGTTCTATTACGTTAGCGCGGCCAACCTCGTCTTCACCAACCGCGGGCGCATCGTGAAATCCGCCGGAACCGGCCTTACGGCCCTCGACTACGGCCATGTGTGGACCTTCAACCTCGAGTCCGGCAGTGTATTCGAGAACGCCGTCGCCGATCCCGCCGCTGTGCTCTATCGCAGTGGCCCCGCGGCCGTCACCAACGTCAAAGCCGGCGCTGTCTTCCGCGGCCCCGGTCGCATCAACTTCGCCGGCGGCACTCCGCTCAACGCCACGGAGGCCGGCGCATGGACCATAGACAACGCCGCCACGCTGGAACTCGCCGGCATGAGCCTCGCCTGCCCTCAAACCGGCGATCTCACGCTGGAACCGTCAGCGGACTCGACCCTTCTCTGGACCGCCGGCACCATCCACGGGAACCTCCGCATTCCCGCCGGTGTCACCCTCACCGTCACCGGCCTGGGTGATTACAAATACCTCGGTGCCGCCGGCAAGCCCGGCACCATTCACAACGCCGGCATCCTCCTGTGGACCGGCAACAGCTCCGCAGAGTCCATCCGCGGCTACGGCGGCGACGGCCCCGCCACCATCAACAACCTCCCGCACGCCCGCTTCCACATCGCCGGCGACGGTTATCCGCTCTATTACGTCAACGGCACCAACTGCGTCTTCAACAACGACGGGCGCATCATCAAAACCGCCGGTGCGGGCATCACCACCTTTGACTACAGCAACCTGTGGGTGCTCAACAACAGCACCGGCGCGTTCATTGAAAATGCCGTGCCCGGCAGCGTGCTCGAGCGCAGCGGCCCGGCTGCTGTCACCAACATCGCCGACGGCCCGGTTTTCTACGGCCCGGGCACCATCCGCTTCAGCGGCGGCACTCCTCTCAACGCCGCAGCCGGCGCGTGGAATATCGCGGGCAACGCCACCCTGCTCCTCGACGGCATGACGCTGCGCTGCCCTCAGGCCGGCAGCCTCACCCTCCAGCCCTCCGCCGGCTCCACGCTGCGCTGGACCGCCGGCACCATTCACGGAAACCTCGTCATCCCTGCAGCCGCCACCCTCGAAGTCACCGGCCTGAGTGATTATAAATACCTCGGCGCGGCCAATCTTCCCGCCACTCTCACCAACCACGGCACCATCCGCTGGACCGGCGACACCTCCGCGTCGGCCATCCGCGGCTTCGGCGACACGGGAGCAGTGACCATCAATAACGAAGCCGCCGGCGTCTTCGACATCGCCGGCAACGGCCAGCCGTTCTATCACGTTAGCGCGGCCAATCTCGTCTTCACCAACCGCGGGCGCATCGTGAAGTCTGCCGGAAACGGCCTCACGGCCCTCGACTACGGCCAAGTGTGGACCTTCAACCTCGAGTCCGGAAGCGTGCTTGAGAACGCCGTCGCCGATTCTGCCGCTGTGCTCTACCGCAATGGCCCGGCTGCCATCACAAATGTCAAAGCCGGCGCCATTTTCCGCGGCCCGGGGCGCCTCCAGTTCGCCGGCGGCACCCCGCTCAATGCCACCGAGACCGGCGCATGGACCATAGACAACGCCGCCATGCTGGAACTCGCCGGCATGGTCCTCAACTGCCCGACCGGTGCCGGCCTCACCCTCCAGGCCACCGGTGCAGCCGCCGTCACCTGGACCGCCGGCACCATTTACGGAGTGCTCAATATCCCCTCCGGCACTGCTCTCACGGTCACCGGGACCAGCGATTATAAATACCTCGGGGCCGCCGGCCAGCCCGGCAATCTCAACAACGCCGGCACCGTCACCTGGACCAACGGCTGGCCCATCCGCGGCTACGGCGGCACCGGCCCCGCCACTCTTCACAATCTGCCCGGCGGCGTGCTGAATCTCTCCAGCAGCGGCAACGCTTTTTATCATCAAGCCGCCACCAACAACACCCTCATCAACGCCGGAGCGATGCACATCGGCGCCTCCCCCGGGGCTGTGGACGGAACATGGCACTTCACCCAGACCGCCACCGGCACCCTCCACATCGAAGTCGCCGGCCCCGCCCCCGCGGAATACGACCGCCTCGTCTTCGGTGGCACCGCCACGCTCGGCGGCACCGTCAGCGTCACCAGGCTCAACGGCTATACACCCGCCGAAGGCACGCTGTTCCCGTTCCTCACCGCCGGCAGCGTCGCCGGCACCTTCGCCATCGTCGCCGGAGGCTTCGCCGCAGAATATACCGGCACCACTGCCACCTTGCGTTCCTCTCCCGACGTGCCGCTGACCTTCAATGACTGGGCCGCCGCCAATAACCTCACGGGCAACGACGCCCTGCCCGATGCCGACCCGGACAAGGACGGCTACGACAATTTCTTCGAATACGTCCACAACCTGAACCCCGGCGCCGCCAGCGGCCCGCCTGACACCACCGGCACCACCACCATCGCTGGCCAGCAATTCCTCACGCTCAGCTACCGCCGCTACGACGACCGCGAAGCCGCGGGCGTCGCCTACACGCCGCAGACCGGCACCGGTCTCGGTGCCTGGGAGACTGCCGGCATCATCGAGGAAGTGGACCCGAACGCCCCCGTCATCCCCGGCAGCACCGCCTGCCGCTGCCGCGTGCCCATCTCCGGCACTGCGTTGAAATTCCTCCGCGTGAAGGCCGTGAAGCCGTAACGTGGAGCGCGGGCCGGAGCGAAGCGGAGACAGCCGCAGGCAACTGACTCTTCGCCCCGGCTTTCGCGGCATCAACCTTCCGCCGAAGGGCACCTTCACGCTCCTCCACCATGATCCTCCGCACGTTCATCCTCCTCGCCATCGCCGGCGGCGCCGCGGCGCAGCAGCCGTCGCTTTCCATCACGCGCAGCGGGAGTGATGTGATTCTCTCGTGGCCTGCTTCGACATCAGGCTGGGTGCTGCAAAGCACGGCCACACTTCCGGTGAATGGCTCATGGGCCACGGTGCCTGGCACACCGGTGACCCAGGGCGCGAATCTCGTCTGGACGAATACCTTCCCGGAAGGCGTGCGCTGGTTCCGGCTCGCGCAGATGCAAACCGGGCCGCTGCCGGTGCCGACGAACGCCCTCACCGGCACCGTGGCCAGCATGGGCACGCCCTGGCTGGTTTCGACCGACACCAACGCGCCCGGCAATCCCGCCATTCCCGGACCCGGCGCCGGCTGCGTGCCGAAGATCGTCAGCTTCCCCAACTCCGACGGCAGTATGGACGTCGCGTGGATCAGCACCGCCTCGCCGCCGCGGATCGTCATCACGCACATCGTGCCGGACGCGGCGACTTATAAAGCGGCGTGGCATTTGAAGCCGCACACGCTGGCCACGCTCGGCGGCTTCGCGCGGGACGCCGCGGGCGCGATGTATTACCTCACCACGGTCGCGGAGGACCTCACCTCGCAGCCAACACCGGCCAACACGCACCGCGCGAACATTGCCAACCTCGTGAAGCTCACACCGCTCGGCGCGGAAGCGTTTCGCACCGACCTGCGCACGGACATCGAATGGGAACTGGCCGAGCCGCTCTACTCGCCGATGACCTGGGGCACATCGCAACTCGCGGTCGGCGATGGGCGCGTCATCGTCACGATGTCCTGCAACACCGAATTCGATCCGCCGGTGAACTCGCGCCACCAGTGGCACATCAGCATCGGTGCTGACGCCAACACCGGCGCGCTCAATCTGTACCGCGGGCACTTTGGCCACTGCTGGGACCACCGGCTCATCTTCCACGGCGGCAAATTCATCGCCACATCGCTGGGCGATGCCGGACTGCGCGGCATCGGCGTCGCGGAAGTGGTGAACGGCTGGCACAAGGTCGCCTTCGCCATCAAAGGCGGCGACGCCACCACCGTGCCGTTCTATCAGAACGTCTTCACGCGCCTCGGCGACCTCGCGCCCGGCAATGCCGGCTACGGCCTGCTCTTCACCACGGAAAAGACGACGACCTACACCGGCGGCACCAGCCCGGTCATCAGCGCGCGCAATGTCGCCTTCGCTCACGTGCGCAGCAATTTCGCGGAAGTGGAGACCAATCCCGACAACCAGTACGAGGTCGCCATTGTGGACACCCATACCGGCAATCCCGCGGCGCAGACGTTCGACGTTCCCATCAAGGACTACTGGGGCCAGACCTTCGCCGGCAAAAACAAAGGCATCGTCTGGCTGACCAACTACACCAACCGCAGCACCGAGAACGCCGAGCGCCCGCACCTCGTGCCGCTGGGCGACGGACGATTTATCGCACTTTGGGAAAAGTGGACGCTCACCGCCTACCACAGCACCTGGGCGGCCGTGATCGACGAATACGGCAACATCCTCAAAGCTCCAGCACAGATCAGCACCAGCGCGCGGATGCACCGTCAGGACAGCCCTGTGCGCCTCGGTTCAAAAGCCGCATGGGTCATCGGTGAGTCCTCCCCCGCCAAACTGGTGCTCTTCACTCTGGATGCGGAGCTCGCTCTCAGCCGTGTGGTGATTCCTTAGACGGAACGCTGCCCGCGGCTCTGGCCCGGATGGCGTCCTGTGAGACCGGACATGCCGCTTTACGCACGGGCGCGACCCGCTACCATCCGCGCCCTTTCCGCCCCGGCACCCGGCGGCGGCCCCCGATTTCCAATGATGACCGCAGCCCAGATTCGCCAGAGCTTCCTCGATTTCTTCAAGTCGAAGCAGCACACCATCGTGCCCTCCAGCAGCCTCATGCCGGACAGCCCGAACCTGCTCTTCACCAACGCCGGCATGAATCAGTTCGTGCCCATCTTCCTCGGCCAAATCGAATGCCCCTACAAACCCGGGCGCGCCGCAGACACGCAGAAGTGCATCCGCGCCGGAGGCAAACACAATGACCTAGATGATGTCGGGCTCGATACCTATCACCACACGTTCTTCGAGATGCTCGGGAACTGGAGCTTCGGCGACTATTTCAAAAAGGAGGCCATCTCGTGGGCGTGGGAGCTCATCATCGAAGTGTGGAAATTCCCCGCCGAGCGCGTCTATGCCAGCATCTACCAGCCCGGCCCCGGTGATCCCGCCGAGCGCGACCAGGAGGCTTGGGACATCTGGGCAGAGAAGTTCCGCAGCGTGGGTCTCGATCCCGAGATCCACATCGTGAACGGCAACAAGAAGGACAACTTCTGGATGATGGGCGAGACCGGCCCCTGCGGCCCCTGCACGGAAATCCACGTGGACCTCACCCCCGGCCCCGTGCGCACCGACATCGAGCACCAGAAGCGCAGCCGCGAACTCGTGAACGGCCCCACGCCCGCCGTCATCGAAATCTGGAATAATGTCTTCATTCAATACAACGCGAACCCCGACGGCTCGTTCGTCCCGCTGCCCGCGCAGCACGTGGACACCGGCATGGGCTTCGAGCGCGTCGTCTCCATCATCCACGGCACGAAGAACTTCACCGACTTCGAGAACGCCAAAATCTCCAACTACGACACTGATGTCTTCCGCCCGTTGTTCGATGAACTCGAAAAACTGAGCGGCAAAAAATACACCGCCACCCTGCCCAAACCCGGCAGCACCGGCGACACCGAGCAGGAGAAAGTGGACGTCGCCTTCCGCGTCATTGCCGATCACATCCGCACGCTCAGCTTCTCCATCGCCGACGGCATCGTGCCCGGAAACAGCGACCGGAACTACGTCCTCCGCCGCATTCTCCGCCGCGCCGTCCGCTACGGCCGCGCCCTCGGCTTCACCGAGCCTTTCTTCTACAAGCTCGTGGACACCCTCGCCACGCACATGGGCGATGTCTTCCCGGAACTGAAGCAGCGGAAGGACTTCGTGAAGCAGACGCTCAAGACAGAGGAGGAGGCGTTTAACCGGACGCTGGATAAGGGGATCAGTCTGTTCTCGGACATCGCTACGATAGAGGAACAACTTCCAACTATCAGCCAAGGCATGAGGAAAAGGATCTCTATTGTTCGCGGAGTAATGAAGGGACTTGGAGATCAGGTTAAACCCGATTCTATGTATCTGGATGCATTGTGGGAAGATGCGAATGCCATGGAGTACGACTTCCTCCGCATTTCGGCCAATCTGGAGCTTTTGGAAGACGCCATGATAATGGATGGACTCGGTCACGATTACATCGAGAAGGCTCGTGAGGCAGAAGCGATCATTTGGCAGTTCCGCCAAAGCACGCCTTCAAAGGAAGAATTCGCTAAGGAAATCATCCGCCTCAATTCTGCTTTGGAGTTCGTAGAGTCCCGCGTCACACCGATCGCAGCTAAGAAGCCTGCTCTACGGGGTGCATTCGCCTTCAAGCTCTACGATACCTACGGCTTCCCCCTCGACCTCACCGAACTCATGGCGCGCGAGCGCGGCCTGACGGTGGACAAGGAAGGCTTCGAGAAGCTGATGGAAGAGCAGCGCGAACGCGCCCGTGCGGCGCAGAAGAAGACCGTCATCAAGCTCTCTGAGATCGAAACCAAAGAGCCGACGAATTTCAGCGGCTATGACGCGAACGAAGTCGAGGCGAAGGTTCTGGAAGTCGTTCACCTCGACGGCAAGGCCGCGGTGGTGCTCGATGCCTCACCGTTCTATGCCGAGATGGGCGGTCAGTTGGGCGACACCGGTGCTCTCCTCGCCGGCGCGGATGTCATTCCCGTGCTGAACACGCAGAAGTCCGGCAACACGTGGCTGCACTTTGTGGACCCTGACACGAACCTCCAGCCCGGCGCGACAGTCACGGCGAAGGTCGATCCCGGGCGCCGAGCGGCCATTTCGCGGCACCACAGCGTGACGCATCTGCTGCACTGGGCGCTGCATGAAGTGGTCAGCAAAGACGCCACGCAGAAGGGCTCCTACGTCGGCCCGGAGAAGCTGACCTTCGACTTCAACAGCGCCGCGCTCACGCCGCAGCAGATCGCCGACGTGGAGCGGCTGGTGAACGAGCGCATCCTGGAGAATGCGCCGGTCACGTGGCAAAACGTCAAATACAGCCACATCAAAGACCGCGCCGACATCATGCAGGCGTTCGGTGAGAAGTACGGCGACTGGGTGCGCGTGGTGCAGATCGGCGGCCATGCCACCGGCCTCGACGGCTACAGCATGGAACTCTGCGGCGGCACGCACATTCAAGGCACCGGCGAGATCGGACTCTTCCGTATCGTCGGCGAAGCCGCCACCGGCGCGGGCATTCGCCGCATCGAAGCCGTGGCTGGCCTGACAGCCTACGAACAGGCGGCCGCTGATGCGTCGCGTCTCAAACAGCTCGCCGCAAAGGTCGGCAGCCCGCTGCCGGACCTGGAGAAGAAACTCGACCTCCTCGTCGAACACACGAAGTCGCTGGAGAAAACCCTCAAGGCCGCGCAGCAGCGCGAAGCGTCAGGCCGCGCGAAGGAACTTCTCGCCACCGCCAGCAATAACGCCATCGTCGCCAACCTCGGCGACGTGGATGCCGACTACGCGATGGCCGTGAGCGATGCGCTCAAAGGAACGTTCAAAGGCGTCGTCGTGCTCGGCACCAGCGGCGGCGGCAACGTGGCGCTGATCGCCACCGTCTCGCCCGACTTCCAAAGCAAAGTCCAGGCCGGCAAAATCATCAGCGCCATCGCCCCCCTCGTCGGCGGCAAAGGCGGCGGCAAACCCGACTTCGCCCGCGGCGGCGGCAAGGACGTGGCGAAGTTGGACGCGGCGCTGGCGGAGGCGCGGAAGCTCGCCTCCGCCGCCTGCGGTTAAGAAAGCCCGGCGGGGCGAGGCTCCTGCCGAGTCCATTTCAAGATTGCCGGCGCCTCAGCGTCGGGTGGCGCGGAGCTTCTCTGCGCTGCGCAGGCTCCGCGCCTTCTTCGGTCATGGAATTCTTGGACTCGGCAGGAGTCCTCGCCCCACCGGGATTGATGCGCAAAGCGGCACCGTTCACGCGGGATTGTCGGCGAGGATTTGGGTCGCATCTTGCGGGCATGTTCCGCACCGTCCTTTCCTTTCTAGCGCTGTCTGTGGCTGCCGGCGTTGCCATCGCCTCCCCGGAAGATGCCATGCGTGCAGCGAATCCGGTGGGCCTGTGGCTGTTCGGCGGCAGCAAACCGCAGCCGGCGTTCGAGGCGGTGGGAAATGCGGACATCAATGCCGAAGGGCCGCGACCGCCTGAGTTTCCGGGGTTCAATGCGGATAATCACGCGGCGCAGTTCGACAGCAAAGGCGCGCGGCTGGTGGTGCCGGATCGGGGCGCAGGCAGTGCATTCGATTTCGCCGCGGGCGACGCCTTTACCGTGGAGGCGTGGGTGAACTCCGCAGACGTTCCATCGGGGCAGAACCATTACATCATAGGCAAAGGCCGCACGTGGCCGGACGGCGCGAAGCTGGAGAATCAAAACTGGGCGCTCCGGCTGCTCGGTCGCAATGGCGGGGCGCACCTGACGTTTCTTTTCCAGACGCCGGGCGCAGAGGGCAAGGCGCGGAATCACCGCTGGGTGTCGCAGCAGCCGCTGGATGCGGCCCGCGGGTGGCATCATGTGGCGGTGGCCTATCAGTTTGGGAAACCGGAGTCGCTGCTGGCGGTGATCGACGGCGCGGTGGCCGCGGGCGGCTGGGATTATGATGGCGCGACGGCGGACGCGCCGGTGCCGAACGATGAACCGGTGTGGATCGGTTCCTCCATGGGCGGCAATGCAGGCAACAGTTTTCGCGGGCGGCTCGATGCGGTGGCGGTGTATCGCAGTTTACTGCCGGCGGAGGAATTGAAGGCGCGCTGGCAGGCGGCGCCGGTGGTGCCGGTGAAGATCGAACCGCCGCGGTTTCCTGACAACCTGCCGTCCGGCAAGGTGCTGGTCGAAATTCATCCCGGCGCCGGCGAGCAGAAGAAGTGGCCCCACCCTGCGCCGGGAGCGGCGGAGACCTACGAGACGCCGGCGCTGGCATTCACGCGCGTGCCGCAGGCGTACGACGAATACGGCATCCGCACCGACTTCGCGCCGGCGGTGATGCTGCGGGGCTTTGCGCGCGTCGAGCTGCCGGCGGGCGAGCATCGCGTGCTGCTGCGCGGGCGCGGCGCGACGCGGCTGTGGGTGAATGGCGCGCTGCTCGGCAGCACACGCTTTGCCGTGTTCCGCGGCGACGGGCACACACCGATGTCGGCGATTCCGGAACCGGTCATCCCCGGCGCACGCCGCGTGCCGTTTGGCGATGCGGAGCAGGTTTTTAGTTTCACCAGCAAAGGCGGGATGCACGATCTGGTCTTCGACGTGCTCGCCGGATCGAAAAATACGCGCACGGAAACGGGCGAGTCGCTCGCGGCGATTCAATATAACGGTCAGGGTCCGTTCGTCGTTCTTTCTCCGGGCGGCGCCGGCGTGCCGCTCACGGATGAAGCGTGGCCGGCCTTCGCCGCGGCTTGTGAAGAAAACCTGACCAGGCGCGACACCGAGCGCAGGCGTTCACTCGCTGCTGCGCGGGATGACTTTTGGAAACAGCGTCACGACAGGGCGCGTCAGGAAGCCTCGAAGCTTGAAGTGAGTGTGCCGGCGGGTGAAGGCACGGAAATCGACCGCTTCATTCTCGCCAAAGTCGCCGACGTTGCCGCTGCACCCGCGCAGGAAAAGGGCACGGTGAATTTCCAGCGCGATATCAGGCCGCTGCTCAACGACCACTGCTTCCGCTGCCACGCGGAGAAACAGAAAGGCGGACTGCGACTCGACGAACGCGAGCCGGCACTCAAAGGCGGCGAGTCAGGCCATGCGGCGATCACGCCCGGAAAGCCGGAGCACAGTCACCTGCTCAAATTGGTGCGCAGCGACGACGAAGACTCGCGCATGCCGCCGAACGGGAAACCGCTGACCGCGGAGCAGATCAAGCTGCTGGAGACGTGGATTGCAGAGGGTGCGCCGTGGAGCGATGCGCCGAGTGCTCCGGTCGTGATCCCGCCGGATGCGGGCGATGCGGTGTTCGTGCGCCGCGTTTATTTGAACACCATCGGCATTGCACCTGGTGAGGACGAAGTGCGCGCGTTCATCGCCGACACCGCCCCGGACAAACGCGCGCGGCTTATCGACCGGCTCCTGGATGATCCGCGCATGGCGGATCACTGGGTCAGCTACTGGCAGGACGTGCTGGCGGAGAATCCGAACATCCTGAAGCCGGAGTTGAACAACACCGGGCCGTTCCGCTTCTGGATTTACGAAGCACTCCTCGATCACAAGCCGCTCGACCGCTTCGTCACGGAGCTTATCCTCATGCGCGGGAGCAAACTCGGCGGCGGTCCGGCCGGCTTTGGCATGGCGTCACAGAACGACGTGCCGATGGCGGAGAAGGCGAACGTGCTGGCCAATGCTTTCCTCGGTGTGGAGATGAAGTGTGCCCGCTGCCACGATGCGCCCTATCATCACAGCACGCAGCGGCAACTGTTCCAGCTCGCGGCGATGCTCGCGGAGAAGCCGCTCAAGGTTCCCGCCACCAGCAGCGTGTCCCCGGCGTTCTTTGCCAGGATCAAAACGCGTGAGCCGCTCATCAAGGCGACTCTCGTTTCCGGCACGACGGTGGAAGGCGCGTGGCCGTTTGCGGAATTCGGCTCCTCAGACACGACGGGCACGCCGCGGCAACAGCTCGCGCAAGCGATCACCGGCCCTCACAACCGGCGCTTCGCCGAAGTGATGGCCAATCGTATCTGGGCGCGGCTTTTCGGCATGGGACTGGTGCATCCGGTTCATGACTGGGAAGGCCGCACGCCGAGTCATCCGGCGCTGCTCGCGTGGCTGGGACGTGAGTTGATGCTCCACGGCTACGACCTGCGCCACCTCTGCCGTGTCATCATGAATTCTGCCGCATGGCAGCGACGCGCGGTCGAAATGCCGGAGGCTTCCGACGCTGCGAAACGCTTTTTCACCGCGCCGCTGCCGCGCCGCATGAGCGCGGAGCAGTTGGTGGACACGCTGCACGCCGCCGCGGGCCGGGCGATACATTCTGAGCCGCTGACGTTCGATGTGGACAGCAGCCAGAAGCCCGAAAACATGCTCCACCTCGGCCAGCCGCGCCGCGCGTGGGAATTCACCAGCCTCGCCAACGAGCGCGACCGCCCCGCGCTGGCCCTGCCGCGCGCGCAGACGGTGACGGACATGCTGGAAGCCTTCGGCTGGCGCGCCAGCCGGCCCGAGCCGCTCACCGAGCGCACCTGCGAATGCACGCCGCTCCAGCCGGCGATGCTAAGCAACGGCACGCTTGCCGCGAGCCTCATCGTTCTTTGCGACGGCAGCCGCTTCACCGACACCGCGCTCCGCGAGCAACCGCTGCCGGCATTCATTGAGTCGCTTTGGCTGCAACTTTTGAATCGTCCGCCCACCGCCGCCGAGCAGAAGGAAGCTGCGGCGCTGCTGGCGGAAGGATACGATTCCCGGCTCACCGGACGAACGCCCGCCGCGCCGAGCAACGAAGACCCTGACGTGCTTTACGAACGCGTCTCCTGGACCAATCACCTGCGGCCCGAGGCCACCGAGATCAAACAGCGCGTTGCGCGCGCCGTTGCCCGCGGTCCGGCACCGACCGTGCGACTCGAATCCGACTGGCGGGAGCGCTGCGAGGACCTGATCTGGTCGCTGGTGAATTCAGCGAAATTCACGGCGGTGCCGTGATCATTCTGGATACGGATGGGCGAACGAAAAAACCGCCGGGCCTTTGCGGGGCCGGCGGTTGGGCAAGGGATAGGAACCCTTTGGAAAGGATCAGGCGATTTCGGCAGGCTTGAGAACCTTGCGTCCGCGGTAGGTGCCGCAGGAGGGGCAGGCGATGTGACCGGGGACGGCGGCACCGCAGTCGGGGCAGGATTTGAGCAGCGGAGCTTTCCAGCGCTTCGACATGGCGCGGATTTTTTGCTTGGAACGTGAGGAGCGACGCTTGGGAACGGCCATAGGAGTGGGTGTGTAGTTGGAGATTCAGGATTTGGGAGGCGGGGGCTCTCCGGAGGAGTCGAGTTGATCGAGGACGTTCCAGACGGCGGGGTGCGTGGTTTCTTCGCCTTCAGCCTCGTCGAGTGGCGCATACTCACTCTCCTTGGCGAACCGTTCTGCAGCGGGGCAGACGCGGCTTTCGACGTTGGAATCCTCACACCGGGGGTAGCCCGGAAGGGCGAGGAGTATGTCTTCCCGGATCTGGGCTGTCAAGTCGAGCGTCACGGCTCCGTCGCGGGGCTCCTCGCTGTAGAAATCGTCGAGTTCCACCTCCCAGGGGAACCATTGGCCGCAACGGGCGCACTCAAGGTCGAACCGGGCACTGATGCTGCCTTCGACGATGACGTCCGGGCCGTCGAGCCGCACGGTGAGGGCAAACCGGATGGGAGGGATGTACCGCGGGTCGTCCTTCGCGGTGAGTTGGAACGGATCGGTCCGGATCTCACCCTCGAAGAATTTGCCCTCGGGAGGCAATTCGTTCAGGTGGATGTTGTGAAACATGGGAGGGGGTGCGGAGGGTGGGCAGTCGAATGCGCCGTGCAAGATGGAATTGGGGCGGATGCGGAATCGTCTCCGCATCCGCCGCGCCGCGCCGGAACAGCCGTCGCAGATTTCCGGTTTCCCTCACCGGCAAACCGTTTCAGAGCCCGCGCATGACCAACCGCATCAATGCCGCCTTTGCCGGCCTCCGAGCCACCGGAAAAAAAGCCTTCGTCGCTTACATCGCCGCCGGGGATCCCTCGCTGGACCGCTCGCTGGAGATCGTGCGCACACTTGTGGCCTGCGGGGTGGACATTATCGAACTGGGGCTGCCGTTTTCCGATCCGCTGGCGGACGGGATCGTCAATCAAATGGCCGCAGGCCGTGCCCTCGCCGCGGGAGCCACGACGGCAGGGGTCCTGGAACTGGTGCGTCGCATCCGCGCGGAGTCGCAGGTGCCGCTGGTGCTCTTCACCTATCTGAATCCGGTGTACGCCTATGGCTTCGAGAAGTTCCACGCCGATGCCGCGGCGGCGGGTGCAGACGGGGTGCTGCTGCTGGATTTGCCGCCGGACGAAGACGGGTTGAATGCAGAACTGACCGCCGGCCCGGGAATGCACCGCATCCGGCTGATCGCACCTACAACACCGCCGGACCGCATGAAGCAGCTCGCGGCGGCGAGTCAGGGATTCATTTACTACATCAGCCGCGAGGGGGTGACCGGAGCGCAAACGACGCTGGCCACGAATATTGCGAGTCAGGTGGCGGAAATCAAAAGCGGCGGCGGCACCGTGCCGGTCTGCGTGGGCTTTGGCATCAGCACGCCGGAACAGGCGCGCGCCGTGGCGGAGTCGGCGGATGGCGTGGTGGTGGGCAGCGCCATTGTGCGCATCATCGGGGAGCACGGGCAGTCGCCGGAACTGGCCGCACGGCTCACAGAGTTCGTGAAGCCGCTGGTGGAGGCGGTGAAGTCGGTCTGAGCGCCGGACTCGCGGAGCGCGAAATCCCCTGGAAACCGGGCCGCAGGATTCCGTATGTTCCGGCCATGCTTCCGCGCCGTTCCGTTCTCCGCTCGCTGGCTGCCGGTTCCCTGCTGATGCCGGGGCTGCTTTCGCATTTGCTGGCGGAAGACGATCCGCTGGCGCCGCGGCGGCCGCATTTTCCCGGCAAAGCGAAGCGCGTCATCTTCATTTTCAGCAACGGCGGCGTGTCGCACATGGACACTTTCGACTACAAGCCGGAGCTGTTCAAAGCCGACGGCAAGAAGACGGGCATCGGCGGCGGCCTGAGCAATCAGCAGAAGGTGCTGCTCAAGCCAGGGTGGGAGTTCAAGCCCGGAGGCAAGTGCGGCATGTTGATCAGCGATCTCTTTCCGCACCTGCGCGAGTGCGCCGACGAACTCTGCCTCATCCGCAGCATGAAGGGCGACGACAACGAGCACTACAACGCCACGCTCGGCATGCACACCGGCTCGTTCTTCTTCGCGCGGCCCGGCATCGGCGCATGGGTCAGCTACGGGCTCGGTACGCTAAATCAGAACCTGCCGTCGTTCGTGGTCCTCGCGCCGCAGATGCCCTATGCCGGACTGCAGATTTTCAATAACGACTTCCTCCCCGCCTATCATCAGGGCGTGCGCGTCGTCGGAGGAAAGGAACCGATCGCCAATCTCGACCGCCGCACCACACAGTCCGGTCTGCAGGAGGAGGAACTGGCGCTGGCCGCCGTGTTGAATAACAAGCACCTCGCCGCCCGCCCGGACGACTCCAATCTGGCGGCGCGCATCCGTTCCTTCGAAACCGCCTACCAAATGCAGTCGAGCGCACGCGAGGTTTTCGATTTTACGAAAGAAAGCGATGACACGCTCGCGCTCTACGGATTGAAGCGCGGCCAGACCGACGGCTTCGGCTGGCAGTGTTTGGTGGCGCGGCGGCTCGTCGAGCGCGGCGTCAGATTCGTCGAACTGGTGGACGGGAGCAGCAGTCATAACTGGGACCAGCACGGCGACATGGCCGAGCACGCCCAGCATGCGAAGAACATCGACCAGCCCATCGCCGGCCTGCTCAAGGATCTTCGCCGCACGGGAATGCTCGAAGACACACTCGTCGTCTGGACCACGGAATTCGGCCGCACCCCCGGCGTGGACGGCGCCAAAGGCCGCGGCCATCACAGCGCGTGCTTCAGTTCATGGCTCGCCGGCGCCGGCGTCAAAGGCGGCCACACCCACGGCAGCACCGACGAAATCGGCGCGACCGTCGCCACCGGCAAAGTCCACGTCCACGACTTCCACGCCACCATCCTCCACCTGCTCGGCCTGGATCACGAGCGCCTCACCTACCGTTTCGGTGGACGGGATTACCGGCTCACCGATGTCTTCGGGAATGTGGTGAAGGAAGTTTTGGTGTAGTGTCCTGCAAACGATGAGAACCTGTCCTCATTGTGAGGCTTCACCCGGGTTCTGGTCCGTCATGCGCCGGGTGTATGTCTGTCGGGAGTGCAGCAAGAAATCTAAACCTTAAGAGGAAAATAGAACCACGAATGGACCCGGATAAACACAGATATTCAGCAAGTTGTGATCACGTGAATGCTCCTCCGGTAAGTGAATCCGAAATCATGCGTAAATCCGTGTTCATCAGCGTCCATCTGTGGTTTTCTTCCTCTCCATTTTACTTTCCAGGCTAAAGTCTCCGACGATTGCCTCGCGATGGCAGGGCTGTTGTCCATGGGGCCATTTTACCTCACAGGCTATCACGCCTGGCGTCACTTTGGCTGGCCGGGCGTGGTTCTGGATGTCGCGCTGGCATGCGTGATTTTCGTTTTTGTCCTCCAGCGGGTGCCGCTGGAGCCGCTGGAGGAACGGAAGGCTGAGCGGTCGCCGGAGGAGTGGTAATTGAATCCGTTATGCCGGGGTTCCCGCTGCCGCCAGCTCGCGCAGCGCCGGCTCCCGGAACGCAGGTTCGAGATTGGCGGCGAGCCACGCGGCGAGCGTCTCCAGCGGCCGGCTGTCTCCCGCCAGCGTGTATGCCAGGCTGCGCAGGAGTTTGAAGCGCTCCGCGAGCATGTCAGGGTCCGATTGGAGCCAGCGGTCGAGGATGTCCAGCAGGGCATCCGTCACTGTGAAATTGGCGTACCCGAGGAACTTGACGAATCCATCCCGCCATGAGGTTCCTGCGCGGCGGATGAGGGGCTCCGCCAGCGGTGTATCGGGAAGATCTAGATCGAGATCGTCGATGTCGCAGTTCGAGCCTGACTTCATATAGTATTCAGTGACCCTGCCGTTAGAAAACCTGTGGCCTGCAGATTCGTCAGGCATTGGAACCTGGCGACACATCACCTGCAAAGTCGTTTCGGTGTCATTCAGGGACATCCGGCTCCATGCCGCGGGCGCACGGCGCGCGGCCGGGAGCGGAGCGGCACCCGCCGGCATCATGGACGGCTGCTGGATTTCACGGTTGGGAGCAGCCACGGCAAGGCGCTCGGTTTCATCCCACGCCACGAAGGCAGTGAACTGGCAGATAAGGTTGGCGCTGATTGACAACTCCACCGCGGCGGTGCGCTGATTTTGTTCGATCAGAAATTGAATGCGCTCTTTGGCCCACAGGCGGGGGATGGCGGTCTCATCCGGCTCAGGCGCAGGATGCGTCGCCGGCCGGGTGGGGCATGTCAGGGTGGCGGGCGCTCCATTCACGTCGTGGGCGGCAAACTCCAGCGACGCCGGAGCCGGCAAACCCGGCCCGCGCAGGGAAACGGTGAGGCATTCGCCGGCGTGCAGATCGGGAATGGCACCGGCGGGCAGTTCCCATCCGTCAGGCGGCTGGAGGCCGGTGAAAACGGGATGGCGCAGCCGTGCGGCGAGCCCGGCGATGGTGCCGACGAGATCCTCCTGCGGTGTGGCGAGGGTGCACGCGCCGCGCTGTTGTGCGGCGAGGCGGCGCAGAAAGGCGTCGTTCACTGCGGTATCAATGCCGTAGCAGAACACGCGGACTTCCGGCAGATGCGCCATGCGCTCGATGATCGTGGCCTCATTGCCCACCTGACCGTCGGTAATGAGCACGATGACCGGACTTCGTGCTGCGGAATGTTTCTGCAGGGCTTCGAGGACATGATCGAGCGCCGGGAGCAACTCCGTGCCGCCGTCCACGGGCCATGATTCCAGAGTTTGCACGACTTTCTCCGCCAGAATGGCTGCGGGAGGCAGCGGTTCTTCAGCCAGGTCGCGAAAAGAGGATTCGAAGAAAGTGACCCACGCGCGATCCTGCGGGGCGAGGTTTCCCAGAAAGGCGCGGAAGGCTTTGCAGGTGGCGTTCCATTTCGGCCCTTCCATGCTGGTGGAGCGGTCCACGAGGAAATAAACATCGCGCGGCGCAATCGACGCCGGGGCCGTTTCCGGTGCAATGATTCTAACCAGAGCGTGGCAGTGACCGTTTTCGTGAGCTGTCCAGGCAACGGGTGTCAGCACGGCGGGCGAGGAAGCCGGCAGCCGCAGCACGAAATCGCGGTCCGGCACCTCCCCCGTGCCGCCGAGACGGGCAGTGAGAGCGCCTTCGTGCTCGCGCAGCACCAGCGTGTGACTCGGCGAGGCGATGTGCGCCGCGTCCACCCCTTCCAGTTCGATGCGGCCCTCCACGCTGACCCACGCGGCGTCGGGATGAAACTGATTCATGCGGGGAGGCGTCAGGCGCGAGGCGTCCGGCACCTGGTCGGTATCGTCCACGGTGCCTTTGCCGGAGTTGGAGCGGAGCAGGGGAGTGCCGGGAATGTAGCGTACGCCAGGCGTGAACGGGATGCGGAAGGAGCGCTCGTGCCCCGCGGTGTCGAGCGTTTGAAACCAGCACAGCCGGATCACGACGGTGTCGCCCGGCGCGAGATTGCCGAGCGCGAGTTCAAAGAGATTCTCGCGCACGGATTCCACGAGCGCCGTGCGATGTCCGGCGGCTTTTTTCTCTGCGGCCACTTGGCGCGCCTCCTCGAGTTCCATGACCTTCGCGCGGATGACGCGGTCGTTGACGATCATCTCGCAGCGATACACCGCCGCGCCGCCTGGCAGAGGAAAGCTATAAAGCACGTCGAGCGGCTGCGCGTGGCTCTGGTGATAGATTTGGCAAAGCTCGACGCTGACAAGATCGCCGCGAACGCTGAATGACGCTTCCACGCCTTTGAGCGGAAGTGCGATGCGGGTGTTTTCGAGCCATGCGATGAGGCCGATGGATGGGGCGGGGCAGGTGTTCATAGGTTTTTGGAGAGCAGGCGTTTGATTTCAGAAAGAATGTCAGGAGGGACTTCGCGTCCGCGGCGGGAGATGAGGAGAAACTCAGGGTCCAGCTCGTGCGTGGCCCACAGCGTGGCCGGTCCGGGTGCGGCGGAGCGCGAGGCAAGGCGCTGCTTCCAGTCCGCCGCGCCGCGTTCGCGCATTTCGCGCAATTCCTGGAGCGAGCGCCCGAAGAGCAGATCCCGGATGCGCCGCAGTGGCAGGCCCTCCGCCTGGAGCAGGCGAATGCCGGTGAGTTGGAGTTCATGTTTTTCCCCGTAACCCTGACCACCGCCGGCCAGCGGGGCGTCCACCAGCCCGGCCGTGCGGTAAAAGCGGATGTTCCGCTCGCTGAGTTCATCGGCCGCCTGGCCATTCGCGGGCACGATGCCGTGCTCCGCACACCACCGGTTCACGGCAGCGGCGAGTTCAGGCAGGGTCAGGAGTTTTTCAGGCATGGCGCGTGATTTACAGTATGACAGTGTTACTGTCAATTTGAATTTGTGCGTGCGAAATTTCCCAGGGGATTGCCGCGCTCGCGCTCTCGCGGCTTGTGGAGCAAATGCCGGAGGGCTGCGGCTCAGCCAGACGTCAGCGAGTGGCGGAACTGCTTCCGAATTTGACTGATAACATAATTGTGATTACAATTAACATGAAAACCATAATCAATGGCCCGCTTCGTCGATCTCGCATCCGGTCACAGCCTCGAACTTCCTCCGCAGCGGACCACGTTCGGCACGGCGGCAGACAATCACATCCGGATGGCGGAGGGATTCGACCTGAGCCCGCAGCATTTTCAGGTGGTGCCGGTGCCCGGTGGCACGGTGCTGGTGGATATGACCGGGCGGCAGGCGACGCTGGTCAACAACGCGCCTGTCTCGCAGGTGATGCTGAAGAATGGCGACATCGTCACCGCCGGCAAACTGTCGCTCCGTTACGAATGCGTGCCGGTGCCGCCGCCGCTGCCTCCGGAGATCCCCGTCACGCCGGCGGCGCAGGCGAATACCTTTGCTGCGTCTCCTCCGCTTTCAACGGCGGCCGGATTGCCAGGAATGCTGCCGTCCTACACGCCGCGATCCGCGCGCCGGGAGATTGCTTTTGAAAACGGCGGCACCAGTTCCGTCCCCAATGCGGCGACCGCGATCCACCTTTATAAATGGATGCTGCCGGTGATGGGGCTGATCCTCTGGGCGGGGAAGTGGGCTTACAATATCTATTCGGTGAAGAGCGACATGGATGAAGGAGAAACCAGAGCCGCGGCCTATGCTCTTGTGGAGACATTCCGTCAGGCGCGCGAAGCGAAGGCACCGGTGGCCGGGAATGTTCATGATGCCGGCCATGCCGTGCGGGCTTTGGTGCGGGGATTTCCCGGCGGCGGCGACTATTCCGACTACGAGTTCAAGGTGGAGGTCGAGCCGGACGTGGCGGACGACGCCCTGGAAATGCTGACGTGGAGCGAGAGCGAAGGCCTGACCTTCAAAGCGGAGTTCCGCAAGAGGAGCACAGGCTATCAGGAAGAGGACGACACGACCGTCGAACCGGAGTCGGGGATCGAAGAACTGCTGTCCGAGGAGAATCTCTGAGTTCCGTCGGGCCCGGCGCGGGGAAATGACGGGCGGACCGGCGGGCGCGTGAAGGCATTGCTTTTCGACTGGTCCCCCGGGGCTAAAAAAAAATGCTTTTCCTTCGCGCCGCGATTATGCCAGGTTCGCGGCATTATGTTTCCGGCGCTGCGTCTCTCCCTGATTCTATCGACCGCATTCACTCCCGCCGCCGCCCAGCAGTCCCCGGCGGCGAGACCGGCACCGAAACCCGCGCCTGCCCTGCCGGCGGAAACGGCGAAACCCGCCGCCGCCGATGCTTCCGGGCTCAAGGCGCGCCAAAGCACCATTTACGGACTGCTCGTCATGGATCTCGGCGAGGGCAATCTGGCGGGTCAGGCATCGCAGATGAACTGCACGGCCACTCAGGGCGGCAGGGAGCCGGCGTCGCTGAAGTTCAATCAGAAAGTGGGTTCGGACATGGACGGCGCGCTCAACGAGGTGCGTAAATTCCTCGAAGTGCGGCACAATGGCTGGCCCAGCGGCTGGCAGATCGAAATGTCCTTCGAAGACCGCTACACCCCCAAGGACGGTCCCTCCGCGGCCGTGGCCTGCGCGCTCATGGTGGACAGCCTCATCACCGGTGCGCCGCTCATGGACAAAACCGCCATCACCGGAGACCTCACGGCCGCCGGCACCGTGCAACCGGTGGGAGGTGTGCCTGACAAACTGCGCGCCGCCGTCACCAAACAATGCACGGTGGCGTGCATTCCTGTGAAGAACGGACGCAGCATGGCCGATCACATGCTGCTCAAAGGCGTCCGTCCCGTCACCGCCATTCAGATTTTTGTGACCGAGAAATTCGACGACGCAAAAAAAGTCGCCGGCTCTCCCCGCGATCCCGCCGTGGCCAAAGCGATCGCGGAGTTCTCGGAGATCGCGCGCGTCCTCAACGCGAATGCCAATCCCGCCGCCGCGGTGCGGCATCCCAAAGTGATCGAACGCCTCCGCTCTGTGCTCAAGAGCGCTCCCAATCATCTCAGCGCCCGGCTGCTGCTCGATTACGCGGAAGGCCGCGGTGCCAAAGTGCTCTCGGCGTCCGGTTCGCTCGATGCCATTCAGTCCGAATCCGCCGCACTGCTGGCGGGACTTCGTGCCGGCGATCCCGGAAAGCTTGGCAGGGACAAAGTGGCGGATGCTGTGAGCGCCCTCACCAACCTGCGCCCGCGACTCGACAAACGCACCCACGCCTACGCCGACGCCCTGCTCGACTTTGGCCGCGCTTTCCGCCAGTACACCACCGGCAACAGTCAGCCGGGCACGCGCTCCGAAGCCGTCAAGGCCCTCGATGATCTCGGTGCCAAAGCCAACCGGGTGAATACGGAGTTCGAGAAACTGCGCTCCGACAAGCTCTTGATGGAAACGGTATTGCAGGAGTAGCCGCGGTGGAGCGAAGCCGGTCAGGCACTCGCGATCGGGAATGCCGGTTCACGTTTCTGAATTCCGCACCGTCAGGTCCCCGGAAATCGCCGCCATCACCTCGCGCAGAATCACCGGATCCGCCACGCGCCGGACGTATTCTCCCGGAACTTCGCTCGCACCCATCGGAATGTCAGGCCGGCGGTGTCGCATCGGACTCTCGTAACTGCTCCGGCCTGACAGATGAAACTCCTGCAGCCCGTGCGCGCGCAGCCGTGGAATGTGCTCCGTTCTCAGACCACCGCCGGCCAGCAGCGTAATGCGTCCGGCGGCCTGACGGTGCAGCGCGATGAGATTGTCGAATCCCGCCTCCACTGACGGCATCCCGCCGCTGGTGAGCACGCGCGGGACGCCCAATTCGATCAGCGTCTCCAGCGAGCGCGACAAGTCCCGGCTGACATCGAACGCGCGATGGAACGTCATATCCATGCCGTCCGCCGCCGTGGTGAGTAACTCCGCAGTCGCGCGATCTATCTCCCCATCCGGCAGCAGACAGCCAAAAACCACGCCGTCAGCGCCGTGATCGCGCGCGGCCTGGATGTCGTCGCGCATGATTTGCAATTCCCCTGACGACGCCACAAAATCACCCGCGCGCGGGCGGATCATCATCATGAGGCGGCCGGGAAATGCGGCACGCGCCGCTTTCAGAAAGCCAACCGACGGCGTCGTGCCGCCTTCGACGAGTCCGGCGCAGAGTTCGATGCGATGCACGCCCGCGGCGGCACAGGCCTCCACGGACGCCAGGCAATCCACGCAGACTTCCAGCAGTGGCGTCATCTCAGATGCCTTCCACGCTCCAGCCGTCGCGGTATATGGGCTTCACAAAAGCGTTGGCGGCTTCTTCGTTGGCGAACTTCATCGTGTCGCTGTTCCACTCCAGCTTCTTGCCGGGGAACCGGACGGCGATGGTGCCGAGGTGGGCGGCTTCCGTCAGCGGGACGGCGTAGTCGAAGTGGCTGGTGGTGGTTCCTTCGCCGAGGCAGGCTTTGACGTAGCTGTGATAGTGTTCGGTGGGGCTGCCGGGCACGACTTCACGTTTGCGCGCACGGTCTTTGGCGATGGGCAGTAATTGCGGCTGACTGCCAAAATGCACGATCATGAGCGCGCCCTCTTCGCCGACGAAAACGGAGCCGGAGCCCGGCAGTTCTCGGTTCTCGATGCCGGGGATCGCTTCGCGAGGGGGCTTCTTGCCGCCGTCGTACCAGTAGAGGGGCAGCGTCTTGCCGGAGATGCGATCATTGCCCGCGTATTCAAAGCGGAAGGTTTCCCACTGTGGCCAGGAATCACCGCGGCGCTTTTCGTTTTTGAGCCATGCCTCCTCGGCGCCGGTGCACTCCACGCTGACGGGCGCGGCGAGGTCGAGGGATTTGTGAGGATTGTCGAGAATGTGGCAGACAAAATCCGCGACGGCACCGCCGCCGAAGTCCTGCCAGCCGCGCCAGTTGAAGGGATGGTAGATGCCGTTATTGTAAGGGCGCTCCGGGGCCACGCCGAGCCAGAGATTCCAGTCGAGCCCCGCGGGAACGGTGTCCGCCTTCTCCGGTCGCGGCGCCTGCGGAAACTGCGCGCCGCACCACGCGTGGACCTCTTTGATTTTCCCGATGATGCCGTCGCGGATCAGTTTCACACAGGTGCGGTACTCGCTGCTGCTTTGAATTTGATTGCCCATCTGCGTGACGACGCCGGCCTTCTTCGCCGCGGCGCGCAGGGCGTGGGCTTCGTGAATGGTGCGGGTGAGCGGCTTTTGGCAATAGACGTGCTTCTTCCGGTTGAGCGCGTTCATGGCGATGATGGCGTGCATGTGGTCGGGCACGGTCACGTTCACGCTCTCGAACTTGTCGCTCTCGTTGGCAAAAAGTTCGCGCCAGTCCTGATAGATCTTCGCGTTGGGGAACTGCTTCTTCGCCGTCTCGTGATTGCGCTTATCCACGTCCGCAATGGCCACGACTTCCATGCGCCCGCTGCTCATGAGTTCGCCGATGTCCGCCGCCGCCTGACCGGTGATGCCGATGGCGGCGTGCGCCAGCTTTTTCGACGGCGGATCCGCCCAGACTTTGGCCGGCAGAATGAACGGCGCGGCGGTGAGGGCGGTGGACTTGAGAAAGCGGCGGCGGGAAGAGTTGTGCATGCCCCGCGCATAGCGCGCGATGCTCCGCGCGGGAAGCAGAAAAACACGGACGCCGTCGCCTGCGGTGCGCGGGAGTTTCTCTTGAGAACGGGCGACAGCACTGTGACGGAGCCGCCCGGTTATGCACATCCTCACTCATCGCGCATCACGCGCCATTGCCGGCGGCAAGGCCACGGCCCTGGCTGATCTCGACGCATGGGGCCTGCCGGTGCCCGGCTGGTTCGTGGTGACGCCGGAGGCATGGGGGCGCTGTGGCGGTGAACCGGATGAGGCGCTCCGTCAGGAAATCGCGGGCGCGCTGGCAAGACTGGGCGACGGTCCTTTTGCCGTGCGTTCCTCGGCGGTGGATGAGGACGGCAGCGATCACTCCTTCGCCGGGCAGTTGGAGAGTTTCCTGAATGTCAGGGCGGAGGATGTGCCGGCGCATGTGGCGGAGGTGTGGCGCAGCGGGTTTTCGGATCGCGTGCGGGCCTATCGCACGGAGCGCGGCCTGCCGCCGGAACCGACGGCGCCCGCCGTGCTGGTGCAGCGCATGATTGCCGCGGACAGCGCCGGCGTGGCTTTCAGCGCCGATCCGGTGTCAGGACGCCGCGGCGTGGCCGTGGTGTCGGCCGTGCGCGGGCTGGGCGACAAGCTCGTGTCCGGCGATGCCGATGCCGAAACCTGGCAGATCGGCCGGGAAGGGGAGGTGCTGGATCGCACGCCGTCACCGTCGGAGGGCGGCTTCGTTTTGTCAGAGGACGCGGCACGCCGGGTGGCGCGCCTCGCGCGGGCGGCGGAGGGATTCTTCGGCTGCCCGCAGGACATCGAATGGGCCATGAGCGGCGGAAAACTCTGGCTCCTCCAGTCGCGTGCGATTACGACCCTGACGTCTCTGCCGGATCCTGACGCAGAGCTGCGGGTGTGGGATAATTCCAACATCGCGGAGAGCTATGGCGGAGTGACCACGCCGCTCACGTTCAGCTTCGCACGCCGCGCTTATGAAGAGGTCTATCGCCAATTCTGCCGCATCATGCGCGTGCCCCCGGAACGCATTGAAGAAAATGCGGAGACCTTCCGCGGCATGCTGGGCCTCATGCAGGGGCGCGTCTATTACAACCTGGTGAGCTGGCACAAAGTCCTCGCGCTGTTGCCCGGCTATACCATGAACCGCGGCTTCATGGAACAGATGATGGGCGTGAAGGAACCACTGCCGGAAGGCGCGATGCCGCCGCCGCCGGACGCCGGCTTCGGCGCGAAGCTGCGCGACGGTTTGCGCTTCGCCGGCTCGCTGCTCGGGCTGCTCAATAACCACCGGACGCTGCCGCGGCAGATTCGCGGGTTCTATGTCAGGCT
Organism: uncultured Akkermansia sp.; assembly: GCA_964523105.1. Taxonomy (GTDB): domain Bacteria; phylum Verrucomicrobiota; class Verrucomicrobiia; order Verrucomicrobiales; family V1-33; genus V1-33. The sequence goes on from CAZFZN010000004.1 coordinate 138,044, forward strand.
CAACGAAGCGCTCGCCGATCAACCGCTGGCGCAGATGCGGCCGGATGAACTCGCGGCGCACTATCGCGATCTCGAGCGCCGGCTGCTGACGCGTTGGGATGCGCCGCTGGTGAACGATTTCTTTGCCATGATCTGGCACGGCATGCTGCGCAAGCTCTGCGCGAAGTGGTGCGGCGACGAGTCGCTCGCCAACGACCTCATCCGCGACCAGGGCGGCATCGTCAGCGCCGAGCCCGCGCGCCGCATGAAGGAACTCGCGGCGCTGACCACGCCCGCGCTGTTGGAGGCGCTGCGCACGGGCGAGCCGGCGGAAGTGCGCCGCGCAGCGACGCCGGAATTTCTTCGTGCCCTGGAGGACTACCTGGAAAAATTCGGCGACCGCTGCCTCGATGAGTTGAAACTGGAAAGCGCGACGCTGCACGACGATCCGGGGCTGCTCTATCGCGGCATCGCAGCCATTGCCGCGGCGGGAGAATCGCGCGCACCCGGGCCCGCCAGCGATCCGGAGCAGAAAGTGGCCGCCGCGCTGCGCGGACATCCGGTGCGGCGCTGGTGGTTTCGCCGCGTCCTGCGCCACGCGCGGAATCGCGTGCGGGACCGCGAGAATTTGCGGTTCGAGCGCACGCGGCTCTTTGGCAGGGTGCGCCGTATTTTCGTGGAGCTGGGCCGGCGCTTCCACGCGCTGGGACGCCTGGAGAATCCGCGCGATATTTTTTATCTGGAACTCCACGAGGCCCTCGGCCTCTGTGACGGCACGGCCACCACTACGGACCTGCGGGCGCTCCTCTCCGCGCGACGCGTCGAATTTCAGCGGCACATGGAAAGCCCGCCGCCGCCGGATCGGTTTCTGACGCGTGGCATTCCCTCACAGGTTGCGCCGAGTACGCCCGCCCGGCTGACCGAGGAAGGCGAGGAACGCCGCGGCCTCGGCTGCTGTCCGGGCGTGGTGCGCGGCAAAGTACGGGTGGTAAACGATCCCCGCGACGCAATGCTGGAACCGGGCGAAATTCTCGTCGCCGAGCGCACCGATCCGGGCTGGGTGATGCTGTTTCCCGCCGCCGCCGGCCTGTTGGTGGAACGCGGCAGCCTGCTCTCGCACAGCGCTATCGTTTCGCGCGAACTCGGGCTGCCGGCCGTCGTGTCCGTCAGCGGCCTGACAAACTGGCTGCGCACCGGCGATGAAGTCGAGTTCGACGGCGGCAGCGGGGTCATTCGCCGGCTCAACGGCGCTGCTTGATAAGCCGGAAGTTGATCGGATAGCGCAGGAGTTTGCTCCAGCGGCGGAGGGACATGTGAGGCGGGGGTGGCGCGGCGGATGGTTTGCTCATGGCGTCATGCGGGTGGGAGTTCTTGGGTGCATCCGCCAAGCCGGAGCACCTGACGGTTACGCAGCCGCCGGGGCGGAGATCGTGGTGATCGCGCTACTGTTGCACACCTTACGCGAGTCTTTTATTCGGTCCCATGACGGTCACCCGCATCTTTATCAGTCCCGAGCACAATTACTTCGGGCACCACGAACAGCCCGCCGGCACCGCGCCGGTGCTGGAACTGGAGGAGGCCGTGCTCGTGGCGGGAAAGGGAATCGAGGGCGACCGGTTTTTCGGCTGGAAGGAGGACTACAAAGGTCAGGTGACTTTCTTTTCCGAAGAGGTCTGGGAGTCGCTTTGTGAGGAGTTTCAGGTCACCGATCGCGGTCCGGAAGTGTTCCGGCGGAACCTCATTGTGCGCGATGCCGACCTGAATGCGCTCATTGGGCAGGAATTTGAAGTTCAGGGTGTGCGATTCCTCGGCACCGCTGAGGCCAGCCCGTGTCACTGGATGAATGAAGCCTTTCATCCCGGAGCGGAAAAATCACTGCACCGGCGCGGCGGCCTGCGGGCCAAAGTGCTCACCGGCGGCGTGCTGCGTGCGGAGGGATGAATGCCGAAGCCGGTCCAATTCGCGGCGGACCGCGAACAATGCACAATTTCCTTTGCTCCGGCGCACCGCGCCGGGCATAAAACCTGCGTCCCCCACCGATATCATGCGTCTCCTCTTTCTCGCCGCCCTTCCACTGCTGCTCGCAGCGTGTTCCGGCGATGCGATCAGTGCCCGCGAGGGAGCGCAGCGGAAGATTTTCCTCATCAACAACCGGAGCGAGCCGGCTTATCTTGATCTCCAGCGGAGCAACAGTGTGAGCGATCACCAGATTCACCTCGCGCTTCAGGAGGGGTTGGTGGCGGAACACCGCACCAGCGACCGCGACGTGGAACCAGGCGTGGCAGAGCGGTGGGAGGCGAACGCAGACAACTCGGTGTGGACTTTCCACCTGCACAAAAATGCGAAGTGGTCGGACGGCGTGCCGGTGACGGCTCATGACTTTGTGTGGAGTTACCGGCGCATGCTGCAGAAGGAACTCGGCGCCGAGTATTCCATTATGCTCTCGTCCATGATTCAGGGTGGTCAGGAGTATTACGACCGGCCGGGCACGCCGGAGGAGAAGATGGCCGCGGAGAACGGTCCTGCGGTGCGCGCGGTGGACGATCATACGCTGGAGATCGCATTGGTAGGGCCGACCCCGCATTTTCCCGCCGTGGTCTGCCACACGGCATGGTGGCCGGTGCCGCGGCATGTGATTGAAAAACACGGGAACTTTCTCGACGTGCTGAATCCATGGACGCAGCAGGAGAATTTGGTCGGCAACGGACCGTTCAAACTGAAGAAATATGTCTTCCGCCAGTTTTTGGAGGCGGAGCGCAATCCGCATTATTGGGATGCCGCCACGGTCAAACTCGACGGCGTGCGGTTTTATCCCATCGCGCAGGCGACGACTGAAGAGAAAATCTTCCGCCGCGGGCAGCTGCATGCGACTTACGGCACGCCGCTGAACAAGATTCCCGTCTATATGGCGGAGCATCCCGACGTGCTGAAAAACTACGGCAACTGCGCGACGTGGTTCATGCGCATCAATGTCACGCGCGGGCCGCTGAAGGACGTGAGGGTGCGGCGCGCGCTGGCGTTCGCATTCGACCGGGTCAGCCTGATCAACAACGTGCTCCGCGCCAATGAGAAGCCGGCCTACGGGCTGGTGCCGCCGCTGGAGGGATATGACGGGGTGGAGGAATTCCGGTTCGATGTCGCCGAAGGCAAACGGCTGCTCGCGGAGGCGGGATTTCCTGACGGCAACGGCTTTCCCGCAGACCTGAACATTCTCATCTCCAAGGCGGAGAGCGCGCAATGGGTCGCCGAAGCCGCACAGGAGATGTGGAAGCGGAACCTCGGCATCCACATCGGGATCTACGCCCAGGACTTCAATGTCTACAACAAGGCACAGACGGAAATGGAATACGATATCGCCTTCGCCGGCTGGAATGCGGACTACTACGATCCCATCACTTTCATTGACATGTGGCTCACCACCGGGGGCAACAATCGCACCGGCTGGGGCAGCCCCGAATATGATAAACTCGTGGCCGACGCGCAGCGGTGCGCGGACGGAGCGAAACGCATGCAAATTCTGCGCGACGCGGAAGCACTTCTGATGCGTGACGCGCCGGTGCTGCCGATTTTCTTCGGCACCCGCACGCGCATGATTCATCCGGCGGTGAAGGAATGGCAGCCGCGCCTGCTCGATAACCGCCTCTGGAAATATATGGACCTCATCTTGCCGCCGCCCCCTAGCAGCATGGATGACGAACTCGCCCGCGACTGACCACGATGATGAAGGAACTACGACGACATCAGCCCCAACGGGGCTGGGCAACAAAGCCCGGGGCCAGCGCAGCGCAGCCCCGGGTAAGCAGTGGTGGGGACATCAGCCCTGAAAGGGCGCGGCAAAACGCCCGGGTGCGCGTGGTGCCCCGCCCTTTCAGGGCTTGCGGATTTTTTGCATGCCGACCCGGGGCTGCGCTGCGCTGGCCCCGGGCTTTGATGCCTCGCCGCGTTGCGGCTTCTCCGGCGGTGCTTACGCCTGAAGCCTTAACGCAGCCGTCCCGCAATGCCTCTGGCCTGCCTCCCTGCGCCGGACCGTTACCGGAGCAGGCGGGACGCCCTGCGGAACGGCGGGCCGGAGGCCTGCGTTACAGTTCGTGTGCAAGCTCTGCTTCTCCAGCAGTGCGGCGGCGCTGCCTTGATTCAAACTGCCTGCGAGACTGACCGTCGATGCTCCGCTTCACTCTCAATCGCCTCATCCAGTCGGTCATCGTGGTCTTCGCGGTGTTCACCATCACGTTCTTCATGATCCGGCTGGCCCCTGGCGATCCGTTTGCCGGCGAGAAGGCGATGCCCGACGATGTGCGCAGAGTGATGGAAGCGCGCTATGGCATGCAAAGCTCTTCGGAGTACAAGGACCTGAAAGGCTGGGAGAAATTCAAAGTCCGCACCGCCGGCCTGACCAAAGAGTATTTTTACACGCTGCGGCGTTTCGGATCGGGGGACTTCATGCCGTCCTTCAAATACCAGGGCTTGTGGAATGCGAAGATCATCGCGGATGCGTTTCCGATTTCCCTGACCATTGGCGTCGCTGCGCTGGCGGTGGCGCTGCTTTTGGGACTGCCCGCCGGGATCATCGCGGCGGTGCGGCGCAATTCGTGGGTGGATTACTCCGCCATGTCGCTCGCGCTCATTGGCATTTGCCTGCCCACTTTCGTCATGGGGCCAGTGCTGGCGCTGATCTTCGGGCTGAAACTCCGCTGGCTGAATGTCGCCGGATGGTATGAGCGCACCGACTGGATTCTGCCGGCGGTGACGATGGGGCTGATCTATGCCGCTTACATTGCGCGACTGACGCGGGGCGGCATGCTGGAAGTGCTCAATCAGGACTACATTCGCACCGCTCATGCCAAAGGCGTGCCGCCCGCGCGAATCATCCTTGTTCATGGTCTGCGCGGCGGCCTCATTCCGGTGGTGGCGTTCCTTGGCCCGGCGCTGGCGGGCATCGTGACCGGCTCGTTCATCATTGAGCGCATTTTCAATCTGCCGGGGCTGGGCCAGCACTTCATTCAATCCATCGCCGACCGCGACTACAGCCTCATCCTTGCCACGGTGGTGCTCTTCGCGGCACTGCTGGTGACGGTGAATTTCTTCACCGATCTTCTCATCGCCTGGCTCAACCCGCGCGTCCGACTCACCGCATGACCACCGCCGCCGCCATCACTCACAGCGAAGAAGTCCGCGGGCGTTCACTCTGGCAGGATGCCTGGGCGCGGCTGCGCCGGAACAAGCTTGCCGTCGCGTGCCTCATCGTCCTGGCCGTCATCTCCGCCACTTGTTTCATTGGACCACTGTTCGTTTTCTGGGAGCCGGACGTGCAGAGCCTCGATCTCAAAGCGGTGCCGCCCGGCTCTGTGGAAGTCGTGAAAGGCGTGGAGCGCACGCACTGGTTCGGCACCGACACGCTGGGCCGCGACCTGCTGGCGCGCACGCTTCAGGGCGGACGGCTCTCCCTGCTCGTGGGGCTCATCGCGACGCTGGTGGCGGTCATCATCGGCGTCAGCTACGGCGCGGTCGCCGGTTATTTTGGCGGGCGCGTGGACGATGCCATGATGCGTTTTGTGGACGTGCTGCGCGCGCTGCCGTTCATGATCTTCGTCATTCTGCTCGTGGCGATGTTCGGGCGCGACCTGATCCTGATCTTTCTCGCCATCGGTGCGGTGGAGTGGCTCACCATGGCACGCATCGTGCGCGCTCAGGTGCTGGGCCTCGCGCGTCAGGAGTTCGTGGACGCCGCGCGTTCGCTCGGCCTGCCGGCCTGGCGCATCATCTTCCGCCACATTATCCCCAACGTGCTCGGCCCCGTCATCGTTTATGCCACGCTCACTGTGCCCGCGGTGATGCTGCTGGAGGCGGCTTTGAGCTTTCTCGGACTCGGCGTGCAGCCGCCGGACAGTTCCTGGGGTCTGCTCATCAAGGACGGTGCGGACAATATGGAGAGCCAGTGGTGGCTGCTGGCTTTCCCCGCGGTGTTTTTCAGTGCGACGCTCTTTTGCCTCAACTTCGCCGGCGATGGCCTGCGCGATGCGCTGGATGTGAGGGCGAGCAAGGACTGAAGCCATCCTGACTGAAAACCGGACGATGCGCGACAAGCCGCAGCAAGGCCGTCCCGGCCTTGTCGTGTCGCTCCGATACAGTAGTTTCCCCCACGACCGGGACGGCCTGGCTGCGGGCCCTCCCGGAAGTGATCCGCTGCGCAACCCGACATGGTTTGAATCTTCACGCCGCGCTATGTCTTTCCGCGTGCCATCAGCGTGACCAGCAGGACGAAGAAGCACATGATGACCGAAAAGAGCGGAAACTGCAGCGCCGGCGGCAGGCTGTAGATGAGCAGCACAGCGGGAATCCAGATGATCCAGTTGGTGATGCAGATCGCGGGCAGCGTGCGGGTGAAAAAGGTGCGGTCGAGTGATTCCCGGGTGCGCCGCCAGGAGCAGCCGCAATCCGCCCAGCGCAGCGCGATAACAAACGTGGGCACGGCCCAGAACGGGCTGTAGATAAATTGATCCACCGCCATTTTGACCGCGAGGGTGGCGGGGTCGTTTCCGTGACCGAAAAGCCGGCCCTGGATGCGATAGAGCAGGTCAATTTCCATGCCGCGATAGCCCCAGAAGAGGACGAGGAACAGCAGTCGCCGGACGCGACCGCCGGCGGGCAGCGTGCCCATGAGCCACTGCAGGGTGAACGGCAGCACCGCGGCGGCGAAGGCGGTGGAGACGAACGAAAAGAGCCACGACCACTTCGTTTTGAATTCCCCCGCCGCCTGCCAGATGCCGGCGACGGGCGGCCAGAAATAATAGCTCGCGACCAGCGCCGCGACGAGCAGGTTGAGCAGCAGGCAGGCGAGCCGGTTCTGACGAAACGCTGCTGCGATCAACTGCCGGACGCCGGGCGGGGAGGGGGCGGCATCCATGGATCACACACCTTTCGGCACCGCCCAGTGGCCTTCTCGGTACTTTCGGCTCACCAGTGCGCCGGCCTCGTCGTCGCCGGTGATTTTTTCTGCGGCGGGATCGAAGTGCAGCATGCGGCCCGTGCGCACGGCGATGTTGCCGAGATGGGCGAGGGCTGATGAGAAATGACCGGTTTCGATGTCGCAGGCGGGGCGCTGACCGCTGCGGATGCAGTCGAGGAAGTTCCGTTCGTGCGCCGCGGTGTCAGGGCTGCCCTTCATTTCCTCCTTCAGCTGATTGCGTTCGCCGTAGAGTTTCCAGCCGCTGTTCTTGCTGAGAATCATCAGGCCTTTGGTGCCGTAGAAGGCGTTGCCGTTTTCCGCATCCTCCTGCACGTAGGGCGACCAGATGCGGTGCTCGTAAATCAACTGCCGGCGCCGGCCTGACTTCGCATCCGGCGCGTAGTCGAAGCTCACATACATGGTGTCAGGAAACTGCTGGTCGTCGTCGAAGAAGAGCTTGCCGCCCGTGGCGCTGACCACTGACGGATGTGTCTCCACGCCGAGGCCCCAGCGCGCGAGATCGATGTCGTGCACGCCATCGTTGCCGGCATCGCCGGTGCCGAAGTTGTAAAACCAGCGCCACCACGAGTGCTGGCAGTTTTTCTGGAATGGCACCAGCGGCGCGGGACCGGTCCAGAGGTCGTAATCGAATCCCGCCGGCGGATCGGACGGCTTTTCCTTTCCAATGTCGGCGCGACGCTGACTGTTCCATGCTTTGGAAATGAGCACGTCGCCGATGGCCCCGCCGTGGAGCAGTTCCATGGCGCGCTTCACGTGCGCGGTGCTGCGGCTCTGCGTGCCCACCTGGACGATGCGTTTGTTGCGCCGCGCGGCTTCGATCATCAGGCGGCCCTCACGGATGTTGTGCGCGCAGGGCTTTTCCACATAGACGTGCTTGCCGGCGTCGCAGGCGAGGATCGTCGCCGGCGCGTGCCAGTGATCCGGCGTGGCGATGACCACGGCATCCACGGTCTTGTCTTCAAACACACGCCGCATGTCGGCTACTTCCTTCGGTCGCGTGCCTGACAGTTTTTCCGCGGTTCTGGCGGCGCTGCCGCGGCGCGATTCATCGGGATCGCAAACATACGCCAGCGACACATCCTTCTGCGCGGCGAAGAAATTCAAATGCCCCATGCCCATACCGCCGGGGCCGATGATCGCGAGCACGATCCGTTCATTCGCGCCCTGAGCGTGCAGCGACGGCACGGCGGCGGCGGCGGTGAGGGCTCCGGTGGTTTTGAGAAAGGTGCGGCGGCTGGAGTTGTTCATGCCGCCTTTCTCCTGTCTGCCACGTGCGGCGTCAATTCCGGGAAGGTGGATGCCCGCCTACTCCGCGGCCCGGGGCGCACGCGTGATCTTCCCGCCGCGCGGGCCTTCCTGAAGCTGGGCGATTTCATCCGGGCGCAGGAGACGCCACTTGCCGGGCTTGAGGTTACCCAGCGTGAGGTGTCCGATGCGCACGCGCACGAGGTGCTCCACGCGGAGGTCGAGCGCTTCAAACATGCGGCGGATCTGCCGGTTGATGCCCTGCTGGAGCACAATGGAGAGCCGGCGCGGTGAGATGGGATGCACCGCCACGGCGCGGGCGAGTCCTTCCTCGAGCGGGATGCCTTTGAGCAGCTGCGCGATGGCTTCGCGGCGCACCGGATGGTCGGCCTGGACCAGATATTCCTTGTCCACCTTGTGGCTCGGATGCGTCAGCTTCTGTGTCAGTTCGCCGTCGTTGGTCATGATCAGCAAGCCCTCGCTGTCGTTGTCGAGCCGGCCGACGTAGTGCAGGTGTTTGTAGTGCGGCGGCAGCAGATCATAGAGCGTCATGCGGCCTTTGGGGTCGGACTTTGTGGTCAGGACGCCCGGCGGCTTGTAGAGCGCGAGCGTGGCGGTGCGCTCGGCTTTCACTTCCCGGCCGTCCACCATGACGCGGTCTTCGTCCGAAACGACAGTGGCCAGCTCGCGCACCTGGCGTCCATTCACCGTCACCCGGCCGGTGAGGATGATGTCCTCGCAACCGCGCCGCGAGGCCAGTCCGCAGGAGGCGAGGTAACGATTGAGGCGCATGGGAAAAAGAAACGCCGGGCGGAAAACGGATTCCGGCCCGGCGGGAAAGTGTTGGCCTGGTCGGCGGATTATTCCTCCGGCAGCGTCTTCGGCAGACCGACGGCGCTTTGGCCGTCTTTCCACTGACCGCGCTTCTTCATGAGCTTAACGCGCTCGAAACGCTTGAGCACGCTGCGCTTGGCGCCAATGCTGCCGCCGCCGGACTTGAGACTGGGATGCTGTGACATGGAGTTTAAGAAAAGGTTGGGAATCGGGGGCGAGCATTTACGGGCCTGATTCGGGGTGCGCAACGGGAATTTGACCAGGTCGAATGGGCCTGAAATCCCGGCTGCGCAGGCGTCAGAATCCCCGCGTGACACCGCCGCCGGGCCGGCTTCGGTGCGGCGTGCGGCACGATGCTTGCTTTGGCGCGCGGCCTTCCTGGCAGCGCCTCTGCGGTCAAATCTTAAGTCTTAAATCCAAAATCTTAAATCCCACTCCACATGTCCTGGCAACGCTACTGCTCCCGCCTCATTCGCTATGAAGACCTCGGCATTTCGCTCGACTGCAGCCGGATGGATTACGATGACGACTTTTTGCCTTCGATGGCGGACCTGATCGCCTCAGCGGAGGCCGGCATGAAGCGGTTGGAGGCGGGCAAGCTGGAGAATCCGGACGAGAAGCGCATGGTGGGGCATTACTGGCTGCGCGCCCCGCAACTGGCGCCGGCGCGGCTGCGCGCGGGGATCAAAACGGACATCGCCGCGACGAAGGCTTTTGCGAAGGCGATTCACGGCAAGAAGGTCCGGCCCGAGAAGGCGAAGAAGTTCACACGGCTGCTGGTGATCGGCATCGGCGGCTCGGCGCTGGGGCCGCAACTGGTGGCCGATGCCCTGGTGGACCACTGGGACGCGCCGCTGCGCACCCATTTTTTCGACAACACCGACCCTGACGGCATGCAGCGCGTTCTGCGCGAGATCGGGAAGGATTTGAAGCGCACCCTGACGGTGGTGATTTCCAAGAGCGGCGGCACGGCCGAGACGCGCAACGGCATGCTGGAGGCGGCGGCGGCCTACAAGGCACAGAAGCTGGACTTTGCCAAACATGCCGTCGCGGTGACCGGCACGAAGAAGGCCACAGGGAAGGAGAGCAGGCTGGAGAAATACGCCCGCGAAAACAAATGGCTCAGAATTTTTCCCATGACCGACTGGGTCGGCGGCCGCACGTCGGTGATGAGCACGGTGGGCCTCGTGCCTGCGGCGCTCCAGGGCGTGGACGTTGATAAATTCCTCGCCGGCGCGCGGGCGATGGATGTGAAGACGCGCACGCTGCCGGCGGAGCAGAACCTTTCCATGATGCTGGCGCTGATGTGGTACTGCGCCGGCGGCGGCAAAGGCGCGAAGGACATGGTGATTCTGCCGTACAAGGACCGGCTGGTGCTGTTGAGCAAATATCTCCAGCAGCTCGTGATGGAATCGCTCGGCAAAGAGCGCGATCTCAAGGGCCGCCTGGTCAATCAGGGCATCGCGGTCTATGGCAACAAGGGCTCGACCGATCAGCATGCCTACGTGCAGCAACTGCGCGACGGGGTGCCGAATTTCTTCGCCACGTTTCTGGAAGTGCGCGAGGCCGGCGGCGCGGAGAAGCCGCTCAAAGTGGAGGGCGAATTCACGAGCGGCGACTTTCTTCAGGGATTCCTGCGCGGCACGCGGAAGGCGCTTTACGGCAAGGGCCGGCAAAGCCTGACGCTGAGCCTGCCGCGGCTGGACGCGTTCAATCTCGGTGCCGTGATCGCCGCCTACGAGCGGGCGGTGGGTTTCTATGCTTACATGGTCGGCATCAATGCCTATCACCAGCCGGGGGTGCAGGCTGGCAAGGAAGCCGCGGACGAATTCCTGAAACTTGTGGCGAAGGTAAAGTCGGCGCTCACCGCGAAACCGCAGACTGCGGAGGACATCGCGACCGCGCTGTCCGCGGATCCGGAGGAGGTTTTTCACGCCCTGAACCACCTCGCGGCGAACGGCGGTGCGAAACGGCGGGCCGGGAAATCGCCTGCGGAAGACCGGTTCAGCCGGTGATCCGACGCGGTGGCGCTTCCGCTGGGTTCAAGGGCGGACGGCAAAGTTGAAAAAACTGAATTTTTCCCGTGCCAAACGCGGGGAGTTTGCCTAGTCTCGCGGCCCTTTCCAGGGAAATCCCCGATGCCTTTGTTGTCGAAACCCCGTCATAACGCCTTGCACCAGTCCGCGCTGCGGATGTGGCTGCCCTGTGGCGGCGCTCTGTTGATGAGTCTGGCAGTGTTGCCGCCGGTGCTGGCGCAAAGCGGGAAGGGGAACAGTTCCGCGCTTTCCGAAGCTGAGGTGGCGCGACGCCTCGAAGCCCAGGAGCGGGCGCAGATGCTCATCACAGAGGGCGACGCGCTGGCCATTCAGGGACAGCACTGCGGAGCCGCGGACAACTATCAGGCTGCGGCGCAGGCCCTGCGTCAGGGCGCGCCCGCGACGGCGGCGCTGCGCAGCGAAGCGGTGAAGAAATTTGCGAGGAGCGGGGTGTCCTGCGCCCGCGATTTGGCGGCCAGGGGCGCCTACGATCAGGCGCGCTCCCGGCTCACCGCCATCCTTGCGGATGACATGGCGCCGAATGACAAGCCGGCGCTCAAACTGCTGGAACAGCTCGATGATCCCGACCGCCACAATCCGTCGCTGACGCCGATGCACGCGGACAATGTGGACAAGGTGAACAAGCTGCTGCTGCGCGCGCAGCACCTCTACGATCTGGGGCAGTTCGACGCCTCGGAAGCAGCCTACAATCAGGTTCTGGGCATCGACGCCCACAATAAAGCCGCGCGCCGCGGACTGGAGCGCGTGCAGCGGCAAATCACGGAATATTACAAATCCGCGCGGGATGAGACACGGCTGCGCATGTTGAATGCGGTGGACCGCACGTGGGAGAACTCCGTGCCCTCGCAGGCCCGCCTCAAGCCGGTCACTCACGGGGACGACCTGACCTCGGGCGGCGGGACGATTGCGGAGAAACTGCGCGGCATCATCGTCCCGCGCATCGCCCTGACCGATACCTCCATCGCCGAGGCCGTGGCGTATCTGCGGCGCAAGAGCATCGAACTCGACCCCGAGCCTGACGAACGCCTGCGGGGGGTGAACATTATCTGGAACGGGGCCGGCGGAGACGCGTCGCGGCTGGTGACCCTGGATCTGCGCAACGTCTCGCTGGGCGACGCGATTCGCGCGGTCTGCGATGCCGCCGGCGTGCGCTTCCGCTCGGACGGCGCCATCATTGTCGTTTCCCGCACGGGCGGCGGCGGCATGGAGACGCGTCAGTTTCGCGTGCCGCCCGGATTTCTGAGCACCGCGGCCTCCGCTCTGCCCACGGACGCCGCCGCCAGCGATCCTTTTGCCGCTCCCGATGCGGCTTCGAGCAGGCCAAAGATCGGCAGGCTCGATGCCCGGACCTATCTGGAGAACAACGGCGTCGAGTTTCCCGAAGGCGCTCGCGCGGGATACAATCCCTCGGCCAATTTGCTGACTGTCACCAACACGGCGGAGAATCTCGAACTGGTGGGCAATCTGATGGAAACGCTCCTGACCACGACGCAGCGTCAGGCACTGGTGGAGGTGCTCCTGCTCAAGGCGAGTCAGCAAAACCTGCGCGAACTCGGCGGCGACTTCTGGCTCGGCGCGTTTTCCGCAGGAGGCAGTGACCGCGTCTTCGGCGCCGGCGGCACCTACGGGAACCAGCAGAACGGACTCTCCGTCACCGCGCCCGGTAATTTCGGCACCTCCGCCTTTACGCCGATCAATGTTCCGTTCAACGCGGTGCAGGGACCGGTCACCGCCGGCCTGCGCAGCACTTACGAACTCACCAGGCAACAAACGATCGACGATCTCATCGCCATTTCGAGCGGCAACACGGCGAGCATCGAGGTCAATCGTTCCCCCTTCATCGCCGGAGTCGGCGGCGTCTTCACCAGTCCGCAGTTTCTCGCCATGCTGCGCGGGATGGATCAGAAAAAAGGCATCGACCTCTCCGTCGCCAACAAAGTGATCGTCAAAAGCGGGCAGCGGGCGACGGCATTTTCCGGACGTGATTTCAATTACCCCACGGAGTTCGATCCGCCGCAGATTCCCCAGACCGTGGCCGCTCCGCAGGCGCTCGTCCCGACCGTGGGCGGCGGCATTGGCGTGATCACCGGCCAGCTGGGCCAGGCGCCGATCACCCCCGCCACGCCCAGTTCCTTTGAGACGAAGCAGATCGGTTCCAGCATCGATGTGGAGGCCACCATCGGTGACGACGGCTACACGGTGGATCTCAACCTCGCCGTGACCTTCACGGAGTTCGACGGCTTCATCAACTACGGCTCCCCGATCCTCTCCAACGATCAGAATGCCGGGCCGAGCACCATCCTGACCGATAACCGGATCGTCCAGCCCGTGTTCAGCCGCGCTGCGGCCAATGCCCAGGTGTTGATTTACGACGGTCACACTGTCGCGGTCGGCGGACTGATGGGCCAGAAGACGGAAACCGTGGAGGACGCCGTGCCGCTGTGGAGCAAGATTCCGCTCGTCGGCAAATTCTTCACTACCGAAATGACGCGCGATTCCCGCATGGCGGTGATTTACTTCGTGACCGTGAAGGTGGTGGATCCCGCGGGTGAGCTGGCCAATGCCACGCCGCCGGCGCCTCCTCCCGCAGAGCCGGCTCCGGAACTGCCCTTCGATCCCGAGCTGCTGCGCGCCGGCAGTGCCAAGTAACCTTCAGCGCGGTGCGGCCGGTTTCCGCGTCAGTTCCTGTGTCCCCGGACCGGTGAAATCCTTCGGACGCTCCTCCGCGCTGCGCGATCCATTGCTGAGGCGCAGCTTTCCGTCTGCGCTGACTTCATAGATGCCGAACTGCGGACCGCGTCCCTCACTGCTGAGCAAATCGAGCGCGAAGGGCGGGCGGGTCACATCGATGCGAAACCGCCCCTTGTCGCTCAGTTCATGCGTCTTGATCTCGTAGGTGCCGTCCTTTGTCAGGGTGAGCGTTGCCGGGGCGCGCGCCGCTTTCATCTCCCACGTCCCGTCGAGCCGCTTCAGGTGGGCCTCCACCACCTGATAAATCCCCCCGTGCGGCCCGAGCCGGATTCGGTTCAGCACCAGTTTGGAATTCTTCAAATCCTCCGCCGCAGGGCGCTCCTCCTCTGACGGCGCGAGCTTTGAAAGGCGGAACTGATCGGGGGCCGGGAATTCGATGAGCCCGTACAGCGTGACGTTGAGTTCCTTGACCCTGGTCGTCAGGTCCAGCTTCCAGGGCGTGGTCGCGGTGTCGAGTTTGTAAGTGCCGGTCATGGTCTCTCCGGGACCGCGCTGCAGCATCATCCGGCCGTCCGCCGTGAAGGTCATGAATTCCTCAAAGTGCTCCGTCTTGCCGCGCCAGACGCCGGTGATGGCCTCCGCCGGCGACTGCGGCGGGACGGGCTGCTCCCGCGCCAGTTGCGCTTTGGCTGCGACGGTAAGTAAGAGGACGAGCAGGAGTTTCAGTGTGGACACCCGCAGAATATGCAGGCTCCGGAAGGCGGCGCCAGCGAATTGCCGGTGGATTGTGTTTGGACTTCCGGTCCGTCCGCGAAGTGTGGCACAACGGTGCCCGGCGAGCGATGCGGCCTGTGTTCCGCCGAAGAGCGGCTGGGCCGGCAAGGCATCCTCCATGTGAGTCAACGGAACGAAGCGGTGGCATGCTGGCACCCCGGAAGCGAGCAATTGCACGCGGAATCATTGGCGCGGCCCGGGGTAATTCCAATCGCTCCGCCTCCAGGCCTGTGCTTTAGTCCCGTCGATGAGCACCATGACAGCCATCTACGAGAACGGAGTCTTCCGTCCGCTCGGCAGCGTCCGGCTGCCGGAGCACACCCGCGTCCAGGTGGCCCTGCCTGACATTCCACCGGGTGAAGTTGAGCAAGTGGAGAAAGCCCGTCTGCTTGCGGAAGTGCGGGCCTTGCGCGGCTCACTCTCCCTCCCGGCAGGGACGAATGATGCCGACGCGATTACCGCTGCCCGCATGGAGAAGTATGGCCCGCTCTGACCTGCTCTGGCTCGATTCGGATGTGCTTCTCGACTGGCTGGCGGCCCGTCAGCCCCGGGAGGCAGCGGCAACGGAGATCATCGAACGTGCCATAGCCGGCGACTGGCGGCTGACGTATTCGACTCTGACGCTGGCCAACATTTTCTACCTCTACCGCAAACTGGCCGGCACCGAAAAGGCGCTGGGTACGATCGGGACGCTGAGCCGCCTGGGAACGATAGCCGACCTGACGGCGGCGCATGTGCATGTGGCGCTCGCGACCGCGCGGCCTGACTTCGAGGACGAACTGCAAATCGCCTGCGCGGCCAGTGTTGCCGGGCTTACGGCGATCATCACGCGCAACGTCGCGGATTACGCTCACAGTCCGGTGCCTGCGATGAGCGCATCCGACTGGCTGGCCGGGCATCCTTGTGCACCGCCGCCGTGAGCCCGCCGGGCCTCTCACGGGAAAGAGGGTGGCGCTCTCATTCCGCCGCCTCCGCGAGCAGCTTTCCGAATTCCCGGAAACTCCACGCACTCTTGGTGAGGCCCCACGCCATGTCAGGGCCGCGGGCGGGATCGATGTCGGCCATGATGAAATCCTCCACATGCCGGCGGCTGCGGACGAGGATTTCACCGCCGGGGTCCATGATGTAGCTGTCGCCATAGCCGTTGCCCACGTCACCGGTGATGCCGCTTTTGGCCGGATCGAGCACGACGTTGTTGCCGCGGACGAACCAGACGCTGTTCTCGATGGCGCGGGCGGTGTGGTCGGAGCGGACTTTCATGAAGTGCGCGATGAGGCCCGGTTCGGTGATGTTGTTGAAGTGGGGCGCGAAGATGATCCGGGCGCCTTTGAGCGCGAGGATGCGCGCCGGCTCGATGTAGCCGCCGTCGGCGCAGATGATGACGCCGAATTTAACGCCGTCGCGCTCGAAGACGGGAAATTCGCGGCCCTGTTTGTGGAACCGCGGATACGCGGCGCACTTGCTGTAGAGTCCGAGCAGATGCCCGCGGTGCGCGACGAGTGCGGTGTTGTAGAGATCGCTGCCGCGGAGTTCGTTGAAGCCCACGATGAGCGTGGGGTCGAAGCGGCTCGTGAGGTCGAGCACGCGCATGAGCTGCGGGGAATCGGCGGCGAAGGCATCGCGGCGCGCCACCTCCTCCGTGTTCGGATAGCCGGTGAGGAAGCATTCGGGGAAGGAAACGATCTGCACGCGTTCCTTTTCCGCACGGGCCAGTCCCTCCTCGACGCGGCGGAGGTTGTGATCGAAGTCCCCGCACTAGGTTTCAAACTGACAATGGGCGATGCGCATGACCGAAGTGTGGGGCGCCGGAGCCGGGACGCAAGCTCCCGTCCGCGGGCCGGTAACGCAGCCGTCCCGGCTGCCGTTCCGCAGAGCCTCTGGCCTGCCCATACAGCAGGTCTGGACGGCCTGACTACGGCATCCGCCCTCGCGGGGATTTGCGAATTGCAGGCCGCCCGGTTTGAACGGAGAAAACGCTCCCATGAAACCCTTCCTCGTCCTTCTGGCGGGCTGTCTGCCGTTCGCGGCGGACGGCGCGCCCGTGGATTATCTGCGCGAGGTGAAGCCGGTCCTTGCGGCTCATTGCTATAAATGTCACGGCGCGACGCAGCAGAAGAACGGTCTGCGGCTGGATACCGCCGCTGCCTTGCTGACGGGCGGTGACCGTGGCCCGGCGATCAAGCCCGGGAGCAGCGCGGAGAGTCTGCTGATGCAGGTGGTGAAGGGCGCGCATCCGGAAATTCCGCGGATGCCGTACAAACGGGCTGCGCTGGAGGATCCTGCCATCGCGGCGATCTCGGCGTGGATCGATGAAGGTGCGAAGGCCCCGGAAAACGAAACGCCGGACACGGCGAAGCACTGGGCCTTCATTCCACCGGCGCGCCCGGCGGTGCCAAAAGTGGCGCGTGCGGAGTGGGTGAGGAATCCCCTGGATGCTTTCATTCTCGCGCGGCTGGAGGAGGAGAAAATCGCGCCGGCGCCGGAGGCGGATCGCACAACGCTGATGCGGCGGCTTTACCTGGATCTCACCGGACTGCCGCCCTCACCGGCGGAGGTGGAGGCATTTATCGCGCAGTCCCATCCTTCCCATGCCTCTCATGGGGAAGAAGGAAACGATGAGAGCTACACCGCCCTCGTGGAGAAACTGCTCGCCTCGCCGCATTACGGCGAACGCTGGGGCCGTCACTGGCTCGATGTGGCGCGCTACGCGGACTCGAACGGCTACAGCATCGATGCCCCGCGCACCATTTGGCCGTACCGCGACTGGGTGGTGGAGGCGCTCAACCGGGACCTGCCCTTCGATCAGTTCACCATCGAACAAATCGCCGGCGACATGCTGCCGGGGGCGACGATGGAGCAGAGGATCGCCACCGGTTTCCACCGCAATACGCAGATCAATCAGGAGGGCGGCATCGACAAGGAACAGTTCCGCATCGAGTCCATCATCGACCGCGTGAACACCACCGGCACGGCCTTTCTCGGGCTGACGATCAGCTGTTGTCAGTGTCACGATCACAAGTTCGATGCGCTGTCGCAGCGCGAGTTCTACGGACTCTACGCGTTTCTCAACAATGCCGACGAGCCGGACCTGCCGCTGGCACCGCCCGACAAAGTGGCGCGTGCATCGAGGATTGCCGCGGAGGCGGACGACTATCTGACCGCGCTGCCGAAGAGGGAGCCTGACATTTACCGGCGCATGGTGCGGTGGGAGCAAAACCTGACACCGGCACAGCGGCAGGCGATGCCGGAGGCGGTGCGTGAGGCATTCGATGTCGCGTTCGACAAGCGCACGGATGAGCAGAAGCGGCTGGAACTCGCCGAATTTATCCACCACGCGGCGGAGAACAGGAAGCACCAGCGGGCGCTCAAGAAGCTCCGCGACTCCGTTCCTGAGGTGCCGACGACCATGGTGATGAACGAGCGGGACAAACCCCGCCGGTCGTATCTCTTCATAAAAGGCGACTTCACGCGCGATGGCGGCGACGTGACGCCCGCGGTGCCGGCGGTGCTGCATTCATTGGAGAAGAAAGATGCGCTTAACCGTCTCGATCTCGCGCGCTGGCTGGTGGATGCGCGCAATCCGCTGATCGCGCGGGTGACGGTGAACCGCATCTGGCAGCAGTATTTCGGGCGCGGCCTGGTGGAGACGGAGAATGATTTCGGCACTCAGGGCGCGCCGCCTTCGCATCCGGAACTGCTCGACTGGCTGGCCACCGAATTCATGGCGCAGAAGTGGAGCCTCAAGGCGATGCACCGGCTGATCGTGACCTCGGCCACTTATCGCCAGTCGTCCCGCGTGCGGCCGGAGCTGGATGTCGTGGACCCGCTCAACAAACTGCTCGCGCGCCAGAGCCGTTTGCGGCTCGATGCGGAAATCGTGCGCGATGTCGCGCTCTCCGCGAGCGGTCTGCTCAATCCAAAGATGGGCGGCCCGCCGGTGTTTCCGCCGATTCCCGACGGCGTGATGTCGCTCGGGCAGGTGAAGCGCGAATGGAAGGTCAGCGAAGGCTCCGACCGTTATCGCCGCGGACTCTACACGTTTATCTTCCGCGCCACACCGCCGCCGGCGCTCGCCGTCTTTGACGCGCCGGACGGGTTCAGCTCCTGCACGCGCCGTCTGCGCTCCAATACGCCGCTGCAGGCCCTGACGCTTTTGAACGATCAGCAGTTCTTCGAGTTTGCCCGGGCCCTCGCGGCACGGGTGCTGCGCGAAGCTCCGGAATCCGACGAAGCACGGCTCGATTACGCCTTCCGCCTCTCCACTGCGCGCGCGCCCGGTGCGTCCGAAAAGCGGACGCTGCAGGAACTGCTCGCCCGGGAACTCGCGCGCAAAGAGCCCGTCGCCGGTGCGCCCGATGGAGTGGATGCCGCCGTTTTCGGCGCGTGGACCAGCGTCGCGCGCGTGCTGCTCAACCTCGACGAAACCATTACCCGCGAATGATGGTTTTGAACTTAACCACAGATGGACACAGATGAACGCAGATAAAAGCTGGATTCAGAATGTGGATGCTCTGGAAACTGACTTTCGGGCCAATCCGTGTCCATCTGTGTCCACCCGTGGTTCCTCTCCTCTACACGCCTGCACGCGCCGGCACTTCTTCAGCCGGTGCGGCATGGGGCTCGGCGGCATCGCACTGGCGTCGCTTTTGGGCGATCAGTCACGAGCCGCGACGGTGAATCCGATGGCCCCGCGCAAGCCGCACCACACGCCGCGGGCGAAAAATGTCATTTACCTCTTCATGGCCGGAGGGCCGAGCCAGTTGGAACTGTTCGACTACAAACCGAAGCTTGTGGAACTGAACGGCCAGCCGATCCCGCTGTCGTTCATCGAGGGCAAGCGCTTCGCCTTCATGGACTCCAGCCACGGCACCAAGCTGCTCGGCACGCGGCGTCAGTTCAAACAGCACGGGCAAAGCGGCGCATGGGTTTCCGAACTCTTTCCCCACACCGCCGGCATCGTGGACGACATCAGCATCGTGCATTCCTGCGCGGCGAGTCTCTTCAATCACGCGCCCGCCAAGCTGTTCATGAATACCGGCTCGGGACAGTTCGGACGCCCGAGCATGGGTGCGTGGGTCACCTACGGCATCGGCTGTGAATCGCAGGAACTGCCGGGCTTCGTCGTGCTTCAGTCCGGCCCGCGCGGTCCGCGCGGTGGCGCGGTGAACTGGGGCAGCGGCTTCCTGCCCACCACTTACCAGGGCGTTCCTCTGCGGGGAAATGGCGAGCCGATTCTGAATCTGACCACGCCTGGCGGCATCAGCACTGCGCGTCAGCGGCGGACCATTGACGCCATTCGCGATCTCAATCTCCAGCGCGCCGTGGAGACGGGCGATCCGGAAATCCACACGCGCATCGCCGCCTGCGAGATGGCTTACCGCATGCAGAGCAGCGCGCCGGAGTTGATCGATCTCTCCGGTGAATCGCAGGCGACGCTTGACCTCTACGGCATCGAGAAGGACAAGCCGTCGTTCGCGCGCAACTGCCTGCTGGCACGGCGACTCGTCGAGCGCGGCGTGCGGTTTGTGCAGCTCTATCACACCAACTGGGACAGCCACGGCGGCCCCGGCGAGAACCTGCAGGGCGACTTTGAGAAAGTCTGCCGCGACGTGGATCAGGGCCAGGCCGCCCTGGTGAAGGATTTGCAGTCCCGCGGCCTGCTCGACGACACGCTCGTCATCTGGGGCGGTGAATTCGGCCGCACGCCGATGGGCGAGAACCGCGAAACGTCAGGCCGCAATCACCACATCGACGCCTTCACCATGTGGTTCGCCGGCGGCGGCGTAAAGCGCGGCGCCGTCCTCGGCCGCACCGACGAACTCGGCTTCAACGCCGTGGAGGACCGCATGCACGTCCACGACATCCACGCCACCATCCTCCACCTCCTCGGCCTCGAACACGAACGCCTCACCTTCCGCTTCCAGGGCCGCGACTTCCGGCTCACCGATGTGCATGGGGAGGTGATGACGAAGTTGCTTGCTTAGCACTCTCGCCGGCAACAGTGCCAGATTCAACTCACGGCCGAAGTGAATTTGTTCAGAACTGGCAACCTTCCGTGGATCGACACATGGTGATTGAGCCATGTCCGTTCAAGCTTATTCAGCTTGAGCAGAGGCGAAGTGCCTCTGCGGCTCCGAAGCGGTTCATGAAGCTGGCGGGAGCAAAGTCCGGGCCGGCGAAATTATCTCAGCGCAAGGGATTCAGCGCTGAGAGTTGACGGTAAGAAGGCATCTCCGCGGAAATGGAACTTGTCTCAGCACCAGTTTCGAGCGATGACACGCCATGAATGCTTACGCCCCGCTGGACCAACTGTTCGATCCTGAAAACCGTTGTCTGACGGTGGACGCTGCGCAACGGCTGGCAGGGCTGCGGGAGGATGCACTCACCGCGGCCCGCACCGCGGAACTGGCTGAGAAAGCCAATGAGGGAACTCTTTCGGAAGGCGAGCGGCGTGAATATGATGCTCGAGTCCGGGCGGGCGCGGTGTTGTCGCTGCTTCAGGCCAAAGCCAGGCTTTTCCTCAAAACACAGACAGCGGTCCAGTGATGGATTCAGCCACCCGGCAAATGGTTTGGGAACGGGCCGGCCGGCGCTGCGAGTATTGCCGGTTAAAGCAGGAGCACGAGCCAGGGCAGACGTTCCATGTCGAGCACGTCACGGCGCGCCAGCATGGCGGCAGCAGTGATCCCGCGAACCTGGCGCTCGCCTGTCAGCTCTGCAATTCGCTCAAGGGGCCGAATTTGACCGGTCTGGCTCCCGACTCGGGGGCGATCACCCGGCTGTTTCATCCCCGGCAGGATGATTGGAGTGAGCACTTCCGCATGGCGGGGCCGCAGATTCGTGGACTAACGGAGATCGGGCGAACGACGGTTTGGCTGCTGGGAATGAACGGTGATGAGCGGGTCGCACTGCGCGCGGTGCTGGCACAACTGGGAGAACTCGATTGAGGCCAGCATTTCATTCGACACTGCTGCCATGCCTGACACCCTGCGCGCTGCTGCTATGAAAAGGCTACTTCTTATTGGAATGATGCTCGCCCGGGCCGGTGCCTCTGCCCAGGAAGCAGATATGATTGTCCATCACGGAAAGATCGTCACCGTGGACAAAGCATTCACCATTCATCAGGCGATGGCGGTCAAAGACGGAATGATCCTGCGCACGGGGACCGATGAGGAGATGCTAAAACTCAAAGGAGCGAAGACCGAGGTGCTCGATCTCGGCGGGAAGATGGTGCTGCCGGGGCTGATGGATTCGCACACGCATCCGACGAGCGCGGCGATGACGGAGTTCGATCACGAAATTCCGGCGATGGAAACTATCGGGGACGTGCTGGCCTACCTGCGGGGCCGGGCGAAGGCGGTTCCGGAGGGTCAGTGGATCGTCCTTCAGCAGGTGTTCATCACGCGGCTGCGCGAGCAGCGGTATCCGACTCGCGCGGAACTGGATTCAGTGGCGCCGCAGCATCCGGTGGTGTTTCGCACGGGGCCGGATGCTTCGTTCAATTCGCTCGCGCTGAAGCTTCTCGGCGTGGATCGCGACTACAGAATCCCCGACGGCATCGCGGGCCGCATCGAAAAGGACGCGCAGGGCGAGCCGACGGGCATCCTGCGGAATTTCGCGAACTTTCTGAAGATTCCCTCGGCTGGCGCCAAGGCGGCGACAGCGGAACAAAAGGCGGCGCGGCTGAAGCAACTGCTCGCCGATTACAACGCGAACGGCATTACCTCCATCGCCGATCGCGATGCGAGTCCCGACGGGATCGAGCTTTTCCAGAAATTGCGCGCGGACAACGACCTCACGGTGCGTGTGGCCATCTCGCATCACACAGACAACACCGGCCCGATCGGGGAGATTCAAAACAGCATCCGACAGGTCGCACTGCACCGGCTGTTCCGCGAGAAGGACGCACTGCTGCGCATTGTCGGCGTGAAGACCTACCTCGACGGCGGCATGCTGACCGGCAGCGCTTACATGCGCCAGCCGTGGGGTGTCAGCGAAATCTACGCCATCACCGATCCGGAATACCGCGGTGTGCTGTTCATTCCCAAAGAGCGGCTGCGAGCGATGGTGGAGGCAGCGGTGGAAAGCGGGCTGCAATTCACCGCGCACTCCGTCGGCGACGGGGCGGTGCATACGCTGCTCGACGTGTATGCCGACATCGCGCGCACGCGGCCCATTCGCGAGACGCGGCCCTGCATTACGCACTCGAATTTCATGAGCCTCGAGGCGGTGCAGGAAATCGCGCGGCTGGGCGTGGTGGTGGACATCCAGCCGGCATGGCTCTGGCTGGACACGCGGACACTCATGAAGCAGCTCGGCAACGAACGCCTGCGCTGGTTTCAGCCGCTGCACAGTTTGTTCGAGGCCGGCGCCATCGCCGGCGGCGGGTCGGACCACATGCAGAAGATCGGTGCCATGCGCGCGGTGAATCCTTATCATCCATTCCTCGCCATCCGGGTGGCCATCACGCGCCGGGCGAAGAACTTCGAAGGCGCGCTGCACCCGGAAGAAGCGCTGACCCGCGAGCAGGCCATCCGCTTCTACACCATCAACAACGCGCACCTCCTGTTTCGCGAAAAGGAGACCGGTTCGCTGGAGCCCGGGAAGCTGGCCGACTTCATCGTGCTCGACACCGATCTGCTGACCTGCACGGAGGAGAAAATTCCCGAAATCAAAGTGCTGCGCACTTATCTTGGAGGAAAACTCATCTTCTCACGCGAAACAAAGTAACACGCCATGAACGACATCACGATCCGGCTCTACCGCCCTGACGATCTCGAGACGCTCAAGCAGCTCACGGTGGATTCTTTCGGAGGCGTCGCCCTCGATCACAATGTGGAGCAAGCGTTCGGCATCCTGAACGGACACGACTGGAAATGGCGCAAGGCGCGGCACATTGACGAGGACGTCGAGGCGCATGCCGCAGGCATCTTTGTTGCGGAGAGGGACGGCTCGATCGTCGGCTACATTACCACGCGGCTGGACCGCGGGGCCGGGAAGGGGCGCATTCCCAACATTGCCGTCAGCGAGCGGTGCCGCGGGCACGGCCTTGGCCGCCGTCTCATCGAGCACGCGCTCGATTACTTCCGCCGCGAAGGAATGGAATACGCCATGATCGAAACGATGGCGCAGAACGAAATCGGTTCGCATCTCTACCCGTCCTGCGGATTTGTCGAAGTGGGCCGGCAGGTGCATTATGCCCGCCGGCTGTAAGCCCTGTACCACAATTGCTGCATAGAATTCGGCAACCTATGCAGTGAGGATTGAGCAGGGCCGGTTGAATGATGAATCATGTCAGCTTGCTTCAACCGTTCTTCGTTTCGCCGCAGTCTTTGCATGGGGCTTTTAACCTGCTCCTTCAGTTCCCCGCTTTTCGCGGTCCCGCTGGTTGCCGACAACTTCGAATCTGGAACCGGTCAGTGGAGTGCCGGAGGACTGTGGGGTGTGACGCCCGCAGCGTCGTCTTCACCGGTCAATTCTGCCACCGACAGTCCCGGCGCGTTCTACGCCAATAATACCGATGCTTCGCTGACGCTGGCTGCAGGCATCAGTCTTTCCGGTATTGCCCGACCGGTGTTGGGCTTCCAGCATCGCTACTCGCTGGAGCCGGGATACGACTATGTTCGGATCGAGGTTTCCACGAATGGCGGAACATCCTGGAGTGCACCGCTCGCATCGTGGAGCGGGGAGAAGACCGGATTCGGTGGCGAACAGGTGGAATTGTCGGCTTTTGGGAGCAGCACGGCTTTCAAGGTGCGCTTCCGTTTGCAGACGGACGGCTCGGTGGTGCGCGACGGCTGGTATGTGGATGATGTGAGGATCGGCTCGGCTCCGCCTGCGGCCTCGCTGAATGCGGCGGCGGCCATTGCGCGGAACAGTCTTGCGCTGACGTGGAGCGCGGCGGCGGCGGGTGATTTTGCTTCGTATGAAATCTACCGCTCGCTCACGCCGGGCGTGGACTGGCGCACAGCGTGGAAGGTGGCAACACTGACAGACCGCGCCGCGGCGACATTCACTGACACGACGCTCGCGCCAAAGACGGCGTATTACTATCGCGTGGCGGTGGTGAACCCGGACGGGTTCCGCTCGTTCAGCAATGAAGTCACCGCGACCACGCTGGCCGGGATGGATTTTCCCGTGCTGGACAATGGCGAAGCGGGAGCGGCAATGTCGACGGCGGATGCGCCGTGGGCACTGAGCAATGAAATCGCCGCATCGGGCACCAAGGCGTGGAGTGACTCGCCGGGGGGTGACTACCAGCCGGGTATCACGTCGCAGAGCCTCACGCTGGCTGCGCCGGTGAATCTCGCGGCGACGACTGATCCCGTGCTTTGCTTCCAGCACCGGCACGCGCTGGGTGGAGGCGATTATGGTTATGTGGAGGTCTCGACCAACAGCGGCGCGGACTGGACGAATCTCGCGACATTCGGCGGATCGTCTCCGGACAACGCATGGCTGCGCGGGCGAGTGAGTCTCGCGGCTTACAAACAGAGCGCGGTGCTCGTGCGCTTCCGTCTCACGAGCGATCCCGGAGCGGTCAGCGATGGCTGGCATGTGGATGACATTTCCATCAGCGAATCGCCGCCGGCGGTCGCTGCTCCTGCGGTGGATCAGATCACGTCGAATGGCGCGCGGCTTTCATGGCAGCAGAGCCCGGATCCGCTGGTGGTGAGCTATGCGGTAATGCGTTCTGATACCGCCGGTGCGGGCATCAATTCGACGCTGGCTGCGATGGTGGAAGGCCGCGCGAACACGTCCTTCACCGACAGCGGGCTGCTGCTCGACACAAATTATTACTATCGCGTCTATGCGCTGAACAGCTATGGGGGCATCTCCGCCGACAGTCCGGCGGAGGCGCAGGTCCACACCCTGAACAATCCCCCGCCATTCACGGACGGCTTTGAAGGTGGCACGCAGGGCTGGATCTTCAACGGCACCTGGGCGGTGACCTCTGAGGTTGCCGCCGGGGGCAGCAAGTGTCTGACGGATTCCCCCGGCGCGAGTTACTTGAACAGCCGGGACACGTGGGCGGAGACGTCTATTGATCTGCGCGGCGCGGACTGGCCGGTACTCAGCTTCAAGGACCGCTATTCCCTCAGCGGCGGCGACTGGCTGCGGGTGGAAATTTACGACGCGAACCAGACGTGGTACTGGTTGGCTCCCTACGGTGTGTATGAAAGCGTGCCGCGCACGGAGTGGCGCGAGCAGCGCATTGACCTCTCTCCTTTCAAGGGCCGCGGGAATGTGCGGGTGCGCTTCCGGCTCGCGACTGATGGCGGGACGCCGGGCGACGGATGGTTCATTGATGACCTGGCGCTGACCGAGAACCCGTTGAAGGACACGCCGCAGCCGCTGCCAATGCTGGAAAGCTTCGAGTCGGGCCCGGGAAACTGGATTCCCGCGGGCTGGATCTTGAGCGACGCCGTGACGGCGAAAGAGGGCACGAAATATGCGTGGGACACGGAACAGGATCGCTTCTCACCCGACACAAATGCCGCCCTAACGCTCGCGCGACCCCTGGTGCTGCCGGAGGGATCGAATATGCAGGTGACCTACTCGGTGAATGGCCGCGTGACTCCCGGTTCGGCACTCCGGCTGCAGTACTCAGCCGATGGTGGTGTCAACTGGCCGGAATTGAGCACGGCAAACATTGACGCCGGCTTCGACTCCGGCACGGAATGGCGGCGCTATCAGGGATCGCTCCAATCCCTGGCCGGCCGGACAGTCCGCCTGCGGCTCATTTCCAGCAGCGACAACGGCGCGCGCTCGCAGGATGTGCGCGTGGACAAACTGACCATCGCCGAGATGCCCGCCGCGGTCACACTCACGTCCGCAGTTCCCGCGCTGCGGAGTGTCGCCCTGACATGGACGCCGAGCAGCCTGGGCGCAGCCTTCCAGCGCTACGAACTCTGGCGTTCCACCTCGGCCAATGTCAGCGTCTTCAACGGCATGAAGGTTTTCGAGTCCGCCAGCACCGGGGCGACGACCTTCACGGATACCGGCCTCGCCATCGGCACGACCTACTTTTACCGGGTATTCGCCGTGGACACGCGCGACACCTTCATCCCGAGCAATGAAATGGCTGCGCTGACCGTGCCCTCCGCGCTGCCATTCACCGACACCATGGACACGCCGGGCAACTGGGTGCCGGGTACTACCGGCGCGCCGAACACATGGGCCATCGCGACCACGAATCCGCACGGCGGCAGCGGAAGCATGGCGACGGTCGCCTCCGGTCAGTATGCCAACAGCAGCGACACCTGGATGGAGACGGCCGTGGACCTCGGCACCGCGCAATGGCCGGTGCTCACGTTTTGGGACCGCTTCGGTCTCGGCGAAGGCGACTGGATGCGGCTGGAGGTTTACGATGGCGTGCAGACGTGGTTCTGGATGAGCACCTGTGGCGCCTATGGGCCGATGCAACGCAGTGAGTGGCGGCAGCAGCAGGTGGATCTCTCGCCGTTCAAAGGCCGCAGCAACATTCGGCTGCGGTTCCGCGTGGGCACGGACGGCGGCGCACCGGGCGAGGGCTGGTTCATTGATGACGTGAGCCTCGCGGAAAATCCGCTGAGGGATACACCGCAGACAGTCCCGCTCCAGGAGGACTTCGAGAGCGGCCTCGCCAACTGGATCAGCGCGGGATGGATGACTTCCGACGCCATCGCGGCAAAGGACGGCACCCGTTATGCCTGGAGCAGCGATGACCTCCGCATTGCACCGGACAGCGACCGGACACTGACGCTGGCGCGGCCAGTGGTATTGCCTGCGGACTCGAATGTGCAGGTGACGTTCTCCGTGAACGGGATCATCAATCCCGGCGCATATTGCCGCCTCCAGTATTCGCAGGACAATGGCTTGAACTGGCCTGATTTGAGCACCGCGAATCTCGATGCCGGCTTCAACACCGGCGCGGACTGGAGCCGGCTGCAGGCTTCGCTCGCCGGCCTCGCCGGGAAGACGGTGCGCCTGCGTCTCGTGTGTCACAGCGACAACGGGGCGCGCGCGGAGGACGTTCGCGTGGACAAGCTGACCATCGCCGAAATGCCCGCCGCCGTGATACTTACGTCGGCCATTCCCGCGCTGCGCAGCGTCGCCCTGACATGGACGCCGAGCAGTTTGGGCGCAGCCTTCCAGCGCTACGAACTCTGGCGTTCCACCTCGGCCAATGTCAGCGTCTTCAACGGCATGAAACTCGCCGAGTTTTCCTCACTTGGTGCCTCCTCGTACGAGGACACCGGCCTGCTGATCGGTCAGTCCTACTTCTACCGCGTGTTCACCGTGGATGCACGCGACACCTTCATCCCGTCGAACGAACTCACTGCCACCACCATCCCCGCCATTCTGCCGCTGAACGATGCGATGGAGACCACCGGCAACTGGATGCCCGGCGGCGCCAACAACACCTGGACCATCGCCACCGGCAACGTCCACGGCGGCAGCGGCTGCCTCGCGCTCACTGGCAGTGGTCAGTATAATAACAGCAGCGACACCTGGATGGAAACGTCCGTGGATCTCCGCGGCACCGTCTGGCCCGTGCTCACGTTCTGGGACCGCTACGCCCTCGGCGACGGCGACTGGTTGCGCGTGGAAATCTACGACGGCAATCAGACGTGGGTCGGTGCCTCGCGATACGGCGTTTATGGCCCGACCACACGCACGGAATGGCGTCAGCAAAAGCTCGACCTCTCCGAGTTCAAAGACCGCGGCAACATCCGCATCCGCTTCCGCGCGGGCACTGATGGCGGCACACCTTCCGATGGCTGGTTCATCGACGATCTCTCGGTGGCCGAAAATCCTCTGGCGGCCACCCCGCTGGTCATGCCGTTTTTTGAAACCGCGGAGACCACCCCGCTCACCGCATGGCAGGCAGCGCACTGGTCGCGCGTACCGGATTCTCTTGCGCCCGGGGGCAGCTACGCGCTGCTCGACACCGAGAATGCCCGCGTCGCGCCCGACACTGCCAACGTGCTTACACTCGCCCATCCCGTGACGCTGCCCGCGGGCACGAATGCTTCCGTGAGCTACTGGATGAAAGGCACTCTTCCCGGCGGCAGCGCCTTCCGGCTGCAGTATTCCGAAAATGGCGGCCTCTCATGGCCTGAACTCCCCGCAGCCAACCGCGACGGCGGCTACAGCAGCGCGGCGTGGGAGCTTGTGCAGGTGCCGCTCAGCAGCCTTGGCGGTAAAACCGTGCGCCTGCGCTTTGCCAGCAGTTCCGACAATGGCGCGCGCGCCTCCGACATCTACCTCGACAGCATCGGCATCGGCGATCCGCAGCCCGCCGCGCCCGTGCTGCTCTCGCCGGTGAATGCTGCATGGGTCTCCGACGTGCGACCGCTGCTTACGGTGCAAAACGCGCTCGATGTGCAGAGCGATCCCCTCACTTACCGCTTCGAGGTCTATAGCGATGAAGCCCTCACTGCCATCGTCGCGCAAAATCCCGCCATCGCCGGCGGCAGTGGCACCACCGCATGGCGGGTGGATGTGAATCTGCCGAACAACACCCGCTACTGGTGGCGCGCCCGCGCCAGCGACGGCACCGCCAGCGGTGAGTGGTCTGCGGCCTCCGATTTCTATGTCAATGAAGTGAACCACGCGCCCGCCATCATCATCCAGGCCGGTCCGCCCAGCGGCACCGTGTTCGCCGACCTCACCGAGCGATTTGTGTGGGCAGCCACCACCGACCCTGACGCCGGCGACTTCATCACTGCCTATCACATTCAGGTTTCCGCTGATGCCGCGTTTACCGCACCCGTCATCAGCGTGAACGACATCGTTCCGCCGGCCTCCGGCGCGCGCGGGAATGCCGAGCCACTGCTGTCGGTCTCGCTGGAAAGCCTTGCGGGCTCTGCCTCCCTCGTGCCCGGCACGCTCTACCACTGGCGCATTCGCGCGGCGGACAACCGCGGCGCATGGTCCGCGTGGCAGGCGACCCCGCGCACCTTCCAGTATCAGGCTGCACCGCCTGGCGAATTTGAGGAATGGGGCTCCGAATACTTCACTCCCGCGGAGCAGAACAACCCCGCCATCAGCGGACCGAATGCCGACCCTGACGGCGACGGCGTCGGCAACCTGCTGGAGTTCGCCTTCAACACTGTGCCCACCGCCGGCGCCTCCAGCAGCCGGCCCGCCGTCTCCATCGCCGGGGACCGCCTGCGCATCAGTTATCGTCAGTACAAAGACGGCAGCGGCACAACAGGCATTGACTACACTGCGCGTGATTTGAACTACCGGGTCGAATGTTCCGACAGCCTCACACCAGACTCATGGATGAGCGGTGCCGGTGTGGTGGAGCAGGCCGGTCCAGCGGTGGACAACGGCGACGGCACGGAAACCGTCACCGTGCAGGCGGTGGTCCCGCCCGCTGCACAGAAGACTCAGTTTCTCAGAGTGAAAGTTATCGTTCAGCCTTAGAATTCGCTTCGTCCGAGGGCTGACTGACGCGGTGCCGGCATCCACCGGCGGCGCTCTTTCATGGTTCTCAATTTCAGAGAGCCGTGTAAAACAGGCGGCATGAATCACGCCAATCCTCCGTCCCTCTCTGCGTCGGCCCTGGTTACAGCCGGACTTGCCCTGCATCTTTGCACACCGATCAGATCCTCCGCGAATGCAGAGGCGGCACCGCCGGAGGAGCGGCAGCTTCCCACCCGGATGCATTCCGAAATGAAGGAGCGCCCGCGTATTGCGGTGGGGCAGGGAAGCGGAGACGTTGCCGGCAAGGATAACATCGCCCTGCAGGCGGCGGTGGATTACATCGCCGCGCTGGGCGGGGGAACCGTGGAAATAGGTCCGGGCACGTGGCTGATGAAGGATTCGCTGCATTTGCGGTCGAACGTGACCGTGCGCGGCGTGAGAGGGCAGGCGGTGCTGCGCAAAGCGGACGCCGTTTCCTCGCCGATGGTCCGCGACGGGGATTTTGGCGAGGAGCAGGTGACGGTGAAGCATGTGGAAGGCTTCGACGTGGGCTGTGGCGTGGCGGTTTGGGACAAGTCGTCGGGTGGATTTCACACCACAGTCGCCCGCATCACGGGGCGAACGGGCAACACGTTTTCGCTGGATAAGCCGCTCAACGCCGACTGCATGAGTGGCAACGGAGCGACGGCAGCGACGGTGTTTCCGGTGATCAGCGGCTATGATGTCGAGGGCTGCCGCATCGAGGGCCTCACCATCGACGGCAACAAAGCGAACAATCCCCATCTCAACGGCTGCCGCGGTGCGGGCATTTTTTTGTATCGCGGCTTTGGCACGGTGATCGAGGACTGCACCGTGCGGGACTATCACGGTGACGGCATCAGCTTTCAGCAGTCGAACGACGTGGTTGTCCGCCACTGCCTGAGTGAGGGCAATGCTTCGCTGGGAATTCATCCCGGCAGCGGATCGCAGCGTCCACTGGTGGAGAAATGCACGGCGCGCGGCAACGGGGAGGACGGGCTGTTCCTGTGCTGGCGCGTGCGCCACGGGACCTTTCAGGACAACGTGCTGGAGGGCAACGGGCGGTTCGGCATTTCGATAGGGCACAAGGACACCGACAATCTTTTGCGGCGCAATCATGTGAAGCTGAACGAAGCGGCCGGCATCTGTTTCCGCAACGAAAGCGAAGCCATGGCCGCGCACCGCAACCGGCTGGAGGCGAATGTCATCGAGAACAACGGTGTGAACGGCGATGCCCCGGGCATTCGCGTGCGGGGTGAGACGAACGATCTGAATTTCACCGGAAACATCATTCGCGATACGCGCGAGGGCGCAGCGCGCCGGCAGAAGACCGGAATTCTCATCGAGGAGAAGGCCGGCGCTGTGGAAATGAAGGACAACACCATCGAGGCCGTAACGCCCGTGGAGGACCGGCGAAAGCCCAAGGCACCGGACCGGGAAAAGGAGGAAACGCCGCGAACGGGAGGCAGGCCGATGAAGGAGGGCGACACAGTTGTTCTGTCAGGCCGGAAGGCTGAACTTGCCAAACTTGTCAGTCTGCCGCTCGTGGAGAGCGAGTACACGAAGCGCTTTACGTTCGACCGGTTCGACAATCCGAAGCTCAGGGAACTGCGGGAGCGGTACCGGCTGGAGGAGGTGGTCGCGGCCGGAAAGGATGAGTTCGACAGGCAGGTGCACCTGATGGACTGGACCCACCGGCAATTCAAAAAGTTCGGCCAGCCGTCCACCAAAGCCGCGGGGGCGCTGGAGATTCTGCAGGCCATCGAGGAGGGTCACACCTTCTTCTGCTCGCAGTACGCCCAGGTGCTGGTGTCGTGCGCGGCCAGTCTCGGCTGGATCGACCGGCCGCTGGCCCTGCGGCGTCATCAGGGCGTGAACAAATCGGGCGGCTCCACCGAGCATTCCGTGACGGAGATCTGGTCGAACCAGCACCGCAAGTGGGTCATGCTCGATCCGACGAGCAACATGTATCTGGAAAAGGACGGCGTGCCGCTCAATGCATGGGAGATCCGTCAGGAATGGTTTTACCATGACGGTGCGGGACTGACGTTCGTGTTCGGAAAGGAACGGCGGGAACATAAAAAATCAGACCTGCCGGTCACGCTTGGGCATTTCGAAGGCTTCGGAGAACTGGCGGTGCATCCTGACGAACTCGACAAGTACGGCTTCATCGGCTACATCCCGAACAACCACCTGATGGATGCCGGGTTCGACTACGGGCGGATGTTCATCACGAAGGACAGGCTTTGTGACGGCACGCAGTGGCATCTTCGCACGCTGCCCGCGCAGCCGGCCACGGACCCGTATTTTCCGCTCGGTCAGGCCGAATTGTCACTGCGGGCGGGTGACGGGAAGCTCAGGGTCGCGCTGAAGACCCTGACGCCGAACTTCCAGCATTACGAAACCCGTCCCGGCACAGGAGAATGGAAACCCTGCGAAGACGGGTTCGAGTGGGATGTCCGGGCCGGAAAGAACCGGCTCGAAGTGCGGACCGTGAATCGATTTGGAGTCACCGGCCCGGTCTCCTTCGCGGAAGTGGAAGTGAAGGAGTAATCCCGCCGCGACCGGGTAAATCAGAATCCGGCGGAACCTCAGGCTTCCTTGCGCTCTTCGAGGATGTAACCCATGCCGCGGCGGGTGTGGATGAGCTTGGGCCGGTCGTCCGTTTCGATTTTACGGCGGAGGTAGGCGATGAAGACGTCCACGACGTTGCTT
The DNA here is from genome assembly GCA_964523105.1 of uncultured Akkermansia sp. Taxonomy (GTDB): domain Bacteria; phylum Verrucomicrobiota; class Verrucomicrobiia; order Verrucomicrobiales; family V1-33; genus V1-33. Next base: position 170,738 of record CAZFZN010000004.1, read on the forward strand.
TCGGGATCCTGATTGAAGTCGTAAAGCTGCTCCCAGATTTCGGCGCGGGTGACGACTTCGCCGGCGCGGAGGGCGAGCAATTCGAGCAGGGAATACTCGCGGGCAGTGAGTTCGATTTCCTTGCCTCCGCGGCTGGCGGAGCGGCGCAGGGTGTCGATTTCCAGGTCGCCGACCTTGAGGACGGGGTTTTTGACCTGGTGCTTGCGGCGCGTGAGGGCGCGGACGCGGGCGAGCAGCTCCTCAAGGGCGAAGGGCTTGACCATGTAGTCGTCGGCACCGGCATCGAGTCCGGCAACGCGGTCGCCCACCTGGTCACGCGCGGTGATGATGAGCACGCTGGTTTCCTCGTTGGTTTTCCGGAATTTTTTCAGCAGGTCCAGGCCATCCAGCCCCGGCAGCATGAGGTCGAGAATGGCGACGGTGTATTTGTTTTCCTGCGCGAGCCAGAGTCCCTCGGGACCGTCGCCGGTTTCATCGACGGCAAAGCCGCTCTCGCGCAGGCGCTGGGAGATGGATTTGCGGAGGGGCTCGTTGTCTTCGACGACCAGAACTTTCATGGCATTTTGATTTTCGCCGACTGTATTAAGGCCGGCTAAGGTTTAGATTAAAGCAAAGACGTGACGTCTGCAAATTCCCTGGTCGCGGGTCTGCGGGCGAAAATGGATCACTCCCGGAGCCGGCATTTCGCTTCGCTGCCGAGGATGTCGAGGAAGTAGCGAATGGTCTCGCGGATGCCGTTGTCGAATTTCACCCTGGGTTCCCAGCCGAGGAGCGAGCGCGCTTTGGTGATGTCGGGCTGGCGGATTTTGGGATCGTCCACCGGCAGCGGGCGGTGTTCGATCTGCGAAGGCGTGTCCACCATTTTGAGAATGGCCTGAGCGAACTCAAGGATGGTCATCTCATGAGGATTGCCGATGTTCACCGGCAGGTTTTCGCCGCTCTGGCTGAGTTTGTAGATGCCGTCGATGAGATCCGAGACGAAGCAGAACGAGCGGGTCTGTGAGCCGTCGCCGAAAATGGTGAGCGGTTCGCCTTTGAGGGCCTGGCCGATGAACGCGGGCACGACGCGGCCGTCGGCGAGCCTCATGCGCGGGCCGTAGGTGTTGAAGATGCGGACGATGCGCGTGTCGAGCTTGTGCGCGCGGTGATAGGCCATGGTGATGGCCTCGGCGAAGCGCTTGGCTTCATCGTAACAGCCGCGCGGGCCGATGGTGTTGACGTTGCCCCAGTAGTCCTCGCGCTGCGGATGCTGTTCAGGATCGCCGTAAATCTCACTGGTGCTGGCGACGAGAAAGCCGGCGCCTTTGGAGTGGGCCAGCCCGAGGGCATTGTGCGTGCCGAGCGAGCCGACTTTGAGCGTGGGAATGGGCCACTCGAGGTAGTCGATCGGACTGGCCGGCGAGGCGAAGTGGAAGACGAAATCCACCGGGCCGTCGAGATAGATGAAATTGGTGACGTCGTGCTTGATGAAACGGAAGTCGTCGCGGCCGGCGAGGTGCTCGATATTGCGCGTGGCTCCGGTGATGAGATTGTCGATGCCGATGACGCGCCAGCCTTCGGCGAGCAGCCGGTCGGTGAGATGGGAACCGAGGAATCCGGCGGCTCCGGTGACGACGGCGGTTTTTTTCTGGCGTGAGGACATGGAGGTTATTTGGTGATGCCGCGCTGGCTGTCGCGGATGAAGGCGATGAATCTGGCGACGTGGGCGCTGGCGGCGTGCTCTGACTTTTCCAGTTCCGCAAGGGCTTCCGCGGTGTTCCGTTTGCGCAGCCAGACCGCCTTGTAGGCCTCTTTGAGCGCGCGGATGTCCGCATCGGCAAATCCGGCGCGCTGCAGCCCCACCAGATTGATGCCGCGGGTTTCCGCGGGGTTGCCGTCCGCGATGGTGTAGGGGACGACATCCTGCACGATCTTGCTGCATCCCCCGGTGATGGCGTGGGTGCCGATGCGGCAAAACTGATGGACGGCGGTAAGCCCTCCGAGAATCACGTGATCCTCGACGACGACGTGACCCGCGAGCGTGCCGTTGTTGGAGAAAATGACATGATCGCCCACCACGCAGTCGTGCGCGATGTGGCAGTAGGCGAGGAAGTGGTTGTGGCTGCCGATGATGGTTTTGCTGCCGGGAAGCGTGCCGCGGTTCACCGTGCAGAATTCACGGAAGACGTTGTGTTCGCCGATCTCGAGGAACGTCGGCTCGCCTTTGTATTTCAGGTCCTGAGTTTGCTGACCGATGACGGCGGTCGCGAAGAAGACATTGTGCGCTCCGATGCGCGAGGGCCCGTGAATGGTGACGTGATGCTGCAGCCGGCAGCCGTCGCCGAGCACCACGCCCTCTCCGATGACGCAGTAGGCACCGATCTCCACCCCGCGGCCGATTTCGGCCTGCGGAGAGACGATCGCGGTGGGGTGGATGGCGGACATGGGCCGCCCCTTAGAAGCGTGCCCCGGCGTGCGCAAGCTGCGATGTGGCGCAGGTCATGCCGCGGACTCCCGCAGGCGCCGGCGCCGGCGCATCCAGCGGGCGATTTCGATGGGATCGCGCATGATGGTGGCGGCGATCAGGCCGGCGGCGCTGGCGGCGCGGGAGCGGCACAGGCTCCACGATTCGAGCGCGAATTCCTGCGCGTCGCGGTCGCGTCCTTCGCGCAGCGCCAGCATGGCGAGCATCAGGGAATCGTGCGATGACTTGATGGTTTCGGCGAGCACACCCACTTCGCAGCCGCAGTCCGGACAGCGGCGTGTGCGCTGGGAGCGGATGCGGCGGGCGCAGGCTGGACAGGGGAAATTCATTTCACGCTGACCTTCGCGGGACGCAGCAGTGTTCCGAAGCAGAGCCAGCCACTTTGCAGTTCGGCGGTGACCCGCTGGCCGGTCTTCGCTTTTTCCTTCGCACGCATGGTGGCCGGATCGAACGGCTGTCCTTCCGTGCGGACACGCTCCAGGCCGAGTTGTTGCAGCAGGCGGGGCAGGGAAGGCGGAACGGGCGCTCTGGATGTCTCCAGTTCATCATGCAGACCGATGACGACTTCCAGCAGCGGTGCCGCGGCGGAGGGGGGCGGCCGCTCGCCGGAGGAGGAGGCGGCGGCCTCTTGTTGCAACAATTTCAGCGAAGCGACGCTCAGGGTGTGCAGGTCCTGACGCATGGCGGTGAGGTCGCTGTAGAAGGCGAACAGGTCGGGCGGTTCGGGCGGATCGAAATCCTCGGCGGGGTCCTCAATTTCCTTCAGTTCCATCAGCGCATCCGCGAGGTCGGCGCTCAGTTCCGCGCGCCAGCCTTCGGGCGCGGGATTGTGGACTTTGACGTCGTCCTCCTCGTCCTCGTCGAAGAATCCCGGCGGCTCCGGCTCGTTGTGCCAGGGCGGGGAATCTTCCGGATCGTCGGGACGCCGGGGCGTTTCGTCGGAGGGCAAAATCATGAGATTACGGCTCGACAGCATTTATCAGAGTTCCGATGCCATCAATGCGAATGGTGATGACATCGCCGTGGCACAGCGTCCACTGTCCGGGCGGCACGATGCCGGTGCCGGTGAGCAAAAAGCAGCCGGCCGGGAATTCGTTATCGCGGAAAAGCCAGTCCACGAGTTCCTCCGGGCGGCGCTTCAACTGCGCGAGCGTGGTGCTGCCCTCGAAGGCCGCCGTGCCGTCGCGCGTGATGGTGATATGGATGCCGGTCTCCGCGGGCATCGTGTCCGCGATCAAAATGCCAGGGCCGAGCGCGAGCGAACCGCGATAGACCTTGGCCTGCGGCAGGTAGAGCATGTTGTCGCCTTCGATGTCGCGGCTGCTCATGTCATTTCCGACAGTGAAACCGAAGATGCGGCCCTGACGGTTCACGGCGAGCGTCAGTTCCGGCTCCGGCACACTCCATGCAGCGTCGCTGCGAATGCGCACACCCCCGAGATGCCCGCGGGTGCGCGGGCCGGTGGCTTTGAAAAAAAGCTCCGGGCGCGGCTCTTCATACACGCGGTCGTAGAAACTCGACGCGCCGGCCTCCTTCGATTCATCCATGCGCGCGACCCTGCTGCGAAAATAAGTGACGCCGGCGGCCCATACTTCCTGCGACTGCACCGGGGGCTGGAGCGGGCCGTTCAAGTCAGGTCCCGGGACCTCCAGGCCGTTATCGAAGTGCTCGCGCACGAGGTGTCCTGGATCGGGGGCCATGAAGACATCGTCCAGCGTCAGTGCGAGCAGCACAGTGCGCGAGTGGTTCACGGCGAGCAGTTGATCGTTGGTATAATACAGATGCATGGAATGGATGGGGCTGGTCCGGCTGCGTGCGGTCGCGTTATTCCTGCAGCGCGAGACGCGGGCGCACGAAGGTTAGCAGTTTCTCGAGGCTTTGCGCCTCGCTTTCTTCGAGCGTGTTGATCAGAAGGTCAGGCTCGGACGGCTCCTCGAAGCCGGAGTCGCGCCCGGTGAACTGCTTGACCTTGCCGGCTTCGGCCTTGGCGTAGAGGCCCTTCACGTCGCGTTCGCGGCAGGCATCGAAGTCGGCGTGGACGTAGATTTCATAAAAGTCGTCCTCGCCCACGATCTGCCGCGCGAGGCTGCGGAAGGATTTGGTGGGCGTGATGAAGGAACAGATGGCGATGACGCCGCTGTGCACGAGCAGGCGCGCGACTTCGGCGGCGCGGCGCAGGTTTTCGCGGCGGTCGTCGTCCGTGAATCCGAGGCCGCGATTGAGGCCGGTGCGCAGCAGGTCGCCGTCGAGAATGGCGGTGACGCGGCCTTCGGCGTGCAGGGCTTTTTCCAGCGCCGCGGCGAGGGTGCTCTTGCCGCTGCCGCTGAGCCCATAGAGCCAGAAGACGCCGGCGCGCTGGCCGAGTTGCTTTTCGCGGGCGCTGCGGCCGAGAAATTTGACGTGGCCGGTGGAGAGGTTGGAGGGGTCTGACATTGAAAGGAGGAGTTAAGAATGAAGAATGAAGAAACAACAAGGCGGCGGGTCCCGGAATTCCAGGCCAGGGCGTCTTCATTCTGCCTTCTTCATTTCAGATATTACTGCCGAGGAAGGTGTGAATGCCACACTCAGTTTTATCGAATTCCTCCCAGCGTCCGGCGCGCTCGTTTTCGCCGCCGGCGAGTTTGGTGCAGGGCCAGCAGCCGATGCTGCGGTAACCGCGGTCGTGCAGGGGATTGTAGGGAATGCCGTGGGCGCGGATGTATTCCCACACCGCCTCGCGGCTCCAGTTGGCCATGGGATTGAGCTTCAGCAGATGCTGCTCGCGCAGCTTGTCGAATTCGTAGAGTTCGAGGATCCCCGTCTTCGCGCGGGTGTCGCTCTGGTTGCGGCGCAGTCCGGTGATCCACACATCGAGGTGTGCCAGTTTTTGCTGCAGGGGGAGCACCTTGCGCAGGGTGCAGCAGGTGTCGGGATTCGTCTCCCAAAGATTGCCGCCGTAGTCAGCGCGCTGTTCCTCGACGGTTTGCGCGGGCTTCAGGCTCTCGATGGTGATGCCGAAAAACGACTCCAGACGGCCTTTGAGGGCTTCGGTTTCCGGAAAGAGCAGACCGGTGTCGAGGGTGAAGACGGGGAAGTCGAGCCCCAGCTTCCTCGCATGGTGAATGATGACGAGTCCGCTGCCCTGGTAGCTGGTGCCGATGGCGGCCTGGCGGCCGAATTTCTTCCACGTCCAAGTGAGAATTTCCTCCAGCGACGCCGTCTCAAACGCGTCCGCCTGGGCGCGGACGTTGAGGTCGCTGTGTTGGGACAGGGAAAAAGCCATCGAATTCTCCTAATTACCTATGGGAATAGGCTGGTTTCAGGCGATGTCAACCCGCAGGCGTTGATAAGCATCCTTATGGTTTTTCAGCCTCTCCGCGAAGCGTGGAGTAGATGAAGTCCACGGTAGTTTGCCTTGGATTCACCCAGCTTGCGGGAACGCCGCTCCAGTCCGCTTGTGGCTGCATGGGCTTCTCTGCGGGTTTCTGGAGAGGCTTATTGGCGTACTTGCGCGCGACTGTTGGCGCGGACGTAAAGGTGGCGGTGTTGAAAGCCTCCATGAAGGCCAATTCCTCCAATGCCTTGCGGCGAGCATCCACCATGTCCACAAGCATTTCGGCAGTCCATCGCTTATCGGTGATGCCAAGGGCCATTGCTGGGGTTTTGCCTTTCAGGGATGAATGCGGGCGCAATACGTTGTAAATGAAGGTGTGGAGTGACGTTGTAGCGGCGTGATTGCTCCAGCGTTTCGAGTACGCGAGCGTCTTGCGGGCGGTGCGCTTGTTTGATTGCCTGACGGTCAGCCAGAATCGCTCAACGCGGGTAATGGTTGCCTTGGTCATGTCCGGGTTTCCCAGCCTTGCCTTGCGGTGCACGGCTTTGAGCGGGTCAACGCGGCGTCTCAAGTAGAGAGCATCCGGCGTCCATTCCTTCGCGCGGTGAAACTCCTTCAATTCCGTGGCGCAGTGGGCGCGATCTCCGAAGGCCAGCGCGATGCATGGCTTGTAGGCGATGAGCGCGTCAGAGGTAATCTGGACTTCCCCGACAACGCGGCTGGCGATGTCATGGCAGAAGTCCTGGCACGCTTCGTAAGTGCGCTTGGCGGTACGCCAGGAGATGATGGCCTTACTCACCGGGTCCAGGGCGCCCCAAAGCCAGCAATCCCCGCGTTCCGGGTGCTCCTTCTTTTCCTGAATGGTCATGCGTTCCTTGTGTTTGAAGCAGTAGGACCACTGTTCGTCAATCTCAAGGCGCTCAACCGTGAGGTTGCGGAAGTGCTCATCGTGCCATGCTTCGCAAGACTCGCCGCACTCGCGAAAGAAGGAGAGAAGGGCCGGGCCGCTCACGCCAGTCATGCGCGCTGCGGAATTAACGGAAGTGCCTTCACTGAGCGCCATGATGGCGAGGGCGCGTTTCTCTCTGCTGATTCGGGGAGTTGGCATGGCGCTAAATGATTTGAATTTACAGAGAGTAAATCAAAGAAACGTGTTGCGTCAAATGATTTCTTGTTTAGAGATTCAAACATGGAATTGAACAAATCTAAGCGAGGCGGTGCCCGTGCTGGTGCTGGTCGCAAGTCTCAAGGTAAGGCTACCTACAACCTGTCGCTCACGGTGGATAACGTGGAGAAGGCGCGGAAGCGTACTGACAACCTCTCAGGCACCGTGGATGGATTGCTTGCCAAGTGGCTGACCTCTTAGTGCGCTACGGATTTGCGTAATATCGCGGTTTACAGACCAAAGACACCGCTTACTTATAGCGGTATGGACTACAACGAAGTTATCTCAAAGGCACTCTTAGCGGCGGAGACTAAGCGACAGAAGGCTATTGATGATGAGGAGAAACGCAAGACCGCCATAGCCAAGGCTGTCGCTCAAGTAAACGCATTCATCGAATCAACAGTGCTCCCTGAACTTGAGGCCGCCAGGACCGCCCTGGAATCCTCCCAGGTCAGGGCTGACATTGGAAACGGAAGATCAGGCACGGGCATGAGGCGTTCTCTTAGCATTTATAGTCCGTCCGGGGTTAAAACTCTGACCTTTGAATGCGCAGAGAATGGGCATGGAATCCAAGTCAAATCGCCTTGGTATGAGTCTTCTGGTAGTCTTCGTGATGAGGCTGAAACGGTAAGGGATACCATCGCAGAATTTATTACCAAGGCCGTAACATCCTAAGAGCCGCAGTTTACGCGCGTGACTTTCTGGATTCAGGGGCACGCTCCCTCTCCTGCCTCGTAATCTCCTTGTCGCGCGCTTCGATATACCTCCTCTTTAGTTCCGGGTTGTCGGTCAAGTCCTCGCCGTGCGGAATACGTGTTCCCGTCATGCGGGCAACGGATCCCGCTACTGCGGTGTTTAGGTCGCGTTTTTTGTGCTGCATCCCGCATTCTGCCCCGATCCCACACGGAATGCCAGCCGTATTTGCGGGCGTTCTCAATGCAACGCCCTCTAGTATCAGGCGGGTATGGAGAAATTCAAAGTTGACCCGATACTTACCCGCGCCAATTTCGCTTTATACCCAACGGCTACGCTAGTCGAGAAGTGGCGCGACCTTCCGCGGCGACACCTTGAGGAAATAAGGCGAGTGAACGGCGGTTTTCCGAATGGTGCTGCTGCGGTAAGAATCCTAATGGATGAAATAGACGCCCGTGAGCATGGGGATTTTCGGGCTGACATCAGGGCTACTGCCGGAAGCCTTGAGCGCCGGGTTGAGAAGATTGAGAATCAGATGCCACCCCCTCCGAAGCCGGAACGGAAAACGTGGGCGCTGTGGGTTGCCATTGCATCGCTTCTCGTTGGTGCTGGAAGCCTTGTGGTTGCAGTGGTGGCGCTACGCCGGACTGCCGCACAAGAAATACGCCCCACACCACCAACGCCGCAAGATTCAGGGCCGCCGCTGCGCACATCACAATAAAAGTAAGAGGGCGGTCTAGTGGCGTAGGCTTCATGGGGGGGATGAAAGGAGCAATTCCCCCTATTGTCCATAGGGAATTATCGGAATCCGGTTTATAATTTCAATAGTGAAGTTTAGCTTCACCCAACCCGCAGGGACAGATTCGGGTCACTTCGGCCGCGAAGCGACGTAGATGGTGGCGATTCCCATGCTGACGGGAATGGCGCGGACGGAGGAGAAGCCGTTGGCCTTGATGAGGTCGCACATGGCGTCGCCTGAGGGGAAGGTTTCGATGGAGCCGGCGAGATACGAGTAGGCTTCGCGGTGGCCGGTGATCCAGCCGGCGACACGGGGGATGAGCCGGTGCAGGTAAAAGCGATAAGGGCCGCGCATGAGGGGATTTTGCGGCAGGGAGAAGTCGAAGACCACGAGCGATCCGCCGGGGCGGGTGACGCGGGCCATCTCCCAGATGGCATCCGACCAGTGGGCGAGGTTGCGCAGGCCGAAGGAGATGGTGACGACATCGAACGAGCCAGCAGCAAAAGGAAGCTTCATGGCATCGGCGTGCTGCAGCTCGAGGCGCGGTATTTTGCGCTGGCGGGCGATTGCGAGCATGGGCTCGGAGAAATCGACGCCGGTGATCTGCGCGTCCGGGCATTTCTCGGAAATGGCCGCGGCGAGGTCGCCGGTGCCGGTGGCGATGTCGAGCACCTTCTGCGGTTGCAGCCGGGCGACGACTCCCGCGACTTTGCGCCGCCAGAGAATGTCCGTGCCCAGCGAGAGCACGTGGTTGGTGGCATCGTAGCGCCGCGCGATTTTGGCGAACGCATCCTGAACGAAAGCGGGGTCTTGCATGGTCCTTCCGGCCACAGGCGGTGGTGCTCTCGAGAGGATTCGAACCTCCACAGGTTACCCCATATGATCCTGAGTCATACGCGTCTACCAATTCCGCCACGAGAGCCTTGCCGCCGGAAGCGTGCGCGAGTCATGCACGGCTGCCAGGGAGCGACAACTGAAATTTTCCCGCCGGGGCAAAACGCGGCGCAAATTCGCTGGCGCCGGCTGCGACGCCCTGATAAACCCCCCGCACTGACCGCCGTATTGATCCCCGCTACACCCCACACACGCATGAAGCCCCATTCTTTCCTCCCGCTGCTCGCGGGCCTGCTCAGCCTGACTCTCTCACCCCTGCGCGCCGCCGACAGCGCTGAGGCGATGGACCTTTTCGACGGCAAGACGCTCACCAACTGGGACGGCGATCCCCGCTTCTGGAAAGTGGTGGACGGCTGCATCACCGGTGAAACAACCGCTGAAGTGCCGACCGAGGGCAATACCTTCCTCAAGTGGACCGGCGGAGAGGTGGATGATTTCGAATTGACGCTGGAATATAAGATCAGCAGCAAGGGGAACAGCGGCGTGCAGGTGCGCAGCTTCCCGCTCCCTGGCAAACAGTGGGGCGTGGGCGGCTATCAGGCGGACTTTGAAGGCGGCGACCGTTACTCCGGCATCGTCTATGGCGAGCAGTTCCGCGGCATCCTCGCCGACCGCGGCCAGCGCACGGAGATCGGAGACGATCACAAGCCGGTGGAAGAGGAGCGCTTTGGCGACAGCAACGAACTCGGCAAAGTGGTGAAGAAGGAGGACTGGAACCAGCTGCGCGTGACCTTCCAAGGCTACACGATGGAGAACTTCATCAACGGCACGCGCACCGCGAGCATCACCGACAACGACAAGCAGCAGCGCCGCCGCGGCGGTCTGCTGGCGCTGCAGCTGCACGCCGGCCCGCCGATGAAGGTGCAGTTCCGCAACATCAAACTGAAGCGCCTGCCGCTCGGCGATGTGAAGAAGGTCGTCTTCATCGCCGGCAAGCGCAGTCACGGTCCCGGCGATCACGAACACCGCGCGGGCTGCATGCTGCTGGCGAAGTGTCTCAACACCTCCGCCTCTGACAAGTTTTATGCCACGGTCTATACCGAAGGCTGGCCGTCAGACCCGACAAAGTTTCAGAATGCCGATGCCATCGTGATGTACAGCGACGGCGGCGGCGGCCACATGGTGAATGCGCACCTCGCGGAGGTGGAGGAGGCGCACGCCCGCGGCGCCGGCGTGGGCTGCATTCACTACGCCGTGGAGGTGGAGAAAGGGAAAAGCGGTGACGCCTTTCTCAACTGGCTGGGCGGTTATTTCGAGATGCACTGGAGCGTGAACCCGCACTGGGACGGCGAATTCAAAGCCCTGCCCCAGCACGCCGTGGCCAACGGTGTCGAGCCGTTCAAAGTGCGTGACGAATGGTATTACCACATGCGTTTCCGCGAGGGCATGAAGAACGTGACGCCCATCCTCAGCGCCGTGCCGCCCAAAGAAACCCTCAACCGCCCCGACGGTCCGCACAGCGGCAATCCCCACGTGCGCGCCGCCGTGGAAAAGGGCGAGCCGCAGCACGTCATGTGGGTCAGCGAGAACGAAAACGGCAGCCGCGGCTTCGGCTTCACCGGCGCGCACTTTCACCGCAACTGGAGGGATAACAACTTCCGCAAGGTGGTGCTCAATGCCATCGCCTGGATCGCGAAATCCGAAGTCCCCGCCGCCGGCATTCAGTCGCCGCAGCCGACGGACGAGGAGATGAAGGCGAATATGGACAAGAAGTAGGGAACTGTAGCACGGGCACAGCGAAGCTTGCCCGTGTGAGCACATCTGTCGAGCCGGCACGGGCAGGCCCAAGCCATGCCCGCGCCACCGCAGGGACGGAAAGTTTGGGCATGGACAGTGCGTTTAGCGATGGCCACCGTCGCCGCCATGTTCCTGCGCTCCCTCGTTTTCGCCGCACTCACCGCCGCCGCCAGTGCCGCCGATCCGTGGCTGTGGCGGCCGTTCGAGCCCGTGCAGCGCCCGCCCGTCCCCGCCGCGGTGCCGGGCGGCAATGAAATCGACGCCTTCCTCGCCGCGGACCGGCAGGGCAGGGGAACGGTCCCGCGACCGGAGGCATCGCCGGAAGTGCTGCTGCGCCGACTGCACCTCGCGCTCACCGGTCTCGCTCCCACGCCGGACGAGCGTGCGGCTTTTCTCCAGCAGTCCGGTTCGTCTGATCGCTACAACCAGCTCGTGGACCGCCTGCTCGCCTCGCCGCAGCACGCCGAACGCTGGGCGCGCCACTGGATGGATGTCTGGCGCTATTCCGACTGGGCCGGATGGAGCGATGGCAAACAAATCCGCGACAGTCAGCCTCACATCTGGCGCTGGCGCGACTGGATCGTGGAGTCGCTCCACGCCGACAAAGGATATGACCGCATGCTGGTGGAAATGCTCGCGGCGGATGAACTTTGTCCCACGGACCAGGATGCCCTGCGTGCCACCGGGTTCCTCGTGCGTAATTATAAGATGCTCTCCCGGGAGCAGTGGATGGAGGACACGGTGAAGCACACCGGTGCGGCGTTTCTCGGCCTCACCACCGGCTGCGCCAAGTGCCACGACCATTTCACCGACCCGCTCAAGCACACGGAATACTACGCCCTGCGCGCCATCTTCGAGCCGCATCAGGTGCGTCTCGATCATCTGCCAGGCCAGGCCGATACAGCGAAGGACGGCCTCGCGCGCGCCTATGACGCCGAGCCCGGCGCGCCTACTTATGTGTTTACCCGCGGCGACGAAAAGCAGCCGCAAAAGGACAAGGTCATCGCTCCCGCCGTGCCCGCCATTCTGGGCGGCGTGCTGGAGATCAAACCGGTGGATTTGCCGCGCGAAGTCACCCAGCCGCAGCGGCGCGAAAGTGTGCGCATCGACCTCGAAGCCGCCGCCAGGGCTGCCGCGGATGCCGCGCCCGCCGACGAAAAGATCCTCGCCGATGCCAAGTACCACGCTTTGCGCGCCCTGCTCGCCGTCGAGCGGCTCGAGGACGCCGGCAAAAAAGACTCGCCGGAGTGGAAATCGGCCGCGGAAGCCGCCGTCGCCGCGCAGCGCGAAGAGGCCCGCGCGGCGGCGGCACGCCAGGTCGCCACTGCCGGAAAAGACGCGAAGAAACTGGAAGAGGCCCGCACGGCCCTGACAAAAGCCGAGTCCGCCTGCGCGCAGCCGCTCACGGTGGAGTACAAGCCGCGGGAGATTCCGTCCTATCCGGCGCAAAGCAGCGGACGCCGCCTCGCCTTTGCCCGCTGGCTCACCAGTGCGCAGAATCCGCTCGCCGCCCGCGTCGCGGTGAATCACCTCTGGGCGCGGCACTTCGGCGCGGGACTCGTGCCGAACGCCGCCGATTTCGGCAAAGGGGCGCGCCCGCCGGCGAACCCTGCGCTGCTCGACTGGCTGGCGTGCGAACTGATGGCGCACCAGTGGAGCCTGCGCCACATCCACCGCCTCATCGTGACCAGCGCCGCCTGGCGCCAGAGCAGCGTTCCCGGGCCGGATGCCGCGGACATGCGGCGGCGCGATCCTGACAATGTCACGCTCTGGCATTTCCCGTCGCGCCGGCTGGAGGCCGAGGCCGTGCGCGACAACGTGCTCTGGTGCACCGGCGGGCTGGCCCTGACGCGCGGCGGACCGGAGATCGATCAGGCGCTCTCCCTCACCTCTCCCCGCCGCAGCCTTTATCTTCGCTGCGCCGCGGAGAAGCAGCCGGAGATCATGCAGGTCTTCGACGGGCCCAGTGTTGTCGAATGTTATGAGCGCAAGCCCACCGTGATGCCGCAGCAGGCGCTCGCACTGATGAACAGCGAACTCACGCATGCCCGCGCCGCCGCATGGGCGGCACAGACTGCTGCGGAGAAAGACGATGCTGCCTTCCTCCGCCTTGCCTTCATCCGGTTCCTCAGCCGCGAGCCGTCGCCGGAGGAAGTGTCCGCCTGTCAGGATTTTCTCCGGCCCGGCACCCCAAAGCTCCGCCAAGTGTTCCTCCTGACGCTGCTGAATCACCACGAGTTCCTGACGCTGCGCTGAGCAGTGTGCCGCCGGCGCACGTCGGGACGCCGCAGCATTCCCCGGACCTCAGCTGCTCCCCAAAGGTCGCGCCAGCGGTCGCGGTGCCGTGTCCGCCAGTCAGCGACGCGGAAGCGTAGGGGAAAGCTTGACGTTGTACGGAGTCAGCCCCTATGCTCCGGCATCCCGGCTGTGCCGGGGCACCCTTAGAACTCCCATGAACCCCTCACAGAAACTCTGCAGTGCCGCCATTCTGGCGGCCGCCGTACTGCTCCCATCCGCAGCCTCTGCCCAGCAGCAAATCGTCGTCCCGGAGAACCACCTCTGGGAGTATCTCCATCCCATGGGCACCCTGCCGCCGCGGCTCGATACCACGCCCGACCCCGACTTTGACACCACATGGTATCTGGATCAGGCGGCCTTCGCCGCTTCGTACGACGGCCCGGCCTTCAATGCGGGAACTGTCGGCGATCCGCTCATTCTCGACAGCGCCGACTCCGGCGCCGGCCCGGGGCCGTTCGCGTATGACGTCGTCACTTCCATTCCGGTGCCCGGCACCACTCTCACGGTGCCGGCCAGCGGGAACCGCTACGCTTCCTATTACCGCACCACGTTCACGGTGCCTGCCGGCGGACTCATCGAGCCCTCGTTCCGCATGTCGTGCGACGACGGGTGCTATCTTTATCTCGACGGCGTGCTCATCGCCACGGTGAACATCGATGCCGGAACGGCGGATACCTACACCTCCTTCGCTTCTGATGCCACCAATACGGAGGCGAACACTTTCAGTTTCCATCTGCGGACCGCGGGTGCGCAGGAGGGCGCTTCGCCGGGTGACGTCAACGTGCTGGTTCCGCTGCCCGTGCTCACGGAAGGCGAGCACACCCTCGCCGTTTCCGTTCATAACAATTCCGCCACCTCCAGCGACATGGGGCTGCTGCTGGAACTCAACGCCCTCGATCCCGCAGCCTGCACCATTCACGCAGCCGTGAGCGACGTGGTGCGTGATCTGCGCGGGACGCCGCTCGATCAGTCGGATGACCAGTATTCCTTCAATGTCACGTTGACCGGGAACAACAACGGAACCGGCTGGCAGAGTGACAGCACTCCGCTCTCCGGCAGTTACGGGGTGGCCACGACCTTCGGTCCGTACGACGTCCTGTTCAGTCCGGTGACCGTCTTCTTCAACGCGGAAAACGATCCCTCCTGCGTGACCTTCGTCACGGTCGATCCGCCCTCCGCCTTCACCACCATCGTGCCCTACGATCAGACGTGGAGCATCATGAACCCGCTGGCCGGCGTGATCCCGCCCCGGCCCGCCGGCGGTGCGGACTCGGATTTTGAGAGCACATGGTTCCTCAAGGAGGACAGCTTTATAACAGCGTACGACGGACCGTTTTTTGGAGCCAACGGCGTGGCCGGCAGCTATCAGGCCATCACCGGCCCCGGTCCATTCGCTGTCGGCGGCATCGACGGCATTGCCGGCGGCACCACGGTCGGCCCGGCCGGAACCGCTCCCACGCTGCCTCCGAGCGGGAGCCGGCGCGTCAGCTATTACCGCACCAATTTCACCACCACCGAACCGATCAGCCTCGTGACTTTCGACCTGCTGTGTGACGACGGTGTTTTCATCTATCTCGACGGGCGCCTGGTCGCACAGGAAAACATGCCTCAGCCGCCCGCACCCGGCTACACGGTGCTGGCCACCGCGGCTCACGATGAAACGGCCATCATCACGATCGACATGTCGCTGACCCCCGGCGGAAACGTCGTGGCCACTGTGCCCGGTCTCGCGCCCGGAGAACACACGCTCGCCGTGGCGCTGCATCAAAATTCCATTACCTCGAGCGACTGCGGCTTCGCGCTGAAGATGTCCGGAATCGAAGTGACCGGCCAGTGCATCATCGATGCGGCCGTCAGCAATGTCATTCGCAGTGACGGCGGCACGCCCGGCAGCCCCGGGGACGATACCTTTACTTTCGAGGTCACGGTCAACGGCGCCAACGCCGGCAGCACGTGGACGAGTGACTCCGTGCCCTCCACAGGCGACATAGGCGTGGCCGCAACCTTCGGGCCGTTCCTCGTCAGCACCGGCAGCCAGACCGTGACCTTCACCTCCGGCATCGATCCGCTTTGCACGGCGAGCATTACCGTGGCGCCCCCGGCGGCCACCATGACCGCCACCGCCGGGAATGCCGTCCGCAGCGACAGCGGGACGCCGGCCGACCCGCGGGACGACACGTTCACCTTCGAAGTCACCGCCACCGGCACTTTCCTCAGCACTTTCTGGAATTCCGATCAGCTCAATCCTGCGACCGGCGCCTATGACGTCCCTGTGGTTTTCGGTCCGTTTCCGGCGACCTCCACCACCGGCAACGGCGCGGTCACGGTCATGCTCAGCGATTCCTTTCAGCCCGCTGTCACCGCCTCCGTCACGGTGATTCCGCCCGTTTTCGTGCCGCCGGTGGAGGCCGTTCCCTATTCACAACAATGGCAGGTGATGAATCCGCTCGCCGGAGCGGTGCCGGACGGTCCCGGCGGCCCGGATGCGGACTTCGACACCACATGGTATCTCCACGAGCCCGACTTCGTGTTGCAGTATAACGGACCGCTCTTTGGCGCCGGCGGAGTCCCCGGCAGTTATGATGCCGTCACTGGCCCCGGCCCCTTCGCCGCCGGAGGCATCGACGGACTCGCCGCAGGCACCACGATTGGACCGGCGGGCACGGCCCTGACAGTTCCCCCCAGCGGCAGCCGCTACACCAGCTACTACCGCACCACCTTCACCACCGCCACCGAACTCGACAATCTCAAGTTCGACGTGCTCTGCGATGACGGAGTGTTCATCTACCTCGACGGCGAACTCGTTGCCCGGGAAAACATCACGGTGGCGGACACATTCACGGGGCTCGCCCCGGGCGCGCGCGGAGAGTCCATCATTTCCACCATCGACCTCAGCGAACCTGTGGGCGCCAGTGTGGTGAAGAACGTGCTCAGCCTGCCCGCCGGCACCCACACCCTGGCGGTTTCGGTGCATCAGAGCGCCGCCGATTCCAGCGACTTCGGCCTCGCCCTGACATTTTACGGGCGTCCCTCCAGCGGCATTGTCCTGACGCCCGCGATCAGCAACAGTTCCCGCTCGTTCAGCGGCACCGTTTCCCCCGCGGACGACACCTTCAGCTTCACCGCCAATGTGACTGCCGTGAACAGCGTCGCCGGCTGGACGAGCAATTCGTTCCCGGCCTCCGGCTCCTACGGGGTGCCGGCGGACTTCGGTCCCTTCCCGGTGAGCGAAGCGCCAAAGAGCCTGACATTCTCCGATGCCGGCGATCCACTCAGCCGGGCTTCGGTCGTGGTGGATGTGCCGCCTGTATTCGGCCTGACGGATTTCGGCACCATCGCCGCGGTGGCTCCCGCCCTGCCCATTCCCGCCAACTGGATCGCCAACGGCGCCGCCATCAGTCACAGCACAAGTGTCGGAGTGGCCGCACCGGGTTCCGTGCTCAGTTCAGAACTGGTGGACCTGTCTGCGGTCTCCGGTCCGGTCCAGTTCCGTATGGACCTCAATGCCCGCGAGGACAGCACCGGCTCCAATTTCGATAACGAGGACACCGTGCTCGCGGAACTGGTGCTCGATGAAGGGCTCCCCGGCGAACAGCGCATCAATCTTATCAGCGCATGGGACGGCAACAACGACGGCGTGCTCAACGGATACACCGGAGCGGATGCCGCTGATTATGACGCCAACAAGGCAAATGATGAACTCAACGGCAGCGGTGCCAACGAAGCGGACTCCGCCAATCACACCTTCCTCATTTCCCGCGTCATTCCCGACGGCGTGCAAACCGCCCGCGTTGTCCTCACCGTGGTCAATCTCGGCGGCTCCGAGACGCTGGAGGTCTCCAATGTCCTCTTCTCCCCCGCCACCGTGGAAGTGGACAGCGACGGAGATGGTCAATCCGATTCCTCCGAAGCCGTCGCCGGCACCAATCCTGCCGACCCGAACGACTACCTCCGCATCACCGGCATCTCCTCGAACGGTGCCGGAGCGGATGTGACCTTCCCGTCCGTCGTGGGACGCAGCTACCAGGCCGAAGTCAGTCCGCGTGTCGAGAACGGCTGGACCCCGCTGGGCCTGCCCGTGGCCGGCACCGGTGCTGATGTTACGGCAAACCTCCCCGCCGTGCCGGTGCCCGGTGAAGATAAATACTTCCTGCGCATCCGGGTCGTGCCGTAAGCAGGTTCTCTGATTCCGGAGGGCCGGGAGTTCGCTCCCGGCCCTTTCTTTTTTACAGGTGTCGCTATGGGAGACGCCATGCTCTCCGCTAAGGTTATTATTGCCATCGCCATCGGTTGGCAGGAGTTTTTTCTCCTCTACTCAATTGTCGCGATCATCCACGGCGGACTACTCCTTTGGAGTTCTGATCCCAGGTGCTGGCGCAAAGGCGGCATTTTACTTCTCTGCATTCCTCTCCTCTTTTACCTGCTGCTGGTGCTCCAGTCTGCATTCGGACCGGAGTTCTTGGATCAACCCTGGTGGTTGCTGTTGATGATCTCTCCCTGGCTGGTCTTTAAATTTCGGAAGTGGAGCAACAGGGAGAGGCTCTACGGCGCCATCCTGCTGGTGTCCCTGGCATTGATTGCCATGCTGCTTTCTTACGGCACATCTCTGAGATAGGAACAGGCAAGACCGGAAGCAGCAGAACAGCCATGCACCAAATTCACATCATCGACAGTCACACCGGCGGCGAACCGACCCGCACCGTCATCGCCGGCGGGCCGGAAGACGTAGCGGGGACCTCCGGTCCCCGGCTGCAGGGAATTGGGGACCGGAAGTCCCCGCCACGATCCATCGCCGAGCGTCTAGAAATCTTCCGCTCGCAGCACGATCGATTTCGATCCGCCGTCGTCAATGAGCCCCGCGGCTCCGATGTGCTCGTCGGCGCGCTGCTTTGTGAAGCAGCCGACCCGTCCTGCGCCTGCGGCGTCATCTTTTTCAACAACGTCGGCGTGCTCGGCATGTGCGGGCACGGTACCATTGGACTCATCGCCACGCTCGCGCACATGGGCCGCATCCAGCCTGGCCGGCACCGCATCGAAACGTGCGTCGGTGTGGTCACCGCCACGCTGCACGACGACGGCAGCGTCTCCATCCGCAACGTCCCGTCGTTCCGCAAAGCGCAGGCCGTCACGGTAGAAGTGCCCGGCCTTGGCAAAGTCACCGGCGATGTCGCATGGGGCGGCAACTGGTTCTTTCTCATCAACGATCACGGTTTCGATCTCACTTTGGCAAACGTGGACCGGCTCGCCGATGCCGCATGGCGCATCCGTCAGGCAGTCAATGCGCAGGGTTTTCCGGAAGTGGATCATGTCGAACTCTTCGGCCCGCCGCAGTCGGCGGAGAATCACAGCCGCAACTTCGTCCTCTGCCCCGGCAAGGCGTGGGACCGCAGCCCCTGCGGCACCGGCACCAGTGCCAAACTCGCCTGTCTCCATGCCGACGGCAAATTGCAGCCTGGCCAGGATTGGCGTCAGGAAAGTCTCATCGGAAGCGTCTTTCGCGGCCGCGTCGAAGTGGAGAACGGCAGCGTCATTCCTGTGATCACCGGCCGCGCGTGGGTCACCGCGGAGGCGACTTTGATTCTCGACGACACTGATCCTTTCCGGGACGGAATTGGCGCGGGATGAGACCCTGCAGCCGCGCCCGGTCCATCCAGGCTGTCGCCCGGCCGCGCCGCCGGGGGGAGCCTCCACCGGCCGCCTGGGGGCTTTTTCCCCTGCGCAATATCCAGGAAGGCTCCGCCAGGATATGACTGAAAGAGCGGCGCCAGGCCGGTTAGTCTTCCAGCGTATGATCAATTTGACCCGACTCTGGACCGGCCAGGCTCAGCCCGCCGACCACCTTCGCTACGGACACGGCGGGAATGCCCCGGCTTCCTCGACCGCGCGAAAACCCATCGTCGTCTGGAACATCACCCGGACCTGCAACCTGCGGTGCATTCATTGTTATTCCGACTCCGACCGGAAAGCCTATCAGGGCGAGTTGAGCCTTTATGAATGCCGCGGCGTCATCGATGATCTGGCCGGTTTCGGCATCCCGGGTCTGCTGCTCAGCGGCGGCGAGCCGATGGTGCATGCGCACTTCTGGCAACTCGCGGAATATGCCCGCAGCCGGGGACTGCGGCTTACGCTTTCGACCAACGGCACGCTCATCGACGAAGCGAAGGCCGCGCGGCTCAAGGAACTGGACTTTGCCTACGTGGGCATTTCGCTCGACGGCATCGGGCCGGTGCATGATCTCTTCCGCCGCACTCCGGGTTCCTATGAAAAAGCCGTCGCGGCCTTCCGCAATCTGCGGAAGGTGAATCAGAAGACCGGGCTGCGCTTTACCCTGACAAAACACAATGCGTCGAACATCGAGCCGGTGCTCGACTTCATCGAGCAGGAGGAAATCCAGCGCGTGTGCTTCTATCACCTTGTGCCGAGCGGACGCGGCGGGGCGCTGCAACTGCTGGAGCCGGAGGAATCGCGCCGCGTGCTCGACACGCTGCTCGCCCGCATTGACCGCTGGGCCGCACAGGGCGTGACGCGCGAGGTGCTCACCGTGACGCAGCCGGCTGACGGCATCTACCTCATGCTGCGCCAGGAGCGGGAGGCGCCGGAGCGCGCCGGGGAGACGAATCGCCTGCTCTCGTGGAATGGCGGCGCCAATGCCGGACCTGGCACAGGGATCGGAAACATCGACACGCAGGGCAATGTCCACGCGGATCAGTTTTCGCAGACGTGGTCGCTGGGCAACGTGCGCGAGCGTCCCTTCAGCGAAATTTGGCAGGACTCCGGCGCGCACGAGCGCCTTGCGCTGCTGCGCGCGCAGGGCACTCAGATTACCGGTCGCTGCGCGGGCTGCCGTTTTCTCGACCGCTGCGGCGGCGGATTCCGTCAGCGCGCCGCCACCTGCACCGGCGATCCCTGCGGTTCCGATCCCGCCTGCCCCCTGACCGATGAAGAGATCGGTCTCGCTCCCCTTCCTGCCTGAACACCGCCATGAAGCCCCGCCTGCATTGTATCCTGCCGGCGCTCGCCGCCGGAGTCGCCTGCGCCGCCCCTTCAGCCAAAGTGGACTTCGCGCGCGACGTGCAGCCGATTCTCACAGAGAACTGCCTCGCCTGTCACGGCAACGACACCGCCAAAGTGAAGGGCGGCCTGCGGCTGGACCGTGCCGAGTTCGCCTTCAAGCCGGCCAAAAGCGGTGACGTGGCGATCATCAAAGGCAAGCCGGACGAAAGCCCGCTCATCAAACGCATGTGTACCGAGGACGAGGATGACCTCATGCCGCCGACGGAGAAAGCGAAGCGGGCCATTCGTCCGGATGAAATCGCCACGCTGCGGAAGTGGATCGAGCAGGGCGCGGAATGGCAGTCGCACTGGGCATGGGCCACGCCGCAGCGCCCGGCCGTGCCGCCGGTGCCGGGCTGTGTGCGCAATCCGATAGACAACTTCGTCCTCGCGCGCCTCGCCGCGGAGGGGATCACGGCTGCGCCGGAAGCGGACCGCGCCGCGCTCATTCGCCGCGCCAGCCTCGATGCCACCGGGCTGCTGCCGGCGCCGGAGGAGACGCAGGCGTTTGTCAATGACCAGTCGCCGGACGCTTACGAGAAACTGGTGGACCGCCTGCTCGCCAGTCCCCGTTACGGCGAACACCGCGCGCGCTACTGGCTCGATTACGTGCGCTATGCCGACACGCACGGGCTGCACTTCGACAACTACCGCTCCATTTGGCCCTATCGCGATTACGTGATCGAATCGTTTAACAGCGGGAAGCCGTTCGACCGGTTCGTGCGCGAGCAGCTGGCCGGCGACCTGCTGCCGGATGCCGGCGTGGAGGCGCTGGTGGCCACCGGCTTCATCCGCTGCAACGTCACCACCAACGAAGGCGGCACCATTCCGGAGGAGATCCAGGCGGCCAATGTGCGCGACCGGGTGGAGGCGTTCGGTTCAGTCTTCATGGGCGTGACGGTGAGCTGCTCAGAGTGTCACGATCACAAATTCGACCCCATGAACATGCGGGACTTCTACAGCCTCTCCGCGTTCTTCAACAACACGGCGGAGCGCTCGTGGGACCGCAATATTCAGGATCCGCAGCCGGTGCTTCACATTCCCGCAGCGGATAGACGCGGCGCGCTGGATGCCGCGCTGAAGAAGAAATCCGCCGTGGAGCAGCGGATGCGCGACCGCCGCGATGAGGCGCCGCAGTTGATCGCGGAGTGGATGAAAAACGGCGGCCGGCCGCAGCCGGTGCAGGCGGATGCGCTGCAACTGCGTCTGCGATTCGACGAAGGCTCCGGCAGGGAGATCAAGAGCCGCACGCCGGCGGGCGAACGGTGCTTTGAGACGACGGAAGCGCCGGTCATCTGGGGCGAGGATACCTGGCTGTGGCCGAGTGCGCGCTTTGAAATGAACACGCAGTTGGCGATTCCTGACGTCGGGGATTTCGAGCGCGATCAGCCGTTCTCCGCCGGCGGCTGGGTGATGGTGCGCGCCATGCCCGGGAGCAACGGAGTGCCCAGCGGCGCGCTGCTCGCCCGCATGGATCACACTGCCAAAGACCGCGGCTGGAGTCTCGAAATCGAGGGCAACACCGTGGAGGGGCGGTTTCTCGTTCACTTGATCTCGTCATGGCCGGAAAACCGCGTCACCGTGAAAACGAAGCGGCAGTTTGCACGCGGCGACTGGCGGCATGTTTTCTTCACCAGCGACGGCAGCGGCAACGCGGGCGGCGTAAAGATTTTCGTGGACGGGGTCTGTGAGGAAGTGACGCCGGAGGGCGAAGCGGTGACGGCGACGATCAAGACAGGCGTGCCTTTCCATTTGGGACGCCGGCACGACCATCACCCGATGCGCGAGACGCGCTTTCAGGACATCCGCCTCTACTCACGCTGCCTGAGCGCCGACGAAGTGCGCCGCCTGCCGTTCGAGGATTACGCGGCGGAAATCGCGGCGAAACCGGCGGCGGAATGGAATCCCGAGCAGCGCTGGGTGATGAGCGAGACGTTTTTCCGCCATTATGACAAAGACATGCCGGCGCTGACCGCGCAGTTGCCAGCGCTGGAAAAAGAGATCGCGGAGGCGTCAAAAGGCGGCACGCCCACGCTGGTGGCGCGTGATCAGGCCCGGCCCGCATTTGCCGACGTGCTCGCCCGCGGCGCCTACAACGTGCGCAAGGAGCGCGTGCAGCCGGGCCTGCCGCACTTTTTGCCCGGCTGCGCTGATGTGAAGGTCCGCGATCGCCGCGACCTCGCCGCATGGGTGCTCAACCCCGCCAATCCGCTCACGGCGCGCGTCACGGTGAACCGCATGTGGCAGGAACTCTTCGGCGCGGGTCTGGTGGAATCGGCGGATGACTTCGGCACTGCGGGTCAGAAGCCGTCGCATCCGGAACTGCTCGACTGGCTGGCTGTGGAATTCCGCGAGAGCGGCTGGAACGTGAAGCATCTCTACCGGCTCATCCTAACGTCTGCGGCTTATCGCCAAACGGCGGCGGCCGCGAAGGAAGCGGTGGCCAGGGACCCGAAGAACCGCCTGCTCGCCCGCGGCCCGCGTTATCGCATGGACGGCGAAATGGTGCGCGACATCGCGCTGCAGTCGGCCGGATTGCTCTCCGCGCAGTGCGGCGGCCCGAGCGTGAAACCCTACGCGCCCGGCGGCCTCTGGGAGGCTGTTTCCATGCCGGAGAGCAACACGCTCCATTACCAGCAGGACAAAGGCGACGCGCTCTACCGCCGCAGTCTCTACATCTTCTGGAAGCGCTTCTCGCCGCCGCCGAACATGGAGACGTTCGACGCGCCCAACCGCGAGCTGGCCTGCGTGCGGCGCGCCCGCACCAACACGCCGCTGCAGGCGCTCGTGACCATGAACGATCCGCAGTATCTGGAGGCCGCGCGCAAGCTCGCGGAGCGCGCGCTCAAGGAGACAAAAGCGGAAACCGCCGCGCGACTCGATCACCTCGCGCGAATCGTTCTGGCGCGACCCTTCGCCGACGCTGAGCGCGCCGCGCTGGAGAAAAGCCTGACTAAATTCACGGCGCATTTTTCGCAGTGTCCTGACGAGGCCGTGAAACTGCTCGCCATCGGCGAAGCGCCCGCCGATGCCGCGCTGCCGGCAACCGAACTCGCCGCGTGGACGCTCAGCGCCAGTCAGGTGCTGAATCTGGACGCCGCCCTCAACAAGTGAACCCTCCGCCGCCATGAACACCTGCACCGGTTTTGACACTGCATCGCTCCGCGCCCTCGCCGGTCTCCGCCCGGAGGCGCGCGGCGAACTGCTCACCCGCGTCACGCGCCGCCATTTTCTCGGCGGCACCGCCAAAGCCATCGGCGGCGCCGCGCTCGCCGGCCTGCTTGGCCAGGAAGCCTCCGGCGCGCCCCAACTTCGTCCTGACGGCGGCCTGCACTGCGCGCCCAAAGCGAAGCGCGTGATTTCGCTTTTCATGGCCGGTGCACCTTCACAGCTGGAGACGTGGGACTACAAACCGGACTTGGAGAGATTCTACGACAAAGACCTGCCGGAATCCGTGCGCCGCGGTCAGGTGCTCACCGGCATGACGGCGAGCCAGGCGCGCCTGCCCATCGCGCCGAGCGCCTTCAAGTTCACGCAGCAGGGACAAAGCGGGCGCTGGACCAGCGAACTGTTCCCCAACCTCGCCAAAATCGTGGACGACCTCGCCGTGATTTACTCGGTGGAGACGGAAGCCATCAATCACGAGCCGGCCATCCTCTTCATGAGCACCGGCGTCATGATTCCGGGACGTCCGTGCCTCGGCTCGTGGATGAGCTACGGACTCGGGCACATGAACGAAGACCTGCCGGCTTTCGTCGTCCTGACCTCGAAGCTGCCCGTCAATGCCAACATTCAGGCGCTGTCCTCGCGATTGTGGAGCAGCGGTTATCTTTCGCCGGAACACGCCGGTGTGGCGCTGCGGGCCGGGAGCGATCCCGTGCTCTATTTGAGCGACCCGCCCGGGGTGACGCGCGATGTGCGCCGCGCCATGATCGACGGCGTCAATGAAATCAATCATCTGACTTCCGCAGAGTTCAGTGATCCGGAAACCGAAGCCCGCATCTCGCAGTACGAGATGGCCTTTCGCATGCAGGCCAGTGTGCCGGAACTGACCGATCTTTCCCGGGAGCCGGAAACCACATGGGAGCTTTATGGCCCCAAAGCCAAAGAGCCGGGCACCTTCGCCTACAATTGCCTCATGGCCCGCCGCCTCGCCGAGCGCAACGTGCGCTGCATCCAGGTCTATGAGCGCGGCTGGGATGCCCACAACGACCTGCCCAACCGCATGCGCGCCATGTGTGAGGACATCGACCGGCCCATCTACGGCCTGATGACCGAACTGAAGCAGCGCGGCCTGCTCGACGACACGCTCGTCATGTGGGGCGGCGAATTCGGCCGCACCGTTTACAGTCAGGGCGGCCTGACGAAAGACAACTACGGCCGCGACCACCACCCGCGGTGCTTCAGCATGTGGATGGCCGGCGGCGGCATCAAAGGCGGCGCCAGCTACGGCCTCACCGACGAGTTCAGCTACAATATCGTGCAGGATCCCGCTCCCGTGCGCGATCTCAACGCCACCATCCTTCACCTGCTCGGCATCCACCACGAGCGCCTCACGTTCCGGTTCCAGGGGCTGGATGCCCGGCTCACGGGCGTGATCCCCGCGAAAGTCATCAAGCCGATCCTCGGGTGAGGCCCGCAGCGGCCACGCCGCCAGGGCTTGACGAATGGCGGGGCCGCAGGAATCGGCGGGGGTAGAACATGTCCAAACACATCCTCATTATCGGCGGCGGCGTCATCGGTTTATGCACCGCGCATTACTGCCAGGCGCGCGGGCACCGGGTGACGCTGGTGGACCGCAGCCCGAAACAGCGAGACGGCTGCTCGTACGGCAATGCCGGCATGGTGGTGCCGAGTCATTTCATTCCGCTGGCCGCGCCGGGAATGGTGAAACTGGGCCTGAAGTGGATGTGGAATCCCGAATCGCCGTTCTACGTGAAGCCGCGACTGTCCCGGGATTTGCTTTCCTGGGGCTGGAAGTTCTGGCGCGCCGCCAATGCCCGGCAGGTCGCCCGCGCCGCGCCGCTGCTGCGCGACATGCAGTTCGCCAGCCGCGAGCTTTTTGAGGAACTCGCTGCGCAGGGACATGAGTTCGGACTGGTGAAAAAAGGGCTCGTGATGCTGTGCAGGGAACCGCACACGTTCGACGAAGAGGCAAAAGCGGCGGAGCATGCCAGGGAGCTGGGCGTACCCGCAGAGGTGCTCGATGCCAAAGCCCTCGCCGCGCTCGATCCGGACGTCACGATGGACGTGGCCGGCGGCGTCTGTTTCCCGAAAGACTGCCACCTCAATCCCGCCCGCTTCATGCAAAGTCTGGAAGCCGCCCTGGTCCGCGACGGCACGGAGTTTCACTGGGAAACAGAAGTCATTGGATTCGCACGCGAAGGAAATCGCGTCACCGCCGCGCAGACCTCGCGCGGTGAAATGCCGGCTGACGAGGTCGTCGTCGCCGGCGGCTCGTGGTCGCCGCTGCTGGCCCGGGAACTCGATCTCCGCCTGCCCATGCAGGCCGGCAAAGGCTACAGCCTGACGCTTCCCAGACCCCGTCAGCTGCCGCAGCTGTGCAGCATTCTCACCGAGGCCCGTGTCGCCGTGACCCCGATGGATGGAGCGCTGCGCTTTGGCGGCACCATGGAAATCGCCGGCCTCAACGAAACCATCACGCCGCGCCGCGTGCAGGGCATCATCAAAGCCGCGCAGCGCTACTTTCCCGAATTCCGGGCGGAAGACTTCGCCGGCATCCCGCCCTGGCGCGGCCTCCGCCCGTGCAGTCCCGACGGCATGCCCTATCTGGGCCGCACGGCGCGCTGGGAGAATGTCGTCATCAATTCCGGTCACGCCATGATGGGCCTGAGCATGGGCCCCGTCAGCGGTTTGCTCGCCGCTCAGATTCTGAACAGCGAACCGCCGGCTCACGACCTCACGCTGCTGTCGCCGGATCGTTATGTGCGGGGCGGGAGCGGAATGCGCGGCAGTCACTAAATGGATGGCTCCCATCGTTCCATCGGGTTGCTTCAACGATGCACGCGGAAGCGAAAGAATTTCTTTGGCAGCGGATCAGAGAGAGCGCGAAGGCGACAAGACTTCCCGTGGAACATGCCGGCGGTTGGCGGCGGGCTGGTTACTCCGGTCCAGTGAATGCCATCCCCCTGAGTCTTCATCGCCGGGGGCACGCTCGTGAAGAGGGAAGCACGCACGATTTTACCCGCACCCGCCGCAAACCTGCTCTCGCGGAGATGGCGTTTGTCCGCGAGTTCAGTGAAACTCTTTCCGGCACCTGGAGCCGCACTGGAGGCACGGTCGAAACCATCCTCGATGATGACGGCGTGATTTAAACCGTGAGGGTCAATGTGCCCCGGCAGTTTCGCGAAGCGATTGGGAAGGCTGAGGGTTTCGCGTCTCCGGGGAAAACCTGATTCTTGAAACCAGAGAGAGTGGTCCGGTGTTGTAACTAATCATTTAACCGAATTCCGCCGTCTTGGCCAGCCTTCGCAAACTTCCCAACTCGCCTTACTGGATTGCCTGCCTCCGGGAGGCAGTGGACCGACCCACTAACCCTTAAAAGGGAAATAGAACCACGGATGGACCCGGATGATCACGGATGCTGCTGAGCTTAAGGCCGGCAAAGGTGGAACGACCGCGGATTTCGCCGTGAAGGTATTGCGCGCAGTTATGGAAGCCGCGCGCCGCAAGGGCCTTGTCCTCACCAATCCTGCGCAGGCCGTGGAACTCACCGCTGCGCCCGCGGAGGAGCGCGAGAAATTCACCCCGCAGGAACTCCGCGACCTGCTCGACGCCGCCGGTGACACCGACTGGCACGGCATGATTCTGGTGGGCATCCACTGCGGCCTGCGCATCCACGATGCCGCCAGCCTCACGTGGGAAGCCGTGGACCTCGATGCCTCCACCATCACGTTTCGCGCGGAGATAAACCGTCAGCCCAGCCGGCGCGACACCGTTGTCTATATGCACCCTCAGCTTACCGAATGGCTCACGCTGCGTGCCAGAGAAGAACTCCGCGCCCCGCTCTTTCCCTCTCTGTTTGGAAGGAGCACCGGCAGCCACGGCGGGCTGTCCAATGCCTTTAGCCGCCTCATGTCAAAGGCCGGCATCCGTCCCGCACTTGGCGATGAAAAGAAGGGCAAAGGCCGGCGCTTCCGCAGCAAAGGATTCCACGCCCTGCGCCACAGCATGATTTCCCGACTCGCCGCCGCCAATGTCTCCGCCGACGTGCGCCACGCCCTCACCGACCTCCGCAACCCTCCCGGCAACCGCCTCGAAGCCCTCAAGGGCAACCGCGCCGGCCAGTACAGCATCCGCATCAATCAACAATGGCGCGTCTGCTTCCGCTGGCACGACGGACACGCCCACGACGTGGAAATCACCGACTGCCATTGATCCCCCTATTCCAATGAAAACGAAGAAACCCGCCCGCGAAAAGCTCCTCCCCTCCATTCATCCCGGCGACGTGCTCATGGAGGAATTCATGCGCCCGCTGAGCCTCACCGCCTATCGTGTCGCCCGCGACATCGGCAGCACTCCCATCACCATTGGCAAGATCATCCGCCGGCAGCGCGCCGTCTCCCCGGAAATGGCGCTGCGCCTCGCCCGCTACTTTCGCATGACGCCGGAATTCTGGCTGGGCCTGCAGCAAGCCTACGACCTCGAAATCGCCGCCCGCGCCAAGTCCCGCGCCATTGACGCCAGCATTACGCCCTGTCCGGCCCTCGCCGCCGCTTGACGCCATGAGGCGCCGCGGCAGCAACGCCAACACCCTCCCCGCCTTCGCCGAGATGCCCGGCGAATACGGCACACTCTGCCGCGATGTCCTCCTGCCCCGGCCCATCCGCGACCGCACCCACTACCGCGAAACCGTCGCCGTCGCCGACGCCCTCGCCGGCCACCGCCTCAACCGCGACCAGGCCGATTACTTCGCGCTGCTCTGCGACCTCATCGAAGCCCGGGACCGCGAGCACGCCCCCGCGCCGCCGCCCTCCGCCGGCCCGCTCGATGTCCTGCGCCATCTTATGGAAGGCCACGCTCTCACCGGTGCGGACCTTGCCCGTCTCCTCGGTGTCAGCCCTTCTCTATCCAGCCGCGTCCTCAGTGGAGAGCGCCAGCTTACCGCCTCACACATTTCCACCCTCGCCCGGCATTTCGGCATCAGCCCTGCGGCGTTACTGCCGGCGGAGGATTCCTGAGCTTCCACGTTTCCCTGGCGGCGGCTTCGGTCACGCTGCCCTCAGCCGCTCCAGCAGTCTCCGGGCAGCAGGGCACTGTTTCTCCACCTCCGCGGGACTGATGACTGCGAGAAGGTCGAACGACGGTTTGCCTTTGGCGTAACGCTTTCTTGAAGTGTCCGCCGTGGCTTTCTCCAAAGCAGCCAGCACCTGTTCCTTCGTGATTTCCTCTAGCTGTGGCCACAGCGGCAGTGCATTCTCCCGCCATCCCTGACCGAAGAACTTCGCCAGCGCGGCGCGATCCGCCACGAACCAGGTCTCCATGCAGCAGATCATCAGAAAGGCATCGTCATCTTTGGCTCCGGGTGGCAGTTCCCAGCCGTCACGGGCTTTGAGGTGCTGCCAGGAAGTCGCACCGGCAGCCACCAGCTCCTCGCTGTCCACCAGCAGCATCGGCAGTTCGTTCTCCTTCCTGGTTTTGAGCGCGGTCTGAAACGCTGCGAACGTCTGCTCCCGGCTACCGCCGCGGAACGTCGCCGGCATCCGGCCCGTCAGCCCCGCCTTTTCAAAAAACGTCCGCCACCCCGCGCGGAACTGCACGTCCTGCAAATGCGAATCGCCGCCGCCTTCGATGTAAAGCTTGATCTTCACCAGCGGTTCCCTCCGATCTCACCTTTGCTCCAGAGTTCGCCCAGGGAGTATTGTTCCAGCCACTCGCGAAGATCCTCCGCCTTCAGCCGCTCCATCCGCGTCTCGCCATCCACTTTCGAACAGACCACGATGCACTCCGGCACTCCACTGAGCGCATCCACCAGCATCCGCGAGTGGGTCGTCACCACCAACTGCATCCTTGCCGAAGCCTCCACCAGCAGTTCCGCCAGATGCGGAATTACATCCGGATGCAGCCCCAGTTCGGGTTCCTCAATCGCCACCAGCGTGGGGGGCTGAGGATCAAGCAGGATCGCCAGCAGCCCCAGATAGCGGAGTGTCCCGTCCGACAGTCGCCCGGCAGGTATCTGCCGACCGCCTTCCTCCTCCAGAAACAACTGCACCCGGCCAGCGTTCGGCACGACGTGATAAGATACAAACCTGTCGTAGAAACTGCCCATCTCCTCCTCTATGCGACGCTTCACGGTCAGAAATCGCTGACTGCTCAAGACCAGTGCCAGGTTTCCAAATTCCTCGGCCAGGTAGTCATTGCGATCATCCGCCCGCGGCAGTTCGCGCATTGCGGAAGCTGGCCCGAATAAACAGTGGCGGTAAAGGCGGATGTGACGGTAAAAGTGCGGTAGCGAAAAAAGGACCTCATCCACGGGCATGTTCCCAATGGGTTTGTATTGCGAAAGAATGGACTCTTCGGGGTTCAATTGTTGTCGTTCCACTGGAATGACAGTGAACAGGTCTCCCCGCAAAGCGGCGTTCGTCCCCCGCAGTTCCGCATGGCCGCCGCTCAGGTTGAAGACTTCAATGGGACCGGAGCCTTTTGGCCAGCAATGATCGTGCCGAACGATCTTCTCCTCCACCAACTCGAACCTTCCTCCGTTCGATTCAATGGTCATTGAGTGGACGGTGTCCTTCAGCCCGCTGGAGGCCGGTGGACGGATCACGGCGCGAATTTGTGCCGGGCTGTCGCCTTCTCCTCCTGAAAGCGCTGTCGGAGCCTTCCACAGCCAGTCCAGAATTCCGCCGGCGGCCTTCACTGGCGCCGCCAGACGAACCGGTGCCGCCTGCAGCAGGGCCAGCACTTCCAGCAGATTACTTTTGCCCGCGCCGTTCGGCCCGATCAAAACATTCAACGGTCCCAATTCCAAATCCAGCCCGGTTGGGCCAAACGAAAGTATCCCGGAGGCTTTGAGCTTATGAAGTCGCATGTTCTGACGGAGGGTGATACACGGTTCTCCTGGGGTTGCATCTAATTACTGCCGGCTGGTCGTTTGCGCTTACAGGGCGCTGGAGCCGCCCACGCGGGCTTGTTTGAACTTGTCACGATGTTCGTTTGCATAACACCGCGCGATTGCCCGAATAGCCAAACCAGCCACAGGAAACCGGCCACACCTGCCCTGCCATGAAAAGTCCAATCACCATTCTCTGCCTGTGTCTTTGCCTCACTCCACTCCTGCATGCGCAGGTGCCGCATTCGCTGCACTGCCAGAAGCGGATCTCCGTTGGCAGGGTGAACTCAAATGGCACTGGCCAGTTCAGGCTCGCTCTCGTGAACGATGTCGCCCCCGTCACGCGGCTGTGAGGACCGCAAAGTTTTACTTCGCTCCGGCTGACCATGCTGACTGCCGGGAAGGGATATCCGCAGCGATGTGCAACATCGCGGTCCGTAGCTTTGGACTGGAAAGAATTCCCTGGCGGCGCCAAACGGCGGCACTATGTGCGAGGGGCATGGTTTTTCTGTGCGTTCGAGATGAACGCAGCTTTCAGCCGGTTCCATAGTTCAACGGATAGAACGGGGGTTTCCTAAACTTCAGATCTGGGTTCGATTCCCGGTGGGACCGCCACTTTGCGGGCGTGTAGCGCAGTCAGTCCCGGACTGCCGTGGCGCAGGGCCTCTGAGCCTGCCCTCACGGCGGGTTAGGCAGGCGGGATGCACTGCGACACGGCAGTGCCGGAGGCGCTGCGTTACGGCGCTGCAGGGTTAGCCGGTGACACGGCAGGCCGGAGGCGCTGCGTTGCGCGGCTCTGCGGGATCAGGCGCTGGTGTCTTCGTTGAACCAGAGGCGGATGAATTTCATGCCTTTGGTTTCGTCGAAACCGCGTTCGAGATAATCTTCGCCGGTGGTGTTGAGGGCGGGTTTGATGTGAAGTTCGAATCCCGTGTCGAGTTTGATGACGGTGGCGGTTTGTCTGGCGGCTTTTTTGAGGGCTTTGGGTGCGATCTCGAATTCCGCGGGAAGCGGGGCGCCGTGTTCGTCTTCGACGCGGGTGCGCTCCGCTTCGAATTTTTTCACGGCGGCGGGCGACTTGAGCACCTGTTTTTCGAAGTCCTCGAGATCGAACTGCTCGCGGTCGTCGAACCACTGGAGGGCTTCGCGGGCGGCGGCGCCGGCGGCTTCGGGGGTGGTTTCGGGCGGCAGCGATTCCTGGACGGCGGTGACGGCGAGTTCGGCCCACGCGGTTGTCAGGAAAGCGGCGTCGGGCACGGGCTGGAGGCCGAGGAATTCGCGGACCCAGAAGCGGGTGTCGGCGCCGCTGCGGTCGAAGGTGAGGACGTAGTAACCTTTGTCAGGCCAGTGATTGATGATGAGGCAGCCTTTGTCGAGCCGCTCGGGATTGATGCCGTGTTCGGTGCGGAGCTTGAGATCGCCGTCGGCGGTATCGATGCTGAGAAACGGCGTGACGCTTTCCGATTTCAGGATGCACAGCGCGTTGGCGGATTCGCCTTCGATTTCGATGCCATCCACCAGCGCGATGCAGAGGTCGCCGCTTTTGATGTTGGGATGGTTGCTTTTTGAGTAAAGCCGCCGCGCGATGTCGCAGCCGGCTTTGAGCAGTTTGCCAGGCGCAGTGAAAGTGGTATGCGCCAGCTGGCGCATTTCATTCTTATCCAGCGACGAATGATGCGTGAAGCGGTGCGCGATGAGATTGCGAAAGGGCTTCACGAAAATCGCGCCGAGCAGTTCGCGATCCTCTGCGGCGACGGTGAAGACGGCTTTGGAGGTTTGCAGCGGTTCCTCGCGCTGCGGATTGCCGACTTTGGCGAGGATGAGCTGACTGGCGGCGGGGGAGGGAAAGCGGAGTTTGACGGACATGTCCGCCGTTCTGAGTGGTGAAACTGCGCCGGCGCAAACGGGATGCACCGCTACCAGCCGAATTGCCGTTCCACGCGGTCGGCTTCGATGTCGAAGTGCTGGCGCAGGCGCCGGAGGCCGTAATCCAGCGCAAAGTCACGGCCGCGGTCCTCCTCCACACATTCGCATTCCAGAGCGAGGCGGGGAGCGCGGAAGAACACCTCGTCGCGGTGTTCGAATTGAAAATCCGGTGCGAAGGCCCAGCGCAGAAAGGCCAGCAGTTCGGAGGTCCACTCTTCAAAGAACTCGCGCAGATGCACGGATGGCGGTCGCGCATACCAGTCTGCGTTTCCCACGGGCTTCATAAACGCCGTTTGATTGAAGGCGCGGGCGTCCACGGCGGCAACGCAGCCGTTGAGGAAGGGCGCGTGCCCGCTTTCCAGAAGAAAGAAACTGAGGCGGTCGTCGCCAGGATAAAGACTGCGGAGATCGAAGGAGCGGAAGTCCACGCCGCGCACCGTCAGGCTGTGGAGCACCAGCAGCGGATAGGAACGGCCGTTGATTTCCACCTCTTCGATTTCGAGACCGCAGCGGGCAGCTTCACGGCGCAGTGACTCGGCGCCGCCGACAAGATTGGCATCCACCAGGACGCGGCCGGTCAATTCTTCATCGCGCCAGCGCAGCGGAGGGCGCTCCGGCACGGAGGGCTCACCGCGCAGCGAAGCGAGAGAGCGAAATCCCGGGTGCACGTCCGCCTGCTGCCAGCGGCACTCGTGCCAGTTCGCGATCTGGCGCAGCAGGTCGTGCCACTGCGCGCGGTGCGGACCGGCGGTGATCGTGCCGTTCCATGAAACGATGACCGAACCTCCGCCGCCGACGCGCTCCGGCTGCAGCGTGCAGATGTTGAATCCCATCCACGGATCATAGCCGGCGAAGAGCCTGCGGGACGGCGCATCCCCGCGCAGTACATGACGCACGGCGGTGCGGGACCATTCCGCGACGACCATGGAGAGGAACATGTAAACCAGGTTGATGGCGCGTTCCCGGTCACCGTGGTCGGCGAACGCCACGCGGCGATAGAGATCGAGCATCACCGCGGGGTGGTGGATGAATTCATCAGCCGGGACGTTGCTTTCCTTCGCCCAGTCGTGGTTAGTGCCGCACTCACGCGAGCCTCCCATGAAATAGGCCACCGTGGAAACCCGGTCCCCGACCGGCGGGCAGATGAAACTGATGTAGAGCCCGTTCACCTCCGGCGGAAACTGATATTCCTTAAACGCCTGACAAATCCAGTCGGTGCAGCGGAGGAACTCGCCATCATAATCCAGGGCGCAGAGCGCATCCCAGTCGGGAGTCTTGTCCCCGGGGGCCGACAACCAGTTCTTCTCTGCGTTCCGGATCAGCTCCGTCATGGCGCGTCCGACCGGCAGACAGTCATCGAGCAGGCGCTGAATGGGGTTGAAGGCTTCCGGCGTCATGCCGGGCCATTAACGCTGCCTCAGCGCTGATTCAAGATTGAGGTTAAGGGCGGCCTCCTCAGGGCACCGGCACCTTGCTCAGGATGAGGTCGATGATCTGCTCGCTGGTGACGCCTTCGGCCTCGGCTTCATAAGTCAGGAGAATGCGGTGGCGCAGCACGTCGTGGGCGAGGTCTTTGACGTCCTGCGGCGTGACGTAGGAGCGGCCGGCGAGGAAGGCGAGGGCGCGGCCGGCGAGGGCGAGGTTGATGGTGCCGCGCGGGCTGGCGCCGCAGCGGATGAGATTCTTCACTTCAGGGAGCAGCTCGGCGGAGTGACGGGTGGTGTGGATGATTTCCACGATGTAGTCCTTCACCGCGTCGGCGATGAGGATTTCATTCACCAGCCCGCGGCTCTCGACGACGAGCGCGGCGTCGATGACCTGCGCGGTATCCACTTTCGGCGAACTGGTGCTCATGAGGTCGAGAATCTGGCGCTCTTCGGTTTTGAGAGGATAGTCCACGCGGACCTTGAGCAGGAAGCGGTCGAGCTGAGCTTCCGGAAGTTGATAGGTGCCCTCCTGGTCGATGGGATTTTGCGTGGCCATGACCATGAAGGGGTCGGGCAGCTTATAGGTGCTGTCACCGATGGTGACCTGACGCTCCTGCATGGCTTCGAGCAGGGCGGACTGAACCTTGGCGGGCGAACGGTTGATCTCGTCCGCGAGGATGAGGTTGGCGAAAATGGGGCCGAGCTTGGGTTTAAAGGTGCCGTCGCCGGGGCTGTAAATGAGGGTGCCGAGAAGATCGGCGGGGAGCAGGTCGGGCGTGAACTGAAAGCGTTTGAACGAGACGCTCATGGTGCCGGCGAGGGCTTTGACCGTCAGGGTTTTGGCGAGTCCGGGAACACCTTCGAGCAGGATGTGGCCGTTGGTGAGGAGGGCGACGAAGACACGGTCCACGAGCGCTTCCTGACCGACGAGCACGCGGTGCAGTTCGGCGCGGACGAGCGGCACCCAGGCGGATTTTTCAGCGATTTGGTCTTTCAGTGCTTCAGTATCAACGGACATGGCGAAGGAGGAATGGGGGAGCGGGCAGTTTGGCGGGGAAAGGCAAAGCGCCAGGGGAATTCCACCATTCGCCGGATGACAGGATGGCTGGAGTGTGCAGGAAGTGGCGCCATGAGTGAACCCGCCGTCACCATCGTCGAGTCCCGGTCGAAAGTGCGTCAGATCAAAAGTTTGGCCGTGGGGGACTTCGTGGCCCGGCACGGCAAGCATCTGCATCTCGAGCTGGAGGGAGAGGACACGGGGTCGGCGCGGAAGATCCTGGAGCCGTCCATCAACCGTCCCGGGCTGGCGCTGGCGGGATTCTATCTCTACTTCGCCTACAAGCGGGTGCAGGTGCTGGGGAATTCGGAGTTCGCCTACCTGACAAATCTCCGGGAAGGAGAGCAGCGGACGGCGTTCGATACGCTCTGCCGCAGCGAGGTCCCGGTGATCGTGACCTGCCGGGGCCGCCACCTGCCGCCGCATTTGATCAAGATGGCGAACGCCGCGGGGGTGAATGTCTATCGCTCCACGCTCAATACGATCCGGTTCATCAATGCCTGCACGCTGTGGCTGGAATGGGAATTCGCCCCGCAGGCCAGTGAACACGGCTGCATGGTGGACGTGCGCGGCATCGGGGTGCTCATCAAGGGAGACAGCGGCGTGGGAAAGAGTGAAGCCGTCGTCGGGCTGCTGGACCGCGGCGCCAGTCTGGTAGCGGACGACAAAGTCAAATTCCGCGCACCCGAGGGCCGGGAGCTGACCGGCACCGCGGAGGAACTGGGCCGGTTCCATCTCGAAGTCAGGGGCGTCGGCATCGTGAATGTGCCGATGCTGTTCGGAGTCGCCTCCATGCGGGTGGAGAAGCGGCTCGACCTCGTGCTCCATCTCAAACCGCAGGACAAACTGGAGGAAGTGGACCGGCTGGGCACGGAACAGCGGGTCTATCGACTGCTGGGCACGGATGTGCCCTACATGGAGATTCCCGTGGCGCCGGGCCGGGACGTGGCCCGCATGGTGGAAGTGGCGGCGCTGGAGCAGAAGCTCCGCAGCTTCGGTTATCACAGTGCCGAAGAGCTCAACAAGAAACTGTTGCAACTGATGGCGGAGAAACGCATCAGTTGACCCGCCCGTTCCCTAACATGATCAGCAAAGAACTCACCATCGTCAACAAACTCGGTCTGCACGCCCGTCCTGCAGCCATGTTTGTCAAGGTGGCGAGTGCCTGTGATTCGGAAGTCCTGGTGGAGAAGGACGACGAGCAGGTGAACGGGAAGAGCATCATGGGACTCATGATGCTGGCCGCGGGATGCGGTGCGAAGATCACCGTCAGTGCCGACGGCAGCGACGAGGCGGCGGTTATGGAAAAGCTCGAGGCCCTGGTGAACAGCGGTTTCACCGAAGGCATGTAAGGGCTGGCCGGCGTGAAGGAAGCCCCTCACCCCCGCATGGCGCGCTGCCGGGAACTCCGGCGGATTCTTTCATTGATCTGAAAAGAATTCTAATTACCATAATTTCGACACGGTATCCGCCTTCGTAATAATCAAGAACTACAAAAGTCTTAATAGTGTTGACAAAGTGAAGCTGAAATCTCTACTAAGCCGGATAATTTTCCGCGGCCCGCCCGGGGACTGACACGCCGGAGAGCCTGCTCCCGCCTGTTGCCGTCACGCTATCCATGCCATCGTTTTTCCCAAACCGAACCCAGAAGAACGCCCATCACCCCGAACCTCCGCTCCCGGCCATTCCCCGCCGCCTCCCCGAACCTCCAACCATCCTGACCGCTATGAATCCAGCCTCCCCCTTTGCCCTCAATGCCGGAGAACAGTTCACGGTTCGGGAGTTGATGATCCTGCTGCCGCCGCAATTCGTGCGGGGCGAATCCCTGCCGGGTGACCAAACGGTGCCGTTGCCGCTCGAGTTGCTGCGGGCTTCCCTGCAGCAGGGGCGTCCGGCGCTTCGTCTCAGTCAAATCTACCTGGCCTGTCCATCGCTCTTTAGCCGTCAGGTGCCGCCGGCGGAGGATATGGAAATCGTGCTGCCGTTTCAGAAGGTGAAGCGGATGCTGGAGAACTCTCCGGCGGGCAGCCCGTTCACCGCAGTGGCGCCGCCGAGAAGTGCCGAATCTCCTTTCATGGCGGGA
The DNA here is from genome assembly GCA_964523105.1 of uncultured Akkermansia sp. Taxonomy (GTDB): domain Bacteria; phylum Verrucomicrobiota; class Verrucomicrobiia; order Verrucomicrobiales; family V1-33; genus V1-33. The sequence goes on from CAZFZN010000004.1 coordinate 207,659, forward strand.
TCCTCGCCGTTCCTTCCGGCTGGCGGCCCGGCGAGCGCGGCGGCTTCGCCTTTTGCCGCCAGGGTGGACGCAACGCCGCCGGGAAATGAAGTGCTGGCTCCGTTCAATGCGGAAATGCCCTCACTTCCCGAAGCGCCTCCCGCGGCCCCGAATCCGTTTCAGCGCATGGAGGCTCCGGGAGCGGCCCCCCGGCCGGCAAGTTCTCCCTTTCAACTCGTCGCTCCCGCTGCCGGGGCACCGGGATCTGCACCGGTCCCCGTGCTGCCCATGAGCACTCCCTCGCCGTTTGCGAGGATGGAGAACGGCGGCAACGGCGGTCCGGCTCCTGACAAATCAGCCGGACCGGAGCCCCCTGCGCCTGTCAATCCATTCCAGGCCGCCCCCGCTCCGGCGCCGCAGCATCCTCCTGTCGCGACACCGCCCCGGGAAAGCGCCGGGCCGAATGGCCCCAGCCTGCGGAACTCCTCTCCGGTGCCGGCCGGACCGGTGATCCGGGTGTTGCTTTCCACCCTGCTGCGCGATGTCACGGCTCAGGACCTTGGGTTCGAGCCCAGTGCGGTGCCGGATCATGTGGAAGCGGTGTTGTCGCTGGATGCGATCATGCCGCAGCTTTCCACCGGCCGGGTCGAAATCAGTGTGGAGGAATTGCGTCAGGGCGTGGAGGAGCGGTTCCGCCCCGCCTTTGCCAGGGTCCGCCCCGGTCTGCGCTTTGTGGTGCCGCTTTCGGAGGTGTTCCGCAGTCTGCCACCCGACGCCATCCCGGCCCCGCAGGGCGCGCATCATGTGCCGATCAGCACATCGCCGTTCCAAACGCCATTCACGCTGAGGGCGGACGACGAGGCCAACGGCGGAAAGCCGCCGCTGCCGCAGTTTGTGGCGCCCGCTCCCCCGGCTCCCGCCCATCCTGTCACGCACTTTCCGGTCATTCCCACCCTGACAGATACTCCGGGCACCGGCACGGGACCGGTGAAACTGCCCGCCGCTCCCGCGGCCGCGCCCTCCGGTTCCGCTGAACCCGCTCCACCGGCTCCCGCGCAGACCCGGCCCGCTGCCCCGGAAGGTGAATCCGCCATCAAATTGCCAGGACTTCCGCCATTGCCGCAACTTTCGGGCGCGCCGGTGCGTCCCAGTCCCTTCTCGCGGCCACCGGGAATGGCGCCTCCTGCTGCACCGGCCGACTCGCGCCCCGAATCACCCGCGGTGCCTCTTCCGCCGGTGGCCCCGGCTTCCCTGCCCAAACTGCCCTCGCTCGAATCCCATGATGACCTGGGCCAGCCGTTCAATGCGGCTTCCCTGCAAAGTGAGCCGCCGGCAAAACCCTCCGCGCCGGAGCCGTTCGATCCGTCCAAGCTGTTCACCGGCCGCCCCGCGGCCAAGCCGCATGCGGCCCCGCCCGCAGCACCGGCGGTCTCAGCCGCGCCCGCCGCGCCGGCAGCACCACCGGCACCGGCCCCACCGGCACCCCGCCGGCCGGCGGCTGCACCCGCGGCGTCCGCTCCTCCCATCGAATTCAATTTTGGGGAAACTCCGGACCTCGCCCGGGTCACCCTGCGCGCCATCTTCGACACGGACGAGGATCTCGCGATTGAGGGAGTGGTGGACCGCCTGGCCAAATTGCCGGGAGTGCGCGCTGCGGTAGCTATCATCAATGGCCGCACTGTTGCCGGTCACGGTGAGGGTGGCGAAGAGCATTCGCAGTTCTCCTCCACCGCCGCGAAGAGTTGTGAGTATCTTTCGGGCCTGGCGGAAAGCATGGGCTGCGGCACCAGCGGCAGTTTCACCCTGCGCGCCGGCAAGGGCGTGCGCACCTTCTTCCTCGAGGCCGGCAACTGCCTCGCGGTCCTCCACGGGGAGAGCGCCTTCGCGCCCGGCGTCCGCGACAAACTCCTCCTCACCGCCCGCCTCCTGCAGGAAATCGCCGCCTAACCAATCCTGCCAAGCCATGGCCGTTGTCAATCACGAGACCCGCGACGTGCAGTTCAAGCTCGTCTATTGCGGCACTCCCATGGGCGGCAAGACCACAAACCTGCAATACATCCACAGCCGCATCGAACAGGGCCAGCGGGGTGAACTCGTCACCCTCGCCACGAGCAGCGACCGCACGCTCTTCTTCGATTTTCTTCCCATTCAGACCGTCGTCATCAACGGCTACCGCACCCGCTTCGCCCTCTACACGGTGCCGGGACAGGTGCATTACCAGGCCACCCGGCAGATGACACTCAAGGGCGTGGACGGCATCATCTTCGTCGCCGACAGCAGGCTGGAGCGAATGGAGGAAAACCTGACCGCATGGCGCGGCATGGTGCGCAATCTGCAGGACAACGGCACGCCGGTGGAGACGCTGCCGCTCGTGATTCAGTACAACAAGCGCGACCTCCCCGGCATCGCCCCCGTGCAGTATCTGGAATACCTGCTCAACAACGGCGCCCGGCGCTATCCGAGTTTTGAAGCCAGCGCCGCCGCCGGCAGCAATGTCTTCGCCACCCTCAACGCCCTGGCGCAGGAGATTCTGCACCGTTTCCACCGCACCACCGGTGCGCGAACCGCGCCGGCACCGTCCCCCGCGCCGCCCCCGGCGCGGGAACCGCTGCCCCGCCGCATGACTCAAAGCCCGGCTCTCACTGCCTGACACTTCCGTATGGACCCGCGCAGCCAAACGTCAGACTCCGCCTTCGGCGCTCCCGCCGGTCCCGGTCTGCGCCAGATCCTCGCGGGTCACTGCGCTCAATGCGGCGCCGCCTACGCGGCCTTGCTGGAGGAAAGCGGCTTTCTTTATGCCGACGCCGGCGACGAAGCACTGCGCGACTGCGGAGAAACCGCCGCCCTTGCCGTCGGGGCATGGCACGCCACGCGCGAACTCGCGCACCGCTTCGGCGAGACGAACTTCAACGGCATCACCCACGAAGGCCGCGACCGCCACTTCCACATCAGCCCGGTGGATGAGCGGTTTCTCCTCCTGACCGTTTTCAACAACGACACCAAACTCGCTCTCGTCAGGGCGACCGCCACGAAAGCCGCCCCGGCGCTGCGCGATGCCCTCGCCGCCGGCAGCGGTCCGGAAATGCCGCCCGCCCGGGGCGGTGCCATGGAGGGGGACATCCGCATCAGGAGCGAAGCGTTCCTGAGCGCGCTCTGACCCGCATCGGCTCGCCCTCCCGGGAATCGGGCAGGACATGGAAACCGCCGCGGTCCGGCACATTCCAGGTTTCCTTCCCGGAAAACCCGTCCACACTCCGCGCTCCTTTTTCCCCGGAATGAGCCACGAGAAACGCAAACCCTACCCCTTCGACGAATTCGAGCCGCGCTGGCAGGCGCGCTGGGATGCGGAGAAGAACTTCCGCACGCCCGGCCCGGGTGATGCGGATTTCGATCCCTCGAAACCGAAGTTCTATGTGCTCGACATGTTCCCCTATCCAAGCGGCGCGGGCCTGCATGTGGGGCACCCGGAAGGCTACACGGCCACGGACATTCTCGGCCGCACGAAGAAAATGCAGGGCTGCAACGTGCTCCACCCCATGGGCTGGGACGCCTTCGGTCTGCCCGCCGAGCAGTATGCCATCAAAACCGGCCAGCACCCGCGCGTGACGACGGAGGCGAACGTCGAAACCTTCCGCCGCCAGCTCAAGTCTCTGGGTTTCGGCTACGACTGGGACCGCGAGGTGAACACCACGGACCCCGGCTACGTGCGCTGGACGCAGTGGATATTCCTCCAGCTCTACGGCTCGTATTATTGTGAGGATTCGCAGAAGGCCCGGCCGGTGAGCGAACTGGAGGCGAAAGGCTGGACGCGCGAGCAGATCGATGCGGTGCGGTTGGCTTTCGTTGCCGACACGCCCGTCTGGTGGTCGCCGGATTTGGGCACCGTGCTGGCGAATGAAGAAGTTGAGGAATGGAAAGCCAAAGGCCACACCGTCGAGCGCCGCCCGCTGCGCCAGTGGATGCTGCGCATCACAAAGTATGCCCAGCGTTTGATAGACGAACTCGACGGACTGGATTGGCCGGAGGGCATCAAGTTGCTCCAGAAGAACTGGATCGGCCGCAGCGAGGGCGCGGAGGTGAATTTCGAACTGTCAGGCACGGACGAGACGATCACCGTCTTCACCACGCGGCCGGACACGCTCTTCGGCGCGACCTACATGGTGCTCGCGCCGGAGCATCCGCTCGTGGCGCAAATCACCACTGCAGAACAGCAAAGCGCCGTCGCCGACTACAAGAAAGCCTGCGCCGCCAAGTCCGACCTCGAACGCGGCGACCTCAACAAGGACAAGACCGGCGTCTTCACCGGCGCCTACGCCATCAATCCCGTGAACGGCGAACAGATTCCCGTTTGGATCGCCGACTACGTCATGATGGGCTACGGCACCGGCGCCATCATGGCCGTGCCGGCCCATGACGAGCGGGACTGGGAGTTCGCGAAAAAGTTCAATCTGCCAATCGTCGAAGTCGTGCGCCAGGCCCGTAGCAAGGCCGTCCCGGCCTTGGCGGAACGCGTCGTCACGCGCCACTCCGGCGAAAACCGCGTGCCTCACTGGAACCGCGACGAATCCATCTACGCCGTCACTTTCCGTCTGGACGACAGCGTCCCTGCCCATGTACGAGCCGCCTGGAAAGAGGAACGGGAGACCCTGGACCTGCGTGAACAGTCCGGAAACATCACCGAACAGGAGGCCGGGCGGCTGAAGTTCCTTCTTTCAGAAAAGGTCGAAGCGTTTCTGGATGCCGGACACGGAAGCTGCCTTCTCAAAGACCCGGCGGTTGCCGCTGTTGTGGCCGGCGCATTGCAGCATTTTGACGGCCAGCGTTATCGCCTCGATGCGTGGTGTGTGATGCAGAATCACGTTCATGTCGTCCTCAAACCGATGGATGGACATGAACTGACTGACATTCTGCACTCATGGAAGTCATTCACCGCGCACAAGATCAATGAACTGCTGGATCGAAAGGGGGCAGTCTGGCAGGCGGATTTCTATAATCGCATCATCCGCGACTGGGAGGAATATGATACGCAGCGGAGTTATGTGGCCGGAAATCCAGCAGCGGCTGGACTGAAGGATTGGGAATGGGTGGGGTTGAAGGACGTATCGGAGATCTGCCCCCAAGGCCGGGACGGCCTTGCTACGGCTTTTTGCGATGAAGGCACGGCGGTGAACTCCGGCTTCCTCGACGGCCTGCCTACGGCGGATGCGAAGGCAAAGATGATTGACTGGCTGGAGGAGAAGGGCCTCGGCAAGCGCCGCGTGCAGTTCAAGCTGCGCGACTGGCTGTTCTCGCGGCAGCGTTACTGGGGCGAGCCGTTTCCCATCGTGTGGGAAGACGGCGGACACCGCGGTATTCCGGAGAGTGAACTCCCGCTGCTCCAGCCAGACCTCGCCGACTTCAAGCCCACCGGCGACCCGCGCGGCCCGCTCATCAAGGCCACCGACTGGATCCGTTATTCCGAAACCGCGCAGCGCGAGACCAACACCATGCCGCAATGGGCTGGCTCGTGCTGGTATTACCTTCGCTACTGCGATCCGAAGAACACGGAGCGCTTCATTTCCAAAGAAGCCGAAGCCTACTGGCTCGGTGGCAGCGGCAAAGCCGGCGCGGTGGATCTCTACGTCGGCGGCACCGAGCACGCCGTGCTGCACCTGCTGTATGCGCGGTTCTGGCACAAGGTGCTGTTCGATCTCGGCTACCTCAGCACGGCCGAGCCCTTCCAGCGGCTGGTGAATCAGGGGCTCATCCTCGGCGAGGACGGACAGAAGATGTCCAAGTCACTCGGCAACGTCGTGAATCCCGACGACGTGGTGCGAGAATATGGCGCGGACTCGCTGCGGCTTTACGAGATGTTCATGGGCCCGCTGGAGCAGGTGAAGCCGTGGAGCATGAAGGGCGTGGAAGGCGTGAGCCGGTTCCTCGCCCGCGTGTGGCGTCTCGCCTTCAATGAGACCGACACCGGCTGGGCGCTCAGCGGCAAAGTAGCCGATGTGCCCTGCACCGACAAGGCCCTGCGCCGCGTGGTGCATGAGACCATCCGCAAGGTCGGCGAGGACGTGGACAAGCTCGGCTTCAACACGGCCATCTCGCAGATGATGATCTGCACCAATGCCTTCACCGGTGCCGCCACCGTGCCGCTGCAGGAATTCGTCAGTCTGCTGCTCTGCCTCAATCCGTTCGCGCCGCACCTCAGTGAGGAAATTTACGCCCGCCTGAGCGAGGCGTTCCCGTCGCTCGACGCGCGCCAGCTTTGCCAGCAGACATGGCCGCAGTTCGATCCCGCCGCGCTCGTCGTGAATGAGATCGAGATCGTCGTCCAGGTGAACGGCAAGCTGCGCGACAAAGTCACGGTTTCCACCGACGCCGACAATGCCGCCGTGGAAGCCGCCGCCCTCGCCGCACCGCGCGTGAAGGAAGCCATCGGCGCCGGCACCGTCGTCAAAGTGATCGTGGTGCCGAAGAAACTCGTGAACGTCGTCGTGAAGTAGGGGGATTTAAGATGTCAGATCTAAGATTTAAGATTTGGCATCTGAAACCCGGCACCAAGTTACATCTTAAATTACAGATCTTAAATTCATGTCCGATCCCGCCCCCGTCGCCACTCCTGCCAAACCGGCTCCGAAACAGGAGAACCCGCTCCTCAACATTCTCCTCAATGTCCTTCTTCCCGTTACTGTGCTCAGCACCTGCAGCAAGCAGGGCGACCAGCTGTGGCACCTCGGGCCGAAGTGGGCGTTGATCATCGCCGTGCTGCTGCCGGTGGGCTATTTTATCTGGGACTACAAGGAGCGGAGGAAGGTGAATGCCTTCTCCATCATCGGTTTTGTCAGTGTCCTCTTCACCGGAGGTCTTGGCCTCTTGAACCTGAGCGCTCAGGCCTTCGGCATCAAGGAGGCCAGCGTGCCGCTCATTCTGGCCTTCGTCATCTGGTGGACCGGCCGGGGCGAGAAGCCGCTGGTGCGCACGCTGCTGCTCAATCCTGACGTGGTGGACGTGGCGAAAGTGGAGAACGCCATCGCCGCGCACCAAAAACGCCCGGATTTTGACAGGCTAATCCATTCCAGCACATGGCTGCTCGTCGCGACCATGCTCATGAGTGCAGTGCTGAATTATTTCCTCGCCATCTATTTCATCGACGGAAAGGAGCCCGGCAGCACGGAATATACAGAAGCCATTGGCAGGCAAACCGGCTGGGGCTGGGTGGTCATCGGCGTGCCGAGCATGGCGATGATGATCTTCGCCATGATGCGCCTGTTCAAAGGCCTGAAGCGGCTGACCGGACTGGGGACCGATGAAATCCTGCTGCCGCGATAGTCTCAGGGCGTGACCGCGGGCCAGGGGCCGTCGGTTTGCATGACGTGGATGCGATAGAGGCGGCGGGTGACGCCGGGCTCGATGGCGACGTAAAGCGCGTGGATGCCGGCCCCGGCGGCGCCGGTGCCGGTATCGGTCCATTTTGTCAGGTGCGAAGCGGGGTCGGCGTCATCGGACTGATAGATGCGGTAGAACCGGCCTTCGACGCCGAGGAAGCTGAACTCGGTCGGGAAGCCTTCGGTTTGGGCGAGTCGCGTGAAAGAGGTCTCGTCATTCGGATCAGTGCCCATGACGGCTTCGTCGTCGTCGGAAACGCCGTCGCCATCGGAGTCGCCGGCGGGGGTGCCGGGAATGGTCCAGAGGCAGTTCTCGAGCACCCATGCCTCGGTCGCGGAATCATTGAGTCCGGTGATGATGAGTTGCACGGAATTGACGGAATCGGGAATGGTAAAGGAGAGCGGGAAGTCGCTGGTGAAGTCGCCGTCCTGGAGTTTGTCGGCATTGAATTCATCCTCGGCGGCGGTGTCGCCGCCATTCATGACGCCGTTGCCGTCGCTGTCGCGGGGTGTGATGAGGTTCACGGGGCTGGCGGTATTGCCGTCGAGAATGAGTTCAGCTTTGAAGGTATCCGCAGCTTCGAAGCCGGTGGCGATGTCCACGACATGAAGGTTGGCGGAGAAACTGACATCACCGCTCACGCCGGACAGATCGATGACTTCGGAAGTGATGACCTGCGGGACGGCGGAAGTGCCGCCGTTCATGCCCACGGCGGGCACGGCGGGATAGTTTTGCCAGTCCGCCGGCAGCGTGGAGCCGGCCAGGGTGAGGACATTCGACAGACCCGCGCCGAGGTCTTTCTTTCCGAGGATCCATTCGGTATCGGTGACCGCGGCGCCAAATGTCAGGGTGACGAGGTCCACGGAACCCGGGTAGCCGGCGTCCTCGAAGTAAATATAGACCGGGCCGTGATCGGGAATGCGCGCCAGGGTGACAGTGACGGTGGCGACAGCGGGAGACAGGGCGTTGCTGGAGGCGGAGGCGGTGACGGGGTAGTCGGCATAGACGCGAAACTCCGGGCTGCCGACGGGGGAGACGATGGTGGCCTCGAAGGTGGCGGTGTCATCCTCCACGCCGGGGCCGTTGGCCACAAACACGCCGGAGCCGGCCACGAAATTTGCGGTTAGGGAAGGTGCCGGGGCGGAAACGCTCACGCTGGCGGTGACGCCGGGCACGGCGTTGTCGGCGAGGTTGATGACCTGCGGACCGGTGCTCACGGGGAAGGGTCCGAAGAGGACCGGATTGGGGTCGGTGTAGAGTCCGGCTCCGGGCGTGCTGTTGCTGATCCAGCCGGTGCTGCCCGGTGGCGGGCTGACACCGGTGATGATGACGGGCTGGAAGAACTCGTCGTCCTCCGCCGTGACGGTGCCTTTGTTATCAAACTGAATTCCGGAAGCGGCGATGGCTTCCAGCGAGTGCGCGGCCAGCTCGAAGCGGAGTTCCTGCACGGTGAAGGATTCGTTTTCGGAATCGTTGTTGGCCAGGATGACCAGCTGCACGGAAGCGGCGGATTCCGGAATGACGGCGAAGAGGCGGTGCGTGAAATCGCCCGCACCGGAGACGGGCGGAGGCCCGGGAATGGCGGGCGTGATTTCCGCGCCGGTGAGCACGCCGTTGGCGGGAGTGAGGGTGTCGTAGGGCGCGATGAGACTGACCGGGTTGGCGGTGTCGCCGTCGATGATGAGTTGCGCATTGAAGGTGTCCGCCGGCTCGCATCCGCTGGTGAGATCGTTGACCAGCAGACTGCCGGTGAATTTCACCGCTCCGGCGGCGGTGAGGTCGAGGACTTCGGAGCGATAGACTTTGGCCGGGGCTCCGCCGCCGTTGACCATCGACTGCACGGGCGCGGCCTCGTCCACGGTCCATGGATCGGGCACGCCCGCGGCATCTGTCAGGAGCGCGCGTTCGGTTCCCAGATTCACCGATCCGATGATGCGCGGCACGGCAGCGGTGACGGTCACGAGGCACAGGGGATCGGTCAGGTCCCGGAAGGTCACGGTGTCGAAAGGAATGGCGGCGGGAAGTCCGGTGATGGTGACCGGCGTGCCGAAGGTGCCGGCGGGAGCCGTGCCGCTGTCCGAACTCCAGCCCGGGCCGGTGAATGTTCCGTCCACGGTGACGGTGTAGTCCCACGTGTCGTCGAAGGGAGCGGCGCTGCCGTTGTCATGGCGGGTGACATCGCTGACGACGGCAGTCAGCGTGCACCAGGGAGCGGTGACGGCGATGATGGCGGAGGCGGCGGGATTTTCCGCATCCTCGACGATCACATCGAGCGTATGCCGGTCCGGATCGAATTCACTGACTGGAATGCCGGTGAACGGGCGCGGGGTGCCGTAGGCGCCTGACTGGCCGGCGAGGCTGCCGGGCGAAGCCACCGTCCATCCTGCGGGGCTGACCGCGCCGCTGCCCTGGACGGTGAGGGTGAAGTCCACGGTGTCGTCGGACGGCTCGCGCGGCGTGCCGTTGTCGTGACGGACGATGCCGCTGACGGCGGGCGCGAGGTTGATGCTCAGGGGCGTGAAGGTGAGCTGCACGTCATCGATTCCCATCTGATGGTCCGTGCCGATGTCGTTGATGTTGCTGTAACGGATGGCGAAGAACTGCCCGGGGGCGATGCGCACGGGACTGGAAGGCACGGCATTCACCGGCAGCAGCACGTTGACCTGAGCGAATCCGGCGCCGCCGGTGTAGGAAACTTCGGCCTCCTGACGCCGGTCCCAGCCGGTGATGTAATGGGATCCGGGAGTGGAGGCCACACTGGCCGGGAAAACGGCGGCGGTGGCCGGGGCGGTGGTGAGAGTCAGGATTTCTGTCAGGGACTGGCCCGTCCGCGACCAGACGAAGACGGTCTCCAGCAGATTGGCATTCTGATTGTTGCGCCGGACTTCCACATTGTGGCGCAGGCGGGTCAGTTCCTGGGTGAGCGTGCCGGTATTCTGGAAGATGACGATGGCGGACAATTCCCCCTGGGCGGTGCTGGAGGGATGGCCCAGCGCGCGTTCGGTGCTCCCGGCGTCGCCGAGCGAAAAGAAGTCACCGCCGTTCATGGAGGTGGCGCCATTGGAAACGCGGTAGGTGTAGGCGTTTCCGGCAAAACCCAGCGGCGTGCCATTGCCCGCGCGATAGAGCCACCAGCCGGGAATGGTGGCGTCGTCGGACCATGCAGTGAGCGAGTCGCCGCCATTGATAGCATTGGCCAGGGAATTGAAGTCCTGCACATACACGAGGCCGGCATCCGGGATGGCGATGGGCGCCGCGGCGGCAGAGAGTGCGTGCGCGAGGACGAGGGCGGAGCAGAGCAGAGGCGGCTTCATAAGGTCTGGGGCGGTGGGCAGAGGATATCCCGCTGTTTATGTCCGCGAATCCATGCACCGCCAGCCAAAACGAGCGCCCCGCGGCCGCCTTGATGAGCGACGCGCGGGGCGCGATGGGAGCGGCCGTTCGTGAGGCGGGCCGCCGGTGGAGTTGGCAGGATCAGGGAACGACCCGGACGCGGAGGAATCCTTTGTCCTCTCCGGGAGTCGGAACCGGCGCGATCGGGACGGTGATGAGACCGCCCGTGCCGGGAATCACCGGGCCCAGCGAAGTCCAGCCGCTCTCGAGCAGATTGCTGATTTCTGCCTGGTAGTTCTTTCCGGACTTGGAAGGGAAGGTCATGTCCACGCTGCCTGCGCCCGGGGTCAAACCGGTGATGCGCAGGTAGTCGTTGGGATCGTTCGGATCGGTGCCGGCGACGGCTTCGGACTCGTCGGTTTGGCCATCTCCGTCAGAGTCGGAGACGGGAGTGCCGATGGAGAAGAGCGCATCTTCAAACACCATCATTTCATTGTCGGAGTCATTGAGCCCGGTGATGACGAGTTGGACGGAGTTCACGCTGTCGGGGATGACCGCGCTGATGGGGTAGTTGTTGACCTGAATGCCGTTAACGGGGAGTGCGGGGGCCAGCTCCGCACCGTTCATGGCGCCGGAGGTGTCCAGGTCATAAGTGGCAACCAGATTGACCGGGTTGGCGGTGTCGCCGTCGAGGATCAGCTCGGCCTTGAAGGTGTCGGCGGCTTCGAAGCCGGAGGTGAAATCGGTGACGCGCAGGTTGGCGGTGAAATTCACCGGGCCGCTGACGCCGGAGAGGTCCACGACTTCGGAGGTGAGTACTTTTTCGGGTGCGGGTGCACCGTTGTTCATCTGCACTGCCGGAACCGACGGGTAGTTGGTCCACTCCGGGGGCAGGGTGGAGCCGGCCAGGGTGACCACATTGGAAAGGCCGCCGCCGAGGTTCTTTTTGGCGAGAACATACTCGGACACGATCACGGCATTCGGGGTGAGTTCCCATGTATCGCTGGAGGTGGGATAGCTCGCATCGCGAATGGTGAAGAAGAGCGAGCCGCTGGAGGGCACGTCCGTGAAGGTGAAGGTGATCGTCTGCGGCGTGGCACTCAGGGCGGTGGAGTTCGCAGTGACGTTGCCGGGGCTCATTTCCAGCACGAAGGACGGACCGCCCACCGGGGCACTGACGTCGAACTGTGCGGTGACAGTGTCATCCGCGGGATCCGCCGTGCCTTTATCATCACGGGCGAGCGAGTTGGCGACATAAGTGGTCACGATCGCGGGGGTCGGCGGAGCAATGTTCACCGTGGTGGTGACTGCCGGGACGGCGTTGTCGGTGAAGATCACATCGAGTGCGGCGGCGGTCTGGAGGTAGGGTCCGAAGAATACCGGGTTCGGCGCCGAGTAAAGTCCGCTGGCGGGCGTGCTGGTGCTGTTCCAGCCGGTGCTGCCTGGAGGCGGACTGATGGCCGTGATGTTGACTCCCTGACGGAAATCATCGTCCGCCGGACTCACTGTGCCTTTGTTGTCGAACTGAACCCCCGGAGCCAGCGTCGCGAAGATGGAGTGATCGGCGATCTTGAAGAGGAGATTCTGCATCGTCATGGTTTCGCTGGCGGAGTTGTTGTTGGCGGTGATGACGAGCTGCACGGAGTTGGCGGCGGCGGGGACGACGGCGTTGAAGTTATGGGTGTAGGTGCCGGGGCCGCTGGTGGGCGGGGGACCGGGCACGGAGGGAGTGATTTCCGGGCCGGTGAGGATGCCGTTCGCCGGGGCGATGGTGTCGAACGGGGTGATGAGGCTGATGGGATTGGCGGTGTCGCCGTCCACGATCAGATAGGCATTGAAGGTGTCGTCCGCTTCATGACCGGAGGAGGTGTCATTGACGAAGAGCGTGCCGCTGAACTGCACTTCTGCAATGGCCGTGAGGTCGATGACTTCCGAGCGGTATTCCTTGGGGGGAGCGCCGCCGCCGTTGTTCATGCTTTGTGTGAGGAGCGTCTCATCGACGACCCAGTTTAGCGGAATGGGATTGCCGTCGTTGAAGAGCGGTTCGGAGGTGCCGAAGTTCTTCTCTCCGATGACCCGGGGAGCGGCAAGGTTGACGGTGGCGGTGCAGAAAATGTCCGCGATGTCGGTGAAGGTGATCGACTCATTACTGAAGGCGATGGGGATGCCGGAGACCACGTAGGTGGTCCCGTAAGTTCCCGGGTTGGGAATGTCGGCGCTGGTGGAAGTGAAGCCCGTGCCGCCGAACTGGCCGTTCACAGTAATGGTGTAGCCCCAGGTGTCATTGGAGGGGTCCTGATCTCCTTGTCCGTCGCGGCTGACGTTGTTGATCACGGGTGTGATTTGGCACCAAGGGGCCGTGAGGGTGACGGTGGCGGCAACGAGAGGATTCGCGCTGTCCTCAACAAAGATGTCGAGCGTATGCAGAGGATCGGAGAATTCGGAGACAGAGACCCCCGTGATGGTTTGGGGCACGCCATAGGTTCCCGTGACCGTTGAGAGAGAGAACGGGGAGGAAATCTTCCAGCCCGCGGAGACGGCGCCGATGCCGGCAACATCGAGGTCGAACCCGACGGTGTCATCGGAGGGATCGCCGGGGGTGCCGTTGTCGTTGCGCACCACGTTGCTGATCACTGGACTGATGGAGGCGTCGATTGAAGTGAAGGTGGCACTCAGGTTGTCGATGCCGACCTGGGCGTCCGCCCCGCCGTCATTGGGATTGCCCCAGCGCAGAACGAGGGATTCTCCGGGCACGATGCGGATGGCGGGGAAGAGGAAGCCGGTGCGCGTCGTGGAGCCGGGAGTTGCCGGGGTCGAGAATCCGTCCGATGATGTCAGGTCGAAGGAGCCGGCATTCACGGCGTTATAGCCGGGGACGGAAAAGGCGGCACCGGTGGCATTATTGCCCAGTTCGGCAATCAGCGTGGCGGCATCGCCGGTCTTGTAGGTGAGGCCGATGGTTTCCGCCACTGCCGTGTCGGTATTGGGGAACCAGTTCTCCACGTCGTAGGTCAACTGGCTCAACTCCACCGAGGTCGTCCCGGTATTGGTGAAAACAGCGATGATGGAGAGCGTGCCGCCGGCCCAGTTGGTGCCGCCGTCAGTGGTGGTGGGGCAATAGCCGAGGGCTCGTTCCGGATCGTTGGACGGTCCGAGGCTGAGGAAGCCGTGGAAGTTGGGCGTGCCATTGGCGGCCCGGGAACCGTCATTGATATGGGGCCTCTCATTGTTCACGCTCCGGGTGCCGGCGAGGCTGGTTTGGCCGGCGGGGGTGTTCGAGCGGTGAAGATAGAACCCCGGAATGGTCACATCGTCGGTCCAGTCGAACTGGACCACCCCGGCGGTCGTATCCGCCGTGGGCAGGGTATTGAAGTCCTGCGTGTAAGTCACGCTGCCATTGATGTTGATGGCGGCGGAGGTTGCCTGAGCGAATGCTGCCAATGCCAGCACCGGAAGCAGGTTATGCTTGTTCATATTGTTATAGGGTTGAGGTTGGAACGTCACCGCCGGAGAATTCCGTCGGTATCCAGTCGGCGCTGAAACCCAGGGGGGTGAATCGGGCGCGCCTTTTCTTTTACTCCAGGGTTCGTAAAAAAAGCCAACACATTTTTGCAGCTTTTTTGACGAAAGTTATAACAAACCGCCTCCCTTTCCTGTCCCGTACGGTCATGCGCAGAGCTGCGTGCATCCATGCACAGTACTTAAAGAGCGCATGAGGCCATTCTGGTAATCCTGACGGGCGGGCTGTGATACACTGAATGGGCTCACTTCATTCGCTATGATCATTTCCCGGAGGCGCGGCAGATTCGCGCACCCGCCCGGGGAACGCGCTCAGCGCCGGCGCTCCGTGTGATCCGGCGGCCGGCTGCGGTAAATCTGAAAAGGGAAATGGAGAGGAAGAAGACCGCAGATGGACCCTGATTCACGGGGATTTGCGCATGACTTCGGATTCACTCCCCCGAGGAGGGTTCCCGTGAACACAACTTGCTGATGTGTACACAACTTGCTGAGTATCCGTGTTCATCCGGGTCCATCCGTGTTCATCCGTGTTCATCCGTGTTCATCCGTGTTCATCCGTGTTCATCCGTGTTCATCC
>CAZFZN010000004.1:222537-301124 GCA_964523105.1 uncultured Akkermansia sp.
GGGTCCATCCGTGGTTCTATTTCCTTCTTAAAGATAAATCACTGCTCCCTCGCGCGCCAGTAGAGCCGGGGCGTGCCCGCGGGGATGGGGCGGGTGACTGTTTCCTCGGCGGCGTTTTGCGTCACGGTGCCGTCGGGCGTCCACGACGGCTCCGGCGTGAGCTGGGAGGATTTCTCAATGAGATAGGTTTTGCCCGGGGTGCCGCGGAGTTTGAAGACTACGCTGCCGCCGGTTTGAGTTACGTCAGTGATCACCGGCGGTGTTCCGGGCGGTTCGAGACCGGCGATGGTGTAACAGGCGAGCCCGTTGTTCGTGTTCAGGGCGAAGAGGCGACCGGAGCCGAAGACGAGCTGGCCGGTGTGGTTGTCATTCGCGTTGTCGGTGGAGTAGAATTCCTGATCCAGCCAGGTGAAGCCAGCGGGCGGCGGGGCGGGGAAGGGGAGCGGGAGCTGGTAGAGCCTGACATTGTCGCTGTTGCCGGTGTGGATGTGGGCGAGGAACCCGTTGACGCCATCCACCGCGAGCGCACCGCCCAAAGTGGGGATCACGGAGTCGCCGTAATTGGCCAGCAGGGTCGCGGAAACGGACGGCGGGTCGGTGTTGGTGTCCACCGTGAGCGAGGCGGCCGTGACGCCGCCTGTGTTGGACTTGCCCCAGACGGTGTTGTCAGGACCGAAGGCGATGCTGAGACTGAAGGCCCGGTCGGCGGCGCCGGTCACGGTCACGGGGTGCGGGGTCAGGAATCCGAAAGCATCGGCCGTGAACAGCACGAAGTGATAGAGGCTGCCTGCGGCGTTGGTGCCGGCGAGGAATTGAGTGCCTGCGCCGCTGCCGCGGACGGCAAAGCTGTCGCCAATGCGCAGCCCGGCGGGATTGCCTTCATAGACCACTCCCGGCGGCGTGGCCGGGTGATCGTCGGGCCACTGGTAAATTTTGAATCCGCCTCCGTCGGCGGTATTGCTGAGATTGCAGGCAAGGATCACGCCGTCTTCGGCCACGGCCACCTTGTTGAGCACGAAGGTGCCGCCGGTGATGCCGGAGACATCCATGACGCCGAGGTCCGTGCCGCCCGCGGCGTCGAGGACGTGCAGCGTGGCGTCCGTGGCGCTGGTGCGGCTCACGAGATAGAGTTTTCCGGCGGCGGGACTGTGCGCGAGTCCGCGCTGGAAGTCGCCCGTGGTAAGATAGGGCCGCGACCCGGGCGGAAGCTGCCATTCCTGCGTCAGCGCGCCCGTGTTCACTCCCGGGTCCACGGTGAGCACGGCGGGCGTGCTCTCCACGGCGGGCGGCGCAGCATTGCTCACGCGGCAGCTGTACTCGCCGGCGCTGGCGGCCGTCACGGGATTGATCGTGAAGGAGACGCCGGTGGCGTTCTCGATTTCCGCGCCGTCCTTCAGCCACTGGTAAATGAAAGGCGGCGTGCCGGACGCCGCGACCGTGAACGTCGTTTGCCCGCGCTCGAAAACCGTGCGCGAGGCCGGCGGTGTGGCGATGGAGGGCGGCGTGGCGTCGGAGGAGGTGGAGACGGCGAATGCCTGGATGCCGTTGTTCGTGCTCAGGGCGTAGAGATTGGCGGTGCTGTCGGTCAGTTTCGCCCACGCGACGGAACCCGTGCCGGCGCCGGAGGCACCCTGACTGTAGTAAGTGGTGGCGGTGCGTCCGGAGGCGACCATGACCGGAGTGTCCGGCACGGTGAAATCATAAATGCGGACCGTGCTGTAGGCGGCATCCGGCGTCGTGGTATTGCCGTTGGTTTCGATCGTGGCCAGCAGCGGGCGGCCGCCGAGCACGATGAAGTCCATGGGCCGCTCGCGGACATTGGTCAGGACTTTGGCCTGCTCGAATTCGCCGGTGGCGTCGAGAAAACTGGTGAACTTGAACCCGCCGTTGCCCTGGGAGCCGATCACGGAGTCGGCATCGGTGAAGGTAATGCCGGCGCGAAAGTCCCCGCCGACGAGATCGGCGCCGAGAAAGCCCACCAGCAGGCCGGTGAATTCGACGCCGCTGTCCGGCGGGGGCGCGGTGAAGACGGCATAGCCGTTGCGCGGCCCGGTGCCGGCGGTGTTGCTTTCGCCGGCGACGAGCAGCGTGCCCGGCCCGCTGCCGATGGCGTCGAAGGTGTCGCCCATGCGCCCTGACGTAATGACGCTGGAAGTGAAGACCAGTTCCGGCGCGGAGTTCGAGTCCGGCCAGCGGTAGATTTTGAAGGGCGAGGTGCCGGAGACCGGACTGCACAGGTTGCAGCCGTAAATGACACCGTCCTCCGCCACACTGACACAATTGATGGGAAAGATGCCGCCGCTGACTCCGGTCATGTCCAGCCCGCTGTTGGCGACGTTGATTTCCGTGCCGGTGGCGGCATTGAGAATGCGAACGTTGACGCCGGTGCCCCGGCTGGCCACGTAGAGTTCGTTCGCGGCCGCGGAATACGCGATGCTGCGCTCGGTGGCGATGGTGGAGGAAAGCCACGAGACTTCGCCCGGCTCCAGCCAGCCGTCACCGGCAAAACTGGTCAGGGGAGTCATGGTCACCTGAGCCGGGCAGGCGGCGGTGAAGGCGGCGAAGCTGAGAACGAAGGTGGAGCGGATCGTGGTCATGGGTCGGATGAATGAGGAACTGTCGCGCGGAATACGGACTCGCCGCACCGCGCTGAGCAATCACATTAGCGCGTAATTTGCGCGCTGCATCCATTCGCAGTCCCTGCGCTGCAGCCGCCAGGGGCGGGGCCAGGGAGCAGGGTTGCACCTTCCCGGGGCCGGGGGCATCGTCGGCCCATGCCCTCCGAATCAGAGTCCCTCATTTTGCTGTGTGTGCTGGCCGCCGTCTTTCTGTCGCTGCCGGTGGCGGTGCTGCTGCGTCCGCGAAAGCGGGAGAATGAGGCGCCGCTGCCGCCGCCGCCGCCGCTGCCGGTTGCGGTTCCCCTGCCGCCCGGGGCTCCGGCTTTGCCCGCATGGCATGGCAATTATGCTCCGCCCGCCGCGGAGCTGCTGGTGCCGCAGCCCGTGCCGCGGAGCTGGGAACGCCAGGACGCGTGGTTCGCGCTCGCGCTCGCATTCATCGTGGCGCTGCTGATGGGGCCGGTCACTTCATATCTCGTTCCTCACGGTGAGGGCCACGAAGAGATGAAACTGAATTTTACGGCGGGCCTGTTCATCACGCAGATCGTTTTCCAGGCGGGGATCGTGGGCATCATCGTCGCCTGGATCGTGGCCGTGCGGAAATTCAGTCTCGTGGAGCGGCTGGGACTGCGCGCCCGCGGCTGGCTCCTGACCCCCGCGCTGGCACTGTTGTGGCTCATCGTGGCCTACTTCGCACTCGTGCCGGTTTCTTTCGGTTCTCAGGTGCTCCTGGAAAGCATCACCGGCATGGAACTCAAAGCTCAGGGACTCGTCGAAAGTGCGCCGGACATCACCGATCCCGCCACGCGCGTGCTCATGCTGATCACGCTCTGCCTCGGTGCCCCGCTGATGGAGGAACTGCTCTTCCGCGGCGTGCTCTACAGCGTGGCCGCCCGCTGGCTGCATCCGTGGTACGCCTGTGTGGCCACGTCGGTGCTTTTCGGCGTCATCCACGGCAACCTGCTCTCACTCATCCCCCTCACCCTGCTGGGCATCTTTCTCGCAGAGGCCTATCGTCGCACGCGCACGCTGGCGGTGCCGGTGCTGATGCACGCGCTCTTCAATCTCATTTCCTTCCTCGCCCTGTTCTATGGTCCGCCGGAACTGCGACAGTAAAACCCTCGCGGATCTCGGCGAGGACGCGCTGCTCCGGCTCCTGACAAAGCGGCTGCCGCAGACGGCGCGGACCCTCCACGGACCCGGGGACGACTGCGCCGTGATCCGCGGGCCTGACAAAAACCGGCTCACGCTGTTCAAAACCGACTGCCTCATCGAAGGCATTCACTTTACGCCGGACACGCATGCCGCGCGCGCCGGCTGGAAGGCGCTCTGCCGCGTCATCAGCGACATCGCGGCGATGGGCGGCGTGCCGCACGAAGCCCTCATCACGCTCGCTCTGCCCCGCCGCACCCCGGTGGCGCGGGTGCAGAGGCTTTACCGCGGCATCGCGAAAGCCGCGCGCCGCTTCGGCTGCGGCATTGCCGGCGGCGAAACCTCCTCCGTGCCGCACGGCGCACCGCTCATGATCTCCGTGGCCATGCTCGGCAGTGTGGAACGCCCTCACCTCACGCTGCGCAGCACCGCGCGGCCCGGTGATTTGATTTTTGTGACGGGAAAACTCGGCGGTTCGCTTGCCGGAAAGCATCTCGACTTCACGCCCCGTCTGCGCGAAGCCCGCTGGCTCGTGCAGCACCTGCGGCCGTCCGCCATGATGGACCTGAGCGACGGCATGGCCAAAGACCTCCCGCGTCTCGCCGCCGCCAGCGGCGTTTCGTTCCGCATTTTTCCTGACAAAATTCCGCTGAACAAAGGCAGCACGCTGTCCGGTGGCCTCGCCGACGGTGAGGACTACGAACTGCTGCTCGCCCTGCCGCCGCGCCGGGCGAGGGCCGCGCCGGAATTGTGGCCGGAGGAATTCCCGCGCCTTCCGCTCACCTGCATCGGTGAATTGCGTCCGCCCGCGGAGCGTAGCCCGGTGCTCACCGGCGGCTGGGATCACTTCGCGTGAACGAGGTGCGGGGTACTCCTTTCGCGGATGAAGTTCTCCTTGCCCGTCAGGCCGCGGCGGAAATCATCTGCCGCCATGAGCCAGACTCCCATCTCCAACCGCCGCACCTTTCTCAAAAAATCCGCCGCCGCCTCGGCCTTCGCAGGCATGACCGTGCCGCATGTCTTCGCCGCCGAAGACAACGCCGTCGGCGTCGCCCTCGTCGGCTGCGGCGGCCGGGGCACCGGCGCCGCCGCGCAGGCGCTCAATGTTCTCAGCCTGCCCACCAAACTCATGGCCATGGCGGACGTCTTCGATTACAAACTCAACGGCAGCTACCAGGCGATCAGCAATGAAATGCGCAACAAGCCCGACAAAGTGGATGTGCCGGAGGAGCGCCGCTTCCTCGGTTTCGATGCCTTCAAGAAAGCGATGGATGCCATCAAGCCCGGCGGCATCGCCATTCTCACCACGCCGCTCGCCTTCCGCGCGCTCCACTTCCAGTACGCCATCGAGCGCGGGCTGAATGTCTTCATGGAAAAACCCGTCACCGCCGACGGCCCCACCTCCCGCCGCATGCTCGAACTGGCCGCCGAAGCGGACAAGAAAGGCCTCAAATGCGGCGTCGGCCTCATGGTGCGCCACTGCCGCGCCCGTCAGGAACTCTGGAAACGCATTCAGGACGGAGAAATCGGCGACATCCTCCACATGCGCACCTATCGCATGCACGGGCCCGTGGCCTCCGCCTTTTCCCTGCGCAAGCCGGAGGGCAAGAGCGAGGTCCTCTATCAGATCGAGCGCTTCCACAGCTTCCTCTGGGCCAGCGGCGGTCTCTACAGCGACTTCTACATCCACTTCGTGGACGAGTGCTGCTGGATGAAAAACAAATGGCCGGTCAAAGCCCACGCGCTCGGCGGCCGGCACTACCGCACCACCAAAGAGGGTGAGCCGCTCATCGACCAGAACTTCGACACCTATTCCGTGGAATACACTTTCGACGACGGAACCACGCTCAATCTCGAGGGCCGCACCATGGTCGGATGCAAGGACCAGAGCGCCAGCTATGCCCACGGCACCAAAGGCAGCGGGGTCATCAGTCACAGCGGCCACACGCCCGGCCGCTGCCGCACTTACGGCGACCAGCTCATGAAGCGCGGCACCGAAAAATGGGCCTTCCCGCAGGACCCGCCGGAGCCGAATCCCTATCAAACCGAATGGGACGACCTCGCCGCCGCCATCATCAACAACACACCGTACAACGAAGTGCCCCGCGGCGTCGAGGCCAGCATCGCCACCAGCATGGGACGCATGGCCGCCCATACCGGCCGCGAAGTCACCTACCAGCAAATGCTCAACTGCCCCCACGAATTCGCGCCGGACGTGGCCAAACTCACCGACGACGGCCCGGCCCCGGTTATGCCCGACAAAGACGGACGCTATCCCGTCCCCGAGCCCGGACGCAAGATCGACCGGGAATACTAAGCGTTGCCGTCGCAAATCACAGTCCTCCGGGATCCCCTGGCCCGGAGGGGCTAAAAAATTCAGCCCATATCAGCGAAGCTGCCGGGGGAAGGCAGGAAACAAGACTCCTGTGCCCCGGCCCCATCAGGGAACGCCTGAGTCTGTATTTACATAATAAATTCATTGCCTAATTTTCGCCGGTCAGCTAATTTCCGCTGTCAGCCCGAAAAAATTGGCCGCATGGCCGGAACTCTCAACCCCGTCACACTCCATGAAAACCACTCCCGCACTCCGACCCGCCCGCCGCGGTTTCACGCTCATCGAACTCCTCGTCGTCGTCACCATCATCGCCATTCTGGCCGCCGGGGCCTACGCCGGCTACTCGGTCATGATTGAAAAAGGCAAGGTGACCGACGCCCGCTCCACCGGACTGGCGGTGACCAATGGCATCGAGCAGTACCAGATGGATTACGACTACCTCCCGCAGCCGATGTCCGCCACCAAAGGCACCGACTGCAACACCGACACCTCCGCCGAGGAGGGCCTCATCGCCATTCTCAAGGGCATCGACGTGACCCAGAATTCCCGGAAGAAAGACTATCTCGGCGACATGAAGGAGGCCAAACTGCTGAGCACGAACGCCGAAGGCGAAATTCGCGCCGGTGGCGTTTACCGGCAGGATGACGAAACGATTTCGCTCTTCGATCCCTGGGGCTCCGTCTATAAAGTCATCCTCGACCTCGATGGCGACAAAAAGATCCAGAACCCAAACACCGACCCTGAAAGCGGCGGCAGCCCGGAACTGCACAAGGAGTATGTGATTTACTCCCTCGGCAAAGACCGGGCCGAAGAGACCTGGAAGGACAACGTGTCCTCCTGGCAGCAGTAAGCGGGTTCACTTCCGTGATTGGCGCGGCCGCTTCAGAGCGGCGCGGTAATCGACCCTGGCCGGCGTCGTCCCTGACGGGATGCCGCCGGCTTTCAGTTCCCGGATTTGATCGCGCAGCAGCGCGGCGCGTTCGAATTCGAGCGCCTGACTCGCTTCGATCATTTCCTGCTGGAGCTGCCGGATGACCTCCTCCACGTCCTCGTCGGCGGCATCGGCGACGCGGGCGGCCGGTGTTTCCGGCTGAGCGATGCGCAGCCCTTCCTGTTCGCCGCGGCGCACCGACACAGGAGTGATGCGATGCTCCGTGTTGTACTCCATCTGCACGCGGCGGTGATACTCGGTGATGCCGATGAGTGCCTGGATGCTCTTCGTTACCTGGTCGCAGAAGAGCACCACTTCGCCTTCGGTGTGCCGCGCGGCGCGGCCCGCCGTCTGGATCAGGCTCGTCTCGCTGCGCAGGTAACCCTCCTTGTCGGCGTCGAGAATACAAACCAGAGAAACCTCCGGCAGGTCGAGGCCTTCGCGCAGCAGATTGATGCCGACGAGAATGTCGAATTCCCCGGCACGCAGGCCGCGCAGAATCTCCACGCGCTCGATGGCGTTCACGTCGGCGTGAACATAGCGGACACGCAGGCCGAGATTGCGCAGGTAGTCGGTGAGGTCCTCGGCCGTCCGCTTGGTCAGGGTCGTCACCAGCACGCGTTGATTCCGCTCCACGCGGTGGCGGCACAGCTCGATGGTTTCGTCGATCTGACCCCGGAGCGGCTTCAGCGTTAGTTTCGGATCCAGCAGGCCTGTGGGCCGGATGATCTGCTCCACGATGAGCGGCGCGCCCGGAGTGGTGGCGTCGAACTGGTGCACGCTCTCGCTGCTCGGTGAAATGCGCGGCAGCGGGAGGTTCATGGCGGCGGGGTCGTCGCGTTTGAAAACCGTGTAGCCTTCAGTGCCGGCGCGGCTGTTGTGCAGCTCGAACTTCGCCGGCGTGGCGCTGACATAGAGAATCTGCCGCGTGCGCTTCATGAATTCCTCAAACCGCAGCGGCCGGTTGTCGAGCGCACTGGGCAGGCGGAAGCCGTACTCCACCAGCGTCGTCTTCCGCGTTTTATCCCCTTCATACATGCCGCCGATCTGCGGGATGCTGGCATGGCTTTCATCCACCAGCAGGAGGAAGTCCCCGGGAATGAAATCCAGCAGCGTGTAGGGCGTCGCGCCGGGTTCCCGTCCGGTGAGGTGACGGCTGTAGTTCTCGATACCCTGACAGAATCCCATTTCGCGCATCATTTCCAGATCGTACTCCGTTCGCTGCCGGATACGCTGGGCTTCGAGCAGCTTTCCCTGCTTCTCAAACTCGGCGACGCGCGCATCGCACTCCTCGCGGATGCCCCGCAGCGCCTTCTGCAGCTTGTCCGCCGCCGTCACGAACTGCTTCGCCGGATAGAAGGTGAAACTGTCCACCTGCTGCGCCGTGTTTCCGGTCAGGGGATCGAAAAGGCTGATGCGGTCGATCTCGTCTCCGAAGAATTCGACGCGCACCGCTTCGTTCTCCAGCGAAGCCGGCCAGACTTCGACCACGTCGCCCCGGGCGCGGAATTTGCCGCGCTGGAAATCGATGTCGTTGCGCTCGTACATCACCTCCACCAGCCGCTCCAGAAAGTGGTCGCGGTTCATGGCGTTGCCTTTGCGCACGGGGAACATGGCCTGCGCATAATCCTCCGGCGAACCGAGGCCGTAGATGCACGACACGCTCGCCACCACGATGACATCCTGCCGCGTCAGCAGCGCGCTCATCGTGCTGAGGCGAAGCCGCTCGATCTCGTCGTTGATGCTGCTGTCCTTTTCGATGTAGGTGTCGCTGCGCGGGATGTAGGCCTCCGGCTGATAGTAGTCAAAGTAGCTGACGAAGTACTCGACGGCGTTGTCAGGAAAGAACTGCCGCAGTTCCGAGTACAACTGCGCCGCCAGCGTTTTGTTGTGGGAAATGACCAGCGCCGGCTTTCCGAGCTGCGCGATGACATTGGCCATGGTAAACGTCTTTCCCGATCCCGTCACCCCGAGCAGCGTCTGGTGTTTGTTCCCCGCGCGCAGCGATTTCACCAGCTTGCCAATGGCCTGCTCCTGATCGCCGCGCGGTGCGAAGGGCTGATGAAGTTGGAAAAGGGACATGCCCGCAGCATGTGCGGCATGCACGATCTGCAAGCCCCTGGGCGGCTCAAATCCCCTTCGGCTCCGGCAGCAGGGAATCGTCCGGCTTCTGTTTTTCGCCGGGGGTGTCCTTCCCGTTCTTCTCCGTGTCCTTTTCAGGCGCCGCGGCATCGAGGGCTTTTTGCACGGCTTCGGCGATCTTCTTTTCGCCGTTAGGCGCGGCGCCGGTTTTGGTGAAGGTGATTTTCCCCTCGCGGTCGATGACCACGGTGTGCGGGATGCCTTCGACGCCGAATTTCTGCGCCACTTTCTGGTCGGAATCGAAGGCGACGGGCATTTGCCAGCCGCGGCCCTGGAGGAATTTCTGCACCTGCTCCTTCGCCTCACCCTGATTGACGGCGAGGAACTGCACTTCGTCCGGCGGAAATTCGGCCATGGTTTCGATGAGACCGGGCAGTGACTTCACGCATGGTCCGCACCATGTGGCCCAGAAGTCCAGCACGACGACTTTGCCTTTGGCTTTGGAAAGCTCGAAATCGTCGCCCTCCAGCATGGGAAGTTTGAAATCGGGGGCGTCTTTACCGGCGAGCGGCGACTCAGTGCCGTCACCTTCGGGCAGCACCGGATCGGGCGTGAGTTCGAGTTTCCATTCGGAGAGCGCGCTGAGCGCTGCGGGCGGCGGGGGTTCCTTGAGCGAGAAATGATGCACCAGACGGCGCGGGATGCGGAGCTTGCCGAGCAGAGGATGGGTGCCGCTCACGGTTTCGGCGGTCCATGCATCCACCTTGAGCACGAGACGGCCGCCGTTGGTGAGGTCGAGCCACTGCACGCCGGGCCGCACCGGTTCCTTCTTTTTCTCCTCCTTCGCCGGCTCCGGTTTCTTCTCCTTCTTTTCCGTCAATGGCAGCGGCGCTCCTTTGACGACGATGAACACGCTGTCCTGACCGGCGTCCGGCGCGAGGATTTCGCCCTCTTTCGGTTTGTCAGGTTTCGGCGCGGGTTCCTCCTTTTTGGGCTCCGGCTTCGGCGGAGCGATGACCCAGACGGCGGCGGCGACGCGTTCGAGGGGCACTTTGAACTGCTCCAGTCCGCTGCGGAAGGCGAGGTGCGTCGCGGTCATGCCTTCGATTTCACCGCGCAGCAGGTCGCCGTTGCGTCCGATAAGCACCTGGCGCGGCGGATCCTCGCGGCGCAGGCGCGGCAGCAGCAGGGCTTCGCGTTTCGCCTCTTCGGTGAACGGCGGCGGTCCGGCCATGCACGGCGAAGTGTCCATGCTGAGGTCCATGACCTTCACGGACCCCATCTGATTGCCCCACAGCGAGGCAGTTTCGATGATGATGCCCGTGCCGCCCTTTTTGGCGGCGGCAGCCGGCGCTTTGTTGGCGGCGCGGCCGGCGTTGGCGACGGTGGTGGACACGGCCCTGACCTTGTTGACCCAGAGTTCCACTTTGTCGCCGACGAAGCTGAGGCGGATGTTCGCCGGGCCGTCGCCGCTCACCTGCGTGGAGCTGGAAAACTGTCCTTCGGTCCGCTCCAGTCCGCAGTAGATTTCCCCGCCGCCGAATTCCCCGATGAGGAAGTTCACCGCGCTCGTCTCGCGGTCGCTGCCCTGACAGAACAGGCGGATGCGCAGTCCCGCGACTCCGTTGCCGTCGTCCTGCTGCATGCGGAAATTGATGTCGCCGCCCTGAAGCAGCCAGGGGTGCCCGATGCCGGCGCCGGGCTGGAGCACGACGGCGTCGCCTTTGCGGGAGATGCCTTTGCCGTCCTCACTGAGCGAGCGCCAGCCGCTGCCGTCGAATCCTTTGCCGTCGGGCGCGGGCGTGCTGAACTGCACGGCGTGCAGCTGCGCGATGTCCAGCGTGTGATTCTCCGCGGCGTCCCAGGTGAATTCCACCTGCCCGCGGCTCACCGACTGGAGCGTCACCGGGAGCGTCTCCTTCGACTTCACGTGCAGCAGGGCGGGGGCGCGGTCGAACTTCTCATCGTCCGGCAGGCTGCGGGTCATGCTGAGGTCGCTGTTCACTGCGGGCGGCAGGGCCGCCTCGGCGCCGACGGGCAGGAACCGCGGCAGCTCCTCGCCGTGCGGCTCGATGGTGCCGTGCAGGGAAATTTCCCCGGCGCGAATCACGTCCAGTTTGGCGAGGGGCTCCGTCTCCGGTTTTTTGTCAGGCTCCGGAAGGACGGCGGCGCGGCATCTGGCGAGGGCGGCCCGGACCGGCGTGGAAAACGAAGTGGCCACCACGGCGTGTCCGTCCACGGCCTCCAGCAGCTGCCCGCGCAGCAGATTGCCGTCGGAAAACCAGAGATCGGTCTGCGCGGGATTCCGCCCACTGTTGATTTCGCGCGGCCAGCGCAGCGCCCGGAGCGTGGTGAGGGGGATCTCGCGGGTGCCGCCGCCGGAACTTGGCACGATGAGTTTTCCGTCCGCGCAGGAGACCGGTTCGCCGGCTGCGATTTCCGTCGCGGTCTCGATGCAGGGAGCGCCGGTGACGGCGGCGGGCGGCGGGGAGCCGTTCCATTCGCCGGCGGAGAACCGCTCGACCACCATGCCGCTGCCTTTGTTGTGCAGCGTGATGCCTTTGGCCGGTTTGGAAGGCTGAGGCGTTTGCCGTGAGGGTGAGGAGGGCTCCGGTCCGCCGAAAAGCCGCCGCAGCCAGTTTCCTGCGGGACGCGGCTCCTCCTTCTTCGGCGGCTCCTCCGGTTTGGCGGCCGGGACGGGCGCGATTTCCGCCCAGACGGTGCCGTCGCCTCCGTAAAGCACGGCGCGCTGCGCCGTTTGATCCCACGCGAGCCTGACATGCGCCTCCCGGTCCCCGTCCTTGAACCGCGGCCCCGCCGAGGCGAAGCGCTCTCCGTAAATCAGCACGAGTTCGTCGCCCCACGTTTCCACGGCGACATGCTCCGACGAGGCGGTCGCGGTGAGCTTGAAATCCGGAATGCCCTCGGTGCGGAAGAGCAGGTCCACGATGGATTTGTCAGGGAGATCGAGCGGACGGTTGCTGCTTTGATTGAAGCCGGGAGTGGCGGCGCGCCCGGCGGCGGCGAGAAAGAGGGGCGTGAGAGTGTTTCCGTTGTTGTCGGTGCGGGTCACGGTTTTGTCCGGCAGAATGGCCAGCGGGCCGGCCGCGAGGATGCCTTCGCCGGCGATGCGTTCGATGACGGCCACCTGATCGCGCTTCATCACGATCCTGCCGCAGGCCGCGGAGTTGAAGGTCACCGTCGCGTCGTCGAAGCTCTCCAGTTCGCCGGTGAAGTGGCTGCCATCGGTGAGGGCGATGCGGAAATTGCCCTCTGCGCGCTGGAAGTTGACGTTGTAATCGATGCGCCGGATGACCTCGCGTTTCAGTTTCACCGGCTCGTCGAAGAGCGGGGAACTCCACGAAAGCGTGGCGGCGTCGGCGGCGTCGAGGTCGCCGCGCAGCGATTCGCCGTTCCACCAGGTGATCCGCGTCAGGCCGCTGGCCGCGGGCGGCACCATGAGCCGCGGCACGGCGCGGGCCGGCTTCGGCTTCGCTGCGGCCGCCTCCGGGGCCTTTTTCTCATCCGCGGCCCCCGCCGGCAGGGCGAACAGCGTGAGGGCCGCGACGAGCGGCAGGGTCGCGAGGGCGGGTTCAGCGTTCATAAATGGGGAGAAAGCGGTAGTTGAGCGCCAGCGCCAGCAGGGACATGCCGGTGCTGTAGGAACTGTTGGAAAAGCTGCCGTCGTCGGCCTGGGTTTCGTGGAGCTGACGCACGGTCATGGAGTTCCATTTCACCCATGATTCGTAGTCGCCCTGAAAGAGCGCCTGCGCCATGTAGTAGCGGAAGTATTCCTTGTAGTGTCCTTCCTGGTGTTCGAGGCGGCTGGTGATGTGCTTGAGAGTGGCGGAGAATTTCTCCTCGTCCTTCTGTTTGCTCACCGCAGCCACCAGGGTGGCGATGCACGAGCGGTTCATGCTCTCGCCGAATCCGCCGAATCCGCCGCTGTAGGCCACCGACCCGTCGCGTCCGGTGCTCCGGCGCATGTATTCCAGGGCTCCGGTGATGGTTTCATCCGCGACCTCCAGGCCGGCATTGCGGCAGGCCAGCAGGCCCATGAGCACGGCGCCGGTCACGGAAGTGTCAGCGTCGGTGGCGTCCGGGCTGTAGCGCCAGCCGCCCCAGCGGTTTTTCTTCTGGGAAACGGCGGAGCAGTCCACGGCCAGCTTGAGCGCCTTGCCGATGGTGCGGCCGCCGCTGTCGGCTCCCTGCCAGAGCAGCGTTTCATCAACCGCCCCGTAGGCCTCCGCGAGGGCGAGCATGGCGAAGCCGTGATGGTACATGCTGTTGGGCAGGTAGCCGGTTTTTTCATCCTGGGAGAGCAGGAGCTTGCGCGTGGCCTTGCGCACTGCCTGAGCCCAGCGCCCAAAATTCGGATCCTCACCGCTGGCCAAAAACGCCATGAGGCAAATGCCGTCCACACCGGCGCCCTGCTGGCCGTCTTTCCAGCCGCCGTCGTCCGCCTGTTTCTGCGCCAGCCACTCAAGGCCGCGCTCGTAAACGATGTCCACTTCCGGCGGAATGGCTCCGCCGTGGCGCACGATGGGATCCTGGGCGGGGAGCAGGTAGGATGAAGAATTGAGAATGAAGAAACCCAGCAGGAACTTCCAGCCGCGGCGCGGCCGTCTCCAGGGATTCTGTGCAGGCACAGGTTTCATCATGTGAGTCTTCTTCATTCTGCATTCTGCATTCATCATTTTTCTCTCCCGGTGCGAGATTTGTGATTCTGGCGGATCATCTCCGCATACTGCATCGCATTGCCGAGCATCTTGTCCTTCACCGTTTCGCGCTGCTGCTTGTCGAAGTGCTCCTCCATTTCCTTGTCCGTGAACATGGCGATGGGGATCAGGGAATAATATCCCTGCAGGTGCCAGCCGAAGGAAAAGTAATTTGCAAAATCCGGCTCGTACTGGGTGATGACCTCCTCCACTTTCCTGGCGAGCTTCGTGCGCTGCTCCTCCGTCATGGCGATGCGTTTCTCCAGGTCGGTCACGACCGCCGCGGTCAGGCCTTCGCGGCGCCACTGCTCGCGGAGATCCATCTCGGCCTTCCACAGGCTGCGCTGACCTTCATCGAGCAGCCGCTCCACCGCTGCGGTCCAAAGCGGCGGAGGCTCCGGCTGGTTCCGCTCGGAGAAGTAGGGATTGTAGAGATTCTTGAGCCGTTCGGGCACGTCGGCGGGTTTCACCGTCTGAAACTGTCCGCGCACCCAGCCGCTGAGGTTGTTGATGTTGTTGCGCGCCATTTCCTCCGCGGCGCCTTTGGCGGCGGTGGTGAGCACCTGCACGGTTTCCGGCGAAGGATTGGAAACGCGGCCGATGTGTTCCACCCGCGCCTCCATGAGCGAGAGCATCTTCAGCTTCATGCGCCTGGCTTCGCGGTGCAGGAAGCCGGAGAGCACGCGCTCGACCTCCACTTCGTCCATCTCCTCCGGCGAGGGCACGTCCCCGACCTCCAGTTTTTCCCGCACGTAACTGTTGCTGCGGGACATCTGGTCGGGGCTGGCTTCACGAAACCGCTTCACCTGACTCTCGCTGAGGATCGCTTTCAAATCGTCGTCCTTCAACTTCTGCACCTGCTGCAGCATCTGCCCCGGATCGATGGAGTAGTAGCCTCCGTTTTCCGGCATGGTGAAATAATGATCCGGCAGCTTGAGCAGCCGTTTGGACGCCAGCGGGAGAAATTTGGTGCGCTGTTCGGCATTGAATCCCACCAGCTTGTCGAGGTCGCTCGTGAGAATGATGGCAAGCGCATCCGCGCGGCGGGTGCGGACCTCGAGGTAGCGGTCCTCCAGCGACTGGCGCTCGGCATCGGTGAGCAGTTGCGCCAGTCCGTCCTTCCATGCCTGCCGCTCTTTCGGCTGAAACTCCGTTTCCGTCAGGTTCACGCTCATCCGGCCCCCGCGCGAAGTCATCTGCTCGCGCTGTTTCTCATCCATGCTCTTGAGCTGATTCTCCATCCTCCGGCGCCATGCCTTGACGCACTCCTTCACGGCCTCCTCGCCGGCGGCCTTGAGTTTTTTGCGGCGCTCGTCGTCGATCTTGCTGAAACGGGCGATGCGCTCGACCTCGCTGTCAATCACCGCCGACATCTGATCGCCGGCCTGACCCTCACAGGTCGCGAGATAGTCGCCGAAGTCCTTCTGGAACTTCTCCTCCGCCGCTTTCGCCGCGGCTTCGCGCGCCGTCATCTGCTCCGCGGTGAGCACCTCTTTGATCACGGCTTTCCACTCTTCGGTCTCCGCAGGCGGAGTGAGGTCGGCATTGATATTGTAATTCGACCACGACTGCGCGGACCATGCCTTGATGTTCGCAGCGGTCGCCTGCACGGCCTGCTGCTCGACGTATTTCCGGAACGCCTTTTCCCATGCGGTCATGGTGGCGTCCACCGCTTTGCCGGTGCCGGCTTCGAGCTTCTTGCGGGCCTCGCGTTCGAGCTTCTGCTCCTCCGCCAGTTCCCTGACCGCAGTCTCCATCTGCCCCTCGAACATCTTCCGCTTCATTTTAGAGGCCTTTTCGAAGAATTCCTCCAGCGCCGCCTTTTGTTCGTCGCTGAGTTTGGGGGCCTCCGGTTTGTCTTCGCCGTCCTCCTCGTCCTCTGCGTCATTCGCCACTCCGGCTCCGGCCGCGGCGCGGACCTGCACCTGCTGCACGACACGGGCGCGCAGGAGCGGCTGAGCCAGCTTGAGGTTCAGGGCTCTGACCGCCGGTTTGGCGTCCGTGGCTTTGGCTTCTTTCGCCTGTTCCGCGGGAGCAGCAGGCTTGCCCGCGTTCGCGTTCGCCTCGGCAATGGCAGCTTCCGCCGCCGCCACCGCTGCTTTCGCCAGAGCTGCGGCCGCCTCCGCCGCTTTCTCCTCCGCCGCCTTGATCGGCGCGGCATCAGGCTGTTCCTGGGCGCACACCGCAGGCGGCACCGCGGCGAGCAGGGTCAACAATGCGGGGACGCAGAGACGGGTCATGGCTTGCCGGTGCCTTCCAGATTCGAGAAGTAGGAGTCCAGGCCGGAGCGGAATTCCTCCGGAAACTCACGGCCGGCGCGGCCGGTGGCCTGGCCGACGGGGCGGGCTTTGATATTGGCATTGGGATCGCCGCCGGGGCCGAGACTGGCCAGCGCGGCGCTGCGGGTGGTGCCGTTGCCTCCGCCGCCGGGATTGCCTCCGCCGCCGCCGCCGCCGTTGGGATTGTTCCGCTTGGTTTCGAGCAGCAGTTCGATGGCCTCGGTTTCCGCGGCAATGGCCGGAGCGCCGGTGTCCGGTTCGCGCAGAATGCCGGCAGCTTCGTCCATCACTTCCACCACCCGGGAGAGCAGCGCGATTTCCTTGCCGAATTTCTGCCGTCCGCCCTGAATGGCTTCGATGTCGCCGATCGCGGTGTCAGTGTGTTCCTTGATGCGGTCCTGCTCGGTGCCGAGCTTGCGGGCGCGCGTGGCGAACTCCTCCTCTTCGACGGCGGGTTTGGTGTTTTCCAACTCGCGGGTTTCATCGCGGAGTTTCATTTCATCACGCAGCGCCTGCATGACCTTCAAAATGATTTCCGGCGGCAGACTGTCGCCGCTGCAGGAGGAACAGTTGGAGCACTGGCCCGCGGCTTTCACCATCTCCTCGGCCCAGCGGTCGAGCGTGTCCGCCCAGTATTCCGCGCCGTGGATGGCGTTGCCGCTGAGATTGTCCGCGGCACGGTCTCCCACGCGCTTCAATTCTGTGATGATCTTCGTCTGCTTCATTTCTCCCAGCACCTTCTTGAAGAACTGATCCGGTTTCCGCTGCGCATAGGCCTCGAGGTCACTCTGAATGACTTTCACGACATCACTTTGCGTCTTCGCCCTGCTGCTGGCCAGCGGCGCGTAGGTGGTGACGAACGGGGCCTCTTTTTCCGCCGGGGCCGCGGCCGGTTTTGCCGGCGCCGGTGCTTCGCGGCGGGCGAAGAGTTTCTCCACGAAGCCGGTCACTTTCTCCTCCAGTTCCTTTTTCTCCTCCGCTTTGATTTCATCGAGCGACTTGCGGGCCGGCTCGCGGACGATGCCGAAGGCATCCAGCGTCTTCTCACTGATGGCACCGGCCAGCTGCTGCTGCTCGCGGGAGGCGGCTTTGAGGCGCTTCACGAACGTGCTCGCTTCCAGACTGGCGAGGATTTCACTCAACTGGTCCGAAACCCGCGCAAACTCGGCGAGCAAATCCTTCTGCTCCTTGATCCCCTGGTCGAGATTCTCCTGCGCGGACGACTCCGCCGGCGGCGGCTCATCGCCGTCCTTTTTCGGTCCCGCGGCGAGGCCGTTGCCGGGCAGCCCGAGTTTGCCCGCGGAAGGCGGCTTGGGTTTGCCGTCCGGTCCTTTTTCCGGCTCGGCCTTGTTCATCGTGCTTTCGGTCAGGCTGATCGACGGGGCTTTTTCCGGCTGTTTGGCGTTCGGATCCACCGGCGAAGGCTTGCCGGACGGGCTCATGTCGCCTTTGGCAATCTGCGGCGCGGTTTTTCCGCCGGCCTGCTCCTGCGGCACGGCGTCCTTCGGAGCCTGCTGCGACTGACTGTCTTGGCTGTCGCTGTTGTTCTGCGCGGTCTGCTGATCGCCGGGCTTTTGATCGCCGGACGGATTTTGCTGTGACTGCGATTCCTGACCTTTCTGCCCCGGCTGCTGCTGGCCGTTGTTCCCGGAATTCTGCGCCAACTGCGCGTCCGCCTTCGCATCCGCCGACTGCTTCAACAGATCGGCCACGTTCGGCATGCGGTTTTGCGCGATGTCGTTCAGCGACTCCAGCATCGTGGCCCACGACTCGAGGCGCGCAGCGTCGAACTCATCGTTCTTCGTCGCCTGCTCGGCCAGATTGCGGCCGGCATCGGTCAGGGCGTTGAGGCGCTCGCCGTTGGCATTCTCCGCAGCGGACTGAGCCGCCACTTTGCGCCGGTTCTCCGGGCGGTCGAGGTCGGCGGCGCTCATGGCGCGCAGTTCCTTGTTGGTGACATGGAGCTGCTGCTCGCGCTCGTAGGTTTCCTTCGCCGCCTCCAGCCACTTGGTCATCTGCTGCGTCACCCAGAGCGCGTGATCGGTCTTGTTCAACACATGAAGGACAAAGCTCGCGCTCCGGCTCCGCTCGCGGCCCGGCAGGTAATCCTCGGCCCACACGCGGACTTCCAGCGACTGCGGCGGCACGCCTTCGCGCGTCGCGCAGAAGGTCGCACGCGCCTCCACGTTCTTCGTCTCCGGTGCTCCTGCCGCGGCGACTTTGCTGCCCTCCGACTTCTCCCGCTTCGTGCCGTCGTCGATGCCTTTCCACTCAAGGCCGAGCTGCTTCACCCCGAAGTCGTCCGAGGCGCTGACTTCAAAAACCACGACTTCCGACTCCAGCACCACCTGCTCCTGCGTCTCGCGGCGCGCGGCAATTTTCGGCGCCTCATCTTCTGCCGGCTGCACCTTCACCACCAGCGGCACGCGCGCCGTCAGGCCGAGGTTGTCCTTCCACTCGAACTTCACCGAACGCTCGCCGTCCACCGGCTGCGGGTTGCTGATAATCCGATCGCCCTCGGTCTTCGCCGGCTGGCCGTCGATTTCCGCATTTACCAGTTCGCGGCTCGCTGCGGCCTCAAACGTCGCCTGCGCGCCCTGGAGCACGCTGACCGTGTCGCCGCGCACTTCCGTCACCGGCTCGGTCTTGTATTGCAGATAATCCGGCAGCTTCAGTTTTACCTGAAGCGACTTCAATTCCGGCCGCGGGCGCGGCTGGAGGGTGATGGTCTCGCGCACGTCGCCGACTTTTACGAAGACTTCGGTGTCCTTCTTCTGCGGCGGGAATGCCAGCGCGTAGGCCGCGTCATGGCGCGCCGCGGAAATCTCCGGCTGGCCGTCGATGCTGCCCGTCGCCTTCTCCGGCGTCCACTTTGACTCCTTCGTCAGGCTAACCGGCAGCGTGAACGACTCTGCCTCCGGCACCACCAGCGGATTCGGCAATTCCTGGATGCGGGCGAAGGTGTAGCGTTC
This sequence comes from uncultured Akkermansia sp., assembly GCA_964523105.1. GTDB lineage: Bacteria > Verrucomicrobiota > Verrucomicrobiia > Verrucomicrobiales > V1-33 > V1-33. Next base: position 241,625 of record CAZFZN010000004.1, read on the forward strand.
CGTGGCCTTCCACGGCATCAGCCAGCGCACGAAAGCATTCCGGGCCGCGTCATTGATCGTGACAAAGCCCGCCACCACCACCGCCACAGCGCCCGCCGCCGCCCAGCCCCACTGGCGGTGCTTCGCGCGCGGCACGGCATTGCGGAAATCCTGATCCTTCACCGCCTCGTCCGCCTGCGCCATCGCCGCCTGCACCAGCCGCTCGCTGCGGCCGGTCAGTTTGCTGTCCTCTTTGGCCAGTTCCACGATGCCGAGCAGCTGATCGCCGAGCCGCGGGAACTTGTGCCGCAGCAGCCGCGCCGCGTCCTCCAGCCGCCGCTGACGCCACACCCACTTGTGCCATTTCAGCGGCAGGCCCAGTCCCGGCACCAGGGCTCCGGCAAATAGAAACAGCCCGCGCAGCCATGCCGGCGTATTGACAAGGCGATCCAGCCCCAGCACGAGCAGATAAGAAATCGCGAGACCGAATGCCGCCGCGAGTATGCCCTCGGCCAGTTTGATGATCCAGACGCGGCGCCGGAACTCCGCGAGTTTTGAGGACAACACCGGCGGTAGCGGATGGGAACCATTCATAAGTGAGGCAGGGTTGGAGTTGATGGGCTTGTGCAGCAGAGACCGGACCACCACCCTCCGACAACGCCGCAGGGTCAATGGTTCAAAGTCACCGCTGCCGCGCACCCGGCAGTGTGACTGGAATTTCCGCGCTGGCTAATTTTTTCTTGCGGGAAAATGAGGGCCAGGGAACCGCACTTTGCCCCTGCTTCCCATGGCCGGGGCCGGCGGCGAAGGGCAACTTCACGCTGCCGCATCTTGACCCGATCACACCCGGAGGCTACTGATGAGGCATGTCCACCGTCACCGCCCGCGAACTCCAGCGCCGCACCGCCGCCGTCCTCGACAAAGCGAAGGCGGAAGGAGGCGTCATCGTCCGCCGCCCTGACGGCACCCGGTTCCGCATCCAGGCCGAACCGGCCGCGCCTGCCAGGAAGAAGCCGAAATGGCCGGATTTTGCCGCGCGACAGGCCCGCATCTCCGCCGAACCGACCCACCCCGATATCTTTGCAGCGGTGGATAAGATGATCCGCGGAGAATGAAAGCTACTTCCCCGGATCCGAAACGGGCTTGATCCACGCCGGCGACTGAGGCGGGTTCTCGTTCAACCGCACGCGCCACGCCTCGTCAGTCAGGCGATCCGGGCCGTGTTTGAATTCGTAGTACGGCAGCACCGAACCCACACAGAGCACTTCGTCGCCGGCCCACGGATAGAGCACGTAGAGAATGCGCGGCCTGCCGATGCCGGCGTGCAGGTGATTCCAGGCGCCGCCCTCGACAGCCGCGCTGAAAACGTCCGCCACGCGCGGCGCATCGTCGCGGGGCCGGATGTAGGAATTGCCGTCGTAGAACATCGCCTGCGCGAGTTTGATGCCGAAGCTGGTGATGAACTCCTTCTGCTCAGCCGCCAGTTCAGTTTCCCGCAACTGAAAGTGCGCGATGCTCTGCGCCCGGGAACAGATCTGAATCAAGCCCTGCCAGCGCGAAGTGAGGGAGATCGCATCCGCGTGCTTTTGAAAACCCGAAAGCAGTGCGATGCGTTTTGCCGCATCCGAAGACTTCAAGTCACTGATCAGGCCTTCCATTGTCGCCCTGACACCGGCGGACCACTGAACGAGAGCATGACGATAGGCCAAAACCTTCTTCTGCCACACATTCTCGTTTTCACCTTCGGCGCGTTCAGGGAGTGGCGGAACACTTGGAATGGTCTTCAGATTCCCCACCCGCCAGCAGGCGCGGCTGACGGCACGCCTCTCTGCGTCTCCCTTCCATTCGCCGTCAGCTTGTTCGAGTAAAACCAAAGCGTCGTGCGCTTCCTGCAGTTCCTCCAAAATGAATGCTTCCGAGTTGTCGTCGCTGCCGCCTCCTTCGCTGAAATACGCCATGCAGCGCAAAGACAGTTCTCCAAGCCGGCGAAAGAACTCCGGCTCCGGCTCCACAAAGCCAGGCGGACAAACAGTGCTGCCGAGATAAGACTGCACTATTTTTGCCTGCAGCAGCAGCGTGTGCCGCATCTGCGCCCACGAGGCCAGCACCGCCTGGCAGGACTTCCGCCGCCACGCCTCGCCGCGCATGAATGCAGGCGCCGATGGATCGCTCACATCCACCAGTTCACGCAAGCAGCTCAAATACTCATCGTAGAGCGACGCGCTTCGCTCATGCTGCGCCATCCATTGAATCGCAGGCTCCACTTCGTTCCAAACTTTCGCCGGCAGTTCCGTTCGCAAATGCTCTTTGGCCAGAGAGGAACCCAGCGCCGCCGCGACCTCCAGCGTGTGCGGATATCGCTGCGTCTCTATCTTCGGCAGGTGGCTCGTATTTTGAAACATCACGGCATCCGGCAGCGCTGCCGCCGGCAGAATGCGGTACTGCTGCTCTCCGGATCGGCTCGCCACTCGCGGTGGCAGGCGAAACAGATCGTTGATGTGGGAGTATTCATCGGCGTGGCCCTTCTGGATCCTTTCCCGGCGGGCTTGAAGATCGCTGTCCTCATGCAGATCGAATGAATCCAAATCCCACGCGGCCTCCACCATCTCGCGCAGATCATAATCTGCGCGCCCCGGCAACAATTCGAGCCAGGCATCAATAAACTCCTGCTCATTGGCAAGTGGCCAGCGCCTGCGTTCCGGCTGCCCATAGCCCTGAGCCCGCCCCAGCAGCAGCGCCGCCAGGAATTCCTCGTCCTTCTCCACCCGAAACGGCACACTTTGCAGCCACGACACGGCGCGGAAGTAGCGCTGCATCCGCGCCGAGCGGTCGTAGAATCCGCGCGGGGCATAGCGCGTGAAATCGAGCGCCTGAAACCCGTCGTCGGGCGGGCCGAGCCATTCCGGTTTCCGTGTGCCGGACGCCGCTTCGATCTCCTTCACCTGCGCGGCGATGATCTGTTCCACTGCCTTGCCAGAGCCAGCTGCCGGGCGGCCCAGCAGGCGCAGCGCCGTCTTCACCATGATCTCTGCACGCTGCGCCGCCTTCGTCTTCAATTTGTCCGCGCCTTTCAGTTCCGCCACCGCCTGCGGCAGCGCCTTCGCGAGACGCTCCAACAGCGCCTCCAACCGCGGCACATTCGCCGACTCCATGCGGGCGAACGATTCCTCAAATAGAATGTGGAAAGCATTGAGCACTGCATCCGAGGTGATGAACACCGGCAGCTTGTTGTTGATGTAGGGTTCGAAACTTTGCCGGAACTCCCGCTCCCCGATGAGAACCTTGTCGCGCTGCAATTGCGCCCGCGCGGCTTCGCTCAATCCGTCGTCCTCCGCGCCGGTGACGTGCACGCCCAACAGAAACCAGCACATCAGACGGAGAACGGGGGCTTTCATGCGGCGACGGTGCCAGCGAATTCGCACGCTGCCAGGGGAAGTCAGCCCCGCGCGCGACAGGAACGGAAAAGCCCGCTGGCGCAGCCGCCGGACGGACTCATGGATCGTTCCCATGCCGCAAACGATCACCATCAAACTCAACGGTCAGGCCCGGGAAGTGCCCGCGAACAGCAGTGTCGCGGCGCTGCTGGAAGCGCTCGGGCTCGCGGGGCAGCCGGTGCTGGTGGAACGGAACGGGACGGCGATTTTCCCGCGCGATTTTCCGGCCACGGAACTGGCGGAGGGCGATGTGCTGGAAATCATCCGCGTGGTGGCGGGCGGCTAGTGATGGAATTCAGCGAGGATGACGCTGCTGCGGAGCGCGAAGTTGCACTTCGCCCGTCTCAATCAATCAAGCTTGTCGAGGAGAGCGAAGTGCAACTTCGCGCTCCGCCTGCCAGGCAGATTGCCAGTCCGTCAGCCCGGCCACAGCCGCAGCATCCAGTTTGCGGACGACGGCGCAGACGAGCCGCACGGCGGCCTCATAATCCGTGATGTCGATGATGCTGTTGTGGCTGTGAATGTAGCGGGCGGGCACGCCGAGCACCACGCAAGGCACCCCGGTGCCGGTGAACTGGAAGCTCTTCGCATCGGTGCCGCCGCTTTTCCGCACGGCCAGCTGGTGCGGAATGCCCTCCGCCTTCGCCGTGCCGGCGACGAACTGCACGAGCCGGCGGTTCATGATGGCGGTGGGATCGAGCATGCGAATTTGCACGCCGCCGCGCAGCCTGCCCTGACTGTCAGCAAGGTCGTTGCCGTGGGTGTCGTCGGCGGGCGTGCCTTCCATGACGAGCGCCACGTCGGGTTTGGTCAGGGAGCCAAGTGTTTGCGCGCCGCGGCAGCCTACTTCCTCCTGCACCGAACCGGCGGCGATGAGCGTGCCGGGCAGCGATTCGGTTCGCAGCAGCAGCATGGAGTGAATGGCCGCCGCCACGCCGCAGCGGTTGTCGAAGGCCTTGCTCACGAACATGTCAGGATTGGCGAGCGGCGTGAACTCACTGAACGGCGCCACCGGGTCCCCGAGGGTCACGCCCCATGATTCCGCTTCCTCGCGGCTCGACGCGCCGATGTCGATGACCAGCTGGTCCATCGTCATCAGTTTGTCCTTCTGCGCATCCGTCAGGAAATGCGGCGGCGTGCTTCCGATGAGGCCCAAAATTTCGCGTCCGCTGCGAGTCAGCACGCGCACGCGCTGGGCCACCATGGTGTGCGTCCACCAGCCGCCGAGGCCGGTGATTTTCAGAAAACCGCGCGGCGTGATGTTCTGCACCGCAAAGCCCACCTCATCACAATGCCCCGCCACCAGCACGCGCGGCCCGCCGCCAGCGCGTTCGCACGCGATGCTGCCGAGTTTGTCGGTGGAGAACGCGCCGCAGCCGTCGAGACGGCGTCGGAAGATGGCGCGCACCGCATCTTCCGAGCCCGGCACGCCGTGGGCTTCGGTGAGTTCCTTCAGAAGAGAAATGGATTCGTCGCGCATGGCGGGAAATGCGTGACCTCCGCTGATTGTCCAGCGGGGAAGGGCGCCGCGGGCCGGTGTAAATCCATCCGCCGGGGGCTTTTCATTTCTGAAACCTGTGCCATACATGGCGGGCATCCGGCGGTTCGACCAGTTCCCCCGTCGCCGGAAAAACCATGACTCACCGACTGTTCCTCGCCTGTTTTATACTGCCGTTTTCCCTCACAGCTCAGGATGCTCCTCCGAAGGCGCGGGCGGTGGATGAACCTGCAGTACCGAAAGCGGCGCCGGCGCCGAAACCTGAGCCCGCAGTCCCGAAAGCGAAGCCGGCGGCGGAGCCTGCGGCGACGCCGAATGCGAAAACGGAGTCCTCTGTGCCGAAAGCGAAACCGGCGCCGGATGCGACTGCTCCCGCGCCGGCCCCGCCCCCGGAGCCGGTCCTGCAGGAGCCCAGGCAGCTGCCGGAGCCGGAGGTGACCGTCGGGGAGTTCGCGCCGCAGCCGGACGAAAAAGAGGTCGATACCGTGGTGCGCATTCAGATTTACCTCGATGAAAAAATGAACGGCCCGGGATATATCGACGGGCGCATCGGCGAGTTCGGGAAGAAGGCGGTCTCGGTTTTCAATCAGATGCGCGGGATCGACGTGGGCAACTGGTATCCGCTCATCACGGCGGCAACCCGGGCGGTGCCGGAGCCGTACACGACTTATACGATTCACCCCAACGATCTGAAGTATCTCACGCCCTCGCTGCCCTACAAACCGCAGGAGCAGGCGAAAACCAAGTATCTCGGCTACCGCACGCTGCTGGAATTTGTGAGCGAGCGCTTCCACACCAGCGAGCCGTTCCTCACCTGGCTGAACAAGGATCAGAATTTAAGCAAGCTGGACCCCGGCGACACGCTGAAGGTTCCCAACGTGACGCCCTTCAAGATCGAGAAATGGCCGAAGCATCACAAATTCAGCAACGATCCCGCGAAGGGGGCGCGTTCCGTGGTGGTGGATGTGCGCGCGCGCGTGGCGATCTTCTTCAACGAGCAGAACAAGCCCTTCGCCAGTTTTCCGATCACGCCGGGGCGGCCCAAGTTCATCAAATTCGGCGAATGGAAAATCACCGGCATGGTCAGCACGCCGGAGTTCCGCTGGGACAAATCGATGCTCGAAGAGGGCAAGCGCAGCGACGAATACTATCAACTGCCCATCGGCCCCAACAGCCCCGTGGGCATCATCTGGACGAGCACGAGCCGCAACGGCATCGGGCTCCACGGCACGGCGACCCCGCACACGATCGGGCGCAGTGAAAGTGCCGGCTGTATCCGTTTTGCGAACTGGGATGCGGTGCGTCTGCCCCTGCTGATTCGTCCGGGAGCGCGGCTGGTGATCCGGTAATTCTGAAAACGGGAAGGGAATTGAAGCTAACCCGGCGAGGCCGGAGCCAAGCGGCCCCAACGGGGCCAGGCACCAAAGCCCGGGGCCAGCGACGCAGGAGCGCAGCCCCGGGTAACCAGTCACCTTTTGTCTCAGCCCTGACAGGGCGGGGCACCACCCGGGGCGGGGGAATTTGTCCCGCCCATTCAGGGCTGGGCTGCCTGACATTGTGGGCACGTCACCCGGGGCTGCACTCGTTCCTCGTTTGCCCCGGGCTTTGGTGTGTCGGCCCCGTTGGGGCGGCAAAATCGTCGCAAACATGTCCACTTTTCACTACTGAGGCGCTGAAAAGGAAAATGCAGAGGAAGAAAACCGCAGCCGACCGAAGGGAACCGGTATCAGCGGAGACAGCGCAGGCAAACCGGCGAACATTTCATCTTAACTGATGAGCCAAATGGACACTGATTCACACGGATTGACGCATGAATTCGGATTCACTCCCCGGAGGAGGATTCCCGTGAACACAACTTGCTGAGTATCCGTGTTCATCAGGGTCCATCCGTGGTTCTATTTCCCTTTTAAAGTTGAACTGGAGGAATCAGAGAGAGCAGAGGCTCCGGGAATAACAGCTGAAACGCAGGGAGGCGGGTTCCTGCCCGGCGGGTGAAGGCCGCCATCTGGGCAGGGTATTCAATCTCTGCTTCCTCCGCTGGCTTCTGTTCAGGCGTCGCGTCATTCACCCGGGTACAATCGCAGGGCCGGCCCGGATGACACCGGACCGGCCCCTGGTCTTGCACCGGCGGGTTCTGCCGTGCCCGCCGGCGCTGGTGCGGCACCCTGTATTACCGCACCTTCACCTCAATCTCTTTGGGCTTCACTTCTTCGCGCTTGGGCACGGAGACCTTGAGCACGCCGTCCTTGAAGTCGGCGCTCACTTTATCGCCGTCGGCGTCCTTCGGCAGGGTGAAGCTGCGCTGGAAGCTGCCGTAGGTGCGCTCCACGAGATGGTATTTCGTGCCTTCGGTTTTCTTCTCGCTCTTCCGCTCGCCCTTGAGGGTGAGCACGCCGTCGCGGACGACGACTTTGACATCGGAGGTCGGGACTTCGGGAAGCTCCGCGGAGATCTGATAGCCGTGTTCGTCTTCCGTGACGTTTACCGCCGGCGTCCAGCCTTTCGCTTCCGAGCGGCTCTCACCGAAAAGGGCATCGGCAAGACTGGCGAAACGGCTCGGGAAGAGGCTGAATTCGCGGAGGGGAGTGTAGCTGGTGAGTGCGTTCATAGTGTGTCGAATGAGGTTGGTGGTTGTTTGGTTTGGATGTTGCACGGGCCGGTGAAGCGGCCACGTGCACTCTCTCTGCCTAAACCGTGCCACACCCCGTTCCGCCCGTTTTGAACCGGGAAAATGCCGCGCTGTCACGTCTGGCGGCCCGCCCGGTGGGGCACGACGGCACAATCTCCGGCTCAAACTGACACGCCGGCGGGACAATTGGTAACGCCGGGCCCGCGCCGGGGTTTCAGCCCTGCCAGGTGAAGGATTCCACCACCGTTGTGTCGGGATGCAGACTCCTCCGCACCGGGCAGCCGTGGGCCGCGGCTTCCAAAAAGGCCCGCTCCGGATGATCCGGCGGCAGAGGAATGGTCACGTCCACCTCCAGCTTTGCAATGCGCCGCGGCGGCTCGGTGCTCATGTGCTTGCGCACCGCCGCCGTCATGCCGGGAAGTTCCAGACCCTTGCGCCGCGCCGCGATGGCCATCGTCGTCAACACGCACGTCGCCAGCGCGGTGCCGACGAGATCGGTGGGCGAAAACCGCTCGCCTTTGCCCGTGTTGTCCACGGGCGCGTCGGTCTCAATGGCGGTTAGACTGGGGCCGTGCGTGGCGACGCAGCGCAGATCGCCCTGGTATTGGATGTGTGCTTCGACCATGATTCGGATAGTTGGGAGTTGGGTTGGGGAAGTGCTCAGTGCTCAGTGCTGAGTCGTCAGTCCACTGAGCACTGAGAACTGAAAATTGAGCACGATCACACCTTCTCACATCGTCTGATAATTCACCGGCTCCTCCGTCACCACGATATCGTGCGCGTGGCTTTCCTTGAGGCCGCCCGCGGTGATGCGGACGAAACTGGCGCGGGTGCGGAGGTCTTCGAGGGTGGCGGCGCCGAGATAGCCCATGCCGCTGCGCAGACCGCCGGTGAGCTGGAAAACGACATCGCGCAGCGGGCCTTTGTAGGGGACGCGGCCCTCCACGCCTTCGGCGACGAGTTTGCCGCTGGCGTTTTGGCCGTAGCGGTCGCTGCTGCCTTGACGCATCGCTTTCACGCTGCCCATGCCGCGGTATTCTTTGAACGTACGGCCCTGGTAGTTGACCATGCTGCCGGGGCTTTCCGAAGTTCCGGCGAGGATGCTGCCGAGCATGACGCAGTCCGCGCCGGCGGCGAGTGCTTTCACAATGTCGCCGGAATAGCGGATGCCGCCGTCGGCGATGATGGCGACGCCGCGTTCGCGCGCATACGAGGCCACTTGCTGGATGGCGGTGAACTGCGGCACGCCGACACCACTGATGACGCGCGTGGTGCAGATGCTCCCGGGACCGACACCGACCTTCACCGCGCTGGCGCCGGCTTCGATCAAATCCTTCGCACCCTCGGCGGTCACCACGTTGCCGGCGACAATAGGCACGCCGCTGAATTTCGATTTCAGCGTCCTCACCACACTGATGACACGCGAGGTGTGGCCCGTCGCGGCGTCGATGAACAGCGCATCCGCTCCCGCTTCCACCAGGGCCGCCGCGCGTTCATCGAAATCCGGTCCCACGCCGACCGCGCCGCCGCAGCGCAGGCGGCCTTTGGCGTCCTTGGCGGCATTGGTGAACTGCTCGCGCTTTTTGATGTCCTGGGTGGTGATCATGCCGGTCAGTTTGCCGGCGGCGTCCACGAGCGGGAGCTTTTCGATGCGGTGCTGGTAGAGAATGGCGCGCGCGGCTTCCAGGGTCGTGGTGTTCGGCGCTGTCACCAGTCGTTCGCGCGGCGTCATCACGCTGCGCACGGGCGCGGATTCGTCGGCCACATACCAAACGTCGCGGCTCGTCACCATGCCGGTCAGATTCCCTTCGGCATCCACCACCGGAAACCCGGCGACGCCTCTCCGGTCCATGATGTGCAGCAATTCGCCCAGCGTGATGTCGGGCGTGACGGTGAACGGATTGTCGATGACCGTGTTTTCCGAACGCTTCACCCGCGCGACGTGCTCGGCCTGTTTCTCCACCGGCAGGTTGCGGTGGATCACGCCGAGTCCGCCTTCGCGGGCCAGCGCGATGGCCAGTTCCGCTTCGGTCACGGTGTCCATGGCGCTGGAGAGCACGGGAATGTTCAGCGGCAGGGAAGGCGCGAGGCTGGTGGCGATGTCAGTCTCGCCCGGGAGGATGGCGCTGAGCTGCGGAACGAGGAGAACGTCGTCAAAACTCAGGCCGAGGGATATAGAGTCGGTCATAAAGGTGTGCAGAGCGGAATGCTCTATATCCCTCGCGGGCTAAACGCGCACGCTCCCGGGTGTCAAACGGGGAAAGCCCGGGTCCGCCGCAGCGGAATGACTTTCCGTTGGCCGGACGCCGTTTGCGTTTCTAAGGAGGGTGCTCAGTGCGCAGTGCTCAGTATTCAGTGACTGTCATACTGAGCACTGAGAACTGAGCACTCCTTCCATGATACGCCCCGCCTCCTTCCTTCTCGCGCTGCTATCCGCCGTCGCCGCGGCAGCCGATCCCCCGAACGCCGTGAACGCCGACAAGAAACCCAACCGTCTCGCCAAAGAGAAATCACCCTACCTGCTCCAGCATCAGTTCAATCCGGTGGACTGGTATCCCTGGGGCGACGAGGCGTTCGAGAAGGCGAAGAAAGAGGGCAAGCCCGTGCTGCTGAGCATCGGCTACAGCACTTGCCACTGGTGCCACGTCATGGAACGCGAATCGTTCGAGAGCGAAGACGTGGCAAAGGTCATCAACGAAAAGTTCGTGGCCATCAAACTCGACCGCGAGGAGCGGCCGGACGTGGACAGCATTTACATGACGGCGATGCAGGCGATGCAGATGGGCGGCGGCTGGCCGCTGAATGTGTTCATGACCGCGGACCGCAAACCGTTCTTCGGCGGCACTTATTTTCCCAAAGACAAGTTCATCTTCACGCTGAAGAAGGTGGACGATCTCTGGAAAGAGAACCGCAAAGGCATCGAAAGCGACGCCGACGGGATCACCAAAGAGCTGGAGAAGTTCATGAACGAGGGCAAGGCCGGCGGTGCGGATGCGAAGCTGCCGGAAAACCTGCTCCAGGCTGCGGCGAAGGGATTTGCGTCAGGCTACGACCCGCAGTGGGGCGGCTTCAGCAAGGCGCCGAAGTTTCCCCAGCCGCATGTGCCCGGCCTGATTTTGCTGGCCGCACAACACAGCGGGGACGACACCGCGAAGGAAAAGGTGCTGCACACGCTGCGCATGATGGCCGCGGGCGGGATTTACGACCAGATCGGCGGGGGCTTCTCGCGCTACAGCGTGGACGAAAAGTGGCTGGTGCCGCATTTCGAGAAAATGCTCTACGACAATGCGCAGCTGATCGACCTGTATCTCGACGCCGGCCTGGTCAGCGGCGACGCGCGCTATCACGATGTGGTGCGCGATGTGATTCGCTACCTGCTGCGCGACATGACCCACAGGGACGGCGGCTGGTACAGCGCCGAAGATGCGGACAGCGAAGGCCACGAGGGCAAGTTCTACTGCTGGACGAAGAAGGAACTCATGGAGTTGCTGGGCTCTGAAGACGGCGCGTGGGCCTGTGAATACTTTGGCGTGACGGAGGAGGGGAATTTTGAAGATCACAGCCATCCCGAGCCGCTGAAGAAGCAAAACGTGCTCAGCGTCGTGAAGCCGGAGGCGAAGCTCAGCGAAGCCGACGCCGCGCGGCTCGCGGCGGTGAAGCAAAAGCTCTTCGACGTGCGCGCCAAACGCGTGCGGCCGCATCTCGACGACAAAGTCCTGACCTCGTGGAACGGCCTCATGCTCGGCGCCATGGCGCGGGCGGGGATCATTCTCGACCACAAGGAGGCCCTGGCCGCGGCGCAGAAGAACTTCGCTTTTGTGAAGACGACGATGTGGGATGCGAAAACCAAAACGCTCTATCACCGCTGGCGCGACGGCGAGCGTGACAGCACGCAACTGCTCAGCGCCTACGCTTTCTATTTGAACGGCTGCGTGGACCTTTACGAGGCGACGCTCGACCCCGCGGTGCTGGAGTTCGCCGTCGCGCTCGCGGAGGGACTGATGGAAAAATTCGGCGATCCCAAAGCCGGCGGGTTTTACACCAGCACCGGCACGAAGGATCTCATCTTCCGCGTGAAGGACGACTACGACGGTGCCGAGCCGAGCGGAAACAGTGTCGCGATCCTCGCTCTGCTGCGGCTGCATAAAATCACGGAGCAGCAGAAATTCCGCGACGCGGCGGAGGCTTCGCTGAAGGCGTTCCACAACCAGCTCACCGAAAACCCTCACGCTGTCCCGCTGATGCTGAAAGCCGCGGCGTTTGCGTCGCGCGAGCCGTTCCGCGCCGTCATCGCCGGGGAAGGGGACGATGCGAAAAAACTGCTCGCCGCCGCGCACCGCATCTACCAGCCGCACCGAGTCATCCTCGGCACGGCCGGTCCCGTGGAGGAAATGGCCCGCGACATGAAACCGGTGAACGGCAAGCCCGCGGCTTATGTTTGCACCGGCAGCGAATGTCAGTTGCCCACCAGCGATCCCGCGCAGGTGAAGAAGAACCTGACGGACAAGAAGAAGGAGAAATGATCGTGCGTCACCAGCATCCGCCGACGGACAAAACGGGGGGCGAGAAAGATCATTGGAATGAACCGCGGAGCGGTTCTCCCATGAATAGCCGGGGGTTTCAACCCCCGGACTCGCCAGCGAATTACAGCCTCTACCCCGGAGGGGTAGGCCTGACTCCCGGGCGTGGGTTCCGCGCATTGGCGAACCCCTTCAGGGTTCATGTTCGTTCGGTGGCGGCTCCGGGGGTTCCGCTGCGCTTCACCCCCGGCTATTCATGGGGGAACCGCTCCGCGGTTCGCATAACATGGGAGAACCGCGCCGACGTTCGCATGGCACAGGGGAACCGCTCCGCGGTTCGCATGATAGGTGGTTACCCCTCGCATGGGGACGGCAGGCCCTGATTTTGCCGCCATGCTTTCCTTTTCGACCTGCTGGAACAGCGGCCGCCACACGGACGGCGAGGCCATGGTGGACGAAATTCTCGCACTGGGATTCGACACCATCGAGATCAGCCACGGGCTGAAGGTTTCGCTGCTGCCGGGCATCAAACGCGCCTTCGCCGACGGCCGGGTCAAAGTCAGCGGCGTGCACAATTTCTGCCCGTCGCCGGTGGAGGTGATGATCGATGCGCCGGATGCCTACGAGTTCACCAGTCACCGCCCTAACGAGCGCGACCGCGCCCTCGCCCTGACATTGAAGACGGTCGAGTTCGCTGCGGAGTTCGCGTCCAAATACGTCGTGCTGCATCTCGGCACAGTGCCCATGAAAAGGATCAGCAAAGAACTCACGCAGATGGTGGCGGACGGATTGGAAAACACGCCGGAGTATGTGAAGCGAAAGCTCAAAATGATCAAACGCCGGGAGTCGCTCGGCCGCTTCTACTGCGGCCGCGCGCGCAAGGCGCTGGAGATCATCGCGCAGACCGCGGAGAAAATGAAAGTGCCCGTGGCGGTGGAAAGCCGGAGCAGTTATGAACAGGTGCCCAGCGAACGCGAGATGCTCGGCATTCTCCATGATTTCCCGCCGCCGTGGGTGGGATACTGGCATGATTTCGGGCACGTCCAGCTCAAGGCCAATCTGGGTCTGCTCGACCACCACGAATGGCTCTCGTCCGCCGCGCCGCGCCTGCTCGGCTGCCACCTGCACGACGTGCAGTGGCCGCAGCGCGATCACCGGGTTCCGTTTCAGGGCAGTGTGGAGTACGACCGCCTGCTGCCGCTGGTGCCGCACCGGGCGCCGCTGGTTTGGGAACTCAGTCCCAGCCGCAAAGCGGAGGACATCGTCATGGCCCGCCAGGTGTGGCAGGCGAAATATCCCGCCTGGTCCTGACATATGCTCTCCCGGTTCCGCCAGCTGCTCCGCTTTCTCCGCGACAACGACCGGCGCACGATCCTCGCGGCGCTGCACAGCCGCGAGGTGCATCCGGCGATTCAGTTTTTCAAATACGGGCTGTGCGGAGTGGCGGCGTTCGTGGTCCAGGCCGTGGTATTCTTCAGTCTGTCGCGCTGGGTGCTGCCGGCGCTGGAATCGAATGTGGCGGACCACGCGGTGCGGGCCAATCACGCGCTCATCAACACGGTCATCGCGCTGCTCTTCGGAAATACCACGGCGTGGCTGCTCAACCGGCGCTGGGTGTTCACGCCGGGACGTCATGCGCCGGTGGCGGAGTATCTGTTCTTCACCCTCGTCAATGCTCCCGGCGCTCTCGGCGGCGCGGCGGTGCAGGACTGGATCATCCGCAGTCTGCACTGGCCGACGTGGGCCGCGTTCGCCGGCTTCGTCCTGCCCAACGTGCTGATCAATTTCGCCTGCCGGAAGTTTTTTATCTTCCGGAAATGAAACACCGGGCACGCCGGTGCCGCCTTGTCGCGGGCCAGGGAAAGTGGTATCAACCCCGGTGTAATTCCCGCCGCTTCGATGCCCATGAACCTGTCCCCGCTGCGTCTTCTGTTGATCTGCCTGATGCTTCCGGCCCTTCCGGCGGCGGCTCAGGAGGGGACGCTGCCGGCGGAGGTGCAGGGATTTCAGGGAAAGGTGAAGGGCTCAGTGGTGTCGATGGATGCGGCCAAAGCGGAGATGCAGGTCAAGGTGGTCAAAGCTGAGCCGCATGCCGGCAACAACAAGGCCCCGAAGCCGGACGCGCTCAAGGGCATGACCATCGTCGTGACGGCTCCGGAGGCGCGACCGGACAACGGGCCGGCCGTGCCCGAGGAGAAGGCGGCCGCTTACATCCGGGGAGCGCGGCCGGGCGATGCTGTCATTCTCGAGGTCCGCACTTCGAGCAAAGGCGTGGTCTTTCGCCTGCTCAAAGTGCCCGTCGCCGCCAAAAAATGAATTCGCTTTCCCTTTCGGAAATGAAACCTAAGAATTTGCGCCATCCCGGCGTCCCATGCCGCAACCACCCCAAGCCATGAACCAGCCACCACCCGGACCGGATTACCACGAGGAGATGTATGCCGACGAGCCCGTCGAGACGGTGTACGTGGAGCAGGAGGAACCGCAGCGGCAGGGCTACTGGCATAAGATTGGCGGCGGCTCGCTCACGGTCAGCATCATCCTGCACGCCGTTTTTGCCATCATCGCGATTTTCCTGATCTTCTTCGATTACAAGGGCCTGCAGGAGGTGCCGGAGCCGGAGTTTCTGCCGGGCGGCGGCGGGGGAGGCGGCGGCGGTGAAAAACTCGCGCTGAAAAAGCAGCGCACGGTGACGCACTCGCAGCCGCGCATGAAACTCGCCTCCGTGGCGCAGAGCAGCATCGCCATTCCCAATGTCTCCAGCAACATGACGCAAATGCCCGCACTCACCATGGTGCAAATGGGCGGCGGCGGTCTCGGCACCGGCGAGGGCGGCGGACGCGGGAGTGGTCAGGGGACGGGCGTCGGCAGCGGTATCGGCAGCGGCTGGGGTCCCGGCCGCGGCGCGGGCTTCATCGCCCTGCCTCCGGTGCTGCGCAGCCGCTGTTCGCCGGCGGAGCGCTCGCAGAAAATGCGCGAGAACGGCGGCAACGATCAGTGCGAGGCCGCGGTAAAGAAAAGTTTGAAGTGGCTCCAGACGAAGCAGAACAAGGACGGCAGCTGGGGCGAAAGTCACAAGGGCGGCATGACCGGACTGGCGCTCCTCGCTTATCTCGGTCACTGCGAAACGCCGGAATCGCCGGTCTATGGTGAGACCGTCACCAAGGGCCTGATGTATTTGATGGAGCTGTCCGCCAAGAACAAAGCGCCCTTCGACGGCATCTATTCGGAGAAGCCCGCGGTCATCAGCAGCACTTACGAACACGGCATCGCCACCTATGCGATGGGCGAAATGTATTCCTTCTCCAAGCTCGGCACCAAGCCGATTCCGGGCCTGCGCGAGAGCTTTGAAAAGGGCGCGCTGATCATCATCAACAAGCAGGCGCCCAGCGGCGCGTGGGGTTACAAGGACGGGATCGGCTACGATCCCTACGGCGGCAATGACCTCTCCGTCACCGGCTGGCAGTATCAGGCCCTCAAGGCCGCCAAGCACACGAATCTGAAAATTCCCGGCCTGCAGGGCGCCATCAAGAAAGTGGAGGGCTACCTCGAAAGCAAGCAAACCGCGGACGGTGGATTCGGCAATCCGGACAAGAGCAGCCACTACAATCAGTACAACCTGACAGGTGCCGCGCTGCTCGGACTGCAAACGCTCGGCGTGGGCAATACCGGCAAGATCAACAAAGGCATCCGCTTTCTCGTGGATGACATCAAGAAGGAGCCGCGTTCATGGAACAGCGACTGCTATCTCTACACATGGTATTACGACACGCAGGCGCTTTTCCAAAAGGGCGGTGAATCCTGGAAGGTGTGGAACGAACAGTTCCAGAAGGAAATCCTCGAGAACCAAAACGAGGACGGCAGCTACAAAGTCGAGAGCGTCGGTGAAGTCGGCGCCGCCGGCACGGGAGCCGCAGGCGGAGACAAGGATGTCTATCGCGTCTGTCTCGCCACGCTGATGCTGGAGGTTTATTACCGCTATCTGAAAGTGGGCGACCGCGGCAACAGCAGTTCCTCCAGCAACCTGATGCCCCTCAGGTAAGCGGTCCGCCTTGTCGCAGCGGCCCCCATCGCCCCGGTTGGTCCGCACAGTCCAGGTGGTCCGCACAGTCCAGGTGGTCCGCACAGTCCAGGTAGTCCGCACAGTCCAGGTGGTCCGCACAGTCCCCTGTGCGGATCAGCCATTACCGCGGAATTCCGGTATCCCTCCTTGCGGCCCCGTGTTTTCACTCCTGCATGGAGTCGCCCGACAGCGCACCTCAGTCACGGAACATAAAGACCATCGCCGCAGCGCTGGGCTTTGACGACTGCCGCATCGCCGCAGTGCACGGTCCGGCGGCGCACGCCCCGGAATTCAAGGACTGGCTCGCGCGCGGGGAACACGGCGACATGGACTACATGGCGAAGACCCCCGGCCGCCGCTGTGATCCCCGCGAAGTGCTGCCCGGTGTGCAGTCGGTGGTGACGGTGGCGCTGAATTACTTCCGCGAAACAGCACGGGCGCCGGGCGGCGGGCGCATCGCGCGTTATGCGCACGGGGACGACTACCACGACGTCATGGATGCGAAACTGCGCGAACTCGCCGCCGCCCTGACGGAAATGGGCGGCACGCAGCGGCTCTACGTGGACACCGGCCCTGTGCTGGAGCGGGACTGGGCGAGTGCCGCCGGACTCGGCTGGAACGGGAAGAGCACGGTGCAGATTCACACCCGGCTCGGAGCATGGTTTTTTCTCGGCGAAATCCTCACTACCCTGACACTCGATCCGGACCCGCCGGCGCGCGACCGCTGCGGCACCTGCACGCGCTGCATCGCCGCCTGTCCCACGCGCGCCATCACCGCGCCGCATCAGGTGGACGCCCGGCGCTGCATTTCCTACCTCACCATCGAGCACAAGGGCTCCATCCCGGAGGAATTCCGCCGCGCCCTGGGCGACCGGATTTACGGCTGCGACGACTGCCTCGACGCCTGCCCGTGGAACCGCTTTGCCAGGGAATCCCGCGAGGCCGCCTTTGCGGCGCGGCCTTATGTGACGCACTGGCGGCTGCGCGATTTCCTGACGCTGGATGACGACGGGTTTCGCGCCCTTTTCCGCTGGTCGCCCATCCGGCGGCTCAAGCGTCCCGGATTCCTTCGCAATGTCTGCGTGACCCTCGGCAACACCGGCACCACCGCCGATCTGCCGTCCCTCGAAGCCGCCGCTGCCGGCGGGGATGCCCTGGTCGCCGAGCACGCCCGCTGGGCCATCCATGAAATCCGCCAGCGCCAGGGATGACGATTCGTCACCCCGCCTCCGCCGCCGCGGCGCGCCACGGCAACACGGATGTTCCCGGCGTTGAGCGAACGGACCGCGGTCGCAGCGTTGGCGCATGATTCGACTCCTTGCCATTCTCTCCCTGACCCTGACCGGCGTCCATGCGGGCACCATCAAGACCATCGCCGGGACCGGCACCGCGGGTTACAGCGGAGACGGCGGCCCCGCACTCCAGGCGCAGCTGAACAACCCGTTCGGCATCGTGCGCGGTCCCGACGGCGCGCTCTATGTCTGCGAATTCACCGGCCATGTCGTCCGTCGCATCGACGCCAGGGGAATCATCACCACCGTGGCGGGCAACGGCACGCCCGGCTACAGCGGGGACGGCGGCCCGGCGGTGCAGGCGCAACTCAACAAGCCGCACGAAATCCGCTTCGGTCCCGACGGCGCGCTCTACATTTCGGACATGTCCACGCACACCATTCGCCGCGTGGACATGAAATCCGGCGTCATCTCCACCTTCGCCGGCAATGGAAAACCGGGCTTCTCCGGCGACGGCGGTCCGGCCACGGCGGCGCAGATGAAGGATCCGATCGCCATTCAGTTCGGGCCTGACGGAAAACTCTACCTCTGCGACATCGGCAACAACCGCGTGCGCGCCGTGGATTTGAAAACGAACGTCATCACCACCGTCTGCGGCAACGGAAAAAAAGAACCCACGCCGGACGGTGCGGCCTTTTCGCCTGACACTCCGCTCAACGGTCCGCGCACGATCGATTTCGACCGCGACGGGCACGCGTGGATCGCGCTGCGCGAGGGCAACGCGCTCTACCGCGCCGACTTGAAAGCCGGAAAGCTGACCCACATCGCCGGCACGGGAAAATCGGGCTTCAGCGGCAACGGCGGTCCGGCCAAAGAGGCGCAGCTCGCCGGCCCCAAAGGTCTGGCCATCGGCGCCGACGGCCGCGTCTTCATCGCCGACACGGAAAGTCACAGCATTCGCGCAGTGGACCCGCGGAGCGGACGCATCGAGGTTATCTGCGGCACCGGCAGGAAAGGCGCCGGGAAAGACGGACGCGCCGCGGATTGTCAGCTGGCGCGACCGCACGGTGTCTTTGTGGATGCGGACGGCACCCTCTACATCGGGGACAGCGAAAACCATGTCGTCCGCGCCGTGACGCGTCCCTGAACTCCGCGCGGAGATCGAATGGCTAGACCGCGCACACTTCCCTGTCGCGGGAGGGCCGGGCGTTTTCCGGCTCGAGATGGCGCAGGCACTTCTCCACGCAGTTCTCCGCGGTGAGGCCGTGCAGTTCGCGGAGAATGCCGGGCTTGCCGTGTTCTATGAAGGCGTCAGGCCATCCGATGCGCTCCACCGGCGTGCCGATGCCGGCTTCATGCAGCGCCTCCAGCACCGCGAGGCCGAATCCGTTGTGCAGCACGTGATCCTCCAGCGTGCAGACCACCCGGGCGCGCGCGGCAAACTGCGCGATCGTCTTCACGTCGAGCGGCTTGATCCAGCGGGGATTGATCAGCGTGACGGAATAGCCCAGCGCTTCGAGTTTGGTGCGGGCTTTGTCCGCCATTTCAAACAAAGTGCCCAGTCCGATGAGGCAGACGTCATCGCCCTCCGTGACGACCTCCGCCTTGCCGATCTCCAGCAGCTGCGGCTGCGGCTTGAGCGCCTTGCCCGTGATCGCTCCGCGGGGATAGCGGATGCAGGTCGGACCGGCATCGTAGTTCGTCATCGTCCAGAGCATGTCAGCAAACTCATCCTCGTCCTTCGGCTGCATGTGAATGAGGCCCGGCACGTGGCGCAGATAGCCGATATCGAACAGGCCGTGGTGCGTCGGCCCGTCGTCGCCGCTCAGGCCTCCGCGGTCCATGCACAGCCGCACGGGCAGATTCTGCAGCGCGATGTCGTGGATGATCATGTCGTAGGCGCGCTGCATGAACGTGCTGTAGATCGTCAGGAACGGCCGGAAGCCCTGTGCCGCGAGCCCGCAGGCAAAGAGCGCTGCATGCTCCTCCGCGATGCCCACGTCGAAATAGCGCTGCGGCACCTCCTTCTTGAAGACGCTCAGTCCCGTGCCGCCGGGCATCGCCGCGGTGATGGCCGCCACCTTGTCGTCGGCTTTGGCGAACTTCACCAGACAGTCGGCGAAAATCTGCGAGCAGGTCGGCGTCGGCGAGGGATCGGTTTCGCCCGTATCGATCCTGTAGGTGCCGAGGCCGTGGAATTTGCCGGGATTGGCGAGGGCCGGCTCGTAGCCGCGGCCCTTTTCCGTGATGATGTGCAGCAGCACCGGCTCGTTCTGCGTCTTGAGAAACTCGAACGTCTTCACCAGCAGCCCGATGTCGTGACCGTCGATCGGTCCGTAGTAGCGCAACCCGAACTCCTCGAAGATCACGCTGGGCAGGATGAGATTCTTCGCGCTTTCCTCGATCTTGCCGGCGAAACGCCGGATCGCCTTGCCGGCGATCTTTTCCACGAACCGTGCCGCCTTGTCATGCAGGCCGGCGTAAGTCGTGCTCGTCGCGATGCGGTTAAAATAGCGCGCGATGGCACCGACGTTTTTGTCGATGCTCCATTCGTTGTCGTTGAGCACGACGATGAAGCGCTTCGTCGTCGAGGCGATGTTGTTCATCGCTTCGAATGTCGGTCCGCAGGTGAAGGCGGCGTCGCCGGCGACACAGACCACGTTCTCATCCGACCCGCGCATGTCCCGCGCGGCCGCAAATCCCAGCGCCGCACTCAGCGCCGTGCCGGCATGGCCCGCGCCGTAGCAGTCGTGCTCGCTTTCCGTGCGCAGGAGGAATCCATTCAGGCCTTTGTACTGCCGCATGGTATGGAGCCGGTCCCACCGGCCGGTAAGCATCTTGTGCACATATCCCTGATGGCTCACGTCGAAGATGAACTTGTCCTTCGGCGAATCGAAGACCCGGTGCATGGCGATGCACAGTTCCACCACGCCGAGATTGGGTCCGAGATGTCCGCCGGTTTCCGCGAGCGTGGCGATGAGATCGCGCCGCACCTGCCAGGCGAGCTGCGGCAGGAGTTTTTCCGGAAGCGCTTTGACATCGGCGGGGCCGTGGATCGGCGGCAGCGGTTCAGAGCTGGAATAATCGGATTTCGTCACTGTTGGCATGTTCGGAGGAGGAGGTCTTGCGGGCGGGCTTGGGCGCGGCGGCCGGCTCGGTCGCGGCCCCGCCGGCGGGGTTCAGTTCCACCCCGCCCGCGGCGTTGCGCGTGATGAGTTCGATACGCTGCTGCGCGGCGTCGAGACGCTGCCGGCAGATTTGATGCAGCGCCGCGCCGCGTTCGTATTTCTCCACCAGCTGCTCCAGCGGCAGGCTGCTGTCTTCGAGTACGCGCACGATCTCTTCGAGTTCGGTCATCGCCTGCTCGAAGGTCGGTTCATGGTCGGTCGTGACGGCTTGGCGCGGTCGTGGCATAGGGTGTTCCGTGAAGTTCCCGCGAGCCCCCGGCCGCGCAAGCCGTAAAACCGCCGCCCCTTCGCGGCACGCTGATTTGCGCAGGCTCGCGGGCGCAAAGTGATATTGACGAAATTGCCGCCGGATAGTATCCGGCCTGTCATGAATCCGCACCCCTGTGTTTCCGCGGCCGCCGGCCGGCTGGTGTTTCTTTTTTGCGCGGCGGTGCTCCCTCCCTGTGCCGGCCAGACCGTCGGGGAAGCGCTGGACGCTCCCGGATTGATTTGGTCCGCACCGCCGGGCACTCTGGTGCAGAATGACGTGACGCATGACGGCGTGGATGCGGTGCGCCTGACGCGGACGGGCGCGGCGGCCCTCAGCACGACCGTGACCGGCCCGGCGGTGATGGAACTGCAGGTGCGGACTTCCACCGAGCAGGGCTCGGACTGGTTTGAAGCCTCCGTCGGTGGCACCCTGCTGCACCGGCTTTCCG
The DNA here is from genome assembly GCA_964523105.1 of uncultured Akkermansia sp. Taxonomy (GTDB): domain Bacteria; phylum Verrucomicrobiota; class Verrucomicrobiia; order Verrucomicrobiales; family V1-33; genus V1-33. The sequence goes on from CAZFZN010000004.1 coordinate 262,863, forward strand.
GCGAGCAGCCCTGGCAAAAGCTGCTGCTCGACATTCCCTCCGGCGAGCAACCGGTGGATTTTTTTTACCGCAAGGATGCAACGACGGCACACGGCGCCGACTCTGTCTGGGTGGATGCGGTGGCAGTTTTGCCAGGGGCTGCGCTGAGCGTTGAGGCGGCGGTGGATGCCAATTTCGCGGGCGAAGTGACGCTGGAGCCGGCGGCGGCGGAATGGTTCACGCTGCGCTCGCCCCTGCTGGCCCATGAAGACGCGGACGTGCTGATCCTGCGACCGTCCGGAGCGGCGGCGGGAGCGGTCGCGGTGCGGCTGCCGGTCACGGGTCCCGGATTCATGCAGTTTCACGCTTACTATAGCGGATCGAATCCGGTGGTGGTGCAGCCGACCGTGCCGCTGCGGGCCGTGTCATCCGGGAGCTCCGGTTTTTCCGGTCCGGATGAGTGGAGGAAGTTCACCTACTTCCAGCCGCTCGAAGCGCCGCTGCCGGCGGCGGAGGTGGTCTTCACGCTGCCGGCGGGAAGCACTGTGCGGCTGGATGCGGTGCGCTGGACACCCTGGCAAAACACGGAACCCGGCGAAGCGCTGGAGACGCCGTCGCTTCCGTGGCAACTCAACGGTGGCGCGGCGGCGCTCGCGGATGCCGGGGAAGCGCACGACGGCGAGGACGCGATCGTTTTTTATGCCGGCGGCGGCACGCTGTCGCTGCCGGTCACGGGACCGGCGCAATTGACGTGGTGGAGCCGCAACGCCCCGGCGCTGCTCATGGATGAATGGACGGTCACGCCGTCGCTGCTGCAGACGGAATCCGGCGGCTGGTCGCGTCAGGCTTTGTTCGTGCCGCCAGGATCACATGTGGTGCGGTGGAGAACCTCGGGCCATGCCTCCACCCCGTACGACGGCCACGTCCGCATGGATGAGGCAACCTTCGCCGCATTGCCCGCGGTCAGCCCGGGTGAAGCGGCGGACGCGCCGGGCCTGACATGGTCGGTGACGGGGGCGCTGGCCGGCTTTGGAGGCGGCGTGGAATCGGTCAGCGGCGGGGATGCGATTCACGCCACGGCGCTGCCGGTTTTGGCGGACGACCGGGTGGAGGCAACGGGCAGCGGGGCGGCGCGCATGGAGTTTGCATGGCGCGGGGCGCAGACGTTTGCGCTCGATGGCGCAGACGTGCTGAGCGTTTCCACCCCCGCGACGGCATGGACCCGCGTGTCGGCGGACCTGCCGGCCGGCGCATGGTCGGCGCAATGGCGCACGCGGTACGCCGCCTCCATCACCCCCGCGCTGGACGACGTCAGGGTGGAGGCGGCGCCGGGCGAAACGCTCAGCGCCATCACGGAATGCACCGGCGGCGTGAGGGTAAGTTATGTGCGCGGCAACCGTCAGGCGGGTCCGGTCGCCTCATGGCGGGGCGAACCGGGCCGGCAGCTGCTGATGGACGGGAATCCGCAGATCGCTTTCCTGACAGAAGGCAGCGGCCTGCTCCGGCTGAGGCTGTGGCTGAGTGACGGGCATTCCATCAGCGTCCCTGGCGGTGAGACGATGCGCGGCTCCGGCACCTGGCAGGATGTGGAGTGGCAAATCAGCGGCACCGCAGGGCAGACGGCGCTGCAGCTGCCGGGCTCGACTTCCTCCTCGACCGTGATGGCGGTGGACCGTGTTTCGTGGACGACGGGAGCCACCGTGGAAACCGTTGAAGCGCTCGACGTTCCGGGCCTGACATGGAGCACGTCCCTCACCGGTCCGACCGACGGCTGGCTGGGCCGCGCCGCGCCTGCTCCCGCAACCAATCCCGGCGACGGTGATGCGCTGGTGGTTCCTGCACTCGGTCCTGACGCTTCGGCGAAACTGGTGACGACGATCACCGGCGAAGGCTGGCTGACCTGGGCGCATCTGATTCCGGCCAATGCCAGGCTCCGGGTGCGTGTGAATGGAATCACGGCCGCGGAATTTTCCGGCACTGCCGGGCAGTGGGAGCGCGGCTATGCAGAAATCCTGGCCGGGGCGCCCCGGGTGGTGGAATTCGATTTGCATCAGGCCTTCAGCGGCGCGGCGGGCCCCGGCGCGATCAATGACATCGGGCTGCGCCCGTGGGCGGACGTGGACGGAAGTGTGGCGGAGGCGCCGCCCGGCTGGACGATGCGCACGTCGCCGCAGCGCCTTTTTCGCCGCGGGGTGGAGGTGCCGGAAAGCACGGAACACCCCTGGTTTCTGGAAACGGAAGCAGGGGGCAGCCTTGCGGTGCTGGAAGCGATCATTCCCGATCCCGGCTGGCTGACGTTCGATGCCAAAGGCTGCACGTTCGCAGTGGACGGCGCGGTGCTGCACACGATCGATCCATCGTTCTGGCGGACGATCAGCGTCAGCATCACCGGTCCCGGCCCTCACAAACTGCGCTGGACGACTACGTCGGGCCAGCGGGCCGCGGTGGACCGGATCGCGTTTCAGCCCGTGTTTTCGCCGGCCCTCGGCGAAGCCCTCGACCAGCCGGCATGGACATGGACCGCGCCCGTGGAATGGGGCACCGCGGTGCCCGCGGACTATGCGAACGACGGCGTCGATTGCGCCGTCTTTACCGGGCCGGCGGGAACGGCCGCACAACTCAAGGCCCCCTGGCCGGGCGAGGGGATGCTCTCGTGGTGGTGGTTCGGTCCCCGGGACACTGCTGACGCCCAGTTGTCCTTCACGGGCGGCGGTATTTCGCGCACGGCGCCGGTCTCAAGCCGGTGGAACTTCGAAATGGCCTCGCTGTCTGCCGAAGCGGCCACGGATCTGGTGTGGGCAACCACCGCCAGCAATCGTCAGGGTGCGCAGGTCCGCCTGGATGAAGTGCGCTTCACGCCCTACAGCACGCTGTCCCTTGAGGAAGCCCTCGACACGCCGGGACGCGCCTGGAGCACCGGCACGCCGGCATGGGTCACGGTGGAGGATGGAGTTTCAGCGGGTGACGCCGCCGACTCTGCGCTGGCGCCGCCGGTCACGGGCACGATGTTCATGGAAGCGCCGGTGCATCTGCCGGCATGGCTCGAATTCGACGAATGGTCCGGCGAAATGTTTCGCACGCCGTCGCTGGAAGTCGCCGGAGGCGCCATGACATGGTTGCCCTCCATTTCCGGGCCGGTGGTGCAGCGCCGCGCGCTGCTTCAGGGCAGCGGGCCGGCGGTGCTGCGGTTCTCTGTCACCAACAGCGGCTCGGTGTTTGAGCCGTTGCGTGCCGCCCGGCTGGATCGCGTCTTCATCGGGGAACCCGTTTCGCTGGCCGAAGCACTCGACAGCAAGCTGGCATGGTCGGACGAGGCCCCCGGCACTCCCGTGACCGGATTTCAGATGCGCGACGCGATGGAGGGCGGTGATGCCGCCATTCTCAGCGGCGACCCGCCGCGCGTGCCGGTGGTGACCCTGACCGGACCGGGCGAGTTCTCATTTCTCTGGAAGAGCGTAAAAACCAACAGCGCGCTCACTTCACCCGCGGCCCGGCTGATGCTCGATGGCGGCGAAATCCGTTCGCTGCCGCCCTGGAGCAACGGCTGGCAGACAGTGCGGCAGCGCATCGGGGCAGGGCAGCATGTTGTCAGGATTCAGGCGGAGTGGGGCGGCTACTTCGTGCTGATGGATGACTTCCGCTTCGCTCCCGGCGGCACGGATGAATGGGCGGCGGCGCTCGATCTGCCTTCGGCCTCCGCCGGCGGCGAAGACTGGGAGCCGGCGCCGGTGGAGGGCTCTGCGGGCGGCACTGCTATGCGCACTCTGCCCGGCGTCTCGCGGGCCGCCCTGGCACTGCCGCTTCAGGGCGCCGGACTGCTGCGCTTTTCATGGAAACTGCCGCTGCCGGAACCGCCGCCGGAAGATGTCAGTCTGCGCCTTGTGCTCGACGGCTGGACCGCATGGACGGCGACAGCGGCGGCGGACTGGCAGAGCGTATCGCTGCCGGTGGCGCGCCCCGGCGCGCACTCGCTGGTGTGGGAATGGCAGGATCCCGCGGGCACGGCGCAGGCGGCGGTGGACGATGTGACCCTGACACCGTTCGGAGAGGTTTCCGTGGCGGAGGCCCTGGATACGCCGGGGCGTTCGTGGACGGTGACGAACATGGATGGCGTGAGCATGGAGGATGCGGGATTCACCGGCGGGGACGCCGTGCGCTTTTTCGCCACAGCGGGCGACGGGGAGCTTTCCACCGCCATCACCGGTCCGGCGCGCATCAGCTTTCGCTGGTATCAGGATTTCGAAGCCGTGCACGGCACTCTGAGATTCGGTGTGGCCGGTCTGTTCACTTATGCACCGCTGCAGGCGGGGAGGTGGGAACTTCTCGAGGCCGATGTGCCGGCCGGTCTGCACACGGTGACATGGCGCGGATTGTCAGGATCGCCGGGGCTGCAGGGCGGATTCATCGACGACGTGCAGTTCACCGCCGTCGCCGCGCCTTCCAGTGCGGCGGAAGCCCTCGACCTCGCCGGCATCACCGTCACCGCCGGGAGCGGCTGGCATGCGGTGACGCGGCCTTCGGTGCGCGGTGACGACGCCCTCATCGGCACCAGTGACGGCACGAATGTCAGTCTCACCCTGCCAGGCGCGGGCTGGTTCGAGTTCACCTGCACTCAGGTCGCGGAGTGGCAGCCGGGCATCACTTTCAGCGATTCCACCATCGCGGTGCTGGAACAGGTGTGGCGTCAGGCCGGGCCGGCTCCCGGGATGCATCTTATCCGCTATCGTCTGCGACTTGCCGGAACCGGCACCCGGCAGCTGCGGATTTTCCGGCCGGGCAATTCCTCCGCGGCTTTCTTCATGCTCGACGACTGCACATGGCTGCCGGCCGATCCGATCCCGCTGGCGGAAGCGCTCGACTCACCCGGGATCACATGGACGAGCAGCGGGACGATCGGATGGACCGGCTATCCGTTTCTGCCCGGCTCGCTCCCGCAGGGGAACGGGATCGATCCTTCGCACGATGTCGGCCTGGTGCGCAGCGGGGGATCGGCGGCCAATGCAGTCCTGACAACCACGGTGGAAGGCCCGTTCTCGCTCGCCATTCGCGGCGTCAACGGCGGGAGGCTGAATCTCACCGTGGACGGGCGGTCATGGACGGACCCGTCCGCCGGCACGTACTATTTTCTCCTGCCAGGAATTCACACCGTGCAACTGACGCCCTTCGGCAGCGTCTCCGGCGGCGGCCTCTCGGTGGACAGTGTCATCATTGAAACCGATCCGCCGCCGCCTTCGCTGCACGGCGGATTCCGTGCCGCTGCCGGGATCTGGCTGGCGGATTCCAACTCGCTGGAGGCGGAACTTCCCGGCCAGGAAATCAAAGGGACGGTCGCCGGCCCGGGGACGCTGCAATGCCTGACACGTTACACCACCACGGTGCGCACCGCCGCCGGATTGTCCGCCGCGCTGGATGCCGGAGTGGATTCCGCGGCCTATCACATCGAGTTTCCAACCGCCGGGCCGCATGAAGTCACTTTCGTGACCAGCGGCACCGTCCGCGATCTGGCATGGCTGCCGGGCATTCCGGTGCTCACCGCTGCCTGCGGACTGCAAACGACGACGGTTTTCGGTCCCGCGGATGTATTCACTCCCTTGCCGGGCGGAGGACTGCGGGCGCTCGCCTCCACGACGCAGCCGGCCATGATCGCCGTGGAGCGCCCCGGCTCGTTTCTCGCCACATGGTGGCAGCAGACCCCGTCCGGCGGGAATGTCACCAATCCAGGATTCTTCGGCAATCCCCCGTCCGCCGGAAGCGGAGAAGCCGGGATGGCTCCGCCGCCGTCCGGGGGCATGCCGTGGAGCGCGCGCCGGCAGTTTCGCATACCATCCGCAGCATCTTTCGAGTGGTCGCTCGCCGGCGAAACGATGCTGCGTGATATCCGCCTTACACCGCAGAACCTTGGGCTCGAGGAAGCCCTCGACCTTCCCGCAGGCGTGGAGGCGACCGCCGCCGCTGCGGGCACCGTCACGGCTTTCTTCGATCCGGCCTATCCGGACGCCGACGCCGTCGCGCTGCGCCCTGGCGTGACGCGCGCCCTGCATCTCGCCGCCGCCGGGCCAGGAATTCTCGCGTTCACGGCCGCGATGCAGGCGGGTTCTCCTTATTTCCGCATCGAACTGGATGGTCTCGCGCCGGTGGAGATGCAGGGCGGGCGGTGCCAGCTGCCCCTCGGTCCGGGGCCTCACACCATCACCCTCGGCAGCATGCCCGGCACATGGATTCAGTGGCAGGTGGATGAAGTGACCTTTCTGGCGCTGCCCTTCGATCCCGTCGCCGCGCTCGGCGGCGTGAAACCGCTCGTCATTGCCAATGGCGGCGACGCCGCGCTCTGGCCGCTCGTGCTCTCCGGCGGCGCGGATCCCGCCATGGACGGCTACCTCAGCTTCTACACCGCGAGCCCCCGGCCGGCGCGGTTCAGTTTCACGCACACCGGACCGCTCGACGCCGGCGTGCAATTCGGAACCACCAGCTGGTCGTCGCAGCACCAGCCCGGAGCTAACGCCCTCTGGACCGCCGGCCCCGCCACGATTTGGCTGAAGCGAACCGCCGGCTTTCCCATAACCGATCCTGAGTGGGTCACCGGCCTGCGTCTGGAGCCCGTCCCCGCACCCGCGCCGGACCTGGCGACCGCGCTCGATGCGCCCGGCCTGACATTTACGTCCGCCGCCGCCGTGCTGCCCCACGCGGTGGCCTCCGGTGCCGTCACGGGCGGCCATGCCGCCGCCTTCGCTCCGGGTGATCAGACGCGCTGGCTCCAAACCGGCGTCACGGGCCCGGGCATTCTGCGCTGGCGCTGGCGCACCCTCACGCCCGGCGACACGAACCCGTCCCTCACACTCACCGGTGCCGGCCCCTCACAATCGTACAACCGCACTGCATGGAAACACGCGGAGGCCGTGCTCCCCGCCGGGAATCATTATCCGCGCTGGAGCACCGCCCTGCCGAATGATCCCGCCCACTGCGCCGAGATCGACAGTGTGGAGTGGTTTCCACAGTGGACCTTCGCGGCATGGTCCTCACAGAATGCGCTGGCACTGCTCCCAACTCCCGCCGCGCGGGCGGCGGACGATTCCGACGGCGACGGAGCCGCCGGACTGCTGGAATTCGTCTTCGGGCTCGATCCCGGCATTCCCGATGCCGCCGTCTTCGCCGGATCCATCACCGGAGCGGAGGACGAACGGGGTCTGCCGGCATTGAAAATCGCGCGCGGCGCCGGCGGCGTGGATTACCTTGAACTCCAGTTTCCCCGGCGTCTCCATTCCGGCCTGACATTTCAAATGCAGGGCGCGTCCACACCCGGCGGGCCGTGGCAGAACACCGGAATTCTCGAAGTCCTGCGCCCGCTCGGGGCGGACTTCGAACTGTGCCGCTGTCGCGACTCCCTGCCGCTGGACCCCGCGGTCCGCCCCGTCCGGTTTGTCAGGCTCCTGATTTCACAGCCATGAACACCATTCGCTCACTCGCCTGCGTCCTGCTCGGCGCGCCTTGGGGTTCCGTGCGGTGCGCGGACGTGACGGCGGTGAAGATCGGGGACCACCCGGTTTCCCGGCTCACGCCCTATCCGGATATCCTGTCGCTGCATGTGCACCGCGGGCGCCTCTACATGGGCTGCGGCACCGGCAGCGGTTATGCTCCGGCGGTTTATATTGTCAGCTACGATCCGGCGCTGCACCGGTTTCGCATCGAGCACTCCGCCATGAGCCACCGCATCCAGGCCTTTCGCTCCCCGGGCGGGACTCTCTACGTGCCTCACAACGAGCCGGTGGAATTTGAAGACTTCCGCGACTTCAGCTATCTGGGCCCTGACGGCATCTGGCGCGATGCCGCGCCCGGCGGATTCAATCACGCATGGGATATGGCCAGCGCCGGCGGGGAACTGTTTCTTTGCGGTGACAAGGACAATGTGGAAGGGCAGAGCGGCACCGGTCTCATCATGAAAAGCAGCACGGGCGCGGCGTGGACGGCGGCGCGCACGGGATTCGGGAGTTCCTTCCAGTGGTGCGCCGGTCTGGGCAGCCGGCTCTATTGTCAAAGCGGGTTCCTCGAAGCGGGCGTCTTTACCCCCAGCGGCACGGCGCCGCCGCTGCCGGGCAACACGTCCACCCGAAGCCTGACAATATCGGGCCAGGAGGTGCTGTTCACCAATTCCAGCGGGGCGCTGCTGGGATTCGATGGAGTGGCGGTGACGACGCTCGACCCTTCCTCCCCGCTTTACGCCTGGGACGCCGGTCAGTTCTATGCGGTGCGCACGGACCCTCTGCTCCAAAGGAGCCGCATCTATCGCGCGGCATGGCTGAGCGCTTCGGGCGTGGTGTGGGAACCGACGCCGGTGCTCCCGTCCGGCGGCAACACCTTCGCCGTGCTCGACGGACAGGCCTACTTCGGCGGCTCCGACGGCAGCCTGCGCGCCGCCAATCTCGACGGCACCCCGCTCACGCTTCCCCCCGCCGCGGTTCAGAACGATCTGCCGGATTCGTTCGGGCGCGGACTTGCCGCCTCCGGCACGTGGCTGGCCTGCGGCGCACCGGAGGCGACCGTCACGCAAACCGCCGCGGGCATGACGCAGATTTGGCAGGAAACCGGGGGCCATCCCGGATGGACGCTCTCCCGGCAAATCAATCCGCCCGCTCCGCGGTTGTCAGGATGGTTTGGCAAAGACGTGGCCTTCGGGGGAGATTTGCTCGCGGTCGTCGAAAGCGGCTATGACACCACCTCCCGCGACCGGGGCAGCAGTGCCCGGGTCCACACCTATCAATACTTCAGCGGGTCATGGCCGTCACGGGTCATCTTCGATTTGCCCCATGCGCACAGCGTGGCGCTGCTGCCGGATTTCCTCGCCGTGGCGGCCGCCAATGTTTCCGGCCCGCAGGCAAACACCTATCCGGGCATCGTGCCGTGGCGGATCACCCGGTCTTTTGCCGGAGCCCCCACATTCACAGCACAAACACCGCTCAAGCCGGTGCTGAATCACTGGGGCTACAAGCCGGCCTGCCGCGTGGTCCTGCAGGGGGATCTGGTGGTGGGGGGATTCGCCGGGGAACCCGGCACGGAGGGCGGGCCGGGAATGGTTAGTATCTGGCGGCGTGTCGCGGGCGGGGACTCGTTCGCGGCCGTGCCTGAACAGGAATTCCCCGGACCGGGCGCGGACCGCTTCGGCTATGCTCTGGCGCTCGACGGTTTGTGGCTCGCCGCGGGAGCGCCGCGGGACGATGAAGCGGCGCCGCAGGCGGGGGCGGTGTATCTTTATCGACGCCCTTCACTGACAGAGCCGTTCGCGCTGGCGCAGAAGCTTCTCTCTCCCGCAGCGCAGCATGAAGCCGGTTTCGGCAGCGCGCTCGCCCTGCGCGGGACGACGCTGCTCATCGGAGCCCCGGGCATGGCCGCCGGCGGCGTGATGCACCGCGGGACGGCTTACATTTTCCGCCGCGGTGAGGACGACGCCTGGAGCCTGTCCGGAGAAATGCCCCGGCCCGCTGCCAGCCTCGCGGAATTCGGTGTGGAAGTCGCCATGTCCGACACGCTGCTCATCGCGGCCAGCCGTCTCAGCGACAACGCGGCTCCGCCGATGGAGCGTCTCTCCTTTTTGCCGCACCCGGAGCCGGCGACGCGCTTCGATGCGTGGCTGGGGCAGAATGGCCTGACTTATTCGTCCGGAGCCGACAGCGATGCCGACGGCGTGACGGACCTTGTGGAATACGCCTGCAATCTCGATCCCCGCGCGCCGGATGCCGCCGCGGATCACGCGGCGCCGGCACCGGTGTCAGGTTTGCCGCAGGTTTCCGCTGCCGGTGCTGCGGGAGAATTTTCCATCTCATGGATCAGCCGGCGGGACGACCCGCGCCTGTCCAGCACGCTCGAATACAGCGGGAACCTCACCGACTGGCTGCCATTCCCGGCCGCTTCGACGAGTACGGAGTTTCAGGATGCCGTGTGGACGGTCCATCGCAGCAGCCTGAGCACCGCCGCGGGCGCGCGAACTTACGTGAGGGTCAATGTCAGGCTGTTGCGTCCGTAAGCGGGGACGGACACGGTGGAGTCACTGCGGCTGACCTGCGTCCGCCTGTTTTCGGGCCTGCGCACGCCGGTGGATCTTCAGGTCGAGCACGATCTTCCCCGCCACCAGCAGCACCAGCAGCATCACCGGACTGCCCAGCGCCAGAATCAGAAACGAGCCCAGCAGGATCGCAATGTGCAGCACCACGATGCGGCCGTAGGGTGCGGCCATCATCTGGTGGGCGGAGGCGCGCCGGTACTCCCCGTTGAAAATAAAGTCCTGAAAGAAGGCGACGAGATGTCCGGCCGCCAAACCTGCGGCGGCGAGCCAGCCGCCGTCCGCCAGCGCTTTGGTGAACAGGGAACTCAGCGCTCCGAAGAATCCACGTTCCTGATGCAGCTCCATTTTCCCCAGCAGCGTGGCCACGAACATTCCATGCACGAGGCAAAACATGCCGTAGTGCACTGTGAAGAACGGCATCAGAAAGAACTTGGAGGCGTGGTTCGCCAGCAGGGCCTGCCGCCCGGTGATTCCCGGCGGCACCGCCGTGCGCGCCTCCGGCTCCGCCCCGATGCCGCCGCAACTCATTCCCATCTTGAGAAGATTGACGGCGCCGACGATGACGTTCTCCATCCAGTAAAGCGCCACCACCTGAAACAGGCTCCAGCCCCAGAACAGCACTCCCGCCAGCGGGATGAGATTGACCGCGATGAGAAAGAGCGCCGGACCGCGCGAGCCTGGAGGCGGAAGGAGGGAGGACATGACAGCGGCGAGCCTGACACGTCCGGGCGCTTCTTCAAACGCAGAGGGCGCCCTGACACTGCCGCATGCGGCAGCGCCTGCTCCGCTCCGCGTCACGGCCAGACGTCCGCCATGTTCGCGCCGGCATCCGGAAACTGCTCCCGCAGCGGAACCGCGAGCCCGAAGAACTCCTCGCGCGTCAGGTCCGTCACCGGACGATCCCCGCGCCATGCCGGGCTGGCGCGGCGCAGCGCGGCGGCATCGAGGAAGCGCGCTCCGGATTCCTCCACATGCTCCAGCGCGTTCCAGCCGGCAAGGTCGGGAACTTCCGGGTGCGGACGCCGCAGCGCCTGACGCGGCGCCGTGGTGAGAAACGGCGTGCCGGCACTGAAAACATTGCCGCTGCCTGACCAGTGCAGCGCCCGGCTCACGGCGGAGAGGGATTCCCCGGGCGTCCACCACAGCGTGCCGTCCGCGCTGAGCACGCAGCGGGAGACATGCGCTTTCACCAGCGGCAGCGGCGTGGCCGGAGCATCGCCAAACAAAACCGGCGACGGCAGGCTGCACGACTCCGCGTCAAGTGTCAGGACATTTCCCTCCGCACAGCGAAGCCGCACGACGGGATAGCCGATGAGCACCGAGTCACGCAGCGTCACTGACGGACTCGCGGCAGTGTCGCCCTTCACACTGACAGGCGCGGCGAAGGAGCCGATGAGCGCCGACCGCTCCACCCGAAGCGCCGCGCTGCCCTGCACCGCCACCAGCGCGGGGAAATCCGCATCCCGGCGCTGGCGTCCCGTGACGCGCAGTTCGCAGCGGCGCAGGGTGAGCTGTCCGCCGTCCACCTCGATAAGACCGCGGGCCTCGCCTGACGCATCCGGACGGAGGAAGGTCAGTCGTTCCAGCGTGAGCGTGCCTTCACAGATGAGGCCGGAGGCGTCGTCCGTCGCGGTGAATCTCGGCCGCACCCCCTCCGCCGCGCGCAGCGTGACCGAGTGTCCGCGGGCGATGCGGGGCTGCCGCAGATTCCAGGGACCCGCGGCATGAATGGTGATGACATCCCCGTCACCGGCCATCTCCAGGGCCTGCTCCAGCGTGGCGAAGACGCCCCAGCGTCCGTCCACAGCGAAGGCCTGCTGCGGCGACAGTCGCGCGCGGTTCAGCAAATCCGCACTGAACGGAATTCTCGTCGCCGCCAGGCCCGCCAGCGCCAGCAGCACCACGAACAACGCCGCCCGGCGCAACCGCCGCAGCACCGCGCCGGCGCCGGTATGTTTTTCAAGGACAGCCGCCACGTCCGCCGCAGAGGCCGGACGCTGCCCCGGATCCTCCGCCTGCAATTCCGTAATCAAGCGGCCGAGCCAGCCGCGTGCATCCGGCGCGGCGCATCGCAGTGTCGCCCCGAGGCTCCACAAATCCGACGCCGGGGTGATCGCCGCCCCCGCGCGCTGCTCCGGCGCCATGAACTCCGGCGTGCCTGACAAAGCGCCGCCGCTCCCCGCAGTGCCGGCGATGCCGAAATCCACCACGCGCACCCGCCCGTGCTCCAGGAGAATGTTCGCCGGCTTGATGTCGCGATGCACGAGTCCCCGCGCGTGCGCCGCGGCCAGCGCCCGTGCCGCGTGGAGCGCGATGCGCGCCGCCTCGCGCGCCGGCAGGGGGCCTTCCGCTGCGACACGCTCCGCCAGCGTGCGCCCCTCCACCAGCGGCATGACGAAGAACACCGTGTCGCCGTGTTCATGGACACTGTGAACAGGCAGGATGTCAGGATGATCCAGCGCCGCCACCGCGCGCGCCTCCTCCAAAAAGCGCGCCCGCGCCGGGGCATCCGCCATGAGCCGCGGCGAAAGCACTTTCACCGCCACGGGGCGCTGCAGCGCCGGATCGCGCCCGGCAAAGACCACGCCCATGCCCCCGCGCGCCAGCAGACGGTGAATTTCAAACGCGCCCAGCCGCCCCGGCGCGCCGTCGCGCGGCGGTTCATCCAGCAATGCCAGCGCCGCCTCCGTGTCAGGGACCGGCAGAAAGTCGCCTGCTTTCAGCTTCGTGATGAGTCCGGCTGTCCTGACCGGTTCGGCCTCTCCCTCCGCCGCCCCGCGCAGGTGCTGCGCGAATTCCGCCACGCCCGCCATGCGCTCCAGTTCCGCCGCCGCCTCCGGATTCTCCTCCAGCCATGCCTCCACGCGCCGGGCCTCCTCCTCCGGCAGCGCTCCCTCCAGCCACGCGTGCAGGGAATTCGTGTCAGGACGATAATCAGTCATCGGCGGTGAGAGCGCCGGCGGTTTCCTCCGGCACATCGAATTCCTCCGCACCCGCAGCCGCGATACAGTCGCGCAGTCGCTGCACACAGCGGCTGCGCGCCATGTACACCGCCGCGCGGCTCATGTTCAGATCGCGTGCCACCGCCTCCGGATCTTCATCCTCCACGGCCGTGCGCCAGAAGGCGCGCCACAGCCGCGGCGTCACCTGCGGCTCCACCCGCTCCGCCGCCCATGCAAAGAGCCGCCGTTGATACTCCCTCTCCCAGCGCGCGCGCAGCACCGCCTCACTCTCCTCCGCCGCCGCGGCCTCCGCCGCCTGCATCAGCGTCGTGCCGCCGTCCCCCGGCGGTTTGCGCCGGCGGCTGCGCTGCCACTGCCGCACCTGATTCTCCGCCACGCGAAACAGCCAGCTGCGAAACCGCGCCCGCTCCGGATGATAGTCAAACCGCGGCAACGCCAGAAATACCCGCCGCATCATCTCCTGCACCACATCGTACGCATCCGCCTCTCCCGCCACCCGCGTGCGCACATATCGCAACAGCAGCGGCGTATAAAGCTCCACAAACCGCTCCCACGCCGCCGCGTCCTGCGGCGATCTCAGCCGCTGCAGCAGCGTGGGACTGGTAAGGGGAGCACTCATGATTTCTGCCCGCAAAACTGCCCCGGTGCGGCGCGGATTCAACGCAGCGTTGTGCGATGATGCACGACCGGCTCCGGCATCCCGAGAACCGGCTCCCGCGTGGTCTCATGCTAAAATTTCCAGTGCCCGCTGCACGATGCCCTCCACCGGCCAGAGCCGGCCCGTGCCTTCATAGCCGCACGCGAGCAGACCGTCGTCGGGGCCGATGAAATGATGGTCCCAGGCGCGCAGCGTGGCCACGTTCCGCACTGTGGCGGGGTGGGACCACATCTTGCCGTTCATGGCCGGTGCGTGCAGAATGGGGGCACGAGTGGCGAGGGCGATGGCGGTGAGCGCGTCGTCCGCGATGCCGGCGGCAAGTTTGGCGAGCACGTTGGCCGTGGCGGGAGCGATGAGCAGGAGGTCGGCGCTGTCGGCGAGCTGAATGTGCCCGGGACGCCAGCTCTGCTTTTCATCGTAAAGACCGGCGACGACAGGCTGGCGGGTCAGTGTTTGGATCGTCAGTGGCGTGATGAATTCCTGCGCGTCCGGCGTCATCACCGCTGTGACGGTGTGGCCGGTTTTGGTGAGCAGGCTGGCGACGTCCGCGGCCTTGTAGGCGGCGATGCTGCCGGTGATGCCGAGGATGATGTTTTTCATGGGGCGGGATATGGATCAGCGGGGCAAAGTGGTCCGCACAGTCCCCTGTGCGGTGTAGACTCAGCCGCACAGAGGACTGTGCGGACCACTTTCAGAATAAGAACTCTTTAGGCGGATGCAGCCGCGTACTGCGGCGGCGTTCCGCGTGGACGATGTCGCGCAGCGCGGCGAGATCCGCTTCGCGGGTGTTGCTGATGAGCGTGTAGGTGTAGTCGCGCCAGTGCCGCATTTCGGCGAGCGCGTTGTTGAGGCGGAGTTCCAGCTCCGCGGGGGATTCCGAACGCCGGCCCTCCAGTCGCGCCCGCAGCTCCCCGGCACCCGCGGGCATGATGAACACATCCACCAGCGCACGGCGAATGGTTTCATCCGTGCAGGCGCGGAGTTGCGCCGCGCCCTGGATGTCGAGATCCATGATCACATCCCGCCCGGCCTCGAGCGCCGGCAGCACTTCACTCTTCAACGTGCCGTAGCGGCGACCATGCACGACCGCGTGCTCCAGAAATTCACCGGCAGCGATGCGCGATTCGAATTCCTCCATGCTCAGAAAGAAATAGTCGCGCCCGTGCTCCTCGCCGGGCCGCTGCGCACGCGTGGTGCAGGAGACCGTGTAATAGAGCGGCTCATCCGCCGTGAGATTGCGGCACACGGTGGTCTTGCCGCTGCCGGACGGGCCGGAGACGACGATGAGGAGTCCCTCGCGCGGGAAATCGGGAATCATGGTGCTCAGTGCTCAGTGCTCAGTGCTCAGTGCCCGGCAGTCAATACGTCGTTCGAGCCACTGCGCACTGTGAACTGAGCACTGATTACTTCTCATTCCAGATTCTGCACCTGTTCACGAATCCTCTCGACCTCCGTCTTTCCCGCCACCACCAAATGGGCGATGCCGGCGCTGTTGGCCTTGCTGCCGATGGTGTTGACTTCGCGGTGCATTTCCTGCGTCAGGAAATCCAGGGCGCGGCCCGAGGGTTCGCCGCTTTGCAGCAGGCGCGTGAATTCATCCAGATGTCCCCCCAGACGGGCGATCTCTTCGCTGATGTCGCAGCGGTCGGCAAAAATGGCGATCTCCTTGAGCAGGCGCTCGTCGTCCAGCGGCAGCGGCAGGCCGGCATCGGCGAGGCGTTTTTGCATGGCTTCGCGCTGCAAAGCCGGCACGCGCGGGGCTTCGGCTTTGATGCTCTCCAGCAGACCCCGCAGTGTGGCGAGGCGGGCGCTGATGTCGTTCACGAGATGCGAGCCCTCACGCGTGCGGGCTTCGTTCCACGCGGCGAGGGCATGGTGCACCGTGGACTCGACCAGCGGCCGGACATGTTCGGCGGAATGGCTTTCGCTCTCCGCTACAGTGAAAACACCCGGCGCACGCAGCAGGCAATCGACCGAGTATCCGCGAGAACTGAAAAGCTGTTCATCCAGTTCCGCGAGCGCCGCCGCATACTGTCCGGCCAGCCCGTGATCCACCTGCAGCGCGGAACCGCTTTCTCCGGTGAACTCCAGGCTGATTTGCACCTGCACCCGTCCGCGCGTCACCGCGCCCGCCACCAGCCGGCGCACATCCGCCTCCAGCACCGTCCACTCGCGGGGCAGCCGCACATCGATATCACTTTGCTTGCGGTTCACGGAGGAAAGCTCCACCGCGCACCGCAAGTCCTGATCCGCGCTCTCGGCGCGCCCGAAACCCGTCATACTCTTCATGGCCCTACTTGTGAATCATCGCATTCGCCTGGCAACTAGAAGTATGAGGTCTGCAGCCTGAGTGCTGCGGTGCTGCGGTGCTGCGCGTTTCTCAATTTTCCAGTCTTCATCCTTTAGCCTTCATCCTTCAAACTTCAAACACTGCTCCCGGTCCACTGCAGTTTCTGCCGCAGTACGCCGAAGAAGGTCGTGTCCGGCAAAGTCACCAGAGGCACGGTCCATGCGCCGCGTCGGATGGTAATGGGGCAGCGCCAGTCCAGCGCCACCGGTTCGCCGCCGTCCATGCTCATGAGCAGCTCCTCGGTGGCCGCCTCGGCCTGGAGCACGATCTCCACGTCATCGTTCACCACCACCGAGCGATAAGCGATGACGTGCGGGCAAATGGGAGTGATGCAGAACACGCCCGCCGCCGGGCAGACGATAGGGCCGCCCGCGCTCAGGCTGTAGGCGGTGCTCCCGGTGGGAGTGCTGACGATCAGCCCGTCCCCGCTGTAGCAGTTCACAAAGGCCCCGTTGATGGTCACGCTCAGCCGGATCATGCGCGCGGCTGAGCCGCGGCTGACCACCGCTTCGTTCAATCCCGTCTGCGTTTGTGTGCGCCCGTCCACACCGGTGAAGGTCGCCTCCACGGTGCTGCGGCGGCTGATGCTGAACTTCCGCGCCAGCACCGCTTCTGCAAATTCACCCGTCTCCTCCGCGGTCGTCGTTGTTAGAAATCCAAGGCGCCCCGTGTTCACCGCCGCCAGTGGTTTGAGGTCTGCCCCCAGCAGCCGCGCCGTGTGGAGAATGGTCCCGTCACCGCCCAGCACCACGAGCACGTCCGCTGCGCGCGCCACTTCCGTCAGGGGTCGCCCGTCCTGCAGGCCGGCATGCGCTGCGGTCGCCGTTTCACAAAGCAGCCGCGCTCCTCCACTGCGGAACTGCGCCGCAATCTGCCGCGTCAGGTCCGCCGCGTTAGGTTTGGAAGTATTGGCCGTGAGGCCGATGACAGGATGAGCCATGCGGAGAGGCGCATTCTATGGGCGACTCCCTCCCGCAACGCCAGCAAAAAGGCGGCGGGGCCGTTGCGGCGGCAATCACCGTGCGATCTCGATCGCCGGAGTGTTCTTCAGCACAGACCTCAGGGAATTGGCCAGGCCAATCGACCCCATGATTCCGGCGAGCGCGGCCGCCGCCAGCCAGAGCGCGCGCCGGGGAGGGTGAGGGAGGCGCGCCGGACCGGGAACCTGCAGACGATGGATGATGATCTTGGGAGTGTTCATACGAGTTCGGGGTTGAGGGAAATTCGTGGGCAGTGAGGGAAATCGATGAGGCGTGAGGCCGCCCGCCGGCAGGAGAACGGATCGGCGGCTGTTTTATTCGCAGGGACTGTGCCGCCTGTGTAAGACGTTCATTTTCAATCGAGTCACCGGCTTCTGGGTCCGTCTTATGCGGGTGAATTGCCCTGCGGGATGGCAAAATGCCCGCCCGCCCGGGTCAGGATTCAGGAACCGGCTCGGGCTGTCCGCTGAGCATCCTGCTTCGCACCTGCGTGATCTCGGCCCCGGTGAGCACGATGATGGAGCTGTAATAAATCCACAGCAGCAGGAGCATGAGGGAATTGGCCGCGCCGTAGGTCGAAGCGGTGGATTCCCGTCCGAGATACCAGCTCAGCGCCCACTTTCCGGCCTCGAACAGCAGTGCCGTGGCCGCCGCGCCCCACCACACGTCGCGCCACGGGAATCGAACGTCGGGAAGGACGCGGAATACGAGCGCAAAGAGCACCGTCTCGACGGCGAGGGAAGTCAGGAATCCGAGAGCCGACCAAACGTCAGGGTGGACTTGAAACCTTTCGGAGAACCACGTGGATGCGAATGACAGAAAAGTGGAGAACGCGAAAGAAACGAGCAGGAGAAACATGATGGAAACGACCATGCCGAACGAGAGCAGGCGGGTGCGCGTCCAGTTCCAGATGGCGGTGACTTTCTTCTTCTCCGGAGCGCCCCAGATCCGGTTGAGCGCGTCTTTCACCTCACCAAAAACGCCGGAGGCTCCAAAAATCAGCGCCGCCACGCTGGCCATGGCGGCCCAAGTGCCGGAGGGCGGTTTCATGGCGCCGGCAATCATTTCCTCAAGTGCCGCAGCCGGCCGCGGCCCCATGATTCTCGTGAGTTGACCACTGAGGTGTCCCTGAACCGCCTCCGGGCCGAACATGGAGCCGCAGACCATGAGCAGCAGTATGAGCAGCGGCGCGAGTGAGAACACCGTGTAGTACGACAGCGCCGCACTGAGCCGCAGTATATTGTCCTGCGTCCACTCGCGCAGAGTGACCAGCACGAGGTATCTGGCTTTGCGGAAAAATCCGCCGGTGATGCGTGGTGGTCCCGCAGGAGCTTTTCCGGTCCCGGGCAATGGAGGCGGGGATGCCGGCGGATGTGCCGTCCCGGGCGGGATGGAGGCGGCCGGAGGGCTGACCGGTTTTCTGGTCAGGAACCGGTGCAGGCCGAGAAGCGCGAGCCCGAGGCAGAGTTGCAATTTGGCGTTCATGTCCTCTGTGTCCGTGGAAGGCTGAACTTGACCCGAATGACGGATTTCAGCATCGCCTGGAGTGAGGTGGAGGCCCGGTCACCGGCGGACATGCCGCCGCTGCGTGGCCGGCCGCCGGCCCGTTCACTGTGCCTCGTTCGCGCTGCGTTCGATGTTGTTGCCCAGGCTGCGGACATCCTGACCGAACCCGGCAGTCGTGTTGCAGGAGGGCAATACCATGAATCCGGAGGCGGCGAGCAGGAGGAGGAGTGTTTTCATGACGATTTGGGGAGTGGAGTTGTGTTATTGCGGCAGAAGATCATTCCGCCGGATGCGGTGCTGCGCCGTGCGGAGGCGGGCGAAGTTCCGGCGATGTTCTCCTTTGCAGGGTGCGTGCCTGCCGTCGGCAACAATCTCCCGCCGGTTCAGGTTCAATCGTTTGTGAAGATTCCAATCCGCCACGGCGGAACGGGATCACAGTGCCGGAAGGGCGAATTGCACAGGACACCGCTGTCCCCCGGATGCATTCTGCAACGGCATCAGCCGGATGCCCGCCCGATCCATGCCAGAAACTCTGTGTTTCCGTCCGTGCCCTTGATGGGCGATTCCATCACGCCGCGCCAGCACCAGCCGGGCTGACCGCTGACGAAGGCTCGGATTTTCTCCACCGCGCGGGCGTGGAGGGCGGGATCGCGCACGATGCCGCCTTTTTCCACGTCCTCGCGGGACAGTTCGAACTGCGGTTTGATCAGACAAACCATCGCGCCGCGCTCCGGATGCAGCGCAGCCATGACCGGCGGCATGACCAGCGTGAGGCTGATGAAGGAAACATCGAAGACGGCGAAGTCTATCACCTCCGGAACGTCGTCAGGCTGCAAATGCCTGACATTGCACTGCTCACGGCTGATGACGCGAGGGTCGCTGCGCAGTTTCCATACGAGCTGATTGGTGCCGACATCGAACGCGTAAACCTTCGCCGCGCCGTGCTGCAGCAGGCAGTCGGTGAATCCGCCGGTGCTCGCGCCCACGTCCATGCAGGTGAGACCGGCGACGTTGATACCGAAATGCTGGAGCGCGCCCTCCAGCTTGAATCCGCCGCGGCTCACGTAGCGCGGTTTCTCCTTCACCGCCAGCACGTCATCGTCCTTCACGCTGGTGCCGGGTTTCGCGGCGGGCCGGCCATTCACCGTCACTTCGCCGGCGAGAATGAGACGCTTCGCCTGCTCGCGGGAATCACAAAGCCCGCGGGTGTGGAGAGCGGCGTCGAGTCGGGTCATGGAGGAAAAAAGATGGAGCGTTCAGGCTGCCCGCGGCTTCCATGCGAGCCAGCCAATCAGACCGCACAAGGCAAATCCAAAAGCCTGAATGCTGCCGTGCCACGCCCACATGCGCGGCAGATGCAGTGAAGGCAGCGGAAACCATGGTCTCAGGGCGTAGAGAATGGCGAGCACCATGCCGGCGACGAGGGAGGTGCCCGAAATGAAAATCATCACCCGGCTGAACATGGACTGATCCCTCGCGCCCCATGCGAGTCCCGCCTGCGTGGCGCCGATCATCACTGTGCCGGCGGAAAAGAGCAGCGCCAAACAGCACTCCAATTCCACGCGAACGCCCTTGCGCGTCAGGGTGATGCCGGTCGCGACCAGCGGCACGCCGGCCATAACGCCGATGGCCGCCCATTTGCTCAGCCGCCCTGGATTATGACGAAGCACGAGCCCCGCCGCGATGGGCAGAGCAAAGCCCGCGAAATGAAAATGCGCCGCTGTCAGTCGCACGATGAGGAAATCGAACCCGAACGGCTCCAGCCCCATGCGGTCGGCGAAATACCACGCGCCGCCTACCGCCAGCATGGCCGGACCGGAAAGCATGACTGCGCGTGCCAGCGTCCTGACGCCGCGCAGAAACGCCGCGGCGGCCTGCCATGCCATCCACAGCGTCACGACCAGCCAGGGCAGCGGATAGAACCACGGAGCAGGCGCGGCATACTGCCGCTCATGAAGGTTGGTGAACACCATGAAGAACCATGCGCCGATCAGCAGTGCCGACGGCACTTCGATCACGGCCACCTGATGCCGGCGCAGGACTTCCAGCCCCAGCGGCACGATCACCATGGCCCCAAAGGCCACCACCATCAGCGGCCAATGCACGCCGTGAGGCGTCAGCAGCGGCTGCGCGAAACAATGCGCTCCCCAAAGCAGCACGCCCGGAATAATCGTCGCCATGAATCGAGTCCGCTCCGTCATGCGTCTTCGTTCGCCAGTTGCTGCATGGCGGCAACCGATTGCCTCACAAACCGCCGCTGCAGCGCGCGGGCGACCGGCTTTGCCAGCCGCACCAGCCAGAGCCGCGGGCGGGAAAAGGCGTGCAGTTCGTAATAAACCGAGTCGTCCTCCAGCCACGCCACACTGAAGCGCTCTTCGCCGGCCTCCACATGTCCCGGCAGCGTGCCGTAGGCGAATCCCAGCCGCCGTTTCACGCCCGGGCCGGTCTCGTCCACTGCATAAACCACGCGCGCCGCATTCAGCCACCACACGCCAAACGCACGAATGAGCAGCGCCACGCATGCGCCTTTCTCCTGCGGCGCATTTTCAGGGACGATCTCCGTCCAGCCTGACGGAAACATCCGCCACGCCTGCAGCGCCTGCACCGCCCGCTCGAAAACCTGCGGCCCGCTGCCGAGCTTCACCCGGTTGCGGTCGTGATTGAACCTCGCCGGCCAGTCGCGTTCGCGCGTCGCTCCTTCCGCCTCATAACTCAGCGGCAGCGCGCGCTGTTTGTTCAGGAACTCAGCGATGACAGCGTCCGAAGGACGGCGGAGGAACCACATGCAGCGTACTTGGGTCGTGCCAGTCCAGCCGTCAAGCCACCTCACCAGCGCGAGAGCAGCGAGTAGATCAGCAGTCCCAGCGGCGTGCCGATGACGTAGCCCCAGATGCCGATGAGAATGGCGGGGAGCACGAGGTTGCCCCAGCCGCGCCCGATGGCCATCGCCGCGGCGGAGGGCGGGCCGCCGAGGTTTGCATTTACGCTTAGCAGGAGGTCCTCCAGCCGCAGGCGGAACAGTTTTCCAGCGGCGAGAGTGAAGGCGAGGTTTGTCAGGGCCATGATGGCGCAGAACGCGAACAGCACCGGGCTTTTCCACAGCACCGACACGAGGTCCGCCGGCAGACCGATGGTGAAGAGATAGAGATAGAGCAGAAAGCTGCCGATTTCCTCCGGACCGTTCACCTGCGCCATCGGCTTCGCGAACAGACTGGCGGCGCCGAGCGACGCGGACGTGATGAGCACATACTTATTGGTGAGCAGCATTTTTCCCACACCCGCGAGCCAGTTGTCGTCCGGCCGCGTCTGCAACTGCACCGCCAGCCACTTTTGAACTATCATGGCCACGGCGACCACCGCACCGGCGATCGCCAGCGACTTGCCGATGTCCAGCAGCGAGATGCCTTTGCGGTCCCAGTGCGCCGCGGCGGCTCCGGCCGCGGCTTCATCGGACGCCGGCAGATGCGGATAGCGCTGCAAAAACCATCGGCTGCCCGCCACCCACAGCAGCATCAGGAAAAGCATCGCCATGACGAAATTATCCGCCACGATGAGTGACGTCGTAAGCTCCTTCGATGCGGCCGTGGATTCGCTGACGGCGACAAAGTTCACCATGCCGCCGGTGTAGCTGCCGGTCATGATGGCGGCGGCCTTCTGCGGCTCGACGACGGCATGCCCCAGCAGGAGAAACGCGAGCAGCGCCCCGAGCACGGTGCCAATGCTGCTGAGGTGGAATGCGGCGAACATCCTGCCGGTCTGGCGCGCGATTTGCGCAAGGTTCGCGCGAAACAGCAGCAGCGGCAGCGCCAGCGGCACCAGCCACGTCCCCACGAAATCATACACCGGCGCCTCCATCGGCATCAGGCGCGCGTTGGTCAGGATCATGGCGATGAGCAGCGCCAGCACCGGCGCGCTCAACTTCGCCGCCCAGCGGAACCGCTGCTCCATCCAAATGGAAACGGTAGTGCCCGCCAGCATCAGCGCCAGCAGCGGCCAGGTGTCTTCGGGGGAGAAATAAGACATGCGCAGAGGGTGGCGGAGAATGACCGGCTGTCGAGTTGCATCCTCACTGCTGCGCCGGCGCTTCATCCAGCGCCTTTTGCAGCGTCTCCACCACCGATCCGTCCCTCTCGCCGCCGCCGTCCTGACGCAGATTGAAAAACGCCGCCCACGTCCAGCCGTCGGAGCGTTTCCACACGAAGGTCGTCGTCCCCGGCAGGCTGCCGCTGTGCGTGATGCCCGCACCTTTCCTGTCGTGAATCACGCGAAAGCCGCCGCCGTAGTATTTCTCCAGCCGCTTGCCGTCGCCGTCGTGACCAACTGCGCCCGCCGGTGGGGCCAGCAGTGTTTCCCAGGTCTCCTGCTTCTTGAACGGCGACGTGCCGCCGATGTCGTCGAGGCTCATGGCAAAGCGCACGATGTCCTCCGCGCAGGCGATCCAGCCGCCGTGCGAATCCATCGTCTCCAGGCACCACGCCCCGTAGGGCGACGGCACCTTGTCAGGCAGTTTGGGAAACACCGGCTCATCTCCGTCGTGCCTCTCGGGCATATAATAACGCGTCTCGCCCTCCGCCTGCGTCAGCGTGGCGCCCAGCTTCGGTCCCTTGATGCCCGCGGGCGCGAACACGTGCTCTTGCACGAACTTTTCGTAGCCCGTGCCGCTCACCTTCTCAATGATCCGGCCGAGCACGCAGTAACCGAAGTTGGAATAGGCATAGTGAGTGCCCGGCGTGTCATCCAGCGGACGCGCCAGCACTTCGCGGATTACGTCCTTCGGTGCCGGAGGGCAAACAATGCCGAGCCGCGTGGCAATGCGCCGCGCCTGGAACATGACATCGCCGCTCTTGTCGCGGTCCCAGCCGCCGGTGTGCTGCAGCAGGTGCCGGATGGTGATGTCCTTCAGCCGCGCATCCGGCTTCTGCTCTTTGTCAGGCAGAAAAATCTCCGGCTGGAGCACGTCGAGCATCTTCGCATCCAGCGACAGCTTTCCCTCCTCCACCAAAACGAGCACAGCGACGGCGGTCAGCGGTTTGGAAATGCTGGCGATGCGAAACAGCGTGCGCGGGGAGACGGCGATGCTCTTGTCCCGGTCCGCGAGACCCAGCCCTTTGGAGAACACCAGCTTCCCCGCCCGGCCCAGCGCCAGTTGCCCGCCGGGAATGCCCAGCCGCTTCATGTAATCCTCCACGATCATGGTCAGCTTCGCGTCCAGTGCGGCGATGGCATCATCGGCAGCATAACAAGGCAGCACCGCAGCGGCGGCGGAGAGGGAAAAGAAGTGACGGCGGTTCATGGTGGAAACTGCCATCGCCTGTCACCCGTGAGACCGGCACGTCCAGTGGCCGCACCTTACGTCAACGTGTGGTGAGATCAGTAGCACGGCCATGCCGGAGGCTGGCCGTGTTTGCCTCTCAGTCAGCGTGCTCCAACACGGGCAGGCTGCGCCATGCCCGCGCTACGGACTCACCGGCACCACTCCCGGGTCCAGCGGTAACACGCTCAATGGATACTTCCACACATGGGCGATGACTTTGCCGGCAGCGTCCTTGAGCGGCTCGGTACTTGGAGCGTCCCTGTCAGGCAGGGCGAGAAACTGCGGCGGATAATCCGGAGCCGGCGCGGTGGCAGTGAAGTGATCGCCGTCGCGCCAGACGGGAATCAGCCCGCTGTGTTTCCGGTCCGGCGGCACAGCGCAGAATACCACGTCCCTTATGTCCTTCCAGTCCTTCATGTCTTCGCTCAGCACCAGACCGCCGGCCGTGCGGTACACAGGCACCGGCAGCGCGAGGCGCGGATCATCCAGCGCGAGGCGATACATCATCTGGTTGTAGTCGTAGCGCGGTGTGCGGGACTTGGCGCCGGAGAAGCTGTCGGTGTAGGTGCCTTCAAAGTAAATGAGCCGACCGCCGTCCTGGTCGAAGAACGGATGCTGCGTGGGGTTGTAGAAGTTGTAGTTCCCGTGGTCCAGCACGCGGCGCGCATAACACCACGGACCGGTGGGCGTGTCGGCCTCGCTGAACCAGATTTCACCCGGCGCGCCGGACCAAATCATCACCCAGCGGCGGCGATAGTCGTTCCAATACACGGAGCCGCGCCCGCCGGGCAGAGGCTTGCCCGTGTCAATGTCGAGCAGCCGCAGCCAGCTTTCCTCCGCCTTGAGCGTGCCGCGTTTCACCAGTCGTGAAGTGTCCTGACGCGGCGCGCCGGCCTTCCATGAATACTGCGCGCGGCCTGCGGCGTCGCGGTCCACTTTGTCGCCGGTCATGCAGGTGAAAGCCTCGTAGTTTTTCAATTCCTTCAGCGCCTCCAGGCGCGCCGGCACGCGAACGTCCGGAAAGAGGTAAATGTAAGTCGCACCGTTCACCATGGCTTTGAAAGCATGGGATGAATCATGGAAGCCGATGCTGTCCCAGCGCGCCACTTTGACGAAGTGCTCCTTGTCGTCGTCCCACATCGCGAGGTGCCACTCGCGCGTCTTTTCCATGCCGGTCCCGGACGCAACGCGGGCGAGCATGCGCTCTTTGCCTTCGATTGTCAGCGTGAACTCACCTTCGATCCACTGCAGGCCCTCGCCGAATTCCTCCTTGGGAAACATGGGCCGCGCGAAGCCGTCCGCACCGGTGAAGTAAGTCAAGTCCACGCCCACTGACGGATCGAGTCCGCCTTTGCCTGGCAATTCCGACACCGCGCCGGTGCCGCCGAAGTTCCCCAGCGGATAGCTCAGCCGGTTGGTGTCGCCGTAGAACCAGTAAAGCTTGCCGCGATAGGGCGTGGCGCTCACGGTGTCCTGCCCGAGCACCAGCCCGTTGAGCAACGGTTCGCGCAGCGGCGGTTTCGGTCCGGCGAGCACGCTGTCGCGATAAATCCCCGCACCGGTGACGCGATACATGCGTTCGGCAATCTGCACGCGCTTGATTTTCACCTCCGCACTGCCGCTGGCGGAAGTCTTCAGCCTCACGCCGCGCATGCCGAAGCCGTCTTTCGGATACTCATAGCCCGGGCTGCTGACATAAAAGAACACCTCGCGCCCCACCATTCCCGGTTCGTTGAAAGCGACGACACCCGCGCTGTCCGTCCAGAAGGAAATGTCGTTCACCGTCTTCAACTCCACCAGCGGCACGCCACGCCCGGTGGCTTCGTCCACGACGCGGATGGTGAAGATGTCGGCGGCTGACGCGGCGAACGCAAACGCGATAAGCAGCGAGAGAACAGCGAAGTTGGAGAGCATAATCGAACCCATAAGCACTAAAGGGAACGGCAGAGCGGCAATGACATGGGGAACATGATGATTAGAACAATCGGGGACACTGACCATGCGATTCCCCGCCGGCACAAACGGGGATACCGGTGTAGCAGAGCCAGTGAACTCACCAGCAGCAGCACCGGACAAGTGAAGGCGGCGATCTCCACAGCTCGTGCGACCGCAGGTGCAGATTGTCCAAGCGGACGAAACAGAATGCCGGCACTCCAGGAAACTCCCGTGAGGAACGCGAGAGTATGAAACCAGTAATCCAGCCAGCCCTTCCCTCCATGCGGCCAGAGGTGAAACGACTTCCAGCGCGCCGGGCTGGTCATTTCATATGCGATGATGGCCGATCCGACGGCGGCCACGCAGAAGGCAGCGGGGTGCCCGGCAGGAGAGTTGTTGAAATAGCTTACGCTGGTGGCGAGCATAGCCTATGGCGGCGGCGATCTCACACGAACAGTTCGCTGACTTTCAGCTTCAATTCCGGCACTGTGCTGCTCTGCACCTGCTCGCGCGGCGTGAGGATGGTGTGGTGTCGCCAGCCGTCGGCGGTGGGGCCGGTGAAGACGTGCAGCCGGCGCGCCTTTAAGTCGAGCACCCAGTATTCGGGGACGCCGGCTTTGGCATAAACGCCGGCTTTGCGTTCGATATCATACTTCAAAGTGGCGAAGGAGATTTCAATGAGTAACAGTGTGTCGGCAGCAGCAGGATGGCTGCGGCTGTATTTGTCGGCGCGGGCTTTAACGACGGCCAGGTCCGGCTCCGGCTCGGTGATTTCACTGAAGCGAACGCCCAACTGGCAGCGGACGCGGTGTTTGGGCGTGAGCTTCTCGTACAGCATATCGGTAACTGCAGAGATATGGGCGGAGTGTTCAGGGCTGGACGGAGGCATTTCAATGATTTCCCCTTCGATGAGTTCAGTGTGGACACCTTCCGGGAATGCTCCCGCTTCCGCGAGCAGGTAGTATTCGTCCACGGTGAAGCGGAAAGCGGCCGGCTCGGCAAGGCGGCGTCTGGTGGCTTTGGGACGTCGGGCGGCGACTTGGGACATAATGTGAAGTTTAACCGTCTGTTGGGACGAGGCAACGTGCATTTCTCATTCACGGCGCGACTCGCGCGCCGACGGTGGCCAGTTCAGCCAGCCGGTCTGCGTTCTCCTGTTTGCCGGTCCAGCAGATAGCGCGGAGGACGAGCAGGCGATAGAGCGGGTCGTCGAACGTCCAGGTGTAATGGCCGGGGACGCAGCCGATGACGCGGCCTTTCTCGCGCTCCAGCGCCCAGAGTTGCGGGCGGGGCTCGCCTTCCTCGACGCCTGTGCCGAGCACGCGGACGCGATTCACGTCGCCCTGCAGGGCCCAGTAGGTTTCGTCGGTGAAGTGGACGGTGGGGAAGCCCTGCGTCACCGGATGGTCGGGCTGCTTGAAGACGAGGTCGAATTCTCCGTGGCGGTATTTGACGCCGAACTTCCCGCCGGCGAGGCCGATGCGCTCAGCGAGCACCTGCGCGTGTTCGTCGCCGTTCACGGCCCAGTGCAGATAGACGAGGCCGCCGCCGCGCTTTTGATAGTCGTCGAGCAGCATGGCCGTCCGCGGGTTGAAGCCGGGGTTCTTGGAAAAGAATACCGTCACGTCCGCGGCGGCGAGTTGCTCGGGCTTGGGAAATTCCCATGCGTTGTCCACGGTGACGCCGTCCGCGAGGCGCAGCAGCGTGGTCCAGCGCTTTTGCCAGAGCGGGTAGTCGTGCTCACCGGGGCCGTGGTCTTTGGGGCCGGCGGCGAGGAGGATTTTGAGCGGGGAAGTTTGGGCGGAATGGGAAGTCCCATTATTCCCCTTCTTCTCATCCTTCCCCTTACTCCCATTCAGAATGGCGTCCACTTCCGCGCGTTTGCGCGGCGGGGGCGGCGCAGGGTCCGTGCGCTCTATGGGCGCTGGCTCCAGCGGGTTAGTGAGGAGGAACTTCAGCAAATCCGTCTGCTGTTCCCTGGTCAGGCGGTCGGCGTAGCCTTCGGGCATGAGGCTCGTCTTCAGCAGTTCCATGCTCTCCACGTCGGCGCGGGCCAGCGTCTGCACGGCTCCCATTTGCAGCATCACCTTCACCTCCTTCTCCGTCACGGTGCGCACGATTCCTGTCAGGCTCGCGCCGCCTTTCAGTTTCACCATGCTGGCGGGGTGGTCGGGATTGATGCTGGCCGACGGCTGGAGAATGTCCGCCAGCACGCTGTCGCGGTCGCGGTGGATGAGATTCGTCAGGTCCGCGCCCACGGCGATGCCTTCGCCGCGGATCTGATGGCAGGTGAAGCACGCCGCTTCGCTCGAAAAGAATACGCGGCGCCCTGCGAGCCAGTTGCCGGGGAGTGCCGAACGGTCACTGGCGTTGTCTATCTTTTCCGCGGCGGGCTTCGCCCAGGGCACAAATACATGGGAAAGTGGCAAAGCGGCTTCCGGACCAAAATCGGAGATGTTTCCCTGCTTCGCCACGCTGCTGATGGCACTGAATGCGCTTCCGTGCATCTCCTCAAGTTCGTAGGAACCCCAGCCACGTCCTAATGACTCTCTGCACAAGACATAGTGCTTGGCGCTTTTCCGTGGAGACAGGTTATAAGCCCCGTCGGGAAGATTGGACACTGACCAATCCAGCGAAGTCCCAGGCTGCACGGCGGGCACGAATACGTTCTGCCCCGAAAATCTCGTATCCGGGATAAGCCGCAAAATCCTCTCGGCATCGCCGCGCCAATTTTCGATCTTCTGCCTGAGTGCCTCGTGATCAGCAGAGTTGAATGTGAAGGCATTGAACGGGTAAGGCATCGGCGCGACTATCTTGGCCACAGTTGTGAACGGATCGGTTTCTGCGATGGTCACTTCGACGCCATTCAGCGTCACCAGCACATCCAACTCCGGCTTCTGAGCGATGGCGTCCGGCTGCTTCCAGGAATCCGGCAGCGGCAGCGTGACGGCATAGCCGACCGGCTCCGTCTGGCGCGGCACGCGTATTATAATAGTGCGGCGGTCGCCGGACAGGCTGAGGCCGAGGACTTCCACGTCGCGGCGGGGTTCGGCCATTTGGTCGCGCACCACCTGGTAGCCGGGGCGGATGACTTCAAAGCGGTCGCCTGCGGAAACGTGGCGGCCGGCTTCGATGCGGACAGAAGAGGACGGGGAGCGCAGGCGCCCCGCCTGCTGTTCCTGGCGCCCCGCCGGGAACTTGTCATCACTCCGCGCAGCGGCACTCTCTTCGGACGCGGAGGGGACGTTCGGATTGGAGTGCGGCTGCGCCGGTTCTTTTAAGTCCCCCGCGGGGGCGCGGGGGACGACAGGCGAGGGCGCCTGTGCTCCCCGATGTTCATCGCCTGCGGCGACGAGACCTGACCATTCCTCCGGCTTCAGTTCGCGATCGAAGGCGACGCGGAATTCATCCGGCGCGGCGGCCCAGGACCAGACGGGCTGCGGCAGGTCTTTGCCGGTGTAGCGTATCTTAAATAAACGTCCGTCGCCTTTCGGGCCGGTGCCCCAGTCGGGCGGGCCGGTGTGGCAGGCGACGATGAGATCGCCCGCGGGGCTGACGCCGCAATCCACGGTGAGCAGGCCGAGGCAGGCGATGAGATGATTTTGGCCGACGTAGCCGTGCGGCGTCTTCACCAGCTTGGTGCGATACAATTTCCCGCGGGCCTCGCCGCAGACGAGCGCGTCGCCGGCCCAGAAGTCAGGGCCGAACGCGGGGCCGCCGTTAACGCTTTCGTTGAAGCACATGCCGACGGTGCTCTGGTGCTGCGGGCCGTATTCCACGATTGCGGGCCAGTCGAGCACGTCAGGCAAATGTTTCGGATGGCGCGGCGGAAAGCCGTAGTGTTTGCCAGGCTGGATGTGGAGCAGTTCGTCGAGCGGGTTGCCGTTGGGCAGCCAGGTGGCGCCTTCCTGTTCCGTGGCGAAGAGGTCGCCCTCGCGATTGAATGCCAGCGCGCAGGTGAAGCGGACGCCGGTGCAGACGGTGGTGCGGGTTTTGAAGTCGGCGCTGACTTTTTGAATGGTGCCGTGCTCGCTCTTCAGATCGTAGCCGGCCTTGCCGGTTTTCGGATCGATGAGATAGGCGTTGGCGAAGTTGGTGCAGCCGAGGCCGAAGTAAATGCTGCCGTCCTTCGGGTCCACGGCGACGCCGACGGCGTCCACGTTTTGCATGATCTCCTGCCATCCGCTGGCGACGATGATTTCCTCGTCCGCTTTGCCGTCGCGGTCTTTGTCGAGAATGAGCGAGACCTTGCCCTTGCTGGGAACGATGACGCCGTCGCCGCGGGGATCGTCTTTCTTGAGCAGCTCGATGCCGAGCGGCCCGCGCATCGTCGGCTTGTCCCAAAAGACTTCAGCTTTGTCCTCCAGTCCGTCGCCGTTGGTATCTGTCAGGAGGTGAATGGTGCCGTCGTAGCCGAGGGCGACGAGTTTGCCGTCGTGGCGGTAGCGGACGTTGTTGCGGTTGGTGAGCTTTACGGGCAGCTCGCTGACGGAGAAGCCGGGGACAAGCATTTGGACGACAGGCGCGTCTTTGAGCACTTCCAGGGCGTGGCCGCTTTTGCCGGAGGCGAGGGCATTCAGTGCGGGGATTTTGGCAAGCAGGCGCTGCTCGATGTCCTGACGGTCGGCATCGGAGAGCGCGGAGTCGAAGACGAGCACCTCGGCAATGTCGGCCTGAATGAAACTGCCGACGAACGGCTGCTGCGCGCCGTCGTTGGAATAGTAACGCGCGCCGAGCACGAGCTGATCCATGCCGATGTTCGACTCGAGGCGGTCGCGCGGCGTGAGCGGCAGGCCGTCGAGCCAGACTTCCCCGCCCTGCGGTTTGATCTGGGAGCGCACGGTGAAGAGATGGAAGTCGCCGAAGCCGCGCGGGTTGGCATTGAAGAAGCCCGGCTCCAGCAAATCGCGCGCGCCCTGAGCGCCGGCGCCTTCGAGATTGATGACGCTGAGGTCTTTGGTAGGCCCGGGGCCGAGGTCGAGGTTCAGGCCGTTGGTGTAGTCGTTCTTGCCCCACTCCGAACACGCGAAGAAGCCGCGGAAGAAGCCGGGATTGCTGCGCGGCGCGGCCAGAATGAATACGGTGGCGGCGGGTGAGAGCTTCCGCGGCCCTGACAAGGCGAGGAAATCGTCCTCGCCGTCGAAACGCAGAAACGCCGCGGTGTTGTCCGAGCGCCAGACGGGCCGCTGCGCGGCGATTTCCGACTGGAACGGCACGAGGTCCGCGCCGCGTGAAGCGAGCACGATGTCCGCCGGCTGATTGGACGAGAGCGGCGGGAGCGAGAGCCTGTTGCGAAGGTCGCGCTGCGCCGCGGCGTCCACGTGAAGATAGGGCACCGGTGCAGCAATGGCGGACCATGCGGCGGAGAGGAGGACTGCGGGCAGGAGTTGCTTCATTTTCGGAGGACGGAGGACGGAGGGCGGAGGACGGAGGACGGAGGACGGAGGACAGAGGACAGAGGACAGAGGACAGGATGCGTTGGAGGGGGCGGCGCATGCGCGTCTTTCTCCATGTTTCCGGAAAGCCTGGCGGGGAAGGCCGGATGGATGGCAAAAGTTGAGGCTGGAGGGCGCACCCTCCAGCCTCGTGACAGTCCGGAAGCCGGGTATGGCGCCGGGATTATTGCGGAGGATTCGCGGGCGGGGGTGTCGGAATGGCGTCCTTGGCAGCATCGATCGCATCCTTGGCGGCGTCTTTGGCCGCGTCAGTTGCATCTTTGGCGGCGTCAGTGGCGTCCTTGGCGGCATCTTTGACGGTGTCGGTGGCATCCTTGGCGGCATCTTTGACGGTGTCGGTGGCGTCCTTGGTGGCATCTTTGACGGCGTCAGTGGCGTCCTTGGTGGCATCCGTGGCGGCCTTGATCGTCGCATCCGTGGCCTTCTTGGCATCCTCCATGACTTTCTTCGAAGCCGCCGCTCCCGCTTCGGCGGTCTTTTTGGCCACTTCCTCCGCTTTCTTCATGGCTTCTTTGGCCTCCCGCGCGGCTTTCTCCGCTTCGCTCTCACCGCAGGAGACGAGAGTGAAGGCCAGGGCGGCCGCGGTGAAACAAGTGATGATCGGTTTCATGTGTATGCTTGGTTGGGGTTTGGTTACTTCGCCGAAGGTGTCAGGGAGAAACCCGGGACCGCCTCCGGTGGGGCAACTCTGGCAGAAACTGCGGCATTTGCCAAGTATTGATCGTGCTTAATCCCGGCTGCTGTGCCGGCCTGGCGGTCAAGGGCTGGAGTCACACCTTCTCCGGCACCACGAACGGTTCGCGATACGGGCGGGTGAGCAGCTTGTTGGCGTCTTCGCTGTTGGTGAAGCGTTCGGATTTGCCGTCCATCGTCAGGGGCATGCCGAGGGTGGCTTTGGTGGTGTTAAGATCCACCTTGTTGGCGTCGAGGTGTTCCTTCATGCGGCCCGCGGCTTCGGTCAGGTCGTGATTCGACCGGATGGCGGCCTCGATTTCCTCCGGCGACTTTTCGCGGCCGAGCTGATAGGAAATATTGCCGGTGTGGCAGAGCGCGCTGCTGAGGTGGCCTTCCAGAATGTCGGCGTGAAGATCGGTGTGTTTCCGGCTTTTCATGGCGGCGATGAAGTTGGCGAAGTGATCCTCGCTGCCCTTCCAGCGCTTCAATTCTTTGCCGTCTTTGTCATAAGCGATCGCTTCACTGTAACTGGGCACCACCACATAACCGCCTTCGCAGTGAATGATGCAGCCGACCCCGGCGCCCATGTACTTCGGCGTTTCGAGGCCGCGCACTTCGAAGAGCAGCGGAGCTTTGGCGTACTCCTGATAAACGATCTGCGTGTTGGCGGTCTCGCCGTCGTCTTCATAGCCGAGCCGGCCGCCGAGGCTGATCACTTTGGGCGCCAGTTCCTGCTCGCCGAGGAACCAGCGGCAGATGTCCATTTGGTGAATGCCCTGATTCCCGAGGTCGCCGTTGCCGGTGTTCCAGACCCAGTGCCAGTCGTAGTGGAGTTTTTTGCGGCGCAGCGGGAGCTTTTCCGCCGGGCCGCACCAGAGATCGTAGTCGATGTAATCCGGAACGGGCTGCGGGCCTTCTGTTTTTCCGATTGAGGGGCGGCGCTTGTAGCAAAGGCCGCGCGCGAGCGTGATCTTTCCGAGGTTTCCCTCCTGCACCCACTTCACCGCTTCGGCAATGCCCCGGCGGCTGCTGCGGCACTGGGTGCCGGTCTGTACCATGCGGCCGTATTTCCGTGCGGCTGCGACGGCCTGGCGGCCCTCCCACACATTGTGGGAGACCGGCTTCTCCACATAGACATCGCGGCCGCTCTGCACGGCCCAGATCACGCCGAGGGAGTGCCAGTGATTCGGCGTGGCGATGGAAATGGCGTCGAGGTCCTTGCTTTCCAGCAGCTGCCGGATGTCGCGGTGGCCTTTGACGTCGAACTTCTGCTTCTCGCTGAGCTTCTTCACCATGCCGTCGAGAACGTTTTGATCCACGTCACACAGTCCGACGAGCCGAACGCCCTGCATGCCGGAGAAGGCTCCGATGTGACTGCCGCCGCGGCCGCCGAATCCGACGACGGCGATGCGGATGTCGGAATTCGCGCCCGGCACCTGCGACCAGCTCCTGGCGGTCCATGAGACGGCGCCGGCGAGCGCGGTGGATTTGAGAAAGCGGCGACGGGTTAGGGAGCGGGTTTTCATGGTGGTGCGGTGTGCCCTTATCCCATGCCGCAGGCGGGCCCCGCCCGACAAGAACGCAACTGCGGGAGGGCTCAGAGATCGAGCACCTCCTGCCGCGGCACCAGCCGGTGGCAGCCGGGACACTCCACCGCCTGCTCGCGCGTGGCATTCTCGAACAGCCGGCCGCACACCACACACACCACGGAATGGCGTCTTCTCCGGTGCTCACGCCACCGCCGCCGCGTGCTGCGCCACAGCCACATGACACAGAGCAGCAGCAGCAGGCCGCAGAGGTTGTAGAGAATGAGATTAGTTAGCGTGGTGGTGATCACTGCCGGTGCATAGCGCGGGGCGGGCCGGGCTCAAGGGCGGCGGGACTCAGGGCAGCGGGCGGAGATGCGACCAGTGTTCTTCATTCCCGGCGGCATCGCGGGCGCGCGCGGCGACCTCCGGCGCGGCGGCGATCTCGATCTGCCATTCCGCGACGCCGGCCTGCTGAGCCGTGATCTTCGCCACTGCGCCGTTCACCGCGACCGAGGCGACCGTGCCGTCGTCGTGAGTCACGCCGCTGACGTGCAGCCGGTCTGCCTCGCGGCGCACGGAGGTGATGAGCGAAGCGGGCGGCAGATCGTCTTTGGGATCGAGCAGCGCGGGAAACTCCATGCGCTTGATGACCGAGGCCGCCACGTCCGGTCCGGTCCAGCCGGCCAAATCACCGCCGGAGCCATAATCCTTCAGTTCGTCAGGAAACCGGCGGCTGGCGACGACGACATCGCCGTGGACCGGCTCCTTGAAGCCGAGCGCGGAGCCGTTGTCGCCGGTGAGAAAGTAATAGCGCACCGGAAACTGCAGTTTGTCATTCCGCGGTCCGCCGCCGAGGTCCACCACATTGGTGTGCGAGCGGCAGTTTTCGATCCGCAGGTCCTTGAAGAATCCCTTCACGCCGGGCCTGGGCGCGGTGCAGGCCATTTGAATGAGCGGATCGCGTCCGATGCGGCAGTTGCGCAGCGCGACGCGCTCGTAGGTGAAGTCGCCGTACTGGATGCTCTCGTCGTCGTGGCCGCGGTTGATCGGCTCGCTGATCACATTGTCGAAATCGAGGTCGCGATAGACGTGCGCATCGTAGTCGGGATGATAGACGCCATAGACGGCGTTTTTCACCCTCAGGTCCTCACAAAGGAAGAAGCGGACATTCGGCCGCAGCACGTAATGGGTTTCCCACGCGCGCAGCCGCCGCACAATGAAGGGATGCGCGCGGTCGCCGTGGATTTCCCCGTTTTTGTCGTCGCCGAAGTTGAAGCTGTAGAGCCCCTCGGTGTGCGATTCGTTGTCCTCGAATTTCAGAAACGGCAGGCCGCGCACGTCGGTGTCGCGCACTTCGCCGTCCGGCCCGCGCAGGCGCAGCACGGGATCGAAGCCGCTCGACTTCCGCAGCTCGAACCGGAAGCCGTATTCGTCGTTTTCGCAGGCGACGTTGCGCGTAAAAGTGTTCCGCCCGTTGGCCCACCAGAAGCCGGCACCGTCGTTCGGATCGAACGGCAGCGCCTGTTTCGGCAGAGGTTTCGCCCGGATGGCCTGGACCGCGAGATTGCGGTCGAACACGTTCCACTGCTCGGTCGCGTCCTCGAGGAAATAGCCGTGCCCGCGCGAGCGGTAGCCGACGTTGTCGCGAATCAGCAGGTGATCGGTGCCGTGCACCGTGATCCAGCGGTTGTCGCTGTCCCAAATGCTCGCGCCCGTCACGCCGCTGCCGCGCATGGTGTCGCGCACGAGGTGGAAATGGATGGCGTATTTTCCGAGCACGCCCTTTTTGCCGAGATGGCGGAATTCTGCATAACTGATGCCGCCCGCGGAGTCCTGATGATACATCGTGTGCCCGCGAATGCCGGCGGGATCGGCGCTTTCCACGACGACGTTGCGCGTGAGCAGCGCGGCTTCACTGCGCATCATGCCCTCTCCGAAATGCTCGAATTCCAGCGGCCGGTCCAGTGTCAGGGTGGCGCCGGCGATTTTTGAGATGACACGCTCCTCCGTGGCCCCGGCGTAGGTGCCGCGCTCGCGCCGGGCGTGGAGGCGTTCGAGATCCGACTGTTTCGATCCCGTGACGATGAGGCGGTCGCCTTCGCGCCAGCCGGCCGGCGGCTGTTCGAGTGTCAGGGTGGTCTCACCGGGTTTGGAGGAGGCGGCAAGTTTCAGCCATGTGCGCTCCAGCGGCGCCCCGTGAATGTCCCAGCGCCCTCCGCAGGCGACGATGGCCGGCAGCGTTTCCGCATTCATGCCCTCGAAGTGCCG
Source organism: uncultured Akkermansia sp. (assembly GCA_964523105.1). GTDB lineage: Bacteria > Verrucomicrobiota > Verrucomicrobiia > Verrucomicrobiales > V1-33 > V1-33. The sequence goes on from CAZFZN010000004.1 coordinate 298,530, forward strand.
CAAACGAATCACGGCGCGCACGCCCGCCGGAATGGGTGCCTCGCGCGTGCCGATCTCGAGCGCGGGCCGCTCTCCGTCCGCCGCGACGGGCGCATCGTCGTGGCAGTCGAATCCCTCCTCGCTGCACGTCGTGCCGGGCGTGATGCGCAGCAGGCCGACCTCCATGAGCGTGCTCTTGGTGCGGGAGAATGTCAGCGTGCCCGCAACGTGCACCATTCGCAGCGGAGCGGTGCTCTCCACATCGTAGGTCACAGTATCGCCGGCGCGAATCTGAACCCGTGCGCCTGCGCCCGGAGGCTTGCCGCCCCACGTTTCCGCATCCGACCAGGGGCCGCTCGCCGCGGAGACAGCATCGAATTCCACAGGCTCACCGTGAACGGCGAGCGGGACGAGAAGGAGAAACAAAGCGCGCATGGCACACCTTCATGCCTGCCGCAGAACTCCGGCAACTCCGCAGGCGCGTTGCTCCGCCGCGAAGCCGGGCATCGTTTCACGCCATCCCGAAACCCGCGCCGGCTGTCCGGCGGACGGGCGCCACGCGGACAGTAAATCCTCACGGCGGACCGGATAGCGTTGGGGTTCCCCGCACGGCCCGGCGATGCGGGCGGGAAATTCCTTTTGCCGCGCGCAAGGGATTGGTAATGCACCGGGGCAGCGCAATCCTGCATTCCTCTCTATCAATCAAGTCATGAAAACCAACCGCCGCTCTTTTCTCAAAACCTCGGGCCTGCTCGCCTTTCCCGCCATCATTCCCGCCAGCGCCCGCGGGGCCGACGGCGCGACGGCTCCGTCAAACCGTATCGTTATGGCCGCCATCGGCGTCGGCTGGCAGGGCACCGGCAACATGGGGGACTTCATGCGCCTTAAGGATGTGCAGATGGTCGCCGCCTGCGATCTGGATAAACGCCATCTGGAGAACGCGATCAACTCCATCAACAGTCACAACGGCAACAAGGATGCCAAAGGCTACAAGGACTACCGCGAACTGCTCGCCCGCAAGGACATCGATGCCGTGATGGTCGCCACGCCCGACCACTGGCACGCGCTCGTTGAAGTCGAAGCCGCCAAACAGGGCAAGGACATCTTCGGCGAAAAGCCGCTCGCCCGCACCATCCGCGAACAGCAGGCCGTAGTGAAAGCCGTTCACGACAACAAACGCGTCTGGCAGACCGGTTCGTGGCAGCGCAGTCATGACAATTTCCGCATCGGGGCCGAAATCGTGCGCAACGGACTCATCGGCAAACTCACCGAAGTCCACGTCGGCCTGCCGTCAGGTCACGCCGATTTCGCCGGCACCAAAGACAAGAACCAGGTGACGGAGCCGCCCATGGAACTCGACTACGAAATGTGGATCGGCCCCTCACAGATGCAGGATTACATCGAAGGCCGCGTGCACAAGAACTGGCGCTGGAATTACAACACCGGCGGCGGCCAGCTGCTCGACTGGATCGGCCACCACTGCGACATCGCGCACTGGGGCATGGACTGCGACGACGGCGGCGGGCCGGTGGAAATCGCCGGCACCGGCGAGTTCCCCCCGAAAGACGCCATGTGGAACACCGCCACCAAGTACCGCGCCGAAGCCACCTATCACAACGGAGTGAAAATGATCATCGCCGGCGGTCACGGCGACATCCGCGGCGGCACGCGCTGGATCGGCGACAAGGGCTGGGTCCAGGTGGACCGCGGCTTTTTCGACTGCTCGAACCCCGACCTGAAGCGCATCGTCAAAGAGCGCCGCGGCGACAAGGTGGTGGACAAAGCCACGCACAAGGAATTGCCGGACGACCTGCGCAAAGTGCAGTTGATGAAAAGCCCGACCGGTCACTTCGGCAACTTCATCGAGTGCGTCAAAAGCCGCGGCCGCACCCTCACACCCGTGGCCACCGCCCACCGCAGCGCCATTCCCGGTCACCTCGCGCTCATTTCCATGCTGCTAGACGGCAAGACCATCAAATGGGATCCGGCCAAAGAGGAAATCATCGGCGACGACGCGGCGTCAAAACTCATGGGCCGCGAATACCGCGGTCCGTGGAAGCTGGCGTAGGCCTTGCTGTCCGGTGCTATTCTCCAATGCCCGGACGGCCCCGTGCTGTCCGGGCTTTTTTTGTGCCGCGAGTGGCTTGCCGCACCCGGCAACTTATCCTGAAAAGGAAAATGGAGAGGAAGAAAACCGCAGCCGACCGAAGGGAACCGGTATCATCGGAGACAGCCGCAGGCAAACCGGCGAACATTTCATCTTAACTGATGAGCCAAATGGACACTGTTTAACACGGATTTACGCATGAATTCGGAGTCACTCCCCGGAGGAGGATTCCCGTGAACACAATTGCTGAGTATCCGTGTTCATCAGGGTCCATCCGTGGTTCTATTTCCCTTTTAACCTGGAAAGGAAAATGGAGAATAAGAAAACCACAGATGGACGCTGATTAACACGGATTTACGCATGATGTCGGATTCACTTTCCGGAGGAAGATTCACGTCATCACAACTTGCTGAGCATCTGTGTTTATCCGGGTCCATTCGTGGTTCCATTTTCCTCTTAACCCAAGTTCCGCAGTTGGCCTCCCCGCGAAAATATTTTCTCTCGGGCCT
>CAZFZN010000005.1:0-242548 GCA_964523105.1 uncultured Akkermansia sp.
GCCACGATAGCTTAGTTTAGCATCCGCGTGGCCGGAAATCGGGGTCCACTTCACCATGCACATGGAAGGGATGGGGCTCATCCGAGACATTTTGCACAGACCAGGTTTCAACCTCTCTACCGTTCACGGTGAAATCCGCGGTCGAGGCATTGAAGACTTTGCCATTTATCCAGTGCTCCATTGGCTGGCCCATCATCATCGGAGCGGCATCCAGCACGAAGCTGCGGGTGCGTTGTGAGGCGGACTCAGGTGGCGGCATATTGTGCCGCAGCATGGCGGGCACGGTACCGCTGCCTGTGGCGGCCCGCTCCACGTAAAACTTCACCGCATCCATCAGCGTGCCCTGGGCAGGCGCACCGGGCATCACCATACCAGTCGCGGGGAAAGTCAGGGAACGCAGGATGACATTCCCTCCGATGGGCACTGTGGCAAAACTCACAACGATCTCCGCCCTGCTCCCCGGCGGGAGCCAAAACTGACTGAGTGTCGCAGGCGCATCAAGCAACCCGGCATCATTGGCGATAAGTTGGAAGGCCGCACCGCTGGAGAGGCCGATTTTGAAGATGCGGGCATTGCTGGCATTGATGAGCCGCAGCCGGTAACGGCCCTGATCCACCACATGATAGGCTGCCGGAGTGCCGTTGGCCAGAATCTCCGTTCCGAAATAGCCGCTCATCACTTCCATCATCGTCGGAGCGTAATTGAACTGCTTCGCTGGCGTGGGCCGTTTATCCGCCAGCAGCAGCGGCAAATCGTGATCGCCCGAGGGCAGCCCCAGGGCAGTCTCCGAAGGATCATCCACGATGAACATGCCTGCCGCACCCATGTAAGCCTGCTTGCCCGTGAGCATGTCCGTGTGGGCATGATACCAATACGTGCCCGCCTGCTGCCAGATGGGAAACGAAACAGAATAACCCTGTCCGGCACCCACGGCATTCGCTGGATGCCCGTCCGCCTGCCCGCCGGGCGATAGAATGCCGTGCCAGTGCATAATGAACGGCTCGGAAAGCTGATTCGTCACGCTGGCGGAGAACACCTGGCCTCGCGTGAGCCGGATGGTCGGCCCCGGCGTGCCTCCATTTACCGTAACGAGATTGTTCGTGGTGGTTCCCGGCCAGATGGACTGTGCCTGCTGGCGCAAAGTCAACGTGCCCCCGGTGATCGTGGGCGGAATCCGCAGCGGATTTCCGGTGAAGTGCGAACTGGCCATGCTGGAAGCTGGCAGAAATGCCGTCATCGCGGCCGCGATAGTCAAAATACAAGTGAAGTTCATGCAAAAAATAAGTGGTGAGTGAAATGAGCGCGCGCCGAAGGCGGCAGAAACCAAAGACATCTCCGAGAGCGGCAACGGCTCGCGAAGACAATCAGCCTGGATGCGCTTTACCCCGCCGTGAAGAAATGGTGCCGATGCCTGGGCACACCACGGGCGGGAAGCGCAGTTCTTCACCACAATTGGGAGCAGTGCCGGATATACAGCGGCACTGTCTGCGCGTCCAAAGCAGCTCGTTCCGCAGCAGTCGGAGCCTTGGGCCGCACCGCAGCGACCACGGGTTTGAGAAACCCTGCGGTCTGCGGAAGATCAAAGAAAATCATGTCGCCGCCCGTCGTTGTGCGGGGCGGCAGGATGGGCAGCGGCTTGGCCGGAACTTCATCCTCTGAAATTTGGCAGGCACACGCGCCTTTCTCACAGCAGGCGCAATGGTGGGCCGGGGCATCGGAAGCACAATGAGGTGCTTCCTGCGGACACGGCAGCCGGTCTAAAACACGTGCCCATCCCGCGCCGGGCAGAGCCAGGCAAAGCATGAGAAGGATGGCGAGAAGGTTTTTCACCGGTTCAGTTTTGGATACGCATGAGGGGATGCGTCGGAGCCAGCCATGCCAGAGATTTTACTCTGGGCAAGGCTGGCCGAGGCCGCGGGGGCTACTTTTTGGGTGCGAGCTTTTTGAGGAATTTGGCCGGATCCTTGTCGAAGTCCTTGCGGCAGGCTTTGCAGCAGAGCTTGATTTCCTGATCCTTGTAGTTGAACACGACGGGCTTGCCCATCTCGCCCAGCTTGTCACCGGAGACGATGCAGGTATCGAGAGTGTAGGGCTTCACCTTGGGTTTGGCCGGTTCTTCTTTGGCTTTGGAAGGCTCTTCCTTCGTTTGGTGATGCTGGTGTCCTTCATCGGCCCGCACCAGCGGTGCGGCGGTGAAAGCGGTGATGGCCACGAGGGCGGTGAGGATGATGTTTTGTTTTTTCATGGTGTCTGTTCCTTGGTTTTGGGGTTTGGGTTAAGCGATCAATGGTAGTGAACCGAGCCGTCCGCGTGGACGTGCTTGGTGTGTCCGGCGTGTTCATCCGCCGCCGCAGGTTGCGGGGTGGATGTTTGGCAGGCGCTCAGGCTCAGGGCAGCCCCGGCGAGCAGGAGAAGTGCGGCGGTTGTTTTCCAGAATTGCATGGTTCGTGTTCCTTTGATCGGATGGGTTGGCGATGGGCTTATTCCCGTCGTCTGCGGGTAAATGTCCGGGTGGGAGTGAAACCCTCAGCTTTTTCCAGCGCCCTTGAATAAATTTTCCGCCGTCCCGTTCAAAGCAGTGCCACCCGGCACCTACCACCATGAAAAAGCTGCTCACACTCATCCTGCCCGCCTCCGCATTGACCGCCGTTGTTCTGTTCGCCGCGGCAACACCTTCCACGGCGACCGCCTCCGACAACGGCCCCGTGTCACACACCGAAAACCGCTTCTGTGGAAGCCACTGCCACCACCACGGCCACTACTGGAGCTGCGGAGGCTACACCTACTACTGCTGCGGTCACTAACGCAGCAGCACAAAGCCACCGCCCGACTCTGCATAAGCGGCCACACGCCCCCAGGGCGGCACTCCTTCCGCGACGCCTTTTTCTCCCACCGGGCGCAAATTCTTGTCCAGCACCAGCCAGCACGCCTGGCCACCACGATTCCAGCCGCTTCCCTCCACCCATGCCACGAGCACGGCCCCGCTGGAATTGAGAGCGATGGCAGGGTGCTTCGCTGCTTTGGGAGCTATCGTCTCTGCGGATTTGCTGTCCGCCGCATCCATCCAGCCCGCACGTATTTTGCCTGCGGTTTCCCACGCTCCCAGCAGACGCGGCCCGCTCACGGCAAGGGCTGCGGAACTCATCGGGCAGGCCGCGATATTCCACGGCTCTACTTCGCGCATATCCCAACGCCCACCGCTGCGCGCATACAAAGTCATGGCGCGGTGCTCCATCGTCGTCGCGTTGCGGACAAAGATTTGAGGTTCGCCCTCCGCGTTGAGCAGCACCCTCAATGAACAGCAGGCACAAATGCCGGGACTGGCCGGATTGACCGGCTCCGCTTCCTTAAAAGTGCTCCCGTCATCACTCGAAACCCGCAGAAAAATGAGCCGCTGGCTTTCTTCCGGTTTCACCCCGGCGGCGTTGCCGTGCCAGACGACGAACACGCGCCCTTTGGCATCACTAGCCATTGAGGCTCCACCATCGAGGGCTGTGGCCTCGCCCAGCAAATCCTGCTGCGGTGCAAAGTCCGCCCCATTTGCGGCCCGCCGCGCATACCACAGCGGCGAGCGCCCGGTCTTTTCGCTATCAGTTCCGTTCCAGAGAACGTGGACGGCCCCGCCCTGCCCCAGCGCCAGTTGCGGCCCCCGGATGCTGCCCATCGCCACCGCCGAGCCGGGCGTAGAATTGACCGTTTGGCTCTTTTGCCACGCTTCCCCTGGCTTGCGAAAGGTGTAGCGCACTTCGGATGCCTTGGCGTCGCCCCGCAGATAAACGAGATGCACGATGCCCTTCCCGTCCGTGGCCACTTCCGGCTGCACGCCCTTTTCCGGCACTTCCTCCACACGAACGGCGGCCAGACTGTGCGAAAGACAAAGGCTCAGAATCAGGGACAGACGAAAGGCGAAATTCATAGACAGCAGTAGATCAGGAATCCGCCGGACGGGAAACCGGATTCGCGTCAGTGCTCGTGGGGAGCTTCTTCATTCGCCGCATCCGGCGTGGTGTCAGATGATGGCTCCTCACTGACAGGCTTGGAATCGCCGCGAATTTCCGGGTGGCGGATTTTCCCGCCCGCATCGGCAATCCAGCCGGACGCGCCGAGGGTGGCCGCAGCCAAAGCCCCGGCCAGCAGTGTAGAGACGAGGGCAAAACGGGATTTGCGCCACGCGGCCACGAGGGCCGCGACCGCTGAAACGCCCGCCAGCCAGAAAAGCCAGATCACCTTTTCGGCCCGCTCCATGTGCAGATCGAGCCAATCCTGTCCCGTCTCATCGGCCAGTCCGCGCACGGGCTTGTAGGCTTGCTGCCCCAGCCAATACGTCACCAGACCTCCCCCGATGCCGATGATGAGAAGGATGAGCGCGGCACGGCGCACCGCATCATTCTTCCAAAGAAAGGCCAGCCCCAGGGCGATCAGACCGGCCAGCGTGATGAAGATGGGAATGTGGTTGGTGAGCAGGTGCAGATGCGCCGGATCAAGCCCCATCGGTAAAGAGGAAGACTTGTGGGCTTCGCTGCCGTGAGCATACGCCACGGAGGTAAAGGCTGTGAGGGTGACGATGGCCGTGCGGAGAAGTTTGTTCATGCAGGGTAGAAAACCGCCCATGCTCCAAACCCTTGCCCGGCTTTCACCACGGTCATTTCTGATGCCGCAGCCGCAGCGCGTTTCCAATTACGGACACACTGCTGAGAGCCATCGCTGCCCCGGCCACCATTGGATTGAGCAGCCAGCCGGTGAACGGATAGAGCAGTCCCGCCGCCAGCGGCACGCCGACGGCATTGTAGATGAAGGCGAAGAAGAGATTTTGCCGGATGTTGCGCATCACATCGCGGCTCAGGCCCAGCGCGCGCACGATGCCGCGCAGGTCGCCCTTCACCAGCGTCAGCCCGGCGCTTTGAATGGCCACATCCGTTCCGGTTCCCATCGCGATCCCGACATCGGCTTCCGCCAGCGCAGGGGCATCGTTGATACCGTCGCCCGCCATGCCGACCACCGCGCCCTGACTGCGCAGCGTGCGGGCGATGCTGAGTTTGTCCGCCGGGGTGAGTTCCGCGCGCACGTCATCAATGCCAAGTTCCCTGCCGACCGCTTGCGCCGTCTGCTGATTGTCCCCGGTGAGCATCACCACTTTGAGACCCATCGCGTGCAGTTCCCTGACCGCCGCCAGCGAGGAAGCCTTGATCGGATCTGTCACGGCCACGAAGCCGCTGAGCGCCGCCTCTTCTGCAATCCAAATGACGGTGTGGGCCTTCTCCTGAAGCGATTGAGCGGCGGCTGAAAGCGATGCGGGAATGATCACGCCTTCGCTTTCCAGCCAGGCACGCTTGCCGACCTGCACCAGCACCCCGTCAATTTTTCCCATCACTCCCGCCGCTGTCACGGAGGTGAACTCTGTCACCGTGGGCAGTGAAAGCCCGTCCTCTTTGGCTCTGCTCACGATGGCATGGGCCAGCGGATGCTCGCTCAATTGCTCCAGAGCTGCGGCCACGGCGAGGAGCCGTTTTTCATCGCCGGACTTCACGGCCACGACTTCTTTGGCCACCGGACGCCCTTCGGTGAGAGTGCCGGTCTTGTCAGTGATGAGGTGCGTGATTTTCTCCGCCCGCTCCAATGCGGCCGCATCGCGCACCAGCACGCCCATCTGTGCTCCCCGCCCCACGCCGACCATGATGGACATGGGCGTGGCCAGCCCCAGCGCACAGGGACAGGCAATGATGAGCACCGCCACACTGCACGCGATGGCATAGGCCAGTCGCGGCTCCGGCCCGAGCAGCATCCAGCCCGCAAAGGTCAGCACCGCGATCAGCACCACCGCAGGCACAAACCACCCTGAAACCTGATCGGCCAGGCGCTGGATGGGCGCGCGGCTGCGCTGTGCTTCCGCCACCATCTGCACGATTTGCGAGAGCAGCGTGTCCGCTCCGATCTTTTCCGCCTTCATCAGAAAAGCCCCGGTCTGATTGATGGTGGCTCCCACCACGCGATCCCCTGCCTTCTTGGCGACCGGCAGCGGCTCGCCGGTTATCATGGATTCATCCACCGCGCTGCCCCCTTCGATGAGGACGCCATCCACGGGAATCTTTTCCCCCGGACGCACGCGCAGCACATCGCCCAACTGCACCGCATCGAGCGAAACATCCTCCTCAACTCCGTTCACCACCCGGCGCGCGGTTTTCGCTGCCAGCCCCAGCAACGCCTGCACCGCCTGTCCCGTCTTGCTGCGCGCACGGGCTTCCAGCCATTGCCCGAGAATCACCAGCGCCGTGATTACCGCCGCCGCTTCAAAGTAGAGCGCCACGCGGCCCCCGTGGCGCAGCGAGTGCGGAAACAAATGCGGGAAAAGCACCGCCGCCGTGCTGTAAAGCCATGCCGCACCCACCCCGAGCGAGATCAGCGTGAACATGTTCAGGCTGCGGTGTTGGAGCGACCGCCACGCTTTGGCAAAGATGAAGCCCCCGGCTCCAAACACCGCGAGGGTAGCCAGCACGAATTGAATCCACGCCGAAGCCTGCTCCGGCACCCGCAGGCCCGGAATCATTTCGCCCATCGCCAGCAGAAAGACCGGCAGCGCCAACGCCGCACTCCACCAGAGTTTGCGCTGGAGCATTCCCAGCTCACCCGCCTCTTCCGCTTCTTCGACTGGCTGCACGGTTTTTGGTTCGAGAGCCATCCCACATTTTGGGCATTCTCCCGGCCCGTTCTGCTCAATCTCCGGGTGCATCGGACAGGTGTAAATCGTCCGGGCCTCCGGCTTCCACGCGGGATTTCGTTCCAGCGCCATGCCGCACTTCGGGCAGTCACCGGGCTTGTCGGATTCCACGCCTGGACACATCGGGCAGAAATACTTGGCCCCCATTGAGGGCTTCACCGCATCATGCGAATGATGATGATGGCCGTGCGCATCGTGGCCGCCGTGGCAGCACGATTTCTTTTCCGGCTCTGGCTTTGGTTTTTGACAGCAATCACTCATGGTTATTCCTCCTTTGAAATTGCGACCTCTCACTTTTCCCGCTGCCGGTTCCAGATGTCTGCCACCTGCTTGTATTCCGATGAAGTGACGAGGCCGTCTGTGATGGATTGAGTGTAAAGCTCATCGAACGTCGTTTTTAGATCGACCGACTCCACAAGTGAAATGCCCGCGTTGGATTGCAGAAAAAAACTTCCCGGCTCACTGCAAGGCTTCACAGTCCGCCCCTCAAATACCAGACCCAGCCCGGCATCATAATCCTCCGTGATCAGATTGGGCACCTCGTAGAGCAGGATTTCAAACCGCAGCCTATCAGCACTGAGGTCTTGGATTCCTCTCATTTTTGCGGTGTTGGTTCCGCCCCTTCTATCGTGCAGCAGATTGAAGGTCACGACCCACTGCTGATTATGAAAGCACTTCTCTGACGCTTTGATGCCAATGAGCATCAGTGCCAAATGCTCCGCGCCGTGGCCGCCAATAGCGGTGTCGGTAACTTGGATATGAAACTCCGCAGTCTGCGGATCGCGCAGTCGCAGGAGCGCCCCCAGTTCCGCCATGATTTCGACTTCACGTTCCGCGTGCTGTGTGTAGTTCAGAAATTCGTAAGTCACCTCCCCGCGAGCCATCACTTCGACAATAACGCAGGGGCGGTAGGCACCGCGGAGCAGGCCCAAATTCAAGCAGGCTTGCTGAGCCATCACCGCTTTGGTCAAGTCAACGAGCACTTCCCCATACCGGTCAAAGTCAGACTGCTGAATGATCGGGAAATCCTGATTCAGGAAACCCGCCATCGGCTCCGTGAGCTTCGTATAGTCCACCACCCGGAAGGAATTCCGCAGTTGGTCATACACACCGGGATTCCAAATGCTTTGCGTTTCAGAAACCGGGGTTCCCTGCTGGTAGCCGTGATAGGAAACAAATTGGCCTGATGGCCCCATTGTGAAGGTGAAATTGTGCATGGCTGTCTCATTCATCAAAACCGGAACGAAAGGCCGCCACCGGGGCCGTATTCGCTGTGCCACTGGCCGATCAGCGAGAAGCGTTTGCCCAGCACATACTCCAGACCAGCCACGCCTTCCCAGCGCGTCAGGGTATCGTATTCCGCGCCGCCAAAGACGGCCAGTCGCGGCGTGAGGGCGATGCTTTGCGTGAGCGCGAGACGGAAATCCCCTTCCGTGTCCACCCACGCCTGAGACTGGATCATGAGCGGCAGCAGGTAGCGCACGCCGAAGATGCCGCGATCCCCGGCCTCGCCGTTGGTGAACTCGGCACCGGCGAAGACACTCGCAAAATTTCCGATGTAGCGGTCATAGGTCAGGTCCACTTCGTAACCGGTTTTGTCCACGCGGCCCCAGCCGACTTCCCAGCTCGCGGTGAGGGCGTTGCGGTTGTTTTGCAACGTCAGGAAACCATCGCTCATCTGCGAAAGGGCGGTGCCCTCGCCGAAGAAGAAAATTGGATCGTGTGCTGTCCACATGTCGAATTTGCTGACGCCGTGCAGGTGCGACGAAACCGGCGCATCCTCGTAGTGAACCACGCGGGCCATGCCCACCTCCGCATGGTAAAGAATGTGGCAGTGCATCATCCAGTCGCCCGGTTCATCGGCGGCAAACTCAATGGTGCGGGTTTCAAAAGGCGGCACGTCCACCGTATGCTTGAGCGGCGAAAAATCGCCCGCTCCCGTCAGCACCCGAAAGAAGTGACCGTGCAGGTGCATCGGATGGTGCATCATCGTTTCGTTGATAAACTTGAACTGCACGCGCTCGCCGCGCCGCACGTTGATGGTGTCTGCTTCCGTGAGTGTCTTGCCGTCCAGCGTCCAGACGTAGCGGATCATGTTGCCTTGCAGCCGGAAGGTGTATTCGCGCAGGGGACGGTCATCTGAAATCCGCGTGGAGCGCAACGCGCGCAGCATTTCGTAGGGACTGCCCGGACGCTCCGCACTGGCCATGCCGTGGCCACTGTGGCTTTGCGCGGGAGCGGCACCGTGCCCCATCGCCGCGTGATCCATGCCTTTCATTTTCATGCCCGGCATGGAGCCGTGATCCATCACGGCCATGTCATCTGCTTGCGCAGCCTTACCTTGTTTCGGTTTGGCGGGCATCTTCATTTTGCTGTGATCCATTTCGGGCATTTCTTCCGCTTTGGGAGTCTCGTTCTCCGGCTTCGCAGTCATCTTCATCTTGCTGTGATCCATCCCCTTCATGTCTTCCATGCCCTCGTGCGTCATCGGTTTTTCCGCAGCCGGAGCAGCATCCCCTTCCATCTGCATCTTGCTGTGATCCATCCCGCTCATTCCATCCATGCCGCCCATGTTCATCGCGCCGTGATTCATGTAGAGATTGGCCCGTGGCACATCCGGAGCCGAATGGCGCTCGCCGCGTCCGATGAAAAAGCTGCTCTTTCCGCTGCCATCCTGCGCCGTGGCCCGCAGTTCGTAAGCACCGCCCGCGGGCACCTTCACCAGCAGATCGTAAGTTTCGGCTATCGCCATCATAAAGCGTCCCGGCGCGACCGGCTGCACGTCCACGCCATCAGCCGCGATGATCTTCACCGGGCCGCCTGCAAACTCGATGAAGTAGTAAGTGGAGGCGCTGGCATTGATGAGGCGCACGCGCACGGTTTCCCCGGCCTTGGCAGCCAGCAAGGATTCCGGCTCGCCGTTCACCAGAAAATGGCGGTAGGCGACATCGGATAAATCCATCGGCGGCATCCGCATCAGCGAGCGTTTGAAGTAGCTCCCCAGCGCCTTGTGCTGCCACGCGCCGAGCCAGCTTTGCGCGGTTCCTTTCTTGATGCCCTGCCACTCCCGGCCCGCCCGGAGTTGGGTAAGCACGTCGTAGGGCTTTTCATCCGTCCAGTCTGAAAGCATCACCACGGCATCCCGGCTGGTTTTGATGCGCTCCCCGCCTTTTGGCATGATGACGATGCCCCCATAAATGCCAAGCTGTTCCTGCAAAACGCTGTGCGAGTGATACCAGTAGGTGCCGCTGTGGCGCAGCCGGAAACGATACTCGCGCGTTTCGCCCGGCCTGATCGGAGCCATGTTCACATGCGGCACGCCGTCCTGATCGTTGGGCACCAAAAGCCCGTGCCAGTGAATCGAAGTATCCTCGCGCAAATCATTGCGCACCCGCATCACCGCGTCATCCCCTTCCGTGAAGCGAAGCGTCGGCCCTGGCAGCGTGCCGTTGATCGTCATCGCTTTCTGCCGCGCCCCCGCCGGGCCTTGCGTCTCAGCAAGCACCAGATCATAACTTACAGTTCGGGCTTGAGAGAGGGGGGAGAGGTTGAGAAAGCAAAGAGCCAGTGTCAGCCAAAATGAGAGTCGTTGCATTGGTATCAAGGTTGTGGGTTAAATGGAAAAGCTTTGTAAATCCTGCGGAGTTCATGCTGGCCTCCGCTGTGCAGAAACTAATACACAATGCACAAACAGTGCCCGGTGCGATCAGGGCCGCGCAATTTCCAAGCGCATGAAGCGGGGCGTCGAGCCGGAGGGTGCGTTGTCCCGCACGACGGTATAGCCGGGAGGCGAGCCGCCCGGCGTGATGTCCGTGGTGGCGGCGGTGTTGGGTAAATTCGTGGCGGCGGAATATGTCGAGCCGTCGCTCCACGTCGCGAGGTCAGCGGAGACCTGCACGATGAAGACGAGGTCGGTCGCCGCGGGATTGCGCGTGAAGGCGATGGTCTGCTGGCCGTTGCTCCGCCCGGCGATGGGCAGGCCAGCGACGGAAGGAGTGAGCGGAGACAGCGCGAGGGCGAACTCCACGAGATGCACCACCCCGTCGCGGTCGAAGTCGGCCAGTGCCCCGCCGACAGCGGGATTGTTCGCCTCTGCGCCGAACTGCGCGAATTGCCAGTCGTCGAATGGCGGATCGAGAATGGTCGCGGTCGCGGTGGCCGCCACGCCGAGCGTGGCGCCGCCGGTCGCGGCGCTGAGCGTCAGCGCGAGCGTCTCGCTGCCCTCAGCGAGGGCGTCGCTCACGAGCGCCACGTCGAAAGACTTTGGTGCGTCGTCGCCGGCGGGCCATGTGAGCGTGCCGCTCGCGCCGGAATAATCCGCGCCGGCTTGTGCGCTGCCGCCGCTGGGGGCGTAGCTCACGCCCACGACTCCGCTCGTGCCGCCGGTGCGCGTGACGGTGAACGTCACCGCGCCGCCGGTTTCCTTCGCGGTGTAAAGCGCCGGTGCGAATTGCAGCGTGCCGGGCGCGCTGGGGTCGTTATCCGTTATGGTCAGCGTCGCGCTCGACGGCGCGCCGACGGCGTAATGCACGCGCGGGTCGAGCGTGACCTGCACGGTCTCCGCGCCTTCACCGAGCGTGTCGTTCACCGGTGAGACTGTCAGCGTGGCGGTCGCGCTGCCGGCGGCGAACGATGCGGTTTCCGCGAGCGCCGCGTAATCCGCGCCCGCTTTGGCGCTGCCCGCGAAAACGAGGCGCACGGCGAGCGGCGCGGTCGTTACGCCGGTGCGCGTGAGTGTGAACGTGCCGGTCGCGCCAGCTTCCGTGGGTGTGCCGGTGGCCGCGATGGTCACGGTCGGCAACGATGCTATCGCGGCGGGGGCAGTCGGCGTCACGCGCACAATGCGCGCTTCGGACGGGATGTCGTCCACCAGCACCATCAGAAAATACCAGCCCGCGAGCGCGTCCACGGCATCGTTGGGAAGCGTGGCCGTGACTTGCGCGCCGGCCTGCGTGAAGGGGAGCGAGAGATACCGCTGCACGCCGGCATCCACCCAATGCGTCGAGGCGCGGGTGCCGAGCAGCACGACCTGCGTCACCGCCGACGTGCGCGAGACTTGCAGCGTCACACCGCCTCCGGGCACTAGATTCGTCGTGCTCACCGAGTCAATCTTCGGGCGCACGCCGCGGAAGAGATACGGCGGCGAAAAATACTCGACCGAGCTGTCGGTGCCAAAACTGCCGCCGGTGCCAGCGCCGCCCGTGTTCATCACGCGCCCATCGGGAAGAAGCATCTGGACATTGTGATAATGAACCCAGCGATTCGCGTCCGCGACCGCGCGCCATGAGTTCGTCGCGGAGTCAAACAGGTCGGCGGTGTTCGTGCAGTTCGGCACCAGCCCGACCGTCTTGAGCACCGGCCCCGCGCCGGACGTGCCGGTGTATTCGCCCCCCCACGCGAGCACCCGGCCATCGGGCAGCAGCACCGTCTCGGGCCGCATCCGCGGGTAGCGCACATTCGGCCCCAGCGACCATGAGTTGCTGGTTGGGTTGTAAAATTCCACCATCTGCGGATTCACCGCGCCGGCCATCGGGCGGATGCCGATCGCCATCACGCGCCCATCCGGCAGATACACGATTTCATGATCGCAGTGATCGCCGGTTGAAGCCCCGAGCCGCGCTTGCACCATCGTCGGCGCGGCGCTCCAGGCTCCCGTCGCGATGTTGTAAAATTCCGGGTAGCGCCAAGTCTTGAAGACCGTCCCGTTTTTCAAAAGCAGCGCCGGTGGAATTTCCGACGGCAGCGTGAACGAGCCGGTGTTCGCATAGGTATTCGTCACTGGATTGTAGATTTCGCAGGTGTTCGTGCGGTTGTAGCCGTCCGGCGGAATCTCGCCACCGATGAGCAGCAGCCGCTCGTCCGGCAGGCGCACGAGTCCCGGATACCAGCGCCCGAGATTCATGTTCGCGAGCTGGGTCCACGCATTCGTAGTGCGCCGGTAGTATTCCGAAACTTGCGTGACCGTATTCTGCGGATTGCCGGTCATTGAGCCGCCGCCGTAGTAGGCGTCGCCGCGCGCGAGCAGCGTCATGATGTGGCAGCCCTGCGGCGTCGCGCTGCTGGGCGGAAACCACTTCACGCCCGTCACCGGATCAATGGTCACGGGGTCAATCGTGTCGTGGCAAAACAGCACCTCGCCGCTTGGCAGCACGGTACCCGATCCAGTGCCATCCAGCAGCTCCGGCGCGATGCTGCCGCTCACCGTCCACGCGCCGGGATGCGTCTCCGCGGCGAGCGTGAAATTCTGCGCGGCATTCGCACCGCCCGCCGTTACGTTGATTTCCTGATACTGAAATCCGCGCGCCGCAATGCCGAGGCGATAGCTGTTCGCCGGCACCGAGCCGATCAAGTAATTACCGAGCGCATCGCTCCGCACTTCACGAAAAAACGCGAGGTCTGCGGTGAAGAGCGTGACGCGCGCATTCGCGACCCGCGACCCGCCGGCGCTGACCGTGCCGAACACGCCTTGCGCGCCGGCTGAGTCGTTATCCAGAATCGTGACCGCGGCGCTCATCGGCGGGCCGAGCGCCGGGGCCGCGCCGCCGCTGAGGTTCAGTGGATTGCTCAACGTCACGGTGAAAGTCTCGGCTCCTTCGATGGCCGTGTCGTCCGTGATGGGCACGCTCACCGAGCCAGTAATCGCGCCGTCTGCGAAATTGACCGTCTGAGCCGTGGCCGTGTAGTCGCCACCAGCCGTGGCCGTCCCATTGCTCGTGGCCAGGGCGACGCTGATCGCCCCGCTGCTGCCGCCCGAGCGGACGAGGCCAATCGTTACCGCTCCCGCGCCTTCGCCGACACTGTAGCTGCTCGCATCGAGCGCCACCGTGCCCGCGCCCGCCGCCGGCAGCGTGGCGGTAAAAGTGGTGACACTCCCGTGCGGCAAAGTAGCCGTGAAGCTCGCTCCCGTGACAGTGATCGGCGCGAGCGCCGCCCAATTTTCCGTGCCGCTCGTCCGCACCACCGATACCGCGCTGACGCCCGGCAAACCTGCGAGATTGAAAGGCACCGTCTCGCTGAGGCTCGTGGCGCTGTTGAGC
The DNA here is from genome assembly GCA_964523105.1 of uncultured Akkermansia sp. Classification (GTDB taxonomy): domain Bacteria; phylum Verrucomicrobiota; class Verrucomicrobiia; order Verrucomicrobiales; family V1-33; genus V1-33. Next base: position 13,753 of record CAZFZN010000005.1, read on the forward strand.
GCGACGATGGTCAGCCGCGTGCCGTCCACATAGGCCGTGACTTTGATATTCGCGCTGGTCGAATCCGCCCGAATGCGCCGGGCACCAGGGCGCACCCAGCGCGAATACTGCCCCGTGACGTAGTACTCCTTCCGCAGCGTGTATCCCGTGTAGGCATTGGTCGTCGGTTCAGCATTCAGGTTGATGAACGAGCCGTTGCCAGCCGTCCCGATGAAGCCCCATTGGTAGTCAATCGCGGTCACGTCGTAGGTGCTGATAAGCTGATGGATCAAATCCGCCCAATCGAACGGCCCACTGCCGAAGCCAAACGAGCCAGCCAGCCCCAGCGAAGTTTCCGTCATCCACAACGGCAGCGCATATTGCGCAGCGAGCGCCTGCATCTGGGCCACATTCGTGAGTGGTTCATCGTAAAGATGCGTTGCCAGCGCACCGACATACGAGCGCGCCACCGGGTCAGCCATGATCGTCATTGTTTTCGCGGCGGCATTGGAAGACCGCACATCGTCCGGCACCACAAACATCGTCGGCAGCCCCGCCGCGCGCAGCCGCGGCCCGAGGTTCTTGATGACATCGCGGATGAAGGCCCCGCTCATCGTGTTGCGGGTGTAAGATGGCTCATTAGCGACTGATAAATATGGCAGAGTCACGCCCAGCGCCTGACTGCGGAGCACCATCGCCAGCAGCCACTCGGCATACTCGGCGGCGTCATTGGCCGTACTCGTACCCATCCACGTCTGACGATTGAGCGGAGACAGAAAATAAGTCGTCACGCCGCGCTGCCGTGCCCGGCTGATGTCGCTCACATGCGCGTCCAGATTCTTCCACGAGAAGTCAAACTTGCTCAGGTCGGTGACATACGGATCAGCATTGTCGTTTGCCGGCTCAATGCCGATGTAAGGCTGACCTTCGAGAGTTCCCACATCGGGATTCACCGGATGCACGCGCGTCAGCCCCAAATCCACGTAGAGCCGGTCCAGCACTTCATCCTGCTGTGCGGTCGTCAGAATCGTCGCCGAGCGTCCCGTGGCGGGATTGAAGTTCTCGTACACATGCGGGTCATCGAAAACACGCGACGAAGTGCCGAAGCCATCCATGCGTTGAAAGAAAACGCCGCCATCAATGGTCACGCCACCCGGCGCGAGGGCGCATGTCCAACAGAGAAAACTGGAGAGTGCATAATAGAATTTCATGATCGAATGTGTTTGAGGTTTTCCTTTAGAATCTGTCTGGCGCGATAGATGCGCGTCTCTGCCGCTTTTGGGCTGCAGCCCGCCACAGCCGCAATTTCTGCATAGCCCATCCCCTCGTGAATGAACAGCGTCATCGCTTCTCTAAGATCATCCGGCAGCGATTGAATGGCTTCATGGACCGCCTTTAGCCGATCCACACTGGCCGCTGCTTCATCAGGTGTTTGGGCGGTATCAGCCGCCTCCGGGAGCAGGGCTTCCCCGTTGCTCTCAGCATCCAGCGAGACCGCAGGATGGCGCTTCTTCCAGCGGGCGTGGTTTCTCCCGAGATTGGAAGCGATGCTGAAGAGGTAGGTCGAGAATTTGCCGTCAGGCCGGTACTTCTGCCGTGCGAGGTAGAGCTTCACAAAAGTTTCCTGCGTCAAATCAGCAGCCGTTTCCACATGGGCGGTCATCCGGTAAAGAAAGGCCGCCAGCCGATCCTTCCATCGCTGCATCAGCAGATTCAGCGCCAAATCATCGCCGCCCCCCAGCCTCGCCATCAAATCGTAGTCTGAATCCTCCATAAGTCGCCGGGGCCGGAGTTAATTAGAGTGCAGGGTTCCTGACTCGCTGTGTGAGAAATCGAGAGCGAACGGCAGCATGGTTTCGAGATAGCGTTTCGCCTGCGCTTCACTGAGGGTCGCCGCAGTCTCGTAAAGGTGCTTCAGCATCGCCTCCAGGCATTCCACATGCACAGAGGCATGTTCCTTGAGCGCAGTTTGATACTCCGGCGTGATCGTTCTATTCGCCCCGGCAATGGCGTCCAGCTTTTCGTGGGCTTCGGCGATACGACGGCACATCTCCATACACCGTGGCCGGTATGCCGTGTGCAATTCCGTCACCTTTTGAAATTGCGCATCAGACAGTTCCAGATCCTTGCGAAGCCACTCCAGTTCCGGCAGCGCATCCGCGGCGATCCCGCCACCGTGACTGTGCGCTGCTCCCGCATGGTGCCACCGCATTGCACAGAAAGCAGCCAGCCCCGCGAGCAGGGCGATAAGCAACACGACCAGCCCCTTCTTCATCGGCTGCCTCCCGCGTGAGCCTGGGCGAAAGGACTGACCGACTCCACGTAAGCCAGCTTGCCATCTTGTGCCTGGCTTTGACCGTAGGAGCCGAAGTACAGCCCGGCACCGACCATGAAAGCGACCGCAATTCCAGCCACAGCAGGCCGGACCAGCAGATTCAGCAGTGTCTCCCAGCCGCGTGCCCAGCGCGCTCCGGGGGAATCTTCCTGCGCCTGCGAAATCCGTCTCCAGACTTCAGCCTGAAATGCGCTCGGCAAAGGCATGTTGACCCTTGCCGAGCGCAGCAGATTATCAAAACCGGCTTCGTTGTCTGATGGTGGAGTTGATGAGGGATGAGGTTCCATGTGCTTAGACTCCTTTACCTTTGCCACAGATGGCGCGCTTTTCAGCCGCATTCATTGAGCAGGTTTTGGTGCAGTCGCGCACGTCTGTCCAGGCGACTCCCTTGCCGCTGGCCTGCGCGGTGTAGCGCCGGGAGACCGAGCAGCAATCCATACCGCGACAGGCATCGTGTGTGACGCAGCACGCGGCAGCTTTGCCTTTGAGGTATCCGCCTGCCGGGGCCTTCGGGGTCACTGCTCCGCCGGGAATACTCGGCCCGGCCAGGGCCAAAGGAGCCAGGGCGATAGCGCCCAGGATGGAAAGCAGGGTTTGAGTGCGGTTCGTTTTCATTGTGGTTTGATGGTTGGATTGTGGGATGAAGGCATCAGCAGCCTTCACTCCGTAGAACGCTGCCGCTCCCCCAAACCCTCAGACTTTCTCTCAAAGCGAACCATGTTCCCGGCTTTGCCGGAGAACTTTTCAGTGCTTCCATTTCCCGGAGTGCATGTCCCTCAAAAAGCGTTCCCTTGCCTCCGGGGCCATCATGGATGCCATTTGCTCGTGGTGAGCATCTTCCTCCTCTTTGCTGTGTGGGATGGGACTGGTGAAAGGGTTGCCGGAGCCGTGGAATTCCAGTTCAATCCGGCGAAATGCAGCAACCGTCTCCGCGCTCAGGTTGTAGCTTTGCCGCCACTTGTTCAGGCGGTCATCAATACTCCGATTCCACTGAGCCTTCATCGCCAACATGAGTATCGCAACAATTCCTGCTATCGGGAGGACAAGCCAGCCGGCGATAATCAAACGATCCCGCCAGCGTTGAGAGCCGGTAGTGGGCGGAGCGGGTGCAGAAAGTTTCTTTCTGCCCGGCGTTTTGAGTCTGGAGTGACGACGGCCCATAGGGACGTTTGGGTTTAGGATCGAAGGAGACGGGTGGCGTTGGCGATGACGAGCAGCGTGGCTCCGGTATCGGCAAGGATTGCCAGCCACAGGCTGGTATGGCCGGTGAAGGCTAAGACGAGAAAGATAACTTTTATGGCGATGGCGAAACCCACGTTGAACTGGATGATGAGGACGGTGCGCCGGCCTACCGCGATGGCGTCGGCCAGTTTTCGCAGATCATCATTCATGAGTGCCATATCGGCGGTCTCGATGGCGGTGTCACTCCCCGCCGCCCCCATCGCAATGCCTACACTGGCAACCGCGAGCGCCGGAGCGTCATTTACGCCGTCACCGATCATGCCCACGTAGTTATATTCCTTCACCAATCCGCGAATGTGCTCGACTTTCTGATCCGGCATCAGATCGCCGCGCGCCTCGTCTATGCCCGCCTGCTGCGCGATGGCACTGGCAGTGCGCTGATTGTCGCCGCTGAGCATGACGATCTTCTTCAGCCCCGCCGCGTGCAGCATCCGCAGGGCTTCCGGAGCTTCCGCGCGCATCGTGTCGCCGATGGCAAGGATGCCGAGCACCGCGCCTGCGCAGCCCTCGTGGGGCGTATGGCCGAGCACGGCGAGAGACTGGCCACGGCTTTCGATTTCCGCCAGACGCGCTTCGACTTCCGGCGAACACACCCCGAGTTCATGGGCCATCTTGTGATTACCGATAAAATGGGGGTGCCCGTCAATGATCGCTTCCGCCCCGCGTCCCGTGCGGGACTGGTAGTTCTCCGCAGGCGTATAGTTGATGCCGCGCTCCTTGGCGGCGGCGGTCACGGCAGTTGCCAGTGGATGAGTGGAGTGAGTGTCTATGGCGGCGGCTTTCTGCATCACTTCCGTTTCGGTCAGGCCACCCCAAGGAATGACTCCCGTCACACGCGGGCGGCCTTCGGTAATGGTGCCGGTCTTATCCACGGCGAGGGCGCGCAGCTTGCCGACGGCTTCCAGAAAGGCTCCGCCCTTGATGAGCACGCCGCGCCGGGCCAGCGCGGTCAGGCCGGAGACGATAGATACGGGCGTGGCAATGACGAGTGCGCACGGGCACGCGATGACGAGCAGCACCAGCGCCCGGTAGCTCCACACACTCCATGATGCCCCGACCAGCAGCGGCGGCAGCACCGCTACCAGCACTGCGAGCGCAAACACCGCAGGCGTATAGAGGCGGGCAAAGCGATCCACAAATCGCTGCGTGGGAGCTTTTTGTTCCTCCGCTTCCTCCACCAGCCGAATAATGCGGGCCAGTGTCGAATCGCTGGCGGCTTTGGTGACACGGAGTTCCAGAGAGCCTTCGCCGTTGATGGTGCCGGCGAAGACCGGATCGCCGGGCGCCTTCTCCACAGGCACTGATTCGCCAGTGATCGGGGCCTGATTGATGGCCGATTGTCCCGCAGTGATTTCCCCATCCAACGGCACGCGCTCGCCGCTGCGCACGAGGATGACATCGCCCGGCTGCACCGCGGCGGCGGGCACTTCCTCCGGTTCCTCCCCGTCTCGTTTTCGGCGCGCGGTTTCCGGCGTGAGAGCAAGCAAAGAGCGAATGGCTCGCCGTGCGCGGCCCACACTCCATGACTCCAAAAGTTCCGCGAAGCCGAACAGGAACACGACCGCAGCCGCCTCTGCCCCTTCACCGATGAGCCATGCACCGGCCACCGCTACCGTCATCAGCACGTTCATATCCAACCGCAGCCGCCTCAGTGAAGCCAGCGCGTGTGGTAAAACCAGCGCACCCGCTGTCAGGGTAGCCGCAGCAAACAGCGCGTTCGCCATACTAATCGAGCCGGGCAGCATCCATTTGAATAGGAAGCCGGCTCCGATGGTTGCTGCCGATGCACTCAACAGCACAACCTGCCGACGACTTACGCCCGCGCTGTGATCGTGTCCGTCCGCATCGCTGTGAGCCGGACGCGCATCGCAGGACTTGCCGCAGCAGGATGGGCCTTTGGTGGAATGGGAATGATCATTGGACATGCGATTGAGTCTGGCTGAATGTTATCGCCCGCCGCAGACTGCCTGCGGCGGGCTCGCGATTACAGAAGCGCGGTGGCGATCAATGATCTTCGCAGGTGCAGGCGTATTCAGGATTGCTGCACCCGGCGCAGTTCGAGAGGTCGAGCTTGAAGCGGAAGTTTTGCGGCTTGGCTTCGGCGGTGGTTTTCACCTGCACGACGATAGGGTTGGCGTCTCCGTCGGGAATCTTCGCTTTGCTCACGAGGGCGTCGCCCTTTTTCTCGAACTCCAGCTTCGTCTTGGCACCTTTCGCGTCCACCGTGGCGGTGACGGTTTGTGCTGCGGGAGCGACTACCTTGTTGTCCTTGTCGTAGAACTTGATGGAGACGGTCTTGTCGGCTTCGACGAAGAATTCGGCATTGGGTTCGCCGACGGCGAGGATGCGGCCTTTGCGCGGGCCGGCTTCCACTTTGGAAGACTTGCCGGCAGCGGGTTTTTCGTCCGCACGCGTCAGAGCGAGCGGCGTTGTGAAGGCCACGGCAAGCGCGGCGAGGAGGAGGGTGGTTTTCGTTTTCATGGTTGGTGTCTGATGTGGTTATGCTGGTTGAGACCCGGATGGAGGCAGCGCATCCGGCGGAGTCTCATCGCCGGAGGTCTGTGCTTTTGGGCGGGTCTTAGACCCGAAAGATTCCAGCCACTCGTAAAGCGTTGGGAGCAGGACGAGGGTGAGGAAGGTGGAGGAAATGATGCCGCCGATGACGACTGTGGCGAGGGGCCGCTGCACTTCCGCGCCCGCTCCGGTGGCGAGCGCCATCGGCACAAAACCAAGAGAGGCGACCAGCGCCGTCATCAGCTTCGGGCGCAGACGGAGCAGCGTGCCTTGAATAACCGCTTCGCGCAGCGTCTTCCCTTCATGCCGCAGTTGGTTCATAAAGCTGATGAGCATGATACCGTTGAGCACGGCGATACCACTGAGCGCGATGAAGCCCACGCCGGCACTGATAGTGAATGGCATTCCGCGAAGGTGGATGGCGAAGATGCCGCCCGTGATGGCGAGCGGCACGCAGAGAAAGATAAGCACCGTCTGCCGCACACTGCGGAAGCTCAGGAAGATGAGCACGAAGATGAGCGCGAGCGCCATCGGCACCACAATGGCGAGGCGCTGCTTGGCTTCGATGAGGTTCTTGAACTGACCACCGAATTCAAAGTAGTAGCCGCCGGGCCACTTCACTTTCTCGTGCAGGGTTCTCTGTGCTTCCTGCACAAAGCCGGCGGTGTCGCGTCCGGCGTTGTTGATGAGAATGCTCACGCGGCGCTGGCCTGCTTCGCGAGCCACGCTGGCCACCTGCTGCGTGATGGCAATCTTCGCGACTTGCCCCAGTGTGATGAGCCCGCCGCCATCCGTGCGCAGAGGCAGAGAGGCGATTTCATCCAGATTGGAGCGCAGTTCCTCCGTGAGCCGCACCACGATTTCAAAGCGCCGGTTGCCTTCAATCATGCTGCCCGTCTCGGCACCGGCCAATGCCGCTTCGATGACGCGGTTCAGATCCTCAGCTTGCACATTGAGACGACGCATGGCCTCGCGGTCGGGCGTGATTTCCAGCGTGGGATTGCGCCCGATATTGTCGAACTCCACCTGACTTGCTCCCGGCACAGCGGAAATAAGCGTGCGCGCCTCTCCGGCCAGTTTTTCCAACTGTTCAAAATCCTCGCCGAAGATTTTGCACACCAGATTGGCGCGCGCACCGGCCATGATTTCATTGAAGCGCATCTGGATCGGCTGTGTTAAGAGATAGCCCTGCCCCGGCACCATCAGCGCCAGTTCATCGCGCATCAGTTCGCCGAGCTTCTGCTTGGTGATGGGCTTGCCGTCCTCACCGTTGCGCCACTGCTCGCGGGGTTTGAGCATACAGTAGGTGTCGGCCACGTTTGGCCCCATCGGGTCGAGCGCGATTTCACTGGTGCCGATGCGGGAGAAGACGTGCGCGATTTCCGGGAACTTCTCCAACAGCACCTTCTCGCTTTTCAATTGCAGATCGAGTGAGGCCTCCAGTCCCGCGCTGCTGCTGCGGATAAGCTGGAGCGTGATGTCGCCTTCATCCAGTTCCGGGATGAATTCCGCGCCCATCTTGGTGAACGTGTGCAACGACCAGCCAAAGAGGCTGAACATGAGCAGCGCCACCAGCCAGCGGAACCGCAGCGCGAAAGCCAGCACCGGACGATAGAGTGCTTTGAAAAAGGTGACGAGAAAGGAGTCCTTCTCCTGAATCTTACCGCTCAGAAAATACGAGCACAGCACCGGCATAAGGGTGATGGCCAGCAGCAGTGCCCCGGCCAGTGCGAAGATGACAGTGAGCGCCATCGGCTTGAACATTTTCCCCTCGATGCCGGTGAGCGCGAGGATCGGGAAATAGACGACCGTGATAATGACCACTCCGAAGAACATCGGGTTCGCCACTTCCTTCGCGGAGTAGCGCACCTCTGCCCAGCGTTCCTCTTTTGTGAGCAGTCGGCCAAGCTGATGCTGTTTCTCCGCAAGGTGGCGAATGATGTTCTCCACAATAACGACCGCGCCATCAATAATCAGGCCGAAGTCTATCGCGCCGAGGCTCATCAGGTTTCCTGACGTGCGGCTCTGCACCATGCCGGTGATCGCGAAGAGCATGGAAAGCGGAATGGCCAGCGCCACGATGATGGCCGCGCGGATATTCCCGAGCAGAAGGAAGAGCACGACGACGACGAGAATGGCTCCCTCAAAGAGACTGGTCTCCACGGTGCGAATGGTTTTGTCCACGAGCACCGAGCGGTTATAGAGTTCGCGGATAACAACGCCCGCCGGAAGCTTTTCCTGAATGTCGCGCAACTTCTCATGCACGTCATTGGAGACGGTGCGGCTGTTGCCGCCGGTAGTCATGACGGCGGTCCCCACTACGGCCTGCTCACCGGCTTCCGTGGCTGCGCCCGTGCGGACGCTGTGCCCGATGCCCACGGTGGCCACGTCGCGCACCAGCAGCGGTTCCACCCCGGCCCCGAATTTCAGCGGCAGGGTCGCAATTTCCTCCGCTGTCTGGACACGGGTATTGCCTCGGATGGCAATGGATTCCCCTCCAATTTCAATGAGTCCGCCCCCAACATTGGTGGTGTTCTCTTCAATCTTTTCAGCAAGCTCCGCAAACGTGAGGCCCACACTTTGCAGTTTCACAGGATCGGGATGAATGACGTATTGCTTCTCGTAGCCGCCGGAAGTGTTGACCTCAGCCAATCCCGGCACCTGCCGCAGCAGCGGCTTCACTGTGTAGTCATGCAGGACTTTCAGCGCCATGAGCCGCTCCTTCGAGTCGGCGGGAGCGTCCTTTGCGTCCGGCGCGTAGCTCACGGAGTAGTAGAAGACCTCACCAAGGCCCGTGGTGATGGGAGCCAGCGACGGTGTTAGGCCATCCGGGATGTTCTGCCGCGCGGTTTGCAGACGCTCGGAAACGAGTTGCCGCAGCAGGTAGATGTCCGCGCCGTCCGCGAATACCATCGTCACCTGCGAGAGTCCGTATTTGGAAAGCGAACGCAGCTCCGTCATGCCGGGCAGCCCGCTCATTTCCGTTTCGATGGGAATGGTGACGAGATTTTCGATTTCCTCCGGCGCGAGATTGTCCACCGGCGTATTCACCTGCACCTGAATGTTGGTAATGTCAGGCACGGCATCAATGGGCAGCCGCAGCGCACTGAACACACCGATGCCGATGAGGATGAGCGCCGCCATCAGGACGAGGGCGCGCTGTCGCATGGAGAGATCAATCAGCTTGAGAATCATCCGCAGGTCATGGGGTGAGTTGCAAAGAAAGTGGTGGGAGTTTCAGCGCCGACCGGCGCTCAGTGTCCGCAGCTTCATGCCTTGCCGGACTTGGTGAGCTGGAGTTCCGTCATCCAAAGTGTCATTACCGGACTGGTGACGACAGAGTCTCCGCTCAACAGCCCGTCGGTGATTTCCACGAGGCCGTTTTGCTCGGCCCCCGTGGTAATCGGCGTCCGCATCTTCCAGCCGGAATTGTCCACGTAGGCGAAGGTGCCTTCGCTGGTTTTGAGCACGGCATTTTTGGGGACGACTACGGCATCCGCACCAGCAGGTTGCGTTGCCATGAGTTCGACAAATTGTCCGATCTTCAGCGCATCACCGGGGTCATCGAGTTCCAGCAGCACCTCCGCCTTCTGATTGATCTTCGCTGTCAGGGTGGAAACGCCTGTCACCCTGCCAGTGCGTTTGTCCGAATTGCTGACAACCATGTCCGGCTTGATGCTTTCCGCTGCCGCGGCGGGAATCCACGCGCTGGCGAGCGCCGTCCCTGTAGCCGCGGTGTCGTAGATTTGCGCGGTCAGCCGGAGTTCTTTGGACACCGGCTTTTCCTCCACATCAGCCATCTTGAGGCCGATGATCTTGGCGGAGATGTCGGTCACGAAGAGGCCCTGATTGGCTTTATACTTAATGCCGATGCTGGGATCGTCGCCGCCCTGCACGACCGCGGGGATGCCTTTGTCGTCGCCGGCATGGAGACCTGCGGTGACGGCGAGGAGGCCGGAAAGAAGCACGGGTGATATGGAGCGTTTGAATGAGTTCATTTCGATTTGGTTTTGGAAGTTTTCTGTTTGGCGACGGGCGCAGAGGCAGCGGCGTCACCCGCAAAGCGTGAAGCGGTTTGACCGATGAGTTGTTCGAGTGTGAGAGCGGCCTCCAGCGATTCGACTTTGGTTTCATTGATGGCCTCGACCGCCTCCAGATACTTCTCCTGAAGTTCAATGTAGGTGGCGATTTCCACCGCACCGAGGCGGTAGTGACGATCCGCGAGGGCTGCGGCTTCTTTGAAGGATTGCAGTGTTTCCGGCTTCATCACCGCGAGACGCTGGCGGTGCGTTTCGTAGAGCAGCGCGGCTTCCACCACCTGACGCTCCACTTCGCGCTGCGTAGTCAGCAAGGAAGCCTGAGCCTGAATGCGCCGGGCCTCTGCGGCTTCGACAGCAGCCTTCCCGTTATTCCACAGAGGCAGCGGCACAGAGAACGCAATGCCCGCCGTCGTTTCCCTCTCTCCGGGCCGCTCCTGCGATACTACAGGCCCCACGGTGAAGGTGGGATAGCGCTCGTTCTTTGCCAGCGACACCCTTAAGCCCTGCGTTTCCAGTTCCCGGATGCGGGCTTTGAGATCGTAGTTGTTCGCCGCCGCCTGACTGAGCAGGTCGGAGAACCCGGCGTATTCCGGGAAGGAAAACTCAGTGCGCTGCACGATGAGCGGTGCGTCCGCCCGGCGGCCCCGCAGTTGGTTCAACTCCAGCAGTGCCTTCTGCATGGCGATGGCGGCTTCCGCGGCATCACGCTGCACGACGATGGCGGAGGCTTCGATGATCTTCGCCTCCAACAGTGGCGTCACGCCCGCAGGATCACGCTGCACGATCACGTCTTTCAAAGCCGTCAGCCGATCCTGCACTTCCGCCGCGGCCGCCGCGCGCTCCTGCTGCATCGCCAGCGAAAAGGCCAGCGTGCGCACTTTAGATGCGACCGCCTGCTTGAAACGCACCAGCCCAATCTCCGCCAGCGCCACGTCACTGTTGGCAATGGCCTTGCGCAGCGCGAGCCGGCCCGGCCATTCAATCGGCTGCGCCAGAGTCGCCGCCCACGCGAGGCCGGAGGTGGAGGCATCCGAACTGCGCACGGACTTCCGCCCAATGTCGAGACTGAGTTCAGGATTCGCCCACTGCCCCGCCTGACGCAGGCCGGCTTTGGCTGCGAGGATTTCAGCTTCGTAGAATTTGATTTCAGGATTTTCCGTCAGCGTTTGGGCGACGAGCGCAGCGATAGTAACGGGAGGCGGTTTGTCGGCAGCACGCAGAGGCAGCAGGCTGGCGGTAGCACTGAGAAGCGTAAGAATGGAAAGGCGCATGATGGTGAATGGAAGCAACGCCGTGCCGGGGCATCGCGCTCCCGCTGACGGCACGGCAAGGCTCAGCGGCAGCACACAGCAACCCGCCTGCACCAACGGCGCAGGACGGGATCAAGCCCCGTCATTCGGCCCGCGCACCGGCGTCGCCGTGCAGGCCATCCATTCACACATTCGCAGGCACGGAGGCGGCCCCGTATTCAGAGCCACCGGCGCTTCCTCGTCCCAGTTATGCACCGGCACCAGCAAGGCAACGAAGTCCATCACGGGGACGGGCAACGGTGCGAGCAGCGGCATATCAATCATCAGCCGCTCACAAGTTGGTGCGCCGCCAGTCTTGATGAAGTCGCACAATTTGCAGGGAGGATTTGGTTCCGGCGACGGCTGATCGCCATCGCACTCCTCACAGCAACCACCTTCACAATGCCATGCTGGTGCAGCAGTTTTCAAAAAACCTGTCTGCTCCGCAAGGCAGCGCCCGTAGCAGGCGGCCCACATTAGCAGGATGATGGCGGAGAGGAATTTCAAGACAGGTGGAGGTTCCGTTGGTTTGGCGGCCTTGTCAACGTCGCGGATTGAGACGCCGGAAGCGCAGACTTCATTCCCGAGCCAGTGAAAATCCTGAGAGCACATGAATAAGCCGGGCTGCTTCGCGTCGCATAGCGCGGCAGCAACCATCGCCGCCACCAAATACCACCAACCAAACCAACACCATGAAAACCTTCCTCCAACTCTTTGCCCTCGCCGCCGGCCTCACCGTTCTCACACCAGCCTCCGCTCAAGCCGGAGATCATCGTCACGGGTATTCCCGCTCCGTTTCGCACCAGTGCGGTTCCTGCGGCACAGCGGTCTATCGTCAGCGCGTGTTTGCAGGTTATAACCGCTGCGGAGAGCCAACGTATGTGTGGCGTTCCCCTTCCCACTACTGCGCGCCGCGTCACCGTCACGGTCACAGCGGCAGCGGTCATAGTCATGGATACCGGCAAGGTCATCATCGGAGTCACTAAGCGGATTTTTTGAGCAGCGTGGCAGTGAGACCCGTCGGGCGGCAGCGCCCGGCGGGTTTTTTTTCTTGGGCAGGACGACGACGCAAAGCGGACCATGAGCCAAAAAATAGATAGGCGATGTGGATTGTGCCGATGCCGTCGGCAACCTTGTCACCGGTTACTTCTTTGCATTCCGGGGATCGTCTCCGGGATTCACGTAATTGATGATCCACGGACCCATGCCGTGGAATTGGACAATCGTTTCCCCCTGAGTCCATACGGCATGCACCATCCCCGGAGGCCATACGCCGTAGGTGCCGGCTGGTAACTCCTTGGCATTCTCTTTCTTTGGATTTTCACCCATAGCCAGTTTGAACGTGCCCTGAATGATCGTCACCCGCTCCGGCTTGGGATGCGTATGCGCCGGGATATGGAATCCATCCGGCACTTTCACCCGCATCACGAACATGCCTTCCTTCGACGGATCGCCTTCGAGGACGGCGATCTTAGCGCCGGGCGGCAGTGAAGCCGGTCCGTCTTTCCACACGATCTTGTCCGGTGAATGAAGCTCCGCCATCCCATGCGCGGACGCAGGAGCCGGGGCAGGATGCTGGCCTGCCAGTCGTGTGCTGATGACCGCAAAAAGCGAACATGAGAATAGGAACGATAACGGTTTCATTGCGTTAAATGTGTTTGGGTATTGTTCACTGCAGGGGCAAGTTTGGACCACAGTTTCACTTAAAATGTCCACGCTGTCGAAATGGAGAACGTAGGCGCGGGGTCGAGTGCATCTTCGCCGCTGAAGGTGTCCGTGTATAGCGGCAGCAGCAGGTTGAGGCTGGCCGTGAAGCGTTCACTGAATTTGTAGCCGGCACCAAGAGAAGCATTGAGCGTAAACTGGCCACTGTTGGGATCACGCCGCCCGTTCCACTCGGAGTAGCCGTAATAGTCAGCGGAGAGGCCGGCGGAGAGGGAGAGCTTCTTGTTTGGCAGATAGGTAACACGCGGGATCAGGCTGCCTTCGATGGAGCCGCGATAGCCTTTGCTGTTCTCGTAAATCGGGAAGCGTCCTCTGCCGTAGAGCGACAACGCCCACTTCTCCGAGAGCGGGATGCCGAGGTAACAATCGAGCAGCGGATCGAAGGTGCCATTGCCAAACTGGATATGCAGGTGCTGTTGGCCGAGGTCGCCGGCGGTAAGCGGATCGTTTTGAGTGTCACCTACCGGCAGCGCGAGGCCGAAGGAAAAACGGAAGATGGTGCCTTCGCCCAAGAGATCACGCTTTCGCCAACCTGCGGTGGCCTCAATGTCGGCGAAGCCCTCATAGACTGCCGTGCGGTGGTGCGCATAACCAGAGCGGATGGCCGCGGCGCGGTCCTCCGCACTGCCGCCATTGGGAAACAAAACGTCCGCGGTCTGATCTTTGACGAAGTATGGAATGCGGATCACCGCATCCCAAGTGTCGTTGAATGTGCGGGAGAGAGAGGCCTCGTAACGGGTCAAGTCCAGTTCCACCTTATGCGCGTGCTCCACGACATCCACCACGCGGCCATCCGGCGTGATGCCTTCCGTTTCCGGATGGCCGCCGCTGAGACCGCGCGAGGTGGAAAAGTCGAAACCAAGACGCCACGATGATCCATCCTGCCCGACGATGCCGGCTTCTGAATCCCCCGACCGGGGGATAGCGGGATTCGCTCATGCGGGTCACCCAAAGGCGAGTTGAGGCAGAGCGAAGGCCCCGAGTAATGTAAGGAGGGAGAGGGAAATTTTCATCAGTGGTGTAGTGGTGTGTTGGTTGTGAGTGATGGTGCGGGCATTTTATTCCTTCCCGTCGCTGCCGCGCGGGCGGAGACGGGCTGAAAAAAGACTGTCGCCTAACGCACGGTCAGGCGGGCAGTCCGGGAGTTCTACTGGCTTCATGTACCACCAGCGCATCCATCGGCTTTGGCGGGGCTGGAAGCTGGTGGAGTAGTGACGCAGGAAGTGAGGCCGAGGGCGATGAGTGTGGTCAGAATAAGAAGGATTTTCATGGGTATGTTCAATTGGGTTGGTTGATGGCTTTATGGATGCAGTCTTTCGCGGATAGAACCGCTTCTGCTGAAACACGGAGGCGGTCTGCACCGGGTTGCTCCGGCACTACTACTTTGCCCTGTGGGAATGAACCCGCCGGAGGGTTGCTCCGGCGGGTCATTCTGGCCGGGGGTGGAAGCAACACCATGAACAACCCCGGCAAATGCTGTAATTCGTTTCATACTGTGACGCGGGCAATCTCGGAAGATTCGATGATAAGGCCGTGCGGATTGCGGCAAAGCGCAGCACAGCGGTGGCAAACCTCTACGATCCCGGTTTCGCCGAGGGCGAAGCATTTGCGAGCGCAGGCGAGGCAGACTTCCGCGCAGGCGTGGCAGGCGACATCGTGCAATTCTGACTGACGCAGCACAAAGTCCCGTGCGGTGCGGGCCATCTGCGCACAGTCCAGCAGTATTCCGATGTGCTGCACGTCGGCATAGACGGTGGACTTTTTGAGAACATCCCGCACCCCGTATTCGCAGGCGTCATGCACTTCTTCACAAGCCTGTACGCAAGCAGCCAGTGCAGGAGCAAGTTGCTGAAGAACGCTGTTCATTGACTGGCTTCGGCTTAGCGTTTCTTTTTGGCGGATGCTGTGGGCACTGCCGCCGCGAGGTTGCCTTTTTGTCCCGGTGGCTGGAACTCTTCGGCCACCACCTTGCCATCCCGGATGACTTGCACTCCCCAGCCCAGCATTTTGGTTCCCGAGCCGGAAACCTTTTTGACGGAAGTGCGCGTCTTGCCGCTGGTGCGGCTGCGGCTGCTGGTGACGACAGAGTGATCGGGGGTGTAAGTTGTCGCGGCCTTGAAAGTGTCGGCACCAGCTTTCGCCGGAGGCAGGGTGACGGAGTTGCTGGCGCTGCTAAAGATTACCACGCGGTTGCTCTTCACTTCGCGGCCAAAGGCATACCATTTCACGGTCAGCCCCTTTTGTTCCTCGCGTGAGAGGTTGGTAATCGTGGCGGTCAACTCCTTGCTCTGATGATGTACGGAGGCATTGGAGTTTTTGATGTCATCGTGACTGTCACCGCCGGTGGCTTTCACTCTGACCATGACCGGCGAGCTTTGCGCGACTGCCGTGTGGGAGAAAAATGCGCAGAGGGCGCAGAGGAGGTATCGTGTGAATTTCATGGGTGTCGTTTGGTTTTGGATTTGGAGGACCATCGAAAACTTTGACGTGGAGCAGCTATGGCTGGCAGCACGACTACGCGGCCGGCATAATCCGGCCCGAACAACGCCCGCCGGTAGCCCACTCGTGCCCGTTGCCCCGCCCGGAGCGGCGCCGCGCCACCGGCTGCGGCGCTTTGCCCGAACAATGTTCGCCGATTCCACGTCAGGACGAACCGCTTCCGATTGTCGGCCCGTTCAAATGTGAACCGGTGCATATCGGGTTCCACTGCCACAATCCGTCCTTCAGCCGTTCGCAGGGTAGAAGGAATGGCGAGTGCCGGTGCCGTCGGGAGCAGCAGCGGCAGGGTGGCCACGGCGAGGATGAGTGGTGTTCTCATAATGAAAAATCCGGCAGGCCGCCGCCTGATTGTCAGTCAGGCGGACGGCCCGGTTTAGAGTTAAGAACTCTTACCGCCCGCTGGTGTTGCGGGCGGGCGAAGTCCCTGCAAACGGCGGTTGCGGCGTGGTGGACTCGCAAGCTGCGAGCGACAGTGCGACAGCGGCCATCATGAGGCGGAGGCGTTTCATATGGCGGGGATGCTGGGAGGGTTACTTACCCTTTTTAGGTGCTTCCTTTTCGTGGTCGTGCTTGTCGCCTTCCTTGTGGTCGTGGCCCTCATGTTCGTCGCCGTGATCGCAGGTGCAGGAATATTCCGGGTTCGGGCAATTCGGGCACTTGGTCATGTTGAGATTGAACTTTTCGTTCACGGCCTTCGCCTTGGCGTTGGCTTTGATTTGCACGACAGTAGGATAGTCGTTGCCAGCTGGGATCACCTTGTCGGAGACAAGCTTATCGCCGTCTTTAGTGAAGGTGAGCTTGGTGGGCTTACTGCGCTCGCCGAGGGTGACGCTGATGACCTGTTCGCCGGGAGCCAAGACTTTGTTGTCGTCATCCACGAAGCGAATTTCGACCTTCTTGTCTTTGTTCACGAAGAACTCGACGTGCGGTTCCACGGCGGTGATGAGCTTGCCGCCGGTGGGGCCGGCTTTCTTGGCGTGCTCATGGTCATGGTCGGCATGTTCTTCTTTGGCTTCGGGTTTGCCGGCGGGTTTCTTTTCGTCGGCGCGGACTGCGAAGGTGAGGCCGAATGCGGTGAGGGCTGCAATGAGCAGTGTTTTCATGGTGTTGTTCTGGTTTGTGTTTTGTTTTTGTAAGGCCGGATGGGGCCGCGCCTTGCGACGCGACCACTCCCGGAAAATTCAGTGTGAGGCTGGAGCTTCACGTTCGATGGCTTTGGCGGCGGCTTTGCGTCCGAAGGTATAGAAAACGGTGGGCGTGACGCCGAGGCCGAGCAGGGTGCTGGTGACGAGGCCGCCAACGATGACGACGGCGACAGGGTGCAGAATTTCTTTGCCCGGCTGATCGGCGGCGAGCACGAGCGGTATGAGGCCGATGCCGGCGCTGAGGGCGGTCATAAGCACGGGCACGAGCCGTTCTTTCGTGCCGCGGATGACCATCGCTTTGCTGAACGCTTCCCCCTCATGCTGCATGAGATGCAGGTAGTGGCTGATGAGCATGATGCTGTTTCGCGCCGCGACGCCGGCCACGGCAATGAAGCCGACGAGGGTGGCGATGCTGATGTTATTCAGCTTGTAGAAAGTGAAGACGAGTCCCCCGATGAGGGCGAGCGGGATGTCGCACAGCACCTGCGCGGCAAAGAATGGCGTGCGGAAGTAGCCGTAGAGCAGGAAGGCGATGATGATGAAGACCACGCCGCTGAGGATGGCAATGCGTTGGGAGGCTTCCTGCTGGGCGACAAATTCTCCCTCGTAGCTGATGAAGTAGCCTTCCGGCAGCTTCACCTTCTCCGTCACTTTATTCTGGAGCACTTTCACGGCGGCTCCCACGTCGCGGATGGTCGGCTTGATGGCCACGGCAAACCGCCGCTGGCTGTTCTCCCGGTTAATCATGTTCGGGCCTTTAGCCTCCCTGACATCCGCCACCAGCGAGACGGGCACATGCTGGCCCTCGCCGTTTTCAATGGGCAGACTGGCGATGCGGTCAGGCGTGTCACGCGATTCCAGCGGCAGCCGGGTCACGAGATTCACGGTGCGCTGCCCTTCGCGGAGTTCCGCGATCTCCTTGCCGCCCACCAGAGTAGAGATCTGCTCGTTGAGATGTCCGGGCGCGACACCATAAGCCCGTGCGCGGTCACGGTCAGGCTCGATGCGAAGCTGCGGAATGGACGATTGTTGATCGAGCTTGGCATCCTCGAAGCCGGGAATGGATTTGGCGACGGCCTGAACTTCGGTGCCAATCTGCCGCAGCTTGTCGAGGTCGGGACCGAAGATTTTTACCGCCACGGGCGCGGACACACCGCTGAGCATGTGACCGATGCGATCCGCCAGTGGCCCTGTCAGGACGCTGAATGTGCCGGGCACGGTTTTGATTTTTGCACGAATGTCATCCAGCACTTCTTTCCGTCCGCGGTGCTTCCGGGCGTCCGGGCCTTCCTCGCTGCGAAAATCCACATCGAACTCCGCAGTCGAGACGGGGACGACGTGATCTCCCCGCTCCGCCCGTCCAAGGCGGCGGCCTACTTTGCTGACCTCCGGGATGCTCAGGATTTGCCGTTCTACGGCATCGCAGATGGCATTCATTTCCGCCAGCGAGGTGCCCGGAGCCGAGGTGGTGGACACCAGCGCCGTTTCTTCTTTGAAGGCCGGAAGGAAGTCCTTCCCCATTTTCGGATACAGACTGAAAGCGGCGAAGACCATCGTGGCTACTGCGCCAAGCAGGAGCAGCGGCTGACTGAGGCCAAAGCGCAGCAGCGTGTGCTCCAGCAGCCACTTCATACCGCGAGTAAGCGGACCGTCTTTGTGGTGCCCGGCTTTGGGATTGAGCAGAAAGGAGCACAGCACAGGAATCGCCGCGAGCGAGACGACGAACGACGCGATCATCGAAATGATGGTGGCGATAGCGATGGGGCCAAAGAGTTTGCCTTCCACGCCGGAGAGTCCCAGCAACGGCAGAAACACCAGAATAATGAGCAGCGTGGCGTAGAGGATGGAGTTCCGCACTTCGCCGGATGCCTGTGCGATAACGTGGAGCTTCGGATGCGGATGCGGCAGACCTGCGTTCTCGCGCAGACGACGATAAACATTCTCCACATCCACGATGGCGTCATCCACGACCATGCCGATGGCCACGGCGAGACCGCCCAGCGTCATGCTGTTCACCGAAATGCCAAACCATTTGAACGTGAGCAGCGTGATGGCGAACGACAGCGGCATGGCCATCAGGGTGATGAACGTGGTGCGGAAGTTCAGCAGGAAGATGAAAATGATGACCGTCACCATGATCGCCCCGTCGCGGATGGCTTCCTTCAAGTTGTCTATGGCATGGTCTATGAAGTCCTTCTGTTGAAAGAGGAGCACGGTTTCCACACCGGGCGGCAGAGTGGGCTTCAGCCCGTCCAGCGCTTCTTTTATCTGCTCCGTGAGCCGGGAAGTGTCGAAGCCGGGCGCTTTAGTGACGCTCAAAATTACGCCGCGCGTGGACGATTTCTCCGGGCTTACGCCGACACTGGCGTCGCCGCGCATCGGCTCGATACCCCACGCCACTTTGGCCACATCGCCGATAGCAATGGGCCGGTCGTTCACGCGTTTGATGACGGTGCCGGCAATGGCGCTGAGTTCGACTGTCATCGCCAGATTGCGCACCATGATTTCCGTGGGGCCGTTATCAATGAAGCCGCCCGTGGTGGTGCTGGCGGCTTCTGCCGCGGCCTTTTCCAGTTCCTCCAGCGAGACTCCGTGCGCCTGCATTCGCCAGAGATCGGGCTGGATTTCAATCTGCTTCACTCCACCGCCCATGTTCAGGACTTCAGCGATACCGGGAATGCTTTGGAGGCGGCGGCGAATCGTCCAGTCCGCCAGAGCGCGCACATCCCGCGGGTGCATGTAGTTCGGGTCGCCTTCCTTCGCTGTGCTGCGAATACCGACGAGCAGAATCTCGCCCATGAGCGACGCCACGGGTGTCATAAACGGCTGCACGCCTTCCGGCAGTTGCTCACGCACACCTTGCATCCGCTCCTGTACCAGTGTCCGCGCCTTGTAGATGTCCGTGCCCCACGAAAACTCCGCGAACACCAGCGACAACGCCACATCTGTATTGGAACGGAGGCGCGTCAGGCCGCCTACGCCCATGAGCGCGCTCTCAATCGGCTGGGTCACGCGCGTTTCCACTTCCTCCGGCGCGAGTCCCGGAGCTTCGGTCAAAATGACAACCGTTGGCTTTGTCAGGTCGGGCAGCACTTCCACAGGCAATTCCTGCGCCGTCTGCACGCCGAGCACGAGCAGCAGAATGGAAATGCCGACAACGAGGGCACGATTGGCCAGCGACCACTTGATGAGTTTATTAAGCATCAGACTGCCTCCGGTTTGGGTTCAGGATTTGACTTCTGCGGGCTATTGCCGCCCGGCTTTTCGCTGTCGCCGGGGCCACGCTTTTTGAGTGTGGTGAAAACGAGCAGCGCCGCGAGCACGCCGGTGCTGACTTTCCAGATCATACCGCCGCCTTCCTCATGCCCGTGGGCTTCGCTGCCGCCGCCTGTCGCTGCCTCCTTCGCCGCCTTTTGCTCAGGCGTGACCTCTGAGCCGTCCTCATTGTGCTCATGGCCGTGCGCGGCATCCAGCGCCTCTTTTAAGGAAACACTGCCGCCACCCGCGAAGGCGAGTGAATAGGCTCCGCGCGTCACCACTTCATCCGCCACCAGAATGCCGCTCACGATCTCGACGAGGGAGGTATTTATCTGACCAATGACCACTGGCGACTTAACATAAGCAAACTTCATTCTCGGGTCGGAATCCTTCACGAAAACGTAGCGATTGGCCGCATCCCCTTGAAGCGCCGCGCGCGGCACACTCAACACGCCCTCCCGCGTGCTCAGGACGATGGAGAATTCCGCCAGCATCCCCGGACGAATGGTCAGGTTTGGATTCGGCAGCTTGAAGATGGCATCCACCGTGCCGCTGGCGCGATCCGCCTCTGTCCCGAAGCGCAGCAACTCCCCATCGAGCATTTCCTCCGGCACCGCCGGCAGCTTGATGTGCGCCACCGTCCCCGGCTTGAGCCGCCCGGCCTGATGCTCCGGTACGCGCGCAATGGCATAGACCTCATTCAAATCAATGATTTCCATGAGCGACTGCTCCGGCTCCAGCGGTTCGCCGAGCGCCACAGTGCTTTTGGTGACAAGGCCGCGTCCCGTAGTCTTGATTGGAATCACCGCAGGCGGAAAACCCGGTTGCCGGCTTTCCAGTTTTGCCACCTCCACACCTGCCTCCACAGTATCACCCACCGTGGCGCTGAGTTCCACGATTCGGCCGGCAGCCCGACTGCTCACTCCGCTGCGGCGCGCGGGAATAACTTCCACGCGGCCCAGCGCGAAAATCGTTTCCTCGAAATCCGTCTCCTCTGCTTCCACGGTTTCAATGCCGAGATTCTGCACGCGTACTTCATCAAGAATGACGGTGTTGGCGGCGCGTTTGGGATCAATGGCTTCTTCGGAAAAGAGCCGGAAGGCGAATGAAAGAAATAGTAATGTGCGTTTCATTGGTAATTGGAAATTGGATTAGCGGCCCTGCGCGGACAGGAGGCGCACGCGGGCTAGGTGATAGTCGCGGAGGGCATTCAGACGCGCTGCTTCCAGCGCCAGCCTCTTCTCACGGGCGCGCAGCACATCCACGGGCTGCGCTTGTCCGTTGGTTTTGGCCTGAGCAAAATTCTCCTCCAGTTTGACGGCTGCCGGCAGAAGAGTGCCTGAGATTTGGGAGATCACTCGCACCGCCATTGCCATCTCTGCCCCAGCAGCCGCGGCTTCCGCCCGGATTTGCTGGGCAAGGGCTGAGCGTTCTTTCGCTGCTCTGGCCGCGGTGGCTTCGGCCTCACGTATTTTGCCTTCGTTCTTGTTCCAAAACGGCAATGGTATGGAAAATTTCAATCCGATGAAGCCGTCATTGACCAAGCCGTCAGGCGCGTCTTCGGAACGCTCAAAAGAACCGCTTATCCCATAGCTGGCGTCCTCCCACTTGTTCTTGCGGGCCAACTCAATCCCGGTGCGGGCCGCCTCCTCCTTGGCGCGCGCGGCTCGATAATCCGCGCGTTGCTCGACGGCTGGGGCACCGCCCCCGCCGGAGGGTTCAGGCAGGTCGCCGCGGATGTTCACAGACTCCTTTGCATTCAGTCCCAAGAGCGGGCGCAGAGTCCCGGCGATTGCGGTAGCCTCAGTTTCCAACTGGAGCACATCGAGGCTCAATTGTTGCGCCTCCAGATCAAACTGTGCCGCATCCAGTCCTGATCCTTCCCCGGCCTCTGCCAGCAATGCCGCTTCCGCACGGAGGGCGGTACTGTTCTTCTTTTGTTGTTCCTTCAGGGCCTTCATGCTGGAAATCGCCTGTAGCTTCACGGCCTGAGTGCGAACTTCCCCCGAAAGCAGCCGCCCGGCGTTCAGCACCTCCGCTTCGGCCACGCGCAACTCTGCCTCAGAGATGGAACGTTCCAGCCAGAGCCGATTCGTCAGAGGATACTTCTGCATGAAGCCTGCGCTGAACGAGAACTCCCGACCGCGGACGTTCGGTTTCAGTTCTGTCTCCAGTTCAGGATTGGGCAGCCGCCCGGATTGCAGGAGCCGCCCGCGCGCCTGCTCGATGCTATAGCGGGCCGCTGCGAGATCGGGATTGTTTTTCAGGGCATGATTGACCGCGGATTCGACTGTGAAACTGGCGGCGAATCCCGGTGTGCCACTGCATAGAGCGATGATGAAAATAGTAAGACGTAACATGGAAAGTGCTGGTTAAGTTGGTGCGCGGGCACGGCGAAGCCATGAACACGCGAAGGTGGATCGCGACACGCCCTGTCCGGGCGCGGCTCAAATCCACTTCAACTCAAACCAGCATTACAATCGTCTCAGCCACTAACAGGGGCATCGGCGGACTCCCATATTCAGGAGGTTCCGGTCGCTCCACGATGGGAGCCTCCGCAAGCACCAGCATGTAGAAATCAGGGACTTCAAAGCCGGGCAAAACATCCACAAGCACCGCTGGAGGCAAAGCCGCGATGGGGGGGAAACCAGAGGTTACAAGATGCTCGCGCAACTCACTGTGCCGGTGATGATGGTCTCCGGGGGCTTCGCCACTGTGGCCAGTATCGGCAGCAGCCTCATTCTGAAGTGACCCGTCACCGTGGCACGGGCCGTCGTGACACTCTCCCCCTTCACACTGCATCACACTGGATTGCTGCCCGGTGCAGCCACACAAATACCCGGCCTGAACCCCAAACACCTGAACTACCGCGACCGACAAGACGGTCAGACAGATCAGTAGGAGTTTGAATCGGGTGAACACGGAATGATAGCTGGACAGTTTTGAGAGTAGCGGCGCAGCAAGGGCGCTTTATCTGCTTGAGTGAAGAGACGTTGCTAAGCGTCCGGTTATTCCCAAGAATTTCAATCTAAAAGTATCTCGAACTTGTCGCGCGGTGTTTGGCGGGTCGCCAAATTGCTCTCCCGGCACCCTTGGGACTGCCCAAGTGGCTCAAAACTTCAGGCGTCTGAAGTTCGATCTTGGCCGAACAGCCCCGGATACCGGAGGACTTATCCACAGGGCGAGGTGACACCCGGAGTCACCTTCATGCTAAGATGAGGGCATGGAAAAAATCGCACGGGTATCCGCGGGTGTGAAATTTGAGAGCGATGTGCTGGCCTTCATTGACGGGCTGGCTCGTGAGAATCAGCGCAGCCGGAGTTTCATCATCAACGCCATCATCCGGTGGTATTTGCGACAGCACAAGGAACTGGCAAAGGTCGAGTCGGGTGAGAAAGTGCCGGTGATCCGGCTCTAGCTCTGGCCATGCTGACGCCATCAGACTACAAGCCAGCAGCCACAAATGAGAGGAATGTCATTCCGGCAGCTTTGTCGTTCTCCGGCTTCAAACCTCCGACTTCAAATACCACCTACACTCCCAATCAGTTCTTTGATGTGGTGCTGCCGAATTTTTCGCGTGGCGTAGTGCGTATCGTCGCCTACCTGATTCGCAAATCGCTGGGTTGGTGCGACGCAAATGGTAACCCGCAGGAGGAGCAGATTCAGGTTTCCTACTCAGAACTGGAACGCCGGGCAGGTGTCAGCCGGGACATGATCCGTTCCGCCTTAAATGATGCTGTAAGCGGGCATTTGATTGAGTGCGTTCGCGAAGGGCGACCCAAGCTGGCCGGCGATGCCGGGCAAACAGCGCTCTACCAGCTTCGCTGGAGTGATGCCCCCTACACGGCTCGCGCCGCCGACTTCACGGGCTTCTTTGAAGGCGAAGGCAATCGCACGGACATTCCCAACGAGTTCTTCGATGTCGTCATTCCCCGCGAGCCGTTGCTGGTGACGAAAGTGGTTGGTTCGATCATCCGGCACAGTATTGGCTTTCAGGCGAAGCACGGTCGCCGCCGACAGCAGGTCGCGCTCTCCTATCAGCACATTCAGAATTACGCTCACGTCGCCAGCCGTAAGGATTTGGCCAAGGCCATCCGCGCGGCCATTGAGCGGCGCTATATTGTCCGGCTGGAGGACGGTGTTTTCAGCCCCTACGGCCCGGAGCGAAAGCGTGCCAGCTACGCCGTTCGCTGGAGTGATTTACTGATCGGTCAGAAAATCCCCCCAGCCCCGGAACGGTCGGAAATGCCTCCCAGCATCGGTCAGATTCGCACCCCAGCCGATCAGTCGGAAAAGCACTCCAGTATTAAAACGAAACCTGTAAATGAAACTGTAAACAAGCCAGAGGCTGACACGGAGCTTCTGAAAAAGCTGACGGGGACGGGTCTCAGCGAGAGGACGGCGATGATGCTTTTGAGAGGGAATCCGAGAAGCACCATTGAAGAACAACTCGCATGGCTGCCGCAACGGCTTCCAGCCCGCAGCCCGGCGGGGTTGCTTCGCAGAGCCATTGAGCAGAACTGGCCGGAGCCGCGAAAACTTCAGACGCCTGAAGTCCGCGGCGCAGAAGGTTGGGAGTTCGCCCGGCACTTCTACGCGGCATACGGAGGTAATCGCGGGGAGCCGGTGAACGAGCCGTCGCCCCGTGAAGTGGAAATAGCCGCGGCATTCGTGCGGCGATTGCAGGCGGTGAGTCCGGGGGATTCCGCCGCCGGAGAGTGGGGCCGGAAGCTGGGAGGCATGGCGCGGGAGCAGCGCCATCCGTTTCCGTCCCTGCAACTGGCCGTTCGCCAGTTTGGCGACGGACTTCTGGTCAGTGTTGAGAAGGCCCGGCTGCACACGCAACTTCAACTCACCGTGCAGGCCCGCGAAGCACACGAGACGGCGCACCGTCCGGCGTGGCTCGCATGGCTTGCGGAGCAGGAAGCTGGGACGAAAGCCGCGCAGCCTGACGAATACGCACGCTTCACTGCCAAGAGGGAGCGGGAACGCGCTGACCTCACACAGAATCGCGCACCGTGGGCCGCGTCGCTGTTGGCCAGCTTCGACACAGACAGCGGGCGTCTCCATGCCTTCCGGCAGTTTTTCGGTCTGCCGGAGTTCTGGGCGTGGGACGCCGCATTTAACAGCCACCGATTTCAATTTCCAAACCAAACAACATGAACGTCATCACCGTCATTAACGCGAAGGGAGGCTGTGGCAAAAGCACCATCGCCATGAACCTCGCCAGCGGCCTTGCCCGCTATGGCTATCGCGTGCTTCTCATGGATCTCGATCCGCAGGCACAAGTCACGCAATGGGTCGGAGGAGGCGATGGACTCAGCGCCGAAGGAACGCTGGTCTCTGCCCTGATGGGGCAGCAGACCCTCACCGATGTCATTCAGACGACCGGTTTTGAGAGACTGTCCTTCGTGCCCAGCGCCGACGGCCTTGAAGACCTTGGGCGCGAGATCAGCCAGACGGAAGGGTATCCTTCCATGCTGACGCAACTGCTCGCCGAGGAGCACATTGCCGACCGTTTCGACTTCCTTGTCATTGATTCGCCGAACCAGATTTCACCAATCATGGAGAATGCGATCTTTCCGGCGGATTGCTTCATCGTTCCGTTCGAGAGCACGAAGGCGGTGAAGAGCTACGCAAGCATTTACAAGCTGCTGCTCAGACTGAGGCCCTCTGCCGACTTCCACATCCTCCACGTCCTGAGCAACCTCACCCGGCAGCCGGGCATTCGGAAGCGCGTGCTCGCGCTCATGTCGCAAGATGCCATGACCACTGCACGAACGGAAGTCCGTTCCTGCGGCTGGCTGGCGCAGGTGGATGAAAACGGAGGCAGCATTTTCCATTATCGTCCGCTGTGCAAAGGAGCGCAGGACATCGCCGCCCTCGTCGAGGAGGTGCGCGAATTATTCACTAACGGGCCAAGCGCCCAACCGGAGAGCCTGCCCGATGCGGCGGCTTCCGTCCCACTCACATGACCAAACTGCCCGACGGCAAAAGCCGTCTCGATATGGTGAAGTCCGGTTTCGCCGGAGGCGTGCCCAAACGGGGACGCTTCGTCGTTTCCATTCACCGTCTGCTCGAAGACCCTGACAACGAACGCAAGACCTTTCACAACATGGAAGACCTCATCGAATCCGTGCGCCGGCACGGCATCATTGAGCCGATCACTGTCACTCAGGACGGGGACAACTTCCTCATCGTCACCGGCCACCGGCGCTTCCGCGCGGCGAAGGCTGTTGGCCTGCCTGAAATCGAAGTGCTC
The DNA here is from genome assembly GCA_964523105.1 of uncultured Akkermansia sp. Lineage (GTDB taxonomy): Bacteria > Verrucomicrobiota > Verrucomicrobiia > Verrucomicrobiales > V1-33 > V1-33. Next base: position 40,041 of record CAZFZN010000005.1, read on the forward strand.
GTCCGCGAACCGGACGATGCGACCACCCGCCGCTTCAAAAGTCTTATCTCCAACATTCAGCGCGAGAACATCGGTGCCGTTGAACTCGCCGAGACCCTGCACGCCCTGCTGGAAGCAGGTGCGGTGGAAACCCAGCGCGAACTCGCCCGCCAGATAGGGAAGAGCGAGCAGTGGGTGAGCGGCGTCCTCCACCTGCTGGATATGCCTCCGCGACTCCGCGAGCAGTTGCGAGGCCCGGCCAGCGTCTTCAGTTATGATGCTGCACTGCGTATATCCAAAGTGACCGACACAGCTTTGCAGGAGGAATTGATTCAGGCCGTGCTGGCAGGGGAGAGCACGCGAGCCATTCGTCACCGCATTGATAGCGCCAGCCCGGAAAAGCCGCGAACCACGAAACCGCGTGATTCAGGACTCCTGCAATACACCGCCAAAGTCGAATCCTGCATCGTGACCGTGAAAGCTAAACTCGGGGCAGGGAGCAGGGGAGCGATGATCGAAGCCCTGCGGCTGGTGGAACAACAAATTCGCAACGACGAACGACTCCCCTGAATTCGCTGACAAACTACGCCACACGAACGACGGAGCGTCAAGACTGCCGGACTTCAATGGTGCCGCCGGGCTGCAAGCCACGGCGGCTTTGTCTTTTACATGCAGCGATAAAAGACACGGATGAAATCGCCGCGACTGCAACGCAGCGTAATCAGCAAATCGAAAATATGGCTCAACAGAGCCACGAAAACGACTTCAAGTCGCCAAAGAAATCTTGAACTAAACCGCTTCGCGGAGGCGCAGGCGACGTTCGTGCGAGTCGCGGCACGGAAGTCCAGCGCCGGGGAATGGCTCTGTTGAGCCATATTTCCTAACAGATGGCGCAAAAGGCGCATTTGGCGACAACCCGAAAAGAGGCCGGATTCGCTCTCCTGCCGGGCTCGCCGCGCCCCGCGAAGCTGGGAGTCTATGACTCCGCTACGCCAAAAACTCATCGATGCCATTGATGTGCGCGGCCTTTCGCCGCTCACCCGCCGCAACTACACCGAAGCCGTCGCCAAGCTGGCCCGGCATTACAAAAAGTCACCGGACGCGCTCACGGACGACCAAATTCGTGACTATCTGCTGCACCTGATCCGTGATCTCAAACGGGCTCCAGCCACCGTCACGGTAGCGGTCTGCGCGCTGCGCTTTTTCTACCGGGCCGTTCTCAACCGTTCGCTTTATGCGATTGAGACCGCGCTGCCCCACATGCGCAAGCCGGTCAAACGCCCGCAGGTTTACAGCACCGGCGAGATCGAACAGCTTCTGCGCGCACAGGGGCTCAACGGCAAACACCGGATGCTGCTCATGACCGCCTATGCGACCGGCCTGCGCGTGGCCGAACTCTGTCGCCTCCGGGTGGAGGATATCAACAGTGCCCGCATGCAGGTGCGCGTGATTCAGGGCAAGGGCGGCAAAGACCGCTACACCACGCTTTCCGCCAAGCTGCTCGACGAACTGCGCAGCTACTGGAAAGTGTTTCGTCCGCGCGACTGGCTCTTTCCCTCCCGGCAGCGTCCTGACAAACCGGTCACCTCACGCACGGCGGAACGCGTTTTTCTCCGGGCGCTGGAACTTACGGGACTTCCCCGCCGCGGAGGCATCCACAGCCTGCGGCACAGCTTTGCCACCCATCTGCTCGAAATGGGAGTGGAGTTGCCGGTGCTGCAGCGGCTGCTGGGCCACCGCAGCCTCAATGCCACCGCGGTCTATCTCCATGTTAGTCAGGCCAAAATGGCCACCGTAAGCAGCCCGCTCGATCTGGTGGACGTGAGCCTGATCCGAAAACCGGACTAAACGTGCCATGCCCCCCGTCTCCGAGACGGCGGGCAGTGCGGAGAAGTCTTTGACCATCGGTGAGGTGCTGCGTTTGGCAGTGCCCCTGCACGCGCAGCGGCACCGCCTGCCGGTGCACCACTGGAGAACGCTGCGGGCGCTCATGGCCTGCCGGACTCCGGCTCTCGGCGGTCACACTTATCGCTGCGCAGACTGTGGCCGCGATCACTTCATTCCGCACTCCTGCCGCAACCGTCACTGTCCGACGTGCCAGCCCATGCTGGGCCATGACTGGATGGAAAGGCAGGCCGCGCTCCTGCTTCCCATCCCCTATTTCCACATCGTCTTCACGCTGCCGCACGAACTCAACCCGCTCATCGCGCAAAATCAGGCGGCTCTCTACAAGCTGCTCTTCGACTCCGCTGCGGCCACGCTGCTGGAGTTCGGCCGCAACCGGTTCAAGGCTCAGCTGGGCCTTACGATGGTGCTGCACACATGGGGACAAAACCTCCATGAACACTATCATGTGCACTGCATCGTGACCGGCGGCGGTCTCACGCCCGACAACACAGAGTTCCGTCAGGCAAAGGATCGCTGGCTCTTTCCGGTGAAGGCCCTGAGCAAAGTCTATCGCGGCAAATACCGCGCCGGACTTCTGCGTCTGCACGAAAACGGAAAGCTGTGCTTTCACGGACAGCTTGCAGCGATGGTATCCGCCCACGGCTTTGCCGGTCTTGTTGCGAGGGCCTGCCGCCAGCCGTGGGTCGTGTATGCCAAGCGACCCTTCGCCGGGCCGCAGCAGGTGCTTGCCTATCTGGCGCGCTACACGCACCGTGTGGGGATCAGCGACCGGCGGTTGCTCGCGCTGGACGCGCAGAGCGGCGCCGTCACCTTCGCTTGGAAGGACTATGCGGACGGAGGAAAGGAAAAAGTCCTGACACTGGATGCCGTGGAGTTCGCACGCCGCTTCCGCGCCCACATCCTGCCGCCCCGTTTTGTGAAGATCAGGCACTACGGCATTCTCTCCAACCGCAACCGGCAGGCCAAAATCGCGCAGTGCAAACTTCTCCTGCCGGAGGCTTCTCCCGTGGAAAGCAAAACGGTGTCCAGCGAACAGCCCGCAGCACCGCCCGCCCGCAGATGTCCTTACTGCGAAAGCGAACGAGTTCTCCTCATCACGACGACGCACCCACCGAAACGCAGAACACTGCTTCCGCCACCGCAGATCACCGACACTTCATGATACTGACTGCTTCAATCCCGTCCTCTCAAAGTTCCCCGGCTGTGAAAATCTTCTCATCGCCGGAGGGCGGAGCTGTGCGCCGGATGCAGTCGCAGCCATCTCCTAACACTACATCCGGAAAAGAAGACAGCGCGCGACAGCAGCAGAAGGACGCTGCGTCCGCTTTCAGAAGCAAAGAGTCCCTCCGGGATCTGACACCATCCGGATACTTTCTCCTCTGTCGAAGGAGCGACGTTCGGACATCTGTGCCTCAGCGGCTTCGTTCAATGGCGGTGTATGCGCCATGACGGTGCGCGTCCTTTAGACTGAACGCTGTCCCTGACTGTCACGGCGCATACACCGCTATGCATTGTGCGACACATCAAACCGGCTCCCCTGCAAACGGGGCTACTTACATGGTATGTAGGGGTTCGCACTGAGTGCGGCGACCATTTCGCGGCTTAACAGCGCGCTACGGGCTCCCCGCACGTGTTCGGGCTGAGCGCCCGACTTCGCGCTTTTTCCTCCGGCTAACGGGTCACGGTGATGTCTAGCCAACACTCCGATGACCAAACAGCGCGAAGTCGGCCGCTCACGGCACGGCAAAGCCGATGCCGTTCGCCCTTCACACGTGCGGGGTCACGACTGTTTCCACACTGCACACGAATTCCTATCGGACACGATTGGTACACCACTACCCGACGCCTCACGACCCGCACGTCCCTTCAAGAAGGGCGAAGGCTGCGCAGCAGCCGCGGACGACTTGGCGCGGCAAGCCGGGACACCACTTAAAAAGCGCCCCGCCGCGACTCTGCCCCCTTCAGGCGTCTGAAGTTCTGGCAGTCTCCGCCCGGCAGCCCTCGCCGCAGACTTCTCACTCGCAGCTCGCTCAAAGACTGCTGCCCACCCTCCCGCCGCAAGTCAGCCGCATCGCCCGTCCCTGTTCCTGCTCCGGGCCAGCCTCCTTTCGCCCGCGCCCCGGACAGGAGCCATTGCCGGGCCGTGCCGAAATGCCAACGCTGCGCAACGACTGTCTGTTCCAGCCGACTGCCGGCAGCAGACTCTCCCCGGCTTACGGCTTCCGAGAAGCCTGCCGGAAAGAGACTGCCGCATCCACCTCCCGCCGGATTTGTCCTGCACCGTCATCCCCTGCGCGGCGCTGCCGGACGCTCCTCCCCGCTGGCCCTCGTCGTCGCTTCCCGGCTCTGCCGCCAGTGGTTGACCGTGCGAACCCAAAAAGCCGCCCTCTACGGGCGGCATTTTACTTATCCCCATTACTTCCCTGCGGGGACTTGCGCTCTGCGCAGGATGTGATACGATGAAAGTGGACTGAGCATTCTCGGTCGGCGGGCGCTCCCTGTGCAAGCACGGGGACGCCCGTTTGAGCTTTTAGGGGAAGACTTTCCAGCCCGATACCCCGTCTCGCTCATAGACCTTTCGCCGCGCCACATCAAAGGCGCGGTTTTCCTTATTCGGATTGATGATGTGTCGTGCACAGGGATGCGCGCACAAATCCGCCAACTGCACCCCGGCGATGTTGTTCACCTTCGGCTGAAAAGTCAGCGATAAATTCAACTGGTGGAATTCGTCCGCCGGTCGAAACCGCGTGCCCTGTGCGATGATACGATAGAACGTCTTCTCCAGAGAATTGTCTTCCTGCCGTCCCCGCGCCTCCGCGACGATAGGCAGGCTGGTTTCCCCTTCCGCATGGAGAAAGTGAATCAGCCGTTCCATCGTGAACTCCAGAGCGAGGTCGTAAGGATTGTCGGCATTCATGCCGTAACGATCAAGATGCGTCTGCTTTTGAATGGCCGAAATGAAAAGCGTGAACGGCGCACCGTCCACCAGTGCGCTCATGTCGCCGAGGAACTGCGGGCGCAGAGATGGATTGCGCAACAACTGAAACGGCCCGGTGCTCAAACGAATGTCGCGGCTGTGCAGATTGATTCCTTCATGGTTGAACCACCGCAGTTTGAGCCGATTCATCGCCGGCAGGATCGCATCACGATAGGCCTCCCTTTCCACGATGACCAAAGCGAGCACAAAGATCGGAAAGTCCGCGTCAATCTTCGCCAGCGAATGATCACCGCATTCGTCAAAGAACGCGATGAAGCGCGACGGCTGACTTGATTGAGGCGTTGGTGATTCCGGCATGATTTCCGCCATTGTAGCGCTGGAACCCGGCAATGTGCAAACAGGCTCCGCTCAACGTCCACACAGCAGACTTCTCACTCGTGGCTCGCTCAAAGACTGCTGCACATGCCGCCTACCAGTATCGTCTTGCACCGTCATCCGCTGTGCGGCGCAGCCGGACGCTTCTCCCCCGCTGGCCCGCGTCGTCGCTCCCCGGCGCTGCCGCCAGTGGTTGACCGTGCGAACCCCAAAAGCAGCCCTCTACGGGCGGCAACGACTGATGACCATGAGCACACGGACAAGCCCTTCATCTTGTTACCGGCAACGCTGCCAGTGCCCGCCCCACAGGGACGAAAGCCACATTGCAGACGCAGTGGCTTGTGTATTAGACTTACACTATGTCACGCCCAACACTACAAGCTCGCATGGATGCCCGGCTCAAGAAAGAGGCCGATCACGACGAACGGCTGGAGCGGCTGCTACTGGAAGGACTCGCATCAGCTTCTTCGCCGCTGGAGGATAATTGGCTGGCTGGTATGAAGCAGAAGCTAACCGCTGTGATGGGAGCCGGCTCCGCGGCACTTCCATAGCGCGCCCACTCCTTCCAGCGACAACTAACTTCCTGCGCGGTGTGATACAATACCTTCATTCATCCCCCGCAGCCAGCCCCGATTACCCGGTCTGCTCTTATCCAACAATCAGTCTCCAGTCCCGTTCACCGATGATGAACATGATGCCGGGTAATGTTTCAGGCTGCATGATGCCAACGAGCCATTCATGGGCGTCGCGGTCATCGAGACTGGGTTGCGTCGAACATCCGGCGGGATGCGAATGCCACTCACCAACGTATCCGAGTTGCCCCTGAGTAACGCGCTCAATCTCTGAAATCTTTGCCCGCAATCCTCCTATCCCCCGCACGTAAGATTGCTTTGTGGCGATACTGTCGCGCGGCGAAGAAAGGGCGGAAACCACATAACATCTCTTATTTGCCGTATCAAACGCTCCGATCAAAACGCCCCCCGTTTCATCAGGCAGTCCTGCTTCCCTTAAGGCCGTCAGAGATGAGAGTAGATGCTTATCAAGAATAATCGCCCAGTCGCCCATTCGGTGTCGAATCGTGGCATGCACGTCCAACTTCGTTACGCACACACCGCCATCTGGGGCCGCACTAAACATCCGGGCGACCGCTCCCGAACTCTCAATGTGTTCACGAACGAAGCGGCTGGTAAAGGCGGCCCACATGGCCACTAAATCCTGAGGAAGTTCTAAACTTACATCCCGGCACGAAGTGCCGTAGCGGATGCGACCACTTGGGGACTGAAGGCATTCCCTAAGACTTTCCTGTTCCAAAATTGCTCGGTAATGCAGCATTTCCATCCAGTCCAACCGGCATTGCCGTAGTGCGTCTTCCAGCAGAATAACTAGAGTCCGCCCAGTAGGGCTGAGGAATGCCGTGAGGCAACGCGGCAGTTCCTGCTGGTGCGCCAACCAACGTGATACAGGGATGGATGCCGCAAAATCACACACCAGTTTGACGCCGCTGAATTCCCCGGCTCCCGTCGCATCTGGTTTACCGGTTCCCACAAATTGAGGAATACTGACGATTTCAGTGCCAGCCAGCAATCCTCGCACAGCATCACATACGGCTGCCGCCTTATTCAGACCGATTGCTTCTCTTCCAAGAAAATGCCTCGCACTGTTGTGCGGGAGGAACACATCTCCATCGAATACCTTCCACTTCCAGATACCGGACCGAACAAGATTTGCAATCACCTGCGATCCCAAGGCACCGGCACCGATTGCAGCAAGCGTATCCTCGACAGGCTGTGTGCCGTTAAGGACAGCAGCGCCGGAGTGGTCCAAATCAGAAAGGCAGTTCAGCATCAAGAGTTCGACCTCACGCAAGCCGCTCGAGTCAGGCTCTCTTGGTGCAAGCACTGCCCCGAATTCCCCGCCAACCCGCTGGAAAGCCTCCGTGCGGACACCTATCTCCCCCACGCTTTTGAGAGTAAGAAAAGCCCTGACTTCCGTCTCCTCCACCGCTCCTCCCTTTTCCCTGCTCTTCGGAAGAAAAAGGACGATGACAAGGCGCGCGTCATACAAACCCTTCACTGGCCTTTCAGTCTGCCAGCTTCTCAGCCGCTCTCTGAGTTGTGTAACCAGTTCAAGACCGGCCGCACGGCAAAGATTGTTCAACGATTCAAGGTTTGCCGGTTGATTGGCAATTACCCCGTGTTCCTGAGGTAGGCATCGAAAGCCGACCGCCAAATGGTTTGAAGGTTTTCCCGGTCTCCCGTCGCATGGGAACAGCACCGGCTTTTCTCCGTTCTTGGCTTCAATTCGACAAATACCCACCATACCGGTTCCAAGAGGCTCGGGATCCGACATCGAACGAGGAAGCACGAACCAGCCTTCCGGTGAAAACAACAACGGTTCCAGCGGCTGATCGCGTCCGTGCAGGTCGCCATTTGCGGTGCCGGCAAACCAGTGTTGTAATCGCCTTAAGTATCTAGCCGGTGTCCACTGCAACCTGACAGACGGGAATGGCTCGGCATACAGACAGGGACTTTTAGGCCAACCCTCTGGAGTTATGTTTAGGTGCGGGACGAGCGGAAAATCTTCCCTAAGAATATAAACTTCGGGAAAATTCTGGTCGTCCATCGAAAACAACACCGCCACTTTCTCCTCCCTATTCACCGGGTAACGGCAGTCCTGAGGTCGCTCAACTTCGATGATGGCAATAATAGATTCGGGGCCAGCTCCATCAATTCGCCGCACCTCTTCGAGTCGAACCAATCCTTCCACACCTCCAGTGGACAGAAAGAGTGCGAACTGTCGCGCCTTTTCCACCTGTAGATCCTCTATCCGGCAAACTGCTCCGAAGAGTTCCATCCAATCGTTCATCCGACCCGCGGGGCAATGGTTGCAGCAGCAGCCGGCACGGCAGGCTGTTTAACGAGACGAGCGCCAGTATATCCGACTTCGACGACCGTCCTCCGCGGTGCCCGACGGGTAGGATACTCCATCGTAACCCTCCATTCGGCGTCCAGTTCCCGGCGGTAATCCTGATAGGTGCGGTAGGTCTCAACGTGAGGCGGTTGATCTGTGGTTTCCGAAGGAATTTCCCAGCTTGAGCACACCATGACGCTCCTGCGATTTCCATTTTTCAGCAACCAGTCCACCTCGCTGGTCGTTGGAGTTTTGTAGTCTCCTTTCTCCGCGCCCATCGAAAGGTAGGAGCAGTGGTGGGGAATATCCAAGATGTCCCAGTTCAACCTTTCCTCCCTTCCGTGATGTCTCGTGATGCGGACAATCCTGTCAAGTTCCCCATCTTGATTACAAATGTCGCCGGAAATGATCGCTCGGGTCTCACGTCCTCCCGAGACGAAAACCGCCTGAACGACGATGCAGTCGCTGTTCCGGTCGAGAAGCCCATCTGCTGTTCGCTCTGCAAATGGTGAATGAACAAAAAACTCCACTCCGTCGGCTGCTTTGGAGAAGGTAGGGACCAGTGTTCCCGCGTCACAGCAAAGGTGACGGTAATCGTCCAGTCGCTTGCCCTTGCTCTCCAGCCAGTTCTTAAGCGCCGCGGGACGTGAAAAAACTCGAATTCCCGCCTTCGCCAAAAACCGATGCCTCGCTTCTGCCCGAATAACGCGGGTTTCGTCCTCAACGCCTTCTTCAACAATAAGCGCGGCCGGAACCCACATTTCGGTGAATTTGATTCTATCCGCGCCTTGGTATTTGCTGGCATGTTCCAGCCAAAAGTGTTCGGAAATGCGTTTGATGTGGTCGAGGTCGCCATGCGTCACTGCCAGAACGTCCACCGAATCACGTTTCGGATTTGCATTCCAGCCGATGTCATCACGGAAATTCTCTTTCAGCGGCATCCTCTTGTCGTCATCGTCATTTGGATTGTGCAGGTCGGCGTAATCGAACGCGATCAACTTTCCACATTCGAGCTTGATGAGGCAACATTCTCCGTTGCCTATTGGATAGAAAATGAGTTCGTGCATGATGTTGAGCTGATTGTGGATTATTCTTCTGCTTGAGACTTTTCTGTCTTGGATTGCTGATCCGGCGCGTGCAGAAACTGACGCACAAGTTCCCCGGCGTAATAGCGGCTGAATCGCAGCATCCTGAAAATCGAGAGTGCAGCGCATACGGCAAGAATAAGCGCAATCCTCCAGCCATCTGCCCAGCCGAGGCTGAAGAGCACAAGTAGGAGAAGAACCAGTAATCCGGCGGCAATTCCTCTGTTCATGCCATACTGCGCATTAAACATTTCTACGCGCCCTGTTCGGCTACGCCCATCCAAGAAAGAGTGCATTTGACGTGTGATGCCATTCCAACACTCCGCTGTCGTCGTTTCGATTTTTTCTTCCGCATTCAGCATGCGTAACGCCTTTAGCTTTTCCTCCAATTCTTGCCGTTCACTCTTACTGAGGCAGCCGCTCACTCCGGTCCTAATCTTTGCTGTGGCAGAGCCACCCGCAATTTTGAAGAGCACCAATTCGAGCAAGTTGCCGACGGAAGCAATTAAGTTGCCGACGATATAGGACGACAAAACGATCACCCCAAATCCACCAAGAGAAATATCCTTGCTTGCCAACACAGTCGAACATTGAGGAAATAACACCGTCAATCCAACAACAACCACTCCACCGGGCGCAAGCACACCTAATACGTCGTAGAGATTGAATGGCTTCATAGGCAATCCTTCATCATTAGGCGTGCCAATTAGTGCATCCCCCCTAATCTTTTTGGAAATTCAATGAAATACCTGCATTTGATTGGCTAATTTTGAAATTAAAGTGCTGTCGTTGTGCGGCTGGTCTATTTCTTCAAAAATTATCACCTTGTTGGTTTTGAGTGCTATCCATGAGCGGGTCAGATTGCTCAAGTCGGAAGTGCCAAAATGGCCCGCCTGTGCCATTTTGCACAAGTTCGCGCATCGCTAGCCTGCTCGTTAAGTGCGGGTGCGCGTGCTCGCAGTCCAGCATCTGCATTCTAGCAGTAGTTGTGATAAGCTATGTAACATTCATCCCCCGCAGCCAGCCCCGATTACCCGGTCTGCTCGTTCCCAATACACGTTTGCCGACCGTTGCTGCTCACGGATGAGGCCGCCGCAATTTGAAGGGGCGATGGCTTCACCTGCGCACATTCTGGAGTCGCGGCTGACTCTGGCGCATGATTGATGATTTCATTTACATGGCAAACCGACAGCAATGGGGCGGAGGCACTACTCCGGCTGGTTTGAGTGTGGATGATGCGCGGCACCACTGTTACATTGTCGGCAAAACGGGTTCGGGAAAAAGCACTCTGCTGCGAAACATGATTCTCCAGCACATTGCACAGGGACATGGCGTGGCGGTCATTGACCCACATGGCGACCTTGCCGATTCTCTCTTGGATCATATTCCACCGTGGCGCGCGGACCATCTCTGCTACTTCAATCCGGGCGACATGGAGCACCCGGCGTCATTCAATGTGCTGGCCGGAGTGACGGCGGATGAGCGCCACTTGCTCGCGTCGGGGATCGTTGGTGCATTCAAGAATATCTTTCCTGATTCATGGGGGCCGCGAATGGAATACATTTTTCATCATGCCATTGCAGCGCTGGCGGAGTGTCCAAACGCGACCCTGCTCGGCGTGAACCGGATGCTCACCGACGATGCTTATCGCCGCTGGGTCGTGCGGCAGGTGACGGACCCGTTCGTCCGCGATTTTTGGGAAGTGGAGTTCGAAAGCTACGACGCCCGCTTCCGCCGTGAGGCCATCTCCCCTATCCAAAACAAAATCGGGCAGCTTCTTCAATCGCCGGCCATCAGGAACATTCTCGGCCAAGTGCGCAGCCGCATCAGCATTCCGTTTATCATGGACAACCAGCGCATCTTCATCGCCAATCTTTCCAAAGGAAAACTCGGCCACGACAAAACGGCCCTGCTCGGCTCCCTGATCGTGAGCCAGTTCCAACTCGCCGCAATGGCCCGCACCAATCAGCCGGAGGACGCGCGCCGCGACTTCTTCCTGTTCGTTGATGAGTTCCAAAACTTTGTCACGGAAGCCTTCGCTTCTGTGCTCTCCGAGGCCCGGAAATATCGCCTCTGTCTCACGCTGGCTCATCAGTTCACGGATCAACTTTCTCTGCCACTCAGACAGGCAGTTTTCGGAAATGTGGGCACGCTCGTTTCCTTTCGTGTGGGCTACCTTGATGCCCACGCGCTGCACCACGAATTCGGTGAAGGGTTCATCCCGCAGCAGTTCGTTGAGTTGGGGCGTTACGAAACTATCCTCCGGCTACACACCGATGGTCAGACGCAGGTTGCCTTCCGGGCGACAAGCGCACCACCCTTGTCACTTGGCAATGGCCGGCGGGAAAAGTTGATCGCACGCTCCCGCGAGCGGTTCACGGCTCCCCGCGCCGGTGTCGAAGAAAAGCTGGAGCGGTGGCTGGAAACATCCTCTTGATGTCAGGACGAGCTTGCCAAAACCAGTGAATTATGGAAATTATGGCATGGCCAAGCACGACGATTTTACGGATACACTGCTCGACTCCCCGTGGTGGGTCAGTGCCGGCTTTGGTGTCATCACATGGGCCACAGCCGCTTTCCTGTTTGCGAATACTTCTTCCGAGACTGCATTTGGCAAGCTCATCCACAATATCGCCCCGGCTCACTGGCTGATTCCTCTATTCTTTTGCTTCACAGCCTCCGGGGCTTACTTGCTCGCGTGGCGAAAGCGCCGCCTGCTGGCAAATAACCGCAGCCTTGATCGCATTCGTTCGCTTGGCTGGCAGCAGTTTGAAACGCTGGCCGGTCAAAGCTTCCGCGAACAGGGCTATCGTGTCGCTGAAAAAGGCGGCAGCGGCCCGGACGGCGGAGTGGATTTGCTGCTCCACCGCGGCGAGGAAAGGATTGTGGTGCAATGCAAACATTGGAAAGCCTTCACGGTAGGTTTGACTGAAGTGAAGGAACTCTTCGCAACCGTGCAGGATCAGCACGCCACCGGTGGCATTCTCCTCACCACGTCTTGTTTTTCAAAGGAGGCGCAGGCGTTCGCATCCCGCCATGCGGAACTTCAATTGGTCAACGGTAACGACCTGTCAAAGATGCTTGGGGAAGCGCTTCCCGCATCCGAGTCCCCGGCCAATGCTTGTGCCTGTCCGGTCTGCGGTTCTGACATGAAAGTGCGCACCGCGCAGCGCGGACGCACCGCCGGCAGCCAGTTCATGGGCTGCACGCGCTACCCGGCCTGCAAAGGGACGCGGAGCCTCACGGCAGCTTCCTGAGCAGCGCAGGGTTTGCTATACTGACGAACAGGCACCTGCGGTGCCGAGGGCGCGGGCGGTCAGCCTGAAGCCGGTCTCAATTCCGAGGCCGGTTTCTCCTGACATCCCAACCCCCGCAACACTATGAGCACCGCAGAAACCCGGCGCGACCCGTATCAGGCCGTGACCGATTTGATCCTTGAGCATCTGGAAAAAGGCACCGTCCCGTGGCGCTGCCCGTGGAACAGAGAAGTAGGCCGACCGTGCAACTTCCAATCCGGCAAACCCTATCGCGGCATCAATTCCCTGCTGCTTGGCTGGCGTCACTGCGGTTCGCCGTGGTGGCTCACCTATCGGCAGGCGCAAGAGCGGGGCGGTCAAGTCCGCAAAGGTGAACGTGGCGCGATGGTTGTAAAGTATGGCACCTTCAATACGAAGGATTCCGCAACCGATGGCCCAGACCTCAGCACCGCAAATCCTGCCAAGATGAAGTTGGGCTACCTGCGGACGTTCACCGTCTTCAATGCCACGCAAATCGAAGGCATCGCGTTTCCCGCCGCCGATTCCAAGCAACCGCTCGTCACATGGCAACGCAAGGAACAGGCCGACGCCATCGTAGCAGCAATGCCTCAGCCCCCGCCTATCCTTGAGAAGGACATCACCCGTGCCTTCTACAGTGTGAGCAAAGACGAAGTGGCCATTCCGTTGCTGGGCAAGTTTGAAAGCGTGGAGGCTTTCTATGCCACGCTCTTTCACGAACTTGTCCACGCTTCCGGCCATCGCACTCGGCTGAACCGCGACACGCTGACCAAGCACGACGAGTTTGGCGGCCCCGTTTATTCGCGCGAAGAGCTTGTCGCCGAAATGGGCGCGGCCTTTCTCGGCATGGAAGCTGACATCGTGAGCGACCGCCATGAGCAGTCCGCCGCCTATCTGAACGGCTGGCTCGCGGCGCTGAAAGCGAAGGAACACAGCAAATGGATCGTGCAGGCCGCCGCACAGGCCGCGAAAGCCGCTGACTACATCCTCAACCGCCACGAGGAACCCGTCACCGCTTGAATCAGATGCTACATAACACACGAAGCCTCCCCTTACCGGGAGGCTTCATTTTTGATATGATAGTGCCATGAGCACTGTCACCGCGCGCCGCCCACGCTTTCGCCGGGATGCCGCCGCCTTACAACCCATGCAGATGACCACTAGGGATTTGGAAATCCTGCGCTGTATCGCGACGCACCGGTTTTTGCGATCCTCACAGCTTGCCGCGCTCGTTGGCGGCAGCGTCCAGCAGGTATTGCGACGGCTGCAATTGCTCTACCACCACGGCTACCTTGAGCGACCCGCAGCGCAGATTGATTACTACCATCGCGGCGGCTCTCAGGAAATGGTTTATGGCCTCGCCAGCCGCGGAGCCGGGCGACTGCGGCGCGATTTGGACATGCCCTTTTCCCGTATGGACTGGAGCGGCAAAAATCAGCGCGCAGGCCGGCTCTTTCTGGAGCACGCTCTCATGGTGTCTGACATCATCGTTGCGCTGGAACTGGCCTGCCGGAAGACACCGGATATTCGCTTCCTCACTGCTGACGACATACCCCTCCCTGCTACTGCTAAGAAAGCCCGTGAACCCTTCCACTGGCACGTCAATGTGAGCACCCGGCACCGTGTCGGTGTTATTCCCGATGCGGTTTTTGGTCTGGAATACGCCGACCTGCCCGAAGGCCGGAATCGCGCATGGTTTTTCCTCGAAGCCGACCGCGGCACCATGCCCGTCATCCGGCAGAATCTTGACCAGACTTCCTTCTTCCGAAAAATGCTCGCCTACGAAGCGACATGGACGCAACGCCTCCACTGCACGCGGCTCGGCCTTAGCCGCTTCCGCGTGCTCACCGTAACTAATTCACCGGAGCGCGCGCCAAATCTCGCCGCCGCCTGCGCCCAGCTTGAGCGAGGGCAGGGGCTTTTCCTGTTCGGTGACATTACTGCGGTCCAGTCCTGCGAGAACCTTTTGCATCATCCGTTTCAGACCAGACGTGGCAGCGATAACGTCTCCCTGTCGGAGCATTGACCAACCTACTCAAGGTCTGCGCAGTTTGCTATACTCAGACGCAGAACGGCAATGGCGTGATGGTTGCCAGCATGAAGCCCGTTCCCATGCCGGGGTGGGCTTCTCCTGAATAACCACTATGAGCCATCCATCTCTCAGCCCCACCCCGCTCTTTACGCTTGGACGAATCATCATCACGCCCGGAGCCGAAGCCATTCTCACACCGCCCGATGTCAGCCGTGCGCTCCATCGTCACCAACACGGCGACTATGGATCACTGGAGCCGGATGATGTGCATCAGAACAGTCGCGGTCTCACAAACTGCGGCATCGTGATGTCCGTCTATCACGCCGCTGACGGCACGGAGTTCTGGATCAAAACCCACAGCACCCGTTCCCATACGCTCATCATGCTCCCCGGCGAATAAGACGTTCGCCTCTTGGTGTGCCCCCGCTCAGCGCAGCGGGGGCATTTTTCATTCCGGTGCGGGTCGCAGCCTCAGACTGGAAAGCCCGCTGCAATCGCCCGCGCCACACAAAGCGGGGGCCGTCAAGATTACGTCAGGAACCCTGTCTGGTACGATGTGGTGTGGAGGTTGTGTGCAATTCCGCACCGCCCCGACTCAACCCACACACCATGTACATTACATGAGCAAACCATACATTGACTTCGCGGCGGTGAAAGCCGCCGTGACGATGACACAAGCGCTGGAGCATTACGGCCTCATGGCTTCGATGACTCCAAAGAAAGGCGGAGAGGCGCTGGAAGGCCCCTGTCCGATCCACAAAGGCGACAGTCCCGATCAGTTCAAGGTATCCATTCCGAAGAACTGCTGGAACTGCTTCTCCGACTGCAAATGCGGCGGCAATGTTCTCGACTTCGTAGCGAAGATGGAGAACTGCGATGCGCAGGAGGCGGCCATTCGGATGAACCAATGGTTCAACCTCGGCCTCGACAAGCAGCCCCCGCCCCCGCGCGAAGACCGCAACCGGCAGCACTACGACAAGGCCCCACCAGTCGCAGCGCCAACACGACAGGCTAACACCGTGATGCAGACCACGCCAGCAGAGCCGCCAATAGTGGAGGCACCGGCAGAGGAGGAAGGCCCCAACAGCCCGCTCAAGTTCGCGCTCAAAGACCTGCAAACCGATCATCCCTATATCGCCGAACGCGGCCTCACGGCTGAAACAGCGGCAGAGTTTGGACTCGGCTTTTGCAAGCGCGGCACGATGGCGAGCCGCGTGGTCATTCCCATGCACAATGCGCAAGGCGAACTCGTTGGCTACGCCGGACGCTGGCCCGGCGAACCGCCGGAAAAGCGTCCGAAGTACAAACTGCCCGAGGGCTTCAAGAAGATGAGCGAAGTATTCAACCTGCACCGTGCCCTGAGCGAGGCGGACGAATCCCCGCTCATCGTGGTCGAAGGATTCTTCGATGTGATGAAGCTCTGGCAGCAAGGCTGGCGACGAACGGTATCGCTCATGGGCAGTCACCTGTCGGCGACGCACGAGCGGCTGCTTACAGAAGCGGCACAGTGTAGCGGGATCAAGCTCCTGCTGGATGAGGACGACGCCGGACGCGCCGGCAGAGCGAAAGCCCTGCTGCGGCTGGCGACGAAGGTCTTCGTCAGAGTCGTTCCCCTGCCGCGCGAAGGCGCGCAGCCGGATCACCTGACGCCTGATGAACTCCAAACCCTGCTGGCCTGAATCCTATGGACGTTCATTGCACCACCTGCGGCGAGCCGTGGGATGCCGACCACCTCCGCCACGACGCCATCTCGGAAACGCACCTCGATGAAGACGAAATCCAAAAGTGGCATTCCCTGCCGCCCGAGGAGCGACTGGCCGAACCCTACCGCACCGCGTTGAAAGACGCCGGTTATGAGTTCGGGCGATCCGTCGTCAACGTCTCCCGCTGCCCCGCCTGCCCACCCGACGCCAAGGCCAACCCGGAGACGCTATATCTCAAAGCTGAAATGGAGAACATCCTTGCCGGCGATGAAGATGGACTCGTGGCCCAATACGAAGACATGCGCTTATGATCCAGCCCACCGAACAAGCCGCGGGAGCAGTCCCGCCACCGATAAGGTTCCCGCTGGGTGAACTCTACTCCACGCCTGCGGCACTCGCCGCTCTCACGCAGGAGGATATCACCCGCGGCCTTGCCCGCCACCTGAGCGGAGACTGGGGCGACCTGAGCGCCGACGACATTGAAGAGAACGAACTCTCCCTCAGAGAAGGCTTTCGCCTTCTTTCCGCCTACAAAGGCGCAGCAGGAACCAAGTTCTGGATCATCACCGAAGCCGACCGCTCCGTCACCACCGTGCTCCTGCCCGACGACTACTGAACACATTCGCTCTCCCCTCGCCGGAGAGCCACAGGCGAACTGTCATCGCCCGCCAAACCTCTCGCGCAAACAAAGCGCCGTCCCGTCCGGGACGCGAGAGTGTAATCACATCCCGGACAACCTGTTTGTAGCAGGCGGACGGCAATTGAGAGTGATGTAGTGCAAGTCAATGAATGCAACCGAACCCATCGGATGCGGAAAAAATTTGCCCTGCCTCAGCACCGGAGAAATCCAGTGCATCGAATGGCCCCGTTCAGCGACAGACTGAACGGGGCTTTCTGCTTTCGGAACTGTAATGTGAGAAACGATCGGAAACCTTTCTTCCGACGATCAGAAATGTTGCGGGATTTTTTCGACTGCTTCGTAGGCGATGATGAAACGGTGAAGCGCACGATGCGCCGCACCGGATCAAACAACCAAACGCAACCAAGCACCAAAATGAAAACTACACTCGCCCTCCTCATCGCCGCCTTTGGCTTCACTGCTTCCGTCTTTGCCGGTCCGAGCATTCCCGGTGGCAATACCACTGCTCCCCGGCCCGTCAGTCCCACAGGATGCAGCAAGTCGAAACTGGAAATGATCTCCGGCCACGGACGCGGCAGCGGTCCGATTTTCGTGAGCCGCAAGGTGAACTGTGCCGGCCAAAGCTGCTGCGCCGCCGTGGCCTCCTGCTGCACAAAGAAAAAGTAACTCTCACCGGGAAGCACCTTTGAGAGTCCGCATCAGATTCCACAAAGGGCAGGAACGCAGAGCCGTTTCTGCCCTTCTGCTTGGACAGAGAAGTTTTTTGCGGGATTTCACCGGCTGCTTCGTAAGCGAGGCACACGAGCCGGGTTCCCTGCCGGCCTGCATCCCTCACATTCATGCCTCTTCATAGCCATGCGCCGTCCACTTCTCCTTTTGATGTCCCTGTATTCATGGGGCCGCGCCGAGCCTGTAGCCGAGGCGAGGCCTGTCGCCGTGGATTCGCGAAGTCTTACAGCATGGCAGGCTGAGGCACGTCGAAGCCATCCGACCGTCGGGGCTGCACTGGCTCGTGTGGATGCAGCGCGGGCGGCTGTCGGTGCAGTGCGGCTTTGGGAAGACCCAATGGTAGGGCTGAGCCTGACAGCGGCAAGCCGATCCATGCGGATGGACGACGGCGACATTACCGTGATGGCCGAGCAGCAATTGCCGCGGCGCGGACTTTACAACGCTCAACGTGACAAGGCTTTGGCCACCGAGCAAGTCTCGCGCGCGGAAGTCGGAGTGGCTATCAATATGCTGGAACTTGAAGTGGCAAAGACCGCTCTGGAGTTGGCGCTCGCAGATGAGGTTCTTGCTATCGAATCGCAGCAGGTGGCATGGGTAGAGCGAATGAGCACCAACGCGAAAGAGAAACTGAAGGACCCGGCTGCTAACGCTGCGGAGCCGCTGCGGCTGCAAAGTGAACTTACTCAGGAGCGGCAAAAGCTCGCGGCAGCGAGACGCGAACGGACGCGCCTCGCACAGCAACTCAATCTGCTCTTGGGCCGTCCGATCACTCAGGCATGGGCAACCCTTGCCTTGCCAAAGGCAGCCTCAGCAGCACCCGCAATCAAAAATGAATGGCAATCGCTCATCGCAAGGCATCCTCGATTGGCGATGTTGCGTCACACGGCGGATGCTGCCGGTGCTGAAATGGCCGTCGCCCGCGAAGAACAAAAGCCAATGGTCACGCTGGGTCTGGAGAGCAGTATGTATCACGAAGGCGATTTGCGGGATACCATGCTCGGATTTCGCGTGACGCTGCCGTGGTGGAACCGTTCCGTCTATAAGGCCAACCAAGAGCGTGCCCGGCTGGAGCAGGAAGCCGCGCGGCGAGACATCGCCGCCGCTGAACGTGAGTTGGGATCTCAGGCGGTCATGGCCGTTACCGAAGCACAGAATGCCGCCTATCAGGCAGCCGCATTCGCAAACCAAGTGCTGCCGGATGCGGAGAAGGCCGCGCAGGCTGTGGAGAATTCGTGGGTCAGCACAAAATCAACTCTGGCTGAAGTGTTGGAAGCCCGGCGCTCCCTGCTCATGGCCCAGATCGAGCAGCGGCGCTTTATCGCATCGCAACAGGCGGCGCTCGCAACACTTCGCTCTTTGGGTGGCCCACGCTGACTTTTCCAACTTCCCCACATGAAAACGCTGCCTATTGTTTTAGTTACCGCTGTCCTGAGTGCAGTGCTTACGTGGTTCCTCAGTACTCGGGCTGATATTCCGGCTTCCACTGCACAGGGAGGACGCGAGGTAGCCTACTATCAATGCCCGATGGGTGGCCATCCCCGGTATGCGAAGCCACAGCGTTGCACCGTCTGCGGGATGGAAACGACCGCATTTTACAAAAACGGTGGCGGTGGAATGGGAGACACGGAGAGCGCCGATGCCGTACCGTTGGATGAGCGCATGATTCAGGTGCTCAACGTGCAGACCGTAGAAGCGAAAAAGCAGAAACTTGTGAAGACACTGCGCGTGGCTGGCCGGATTGATGATGACGAGCGCCGGCATCAAATCCTCAGCGCCTATGTGGATGGCCGGGTGGACAAGCTCTTTGCCAATCACCACGGGTTTGAAGTCGTGAAAGGCGAGCCGCTTGCCATGATTTACAGCCCTGCGCTGCTGGCGGCGGAGCGGGAGTATCGCCAACTCACCGGCGAGTTGCGCCAAAACACCGCGCTGCGCCTGCGGCAAATGGGGCTAACACCGAAACAGATCACGGACCTCGACAAGAAGCCTGCCGATGCCCTCACGTCGGAAATTCTCTCACCGCTGGGCGGCACCGTGGTGGAGCATGAAGTCTATGAAGGTCAGTATGTCACTGCCGGGCAGAAGATGTTCGCCATCGCTGACTTCTCCGTCATGTGGTTTCAGTTCGATGCCTACGAACAGGACATTCCGTGGATCAAGCTGGGTCAGGAAGTGGACGTGACAACCCCTGCGGTCGCCAACAAAACTTTCACCGGCAAAATTACGTTCATTGATCCCAACTTCAACGAAAGCAGTCGCTCCACGATGGTGCGGGTGGAACTGGAAAATCCTCTTGTGGAAGGCCGCCGTGAACTGCTGCACAAACTTTATGCGGATGGCGTGGTGAAGCTCAATGCGCCGGAAGTGCTGGCCGTGCCGCGCTCCTCCGTTATTCAGACTGGGCCAGAGGCCGTTGTCTATGTGGAGGAAAAACGCGGCTCCTATGTGCGCACTCCGGTAAAACTCGGCGTTAAAGGCGATGCACTCGTTCAGATAGTCTCCGGCCTCAAGGAAGGCAGCAAAGTTGTAACCAACGGTAATCTCCTCATTGATGGTCAGGCGGAAATGAACCGGGCCTTCGTAGCCCCCGCAGCGCCAGCGATGGAAGCTCCCGCCGCTGCCGTCCTCGCAGGTGCAGACGAAAAACCGAACGCCGATACGAAAGCGATGCAGGATTTCATCGCTCTCGCGGACGGTATGGCGGCGGCACTTTCCGCTGATGATCTCGACGCCTTTAAGAAAGCCAGCGCACCGGCGGCGACGGTTACGGATGCTCTCCTCGCAGTGCTCAAGAGCCGCGCCGGCATCGCGTCGGACCTGACAAAGCTGGAGGTGGCCCGGCAGTTCGCCAGCGCACCCGACCTCAAAGCGGCCCGCAAAGCCTTCCATTCCTTCACTACGGCGGCGACCGCTGTATTGGAGCCGTTGCGAAAGACCGGCGGCGCTCCCGGCTTCCAGATTTGGGAATGCACGATGGTGGATCAAGCCGTGGAAGGCGCACCCAAAGCTGGCCGCTGGATTCAGTCGGGCGGACGCCCCGGCAACAATCCCTTCTTCGGAAAGGAAATGCTGGAGTGCGCTTCGGAAATCAAATGATGAACCTCAACAAGCACCGGCATGATTGAAAAACTCATCGAGTGGAGTCTGAAAAGCCGGTTCCTTGTCGCCTGCGGCGTCCTGCTGCTGGTGGCGCTGGGCGTACGGGCCGTCTATCAGACGCCGGTGGATGCCATCCCGGACCTGACTGAAAATCAGGTCCTCGTCTATGCCGACTGGATGGGGCGCGGCCCGCAGGAGGTGGAGGATCAGGTGACTTACCCTCTAACCACCGGCCTTCAAGGACTCTCCGGCGTGAAGGATGTGCGGGCCACGTCCATGTTCGGCTTTTCGCTCATCACCATCATCTTTGAAGACAGCACGGATCAGTATTTCGCCCGGACACGGGTTCTTGAACGGCTGAATTATTTACAAGCCTCCATGCCGGAAGGCGTGAAGCCGCAGCTTGGCCCCGACGCCACCGGGCTTGGCTGGGTGTATCAATACTATCTCGATGTGGATGCAGAAAAAGCAGCGGATGGCGGCTACGATTTGGCGAAGTTGCGTTCCGTGCAGGATTGGTTCATTCGCTACCAGCTCGCCAGCGTGCAGGGCGTGGCGGAAGTCGCCAGCATCGGAGGCTTTGTGAAGCAGTATCAGATTGAATTGTCTTCCACGAAAATGCGCACCGCCGGAGTCAGCCTAATGGACGTGATGAGTGCAGTCCAGAATGCCAACCTTAATGTGGGCGGCAAAGTGGTGGAGGAAAATGGAGCGGAGTTCGTGCTCCGCGGCATCGGCCTCGTAGAGAGCAAGGAAGACCTCGAATTGATCGCGCTCAAGACCACGGAGGGCACGCCGCTTTTTCTTAAAGACATCGCCACGGTGCAAATCGGCGGAGACTTCCGCCGCGGGGCGCTTGATCTCAACGGCCATGAAGTGGTGGGCGGCACCGTTGTCATGCGCACCGGCGAGAATGCCAAAGCCGTCATCGAGCGGATCAAAGAGCGCATCGCGCAAATCTCCTCAAGTCTGCCTGCGGGCATTTCCATCAAGCCGTTCTACGACCGCAGCGAACTCATTGACAGCACCATTGATACCCTCAAGCACGCTCTGTTTGAGGAAATCATACTGGTGACGCTCGCACACATTTTGTTTCTCTGGCACTTCCGCAGCATCCTCATCGTCACGCTCCCGCTGCCGGTTTCCATTTTGATTTCGTTCATGCTGATGAAGATGTTCGGCATCACGAGCAACATCATGTCGCTGACCGGCATCGCCATTGCCATCGGCGTGCTGGTGGATGCCGCCATCGTGGTGACGGAAAATGTCATCCGTCATGCTGAGAAGGCGGAGGAAGTAAAAGGCAGTGCCCTCAGTCGAAAGGAGACGTGGCAGGTGACGCTCGCGGCCTGCCGACAGGTGGGGCGGCCTATCTTCTTTGCGATGGCGATCATCATCCTTGCGTTCGTGCCCGTATTTGCGCTCACCGGGCAGGAAGGCAAGCTCTTCCACCCGCTGGCCTTCACCAAGACTTTCGCCATGATCGGTTCCACGCTGCTGGCAGTGACCGCGGTGCCAGTGCTTTGTTCCCTTCTCGTGCGCGGGCCGTTTCATGCCGAGAAGGACAACATCATCATGCGCTTCCTGCTGCGCCTTTATGATCCCGCCCTCAACTGGGCGCTCAATCACCGGCGCACCATAATCGGCATAGCCATGACCATTCTGGCGTGCGCGCTGCTTATCGCCTTCGGCCTCCCGCGCAGCACTGTGAAGCAACTGCGCGACAGTGGCTGGCCCCGGCTGGCGCAACTCACCGCAGGCTTCGGCAAGGAATTCATGCCGCCGCTCAATGAAGGCAGCCTGCTCTACATGCCGGTGCTCATGCCAAAGACCGGTCTCAAGGAAATCCAGCGCGTGATGTCGTGGCAGGATCAAATCATCAGCCAAATCCCGGAGGTGGCGACAGTGGCCGGCAAACTCGGACGCTTTGAAACCGCCACCGATCCCGCACCCACCGAGATGCTGGAAACCACCATCATGCTCAAGCCCGAGTATGTGCCTGACGGACGCTTTATGGTGAAGCGCAATCCCGAGTGGAGAGACGGCATGACGCTCGAAAAGTTGAAAGCCGAGATCACCGAGAAAATGCGGCTCCCCGGCTATGTGCCCGCGTTATTGCAGCCTATCGAAAACCGTATCCTCATGCTCTACACGGGCATCCGTGCTCAGGTGGGCGTCAAGATTTACGGAGACAATTTGGATCAACTCCAACAGAAGGCGTTTGAGGTGGAACGCATGGTCAACGGCATCGAAGGTGCCACCGGCGTTTCTCCTTCCCGTGTGCAGGGCAAGCCCTATCTTAATATCAAAGTGGATCGTCACGCCATCGCCCGCTACGGCCTTAGCGTGCGCGACGTGCTGGATGCCGTGGAAGTTGCCACCGGCGGCAAGAACGTCAGCACTACCATCGAAGGGCGCGAACGCTATCCTATCCAAGTGCGCGTGGAGCGGGGCGAACGCGATGATCTCGAAAAGCTCAGCCGGCTGCTCATCGCGACCCGCCCCAATATGAACACACCCGCGCCAGCCGCTCAGGCTCCCGGTGGAGCAATGGCCGGCGGAGGCATGGGTGGAGGTAATTCACCACCGGCGGCACCGGGAGCGATGTCCCCAACGGCTTCGACAGCGACCGCTATTCCGCTGGGTATGGTTGCCAAAATCACGCGCGAGGTCGGAGCCAATGAAATCGCTTCCGAAAACGGACGGCTCCGCGCCTATGTGCAGGCCAATGTGCAGGATCGGGATCTCGGCGGGTTCGTTCAGGAGATCGAACAGAAGCTCAAGACAATGGAGTGGCAGGGCATGACGTGGCGCATGACCGGCGAATATGAAAACCAGCGCCGGTTCGTGCAGACAATGACGCTCGTTTTTCCCATCGTGCTTCTCATCATCTTCGTGCTGCTCTACCTTGTCTATCACAGCGCGCTGGAGGCGGCGCATGTCATGCTTGCCGTCCCCTTCGCGCTCAGTGGCGGTGTTTTTCTGCAATACCTGCTGGGCTACAACTTCAACGGAGCCGTGTGGGTTGGCTACATCGCGCTGTTTGGCACGGCGGTGCAGACGGGCGTGGTCATGGTGGTCTATCTGGAGGAAACAGTGAAAGCTCGCATGGCCGAAAAGGGAGCCGCCTTCACGCGGGCCGATCTAGTGCAGGCAGTGAAAGACGGTGCGCGTCTCCGCCTGCGGCCCAAAGTAATGACCGTGGCCACCATCGTGGCCAGTCTGCTGCCCATCATGTGGAGTCATCGTCAGGGGGCGGAAGTCATGAAGCCGCTCGCCACTCCCGTTATCGGCGGCATGATCTCCAGTCTCATTCACATCCTCATCGTCACGCCCGTCATTTTCCTTTGGCTCCGGGGCCGTGAATTGAGTAGGGGGCATCTCCAAAAAAGCCTCCACACACCGGACGCCGGGGAGGTTTGAAAAATTTTGCGGGATTCTCCTCTCCCCGCCGTAAGCGCCGTAGAGGAACTCATCCCTCATACCAACGCCAACCATTCACCGCCATGAACCGCCGCCAACTCTTCGCCTCCATCCTCCTCACTGCCTTGCTTTCAGCCTGCAATTCCGGGGCTGCCGACAAGCCGAAGCCGAAAGCCAAACCCTACCCGCTCGAAACCTGTATCATTTCCGGCGAGAAGCTGGGCAGCATGGGCAAGCCTGTTGTCTTTGAATACAAGGAACAGGAAATCAAACTCTGCTGCAAATCCTGCCGTGCCAAATTCGACAAAGACGCCGACACCTTCCTGAAAAAGATTCAGGATGGCGGCAAGAAAAACTAACCGTGCCCAATGTGCCCGGCCCCCACCGTCGCGGGGCCGGGCCATGAAGCCACTCTCTCACCATGAAAAACGAACTTCCCGACGATCAACTCAACAGCCTGCTGCGCGAGTGGACAGTGGATGCCGAACCCCAGCCTCGCTTCGCCGATGGCGTGTGGAATCGCATCTCCCAGCGTGAGGCTGATGCGGAAGCCGCGAGTTTGCCTGCCCGCTGGCGGCGCTGGATGAGCGCACTCCTAACACCGCGCAGTGGCTTCGCATGGGGTGCCACCGCAGCTCTAGCCATCACGCTGACATCCGCATGGTTGGGGCACCAGAGCGCCGACA
The DNA here is from genome assembly GCA_964523105.1 of uncultured Akkermansia sp. Taxonomy (GTDB): domain Bacteria; phylum Verrucomicrobiota; class Verrucomicrobiia; order Verrucomicrobiales; family V1-33; genus V1-33. The sequence goes on from CAZFZN010000005.1 coordinate 64,823, forward strand.
CTGCTGCCTCAGCTCCTACTGCTGAGAATTACTTGGCTTCAGTGGACCCATACCGCATGACGCCATGAAGCGTCAGTCCCTCAAACGCAACTTTCCCTGCCACATGACCGGGCCTGTAAACAAACAAACGCGAACAAACAAAACTACACCATATGAAACTCAAAGCACGCTTCCTGATTTTGGCCGGCAGCCTAGGCCTTATGACTTTGTTGTCCTCCTGTCAAACCAATGGCAACCCTCCCGTAAGCAATACTCATGAGATGGGAGGCCCCCGAACGCCCCGGATGGACAATAGCCTCATGCCGGGCCGTAACTAAGATGCGGCGCAAGTGAGGACAGATAGCGGTATGGACACTACAACCCCAAAGCCATGAAGCCGATCTACTGGTTGCTTGTCATTCCCATACTGGCCGGCGCGGCCTTTTTCGCCAGCCGGCAGATGCACAGGGCAGAGGATCATCCGGTGAAGCCGGGGCGGGAGGAAATGCTCATGTCCGCCACCCCGGAAGGCGGCCTGCTCTGGCTCAAGACGGAATTCCACCTCAGCGATGCCGAATACGAACGCATCAGCACCATGCACGAGAATTACCTCCCCGGCTGCATGGAGCGCTGCAAGGAGATCGCCCGCGTGCGCACGGAGTTCTTCGCACTCATCAAGCAGAGCAAATCCGTCACCCCCGAGGTGAAAGCCCTGCTGGACGAATCAGCCCGTCTGCGCGCCCGGTGCAGCGAACTGATGCTGGCCCATTTCTACGAAGTGGCCGCTGCCATGCCCCCGGAAGCCGCCACCCGCTATCTCGAATGGGTCACGCAGGAAACGCTCATGGATTGACCCGACTCCATGAGCAGCAGCGCCACACAGACCGATCACGCCGCAGACGCTGCCGACATGGCCCGGCTGCGCGCAGGACAGGCCGAAGCGCTCGATACTCTCATGCAGCGCCACCAGACCCGGCTTCTCCACTGGCTCATCCGTCTCACCGGAAATGAAACCATCGCTGAAGATACGGCTCAGGACACCTTTGTCCGCGTCTTTGAAAAGTGCGCGCAGTTCAAGCCCGGTGCCAAGTTCACCAACTGGCTCTACACTATCGCCGCCAATCTGGTGCGGGATGCCAAACGATTTGCCGGCCGTCACCCGCACATTTCATTGGAATCCGAGAGCACCCCCGGTGCGGATGATGCCCCGGCCAGCCGTCTCCCCGACAAGTCCGCCCTCCCCTCCGCCGCCTGCGAACTCAATGAGCGCGCCGCCGCCGTGCGCCGCGCCATCGCCGCCCTGCCCGATGACCTGCGCGTCGCCCTCACCCTCGCCGAATACGAAGACCGCGGCATGGCGGACATCGCAGAGATCACGCAAAGCAGCATCAAAGCTGTCGAATCCCGCCTCTACCGCGCGCGGAAGGAATTGCGCACCTCCCTCGCCGCATGGATGGCGATGGCTTGAGCGCAGATTGTGCATCCACCGGACGGGAACCGCTCCCGGCTGCGGCTTACTTTCCAGAAGTTACCTGCACGATGGCATTCTCGACAAACCGAACGAAGTCCACATCATGCAGCTTCTTTCGCTGCTGCCATATATGGTTCGGAATGGGCAGCCGGTAGAAGCTGCCGACATCCATGCCGAGTCCTTCCGGTGGCGTGATTTCTCCGCGCCGGATGGCCTGATACCAACAGTTGAGGTGAAGGATGAGCAGGTTCACGAACAACGATTCGTCGCGCGTGGGTGGCTGCTTTTTGAGGTCTGCCTTCGGATCGCGGATGCGCGATAGGTGCGGCTTGTCGTAAAACCTCTCCCAAATGTCACGATGCTGCGCTGTGAGCGAGATCAGATTGGCGACATGCCGGGAGCGAGAGTCGCGCCGCAGGGTGACGCCGGTAAAAAGGAGGCTGCCGATGATACCGGCAGATTCAAGCAGGCTGGTCGCGTGAGTTGTGATCCAGTGCAGGATTCCCATCCCGCACATTGTAACACGAACCCAACCTACAGTGAATCCGGGATGTCCCGTTTGGCGAGAACAAGCGTGCGCCGCGGAACCCGGACGATGGTTTCGTCGGCTCCACAGCCAGCACCGGGCACGGCAAAGAGTCTGCTTTTTGCAGAAGCAGTGATGTCCATCCCGATGATGGCGAAGTCGCCGTCATCGAGTTCAAGAATGTCAGGGCAGCCGTCGGCAGCGGCGGTTTTGAAGCCGCCTTCATGTGGGTCGGGACCAATGCGTCGGAGGAAGTTCATGGTGTCGAATGGGATGGTAGAGGCTGCACGCTACAAGTGTAGCGTCGTCAGGGCAAGGGGATTTCCTACATTCGTAGCGTGCCTAAAAAATCCACCCTCAGTATTGAACTCTGTGAATCGCTCCGCGTAGTCTTACGTGAAGCGAGAGAAGCCGCGGGATTGTCTCTCGGGGATGTGGCGGCTTTGTCGGGATTGAACCGTCAGGCGATTGCCTTCATCGAACAGGGCAAACGTCGTCCTACTGCGGAAACCTTCGTCCGTTTGGCATTCGCACTTGGACTGCGTCCGTCAGAAGCATGGAAAAGAGCGGAGGATGCTTTGCCAACTCGTGATTGGAAAGCCTATACAACACATCGGGACAGCCGTTGACCAACTCCTCACTTACCTTTTCAAATTGATGCCATGAACGCTATGCCTCCGCTCCCCGTGAATCAGCGCAGACGCGCTGATCTCGTGTGCCTTGCGATGGGAGTGCTTGCATTCGCGCTGGCGGTTCCGGTCACCGGCTCGATTTCGTCGCTCCGGCTGCCCGGTTTGATGGTGCTCGCTGCTGTGACGTTTGTCGCGGGTTTGGCAGGTATGCTTGCCGTTCGCTTGTCGGGGAGGACTCCTTCCGATACAGGCTGGCAGGCCGCGCGCTTGGGAGCTAGAGCGGGGCTGTTCGCCTCCCTATTGAGTGCGGGGATGACCGTCCTAGCGGCGCGACTGGCGGATGCGCCAAGTTTGTTGGCCATCTGGCTTTCGGCTCCCTTGTGCATCCTGCCGGGTGCGCTGGCCGGAATGGCTGGAGCTTCGCTCGGTGTCAGGTTGGCTCCCCCTCCGACCGCCGGACAAGAGGAGGAAGCTGCGCCTATCGTCACTTCAGGTGGCATTTCGTGGTGGGCTCTGCCGATTTGGGGGCTGGCGCTATTTGGGCTGCTCTCACCTTTCTACATCCGATCTTGGAGGGGGTATTTCCCTCTTCCTCCGCCGGTTATCGAAGCGCCTCCGCCACCGCCGCCGGCACCAGTCGAGATCCCGAAGCCCTCCATTCCACTGCCGCCACCGCGACCAACTTTCGAGTTCACTCCCTCGCCGGAATTGGCAACCACCAAAGCAATGCAGTGGCAAATTTTCGCGCGAAAATCAGTGCCCGAGATTGCCGGCGACGGCCCGCTCGCACTCTCTTCCGACGGCAGGTGGATTGCGGGACTTGCGGGGGATAACGTAGCATTGATTGACTTGCATAAACTGGAGGTGGAATGCCGGTGGCAGCCACGCATGAAGGTTCAGTCGCTCGCCTTTTCGCCCGACAGCCGGCAGCTTTTTCTTGTCAGCAGTGAATCACCGGCGCGCGTAGGCGTGCTGCGCGTAGAGGGAGTGCGTTCGATTTCTCTCCCCCAGCCGAAAAAACGGATGGTGCCGTCCGCTCCGCCATTCTGGCACAAGGACAAGGAGGTTCTGTTTCTCAGCAACGGCGACGTACCGCTGGTGCTCAATTTGGATACGCTGGAGATAGATCCCTTGGCCTCTTCTGAGGAGTGGAGAAACCGTCCGGAGGCGCAACGCACAAAGTTCACGGTGCAGGGACAACCATCATGGCCAGAAAGCCCGACATGGCGTCTCATGCCGGCACAGTTCACGACGGTCACGGAGTTGCCGGAAGTGGAAGGTTCATTCTCCCGGTGGCCGGAGCGTCATGGATTGGCACTTGCCGCAAGTGACAAGACCGGGACTGCCAACCGCGTGTTTCAGGACATTGATATTGAAAAGGGTGATCGCTTCCTTGCATCGCCGGATGGGGCGAAGTTCATCCGGTGCCGCGGCAATACCGCCGAAGTATTCTATTTTGGCCCATCAGACAAAGCGCCGCCGTCGGCATGGGAGGTCACGATGCCCGGAAATCCAGACACCTTGGAAGACCTTACGGTGAAGCGGGCAGTTGAGGAGGGACTGCTCTGCGCGTTCGCCTATCGCCCGCAGATCAATCCTCTGAATGACCGTGTGATTGGCCCCGACCGGAGCCGCGTGCTGGCACTTGTAAGACTGGTGAAATGGGAAGGCACGCGGGCATTTTTCACAAATTTTCTGGACTCCGGGGAGAGGTTCGGCCCTGTTGTGATAGCCGATCCGCACCGGTGGAGCGGTAGCGAGCCTAAACTGGTGAGCCTATCCACTCCGCATCGCTGGTGGGCTGAAGCCGGCGCGCCTGCCTCCCCGGTTGAGCCTGCATCGCTTCCGCCGCTGAACAATCAGCCGCAGATCGTGACGCGCTTTGAGGATGGTGCCATGCGCATTACGGACATCCGAGAACCGGCTGCCGCACCTCCATCCAAGTCGCCGCCCGTTCCTGACCTTCCGTCGCAAACGCCACCTGTGTCTGCTGTGGACGGGCCGATATTGGCCATCACTCCAGAGGGCAAACAGGTGGGTGATTTCCTCATGGCGCATCACCGCAAGGCAGAGAGCGGCAATATCGCAGCCCTGATTGCGGACTACGCCGACCGCGTGCAATTTCTCAAGAACGGCACCGTGGACCGCGCCGTCATCGAGAAGCAGGAAACCGCAGACCACGCGCAATACACGCTGGTCAGAGAGAGCATTCCCGACGGCATCAAAATCCGGCCGCTGGGAGATGGACGCTACGAAGCCTATTACAATCTGCACTCCACGACGACGAGCCGGAAGGATGGTTCCGTCACCAGCAAGATAGTGTCACTTCTCTTAGAGGTGAAATTCATCAATGGTGCTCCGCGGATCGTTAAGCAGGTGCTCGACAAATCAGCCAAATAACCTGTCATGTTCGGCTTCTTCAAACGCACCAAGTCAGTAGTCCGCGCCCATTGGTATGTTCCGATGCTCAACTACGAGACCGCCGCAGGAGAGTTCTACGCCTCCATTGAGGAGGAAATCAAAGGCCGGAAGTTTCCGGGCGTGGAAGTATCGCACATCGTTTTCAAAGAAGGCGGACTGCTTTCCAGCGGACGCGAATATCTGCGCATCCGCCGCGAGCGTATTCTCTTCGATGCAGGTGCCGGGCCTTTCGGCGACTGCTCGTATTACTCCTGCCGCGGCTGTATCCTGCCCCGCAAAATGTATCTGTGGGAAATCCTGCTGGCCTTCGCGACCATCGGCAGTTTCGCCATGCTCTACATAATGTCCTTTGGCATGACTATCGGGCTGGCGGTGCTCGCCGTCACCTTGATCGCCATCGCCGCGTTGCTGATGCAGGCCGGCAAGTGGCCGGGACTGGATGACTTCCTTCTCAATCTGCCGGTCGTCGGGGGAATCTATGAACTCTTCTTTCGCCCTGAAACCTATCACCGGCAGGACTCGCGTCACATGTTCATTGATCTCGTGAACCACTTCATTCGTGAAAAAGTGAAGGAGGATGCGCTGGCCCGCGGACGTGAGGACGTTCAATTCATCGAAGTGAAGGACGTAGAGCAGCCGATGGGCTTCAAAGATTTGGCCAAAGATGTGCTCCAGCAATTGATGGAGGATAAGGATGAGAAGCCAAAGACCCGCAGCCACGCATGAGCACGGTGTATGAAAAACTGGCCGCCAACTTCGCACGCTGGGAAATGCGGGGCAGGGGTGGAATGACCTTCCCGGAACCAGTATCGCCCCGCCCTCCCTTCGTTCCTTTTCCGGGGCATCGCCTGCCCGTTGCACCCCAGCAGGACACCGGAAGGCGGGCGACATTTCTCTCTCGCCTGACGGAAAAGGTCACGCAGGCCATTCGCCCGCCCGTGGGCAATGCGCTGGCAGTGATTGAGGAGGAGTCGGAAGAACCCGAACCTGACTGGCTCGGAAATGAAGTGCCTGACCTGATGGAGTTCACGTTGCTGCTGCCGGAAGACTTCACGGCCAGCCCGGAGGCGATGGCGCACTTTCTATCCAATGTCTCACTCGCCTCGCGTCCCCTCACGCTGGAACTGGTAGGCACGGGACGAAAGGTGGCGCTGCAAATGTGCGTGGACATCGTGGACGCGGAAGCCGTGGCGGAGCAATTGGCCGCGCACTTTCCAGAAATCATCTGCCAGCCGGCAACGGCGGGACTGGAAGCCGTGTGGGGCGATCCTGATGATGAGGATGAGCGCGTGGTAATTGAGTTTGCTCTGGCCGACCCATTCATGCTGCCGCTGGCCGCGCCCGGCAAAAGCGATCCGTTCGTCGGGCTGACTGGCGCGCTGGCTGCACTCGATGAGGAGTCCGTCGGCATTTATCAGGTGACCTTCACTCCGCTCAGTGAGCCGTGGGGAAGACATGCACTGGCAGCCGTAACGCGTGAGGATGGGAAACCTTTCTTTGATGACGGAGCGGAACTTGTGAAGGGTGCGAAGGAAAAGGTATCACGTCCGCTATATGGAGTGATCGTTCGCCTCGCGGCGCGAGCGGCGGAACTGGACGGCGTTTGGCGCATCATCCGCCGCTTGGCCGCCCCGTTGCGTCTTTTCAAACGCCACGAGGGCAATGAACTGACACCGATCCCCAACGACGACTACGATCACGACGAGCATTGCCGCGACCTCGTGAGACGGCAGTGTCGGCGCACCGGGATGATTCTGAATCAGGATGAACTCATCGGGTTCATCCGCTTCCCCACTCCGTCCGTACGGACGCCGGCTTTTCTCCGCGTGGACGCAGGCACCCATGCCGCAGCGCAAGCACAGCCGTCGCGCGATGGCGTGTGTCTCGGCATCAACCAGCACGCGGGCATGGCCAAAGAAGTATGGCTCAACACCGAACAGCGTGTGCGGCACATGCACATCGTCGGAGCCAGCGGTAGCGGCAAGACCACGCTCATGTTCAACCTGATGGCGCAGGACATCGAGAGTGGCGCGGGCTTTGCGCTTCTCGATCCTCACGGCGATTTGGTGGACAAGGTGCTCGGCATCATCCCTCTGGAGCGCATGGAAGATGTGGTGCTGCTCGATCCATCGGATGAGCAGTTCATCGTGCCCTTCAACTTCCTGTCTGCTCACAGTGACTTTGAAAAGACGCTGCTCGCCTCCGATCTTGTCGCCATCTTCCGTGCGCAGTCCACGTCATGGGGCGATCAGATGAACACGGTGTTTGGCAACGCCATCCGCGCATTCCTAGAAAGCAGCGAAGGCGGCACACTTGCCGACTTGCGGCGCTTCCTTCTCGATCCTGACTGGCGCGAGCGATTCCTTGCCACCGTGACCGACCCGGAGATCGTCTTCTATTGGAAGCGCGGCTTTCCCCAGCTTGGCGGCAATAAGAGCATCGGCCCTATCCTTACAAGACTCGAAACTTTCCTCTCCCCGAAACCGATCCGTTACATGGTCTCGCAGCGCGAGAACCGGCTCGACTTCGCGGAGATGATGGACAGCGGGAAAATCTTCCTCGCCAAGCTCCCGCAGGGACAGATGGGCCGGGAGAATTCTCACCTGCTCGGTTCTCTCATCGTCGCCAAGCTGCAACAGATGGCCATGAGCCGGCAGCGGATGGAAAGCACTCAGCGCCGCCCGTTTTTCGTCTATGCCGATGAGTTCCAGAACTTCATCTCCCCCAGCATGGCCGAAATCCTCAGCGGTGCGCGCAAGTATCGCATGGGTTTCATCCTAGCGCATCAGGACTTGCGGCAACTGGAGCGCGACAGAGAGGTCGGGGCCGCAGTGCTCTCGAATGCCTTCACCCGCGTTGTCTTTCGCGTGGGTGACAGCGACGCCCGCACCCTCGCCGAAGGCTTCGCCCACTTTGACGCGAAGGCGCTCCAAAACCTCCCCATCGGCAAGGCCCTCTGCCGCATCGAACGCGCCGACAACGACTTCAATCTCACGGTGCCGCTTCTTGATGAGCCGGAGGAAGAGGAGGCCGCGACGTGCCGGCGCATTCTGACCCATGCCTCGCGCGCCACTTACGCCCGTCCGAGAGCGGAGGTGGAGGCGGAGTTGTATCCGCAGGCAGTGCCTGCAAGTGAAGCGCCTGCCCGTGACAGCAAAGCGAAGGCGCGAGCAGAGCCATCGCCTCCCCCAGCGGATAGCACCGCACCCGCAGCGGCGGCTCCGCCCACTGCAACACCTGAGCCAGCGACTTCCGTATCCCCGTCGGAGCCACCTTCCCCCGGCAAAGGAGGTGCCATTCACCTGATGTTGCAGAGGCTCATCAAGACCTCCGCGGAAGCCAAAGGATTCCGCGCCGTGATCGAATTCCCTACTGGTTCGGGAAAGGAAACGGTGGATGTCGCCCTGCTGCGCGATGACCTGCGCATCGCCTGTGAAATCTCTGTCTCCACCGCGACAGAACATGAGCTTGGCAACATCCGAAAATGTCTGCGCGATGATTTCCACATCATCGCCCTCATCGTCGCCGACGACCATCGCCAAGCCCAACTCACGAAGGCTTTCACCGGAACTTTTACCGACGCGGAGCAGGCTCGTATCCGCTGCTTCACAGCGGATGACTTCATCGCCTACATTTCGGCTCTCCCCGAGCCGCTGGTGCCGGATTCTGGTGCCAAAGCCAAATCCGTCCGTGGCTGGAAAGTGAAGCGCGCTTTTTCCAAGCTCACCCCCGAAGAGTGGGCTGCCAAGTCAAAGGCCGCGTTCGATCTTCTCGGCCAAGAGATGAAACTCCCGCCCGAGGCGTGAACCTTCAAGGCTGGTCATTTGCTGACTCGATAGGTGCCATTGCCCCTAAGACCATGCGGTCATTCACGGGAGCTATCGCGGTGTTGGGAGCCTCCCCCACAAGCATCACTCGTTTTCCGCTCCCCGGAGCCATCATCTTCTCCTTTATCATGCCGGATGGACGCTTGGCGGCGCAGGCGGAAAACAAGAATGGCAGCAAGGTAGCCAGCACGGCAAGACCGGCCATCTGCACTTTCCTCAACGGGCGCATCCATCGCGTCCATCGTCCCTCAGTGACCATAGAACCATCCTGCCGCACCACATAGGCGATACAGTTTCGGCCACTCGCATTGGCAGTGAAGCGAGTGCGCTCCCGCTCGCTCATCGCCGAGAGGTTGTGAACATGAAGCTGGCAGTGATCGCAGAAACGGCATTTGGCATCGCCGGTCATCTCCTCCCAAGATTTCGGGCAGGGAGACTCTATTTTCAGCGGTGGCTGCGGTTTCATTTTGGCAATGTACTGGGTAAGGGTGAAAGTGCCACGATTTCTTGTGGCATGACCGGGAGATAGAGGCCGCAACTGCGGCGCGGCTATGCGGTTTGATTTTCTGTGCCAGTCTCAGAGGTTAAAGCAGGCACTGTCCCCACCGCCTTGCGCAGCGTTTCCAACTCCGTGTGCGTGTAGCGGTCATTGACGGCCTTCGATGCGTGTCCCGTGAGCCGCTGCCTGAGTTCCTGAGAAACCCCGGCGTTTGCCATCGCGGAGTTGAACGAGTGGCGCAGGGAATGGAAGGAATGCGAGGAACGGGAGCGCCCTTTGTCCCCTCCCTTGGCTGTAATCTGCCGCACAATGCCGGCCTTCTTCATTAGCCCCCGAAATTGCCCGGAGATTCCATTCCGGCTGCCGACAGTTTTGCCGGCGAAACCGGGAAAAACGAATTCCTCCTGAGTCTTTTGTTTGGCCTCTTTCGCCAGCCACTTTCCGAATTCCGCGTGGATGGGGATTTCCACGAACCGCTTGGTTTTTTGCTGACCGAAACTGACGGTCTGCCGGGCAAGGTCCACGGATGACCACTTCAGATTGGCAATGTCTCCGGCTCGGCTTCCGGTATAATATCCCGCCAAGATCAATCCCTTCCATTCCCATGTGGCGACTTTCAGCAGGCTGGAAATCGATTCCGGTGCGAAGACTCCTTTCTCCAACTTTTCGGTAGTCACCATCTCAAGAGCCTCCGCCGGATTGTTTTGAATCAACCCCTGCCGCCGGGCCAAATTGAGAGGAACGCGAAGTATCTTGAGGGCCAGATTTGCCGTGGCTGCGGTGCGCCCTTCCGCCAGCAGTTGGTCGCGGAATTTTTGAATGTCGCCGACCGCCAGCGCCCCCAGAGGCAGCAGGCGCTTCGCGGCTGGCAGAGACGCAATAAACGCCTCGATCACGCCCTCATACCGGACGGATGTTCCCTTGGTGCGGGAACCGGTTTTGCCCTTCACCCAGCCCAGCAGCCACTCTTCGATTCCCGACTGCTGGAGGGTATCGCCGGTGGCGGCTTCCGTCAGCCGATTGATGAGCAAGTGCCCGGCAGCCTGAGTCAGCGTGCCCTTTAGCGCCATGTCGCCAGCCTCTTCGATTATTCTCAGAATGCGGCGGCGTTGCTCCGGTGCGTCCGGCGTGGCCCGGCGCGCCCGGCGCTCCATTTCCGCAGCGGTGGCAATGGCCTCCGATTTCGTCCGCATACCAGTCGAACGATACCGCCGTTTCCCATCACAATCGAAGTATGCCGTCCACCAAAGGGCGGAGCCAGATTTGCGGAAAACAGTTGCCATGTGGAAGCAATGGTTGAGGGATTGAAATGCACTCAATTTACACTCGCCTATGGCAACACTTCTGTCAACACTTGAGGATGTCACAGACCTTCTTTGATGTCACGCAAACCGAGAAAACGACACTCTCCCGAGTGATGGATTAGAACCGAGGGTTCGAATCCCTCTCTCTCCGCCAGTTTGCCCGTGTGGAGCACCGGGCGGCGGGGCATGGAGGGTCAAACCGGCTGCCGGTTTTCCAGTGCGGCTTTTTGCTGGCCCGGAGCCGGGAAATCCGCTATGGAGTCTGTCATGATATGTGGAGTCCTCTCTGCCATCCGGTTCATTGCAGTCCTCAGTTTCGCCGCCGTCCTCACAACTGAGAGATTGCAGGCGGGAAGTTACTCCGCTGACTTTTCCGGCAATCCCTCTCCGCCGTTGTCCATCTGGAGCAGTTCGGGTCAGTCGGGGCAGCGCCTCACCACCGGCGGAAACAGCGGCGGGCATTTTGTGCTGACACCTGCTTCCGCCAATGAGCGAAGCGTAGTGAAATTGCCGGACCTCGATCCCGGGAAGCTGGTGTCCGCATTCGATTTCAGCGTGGACTGCCGCATCGGCGGCGGCACCGCCTTTCCCGCGGACGGGATGAGCGTGAACTTTGTCAGTGCGAACGATCCGGTGGTTCTGAACGGCACCGGATTTCTGGGGCCTCCTGCGGGCGGATCGGACGCTCCGGAGGAGGGTACGGCGACGGGACTGAGCGTGTGCATGGATTCCTGGGACAACGGCGGCGCGGACTGGGTGGGGTTCACGGTGAAGCGGAACGGCGTGGTCATTGCCCAAACGGGCGCGGATATCCGGCATGGACTGCTCACCGAAACCGGCTCGCTGCAGACGGGCCCGCTCAACCGCAGCGGCGGCGACACCACTTCGCTGCTGGGCTGGGCGCGGCTGCGCATCGTGCTCTATCATACGGGGCGGCTCGACGTGTTCTGGAAGAATGTGAAGGTCATCAATCTGGTCCAGACTTACTGGGTGCCCATGAGCGGGCATTTCGTCATCGGCGCGCGCACCGGCGCCTCCGCGCAGTTGCACGACCTCGACAATCTCTCCGTCCTGACGACCGCGCCGGCAGCCGCCGTTGCCGAAGTGACGCCGCGTCCCGCGCGGGTGCAGTTCTCGCTCCTCGACCCGTCCAATGCGGTGCCGCTCAGTTCACTCGCGCTGCGCATCAACGGTGTCACGGCGGCGATTTCCAATGCGGTAACGGACGGCAGTTACAAACGATTCACATGGATTTCGCCCGCGCCGTTGATCCCGGGAGCGACGTACAATTATTCTCTCACCGGTGACAACTCGTTCAACGCCGAGGGCAGCTTCCGCGGTCCGGACTATGCGCGCATCGCCGCTTTGCAGGCGGTGGCCTATGATAAAATAGACACGGCGAGCAGCGGCGTGCGCATCGCGACTTACCAAACCGAACTCGTGCGCCCGGACACCGTGCTCGAAGCCGAGCGGCAGCTCCGCGGCGAATACGGGACCAATACCGCAGATACGACGGGCGCGGCGGCGGATGGAACCCGGGTTGTGCCCATCGTGAACTTTGAAGAAAATGCGGCAACGGAGGGCTACTTCAATGCCGGGACTTTCCTCTACGAGAACCCTGCGGACCGTCTCATCCCGGGCATCCCGGGCAATCGCTCCACCGGCAATCGCGACAATTACGTCGTGGAGGCCACGGCTTACGTTTCACTGCCGTCCGGCACCACACGCATGGCGGTGCGCAGCGACGACGGCTTCAAACTGACCTGCGGTCTCGACGCGCGTTCGCCGTTCGCGCAGGAGATTGCGCGGTTCGACGGCGGGCGCGCCGCCTCGGATTCGGAATTCGATATTCATGTGGACGCCGCCGGTTACTATCCTTTTCGGCTCCTTTGGTTCGAGGGCGGCGGCGGATCGAGTTGTGAATGGTATGTCATTCTCGACGACGGCCGGAAGATTCCCGTCGGCGGGCACCGCTTCGGTACGATCAATCCGCCCGTCCAGCCCGCCAGTGTCACCTGTTTTGCACGGCTGCTGCCGTCATTTACGCCGCCGCGCTACCTTGACTGGGTCGAGCCGCAGCCGGGGAGCGAGCAGGTGCCGCCTTCCCGCGGCGTGGAGTTCACTGTCGCCGGAAGCCGCCTGCCTCCAGCGACGGCGACTGTGGACGGCCTGACTGCTATCGCTGAACCTCAGGGACGGTTCTCCAACACGTTCACCGTTCGCCCGGGCCACCTGACGGATGAGCGCTGGTTCTGGGTGGATCCGGGCGAGGCGCACACCATCGCCGTCACGCTCGACGGTGTGACCAAGTCATGGAACTTCCGGCGCGCTGTCTATGGCGTGCTGCCGGAGCACAACGCCACGCGCCTGGGGAGCGGACGGAATCCCGGGTTCATCTGGCGCATTAACCAAACCTCGAAGCCCAATCCTGACGGCAATGATGCCGCGGAGGAAATTCTCGCGGGCGTGTTCGGCCCCAATATCGCCACACCCGCAGCAGCCAATGACTGGAGTTACAACGTCACGGGCACACTCAATTTCAGTCAGGATGGATTCACCGCCGGTTCTTTCCCCGGCGATCGCGCGATGCCCGGCCTCGCTGCGCCTTTCACCAACGCGGCAGTGGAGGTGCTCTGTTATTTGGAGATTCCGGTGCCGGGCTTTCGCCGGCTCGGCGTGAACAGCGATGACGGTTTTCGTCTCACACCTTTTGGCGCGCCGCGCTCGCCGCTGCGCATCGTCGCGCCGGCGCAGTACGCCGGCTATACACCGGCGGTGGAATCTTTGAACGCACCCATCGGCACCGCGCCGGTGCGGGGACCGCTCGCGGTTACCGTCCCGGCGGATGCTTCAACTCCGCTGGGTAACGCTGCTCAGGTGGCGGGAAAAATCGCGCTCGTGGACCGCAGCGACACCGTGCCGTTCAGCGATCAAATCCGCCGCTGCCAGAACGCTGGCGCCATCGGAGTCATGGTCATCAACAATGTGGCCGCGCCTTCCATCCGCATGACGGGCCGCGGCTTCCCGGAGTTCACCATTCCCGCCGTCATGATCAGCGGACTCACCGGCGTGTTTCTCAAACTGGATCCGACTCCTTTCGTCGTCGAACTCGGGCGCGATCGCACCGGCATCCTCGGAGAATTCGACGGCGGGCGCGGCGCGGGTACCACCGATTTCACCTTCTTCGTGCCGGCCGCCGGCGTCTATCCCGTTCGCCTGACATATGAACAGGGCGGCGGCGGCGGTGCGCTCGAATTCTTCCATTACGACGCCGCGACCGGCGGCGGCCCGACGCTAATGGGCGCGCCGTATTCCGGCGGCCCGGGCATTCCGGTGATCTATCAAAACCGGCTGGAGCCGGTCGCGCCCACCCGGCTCGAACATCTCGCGGCCACGCGGCAGTTTCGTGTGTGGCTGCCGCTCACGTCCGCCGACCTCATGCACATAGACTCGGCTGCGGAACTTTACAGTCAGACCGGCGCTACGTGGCAGACTCTCCACGAACTGATTCCCGCTCCCGCCGCCGGACAGCCGTGGTCCTATACCCGCCCGATTCCATCGAACCCGCTGTCGGTGCGGCAATTCTTCCGCTTCGAGGTGCTGCGCGGATTGGAGTGAGGCCGTCGGGGGAATCCATGCACATTTTCGCAGGCGGAAGCGTGGACCAGGATAATACCACGGCTTCGCGGTCTTGACCGTACGTCGGCAAGCCACAGGGTCCCGGCACTTATGAAGATGAGGCTTCTCACCATCGGCGCTGCTTTCGCGGCATTCGTTTGTTTGCATTCACCGGCAGCGGCGGAGGTGTCATTCGAGAAGGGGCTGACGCAGCATCTGGAAAAGCTGACAAAAGAGAAACAGCCGGGTATCGCCGTGCTGGTGGCGCGGGACGGAAAGATCGTGTTCCAGGGCGGTTTCGGTTTTGCGGACCTGGAAAAGAAGACGCCGGTGACAGCGGAGACGAAATTTCGCATCGGCTCTGTCAGCAAGCAGTTCACCGCCGCGGCGGTGCTGCGGCTCGCGGATGAAGGCAAACTGTCACTTGATGATAAGCTGGAGAAGTACTTCCCGGGTTTTCCGCGCGGCGGCGAGATTGCGCTGCATCAACTGCTGACGCATACGTCAGGCATTCACAGCTACACTGACAAGCCGGAATTCATGGGGCGCGTCACCGAACCGGTGACGCCGGAGGAACTCATCGCGTGGTTCCGCGACGACAAGCCTGACTTCGCGCCGGGCGCGGGGTTTCATTACAACAACTCGGCCTACTTTCTTGCCGGCGAAGTGGTGGCGAATGTTAGCGGCAAGCCGGTCGATGCCGCCCTGCGTGCGATGTTCTTTGATCCGCTGGGCATGAAGAACACCGGCGTCTTTGTGAATGCCTCGCCGCCGCCTGGAATCGCGCGCGGATATTCCATCACCGGCGACAAAGCGGAGCCGGCGCTGGACTGGGATATGTCGTGGGCCGGGGGGGCGGGAGCGCTGTATTCCACCGTCGGCGACCTCTTTCTGTGGAACGAAGCCCTGCATGGCGGCAAGGTGCTCAAGCCGGAGTCCTACAAGCAGATGACCACCGCGGTGAAGTTGCCGCCCGGGGTGGATGGCATGATCTACGGCTATGGTGTGCTCACCGCTCCGCTGTACTTTCTGCCGTGCGTGAGCCACGGCGGCGGGCTCAACGGCTGGTCGAGCGACCTCCTCTATTTCCCCGCCCAGCGCTGCACCGTCGTGGCCCTCGGCAATGCCCTGCCGCCCGTGTCAGGCTCGGAGCCGGCGTCGGTCACGCGCCGCATCGCGGAGAAATTCCTCGCTGCGGACATCGCCAAAGTCCCTCCGCAGAAAGAAAACCCGGACGTGGACCGGACAACGTATCCCGACTTCGCCGGACGCTACGACTACAAGACCGGCGTCATGACGGTCACGGTCGAAAAGGACAAACTCTACGCCCAAATCACCGGCCAGCCGAAGTACGAAATCTTTCCCTCGGCGAAGGATGAGTTCTTCTGGAAAGTGACCGCGGCCCGGGTGGTCTTCGTGCGCGACGCGCAGGGCAAAGTCGTGGCCGCACGCCACACGCAGGGCGGCTCCACCTTCAAAGCCCCGCGCCTCACCGAAGCCGAAGTGAAGCTCACTGAAGCGGAACTCGACGCCATCCTCGGCGAGTACCAATACGGCCCCGGCGCCGTCCTGACCGTCACGCGCGACGGCGAAAGCGTGTTCGCCCAGCTCACTGGCCAGCCGAAGTTTCAAATTCACGCGAAGTCGGCGACCGAGTTCGAATGGAAAGTTGTCGAGGCCAGCGTGAAGTTCGCGAAAGACAAGGACGGCAAGGTGACGAAGGCCACGCACACCCAGGGCGGGAACACTTTCGATGCGCCGAAGGTGAAGTAGCGATCATTTGCCCGGTTTTGCCGTGCTGATCGTGCTTACGAAGAGCAGCAGGCAGACGAGAATCGACGCGTAGAGCAGCCATTCGATCCGGTGAGTCTTCCCGAACCACGCTGCGGCAATGGCCAGTCCCCACAAACCAAAATACAGAGATGCGGGCAGCTTCATGGCCGGATCAGTGAGACATCGTGCATCCCGGCGCGAGGTGCCGGAAGAAGTCGTTTCCTTTGAAGTCCGCAAGGATGAGGTGGGAGGGATGTCAGGGATGAATTTCCCCGGAAGCGGTGAGCACTTGATGGGCAAGGGCTCCGGAAATCCAGAAGCGGGCTTTGTGCCGAAGGACATCCAGCAGAGGGGTGACGGCGGTAACGAACCCTCGACGCCTGGCTTCGATGAGACAACCCAGCGTGCCGGTGAAAAGCAGTCCGCTGCCGGCAGCGACTTCCCGTGCGGCAAGGTCGTCAAGCAGCAAGAGTGCCCCGGGATTCTCCATCGCCAGAGCAAGGCATTCAGCCTCTCCCGGATGCACCTGCCGGGACAGGCCGCGTGTGAGGAGTTGATCCGCCGGAGCCTGATGGTGAATACACGGGAGGTGCGGTACCAGTGCGGCTTCCGGGAAAAGTCCTGACTTGGCGGTCAACTCTGCAACAACGGAGGGCGGGATGATCAGCGTACCAAACAAGCGTTCCAGAATATCCATCCGCCCGATCTCCGCGAAGTTGATGAGCGGAGTAGTGTTGGAAATGATCAGCCGGCCTGCCATGTTGCGAGGTTGCTGAGTTCCTGTTCAAGGTCGGCTTCTGTGAGCGGCTGGCGGACGCCGTGCTCACCGAGCCAGTGTTGAAACCCAGCCTTCTCCATGCCCGCCATGCGACAGGCTGCGGCGCCGGAGAGGATGCCGTCCGCAAACAACGACGCGGCAAGACGGCGGCGCAATTCGTCATGCAGTTCCCGGGGCGGGATGCGCACCCCGAGGAGCGATTCACCTGGCAGGGTCAGTATCACTTCTTTCATGGGGTGCATTTTAGCGGGGGCACGGGCGAGTGCCACTGTTTTGATCAATGCGACATCGTGCACCCCGGCGCGACGTGCTGGAAGAAGTCGTTCCCTTTGTCGTCCACCAGAATGAATGCGGGGAAGTCCTCGACCTCGATCTTCCAGATGGCTTCCATGCCGAGTTCGGGAAATTCGACGACCTCCACTTTGCGGATGCTTTCTTTGGCGAGGATGGCGGCGGGACCGCCGATGCTGCCGAGGTAGAAGCCGCCGTGCTTTTTGCAGGCGTCCGTCACCGCCTGGCCGCGGTTGCCTTTGGCGATCATCACCATGCTGCCGCCGTGGCTTTGGAAGAGATCCACGTAGCCGTCCATGCGGCCGGCGGTGGTGGGGCCGAAACTGCCGCTGGGCATCCCGGCGGGCGTCTTGGCAGGGCCGGCGTAATAGACGGGGTGGGCCTTGAAGTAATCCGGCAGCGGCTGACCGGCATCGAGGCGTTCCTTGAGTTTGGCGTGCGCGATGTCGCGGGCGACGATGATGGGGCCGCTGAGCAGCAGTCGCGTGGTGACGGAATACTGCGAAAGCTCGGCGCGGATGTCGGCCATCGGTTTGTTCAGGTCAATGCGCACCGCACCGGTGTCTTTGCGGTGCCGCAGTTCCTCGGGAATGTAGGGCAGCGGATGACGCTCCAGTTCTTCAAGGAAGACGCCGTCGCGCGTGATCTTGCCCTTCGCCTGACGGTCGGCGGAACAGGAAACGCCGATGCCGATCGGCAGCGAGGCGCCGTGGCGCGGCAGGCGGATGACACGGGTATCGAGCGCGAAGTACTTCCCGCCAAACTGCGCCCCAATGCCGCAGGTGCGCGCCGCTTCCAGCATCTGCGCTTCGAGTTCCACGTCGCGAAAAGCGCGACCCAGCGCGTTGCCGGTTGTTGGGAGATTGTCGAGATACTTCGTGCTCGCGAGTTTCACGGTTTTCATCGTGTGCTCCGCGGAGAGCCCGCCGATGACGAAGACGAGGTGATAAGGCGGGCACGCCGCGGTGCCGAGCGTGAGCATCTTTTTCGTCAGGAAATCCACCAGCCCCTTCGGATTCAATACGGCGCGCGTTTCCTGGTAGAGGAATGACTTGTTCGCCGAGCCGCCGCCTTTAGCGATGAAGAGAAACTTGTACTCGTCGCCCTCGATGGCGTAGAGTTCGATCTGACCCGGCAGGTTGGTGCCCGTGTTCTTCTCCGTCCACATGTCGAGCGGCGCGTTCTGGGAATAGCGCAGGTTGTTCTCTGTGTAGGCGCGGTAAATGCCGTGCGCGAGCTCCTCCTCGTCGTTGCCGCCGGTCCACACCTGCTGGCCTTTCTTGCCGATGACGATGGACGTGCCCGTGTCCTGGCAGAACGGCAGCAGCCCCGCGCTGGCCACGTCCGCGTTTTTCAACATCGTCAGCGCCACCATGCGGTCGTTCTCGCTGGCTTCCGGGTCGTCGAGAATGGCGGCGACCTGCTTGAGGTGTTTGGGACGGAGGAAGAAGTTGATGTCATGAAACGCCTGATCCGCCAGCAGTGTCAGCGCCTGCGGCTCCACGCAGAGCATATCCTTTCCATGAAACGACTGCACGCTCACATGTTCGCCGGTGAGCCGGCGGTAAGCGGTGTCATCGGCACCGGTTTCAAAGAGTTCCTGGAAGACGAAGGGGGGCGTGGCCATGCAGGTGACATAACGGGCCGCGCCGGGTGCGCCACGGACAATTATCACGGGGCGATGCGGCATTGTGTGCTCAGTGTTTTAGTTTTGATTCCGCCGCTTTGGATGCGGCAATCAAGCTCATGCACAGACTTGAGTTTTTCGTCCTCGGCGTTGTCTGCCAACTCCTGATTTCCTGAGCTCACCGGGAGACGACCCCATTGGTCAATCTGAAGCCAAACGATTCCGGTCTCGAGTGCAGCGACTTCGTTTACAAGCCGGCCCACAATTTTCTGGGAGAAGGCTGGGATGGATTTACCGGCAAGAAGTTTCCGCCCGATGTTCCGCCGGGTGTTTTCGCCACGGTGCAGCGTTCCAACCCCATCCGGGTGAAAGGCAGCCGCTACATGGTTTCCGCTTCGGGCCGTCTGGCGATCGTGAGCGTCGAGCAGCCGCAGAGGTACACGACGAAGTGGTCGGACGAAGTCCAGGAACTCGCGGCTCTGCGCACGGCTTTGAACCGCAGTGATGTCCGCGCGCTTTGCACCACGAGCGGCGGCGACGAAATCCCGTGGATGAATGCCAGTCGCCGCTTTCATGCCAAGGCCCGGATCGTTCAGTTCCCTTGGGGCCGTGCGGTGATGTTCCTCACCACCTATGCCCAGGGACCAACGAGCGAAACGCCCGTGAACAATGACATGCTAGTGCTCACGGTGCAGGGACTGACCGCCGACAGGCGTTACGCAGTGAACGGGCGGTTCGACATCCGCCATCCGCGCCTGCCGGATACCATGGATGACTGGAACGCCCCGGGCCGGCGCAGTTTTGATATCGGTGACAACAAGCAATGTTCCGCCGCCGAGGCGTGGCTGGACCGGCAACCGGACGACTCATTCCAACCAACCGTGAGACAGTATGAGGAGTTGCTTTCTGCGCTGGAGATAAAAGCACCTGATTGAGACGTGCTGGGCCAAAGGAGCTCTTCGCCGGAGAACTGACTTGCCGCTGGCATTTCGCGGCTCCGCCCGTTATTCTTTGCCCATGAACGACGACATCCCGGAGATCACCATAGACGACGACGGGCATCTGTTACCGGGGATTCGTTGCGCGTGCAGAGTGCGCCCCGCCCGACATCTGCGGGGGCCGGACATGGGATGAATTGCAGCGACGCCGGCTAATCCTGCAGATACTTTTCCAGAAACAGCAGACCGGTGCGGCCGGTGATTTCGAGGCTCTGCGGACTGACCTTGTCGAGCGTGTCCGCCGAAGTGTGCCAGAACTCGCGGAACGGTTCGAGCGAGATGAAGTTGAGAACCTCCATGCCGAGCCAGCCGAGCGGAACGTGGTCGTCGATCATGGCCGCGCCCGGAGGGGCATCGCGAAAATGCCGCTGGAATCCCAGTTCGTGTGCCGCCTGAATGGCGAGGGCGGAGAGCCGCTGCGAGCCGTTGGAGGGAAACTCCACCCGCAGCGGCGTGCCGCCGATGATGTCGAACACGATGCCGTGGCGCGGTCGCTGCGCGGCCGGCAGCCGGCGCAGTTCCCTGGCATAATGGCGGCTGCCGTAGAGTCCGTCGAAGCGCGTGTCGTTGAAGCCGCGCGGCTCGGTAAATCCGGTGAGCGCCTCCTCGCCGTCGAAGAACACCAGTTCCAGCCGGGCGGCGAAGGCGGGCGCGGCAGCCGTGGCGCGCGCCACCTCCAGCAGCAGACCGGTGCTGGACCCGCCGTCGTTGGCGCCGACGAAGCGCGTGTTTTGAAACCACTTGGTGTCGTAGTGCGAGCACACCAGCGTAGTGACCGGGCGCGTCCACGTGTCCTGACCGGCGATGGTGAACCGCGCCCGGAGGTTGGACATGTTGATCGCGCCGCGCAGCAGCGTGTGGGCCGCGAAATCCTGACGCTTCATTTCCC
This sequence comes from uncultured Akkermansia sp., assembly GCA_964523105.1. Taxonomy (GTDB): domain Bacteria; phylum Verrucomicrobiota; class Verrucomicrobiia; order Verrucomicrobiales; family V1-33; genus V1-33. Next base: position 85,456 of record CAZFZN010000005.1, read on the forward strand.
AGCCGGCCTCCGCGAGGCGCTTTTCGATGTAGAGCCGCGAGGCTTCGATCTCCGCGCTGCCGCTGGGACGCGGCCCGAGGGCCACCAGCGCCTTCACATCGCCAAAGGCGCGGTCGCCGGAAAAATTCGTCCATGTCGTGGCCTGCACCGCAGGTTTGGCGCCGGCGGACTGGCCGCCGCTGCCCCCGCAGGCGGCAAGCAGAAAAGTGAGGACGACTGGGAGGGCGGCTTTCATGGGTACGGGGTGGGTCAAACTCACCGCTGGACCACAATCCGGACGGATGAAATCAGGAAATGCGACTCGCGAAACCAAACGGCCTCGCGCCCCGCTCGCGGCGCCCGTGAGCATGCCGGCGGATGTCCTTCGCCCGTTGCCATCCAGGAAGTGAGGGTGCAAACCGCACGGACAGTGCCCCGCGCAACAGCATCCATCGGGTCTGCGGAGCATTTCTTCACTGTTCGTGCCACCTTCCGGCGAAATGGTCACGATGAGAGAAGGGAGGGCCAATCCTGCGGGAATTGCTGCCGGTTGACTATCAGATTTTGCACGGACGCCGGCGGGGGCTGCCCTGACGGCCTTGCCGGGCCGGCAGTGGGGCCATCCGGCGGCATGCGCGAGGGGCGACGTGGATTCGCGGGGTTTCCTCGGTTTAAGAGCAGGAGGGATCTCAGACGGTCCGGATTTCCGGTGAGACAGTCAGCCAATCGGCCGCAAGAGAGGGACGGTGGTTGCGTAATTGCGGCGGTCTTTTCCCTGGGCAAAGCGCTCCGGGATTCCTTTACCACTCACCGCTTTATTATGAAATCCGCTCTGCTCCTCTCCTCCGCCGCTCTCATTTCCAGCCTGGCCGCCGCGCCGAAACCGGTTTGGCAAAGTCACCGTGTCTCGCGCGAAACCGTGGGCCATGCCGTGGATGTGAGTGTGGAACTTAACGGGGCGAAAAAACTCTGGCTCGTGGTGACGGATGGCGGTGATGATTTCGGCTGCGACTGGGCGGAGTGGGTGGCTCCCGTCGTGCACGGTGAATTCGGCGAGAGGAAACTCACCGATCTGAAGCCGGTGAAAGCGCAGGTCGGGTGGGGTCAGGCGCACCTCAACAAAAATCCCGGCGGCCAGCCGATGGTGGTGAACGGCCAGCCGGTGGCGGAGGGTATCGCCGCCCACGCGCCGAGCGTGCTGGAATTCGATCTGCCTCCCGGCGCGAAGAAATTCACCGCCAAAGGGGCGCTGGACAAAGGCGGCGTGGATCAGGGCGGGGGAGCGACGGTGCAGTTTCAGGTGTTCACGGAAAAGCCGGTGCTGGCCGGTCCGCGGCGCGGGGGCGGCGGCGGCGGGCTGGAACCGCAGGCCGCGCTGGAGGCGCTTGATGTCGCCGACGGCCTCCAGGTGGAGTTGTTTGCCAGCGAACCCATGGTGCTGAGCCCGTCGTCCATCGATATCGACGACAAGGGCCGCGTGTGGGTGGCGGAGATTGTGAACTACCGCGGGCACAATGGAAAGCGCCCGGAGGGCGACCGCATTCTGGTGCTGGAGGACACTGACAAAGACGGCAAGGCGGACAAAGAGACGGTTTTCTATCAGGGCCGGGACATCGACAGCCCGCACGGCGTCACCGTGCTGGGAAATCGTGTCATCGTTTCCGCCGCCGGCAAAGTCTTCAACATGTACGATGAAGACGGCGACCTGAAGGCCGACAAAGTCGAAGTCATGTTCACCGGTATCCATGGCGCGCAGCACGACCACGGCATTCACGCGTTTCACTTCGGCCCTGACGGCAAGCTCTACTTCAATTTCGGCAACGATGGGCATCAACTGAAGGACAAGGACGGCAAGCCGGTCATCGACAAAGCCGGCAACGAAGTGAACAACAAACGCAAGCCCTATCAGGAGGGGATGATCTTCCGCTGCAACCCCGACGGCAGCGGCGTGGAGACGCTGGCGTGGAATTTCCGCAACAACTGGGAGGTCTGCGTGGACAGCTTCGGAGGCATCTGGCAGAGCGATAACGACGACGACGGCAACAAGAGCGTCCGCATCAACTTCGTGATGGAGGGCGGCAATTACGGCTATCGCGACGAGATGACCGGCGCGGGCTGGAGCAAGGGCGGCGCGAAGACCGAGGCCGAAGTGCAGGCCGCGCACTGGCATTTGGCTGATCCCGGCGTGGTGCCGAATCTCATTCACACCGGCGGCGGCAGCCCCACGGGCATCCTCGTTTATGAAGGCGATTTGCTGCCGGAGAAATACCGCGGTCAGATGATTCACTGCGACGCAGGGCCGAACATTGTGCGCGCTTATCCTGTCAAACCCGACGGGGCCGGCTACACCGCCACGATGGATAACATTCTCGAAGGCGCGCGCGACAAGTGGTTCCGCCCTTCTGATGTCTGCGTGGCCCCTGACGGCTCGCTCTTCGTGGCCGACTGGTACGATCCGGGCGTGGGCGGTCACGCGATGGGCGATCTGGAGCGCGGTCGCATTTACCGCATCACGCCGAAAGGGCACGAAGGCTACACGGTGCCGGCGTTCGATTTCAATTCCGCCGAAGGTGCCGTCAAGGCCCTGGCCAATGCCAACGAAGCCGTGCGCTACAAAGCGTGGTCGGCCATCGTGAAGAACGGCGCGGAAGCCGGTCCGGTGCTGCACAAGACCGCCACGGAAACCAAAGACCCGCGCTACCTCGCCCGCCTCGCATGGATCGCGACGCCCGATCCCGAACTCGCGACCCAGGTGGCCGGCATGATCATCACGCATCCGAACGAGGACCTCCGCTGCATGGCCGTGCGTCTCGCGCGTCTCGCCGCGAGCGATCCCATGTCCATCCTCACCAAAGCTGCGGACGACAAATCCCCGGCCGTGCGCCGCGAAGCTGTTCTTTCCCTGCGCCATAACAAGTCCGCCGAAATGCCAAAGCTCTGGGCCAAACTCGCCGCGCAGCACACCGCCGGCGACCGCTGGAGCGTGGAAGCGCTCGGCATCGGCGCCGGCCTGCGCTGGGACGAGTGCCTCGACGAATACCTCAAGCTCACGCCCAACGCCGCCGAAACCCCCGCCGGCCGCGACATCATCTGGCGCAGCCGCGCGAAGAAAACTTCCGAGCTGCTGGCCAAAATCGTGAAGAACGAAAAGACGCCGGAGGCTGAAAAGGACCGCTGCATGCGCGCCTTCGATTTTCAGTCAGGCCCGGAGAAAGACAAGGCGCTGGAGAGCCTGCTCCAGTAAGATCAGTTAGAAGAAACGCGCACGCGAAAGTAATGTTTGGCCGCGGTGGCGGGAATGGGCACCGTGCATCGTTCCCATTCCGATCCGGCGCCGGTGGAGGCATCCTCCGGCGTTTGCGTCACCGGCTGCCATGACTGCATGTCGCTGGAGGACTCCAGCAGATAGTTCAGCGGCACACCCAGCCGGCGAAGATAACGGACCTGCACTGTTCCTGCATCATAAGACACGGAGGGCATGCCGGCTGTGCCGTCGGGAGCGAGCATGCGGGCGTCCGTCGCCAGCGGATTGAGATTGAAGGCGTACTTCAGCAGATTGGAAATACCGTCGCCGGCGAGAATGCTTCCGGGCAGTGAGGCTTCGCCTGCGAGTCCGTGAGCCCCGGCCCATGCGGCGTAGGTTGTGCCGGTGATGGACTCCATGGCTCGCAGCACCGGCTTTCCCGGATACGTCAATCGCACCGCATAATAGAGGCGGCCCCCCGCTGCGGTGTGGCCGTAAGGGGTCGAGGAGGCAGTGCCTGGCGCGAGGTCTTCGACCATGGCCGTGCCGGCGGCGGTGCCGTCCGTTGCCCATAGTTCTCCGCCGGATTCCGGGGTATATCCTGAGAACCAGAAACGGTCCTGCCAGACGGTCCAGCGGTTGGCGGGCATGGCGTCCAAACTGGCGGCTTTGGCGGTGCCGGCCGGAGTGCCGTCAGTGAACCAGAGGGCGCCGTACTGCCCGGGGTAGAGACTGATATGGTAGAAAGCCTTGTCGCCCATCACCGCGAGCAACGTCACGATCGGCCCGGCGGTTGTGAGCGGGACAACTTTCACCGTGCCGGCTGCCGTCCCATCCGTGCGCCACAGCGCAATCTCGCCGCCGTCGGAAGCGGTGAACCACCAGAGCGGGCCGACCGGCACGATTGTGGCCTCACTGCCCCCGGCGCCGGGATTGATGTCGGCCAGCCGGTAAGTGCCGGCGGCCGTGCCGTCCGTACGCCATGGTTCAGAGCCGGCGCCGTCACGCATGTCCCGGGCATACACCAGCACGGCTCCGGCCTCGCTGTCAGGCTGTCCCGCGAGCACGGCGGGGGGTGCGCCGCGGCTGCGCCAGAGCACCGGAGCCGGCGGGGGATTGGCGGTGCGCGATTCTGTCAGGTAATAGAAATCACTGCCGGCAACGCCGAGCGGAACGAAGCTTGCGGACGTGCCGAAGCCGGTCACTCCTGATCCGGCATAAGGACTGAGCGACGAGGTGCCGTTGAGGGTGCCGTCCGCCGTCCAACCGCTGTACCAGGATGTTTCCGCGGATGAATTCATCCATGCTGGAAAATAGACACGGTCCCCGATGTTGAAAAATGACTGCACATACGCCCCGGAGAATACCCGGGTGAAGCCTCCAGGCGTGCCGTCGAGCGCATAGATTTCCCAGCCGTATTGGTTGTCGATCACCTGCAGATAGCATCGGGACGGCGTGGTGATGAAGTTGTGGACCAGACCGCTGAACGGAATCCGCCCGAGCGGAATGCTCCCGCTGACACCGTCGGTGGTAAAGGCAGCACTGCCGTCAAGATAGAGCAGCCGGTCCCCCATCGCCGCCAGTGGCCCGAAATCATTCAGAGTGGCCGCATGATGGGACTCCCAGACGGGAGCCGCGAACAGAGGCGCAGCAAGCATCTGAAGCAGTGCGAGGCCGGAGAACAGGGGGCAGGCATTCATGTGTCAGGTGTTAACAGCTTTCCCCTGCACTGTGAAGCAGAAATCCGGGACTGGCCCACAGGACACGGGAGTGCAGAGATTCTTCTTGCAAATCCTACGCGCGTAAGACACAAGTCCTACATGCGTAAGAAAACGAAGTCCGCCGCTCCTCTTCCCTCCATCTCCGGCGCCGAATGGACGGTGATGCGCGTCATTTGGGAACACGGCACCGCGACCGCCAATGCCGTCGTGCAGGCGCTGGAAGGCTCCATGCACTGGAAGCCGAAGACCATTCACACGCTGCTGCGCCGGCTTGCGGACAAAGGCGCGCTCGATTACGATAAAAGCGGGCGCGAGTTTGTCTTCCGTCCACTGGTTAGTGAGCGCGACTGCCAGCTCGCGGAGAGCCGCAGTTTTCTGGACCGCGTCTTTGGCGGGGCCGTGGCGCCGATGGTCGCGGCCTTTGTGGAGCAGGAAAAACTGTCACCGGAGGAGATCACCGAACTCAAACGCATTCTCCAGAAAGGAGGCCGTGCGTGAACGCCTGGCTCCAGCAGTCCGCGCTCTGGTGCTGGCAGAATTCCCTCGCCGCCGCCGCTTTGGCGCTGCTGGTGCTGGGAATGCGGTGCGCGTGGCGCGGAAAGATCGCCCCTCGCTGGCTGTGTGTCGCCGGCTGGCTGGTGATGCTGCGGCTATTTCTGCCGGCTCCACTGGCCAATCCCTGGGCGTGGGACCGGGCGTGGGCGGCGGAAAAGGAAGTCGTGCCGTTGTCCCCGCCGGTATTGCCGGCGCTGGAAATTCCCGTGCCGCCGCCGCGTGACCTGAGCAGGGAAAGTGCCGCCAGTCGTGCGGAGATGGAATCGTTTCCAGCAAGCCCATTGCCAGGGCCGCTTCCAGAGATGGAGCGAATGAATGATGCGGCCGCTCTGGTGAATTTGCCGGCGGTCGTTGTGGAAGAATCTCCGGCTGCTCCTCCGCCGGTCGCCGCTTCAACTTCGGCCAAGGGTGTTGAGGAAAAACCCGTGGCTCTGGATTGGCTGCTCATCGGAGCATGGGTTTGGATGGCAGGGGCGCTGGTTTTTCTGAGCATCGTGATCTTCCGCCACGTGCGTTTTATGCGACGGCTTGTGTCCCAGGCCTCCAACGACTGCGAACAGGAAATCCTGACTGCGATGGAGGAATGCGCCCGCCTTGCCGGTCTGCGCCGCCTTCCTCTGCTGTTCACAGTGCCGGGCAGCGGCTCGCCGTTTCTCTGCGGCCTGTGGCGTCCGCGCATCGTGCTGCCGGCGGAAACACTTGCCGGGCTCTCGCGCGAAGAACTCCGCCACGTCCTGCTCCACGAGATGCTCCACATCTCCCGGCGCGATCTCCTGGCCAACTGGCTGCTCGCCGCGGTGCGCGCGTGGCACTGGTGGAATCCGCTCATCCACCTCACTGCACGTCGTCTGCTCGCCGACCGCGAGTTGCTCCGCGACCAGCAGGCCATCGCGCTGCTGAGCGATCCCGCGGAGCGCGCCGCCTACGCCCACACGCTTTTGAAACTCGCTCTGCCTCACTCCGCGCCGGCACTGTCTCCGGGTCTCGCGCCATTCTTCCGCACGGAGAAAGAACTCCACCGCCGTCTCACCATGCTCCAGTCCCCGCTCCGCCGTCCCCGCCTTGCCGCCTGCACCGCGGCCTTAACACTCACCGCCTTCGCCGCGCCGGTCTTTTCCACCGCTCGGGGGCAGGAGGAGAAAAAGGAGAAGCATGATGCCGTCCCGGCCACTCCGGTTGAACCAACGCAAGCTGAAGCAACTTCGCAGACACCGAGCCCGGGTGATTCGGCTTCACCAGCCGCCACCGGTCCTCTGCAGCTTGAGGCGCTCAGGAAACAAAGGGACACACTGATACCGCTCAAGGGAGAACAACTCATCGCGGCGGTGTTGGAACTGGGAATTCAGGACGATGACGGCGTGCTGCAAAAGCTCTTTCCGGAGTATCAGCAGGACGTTGTTCAGTTGCGGAAGACAATAGAAGAGGGGGCACAACCCAACGATCCCGGGCTTCTTACTTTTGAAGCCGGAACAAGGAGCAAGCTGCGACTGCTGGAACGCATCGCATTGAAATCCGTGGATGAATTGAAAGCACGTATCGCCGCACTGGAAGTCGCGGCTTCAGCAGCCAGGCCCTCAGACAAAGAACCTGATCTCGACTATTTGATCGGCCAGCGGACGGTGTTGAAGGGGCTCACAGGTGAGAAGCTTCTAATGGCTGTCTATGCGCTAGCTGGGAACTCTGTTCACTTTCAAAAGCTGTATCCAGCGTATCAGGAACTTCAGTTCGCCCTGGAGTCCTCGAAAGGCAGCGGTTTCGGCGAGCGCCATCCGAAATTAATTGGCCTGCGGGAGGCCATCAAAGTCAGGAAAGAGCAATTGGAACGTGAAGCGCAAAACTACGTGGAGGGCCTCACCGTTCGCATTGCCTCCGCCACCAATGCAGCTTCCACTCCACCGGACGCAGCCCAGTCCCGTGCCGAGTCCAGCGCCCCTGAACTCCAGCAACTCCGAACCGACATGGCGGAATTGAAGGCCCACGTCACCATGCTCCGAGAAGCCGCCGGCAGCTACGAGCAGATCATCGAACTGCAGCGACTGCGCCTTGATCTCTCGCGCAACGAAGCCCGCGGTCTCGGAGACAAGCATCCGGAGAATCAGCGGCTCAAGCAGCGCATCATGGAGATAGAGCAGCGAATCAAGGACCATCAGGCTAGGAACCAGGCTGTGGCTCCCGTTCCCGCCCCGCGCGCCGCGGCGGTCAAGACCACCGACCAAGCAAGTGAGAACCTCCCGTGGGGCGTGGCCGTGCCGGGGCGGAAGGATCATGTCTTCACGCCCTACTCGCCGGATTCCGCGGTGGTGGATGTCAGCGGGTTCAAGAAAGGCGACAAAGTGAAATGCCCGCACACCGGCAACTTCTTCCGCGTGCCGTGAGGTCCGGGTGCAGGTTGAGTGTTTCCCAACAGCCTCCCACGGAGGCTGATCAATACATCGGTAGGGACGAGCTGCGCTCGTCCCAAACTTCCGCGGGCGGAGGAGGCGCGGAGCATTCTCGCCGGGCGCACGGAACTTTCGCGGCGAGAGCCAATCCGGAAAGCTGCCGCGGCGGAGGCAGTGGTGTCAGCTTTCGCCGCGATTGGTTTTCGTGACGGGATAACAGATTCCGCACCGCCTCCGCCCGCGGAGGAATGGGACGAGCACAGCTCGTCCCTACCAATTTTTATGAGCTCCTGCGGAGGCGATGCCTGAAGGCGCTACTTGCTCCCCGCCAGATCCAGGGCCACGGCCGCGGCGCCGATCATGCCGGCGTCGTTGCCGAACTTGGCGGGGACGATTTTGAGGCCTTTGCGGAAGGATTCGGCGAGCTGCGACTTCATTTTGTTTTTGAGAGGATCGAACAGGACTTTGCCGGCGCGGGCGACGCCGCCGCCGATGACGATGCGGTCGGGATTGAGCAGCCAGACCACGGCGCTGAGACCGGCGGTGAGCTGGGTGGTGTATTCGTCCCACACTTTGAGCGCGATGGGATCGCCGCGGCGCGCGGCGGCGGAGAGGGCGCGCGGCTCGCAGTCCTCCGGCGAGACGCGGCAGCGGGCTTTGGCATACAATTCGCGCGCGCGCGCCGTGGTCTCGCGGTTGCCGACATACTTCTCCAGCGCGCCGACATTGCCGTGCTCGCCCATGCGGCCGGCGTAATCGATTCCCATCTGTCCGATCTCGCCCGCGCCGTAGGTTGAGCCGCGGTAGAGTTGTTTGTTAAGCACGAGCCCGCCGCCGACGCCGGTGCCGAGGGTGACGGCGATCATGTTCGTTGCGCCGCGCCCGGCGCCGTGGGTGAACTCCGCCCAGCACATGGCGTTGGCGTCGTTTTCCACAAAGGACGGCAGACCGGTGCCTTTGTTGAGTTCCTTCGCCACATGCACGCGGCTCCAGCCTTCGACGTTGGTCAGTTCGTGCACGTAGCCGCGCCTGATGTCGGCAAATCCCGGCACGCCCATGCCGACGGCAGCGATCCCTTTATGTTTCTTCCTCAATTCCGCGATGCGCGCACTCAGCTCGCGCAGCAGCGGCTTCGGGCCTTTGAAGGCGGGAGTGGGCAGCGGCTCGCGTTCATCGATGAGTTCGTTGCCGCGGACGACGCCGTATTTCACAGTGGTGCCGCCCATGTCGATGCCGACGGCGAGGGTGGAGGGAGTGATGCGATTGGGCATGGAGAAGAGTCAGGGAGTGAAGGAGTCAGGGATATTTCCAGTCGGGAAACGGGAGAGGAACCGGTTTTTGTTCCGGCAGCAAGTCCAGTGCAAAGGCAGTGGTGGATTTTACTTCGGCTCGCGCGCCGGTGATTTCCAGTGTCAGGGCATCTCTCAGGTCCGCTGCGGAAAGCCACCAGTGGGTCGCAGCTTCGGATTCTCCGCCCGCGGAAATCACGGGCGGGTCCAGTCCGGGAGCGATGAAGGGTTCCACGGCCGTTGTTCCCGCGAACAACCGCGCCGCCGGCGGCGCCAGCGTGAGCGGAGTGGTGCCGGGATTCTTCACCTGCGAGGTGATGGTCAGGCGCACATGATCGCCCGAACGTTCCGCGGTGAGGGAATTGACGGTAAAAGTGGAGCCAGCGACCGGCGCGCTTTTGCCGCCTCCGGCCGGCGGCGACGGCCTGCACGCGACGAGGGCAGTGAAGAAGAAAAGCGCACTATACCAGCGGCGGAACATGACCGCGAGTCTGGCCCCGGGACTTCGATTCGCAAGCTGCAAGCCGTCAGCTCTTCACGCGCCCACACCCAGTTTCCACACCAGTCCCAGCAGCGCGCACACGCCGATGACCGGGATCAGTCCCGCTTTGAACCGCTGCATGGCCACGAATGCCGCGATGGCCACCGCAGCGGTGAACCAGTCGAAGCTGCCGGCGCCATTCGGCCACAGGGCGTGTTCGGAGAACTTGACGGCGAGATTCAAAATGACTCCTACGACGGCGGCGGTGATGGCTGTGAGGGCGGCGCTGAGGCGCGGCTGCTCGCGGAGTTGCTCCACGTGCGGGGCGCCGAGGAAGACGAAAAGAAAACACGGCACGAACGTCGCCCACGTCGTAATGAGCGCGCCGAGCGTGGCGGCGGTCAGCGGGCTGAGGGCGCCGGGATTTTGCCACCCGCCGACAAAGCCGACGAACTGCAGCACCATGATGAGCGGGCCGGGCGTGGTCTCCGCGAGCGCGAGGCCGCTCATCATCTGGCCGTGACTGAGCCAGGCGTATTTCTCCACCGCCTGCTGCGCGACATATGGCAGCACGGCATAAGCGCCGCCGAAAGTCACCAGCGCCGCCTGACTGAAAAACAGTCCCTGCTGCGGAGCGGTCGCGCCCCAGCCCAGCCATGCGGCGAGCACGAAAACCGGCACCCACCAGAGCGCGAGGCACACCAGCGTGACGGTTGCCGTGCGCATCCACGTGGCGCGCGGTGCCGGCGGCAGTTTGAGGAAGCCGGACTCGTCATGTGTCCCGCCGGAGCCGTGACTCTTGCCGGAAGGAAATTGTGAGGGCAGCAGACGGTTCCCGAGCCATCCCAGCAGGGCCGCACCCAGAATGATGAGCACGAAGGAAACTTCACGAAAGTAAATGAGCGCGAACGACAGCGCCGCCAGCGCCCACAGCGAAGGAGTTTTCAGCGCCTTCTTTCCGATCCGCAGCACCGCTTCCGCCACCACGGCGATGACGGCGGCATTCAGTCCGTAAAAAATTGCCGCCAGCCACGGCAGGTGCCCGCCGGCCATGTAGAGCCAGCTCAATGCGAAGAGAATGAACACCGACGGCAGCACGAACAGGGCACCCGCCGCCACTCCGCCGCGCCAGCCGTGCAGCCGCCAGCCGAGATACGTCGCCAGCTGCTGCGCCTCCGGCCCCGGCAGCAGCATGCAGAAGTTCAGCGCATGCAGAAAATGGCCCTCACTGATCCACCGCCGCCGCTCCACCAGTTCGCGGTGCATGATGGCGATTTGTCCCGCCGGGCCGCCAAAACTGATGCATCCCAGCCGCAGCCACCAGCGCAGGGCTTCCCGGAATACAGGGACACCGGGAGTCGGGGCATTGGCGGATTCTGTTGGCATCGGACGGCGATGGAGCGTGCGAATGGAGGGGATTCCGTTGCCGTCAATCTTTGGAACCGCTGGTCCGAAAGTAAATCCGCCTCCGCGGCAAATAGTCTGTCACGACCGGCCGCAAACCGGTTATTAACTTTGGAGGAAGAATTGATTCACCATCCGCGCGGCGCCGCGCCAGCCCATCCACCGCCATGCCTGCCATCAAGACCGCTTTCTGGAACGTCGAAAACCTGTTCGACATCACGGCCTCCGCCATCGCCACGGACCTTGAGTTCACACCGGACGACGGCTGGACACAGCAGGCTTTCGACGCCAAAGTCGCCAACCTCGCCGCCATCATCAATCTGCTGCACGGCGGCACCGGGCCCGATCTCCTGGGCCTCTGCGAAGTGGAAAACGTCGAGGTCGTGCAGGCACTGATCACCGCCACGGGACGCACGGATTTGGAGATCGCTCACATCGATCATCCTGACGTGCGCGGCATCGACACCTGCCTCGTCTATTCCAACAAAATCTTCCGCAAGCCGAAGGTCCACAAGCTGAAGGAGAAGTCGGATGTGTGGGGGCACCTCGTGCATCTCCGCTTTCCCACGCGCGATATTTTTCAGGTGCGCCTGGAATTGAAGGGCACCGGGCAGGAACTCACCGTGCTCGTCAATCACTGGCCGTCGCGCAGGCAGGGCCAGTTCGAATCCGAGCCCTATCGCCTCACCGTCGCGGAACACTGCGGCCGCATTGTGGACGAAGTGGTGCGTTTCTCACGCAGCGAATTCGAAGCCGCCCCCGGCGGGGCTCCGACCCTTGCGGCTCTCAACGACCGCTGGAACCGGAACGTGCTCGTGATGGGCGACCTCAATGACGAACCGTGGGACCGCAGCGTGGTGAAATACCTCGGCGCCGGCAAGGACGAGGATGTGCTGGAGCAGGCCCTGACAGAGAAGGACCGGAAGCTGAGCCAGTACCTCGGAGCCCGCGCCGTGCTCTTCAATTACATGTGGCCCGTCGCCGGCCAGCCCGATACCGGGACGCATCACTACAGCGGTCAGGGCAATCCCAACACTATGAACGTGCTCGATCAGTTCGCCGCCTCCCGCGGATTGTATTATGGTCTGCGCGGCCTGCGTCTCAACCGCGCCAGCGTCGGCATTTTCACCGATGGCGGCGTGGCCACCACCGGCAAAAAGCGGCCGAAGAAATTCGACCGGGCCACCGGCAAGGGATACAGCGATCACTTCCCGGTCACCTGCCTCATCGAGGTCCTTTGAAGCGGCGGCAGATTTCGTCAGGAAACCTCAGCGGCGGGTGACGGGCAGCTGCACCGCGCGCGGCGGGCTGCCGGGGGACGGCATCCGGGTGAGCAGCCATGTTTGGGTTTCGCCGTGCGGAAAGTGCACGAAGACACCGGCCACATCCCATGTGAATCCGCCGAGACTGGTTTCCATGACCGTGGCGCTGCCGCTGCCGATCGACCACGCCACGCGCTGCGAGCGCAGGTCGGCGAAGCCGCGCACGGGCAGATCGTCGCCGTTGAGCACATTGGTGTAGCCGCCGCTGATGAAACCGTCGCGGCTGATGGAAAGCTGCAGGAACATGGTGGCCTCGCCCTGTTCCTGCGGGGCCAGTGCCCAGACGCCGAGCGGCAGCCATGAATGCACGCCGCCCGGGTAGGGCGGTTCCCAGTTCCAGCGCGTGGCGCAGAGCTGCCGGGCCTGCTGCGCATACTGGGAGGCCGGGCCGGCATTGCGGCCCTCAACATACACCGTGTCGTCGTAAATGACCACCTGCACGCCGGGATCGAGCAGCCGCATGGAACGGTCGCCGCGCCGGAAATTCAGATTCCGCACCAGCACTTCCCACGTGACCGGCTCGAACCACCACCAGTTCGGGATATTGTCAGGCACCGGCCGTCCGGCCCAGTCGCAGTGATGCCACCAGTGCAGGTCGAACAGTTGCCCGGCGATCCAGTAGTGCGCGTTCCAGAGTTCCTGACAACGATGGCCGCGGTAGTCGAGGTAGCGGCTCCTCCAGTCCCGCCAGTCGGGCTGTCCGTAGTGCCGCCAGCTCAGGCCGTTGTGAGAGTAATCATGGATCGGCCGCCAGTAGTCAGGGCGCTGATAGACGAAATTATTGATCGTGATGTTATTCTGCACCGTCCACTGATTCCAGACGTGGGTGTGATTTTCCCAGACGTTGATGACCTGGGGCGGCGGCTGCGGACGCGGCGGACGGTGGATGGGCAGCGTCACCGGCGGGCGGTTGATGCCAGGCGGCACCGGCTTTGTCGTGGGGCGGTCCGGCCAGGTGGAAGGCGGACGCGAAGTCCCGGGCTTCCCGGGTTTGCCAGGCAGCGGTCGGATGCCGATGAAGTCATCATCCGGCGGCCAGGGTTTGGTGACGGGGCGACCGGGCCGCGGTTTGGTCACCGGCGGGACAGGTTCCGGCAAGGGCACTGGTCGTGTCACCGGGCGCTCCGGCAAAGGAGTGGGCCGCGTAGTGGGCGGGCGCTCCGGCATTGGCGCAGGTTTGGTCGTTGGAGGAAGGGGACGCCCCGGCATCGGCGCCGGACGCGTCTCCGGCCTCGACGGCCATGATGGCCGCGCGTATCCGCCCTGACTGGGCAAGCCGCCTGCAGTTCCCGGGCGTGTGGCGGGCCGCGTCACGGGCGGAGTCACGGATGGGCGTGTGGAAGGCGGCATTGCCGGGCGGGTGGCGGGCGGTGCGATGCCGGGCCGCGTGGCTGGCTGCGATGGCACCGGAGCCGGACGCGCGGCGGGACGATATCCGGCGCTGCCCGTGGCCGCCGCATCCGGCTTGCTGCGGCTCTTGCCGCCGTATTGCGCGTGCGCTGTGCTGAAAGCGGCGAGCGCCGCGAAAAGGAGAGTCAGCTTCATGGCATCACTTCGCTTCAGGTTTCACGGGTTCGGATGGCGTCGCGGGGACCGGGGCTGATTCCGCCGGCGATTCCGCGGGCGCATCCGGTTCCCGCACCACCTCTACTTTCCCGATGCTGGCCTGCACTTCGCCGTTCAGCTCCCGGTTCGTGCTCTCCCAGGTATAGCGGTCCGCGTCCTGCATGGTGAAAATATTGAGCGCGGAGGCTTTCTGACCGTTGGGCAGCGTGGAAGTCATCTTTACCACCCAGCGGTTGCCTTCCTGTGTCCACACTCCTTCGCCGAATCCGCCTTCGGAGTCGAACACCCACGAACGGATCTGACCCTGCGACGCATCCCAGCCGATGATCTCCGTGGCCTGCATCACTTCCTCGTCACGGCGCGTCACACTGATGCTCCGGTGCAGAAACTTGCCGGACTTGGTCCACGCTGCCCGCGTCTGCACTTCATCCCCCTCCGCCTTGTCCCGCCACGATCCTGTCAGCCAGTCCAGCGCCGCCAGTTCCATCTGGCCGCGATCCTCCGGCGGCAGCACATTTTCCGTCAGTTCCACGATCTTCCATGCGTCGCCGCGTTTCGCGTGGAGGGCTTTGAATCGCGTCACCTCCACTGCGCCGCCCGTCCCGGAAAAAACCGCCATTCCGCCCGCCACGGCCACGTCCGGCGTTACCTCGCGCACGCTGTGCGTCTGCACTTCGAGCCGCGCGCCGGGGTTCTGTTTGAAGTATTCGCGCATCCCCGCCTCGATCGCGGCCCGCCCTTCCATGTATTTGCCGCTGTCGCTCGTGTAGGTCGCCGCTTCATCGTAAAACGACGCCACCGCCGCCGCGTCCGCTTTGTTGAAGGCCTCCAGAAAAGCCTGCTGCGCCTTGTTGATCTCCACAGCCAGCGCGGACGGCTTTGTCAGGTCGAATTCCACAGGAGGCGTGGCCGCTTCCACTGGCGCCGGCGACGGCGGATTCTCCTGAGCCATCAGGAGTGGACACCAGCACAACAACAAAAGCACAGGGAGAAGTCGGGTATTCATGGCGGGGACGGATTCAGCGGATGGTTTCGGGCAACATTGCCGCACGGGCTTCATAGCATCTGCGGCCAGTGCTGTGAAGGTGTTTTTCGCGCCGCGCCCGGCGGGGATGCCGGACCATATTCCCAACCCTGCAGCGGTAGGGCGTGAACAGGTTTGCGGCGACTCTCGAGATCCAACTGCGGCGGCGATGGCGGAAGCAGCCCGACATTCCGATGCCGGGTATCGCGGAGCGCGCCGCGCTGAAGAATAACCGCTCCGGTCCCGCGGCCTGCGGTGATGGCCGGAGTCCTGATTGCGCGCTGCGCGGTTCCATTCTTAAGAGTCCGCACACCCTCGCTCAATTCATGTCAGACGATTTCTCCGCCTTCGATACCCCCGTGGACCGCCGCGGGACGGGCAGCCTCAAGTGGTCGCGCTTTGCCGGGCGCGACGTCCTGCCGATGTGGGTGGCGGATATGGATTTCGCCTCGCCGGCTCCGATTCTGGAAGCGCTGCACCGGCGGGTGGATCACGGCATTTTCGGCTACAGCACGGCGCACGAAGGCGTGGCGGAGGCCGTGTGCGGTCATCTGGAGCGCGTCCATGGAGTGAAGATCGAGCCGTCATGGATCGTGTGGATGCCGGGCATGGTGGTGGGGCTGGCGCAGTGTGCCTGTCTGGCCGGCGCGCCGGGCGACGAAATCCTGACGTTCACGCCGGTGTATCCCCCTTTTCTCAAAGTGCACAAGGACGCCGGACGCCAGCTGGTCACCGTGCCCCTCGCAGCGGAGGGCGGACGGCACACCTTCGACTTCGAGGCCATGGAAAAGGCGGTGACGCCGCGCACCAAACTCGTGATGCTGTGCAGTCCTCACAATCCCGTGGGCCGGGTCTGGACCCGGAGGGAGCTGGAACAGCTGGCGGATTTCTGCGTACGGCACGATCTGCTGCTCGTCTCGGACGAAATCCACTGTGACCTGCTGCTGGAACCGGAGACGGCGCCGCACACGACGGTGCTGAAACTCGACGGGGAAATCCGCGGCCGCGCCATCACGCTGATGGCGGCGAGCAAGACTTACAACGTCCCCGGGCTCGGGCTGTGCTTCGCGATCATCCCCGACGACTCCCTGCGGCGGCGTTTTGTCCTGACAAAGAATACCTTCGTGGCGGAAATCAGTCCGCTGAGTTTTCACGCCACGCAGGCGGCGTTTTCCGAATGTGAGGACTGGCGGCGGACGCTCTGCCGTTACCTGCGGCGCAATCGCGACACCATGGCCGCCTTTCTCGCCGCGAACACCCCGCAGGTCAAAATGCCGCACATCGAGGCGACCTATCTCGCGTGGCTGGATGTGCGGGCATTGAACGCGGATCAGCCGGCGGCCCATTTCGAAGCGCTCGGGCTCGCGCTCAGCAACGGCGCGGACTTTGGAGCGCCGGGATTCGTGCGCCTGAATTTCGGATGTCCCCTGACGACGCTGGAGGAGGGACTGCGGCGCTTTGCCAAAGGCGTGGCTGCGTCCTGAAGGTTGCGATAAAGGAAGATAGAGCCACAGATGGACGCAGATGAACTCAGATACTCAGGCAGTTGGAATACAGGACTTTCTTCACCCAACAGATGGAGGCCCTCATGTGCATGAATCTGGGTGAATCTGTGTCCATCTGTGGCGTTTCCCGGATCCATGGCGCTTTTCAGGATTATTTCCCCAGCGCGAGGCGCTCCGCGAGCGGGTCGGGCAGGCCGGCGGCGCGGATTTTCTTCTGCGCGGTCGCAAGGTCATAGGGCACGCGGCGGATGAAGACCTGCTGGTTGTCGTGGTCGTAAATGGCGTAGGCGCTGCGCCAGTCACCGTCGCGCGGCTGCCCCACGCTGCCGACATTGATGAAATACTTGCGCCCAGGCTCGATGCGGACGGTCTCTGTATTCTCAAGGGTCACGGTGACACCCTTCACATAAACCCGCGGCGTGTGCGTGTGGCCGAAAAAGCAGACCTGGGTGAACTGGTAGCTGAAGCTGGCCATGGCGTCGAATTTGTTCATGACGTAGGCCCAGCTCGTCGGCGTATCCAGCGTGGCGTGCACGATGGTGAAGTCCCGCACCTGCCGGACCATGCGGAGATTGCGCAGCCAGAGCTTGTCGTCATCTGTCAGGGCGCGGCGGGTCCATTCGAGGGCCGCCTGGGCCAGCGGGTTGAGGCCGATGATCTCCGTGTCGGCGCTCGCCTCCTCGTCGTGATTGCCCTTCACCACCGGACAGCCCATTTCCTGGAGCTTGGCCACGCACTCATGGGGATTGGCATTGTAGCCGACGACATCCCCGATGCAGACGTGGTGGGTGGCGCCCTGTGCCGCAGCGTCGGCCATGACGGCTTCGAACGCTTCGAGGTTGGCGTGGATATCTCCAAAGATAGCAAATTTCATTCAGCAGGCCCGGGGGGCAAAGGGGGGCCAAGATGGGCTGTGCCTCAGGGGATGCAAGTGACAGAAATCCGCCGTCGGCTGCCAGGGCGGAAGCGCGAAAAAGGCGAACCAGGCTTGCCACCGGAAGTGTGGCTGCGTTATCCAAAGCTCCGCTTCCGCTCCTCCCGCCCGCATGAAATCCGACCCCGGCCATTTCAGTGAAACCACGATCAACGGCCCGCGCTCGCGCAGCTGGGTGGTGGAGGCCGGCGAATGTCCGGAGATGAATGTCCACCGCATCGCCCGGCTGGGGATGGCGGAGGCCTTCGCGCCCTATCGGCGCGTGCGCCTCGCTCCGGCGGGCAGTTTTTTCCTCGCCACCACGGCGGGGGAGGGACGCATTTTGCTGGACGGAAAATGGCAGCGCGTGATGCCCGGTTCGCTCTTCATGGCTCCGCCGCGGGTGCTCAATGCCTTCTATGCCGTGCCGGCGAAACGCTGGTGCTTTTCCTGGCTGCGCTATGCCGAGCCGAGCTTTGTCCGGCCGCTGGTCGGCGCGGCCTCGCCGGTGCGTGCGGCGGGCGGCGGCGGAGAACTGGCCCGCGCCATCGGCGGATTGCGCGCCGAGTGGGAATCCGCGCGCGATCCCCGCCTCGTGCATCACTGGACGAGCATCATCCAGTCGCTCGCGGAACGGGCCGCGCAGCCGGCCGCGGCGGATGACCGCCTCGCGGCGCTGTGGGCCAGGGTGGCGGACACCCTGGCCGATTTCTGGTCGCTGGAAAAGCTCGCCGCCGCGATTCACAGCAGCCCGGAGGCCCTGCGCAAACGGTGTCTGCGCGAGATGGGACGCAGCCCCGTGCAGCATGTCACCTACATTCGCATGCAGCGCGCGCGGCATCTGCTGGAAACCACCCGGGAGAAGCTCGACGTCATTGCGCAGCACATTGGATTCACCGACGGCATGACGTTCTCCCGGGCCTTCAAACGCTGGGTGGGATGTGCGCCGGGAGAATACCGTCAGCGTCACTGACAGATCGGCGCGGGTGGCGGGTGTGGGATTTCGGAATGGTGGCGGTGGATTGGAGCCATTGGCCGCCGCACGCTCCTGCAATAGTGATGAGCAACTCCATGCCCCTCATGCAATCAACCCCACTGCTCCTGGCGGCCGTTGTCGCCATTCCCGCGGTCGCACCCGCGGCCTCCATTGCCTTTTTCGGATCTGTGGAAAACAGCACCGTCAACGATTGGCGCACGTCCTCCACGGCCAAGCCGGCGGATATCGACGGAGACAATATTTACGGCACTCATGGCGCGGTCCACTGGACCATTGTGGGTGCGAATGAATACCCCGCCGGCTCGGCCTCTCCGGGATGGTCCTACCAGGGCATGACCACTTTCGGTCAATTCAACAATCCCGGCTACGCGCTGGTGGACAATCTGGCGAATCCGGCGGCGGATGCCGGTGCCGGCATTGGAGCGGTGCAAAATCCGGGGACGTTCACTTTCGAGATGACCGGCACGGCGGCCACATATGCCGGACGCACGCTGCGCGTCGGCGTCATGGCGGATGTGCTCACCTCCGGCGAGTGGGCCGCGGACACCGGGAAAACGTTTCAACTCGTTCAGACTGTTGGTGGAGTCGGGGACAGCGGAGTGATCAGTCTGCGGGGCGGCGGCGCGGGCAACGGTCAGCCGGAGATGTATTTCTTCGATCTCACCGGTGTGAACGCCGGCGACCGGATTCAGATCATCGCGGGGAACGGGCCAGGACAGGCGGGATACATCGGACCGGTGTCGTGGGATCTTTCCGCCGTGCCTGAACCATCGTGTCTGATTCCGGCGGCCGCGGCCGCGTTCGCGCTCCGGCGGCGGCGCCGGCATTCTTGAATAGCAGCCCCGGCGGCGCCCCTGGCCGCGGCGGATATCTGTTTCCATTTTTCCGGCCGGAGCTATTTCCAGCCTGCACCCCATGAAACGCCCTCTCGTTGCCCTCGCCCTGCTGTTTGTCCCTGCTGTACCCGCAGCCGTGGTCACCTCGTTTGAAGAAGCCGCGCTGCCCGCTGCGGTGCTGCTCGACATTCCCAATGCGTCGCTCGGCAACGTGATTTTCGACGCTGCGAATGACGAACTGGATTTCACTGCGGCAGGGAACACGGACATGTGGGGCGCGCGCAACAACGCGGCCATCGCGTGGACGGCGATCCCGGCCGGACTCGTGAACGGCAGCACCTGGACGGTGGAGACGGAAGTGCGCATCAACGACGCCACAACAGGCACGCAGGTGGCCGGCATCACCTTTTACGGCGGCCCGGACGGAGCGCGGCCGGACATCAGCTTCGGCCTCGACGTGTGGAATTCCAACGACCGGGCGGTGCGGCTCCAGGGGCTGGGCGACAACAATCCGAATACCGCCATCGGCGTGACCACGGCGGTGAACCGCGTCTTCCTGCGCGCCATCATTCAGGAGGGCGGGGCGACGGACACTTACAATTTCTACTTCAAGGTGAATGCCGGCGATGCCTGGCAGCAGATTCCCGGCGCGGCGGTCAACTATCAGACTTCGTTCGCCAATTCGCGCGTGGGCCTGACTTATAAGACGGGCGCGGCCAAGGCGGGCGCGGCGTTCACGTTCTTCAATGTGGCGGACCTCTCCAGTCAGCCGCCGCAGATCACGGCGCATCCGGCGAGTGTCACGGCGCTCGCCGGCGGTGCGACGCGGTTCACCGTCGGCGCGCTGGGCGCGACATCATGGCAGTGGCGGAAGAATACGGGAAACATCACCACCGGCGGCAATGCTGCGATGCTGGTGGTGGACCCGGTCCTAACCGGAGACAGCGGAGCGACGTACGACTGCATCGTCACCAATGCGCAAGGCTCAGCAACGAGCAATGCGGCGACGCTGACGGTGACGAACCCGCCGGCGGGCGGCGCCTATTATAACAGCGCGGTGCAGGCGGAGCCGTCGCTCTTCGCTTATTTTCCCGTGGATGGCAGCACCTCCCCGGCGGTGACGAACGTGAAAAACGCGGCCTTCAGCGGCACGGTGAATGGAGACGCCGCTCACGACAGCACCGCCGCGCGCACCATCGGAGCGAAAAGCCTCACGTCGAATGCGGCGGGCTGGACCAGCGTGACCAAAGACCCGCAGTGGGACTTCCCTGACGGCAGCGGGACGATCGAGATGTGGGTCTATCACGCGGCGTCCGCGGGTTACAATCCATCGCTCATCGCGGTGCGGAACGATGGCGGCGGCGGCACGCGCTACAGTTTTCACGCCGATGCCGCGGGCACGCGCATCTGGTATTTCAACGGCAGCGGTGCGCCGACATGGACACTGCCGCAGAACAGCATCGGACGGCTCATGCACCTCGCCATGGTCATCACGCCGGGGCAGTGCGTGCTCTATCACAATGGCGTGAGCCTGGGCTCCGTGAATCATCCCATCGGCGGCGGTCTGAATCTGCCGGCGATCATCGGCGCCGCCGGGCCGAGTACGCAGGAGTCGTTCCCCGGAAACATTGATGAGGTCGCGCTTTATGCCGATCCGCTTCCAGCTTCCGCCATTCAGGCGCACTACAATGCCTGGCTCACCACGGCCGCCGGCAGCGCGCCGGTGATCGATACGCAGCCGGCTTCGCAGACCGTGAACGAGAACGACAGCGTCATCTTCGACGTGGAGCTGGCCAGCGCGACGGGCGCGACCTACCGCTGGCAGAAGAACGGCGTGGACATTGCCGGCGCGACCGGCGCGGGCTACACGCTCAATCCGGCCACCCTGGCGGACGACGGCGCGCAGTTTCGCTGCATCATCTACAATCCCTATGGCGGCACGCTGTCGAGCACGGCCACGCTGACGGTGAACGACACGAATCCGCCGGTGCTGCAAAGCGCCAGCGCGCCGGTGTCCGCGTCACAGGTGATCCTCACATTCAACGAACCCTTGGACCTGAGCACGGCGACGTTCAGCATTGCCGGCGGCACGGTCACCGGTGCCCTCGCCGGTCCGCTGCCGGGCATGGTGACGCTGACGGTGACCGGTCTGGCGGAGGGCGCGGTTTATACCGTGACGGCAAACAGCGTGCGCGATCTCACGGGCAACGTGCTCGTCACCGCCAGCACCGGATTCACCGCCGCGCCGCCTCCTGTGCCGGCGCCGATTGAACTTGTCAGGCCCGCGGCGGAACCCATCGGACCGGCGACGCGGCGCGGGCCGTTTGTGCTGTCGGAGATTCACTATCACCCGCGCGGGCGGGCGGATTCGAAGAACCTGGAGTTCATCGAACTCTACAATACACAGCCCTGGCAGGAAGACCTCACCGGCTTCCGCCTTACGGGAGAAGTGAGCTACGAATTCCCGGCGGGCACGACCATTGGCCCGGGAGCGCGGCTCGTCGTCGCGGCGGTGCCGGCGGATGTGCAGAGCGCCTACTCCATCAGCGGCGTGCTCGGCCCCTGGAGCGGCTCGCTCAACAACAGCGGCGGGCAGATTCGCCTGCGCGATCATTCCAACGCCGTCGTTTTTGAAGTGGATTACGACAGCGGACATCCCTGGCAGCCGGCGGCGGACGGGGCAGGGCATTCTCTCGTCCTCGCGCGTCCCAGCTATGGCATGCGCGATCCGCGGGCGTGGGACATCAGCTTTCATCTGGACGGCTCGCCCGGCGCCGCGGAGCCGGCCACGGTGGATCCCTATCGCACGGTGGTCATCAATGAAATCCAGGCCACGGCGAGCGACCACATCGAACTCTACAACTACAGCAGCAGCGCCGTGGACCTCAGCGGCTGCACGCTGAGCGACGACCGCGACGCGGTGAAGTTCACCATTCCCGCCGGCACCACCATCGCCGCGGGCGCGGTGATAGGCTGGCAAAGCGACGTGCTGGGCTTCGGTCTCAAGGCCGGCGGCGACACGGTCTTTTTCCGCGCGCCGGGCACGCCGGGGCGCGTGCTGGAGGCGCTGCGCTTCGGTCCGCAGGTGCAGAACATCGCGTGGGGCCGCTATCCGGACGGCGCGGCCACCTTCCGCTATCTCGACGACGATCCGCCGGGCACGCCGGGCACCAGCCCGGAGAGCTTCGGCGCGGTCATTTCTGAAATCTGTTATAACCCGCCGACCGGCAGCGCGCAGCTGCCGTTCGTGGAGATCACCAACCTTACGGGCGGGCCGCTCGATGTCAGCGGCTGGCGTCTCAGCGGCGGCGTGACCCATGAGATTCCCGCCGGCACCACGATCGCCACGGGGGCCGCGCTCGCGATCGATGCCTTCTCCGGCAAGCTCAACGGGGGCACCGGCGAACGGCTGCGTCTGGAAATGCCGCAGCCCGATCCTGACGGTACGGGCACGGTTTATGTCGTGGTGGATGAAGTCACCTACGGCACCGGCGGGCGCTGGGGCCGCGACAGCGACGGCGGCGGATCGTCCCTGGAAAAGCGCGACCTTCTGAGCGACGGACGCTTCGCTCGTAACTGGGCCGGCAGCAGCGAGCCGGCAGAGCAGGGCTGGGTGACGATCCAGCACACCGGCGTGATGGATAACGGCAGCGGTTCTGCCATCAACCGCCTGCACGTGATGCTGCTGGGCGAAGGCGAGTGCCTCATCGATGACATCGAGGTGATGCAGGGCGCCGGCGCGAATGTGGTGACGAACCCGGGCTTCGAATCCGGCGCAGCCTCATGGCTCATCCAGGGCACACACGATGCCAGTACGGTGGAGTCACCCGGTTTCAGCGGCGCCGGTTGCATGCACCTCCGCGCTGCGGGCCGCGGCGATCTGGCGGGCAATCGCCTCACGGTGCCGCTCACCACCACCCTGACGGCGAATCAGACCGCCACCATTCGCGCCAAAGTGAAGTGGCTGCGCGGCCATCCGGAAATCCTGCTGCGCCTCGCCGGCGGCGTGCTGGAGGCCACGGGCAACATCCTCCCCGCAGGCTACACGCCCGGCACGCCCGGCGCGGTGAATTCCACGAACTCCGCCAACGGCGGCCCGGCGATATTCGAGGTCACGCACCGCCCGGTGATTCCTCCCGCGGCGCAGCCGGTGACAGTGTATGCAAAACTCGACGACCGCGACGGCATCGGCCTCGCCCTGCTGCGCTACCGGCTCGATCCCTCGGCGACAGTGAACACGGTGGTCATGAGCTATCGCGGCGCCGGTATCTTCAGCGGAGAAATTCCGGCGCAGGCGAACGGCACTCTCGCCGCCTTCACCATTGCGGCCTATGACAGCGCAGGGGCCGCTTCCGCATTCCCCGCGGATGGCAAAGAATGCCTCGTGCGCTGGGGCGAGGGGAATTCCGCCGGCTCGCTCGGCACCTATCGCCTGTGGATGACCCAGGCCACCCTCAACACATGGTCCACGCGCCTCAAGAACAGCAACACGCCGCTCGATGTGACGATGGTGTACAACAACTTCCGCCCCATCTACAGTGCCACCGCGCAGTACAGCGGCAGCCCGTGGCACAGCGGCGGATTCAACAGCCCCGTGGGCAACAACTGCGACTATGACTGCACCGTGCCGGAAGACGACCGTCTGCTCGGCACCACGGACTTTCTCTTCTGCGGCCCTGGCACTTTCGGCGATGATTCGTCGCTCATCCGCGAGCAGACCATCTGGTGGATCGCCCGCCGGCTGGGACTGCAAAGCCTGCACCGCCGCTTCTGCCGCGTGTGGGTCAACGGCCTGCAGCGGCAGACCGTTTTTGAAGACACGCAGCAGCCCAACGGCGACTGGATCGATGAATACTGGCCGGGCGATAACGACGGCGCGCTGCACAAGGCGCAGGACTGGATCGAATACGCCGACGACGGCAGCACCTTCGGCACCACCCTGCGGGCTTTCCTCACCAAACGCACCACCACCGGCGGCGTGCACAAGAATGCCGCCTACCGCTATCAGTGGGCCGCGCGGTCGGTGGCGGATTCAGCGAACCACTGGGCGCCGTTCGACGCGCTCGTCGATGCCTTCAATACAGGCACCAGCGGCACGGATCCCGCCTTCTTCAATGCCCTCGATCCTGTCATTGACCAGGACTCGTGGATGCGCGCGCTCGCCGTGCAGCGCATCGCCGGAAACTGGGACACCTGGGGCTACACCTACGGCAAAAACATGTACATCTACAAACCCACGCAGGGACCGTGGGCGATGACGGCGTGGGACATCGATTTCAGCTTCGGGCTTGTCGGCGACGCCGCCACCACGGGGCTCGAAGCGAGCACCCAGGATCCGCTGTGCACGAAGTTCCGCACTCAGCCCGCCTTCCGCCGCGCCATGTGGTGCGCCTATCGCGAGGCGGTGGACGGCCCGATGGTCACAGCGACGGTGAATGCGCACATCGACCGCATGGTCGCCGGCCTCGCCGCCAACGGCATCACCGCCAGCGCCGGCCAGGTCAGCACCGTGAAAACCTACATCAGTGACCGGCGCAATTACATCCTCACCCAGCTCAACGCCGCGTATCCCGGCACCACTTTCGCGCTGAGCGGCAGCAGCGACATCAGTGACGCCGACGGCATCCTCACCCTCACCGGCACCGCGCCGCCCGGCGTGAAGACCTTCCTCATCAATGGCGTGGAGTACACTCCCGTCTGGACGAGCCAGACGAACTGGAACCTCCCGCTAACCCTTTATTCCGCAAACAACGCCCTGACTGTCCAGGGCCTCAGCCGCACCGGCGCGGTCGTCGGCAGCTTCAATGTGAACATCACCGTCACCGGCCCGCCGCCGCTCCCGCCCGTGACCATCAACGAATGGATGGCCGACAACTCCAGCGACGGCGGCTTCCCCGATCCCGCCGACGGCAGCTACGAAGACTGGTTCGAACTGCACAACGCCGGCGCCGCGCCGGTGAACCTCGGCGGCTTCT
Organism: uncultured Akkermansia sp.; assembly: GCA_964523105.1. Taxonomy (GTDB): domain Bacteria; phylum Verrucomicrobiota; class Verrucomicrobiia; order Verrucomicrobiales; family V1-33; genus V1-33. The sequence continues at coordinate 110,648 of CAZFZN010000005.1, forward strand.
ACCTCACCGACACCACCGCCAATGTGAACCAGTTCCAGATTCCGTCAGGCACCGTCATTCCCGCCGGCGGCTGGCTGCTCGTCTGGGCCGACAACGAACCGGAGCAGAATGGCCTCACGCCCGGCCAGCTCCACACCAGCTTCGCCCTCCGCGCCGCCGGTGAACAGCTCGCGCTCTACACGCCCGACGGCACGCTCGTGGACCTCGTCACCTTCGGCCAGCAGACCGCCAACCAAAGCGAAGGCCGCTACCCTGACAGCACCGCCGGCATCGTCAGTCCCGCCCCCACGCCCGGCAAACGCAACGCCCTGCCGCCGGACGTCATCGCCGTGCTCGACGCCGGCGCGGGCGTCAGCCAGGTCACCTTCAGCACCGAGCCGACGCACGTTTATCAGCTCGAAAGCACCACCGACCTCTCCGCCTGGACCAACTGGGGCGCCCAAATCACCGCCATCGCCGCGACGACGGACGTGAACCTCCCGCGCACCGACCAGCGCCGCTACTGGCGCGCACGCATTCAGCCGTGATTCTCTGAACTGTAACCCGGGCATCCTGCCCACAGGCTGGAGCATGGAAGGCATGTGGGCAGAATGCCCACGCTACGCCTCCCGTTCGCGCGCCCTCACCTCCGCTGCGGCCCGCGCGTTTTCAGCTTCGTCAGGATTTCCCGCAGCTCCGTCTCCACCCGCTCCCACGCATCACGCTGCGGGCTGGTCTTCAGCACCGGCCGGTCCGCGCAGAGTGCCTGAAAGCGGCTCAGCTTCAGGTCCAGTTCCGGAAACTCCGCCTTCTGCCAATCCGTGCCATCCAGGATCACCGGCACCGCCACCACCTCGCCCGCGGCGGCGCGTTCCAGCGCACGCTTCAGCTCGACCGTGTGAATATAAGTGCTCGCCAGCGAGTGCGCGCTAATGAGCAGTACGATCACGTCTGCCTGCTCCAGTTGGGTCTTGATCTCTGCATCCCAATCCTCACCCGCGCGCAGCTTTCGGTCGTACCAGACACTGTCGCGGCGGTCAATAAGCCCCTGATTCGCCAGAATGTTCAGCCGCAGTTGCAGTGCCTTCCGCTGTTTGTCGTCCTCGTGCGCATAGCTGATGAAGACTGTGGGCTTCCACGAGTCATCGCGGGCATCCGGTTTGGTAAATTCATTCAGTTCCGGCACCGGGTCCACCTGCACCGTGTCGCCGTCCGGCAAGCCCACTGCCGTCTTGCGCAACATCGCTTCGTCCACCTCCAGCCGCTTTACCGGCACCCACTCTGAGTGCATCGCGACACCGATGTCCTTTGTGCCGACGTCCATTCCCATCACAATCACCTCCGTCTCCTCCACGGGCTGTAGTGTGGGTGTGAGCATATGAATACGGCGGAATTCCTCCATCACCAGACCCGCCAGATCCCGCCGCGCGTCCTCCGGTCCCAGCGCAGTAATCTCCACCACGCGGTCCACGTCTGCCTCCATGCGCACCAGCACTCGCGCGCCGTTCTTCTCCAAAATGACGCCGGTGCTCCATACATGATCGGCCTCTATGAACGAATGCGTACGCACAATGAACTTCGGCACCAAATCCTCCGGCAGCACCCGGTAGCGATAGCGCAGGCGCGTACATTCCTGCGGCGAAGCGTCGTGAAATGCGACGGTGCCTTTGCTGTTCGCTGGCAGCGCCTGCGGCACCAGCCACTCCTCCGGCTGATCCGGCGTGCCCCGGCCCTCCAGCGCATACACGATCTCAAACCGCTCCATGATCCGCGCCATATAGTCCCTCATCATCGCGTCCTTCTCCTCCGGCATCGCCTGCGCCAGTTCCGCGCGCAGAAGCCGCCCGCCGTGCGCCTCCGCCCAGCGGATGATGCCGTAGCTGTGCTCCACCAGCCAGTGAGGGCTCAGCACCGTGCTGTCACACAGCCGCGGGTCGTTGCGGAAATTCAGCGCCAGCCCCAGCGCGTGCAGTGCCGCTGCCAGACTGTCCTGCTCCCGCTCCTCCCGCACCTCGTTCCGCGCACACACCCTGCGGTATTCCTCATAGGAAATGTGCGCCCGCTGCGCCGTCAACGAGCGCAGTTCATCCTTCACCGCCGCCCAGTGCTTGCCCCACGGAGCACGCACATACGGCAGCGCATCCACCAGTTCATGCAGCCGCGCCCGGAGCTTCTCCAGCCCATACTCCGTGGCACAGTCCGTCTCCATAAAGTCCACGATGAACGGATACCGCTGCCGCAGTCCCTCGCGATCCAGCTTCGGCCGCGCACTGCCAGAGTCCTCCCACTTGTTCAAAATCACCAGCACCGGCGGCCCCTTGTCCTTCCCATCGTCCCCGCGCTCCATCCCATACGCCGCGATGAGCCGCAGGAACTTCTCCGCATCCGCCCGCTCACTGTTCTCCCGCCCCGTCAGCACCAGCAGATAAATCGTCCGCTGACTGTAGAAATACTGATGCATCGCCTGCGCGATCACCTGCCCCGCAAAATCCCACACATGCGCCGTCACCGGCTCCCCCTCCCCATCCGGCATCGTCCAATCCGTCAGGGAAATTCCCGGCGTCTCCTTTTTGTGAGCATCAAACGACTTCCACACCAGCCGTTCCACCAGTGAAGTCTTCCCAGTCCCCCCACGACCCACGAGGATCATCTTGATTTCGTTCAGGGGCTTCTCGCCTTGGGTGAATCGTGAAAAGTAGTGATCCAGAATTTCATGCGCAGGGGCCACAGGCCGTTTGCCACGGTAGAAAACGACAGCCCTGCCATCGTGGGCGACTCGCAGTAATTCGGGGGCGATTTTTAGCGCGGGATTGTGATCTAGGTGAAGATGCTTCAAGTGGCTGAGTGAGCGGATGGAATTGGGCAGCGCCTCCAACCTGTTAAAGGACACATCCAGGAAGATAAGCCGCGAGCACCCGTTAATGGATTCGGGCAGTGTCCTGAGCCTGTTACCAGCTAGCCCCAAGTGATCCAGCCCCCTACAGCGGACAATTATGTCTGGGAACTTGGCGAACCGATTGTGACCCAGTTCCAAATCTGCAAGTTGCTCGCACTTTGCAATTTCATCGGGCAATTCATGCAGCCCATTTAGACGGAGGTCGAGCCGCCTGAGTTTTGTACAATAACCAATTTCCGGTGGAAGCCGCCTTAGCTTCATGTTCGCAAGACTTAATTCCACAGCCGCGGAAGCAGCTGCAGCAAGAATCCTTCGTGCCGCACGGTCGTAGATAACTCTCTGGGATGTACTCAACTGCATTGGGTTAACGAGGTGTGATGTTGAGAGCATCCCTCGTGACAATTGCGACGACAATCACTCTCACCCGGAAACTCCGGCTCGGGAAACTCCTGAAAGGACTGCGGATCGCGTGAAGGCATAATTCCCGCGAGCATGGCCAGGGCGGCCTTGGGCGGCAAGGGTCCAACTGGGAGTGGCATGCTTTTATCCGCCATCTTCCACCCTGCCGGAGGCCACTCAAATACGGACGTGCCCCAGACCTCCGCGACGGGGAAGTATCCAGACGATTCTCCCACCCCTGCCGGGGCGGCGATGGCAATGGGGTGGGTTCGTCATCCGGTGGTTCCGCTCGTTCCTCGCTCCACCACCGGCTACTCTCGGTCGTCCTTCCGGGACGGTAGATGCCAAGGTCATCCCTTCCCCTTGGTGAGCTTAACCATGAAAATCGAACGCGACATTTTCAATTTTCATGGTAATATCCGCCATGCTCACCCGGTCCGAAGCCCTTGCCACGCTCCAAAACGCCCTGCGCCGCAGCCGGGTGGTGGCGCTGACCGGGCCGCGGCAATGCGGCAAGACCACGCTGGCGCGTATGCTTCTCGATGCGGCGGCACCGGGGTACTTCGACCTCGAAGACCCCGTGAGTCTGGCCCGTTTGGATGAACCGAAGACCGCGCTGGAAGGGCTGACCGGACTGGTGGTGATCGATGAAGTGCAGCGCCGGCCGGAGTTGTTTCCCGTGCTGCGGGTGCTGGCCGACCGGCAGCCATTGCCCGCGCGCTTTCTCCTCCTCGGCAGCGCCAGCCCGGACCTGCTGCGGCAGTCGTCCGAGTCCCTCGCCGGGCGCATGGAGGTGGTGGAACTGCAGGGCTTTTCTCTGGCCGAGACCGGCGCGGAAAATCAGGAGCGCCACTGGCTGCGCGGCGGGTTTCCGTTGAGCTATCTCGCGGAGTCCGATGCCGACAGCGAGGCATGGCGGCGGAACTTCGTCCGCACCTTCATTGAACGCGACATGGCGCTGCTGGTGCCTGGCCTTCCGCCCGCAGCACTCCTGCGGTTCTGGACCATGCTGGCGCACTATCACGGCCAAATCTGGAACGCTTCCGAAATCGCCGCCAGTATGGGAGTCTCCCCACCCACCTGCCGCCGGTATCTGGATGCGCTCTGCGGCGTGTTCATGGTGCGGCAGCTTCAGCCGTGGTTCGAGAATCTGGGCAAGCGTCAGGTGAAATCCCCGAAAGTCTATTTTCGCGACAGCGGCCTCTTTCACACCCTGGCCGGGATCCGCAGCGCCGGGGAACTGCACACGCACCCGAAACTCGGAGCCTCGTGGGAAGGCTACGCCATCGAGGAAGCCATCCGTCATCACGCGCCGGATGAGGCTTACTTCTGGGCGACGCACAATCAGGCGGAACTCGATCTGCTGCTGTTCAAAGACGGACGCCGCCACGGCATCGAATGCAAACGCGCCGACGCCCCGCGCCTCACGCCTTCCATGCGCACGGCTATGCAGGACCTGCGGCTGGACTCACTCACGGTCTTTTACCCCGGCACGCGGGAGTATTCGCTGGCGGAAAAAGTTACCGTGCGCCCCCTGGCAGAACTGGCGCTGCGCCCTGCAACTGCTCCCTGACCGCCCAATCCTCCCTTGCCGTTCCCCGCCGCCGCCCGCGCCGGCGTTCATGTCAGTCGCGCGACTGTCACCTTGCGCGGCGGCGGGGCCGGGGCGTGATGCGGGCATGAGTCAAACCCTGCCGCGACTGCGACTGCGGCTTTCTCCCGCGGCGGAGAAAGCGGTGCGCCGGGGGCATCCGTGGGTGTTCTCCGAAAGTGTGCGGGAGCAGAATCGCGCAGGCGGAGCCGGGGAACTGGCGGTGATTTACGGCCGGGATGACAGGTTCATGGCGGTGGGATTGTACGACCCGGAGTCGCCGATGCGGGTGCGCATTCTGCATGCGGGAAAACCGGTGACCGTGGATGCGGCGTGGTGGCGGGAGCGGCTGCGCACGGCGCTGGCGAAACGTGAGGGGCTGTTCGGTCCTGACACGACGGGATACCGGCTCATCAACGGTGAGAGCGACGGCTGGCCGGGGCTGGTGCTGGATCGTTATGCGGGCACACTGGTGCTGAAACTTTACTCGGCCGTGTGGCTGCCGCGGCTGGAAGAAGTCCTGACACTTGTTGAGCGGGCGCTGACAACGGGCGGCATCGTGCTGCGGTTGAGCCGGAATATTGCAGAGACGGCGCAGCGGGATTTTGGCGTGAGCGAAGGCGTGGTGCGCGGGGTGAGTGAGGAGACGGTGGTGTTCCTGGAGAACGGGCTGCGTTTTGAGTCTGAAGTGCGGTGCGGGCAGAAGACGGGGTTCTTTCTCGACCAGCGGGAGAACCGTGGCCGCGTAGAGGCGTTGTCGCGTGGCGCGGAGGTGCTCAATGCCTTCAGCTTTTCCGGCGGTTTCTCGCTTTATGCGGCGCGCGGCGGAGCGCGCAGCGTGATCGATCTGGACATCAGCCGTCACGCGCTGGAGGCGGGCGCGCGGAATTTCGCCCTGAACGCGGACCTGCCGGCGGTGGCGGCGTGCCGGCGCGAAGCGGTGCTGGCGGATGCCTTCGAGTGGCTGGCGCAGCGCGGCCGGAGCTTCGATCTGGTCATCGTGGACCCGCCCTCCCTGGCAAAACGGGAATCAGAGCGGGCGGGAGCCATCGCGGCTTACGAACGGCTGGCCTCGGATGCGCTGCGGCAGGTGAAGCCAGGCGGTGTGCTGGTGGCGGCGTCCTGCTCGGCGCATGTCAGTGCGGAGGAGTTCTTCCGCGCCGTGGAGCGCGCCGCGCAGGGCCGGGCAGCGGAATGCCTGTGGACTTTAGGTCATGCGCCCGACCACGCGGCCGCGTTTCGTGAGGCGGAGTATCTCAAGTGCACGGCGCTGCGCGTGCACCGCGGAAGGAATTGACACTGGCGGGATACTCCGTCAGTGAGCGCGCATGGCTGACGCCGTCCTGACAGAACCAATCCGTCTGCGTCCGCTCTACATGGAGCGGGTGTGGGGCGGGCGCGAACTGGCGGCGCTCTACGGGCGCGCATTGCCGGGCACGGCGCCCATCGGGGAGAGCTGGGAAGTGGTGGACCGCACAGCGGAGCAAAGCGTGGTGGCGGAGGGGCCGCTCGCCGGCCTGACCTTGCATGAACTCTGGCAAACGCGCCGGCCGGAAATCTTCGGCGACGGCGCGCCGGATTCGGAGCGGTTTCCTCTGCTCATCAAAATTCTCGATGCGCGCGACCGGCTCAGCATTCAGGTGCATCCGCCGGCGGAGATCGCCGCTGAGATGGGCGGGGAGCCGAAGACGGAAATGTGGTTCATCGCCCAAGCGGATCCGGACGCTGTGCTTTACATGGGCGTGAAGCCCGGCACGGACCGCGAATCGTTTGCCAGGGCGATTCGCGGGGGCACGGTGGAGCAGTCGGTGCACCGGCTGCCGGTGCGCACCGGTGATTTTATTTTCGTGCCCGGGGGACGGCTGCATGCCATTGGCGGAGGGCTGGTGATTTTCGAGATTCAGCAGAACAGCGACACCACCTACCGCGTGTTCGACTGGAACCGTCCCGGACTCGACGGCCGGCCGCGGGCGCTGCATGTCGCGGAGTCGCTGCGCTGCATCGATTTTACCGACACCGCGCCGGCGACAGGCCATGCAACGGACGGAGTGCTCGTCGATTGTCCGCACTTTCGGGTGGAGCAGGTGGAACTGTGCGGAAACGAGGCGGTGCAGTGGGGGCGCGCCGGTGAGTTCTCGGTGCTCACGGTGGTGAGTGGTGCGGTCGAATGCGCCGGCCGGCCGTTTCGCGCCGGGGAGTTTCTGCTGGTGCCCGCGTGTCTCGGCGCGGACCGGCGCTGTGTGCACAGCGCTGCCGGCGCGGTCCTGCTCAAAACCGGTTTCGGCACGGCTCCGCGCCCCTGAGACGAAGCGTCAGGCCTAACGCGGCTGCGCGGCGACGGTGCCGGCCCCGGTGGCGGCGGGAATGGTGTCGGAGGCCGGCGGGATTTCCGTGTCGTCGTCGGTCATCAATTCGTTCACATCACTGCCCACCGGCCGCACTTTCGGCGCGGGCGTGCGCGGCGCCTCGACGGCCGCGGCGGAGGTCATTCCCGGAAACTGCCACTGATGCGTTTGGAGATAGTGGAACAGGAAGGCGAGCATGGCCCCGGAAAGCAGAATGAGCGATACCCGGGCGATGCGAAAACCCCGCGAGTCCAGAAACTCCTGCGCCGCCCGCTCGGCGCGGCGCGCCCGGCGCGAAGAGCGCTGCTGTTTGAGATGCCGGTCTCTCCATGTGTCATCCGAAGGCTCTTCCGGCGCGGGGATGGCACGGCGGGGACGGAAATCCCGCGTGGCGGCGGAGGTATTCAAGTTTGCCTGCATGATCCGGTGCTGCTGTGCGGCTTCAGGCGGAAGTGATGCGGGCGACGTCAGGATGGCTTCCGGCAGCGCTGCGAGGGTGTTGGCCCCGGGTGCCGGAACGGGCGGAGGCCAGACGGGTCCAGGAGGGAGAATGGGGACGTCGCTGCTCTGCCATGTGAGGGGTGAGACAGGTTCGTTGACCGGCGCTGGAGGGGGTGCGGCCAGCGGAGCCCTGATGCTCTGGAAGCAGGAGGGGCAGGGGCCCTCGACACCTGCGAGTTCGGCAGGCACCGCCAGTTCGGCATGGCAGGCGGGACAGGAAAACCGGAGAGTGGAAGCAGGTTCAGGGAGGGCGGTCATAGCCCATGGTGAGTTCGGGTTGGCGCGAGGGAGAGAGGATTCCTGGTCGGCGCGGCATTTTTAGGGGCCGGGCCTGGAGTTGGCAATAAATAATTCAAGTAATCTTAAATAATACCGCCGAATCCTGCCGGGTGTTTGCGTCCTGCGGCGGGAGAACTGGAGGCCGTGAATTCACCGCCTGGTCCGGCTGAATACGGGCCAGGAGCGGCGGCAGGAGGGCGGAATGGCGGTGCCGGCGCGCTTGCCAGATTCCAGCTTGTCACCCGGAAACGGCCCCGGTAGAGGATTGCCCTACCCGCGGCGTCAGGCTCGCGCGGCGGTTCCCCCCCTTCCCATTTCTCTCAAGGCATCATGCGCACGTTATTGATTCTGCTCGGCAAGGAATTGCGGGGATTTTTCCTTTCCCCGGTCGCGTGGGTGGTGCTGGCGCTGTTCATGGCCATGAGCGGCTTTTCGTTCAGCTGGGCGGTGCAGCACCTCGCGGAGAAGCCGCAGACCCGCAGCGTGGTGGAATGGACGTTTTTTCCCAAGTGGTTCTGGTTTTACTATCCGTTTCTCTTTCCGCTCCTGACGATGCGGCTGTTCGCCGAGGAGCAGAAGCTGGGCACGCTGGAGAGCCTGCTCACGGCGCCGGTGCGGGCGGGTCAGGTGCTGCTGGCGAAGTACGGCGCCGCGGTCATTTTCTACATCGTGCTGTGGCTGCCGGTGCTGATTTACTTCGCGGTGCTTTACTGGGTCATGAAGGGCGAGGTGCAGTTCCCGCCGGGCGCGATGGCCGGCTGCTGGATCATCATGCTCCTGACGGGACTGTTTCATCTCGCGCTGGGCACGCTGGCCAGCGCCCTGACAAAGAATCAGATCATCGCCGCCATCACCGCCTTCGCCCTGATCACGCTGCACTTTCTGATCGGCGATTTTCTCAAAACCCAGGCCCGGGAGCATCCGGTGGAACTGCACAGCCTCGTGCAGCACATCAGCATTCCGGAGCACATGGAAAACTTCGCCAAGGGCCTGCTGGACACGCGGCCGGTGGTTTATTATCTCAGCTTCACGGTGCTGCTGCTGGCCCTGACACATCAGGTGCTGGAATACCGCCGCTGGAGAGCCTGACACTTTTTGTCCCCCACGATGAACGAGGAACCGTCCGCCGCCGCCAAACCCGAAGCCGCCGCCGCCGCTGCGCCGCCGGATCACATTCACCGCGGACGCATCGGGGTGAATGTCGCCTTCCAGGTGATCCTGGGCATCCTGCTGTTCCTCGCCGCGAATTACATCGCCAACCGGCGCTGGAAGCAGTGGGACTTCACCTACGACCGGAACTTCACTCTCGCGCAGACGACGGAGCAGTTCCTCGGCGGCATCAAGGAGCCGGTGCGGGTCACCGTGCTCACGCCGCGGGACCTCGAGCTGGAGCAGGACCTCCAGCCGCTGCTCGATCAGTATTCCAAACATCTGGGCCCGCGGCTCAAGGCGGAGTTCATCGATACGCGGCGCGACACCGAGGCGTGGGAGCATTTCAACACCAGTCAGAAATCCGGCATGGCCCTGCCGCCGCGCGCCGAGGGCGTCATGGTGCAGGCGGTGAATCCTCACAAAACTCCGGAAGGCGAAGACAAATACTTCTACAAGTGGATCCCCCAGGAGGCGTTCTATCTGCGCGACCCGGAGAAGAACATCGCCCTCGCCTTTCGCGGGGAGTCGCTGCTCAACACCGCCCTCGCGGAAGTGACCGAGCCGGAGCGTCCGCTGGTGGGCATCGCGGCGGGCATCGGCTTTGTGAACCATCAGCCGGATCCCGGGAATCCCGGGAAAACATGGAGCTACTCGCATGTGATTTCCGGTGTCTGTTCGTCGCAGAACATCGAACTCGAGCCGTGGCTGGCGCTGCAGGAGCCGGCCATCATGCCGCGGTTCCGGAGTCTCATTTTTGCCGCCACCACGATTTTCGGCGAGCAGCAGCAGGAGGATCTGTCGCATTACTTTGAAACCCCGGGCAACTCGCTGCTCATTTTGCTCGATCCCGAACACGAGAGCCCGGAACTCAACGCCTGGCTGAAAAAGTACGGAGTCGAAGTGCGCGCCGACCGCGTGCTGCACGCCCGCAGCACGCCCGCCGGACCGATCAAACACTTCGCCGTGGACGCCCAGTTTCTGCCCGGTGCCGCCATCACCCGCGGACTGGAAAACCGCGCCACCATTTTGCCAGGTCAGACACGCTCGCTCCGTCTCCTGCCGGATCTGGAGAAGGTGAAGAACGAGAACATCCAGCTCACCCCGCTGCTCCAGCCGGGGCCGGACTTCTGGGGCGAAACCAACTGGACGCTGGAGATGCCGCTCTTTGACCGCGGTGAGGACACGGCGCAGCCGCTCAGCGTGGCCGTGGCCGTGGAACGCGGCGCTTCGCCGGATCCGCGGCTCCAGGTGCAGAGCAGCCGCATGGTGGTGGTGGGCAACATGGGACTTTGTCTGCCCCCGGCCGCACCGGCGAATTTCGACTTCCTCACCCGCTCGATGAACTGGCTGCTCCACCGCGAGGAGGCCGCGCCCAATGACAGCAGCACCGACAAGGCGCGCTCGCTCTTTTCCATCGCCATCAAGCCGCCGCAGTGGAAGCGCGTGCTGCTCATCTGCACCGTCGTGCTGCCGCTCGCCGCACTCATGACCGGCCTGCTCATCTGGAGCACGCGCCGCTCCTAACCATGAAAACGCGCACCACGCTCATTCTTCTGCTGCTCACTCTGGGCGCCGCGGCGTGGCTGCTGCTCAAGGAACGCAGCGGTCCCGTGCGTCTCCAGGGGCATCTGCTCTTCGACTGGAGCGGCACGGCGCAGCACATGGACCGCGAGAAACTGACCGTGGATGTGAAACCCGCGGACGTCGCCGGCATCGACCTCCGGAGCAGCACCGTGGAAATCGCGCTGCGGCGTCAGGCGAACGGCTCGTGGGAAATGACCAAAGGGGTGCCCGACCGCGCCGACGGCGACGGCGTCAATCAGCTGCTGGGCTATCTGGAGACGGCGCGCATCGCCGACATTCTCGCCCGCGGGGAAGTCGAAGACGGCGAGGTCAGCGCCGCTTCCCTCGGACTCGACGACGCCGGAGTTTGGCGTGTCTCGTGGCTCGACGCCGGCGGCAAAACGCTGGCGCAGGCGCGGGTGGGAAAAACCGCCCCGCTCGGCGGCGCCGCCTACGTGCAGTTCGACAGCGTGCCCAGCCGCCCTGACATTTATCTGGTGGAGCCCGACCTGCGGCAGCTGCTGGCCCGTCCGCTGGAGTCGTGGCGCGATCAGCGGGCCTGCCGCTACCAGGAAAACGAACTGGCCAAAGTGGTGATGCGCGTCGGTGAAGGCGAGGTCGAACTGAGCCGTGCGCTTCCGCCCGGCACAGAACCCGGGCCGTGGCTCATCACCCGTCCGCTCGCCGGCGCCTCCACCGATCCGAAAGTCACCGGCGAACTGATCGCCGAAATTTGCGGGCTCAAGGTGCTGAGCTGGCTGCCGTATTCAGAGACGACTGACAAGCCGCTCGTGGAGGTCACGGTGTTTCCCGCCGGCGCCGGGGCCAAAGGCACGACGCTTTCCTTTTACGCCGACGCTGCGGCCAACGGTGCGGCGGCGGAGGACGCGACCGCCATTTGCCGCGATGCGCAGCGCAAGGCGGCCTTCAAAGTGAAGCGAGAGACGGTGGATTACTTCGCGCTGGTGGACTCACCCTCGCCGCTGCGCAGCCGCAAGCTGCCGGTCATGATGGAGCCGGGCGTGATGAGCACTGTGGAAGTGCGCACGCCGGGCGACTCGTTGACGCTGGCGCGTGTGGGCAACAAATGGTCGTGGCGTCCGCTCGCCGGCGGCGACTGGAATGACGCCGCCGTCGAGCAGCTCGAAAAACTCATCGAGGCGGTGAACGACGGGGACGTGCTCGACTTTGTGAGCGATTCCCTGACCGATCCGAAGGAATTCGCGCTCGATGCGCCGGACTACATCGTCACCTTCGCCGCCGGGCGGCACCGCACCCTGGATCAGCTTACTCCCATGACGAAGGAAAACAGCCGCAGTCTGCGCATCTCCATTCGTCAGGACGGTCACATCTTCGCCAACTATGAAGGCGATGCTTTTGTCTATCGCATCGGACCCGAGATCCCCTCCGCCATCCCGCAAAGCTTCATCAGGTGGCGCACGCTGTCCCTGATGTCCTTCTCGCTGATCCAGCTGCAGCGCATGGTGGTCACCGTCGGCGAATCCCCTCCGGTCGAATTGAATTACGACGGCTTCAAGCAGGAGTGGACCGCTGCGCGCGCCGGTCAGGATGTGACCGCTCTGCTCCTGAACGGAGCTGCGGAAAACCTCGCCTCGCGGCTCGGCACCCTCAGCGCCGAGCGCTGGCTGGAAAAACCGGCCGAAGCCCTGACTGCTCTCGAAAAGCCCGCCGCCTCGGTGGCGATCCAGTACAAGGCCTGGGGCGAAAAGCCCGCGGACGAACGCCCGGCCACCGTCACTCTCAGCCTCGCCCCGCTGCCGTCCCCGAACGCGCTGGTCTGCTATGGCAGGCTCTCCACGCTGCCGGATCCGTTCTTCATCCCGATGGAGGTGCTGCGCCTCGTCTCCACTCCGCTGCTGAGCAAGTAGGCGAATCAGCCCATGCCACCGGGGTCCGTGGCCGAACCCGCCGCGCGCTTCGTGCAAATCCGTGTTTATCTGCATCCATCTGTGGCTCTTCTCTGAACCTCTGACATGCGCACTTTCGACGAAGAACTCCACGCTCTGCGCGAAGCCTCGCTCTTGCGCACGCTGCGGCGGGTGGACGGCCCGCAGCAGCCGCGCGTGGACGTGGACGGGCGGGCGGTGCTCAATTTTTCCTCCAACGACTATCTCGGGCTCGCGTCGTCGCCGGAAGTGAAGGAGGCGCTGATTCGCGGCGTGGAGCGCTGGGGCGCGGGATCGGGCGCTTCGCGGCTGGTGTGCGGCACGCAAAGTCCGCACGCGGCGCTGGAGGAGGCGCTGGCGTCGTTCAAGGGCACCGGGGCGGCGCTGACATTTTCGTCAGGCTATGCCGCCGCGGTGGGAACCCTCACCGCTTTGCTGGGGCCGGAGGATACGGTGATTCTCGACAAGCTCTGCCATGCCAGCCTCATTGACGGCGCGCGGCTCAGCGGAGCGGTGCTGCGCGTCTTTCCGCACAATCGCACGGAACGTCTGGCGGAACTGCTCGCCAAAACCCGCGCCAAAGCACCGGCGCACGCGCGGGTGCTGGTGGTGACGGAAAGCATTTTCAGCATGGACGGCGACCGCGCGCCGCTGGCCGAAATCGCGGCCCTGACACAAGAGCACGGCGCGCTGCTCATGGTGGATGAAGCGCACGCATTCGGCATTTGCGGCGCGCAGGGCAGGGGACTGGCGGACGAATCGGGCATCGTGCCTGACATTCACATGGGAACGCTCAGCAAGGCCGCCGGGCTGCACGGCGGTTACATCTGCGGCACGCGTTCACTCATCGATCTGCTTATCAACCGCGCGCGCAGTTTCATCTATTCCACGGCGCCCCCGCCCGCCGTGGCTGCTGCGGCCGGTGATGTCGTGCGGGACATGCTTCCCGGTCCCGTGGGCGAAGTGCGCCGCGCCAAACTCTGGAGCCTTCTGGCGCGCTTCGCTGGGAGGATGAACGGCGCCGTGCGCGAGCCGCAGAGCGCCATCGTGCCGCTCGTCATCGGCGGAGAGGCGGAGGCGTTGCAGCGCAGCGCGGCCCTGCTGGACGCCGGCTGTCTGATTCCCGCCATCCGCTATCCCACCGTCGCTCGCGGCACCGCGCGGCTGCGCCTCACCTTCAGCGCGGCGCACGAACCCGGCGACGTGGACCGGCTGGCGCGGGCTTTGACTGCGGCTTCCCGGTGAAGCCGGAGGCGCAGGCCGCGCCATATGCTCGAACCGCAAAAGGAACCGCAGGAGGCTTGTCGTGACACTGGCTGTGCTCGTACGACAAGGCCGGGACGGGCCTTGTTACGGCTTCGTGCGCAGGCCTCGCGCCATTCCCGGGACGGGCAATTCCCTGCTGGAAATCTGCCGCCGGGTTCGCTATGCAACGGGCATGAACCGACTTCCCTCCATCTCCGCCGTTCTCACGGTGTGTCTTTTCGCCGCGTGCACCCACACACCCGACGAAGGACCGGAGACCGCGCCGGTGGGGCCGTCTGTGCTCAGCGATGCCGTCATTCAGGAGGCGCTCCACGGGCCGGTGGATTATCAAAAGCACATCCGGCCAGTCATCTATCAGAACTGCCTGCCGTGCCACGACGGCAAACAGTTTCCGCACCTTGCCAATTTCACGAGCCGCAGCAGCACCATGGCCCGCGGGCCGTACGGATACCGCATTGTGCCCGGCAAGCCCGACGAAAGCCTCATGGTGCGCAATCTCAGCCTGACGCATGCGCCGGTGAAATCCATGCCGCCGGTGGGCAACCGCCTCACGCCGGAAGAAACGAAGATCCTGCGCAACTGGATTCTCGAAGGAGCCGAGTGGCCGGAGTAGTCCGGGCGTGACAGGGCGTCGCATTCCCCCGGGCGCATTTGCCCGGATGCGGGACATATTGACCGGTGCAGGCCCAGGCCGAAATCCGGCAGTCGGGTAATCAAGGCCTTGAGTGTTAAAGTTTTGACAACGGAGCCGGTTCCGGGGCATTCCTTCTGCAAGACAAGGCATCAATGAATCCCGAACGCCTCACTCACAAAACTGCCGAAGCCATCAACGCCGCGCAAAGCATCGCCACGCGCGCCGGTCATCCGGAATTGAAGCCGGCGCACCTGCTCAGTGCGCTGCTGGAGCAGGAGGGCGGCATCGCGCGACCGCTCCTGGAAAAGGCCCTCGGCGCGGAGGTGCTTTCCACCCTGACCTCCACGCTCGCCATTCACCTCAGCCGCCAGCCCAGTGTCACCGGCAGCAGCGGCCTGGGCATGTCGAACGATCTGCGCATTCTCCTGACCGAGGCGGAGGACCAGCAGAAGAAGCTGAAGGACGAATACCTCAGTGTGGAGCACCTGCTGCTCGCCCTGACGAAGAAGCCGGGCGAGTTGCAGGACATCGTCAAGTCCTCCGGCCTGACACATGACAAACTGCTCACCGCCATCAAAGCGGTGCGCGGTTCGCAGAAGGTCGCTGATCAGGATCCGGAGGGGAAATACCAGACGCTGGAGAAATACGGCACCGACCTCACCGCCCGCGCGCGCGCCGGAAAGATCGATCCGGTCATCGGCCGCGATGAGGAAATCCGCCGCGTCATGCAGGTGCTGAGCCGCCGCACCAAGAACAATCCCGTGTTGATAGGCGAACCGGGCGTCGGCAAGACTGCCATCGCGGAAGGCCTCGCGCGCCGCATCGTCGCCGGCGACGTGCCGGATTCACTGAAGAACAAACGGCTCATCAGCATGGACCTCGGCGGCATGATGGCCGGCGCGAAGTATCGCGGTGAGTTTGAAGAGAGGCTCAAGGCATTCCTGAAGGAAGTTACCAGCAGCGAAGGCCAGATCATTCTGTTCATCGATGAACTGCACACCATCGTCGGCGCCGGCAAGGCCGAGGGCGCGATGGATGCCGGCAATTTGTTGAAACCGCAGCTCGCGCGCGGCGAACTGCGCTGCGTCGGCGCAACCACGCTCGACGAGTATCGCAAGCACATCGAGAAGGATCCCGCGCTGGAGCGGCGCTTTCAGCCGGTGCTCGTGGGCGAGCCGACGGTGGAGGACACCATCGCCATTTTGCGCGGACTCAAGGAGCGTTACGAAGTCCACCACGGCGTGCGCATTCAGGACAATGCCATCATTGCCGCGGCGACACTGAGTGACCGCTACATCGCCGACCGGTTTCTGCCTGACAAAGCGATCGACCTCGTGGACGAAGCCGCCAGCCGCATCAAAATCGAACTCGATTCCATGCCGACGGAAATCGACGTGCTGGAGCGCGAGATGATGCAGCACGAGATGGAGCGCCAGGTTTTGAAAAAGGAAAAGGACGCCGCCAGCAAGGAACGCCTCGCGCGGCTCGACAAAGAGATCGCCGACCTCAAAGAAAAATCCGGGGCGCTCAAGGCGCAGTGGATGAAGGAAAAGGAATCCGTGCAGGCCAGCCGCAAAGTGAAGGAGGAAATTGACCGCCTGCGCACCGAACAGGAGCAGGCCCAGCGCCGTGGCGACTACGCCCGCGCCGGCGAGATTCAGTACGGCCTCATTCCCAACCTGGAAAAGCAACTCGCGGAAGCGAGCCAGTCTCCCGCGCAAAAGACCACGCTGCTGCGCGAGGAAGTCACCGACGAGGACATCGCCAAAGTCGTCGCCGCATGGACGGGCATTCCCGTGAGCCGGCTCCAGGAGGGCGAGCGTTCCAAACTCGTCCACATGGAGGAGCGCCTCCGCGCCCGTGTGATCGGCCAGAACGATGCCATCAAAGCCGTCTCCAACGCCGTGCGCCGCGCCCGCGCCGGATTGCAGGACGAGAACCGCCCCATCGGCTCGTTCCTCTTCCTCGGTCCGACCGGCGTTGGCAAAACCGAACTCAGCAAAGCCCTCGCCGAATTTCTCTTCGACGACGAAGCCGCCATGACGCGCATCGACATGAGCGAATACATGGAAAAGCACGCCGTCAGCCGTCTCATCGGCGCACCGCCGGGATACGTCGGTTATGAAGAAGGCGGTCAGCTCAGCGAAGCCGTGCGCCGCCGGCCTTACAGTGTGGTGCTGTTCGACGAAGTCGAAAAGGCCCACAGCGACGTCTTCAACGTCCTGCTTCAGGTGCTGGACGACGGCCGCATCACCGACGGCCAGGGCCGCACCGTGGACTTCAAAAACACCGTCATCATCATGACGAGCAACATCGGCAGCCAGTATCTCACCGAAGATGGCAACAAGGAACAGGCCGAAGCCCGCGTCATGGACGCCCTGCGCAAGCACTTCCGCCCGGAGTTTCTCAACCGCATTGACGAAACCATTCTCTTCGACCGCCTCAGCGACAAAGACCTCGACGCCATCGTCAAAATCCAGCTCCAGCGCGTCATCGCCCGCCTCGAGAAACAAAATGTCCACCTCACGCTCAGCGACGAAGCCCTCCACTTCGTCGCCGACCAGGGCTACGACCCCGTCTATGGTGCCCGCCCGCTCAAGCGCGCCATCCAGCGGCACCTGCTCGATCCGCTGAGCCTGGAAATGCTCGACGGCAAATTCAGCGAGGGCGACAAAGTCCGCGGCGAACTGCGGGGCGGGGAAGTGGTGTTCAGCAAGGTTTGAAACCCGCAGGAGTACCACAGCCCGATTGAATTCTGCGCCTGACCGCACTTATGCTTCCGCGTGTCCATCACGCTACAGCCGCGCTTGAAGATATACTTGAGGCTCACACTCGTTGGGATCGGGATCCTCCTGCTGCTTACGGCGATTGTCATTCCCCTTGGACGAGCCTGGGCGCCGGACGATTTTCGCAACACCCCTCCTATAGCGACTGTGCTGCTTCAGATAGTACTGTTGCTGCCACCGGTTCTTCTACCTGTAATCTTCGTTTTTTATCTCATTGAGCGGGATAGAAGCTGGGTGATTGATGCGGGTAAGGGAATTGAGATCTGGAAGCTATCCCATTTGCTGCGAAAATACTCCTGGGATGAAATCAAAGCTGTCGAAGTGGCTGTGTATGGACTCAGCCTGAGGTTATATAGCCGCTGGACCGGAGAGTCTATCAGTGGAGTGGATGCCTCGTCGGCCATTCCTCATCTTCCGTCTGAAAAACTGCGGCGCCGGTGAGAAGTCTCTGCTTTCCATGCACGCGGGCCATGCTACGAATGTCCTCCGTTCGCCAATCCTCCGACCTCGCCATGGCCAAGCCTTCCGGTTACCGCTGGGACACTCCCGCGCAGGGAATGACCTTCCGCCACCCCACCACCGCGTGGGACTTGCGGTGGTGGATTCTGGCCGCTATCGGAACTTCGGTTGTTGTGAACGGCGCTCTGCTGTTCTGGATGGGGCGCTATCAGCTGCCCGGCGCCGTGGAGCAGGAGACCCTCGTTCGCACGGGCGTTTTCGAGACGGCCGACCGGGTCACGATTCCGCAGGAACTGCTGCAGCCTCCTCCTGACGGGCCGGTGGATCTTTCCCAGCGGGTCAACAACGAGCCGGCGGTGAAGGAACTGCCGACGATCGATCAGATCGCGGAAGCTTTGAAGGACAAGGATGTGCTGCTGACGCCGGTGATTCAGGACATGGCCGCGAATGTCACGCTGAGCAAGCCCGCGCCCGGCAAGCCTGGCGATTTGGTGGACGACATCAGTTCGATCAAGTCGGCCATCGATGTGGACGCTTCCGAGAGCCTCCTGTCGCAGCCAAGTACGCTGAAGCCTTCGCCCATGAAGCCGGCGGACGATCAGATGATCATCGATGCCAATGTGCTCCAGTCCGGCGCGGGCGATTTCAAAGACGACATCATCAAGTCCACGAAGAAAGGCACGGGCGGCAACAACGGCCTCGACGGATTCGCCAATCTCGATGACCTGGTCAATTATCAGGGGCCGATCACGGGCGACTTCAAAACCATGCTGCGGACCGACCTGCTGTTCGACTTCGGATCGGCGGCCCTGCGCAGCGACGCCCGCATCAGCCTCATGAAACTGGGCATGATCATTCAGACCAACAGCAAGGCGCAGTTTCGGCTCGTCGGGCACACCGACACCATCGGCGATGAGGTTTCCAACCAGAAACTGAGCGAAGCCCGCGCTCAGGCGGTGAAGGATTGGCTGACAGGCAGCCTGCAACTGGACGGCAGCCGCATCATTGTCGAAGGCCGCGGCGAACGGGAGCCGCTGCCGGACGTGCCGCGCGATGGTGACGCCGCCGCCCAGCAGTTGAACCGCCGGGTGGAAATCCACAAAACCGGAGGCGGCTGAGCCATGCTCCAGGCGCCCCTCCGGCGGCCGGATTCACGACCCGGCTGGAAGTCAGCGTTCCGGTTGCGGCTGGCACTCCTGCCGGTCCTGCTCTGTCAGTGCACCGCGCCCCGCGGCTACAGCCCCGTTTCCCGTATGGATCAGCCGCTTACTTCATGGACTTGCCGCGACGGTAAATCCCTGCCCTGCAAGGAATGGCCCGGCGCTCCCCGCCATCCCCGTGCGGTCGTCATTTGCGTGCATGGTCTCAGCGGCGCGGCCAGCGACTTCTGGCCGGTAGGGGAAAGTTTCCCCGCCCGGGGCTTCGCCGTCTATGCCATGCAGCTCCGGGGTCAGGGCAACGACCCCGACCTGCGGAAGCGCGGCGATATCCGCTCCTCGTCCCAGTGGCGGCGCGATTTGCTGGATTTCACCGCCGTGGTCAGCCGGCGTCATCCCGGAGCCCCGGTTTATTGGTTCGGCGAAAGCCTTGGGGCTCTCATTGTCATCGATTCCCTCGCTTCGCTCCCGCCCGGTCAAAAGCTGGTCGCAGGAATGATCCTCACCACCCCGGTCGTCGAACTGCGGGGAAATTTGAAGCCAGGGTTCTGGAAAAACCTCGGGCTGCGCAGCCTCATTTTGCTGGCCCCCTGCCGCCGCGTTTCTCTCGAAGAACTCGGCAACAGCGAGGTCCAGGTCACCAGCACCACCACCCATCGCGGCCAAATGCAGCACACCGAGCATTATGTGAAGGATTTCACCCTGCGCCTCTTCGGACAAATCGGCCGGCTCATCCGGCGCTCAGGGGACTCGGCGGCACGCATCTCCGTCCCCGTGCTGGTGCTCTACACTCCCAATGACGTGCTCACTTCAAAGGAGGGCGTCGAATCCTTCTTCGACCGGCTCGCCGCTCCGGATAAGTCGAAAGTGTTCTTTCCGGACAGCTATCACCTCATCCTGCACGACAAGGACCGGTCCGCCGCCCTCAAGGCACTCTCGCAGTGGCTCGACCGGCAGGCTCCCGCCCGGTGAATTCCTGCCGCCGAACCGCTCTCAAACGGGAAAGCGCATCCGCTGCCATCAGCCTCCAGAGCCCATTCGGGCGCCCTGACATTTCCTCTGAGCCCGTCCCCGCGGTCCTTTCTCGAAACGCACCGCGCCCGGTCCAGAGTCCCGGCCCGCGGAGTTCTTTCCACCCTGTCAGAAATGAATTCTTGTCGCGCTTCGCCAGCCGGTGTAGAGTTCAATTTCGTACCGCCTTCAGCCTCATCATGGCAGCTTCAGGCATCCCGCTGCCCCAAAAAATTATGCCAAAACGAAAAAAATCCTTCCCTTTCGCGAAACATTCCGTTTGAATTGCCGAAATTATCTTTGTAACTCCAACCCACCCACCAAACCATGAAACGCCTCGCTCTCCCCGTCCTGCTTGCCGCCGGCCTTCTCGCCCAGGTTGCCAGCGCCCAAACCTCCTCGTCCACGCCGATTATTGGGTATTACAAAGTGGATGTTCCGACCGGGAAGTCGATTTGGAACTGTGCCTTTGTAACCAAGAAGGAGTTTCAAGGAGCGGCAACCAGTTCGGCGCCTTCCGGGGCCAACACTGAGATCACTCAAACTGGAGCTACTTGGACTCCGGGGGCGTTCAATCTCCACTACGTTGAACTGCTGAGTGGGGCGACTGCTGGTTTGGTGCTCGACGTCGTTGGCAACACCGCGACGACCGTGACGGTTGCAGGCAACGTTGCCATACCGGCTGGAACCACTTACTGCATTCGCAAGCACACTACAATGGGCTCAATCTTCAAGACTGCGGGGCTGGGTCCCTTCGAAGATGAGGTTCTGATTTTCGACGACAATGGCGTTGCTCATAAGTATCTGTTTGATGACACCCCCGGCGGTGAGCAAATGGTGGATGCCAATGACTTCTCCAATAAGGACAACGACATTGTTTATCCCGGACAGGCATTCGTTTTGACCATTGGTCCTGCGAAGACTCTGACCTTCGGTGGAAATGAAGTTTCCTACGTAAAGACCGGCCCGACCCGGATTCCTCTCTATCAGAATATTTCCAATCTGGTGGGGCTTATGGACCCGGTCGTGGCCTCCAATCCGCTCGTTTCGACCGCAGCCAATGAGAGGCATACCATCGGGTCAGTGGGGCTGACGGATTCCCAACTGGACGCCTTCCAGGATGAGATTCAAACTTTCGGCCTCACAGCCGGAAACTTTGGGCGCACTGGTCTGTTCTACTTTGATGATACACCGCCGGGCTTCATTGTTAACAGCACCGACTTTTCTGATGTCAGCAACACCGTCAGTATCGCCAATGGAACTGGGTTCGTAGTTAAACCGCTCGCTTCAGACAAGGTTTACGTTCAGCCTGAATTGATCCCGGCTCCCTAATTTCATTATTAATCCTCCTGCCACCATATGAACTCAATTCAAAAATCGCTCACCCTTCTAGGAACCATCCTGTTTGCGTCCGCCGCGCCCGGCGCGATTATCATTAATTACAACAATCTCGGCGGTGGTGGTCGTCAGTTCACGACCAGCACGGGCGACTTGCTCACGGGAGGTTCCCTGCAGATTGGTTATTTTCTCGATGCGGGCAATCCTGCGCTTTCTTCGGGGGATTTGGCACAAGTTCGCAGTGCGTTCATTCCGCTGGGGACTGGTCAGCCCGGAATGGGAACCGGTGGGAATGTCGGGACATTCGCTGTTCCCTCCGGTGCCGCAGCTGGACGTTCCAATGGATCCGTAACCGGGGTAATTGGCACTAATACTCCAACAAACGGAGCGCCTGCCCTTGGAACCTTGGTGCAGGGAACGCGGCTGTTTGTTCTGGTTTGGAACTCTTCACAAACAGAATTCGGACTTTTTAGTGATTCGGTGCTTTGGCTCGCCCCCAAAGATGATCCGGACATTCCGGGGGGAGCATCTCTCACCATGGCTCTGAACGCTACGAACTTGGACCCAGCCAGTGCCTCGACTGAACTGCTCCACGGCACCTACGATTCTACGAGCGCCACCGCGAATTTCCTGCGGCTCGCCCCCAATATTCCGGAGCCGTCAACCGGCATCCTCTCTTTGCTCGCCGCGTTGGGCATCTGTGTTCGTCGTCGACGCTAAGGCAGACCAATAGAATTGATTGAATAATGGGGAGCAGTGCGAAAGCACTGCTCCCTTCTTTTATTCAGCATTGCTTCAAAGTTATCCAGAACCACGCAGCCAAAATGAAGTTGGCTGGCTATCTCCTCCCGAACTTCCGTCCCAGTTCCTGATAGCTGATTTGAATCAGCGTCGGCTTTCCCTCAGGGCAGCAATAGGGCATTTCGCAGGTCAGGAGTCGCTGGACCAGATTGGTCACCGCGGTTGAATCGGGAGGTGCCTGTAGTCGGGCCGCCTGACGGGCCACGGCGGCGGCGATGGCTTCGTCGTCGAGCCGGCGCTGGGGCAGGCGATCTCCCGCGCTTTGCAGGTCGGCAATGAGCGAACTGATAAGTGCCGGAGCATCCCCGTCCGCGTGGCTCCCGGGCGGGAGGCTGTCGATGACGATGGTGTTGCCGCCGAATTCCTCGGCTCCAATGCCCATGAGGCGCAGCGTGGCCAGATGCGGCCGGATGAGGTCGAACTCCCGCGGGCTCAGCGGCACCGTCACGGGCGTAAGCAATTGCTGACTGGCAACTCCGCCCGCCCTGGCACGTCGGCGGGCCTCCTCGAAGAGAATGCGCTCCTGCGCCGCACGCGGGTCGAGAATGACGAGGCCCTCCTCCGACTGGAGCAGCCAGTAGGCGTCTGTTAGCGGTGCGAGAATGATGAAGGGAAGCGGCGGAGGCGGGGCAGGGGAGCGTTCGGTACTGCCGGGAACTGAAGCGCGTTGCGGAGTGGAGTGCTCAGAGCTTGGTGGCCGGTGCCCGGTGGGCTGTGCGGCCGGTGGCGGGAGTGCATAAGTCCCCTGCGTCCTGGCCGACCCATCGTTCCCATGAACCGGCAGCACCTCCTGCCGCGGCGCGGGTTCCCATCGCGCAGTTGGCGGCGTCGCCGGCAGCACAGGCGCAGGCTTTTCCTCAGCGCGGCCGCGCAGCACCGCACTGAGCATTTCCATGAGCGCGCTTTGCACGCTGAGACCGTCGCGAAACCGGACTTCACGTTTGGCGGGATGTACATTCACGTCCACGTCACGCGGGTCCAGCTCCACGAAGAGGAACGCCACGGGCCATGTTCCGCGCGGCAGGCTCTCGGCATACGCGCCGCGCAGGGCGTAGTTGAACACAGGGCTCTCCACGGGCCGGCGGTTGAGAAAAGTGAACATCATGGCGCGGCTGCTGCGGTGCACGCCAGGAATTCCCATGAACCCCGACACCGTCACCCCGCGCAGCGACTGTCGGGGCACCTCCCGGAGCTGTTCGGCCACCTCCACACCGGCGAGTCCAGAAATCCGCTCGCGCAGACCGGCGTTACCCGGCAGGTGGAAGACGAGCCGTTCGTCGCGGGTCAGGCTGAAGGCGATCTCCGGATGTGCCAGGGCCTGCACCCTCACCTGCTGCTCGATGTGACTGAACTCCGTATTCTCCGCCCGCAGGAATTTCCGCCGCGCGGGCACGTTGTAGAAGAGGTTGCGCACCTCGATGTGTGTGCCGGGTGCTTCGCCCGCCTCGCTGACGTCGAGCAGCCGCCCGCCGTCCACGCTGACCCGGGTGCCGGACAGCGCGCCGCTTTCCCGGGTTGTCAGGGTGAAGCGCGAGACACTGGCGATGCTCGGCAATGCCTCGCCGCGAAATCCCATGGTCACGATGGCCGCCAAATCGGCACTGGTCCGCAGCTTGCTCGTGGCATGACGCTCCAGACTGAGCACGGCGTCGTCCCGGGCCATGCCGCAGCCGTCATCCACCACCTTGATCAGCGCCGTCCCGCCGCTGCGAATCAGCACGTCGATGCGGCGCGCCCCGGCATCCACGGCATTCTCCACCAGTTCCTTGACCACCGATGCCGGGCGCTCCACCACCTCGCCGGCCGCCACCTGGCTGGCGAGCGCATCGGGGAGCACCTGAATTCGCTGCGACATGATGCGCGATGACCGGCGGAATCGCCGCCGCGGCAAGGGTCAAATGCACCCGGGCGACAAACACATTCACCACTCCCGCGGCCGGCGCGCACGCCTTGACACTCCCGGCTTCGTGCGCCCTGTAGCTTCACCCCGCCGGTCCGCGGGTTCAATGATTTGAAGCACGTCCTCTTCGTCTGCACCGGAAATGTCTGCCGCAGCCCCATGGCGGAAGGGCTCTTCGCGGACATGGTCAGGGAACGCGGGGACTTCAAGGTGGGCAGCGCCGGACTCGGGGCCATCGACGGCCAGACCGCCAGCGGGCACACCGCGGAGATTCTGAAGAAGCGGAAAATCGACCTCAGCCGTTTCCGCAGCCGCATGCTGACCCGTGACATGGTGGACGAGGCCACGCACATCTTTTGCATGACCTACGGCCATCGCGCCGCGATCGAGCAGCTTTTCCCGAATGCGGGAGACAAGACCTACCTCGTGTGCGAGTTCTGTCCCGATGACGACCTGATGGGCGGCGACGTGCCCGATCCCATCGGCGGCGGGCGCGGGGCCTATCAGGAAACTCTCGACATCCTGCAGCGCGCCCTGCCCAGCGTGCTCGCCTTCATCGATTCCACCTGGAAAAAAAAAACCGCCGCGCCGGCGGCTGATCCGGCACCTTCCTCCCCATCCGACTCCATGTCCCACGCTGCCAAAAAGATCATCGCCGGAGCCGACCACGGCGGATTCGAACTCAAGGAAAAACTCGTCGCCCACCTCCGCGCCAGTGGTCATACGGTGACCGATCTTGGCACCCGCAGCAAAGAGAGCGTGGACTATTCCGACTACGCCGAAGGCGTGGCGCAGGGAGTGCTGGCCGGCGCAGCCGAAATCGGACTGCTCGTCTGCACCACGGGTGTCGGCATGAGCATCGGGGCCAACCGTCATGCCGGCATTCAGGCAGCACTGCTGCACGACGTCCATACGGCCGAAATGACCCGCCGCCATAACGACGCCAACGTGATGTGTTTCGCCGGTGACGCCGATGCGAAACTCGCCGCCGACATCGCTGACAAATTTCTGGCCACGGAGTTCGAAGGCGGCCGCCACGCCCGCCGCGTCGGCAAGATGAACAAAGGCATTGGCAGTGATCCCGCCGTCGCCGCCGTCATTCGCGAGGAGGAACACCGGCAGCAGAACAACATCGAACTCATCGCCAGCGAGAATTTCGCCAGCCGCGCCGTGATGGACGCCCAGGGGAGCTGCCTGACAAACAAGTACGCCGAAGGCTATCCCGGCAAACGCTGGTACGGCGGCTGCGAAAACGTGGACAAGGCGGAACAGCTCGCCATCGACCGCGTGAAGCAGCTTTTCGGCTCGCAGTTCGCCAACGTGCAGCCGCACTCCGGCTCCCAGGCCAATGCCGCCGTCTATTTCGCGCTCATCAGTTTCGGCGACCCCATTCTCGCCATGAACCTCGCGCACGGCGGCCACCTGACACACGGCAATCCGGCCAACTTCTCCGGCAAGTTCTACAAAGTCCACGCCTACGGCGTCAGCGAAAAGGACGGGCGTATTGATTACGACGAACTGGAGGCGAAAGCCCAAGAAGTGCAGCCGAAGATGATCACTGCCGGCGCCAGCGCCTATCCGCGCATCATCGATTTCGAGCGCATGTCCGCCATCGCGAAGAGCGTGGGCGCCTATCTGTTCGTGGACATGGCCCACATCGCCGGACTCGTCGCCGCGGGCGTCCATCCCAATCCCGTGCCGTTCGCCGATGTCGTCACCTCCACCACGCACAAGAGTCTGCGCGGCCCGCGCGGCGGACTGATCCTGACCAACAACGCCGACATCGCGAAGAAGATGGACAGCATGGTCTTCCCCGGCATCCAGGGCGGCCCGCTCATGCACGTCATCGCCGCCAAGGCCGTGTGCTTCGGCGAAGCGCTCCAGCCCGGCTTCAAGGAATACCAGCAACAGGTCATCAAGAACGCCGCCGCGCTCGCCGCCGCCATGCAGTCGCTCGGCTACAAGATCGCCAGCGGCGGCACGGACAACCACCTCATGCTCGTGGACCTCCGCCCGCAGGGACTCGACGGCAAGATCGCCCAGGAGACGCTCGATCAGGCCGGCATCACCGTGAACAAGAACAGCATCCCCTTCGACACCGCCAGCCCCTTCAAGCCCAGCGGCATCCGCATGGGCACCCCGGCCGTCACCACGCGCGGAATGAAGGAGGACGACATGAAAACCATCGCCGCCCTCATCCACGAAGCCCTCACCAAACGCGAAAGCGCGGAGAAACTGAAGGACATTCAGCGCCGCGTGCGTGAGTTGAATACGCGTTTCCCCCTCCCATAGCCGGCGGTTTCAATTCGCGGCGATATTCTCCATCGCGCGCATGAAGCCGTAATCAGGCCGTCCCGGCCTTTGTTGTACAGCTTTGGCCGCCCCGGGCCTGATTTGCTGCGGGGCTTCCTCTATATCGTGCGCAGGCCCTGCAATTCATCCGCCGCAAACGTTTTTCCTGGTTGCGCGCGTCAGTCGCGCTCCTAATCTCGCCGCCCTCACTGCCCCGCGCGCTTAGCTCAGCGGTAGAGCACATCCTTCACACGGATGGGGTCGCAGGTTCGAACCCTGCAGCGCGCACCATGTTCGGATACCAGCCTTTAGCGCGCTGGGGAGAGACTCCCGGGCTAAGAATACTTATTTGCAGGAGCAGTCCACTGGGATGGCATCGCCAGGGCAGGGCGTATAGGGCTTTCGCATCAAGGCCTTGTCTTCGCACGTCAGGATCAACGGCTGGGACTTGTTGGCGGTGGATTCGCAACCGGGCTGAAGGATAGAGGCCAGAATGGCGAAAAGGATGATCTGAATTTTCATATTTACTATAATATACAGATTCAGTGACCTTGTCAAATTTCCTGATGGAGCACTTCGGCTGAATACCAAACCGGACGGTTGCGTCTCTGCGCGGACCTGCCTCCACCAGCTCCAGTTCCCAAATGAGAATTCCCCAGGAAACCAGGAAACCCCGGTTGGACGCCGATGGACGCGGACACCCAGCCAGTGGTGTCCGGAGAGGGTCCGTTCCTCCGGGTGGATTCGAATCCTTCCCCAACTCCGGGTCCATTCGCGTCCATCCGGAGTTCCCTCCTTCTCCCACATCCTTTTAAACATGAAAGCCCCCCTCATCCTTGTCTGCGCCCTCCTTTGCCGGATCACACTCCCTGCCGGAGAAACCATCACCCTGACGACGACCCCGATAGCTCCCGCACCGCCCGTCACTCAGATGCAAACCCAGTCGGCTACCATCACGCTGGCCGAAGGGGACACGGCGGAGATGGTCTGGACGCCGATTCCCGATCCGAACCGGTATGAACTCAATCGCGGCTACCTGCGCTTCACTTCCGGCGACGGGAAGGTCTTCGATTTCAGTCTCTTTCTCATCCCGCCGCAGACCAGTTCCGCCTACATCGCCGCGGCGAACCCTCACCCTGTAAAAGTGGCCGGCCCGGGCACCCTGAAACTGGTATCCGCCGTCCGCAGTGCGACGCACCTTGCCACGCTGACCATCACCCGAAAAGGCGAGGGCACATCATCCGGCAGCGTGGTCATTCCGCAGGATCCCGCCGGGTCGTATCAGGTCATCCTGGAAAGCAGCGCCGATCTCATCACCTGGACGCCCGTCGCGCCCGGCACGTTTTCCGGCAGCACGGCGCAGCGGTTTTTCAGGACGCGGATTGTGAAGCAATAGTCCCGCAACATTCGCTTCCGCGGCGTCGTATTTTGCCCACATGAGTCGCCGGACTGAAGTGGGTTCAATGCGTGTGCTGCTTCCAGCATTTTGTCTGCTGACGGGAAGTTGTGCCCAGAGACAGCCCGCGTGGTTTGAGATTCCCCTGGAGGAGCGGGACCGTTCCGCTGCGGAATCCTTCCGCAGCGAAATGGCCGCGTGGGAAGTGAAGCACGAACCGGTTCCGGATTTTCGCGAAGTGAAATTCACTTCATTGAAGTCCGGTCAAGAGTTGCTGCAGACTCAGGGCCTGAAGCTGGAACTGCGGCTCGGCCCCCTGCGGGAAAGCCTTCCCAACGGGTGGTGGCGGACCGATTCAAAATACCGGCTGATGGACCGCAGCGGGAGATTGCTGGTATCGGCCCGCAGTATCCAGGACGATGCTCCCTCTGAGCAAAGATACCCCGAGGTTATCGTCCACCACTTACCTGGCAGCCTGACGTTTCTGATTGCGGAGTTCCGCAGCGGAGCACCCTGGCGGTGTGTCCTGATACGTCCGGCCTCATTTGACAGGGAGAACGGGCTGCCCATCGCATGGAAGGTGCAGTACCCGGTGCTGTCGGTCAGGGAGATTCCCTCGGACAGTCCGATGGCCTTCTCCCCGCTTCCCTTGCTCGGCGCAACTGACACCCACCTGTACCTGCGTGCCGACGGCAGGACGTATGCCGTCCCGCTGGATTCCCTACTCAAGGAGGAGCCGCCGGATTTCCCCCTCGGCTGAGAGGCGGACGCGGCCCCAAAACGCGGATGAAATTCGCGTCGCGCTCCGCATTCTGGGACGGCACCACTGCCCGTAATGAACCGCCCGCTCCTCCTGACTTCGCTCGCCCTCACCTCCGTGCACTTCGCTGACGCGAAGGAACTGGAAGGAGTTTATCAGCCCACGCAAAATCCCTGCCCGTCGGTCGAGGAGGCGATCGCCAAAATGAAAGTGCCGGACGGCTACGAAGTCCGCAATTTCGCAGCCGAGCCGATGGTGGTGAATCCGGTGGCCATGACGTGGGATCACCGCGGGCGGCTGTGGGTCGTGGAGCTTTATGAATATCCGCGCGGCGCGAAGAATCCGAACGAATACTCGAAGACGGCCACGGATGAAAACTTTCGCCCGGTGGTGAAGACGGATGCCAATTCGCCGCGCGATAAAGTCGTGGTCCTGGAAGATACCGACAACGACGGCAAGGCGGACAAGCGCACGGTCTTCGCCGAGGGCCTGAACCTCGCCACCGCGGTGCTCTGCGGCTACGGCGGCGTCTTTATCGGTCAGGCACCGAATATGTTTTTCTTCCGCGACACCAACGGCGACGACAAAGCGGACGAATACAAGGCCGTGCTCACCGGCTTCGGCCTGGAGGACCGCCACGAGCTGCTCAACAGCTTCTGCTGGGGGCCGGACGGCTACATGTATTTCACCCACGGCGTCTTTACCCACAGCAAGGTCCGCCGCCCCGGCGAGGAGTCAGGGAAGGGGAATACGCTGAATGCCGGCGTGTATCGCGTGAAGTTCGAAAGTGGCGGCGGTTTGCAACCGCCGTCGAGCCCTGCCGGCAAAGAAACAGAGGGCGGTTCCAAACCGCCGCCACCGGCCAACAGCGGTTTCAAACCGTCGCCACGGGTCGCCTTCCACGAAGTCTATGCGGACGGCACCAGCAATCCCTGGGGCGTGGACTTCGATGCCCGCGGCAATGCCTTCGTCGAGGCCTGCGTCATTGATCACCTCTATCACATGGCCCCCGGCGGCATCTATTCGCGTCAGGGCGGCGCGCCGGAGAATCCCTACGCCTACGAACTCCTCCCCAGCATCGTGCCGAAGGACCACCCGCGCCACTTCCGCGCCGCCTACGCCGGCATCCAGATCTACCAGGGCGGCATCTATCCCGCCGACACCCACGGCCACGTCTTCTTCGGCAACATCCACGACAACGCCATCCACGAGGAAGCCCTCGAGCCTGTGGGAGCGACCTTCAAAGCGAAGCCCGTCCGCGACTTCCTCCGCGCCAACGACGGCTGGTTCCGCCCCGTCAGCATCCAGACCGGCCCCGACGGCTTCCTCTGGGTCATGGACTGGTGCGACAAATACCCCTGCTACCAAAACGCCCAGGCCAACCCCGAAGGCGTGGACCGCGAAAAGGGCCGCATCTGGCGCGTGTGCTACACTGGGAGTGAGGAGGGGAAGAAACTGGCGGGGATGTCGCAGGCAGAACGTGACATGGACCTTTCTAAACTCCACGGGGCGCAGTTGATTGAAGCGGTGTCTCACCACAACAACTGGTTAAGGAGGGCAGCTTCCATCCAGATCATTCAAAGCGGCGACCGCTCTTGGAGAGAAAAGCTTGCCAAGCTTGCCGAGTCCGGCTCGCCATTGCATGCGAGGGTGAATGCACTGCGTACTCTCGCTGCGCTGCGATTCGAATACTACTCGGGGCTGTCCGGAGATGAGCGCGGTCCCGGCTCTACGTGGCCACTGGAGGTGCCTGAATTCGCAAACAAATTGAGGGACGACCCCGAGCCGGCCATTCGGGAGTGTTTCGCCGCTTCTTTCCTTCCGGGTATGGGAAGAGAACCGGCGAAGTACGCGGCGGGAACGCTGTCCGGAGGATTTTCAAACGAATCCCTCCTCAAGCTGGTTTCCGATCCGGATGCGGGAGTCAGACGGACGGCTGCCTCAAGAATTAGGCGAAATACAACCGGAAGCCTAACTATATCTAATCGCCTGTCGGCGGTGGACATCAGACCTGAACTTACTGCCCTGATTACCGCCAGCGCTGCCGGGGATGACAGGACACTCGCTTTGCTGATCTGGATGAACATGGAGCCTTACTGTGCGGCTTACGCCAAAGAGATGATTCCGTGGTTTGCCGACATCGTCCCCAAAACCAAACCCCTCAGCCAAGTTCTCACCTACAAAACCGCCCGCCGCATCACCGATACGCGCAGCGCGGAGAACATGGACCTCCTGCTCGGCTTCCTCGACAAGATCAAAGCCGACGACGTGCTCACCGCACACGCGCTGGACGGCATGTTGAAAGCCCAGGAAGCCGGCGCGCTCAAACCCGCGAAGTACGACCCCTCGCCGCTCTTCGCCCACTGGCGCGCCAGCAAAGCCGAGGATGTGCGCAATCTTGCCGGACGCCTGGCCACGCTGTGGGGCGACCCGAACGCCGTGGCTGCGCTCATGGGCGTGGTGCTCGATGAAAAGGCGGACGTGCAGAAGCGCATCGAATCCATCCGCACCGTGCGCCGGTTGAAGAGCGATGCCGCGCGCGCCGGGATGATGAAACTTCTGGAGCAGAAATCCCCCGACAACCTCACCGTGGAAGTCCTCCGCGCCGCCGGCGAACTCGGCGGCAACGATCTCGCCAACGCCATTCTCAAAGCCTGGCAGAGCTACAGCGCGCCGCTCAAAACCGCCGCCGCCGAAGTGCTCGTCACCCGCGGCGACTGGGCCGCGCGTCTGCTGGATGCCGTGGAGGGCAAATGGGTCGCCAGCGGGAAGATCAACGCCTCGGACATTCCCGTCAGCGTCCGCCGCAGTCTGGCGCAGAACAACGATCTCAAAGCCCGCGCGCAGCAACTGCTCGGCGCGTGGAACGAAACCAGCGCCGATGTGAAGGCGCTCATCGCCCGCAAGAAAAAAGCCGCCCTCACCGGCGAGCCGAACCTGGAGAACGGAAAAGTTATCTTCACCGCCACCTGTGCGACGTGCCACAAATTCCACGGCGGCGGCCAGGAAGTCGGGCCGGAACTCATCGGCAACGGACGCAGCAACCTGGATGCGCTCCTGGCCAACGTGCTCGACCCGAATCAGATCATCGGCAACGGCTACGAGAACTTCATCGTCACCACCAAGGACGGCCGGACCATTCCGGGGCGCGTCGTTGAAGACACGCCCACGCAGATGACGCTGCTGGGCATTGGCGGTGTGAAGACCGTGGTCCCGCGCGCCGACATTCAGAAATCCGAGAACACCAAACAGAGCCTCATGCCCATGGGCTTCAGCGAGCTGCCGGATGCCGACTTCCGCGACCTCATGTGGTACGTGCTCGCTCCGCCGGAGGAAGGACCGCTGACCAAAGAGAAGAAGGAGGCGCTGCAGTTGAGTCTGGAGCAGGCGGAAAAGCCGAAGGAAGCTGCGTCTGACGGCACCGACCTCTGGAATCCAAAGCGCCGCGACCGCGAGTCTGCCAGCCTCTGGAACGTGGACTGGCAACTCGATGCCCCGGACTTTGAAGGCACGCCCACCAAGCTTGTGGAATATCACGGCCGCAAAAACGTGCTCGTCCTGCATCCCAGGAGCCGCACCGAAGCCAGCGCGCTCGTGCGCGAAATACAACTCCCCGCCGACAAGCCGGTGAAAGTTTCCGTATGGGTCGCGAGTCACGACGGCGGCGACTGGGACTGCCGCGCCACCGCCAACGGCGAGCGTCTCGCCGGCAGCGCCAAAGTGGCTAACACCGGCAAGGACCGCTGGAAGAAAATGACGTGGGATCTTTCCGCCTACAAAGGAAAGAAGGTCACGCTCCGCATCGAGAACTGGGCCAGCGACTGGATGAACGAGTTCAGCTACTGGAGTGATTTGAAAGTCGAGTAGTGCTCTAACTCCGTGGCGGGGACCTCCGGTCCCTGATTCCTGATTCTGTTTGATTTTGGTGGACCGGAGGTCCACGCCACGTTGGCTCTGGCCTCGCATCTTTTTCCTCCCGCCATGATCACTTCCGTCATCGCCGTCCCGCCACTCGCCCGCGACTCCTCGGGCTCCGTCTGCGCCGAACAGAACCGCCGCCTCATTCGCCACATCGAGTCCGGCGGCGTGCGCATTCTGCTTTATGGCGGCAACGCGGTATTCTATCACGTTCGCCCGTCGGAATACGCCGGCATTCTTACCATGCTGGCGGAAACTGCGGCACCGGGGACGGAGATCGTGCCCTCCGCCGGCCCGTCGTATGGCCTGAGCATGGATCAGGCGGCGGTGCTACGCGACTATCCGTTTCAAACCGCGATGGTGCTGCCGCATCAGGGGCTGAACACACCGGACGGCGTCGCCACCGGCCTGCGGCATTTCGCTGAGGCTTATGGCAAGCCCATCGTGGTCTATATCAAAGCGGAAGGCTATCTGACGCCGGCGCTTACGGCGGCGCTGGTGCGCGATGGACTCGTCTCGTGGGTGAAATACGCCATCGTCCGTCCGGACGAACGGCAGGATCCGTTTCTCGACGAACTCACGCAACTGGTGGACCCGGCGATGATCGTCAGCGGCATGGGCGAGCAGCCGGTGATTCACCATCTGCGCGACCGCAAACTCGGCGGCTTCACCAGCGGCTGCGTGTGCGTAAATCCCGCACTGTCCGCGCAGATGCTCGCGGCTTGTCAGGCCGGCGAATGGACGGAAGCCGACCGCATCCGCCGCGTGTTCGAGCCGCTGGAGAATCTGCGCAATGAGATCAATCCCGTGCGCGTGCTGCACGAGGCCGTCACGCTGTCAGGCGTCGCCGACATGGGAGAAATCACCCCTCTGCTCAGCAGGCTGAGCGACGGGCAGCGCGCCCGGGTTGAAAAGGCGGCGCGGGAATTGGTGGCGTAGCCGTCACTTCACCGCCGGCATAAAGGGCCGGGTGCGTTCGGCGAGCAGTTTATAGCCGGCCTCGCTGAGGTGCAGTTTGTCAGCCACGAACAACTCCGGACGCACTTCGCCGGCGCTGTCCAGGGTCATGTTCCCGCAGTCCACGAACTTGAGCTTCGGATGCTTCGCGACGAACCCGCTGATCAGCGCATTGAGCTTGTTTCCTTCCGGCACTTCCTTGATTCGCGCGATCGTGGGGCAGAGTCCGAGATAGACGATCCGCGCATCCGGCAGTTTGGCATGAACGGCGGCGACGAATGCTTTATAATCTGCGAACACCTGTTCCGCGCTCTTGCCGGCGTTAATGTCGTTGGTGCCGCTGCGCAGGAAGATCACCGATGGTGCGGCGGGAAAGACCACACGCGGCAGGAAATGCGTGGCATCCACGATCTGCGATCCGCCGAAGCCGCGGTTGATGACCTTGTGGTCCGGAAAGTCGGAAGCGAGCGATTTCCACAGCCGGATGGTGCTCGACCCGATGAACAGCACGGCGCCCTGCGGCGGCGGGTTGGCTTTGTCCGCTGCTTCCATCGCCGCAATCTCCTTTTCCCATTTGGCGAACGGGCTCGCTGGTGCCGGCGCTTTTGCGTCTTCGGCGGCGGAGCAGAAGAGAGAGCAGATCAGGGCGAGGATGATGGCGGGGATTCTCATGGCGGGGCATCCATCCGAAAGCCGCGGCCGGTGTCCAGTCCGTCACTGCGGATGCCAGCTTGCAGGTTTGCGGTGCATGATGCATGGAAGCACCCGTCTGCCGCCGTCGCCCCGGCCGCCGATTCCACCAACACCAACCTTCCATGAAAGTTATCCTCGCTCTCGTCGCCGCCTTTTCCATCAGCAGCTGTTGCTCCACCGGCTCCTCCTGCTGCTCTTCCGGTGCCGCCGGGGCCTGCTGTGCCACCGGCACCTGCAAGACCTGCGGCAAGCCGGCCGCCCAGTGCGTTTGCAAAGCCGGCACCTGCAAGTCCTGCGGCAAGCCGATGGCGCAGTGCACCTGCAAGCACTAACGCCGGCGCTGTGCGTGCAGATGGGGGCGCGGTTCAGCCCCGTCGAGTGAGGATCCGGGCGGCGCCGCCGCTGCGGGATGCATGAGGCTTGCGCCGCGGCTGAAGTGAGGCTGCGGTCAGGGCATCATGAGACGTCTTTCCCTGCTGCTGTTCCTGCTCACCGTCATCCTGCGCGCCGATGAGGCGGATGAATTCATCAAAGCCGAGATGGAGCGGCAGAAGATCCCCGGGCTGTCGCTCGCGGTGGTAAAGGAGGGGAAGGTTCTCAAAGCGCAGGGTTACGGTCTGGCGGACGTGGAAAACAAAGTGCCGGTGACGCCGGAGAGTGTTTTCAAGATCGCATCCTTGAGCAAGCAGTTCATTGCCGCGGGTATCGTGCTGCTCGGGCGCGACGGAAAGCTCTGCGTGGACGACAAAGTGAGCGCGCACATTCCCGGTACGCCGGAAAGCTGGAAAGACATCACCATCCGCCATCTGCTTACGCACACGTCAGGCATCGTGCGCGAGGCTCCGGCCTACGACCCTTACAAAGTGCAGCCGGACCTGGCGGTGATCGAGTCTGCGTTCCCGCTGCCGCTCGAATTTCCCCCCGGGACGAGATACCGGTATTGCAATGTCGGATACTTCACGCTGGCGGAAATCATCACCCGCGTGTCCGGCAAGCCGTGGGCGGAGTTCCTGCATGAACGCATTTTTACACCGCTGGAAATGAAGGACACGCAGCCGACGAATGCGGTAATGATCATTCCCCGCCGTGTGCATGGCTACGAGCAGCTGGGCGGAGCACTGATTCACGGCACAGACAATCTCGCGGTGCGTCCCAGCGGCGCCTTTGTTTCCACCGTGCTCGATCTCGCCAGGTGGGACGCTGCGCTCGACACGGATGCGCCGCTGCCGCAGGCCGCCCTCGCCGAAATGTGGACACCGGTGAAACTCAACGACGGCTCTGTGCATCCCTACGGTTTCGGCTGGAGCCTCGATCCCTTCGAATCCCGCCGCCAGGTGCATCACAGCGGGTCGCTCGGCGGCTTTCGTTCGCATTACGCGCGCTTCCCGGAAAGCAAAGTCTCCGTCATCGTCCTCACCAACGGCAGTGGTGCCAGGCCGCGGGTCATCGTGGAGGGAGTCGCCCGGCTGTTTTTGCCCGGGCCGCCGGCAGCGCCGTGAGCACATCCAGCCTCAGCCTTGCGTTCCCAGCTCCGCCAGCGCCAGATGCTCCGGCGGATGGCCGAGAAAGGCGGCCGCGATTTTTTGAAACCGCTGTGCGGCGTCGGTGACGTAGAAATACTCCTGCGGCGGCGTGGCATCGTTGCGGAGCCGGTCTGTGGAACCCAGAAGCTGGGCCGTTTCGGCGGCGGCGGCCTCGGCGCTGTCCACCAGAGTTACGCTTGTGCCCATCACACTGGCGATGGTGGTCCGCAGCAGTGGATAGTGCGTGCAGCCCAGCACCAGCGTATCGATGTCCTCAGAGCGGAGTGCGCTGAGATATTTCTCCGCCACGAGCCGGGCGATTTCCGTTTCCGTTTCGCCCTCCTCCACCAGCGGCACGAAGAGCGGGCAGGGTTTGCTCACGATATGCACCGGCGCGTGGTCGCCGGCGGCGGCGAGGGCTTCGCGAATGCGGTTCTCATACGCCCCGCTGCCGACAGTGGCAGCGGTAGCGATGACGCCGATGCGCCGGTTCTTTGTGGTGGCGACGGCGGCTCGCGCGCCGGGGCCGATCACGCCGAGGATCGGCAGGGCGGGGAACTGCTCCCGCAGCGCCGGGGCCGCGAGCGCGCTGGCCGTGTTGCAGGCCACCACAATCATCTTCACACCTTTGCTCAGCAGAAACTGCGTGTCTTCGACGGCATAACGCGCGATCGTCGCCTGCGATTTGTTGCCGTAGGGCACGCGCGCGGTGTCGCCCAGATAAATGAGGTTCTCCTGCGGCAGCCGGTCGCGGATGGCGCGCAGCACCGTGAGGCCGCCGACGCCGGAGTCGAAGATGCCGATGGGCAGGGAATTCATGCGTCTGCGAAAGGGCGGAAGCCGGCGGCTGGCAAGTCCGTTCAGACCGGTCCCGCAAATTGCGTCCGGTACCATTCGATGGTTTGGGCGAGCCCCTCCTCGAACTCATGCTGTGGCCGCCAGCCCAGCTCGCGCTGCGCCCTGGAACTGTCGATGGCGTAGCGGCGGTCGTGGCCGGGGCGGTCGGCGACATGGTGGATCAGACTCTCCGGTTTACCGAGATGACTGAGAATGCGGCGGAGGATTTCGATGTTCGGCTGCTCGTTGTTGGCCCCGATGTTATAGACTTCGCCGGATTGCCCGCGCTCAATGGCCAGCAGAATGGCGGCGCAGTGATCGGAGACGTGAATCCAGTCGCGCACGTGCAATCCGTCGCCGTAGAGCGGCAGCGGTTCGTCCTTTAGAGCGCACAGGATCATGCGCGGGATGAGCTTTTCCGGATGCTGGTGCGTGCCGTAGTTGTTCGAGCAGCGGAGAATGACCGCGTCCTGGCCGAAGGTGTGGTGATTCGCCAGGGTCAGCACATCCGCCGCGGCTTTGCTGGCGGAATACGGACTGCGCGGGGCCAGCGGCGTTTCTTCGGTGAAGGCTCCCGTTTCGCCCAGCGAGCCATAGACCTCGTCTGTCGAGATCTGCACGAACCGCACGCCGGCCGCCCGCGCCGCCTCCAGCAGCACGAAGGCGCCCCTGACATTTGAATGCACGAACGGCCGCGGCTCCGCGATGCTGCGGTCCACCATGCTCTCCGCCGCGAAGTTGATGACAGCGTCATACTTCCCGCCGGCCATGATCCGCTCCACCAGCGACTCGTCCGCGATGTCCCCGCGGTGGAATTGATACCGCTCCGCAAAGCCTTCCCCCACGTCGCGGAGATTGGCCGCATTTCCCGCATACGTCAGGAGGTCCACGTTGGTGATCGTGAGATCCGCGCGCCCGTGCAGCGCCTGACGAATGAAATGGCTGCCGATGAATCCGCAGCCGCCGGTGACGAGATAGTGCATGATGCTCCCCCCGCCGTGCCACGCCGCGTGGCGCACGGCAAAGGAAAAACCCGGGCGGTCTCACAAGTCCCGGCTCCGGCGGAGGGCCTCGCAGGCGCGGCTCCCGGAATGGGCGGCGCCCTTGCCGCGACCGGGCCCATCACGGACCGCCGGACAGCCGGACAGCCGCATCAGCGGAAAGAAACCAAAAGTTGCGCCGGGCGGGGCACCGGATAGCGTCGCCGTACTTTTCGCATGTCCGCCGCTCCCGTTTCTCCCCCGATCGCCAAAGCGCCAATGCCCGCACCCATTCCGCTGACGGTGCGCCGCTTTCGTCAGCCGAAGAAGAATATCCCGCAGACGAAAATCGAGCGGGACCGCATCTTGAATTACATCCGGGACTATGTGGAGCGGGAGAAGCCGGTGCCGCCGCTGCCGCAGGAGGATTTGATGATGCACGCGAACCGGCTGGTGGAGGAGCTGAAGCTGGATCCTATCGTGCGGGACTATGTGGGCGTGCTGTTCAGCAATGAACTGTGGCGCGAGACACTGGCGACGATTCCCTACGAGCGCCGGCTGCTGCTGATGCCGAAGTGCCTGCGCGTGGAGAGCAAGTGCCCGGCGCCGTTCGATGAATTCGGACTGCTCTGCAAACAGTGCGGGCTGTGCACCATCCAGGACTTTCAGAATGAGGCGGAGCGGCTGGGCTACGCGGTGCTGGTGGCCGAAGGGAGTGCGGTGGTGATGAGTTTGATCCAGACGGGCAAGATCGAGGCCATCGTGGGCATTTCCTGTCTGCCGGTGCTGGAGCGGACGTTTCCTTATGTGGAAGCCGCGGCGATTCCCGCCGTGGCCGTGCCCTTGCTCCAGGACGACTGCATCGATACGACCGTGGATATCGACTGGGTGTGGGATTACATTCACCTGACCAGCGAGGACAAAACCCGCCGGCTGAATCTGAATGCGCTGCACGACGAAGTGCGCGGGTGGTTCACGGGCGAATCTCTGGACGCGCTGATGGGCGTGCCGGAAGGCCACGCGGAGGAGATCGCCCGAAAGTGGCT
Source organism: uncultured Akkermansia sp. (assembly GCA_964523105.1). Taxonomy (GTDB): domain Bacteria; phylum Verrucomicrobiota; class Verrucomicrobiia; order Verrucomicrobiales; family V1-33; genus V1-33. The sequence goes on from CAZFZN010000005.1 coordinate 149,014, forward strand.
GCTGCGCGCCGGCAAACGCTGGCGGCCGTTCCTGGCCGTGGCGGTGAGTCAGGCGCTCCGGTCGAATGCCGATGCGCCGCTGAGCGAGGCCATTAAAAAGATCGCCGTTGCCGTGGAATGTTTCCACAAGGCATCGCTCATTCACGACGACATCGAGGACGGCGACGACAAGCGATATGACGAGCCGGCGCTGCATGCGGAATACGGCATTCCCTGTGCGCTGAATGCGGGCGACCTGCTCATCGGCGAAGGCTATCGTCTGCTCGCCGCTGCCGGCGTACCGGCCGCGGCGCTGGGCGCGATGATCCGCATCGCCAGCGAAGGTCAGCGCGAACTGGCGCGCGGTCAGGGCACCGAACTGGAATGGCAGCGCAATCCGCGGCCGCTCGGCACGGGTCAGGTGCTGGAAATCTTCCGCCGCAAAACGGCGCCGGCCTTTTCGGTGGCCCTGCTCTGTGGCGCGGCCCACGCGGGACGGCTCGATGAAGTGGAGGACGCGCTTGTCGCGTTCAGTGAAGCCATCGGCATTGCCTACCAAATCCGCGACGACCTCGACGACCGCGCGGACGACACCGATGCCGCGGCGCAGGCCGTGCATCCCAACATCATCGAAGCGACGGCGCGCGAACGGTTCAAAGGCAACATGGATGAAGCTGTTGAGAGCGTGCTCATGCTGCTGGAACGCTACAAGGAGCAGGCCATCCGCACTCTTCAGGACCTGGACAACGCCAACCTCAAAGGCCTGCTCCGCCGCATCGTCGGCAAAATGTTCAACGAACTGAAGATCGAGGGCTGGTGCCGCGAGCAGGAGGTGAAGCACGGCTTCGCTCCGGCGGCACAGCAGGCTTTGCCGACTTCGGGTTAAAACCAGGGCGGGACGTCCTGACTACGGGAAGCGATAATCCACCCGCACACGGTAGAACGCATCGCCGCCCGGCGGTGCGGGGAACCGGAACTCCAGTTCCGGTCCCGTTGGCGTGACCGGCGCTCCTTCATCGGACCACGAGGAAAGGTCCGCCGATTTCTGGAGCATGTAACGGCGCTGCATGCTCGCAGTGGTCCGGAGAACGGCGACAGGATGGCGCGAGGCGGGGGCGGGCGTCAGGCTCAGAATGCGAAACGCACTCGCCGGATTCAGCGGATCGGTGTCGGCGAGAAATTCCTCACGGTTCGTCCGGCTGTCGTTATCAGGATCGGCGTCGCCGTCGGGCATGGAGAAATCCAGCCCGCGGGCGCGCTCCCAGGAATCAGCCATGCCGTCGCTGTCGAAATCCTCCGCGGTCACATTCAGGGTCACGCGGCCGCCTGGTTCCGCGGTGGCGATGAGTTCACAGTCGAAACTGGCGTCGTTGCTGACATTGAGGTGCTGATGCAGTTCGACGGCGAGCACATTCCCGCCGTCGTTCAGTGCGGCGATAGCCGTGGCGTTGAGCGTGAACTCCATCCAGGCCGCTTCCAGTTCGCCTTCGACGGGCAGAATGGCGCCGGTTTCAAATCCGGCGTCCGCCGGCAGGTTGTCGCGCGCGATTTCCACGCCGTTCAGATAGACGGCCGCGCCGTCGTCGCGCAGCAGGCGAAGCTTGAGCGACTGCAGCATCGTCTTCGGCAGCGGGAGCGTGAACGACTTTCTGAAGTAAGTCGTCACGGGCGGCGTGTTTAGCAGATAGGACAGTTTCGTCGTCTCCGGGCGGTCATCGAGCGTATTGTCATCACCATAACCGATTTCTGCCGCCCCGTTGCTCCAGCCGGCATCGGAAAAAGCGGCGGCGCGCCATGCGGTGCCCTGATCGCTGCCGTCGTCGAGATATTTCCAGTTCGCGCCGGCAGGGATGAGGCGCAGTGCCGCCGGTTCCGTGCCGCCGTCGCTGACGCGATAGAGAAACGAGTCGGAACCGGTGAAGCCGGTGTCGGGTGTGTAGGTGAATGCGCCGTCGGGCTGCAGCGCGAGCTGCCCGTGCGAGGGCGGCGTCAGCACCCAAGCGGTGAGCACGGCGGAGTCGATGTCCGTGTCGTTGGCGAGCACACCGGTGAGGCCGGTCTGGCGCGAGAGTTTGAAATCGAAGCTGACATCCGCCGGGTCCACCTGCTGGAGCGAGAACAGGTCGGTGGTGGAGAACTGATGGACCTCCACCGCGACGGTGTTGCGGCCCTCGATGAGCAACTCCGGCGGGACGGTCGCGGGAAAGAACTGCGTCTCCGCAGCGTTCGGAATGCGCGATTCGGCCAGGGTGTTGTAAGTCGCACCGGCCGCGAGGTTTTGCCGCGCGACTTCGATGCCGTTGAGATAAACCGCCGCACCGTCGTCGCGCAAAAGCTCCAGCGTCAGGCTGCGCGTGCTGTTCACATCGGTGACATTGAACTCCCGGCGAAAGTAAGCCGTGGGCCGGGCAGCGCTGCCGCGGATGTTGGTGGCCTCGGTGCGGTTGCCGCCCAGCAATCCGGCGTCGCCATAGCCGAGTTCCGCCGGGCCGGATGACCACGCGCTGTCATTGTAATGCCACGCGCGCCATGCGGTGCCGAGGTCGGTGCCGGAGTGGTGATACTTCCACGTCGCGCCCGGGTTGATGATCTGTTCCGCCGTCTGCATGCCGTTCGCGCTCACCGCCAGCGAAGTGCCGGCGCGCACGAGGTAGGAATCGCTGCCCGCCACCGGCGCGTCGTTCACCGGGGTGACCGTCAAATTCACGGTCGCGGGCTCCGACTGCTCCACCGGTGCGAGCGGCAGCGGCGCGCTGGCGCGGATGGTGCCGTTGATGGAAAAGCCCAGCACCGTGCCTGCATCGAGAGCCACGTTGCCGCGGTAGTTGATCTGCATTTCGAGCCGCGCCTGCCCGCCGGCGGCGGTGAGCTTGCCGTTGAAGGGCATAATGATGGCCGGCAGCGCGAGCGGCAGCGGCGTTTCCGGCACAAGGTCGGCGAGTTGTCCGGTGCCCTTCACCGTGCCGTTGCCGGTGACGCTGAAGATGCTGCCGCCGGCATCGAAGCCCCCGTTGCTCCGCACCGTGGCCACCGGTCCGGCGGATTCCATGCTCAGCGAAATCGCCTCCGCCGGCGCATTGAATTCCACCGCCGCCGCGCACAGTGTCAGGATGCAGCCGATGCCGAGCTGCAGACTCACCGGATCTGTCAGGGTCGCCTCCAGCGAGGTGACCTGCACGACGCTGAACGGCGCGTTGTCCGGCGCGACTCCCGCGGCGATGGCACCGCGCACGTTCGAGGTCGCGGAATCGCTGGAGTAACTCGGCACGCCTTCGAACACCAGCCGCAGTGTCGCGCCCACGGTCAGGCTGCTGTTGGGCTCGTCGATGGTGAACTGCGTGGACGGACGGTCACCGAAGATGCGATAGGAAAAGCTGTCGTTGCCGTGGTAATCCGCTGCCGGCGCAAACGTGAAAGCGCCATCCGGAGACAGGGTCACCGTCCCGTGCAGCGGCGAGGTCACGAGGCCCGTGGCCGGAGCGGCGGCGTTCCCGGGCTGATCGTTAGTCATCAATCCCTGTGATGCCGTTCTTGTGACGGCCACTTCCTCCGCCGTGGTGAACGAATCGTCCGCCGCCAGGGGCGGAGCGGCGGTGAGCCGGGTGAGGCTGAGGATCAGAAAAAGTGCGAAGCTTCGCATGCCGCACCATACGAACGCCCGGCCCGGGGCGTCAACAATTCCGTCACGGCCGCGCGCCGGGAAGCCGTCCCGGCCGCTCAAATGGCAAACGCGGCACGGAGCTTGTGACTCGCGGAAACGCCGGGGCACTCCCGAATCCGCGGCATAGGGAAACACCTGTCATGAGTCGTTGAATTTTTTGCGTATGGCTCAAAAGAATGATTGGCTTTTAGGCGCGGGGGGAGTAGGAATTGACCACGCTGCTGTGAGGGCAAAGGGGACCGCTCACACAGTGGCAGGCGCGTCAGGGCAACCTGACGCGCCATTTTTTTCGGACGCGGGAGCTTGTGGCCGGGAACCGAAGCTGCGGAAACCGTCCCGTCCGGCGGCGCGAAAAATTGCCTGTGCCGTGCGCCGGGTTTGGCGTTATGAGCCCGTATGCCCGGTCCCCGATCCTCCCTGCTCCTGCTGCTCGCGATGTCCTTCGCGGGAGCGCCGCCGCTCGTGGCCGGGGAGTTGAATGACAAGGCGGCGCGACTGCTGGAACCGCTGCAAAAGCGGCCCGGTTCCGGCGTGCTGTTCGAGCGGTTTGTGAATGCGTGGCTCGACTCGGGCACACTGGAGGAGCTGGGGCGATTCCTGACAGAGCGTGCCGCAGCGGATCCCTCGACCGCCAACCGGCTGCTCCTTGCGCTGTTCCATTCACGTCAGGGCGAAACGGTGAAGTCGCTGGAGCAGTTCCGCGCGGCGCTCGCCTCCGATGCCGGCAGCGCGGAGGTTTGGTATCAGAAAGCGGTTCTCGAATCGCGCACGCTCGACTTCGCGAGCGCCATCGTTTCCCTGGAAAAATGTCTCGCGCTGAAGCCGGCGGGGGAACTGCCGCTCCAGGCGGCGCAGTTGCTGGGACGCCTCCAGGCGCGCGCCGGCCGCTCCGCGCAGGCCATTCAAACATGGCGTGCACTCATGGAGACGCGTCCGGACGATGAAGAGCTGCGCGAGGACATTCTCGAACTTCAGATATCCGAAAGCCTGTGGCCCGCCGCACAGGAAACCGCGCAGGCGCTCGTGGAGAAAACCGCCGATCCCTATCGCCGCGTGCTGCGGCGCATGAGGCTCGGCGACGTGCTCGACCGCTCCGGGCAGCGCGACCGCGCGCTGGAAACCTTCGCCGCCTGTCTCGCCGACACCGGCGCCGGCTCGTGGCTCGAAAAGGAAATTCTCAGTCAGATCGAAAAGCTTTTCCGCCGGGAGGATGATTTGTCAGGGCTGCGTGCGTATTTTACCAAACTGCTGGAAACGCATGCGCACCGCGCCGGACTGCAGCGTGCGCAGGCGCGGCTGTTGATGGAGGCCGGCGAAACGGATGCCGCCATTGCCTGCGGCCGCGCTCTCATGGAATTGTCGCCGGGCGACCGCGCGGTGCGCGAGGAGTTCATTGCTCTGCTCAACGGCGCCGGGCGGACCGCGGAGGCGGTTTCGCAGATGGCACAGCTGGTGGCGCAGGCTCCGGACGATCTGGAACTGCGGCTCACCCTGGCCGAACTCAAACAAGCCGCGCGCGACACGGAAGGGGCGCTCACCGCGCTGCGCGATTATGCGCAGCGCGCCGGCGGCCGGGAGGGAACGGCGCTGCGCGTCGCCGGCCTGATGGACCGGTGGGGCGCAACGGCTGAAGCCGTGACAACACTGCGCGCGGCTTTGGAAAAATCAGACCAGCCGGATGTCCGGCAGATGCTCGCCGCGCTGCTGCACAAGTCCGGCCGGAAAGAGGAGGCCCTGACGGAATGGCAGCGCATCGCGGCGGCCGGCGGGCTGCCGCAGGTGCAGCAGACCGCCCGTGCCATGCAGGCGCACGGTGAAGGAGCCGCGGCGTGGGAACTGATGATGTCCGCCGCACCGCGCGCCGGGAGCGATGCCGTTTTTCTGACGCAGCTTTGTGCGCTGGCGGAGGACCCGGAGCGCGCCCGGGCTGTGCTTCCCTTCGCGCACCGGCTGGTGGAACTTGCGCGCTCGGCCTCCGATTTGAACCACGCGCTCGACGCCGCCCGGCGCGCCGTGGTTTTGTCAGGCCAGGAGGACGAATTCACCGCCGGGCTCGCCGATTCTGCGGCTTCGGCGCAGTCGCTTTGCCTGCTCGCCGTGCTGCGGGAGGGGGCGCGCGACACGCCCGGGGCCGAAGCCGCACTGGAGAAAGCCCGCACGCTCTCGCCGGAACTGGCGCTTTCGCAATCGGCGAGGCTGTGGACGATGCGGGGCGATTTTGTCAGGGCCGCGGCGGCGGGGGAGCAGTGGTTCAACAGTCCCGGAGGGCGTCAGGGGCATGTCGCGGAGATGCTGGCCTCGCTGCAGCAGCGCGCGGGAAACCCCGCGGAAGCCCTGCGCTGGACGCAGGAGTGGCGCCGGCTGGTTCCGGGAGCCGCGGCGCCGGTGCTCGCGGAAGCGCGGCTGCTGGAAGCGCTGGGACGCGAAAATGAAGCCTTCGCCGTGCTGCGCAGCGCCGCCGGAAGGATGGAGGATCACGCGGACATCCAGGCACGTCTGGCTTCTTTCAGTCTCCAGGCGGGACGCCCGGCGGAGGCCCTGCGGGTTTTCAGCAGGCTGTATGAGGACGCCGCCGATCTCAGCGGCAGGATGCGCTGGCTGGGTGAATGGGGGGAGGCGGCGCAGGCCGCCGGCCAGCTGGACAGCCTCATCGCGCAGTTCGAGGAACGCCGCCGGGAGAACCGCGGCAGCATCGCGCCGCTCATGGCCCTGGCGGAACTTCACCGCATCGCCGACAATTACGAGTCCCGCCGCAATGCCCTGACGGAAGCGGCGCGCCTCAAGCCTGACGATCCGGAAATCGCCCTCGAAATCGCCCGCCTCGAATCGCGCGAGGGCGACACGGAGGCCGCCATCCGCACGCTGCGGCCCATGCTTTCGAAAGACCCGTCCGGCCGTGTCGCCTCCCTGCTGGCGGATCTGCTCATCAACAGCGGGCAGCTGGACGAAGGCATCCGCCTCCTGACAGAACGCACGGCCGCTTCACCCGGCGCTGCGGAACTCGCGGCGCTTTCGCTGGCCCGGCGCGATGAGGAGGCGACGGCGCTCCGGTTTCTCCTTCCTCATCTGGAGAAGCACCCGGCGGACTGGCGGCTGCAGTTCCTCGCGGCGCTGATCGAATGGCGCACGGGCGCGCACGATGCAGCCGTCGCGCGTCTGTTGCCGCTGCTGGAGGCCGCGAATCCGCTGGCACGCGCCGGCGGCTCTGCCGTCCTGACAGCGAGCCCGGGTTACGATGACATGGTGGTCCGCCTGATGCCGCCGGATGTGCAGCGGTTCTTCCGCGTCCTCCAGGAGAGCAACAATCTGACAGGCGCCTCGTACGCCCAGTGGGCGCAGAGCCGGCAGTCGCCCTACACTTCACTGCCCGCGGGCCTGGAAGAGCTCCGGGACCGTGCGGCGGCACTGGCGCTGGAACTGGCGAAATCGGCTGCGGAGGAAAAGCAGTCCGTGTGGATTGCCGAAATCGAGCGCCGCGGCTATCCGTTCGCGAAGCTGATGCTGGAGCTTCCTCCCATGCGGGGGCTGCGTCCGGCGGACCGGGATTATGATTTCACGGAACTGCTGCGCCGGTACCCTGACAATCGTCTGCTGCTGGCCCTGGCGGCGAACTTCACCTCTTTCCGGAACTGGCGGGAGCCCGCGGATGTCGCGCTGGCGGAGCAGGCATGGAAGGCTTTCCGAACCGATGCCCCGCGCGCCGCCATCTACCTTGCGCTGCCGGGCGCGGGCCACGGTGAATCTCCCGCGGCATGGGAATCCGAAGTGCTCGCGGCGGCGGAGGAACTGGAGCACGCCCCCGCGCTGCTCCAGTCAGCCGCGGCACGCAGCGCAGGCTTTTCCGGCAGCGACGAATACCGCGGCGTCGAAATCTCCGCCCCGGGACCGTGGCAGCAGAGGATCGTGGCGCTCCTCAACCGCTGGCGCGCGGACCAGGCCGGGACTGCCGGGAACTCCGGTCCCGCGGCGGCGGTGCGCAACATGGTGTTCCAGATGCTGGCCCGTGACTGTGTGGTTCGCGGCGATGCGGCGGCGCTGGCGACTCTGCTCGAATCGGAGTGGCAGGAGCAGTCCGCGGCGCCGCCCCTTGCTGCGAACGATGATGATATCGCCGCGCCGCTGGGCTTTCCTCCGTGGTTCGTGCCGGGATTGTCGGAGCGACTGAGCTACGTCCTGAGAAGCGTGGTGAGTGCTGAGGTGGCGGCGCAGACGGCTCCGCTCGTGAAGGACGCGGTGCTGCGCGTGCTGCTCGCCGGCAAGGCGAACGGGGAGGCGCTGGAGCGGGCGATGCAGGACGTGCCGCCCGCGGCCTCGGCACCGGTGGTTCCTTTGATTCTCCACGCAGCGTGGGCGGAAAAACGCGGCGACTTTGCCGCGGCGGCGGAGCACGCGGTGAAAGCGCTCTATTCGCCGGTCAGTCAGGAATTGCGGCGGCGTCTCGACGGCGCCCTCGCATGGTGGGCCGCGAAAAAAGGCCGGCCCGGCGACGCGCTCCATGCGGCGGGCCGGGAGGCGGTGCTGCGTCTCCGCCGTGATGCCACCACGCAGGAGCGGCGGGCGGAGCTGGCCACCCTGATGGACCGGCTGGGCCTGACAGAAGAGGCCGACCGTCTGATGCGTCAGGGAAAGGCCGCCGAGTCCGCCCTCGCCGCCACGCCGGACGAGCGGCTGGAGCGGCTGCTCGACGAGGGACGGAACAAAGAGGCCCTGCCGGTGCTCCTATCCGATCTGCGCGGCTGGGCACGGCTGAAGATCAACTCCGGCGGCGAACCGTCGCGCGACACCCTGATGGAATGGCGCACGCGGGTGCAGGCGAATGGATTGCTGCCGCAGGTGATGCAGGCGCTGCTGCCGCCCGGCGCCACTCCGCAGCAAACCGCGGAGTTTGCCGCCGCGTGCGAGTTGACAGGCGATCTGATCCCTGCCCGCGAGCATTACGAAAAGGCCCTCGCCGCGGGCGTGCAGAAACGGGTGCCGCAACTGCTCCTGTCCATTCTGGTGCAGTCGGACCACGGTGCCGCCATGGAATTGCTGCAGCGGCATCCGGAACTTCTGAAACCGGAAGCGGTGCAGCGCTGGATGCAGCAGATGGTCTCGGACCGTTCGCGGACTGCCCGCATGGAGGAACTGCTCACGGCCTCGCACTTCTTCGAGCGCATGCTTCAGGAACTGCCTCCGGAGCACTTCGGCCCCGGATTCCCGGCGGCCACGGTGCTGGAGTTCTGCGGCGGCGAAGCGCTGGCCGGCGAATTCCATTCCGTTTCGGAAGTGGCGTCAGGAAACCGGCTCGATTTGCTGGGAGAGCCGCCCTCCGCGGCGGAGACGGAGCGCGTCCGGGCTCTGGCGGCGGAACGACTCGCGTCGTACGCGCGGCTGGCGGAAGCGTTCGCGCGCCTGCCGTGTTTGAAATCTGCGGCCTGGCAGGAACTGGAACAGTCGTGGTCGCTGCTGAACAAACCGCCGGAGGAACTGCTGGCTTTGCAGCTGGAAATGGTGCTGCGTGAACTCGAGCCTGACAGACCGGAGCGCCGCGGTTCCGTCAGCCCCTCGCAACTCCCGGACCTGCTCGACAGCCTCATGCTGCGGGCGGTGAAGCTGGAGCGCGGCGGGGACTTCGCGGCGAAGATCGTGCCGGCGGTGCAGCGCCGGTTTTCCCCGGAGACGGCGGCACGGCTGTTGAAGAAGTGGCCGCTCTTCGAGTGTCCGCGGGAGGCATTTGCCGCCGCAGCGCAGCGGTTTCTGGAGCAGCACGGTGCGAAGGAATGGGGCACCGTGATTCGCGCGGCCCACGAGCGCGGCGCCGGAGCGGAACTCGCCCCCCAACTGCTGACCTATTATTCCAATCCCGATCCGAAAGCCAAAGAGCGCAATGAGGATGCGTTCGGCATCTGGTGCGCGCTGCTGGAGCGATTGGAAGGCCGGGAGGCGGCAGAGCGATTCTTTCGCGATGTGATGGAGCGCTTGCCCGGCCCGGCGGCGGGACGTGCGGCGGTCTTCAAGGATGCCTCGTCGCTGCCGCTGACCACCGCCATCCTCCTGACCGCGAGCCTCGCGCAGCAGGAGTCGTGGACGGGTTATGTCATGCGCTGGCTGCGCGCGGAGTTCATCCCGCATGCGTCGGCGGAGGTTGAGGAGTCGATGGCCGATGCCTTCGGCGACTGGACGGTCAGTGCGCCGCTCTTCAGGCTCACCGGGGAGGGCAGGCTGCCGGAGGCGAAGGCTTATCTCGATTCGCTGCCGCTCACGGGCGACCTGACGGATTTTTACGGAGTCTCGGGCGATGTGATTACCTACGTCGCCCGCGCGCTGCAGAATCTTTCCGCGGAGCAGCGCGGTGCGCTGGGGCTGGGAGAGGACAGCGGGAACCTGACATTTGGCCGCCGCGTGCTGCGCGGAGCCGCCGCCGGCTGGCTCGACGGCGTGTGCCGCGAACTCGCCGGCGAGGAGGACCGCATCGAGGCCCTGCCGGAACCGCAGGGATCGCTGGTGCAGGCGCAGCTTCGCGGGATTCACAGTGAACTTTCGGCGGATGCAGGCCGGGAGGCGCGCGCGTTTCATGCATGGCTGTTCCGGGAACGGCTGGCGAAACAGCGGGAGGAGACGGAGCGGGGCGTGGAGGATTTTCTGAAACAGGCCGCGAATCACAGTTTTGAGAGCGCCGATGCGCTCGAGGCGGAGCTGGGAAGACTCCTCGATGGCATGGCGGAGGCGGCGCATCCGCGGGGACGCGAAGTCATCGCAGCGGCGGCGCGGGCCTTTGCTTCGCAGGAACTCCCCGGCGAGGAAGGCGCGTTGCTGGAGCTGCTTCAGGACCACGCGCAGGACTACACGGGCCGGCCGCCGTCACATGCACTGCCGTGGTTCACCGGACTCACGGCGGAAGCCATTCGTTGCGGCGAACCGGCGGCGGAGGCTTACGATAACAACTTTGGAGGCATCGGCGGAATTCTGCTCCAAAGCGTGGACACCTCCGTGGAGGGCAGGCTGTCCGCCTTCATGGAACGGCTGGGGCCGTTTCTCCGCCCGGGCGATGCGCGCCTGTTCATGATGTGTATGATGGAGAACCTTTCGCGGCAGTATCCCTGGCAGGAGGCTGAGCAGCGCTGCGCGGAGGGCGTGAAGTGGGCGGAGTTGCAGCGCGGGGTTTGTGCGTTCGAGGAATTGCGGCTCGAAATGGAAATGGCGCTGCGGTTTCATCTTTCCACCTGTGCCGCAACGGAGGCCCGCGCCGCGGCGGACGAGTCGTCCCTGCCGGTGGAGCAGCGGCATTACCTGACCATGCTGCGGGATGCGTCGCTTTCCGAACTGCTGCGCCTGACCCTCGGTGTCACGCTGTTCGAGAGCGCGTCCCTGCTGGATTCTCCCCACGGCGCCCTGCAGCCGGCGCTGGTGCATGAGGTGGCGCAGCTGCTGCGGCATTGCCTGACGGAACGGATCACGGTGACGCCGGCGCAGGAAGCCGGGGTGTTCACAGCCCTCGCGCTGCTGCCCGCGGGATCGCGCGATGCGGCGCTGGTGAAATCGCTTCTTCCTCTAACCACTCTGCCGCGGCTGCGCGGCGAAGCGAATGATTACAGCACATCGTCCGGACTGGTGGGACTGCTGCACCTCGCGCTGGAAGCCGGCGATGACGGAACGGTGGAGCGTCTGCTCGAAATGGACGGCCGTTTCCCGGGGCAGGGTGCCGTGGCCATGCTCGCGCGGCATGTCCGGGGGGGGCGGCTCGCCGCATTGCTCAAAGACCGTCCGGAAGTGCTGCAGAACAGTGACGACAGCTATACCTTCGGCGACTGGGATGCCGCGCTGCAAAGCCGGCTGCCGGACGTGCTGAAAGGGATCGCCGACCCCGTGCTGCGTTATGAAACGCTCGTGTGCCTGACACTTTCCGGCGATCCCGATCCGCTGCCGCCGGGACTCACGCCGCGTGCAGCGCGCCTCACTGAACTGGCGAAGTCCTTCGCCGCCGTTCCCTGGAAGGGATTGTCCGTGCGCGACCGGGTGCTGAGCCGTTTCATTTACTGGCACGACGCGGTGCCGGAGGAATTGATGCCGGTGATTTCCGAATCCTGCGCACGCGTGCCGCTGACCGCCGTGCCTCACATGGACGAGAGCCGCGACAGCGAGTGGGCCGGATTCTCCGCCGTCGTCCTGAGCCGCGCCCTCGTCTCCGGCGACGGTGAGCCCCTGCTCGATGCGCTGCAGAGCCTGCTGCAGACGCCGCGCGCGGACTCCGGCGTGGTCAGCGGCATCCTGCAGTCGCTGCTCGACTATCAACACATGGAACTGCTGCGGCGCTGGCCGGAACTGACTCCGGATGTCCGCTCCCGGCTCGGCGCATTCTGGCTGCGGCTGGCGGATGCGTGCGACGCCCCGTGGCTGCGGTCGGAGTGGATTAAGCAGATTCAGTTCGCGCTGCTCCTGCACGCGCTGGCGGAAAACATGGAGGATTTCCGGTCATGGCACGCCGCGCTGCCGGAAACGGAGCGGCTCGTGCTGCGCCGCTATGCCGCGATGCTGGCGCCGGAGGAGTTTGTCAGGGAATTCGGCGGCGCCCTGGAGCAGATGCCCGGCACGCCGGAGGAGCAGCGCGCGCGCCGCCTCACCGTGTTCCGCGCGCTGGCGCTCAGTCCGCTCGAATCCGGTCCGGGAGTGAACTTCGATTCGCAGTATCTGAGCATGGAGGGAGCGACGCCGGAGGAATTCCTTACCCTGGAGGCCCCGCTCTGCGCGGAACTGCCGGAAGACGGCTGGCTGGCGGCCGCTTTTGCCAGAGTCCATGCCGCACGCGGCGCATGGGAACCGGTGTTGTTCCGCTGCCATGCGGCCCTGACAAAAATGAAGCCGGAGCGCGGCACCGCTTACGCTCCGCTGCTGGAACTGCGCGTGGAGGCGCTGGAACACACGGGACGCGGTGAAGCGGCGCTGCCGGAAATCCTCGCCCTGGCGGCGATGCCGGAGTCCCGTAGCCCCGGCCCCGATCCGTCGCGCGCCGCCGAGTCGCGGCTGCTGCGCCGCGTTTCCGGACCGGTCCCGCCGGAGAAGTGAGGCGCGTTCAGCTTGAGAAGGCTCCGGGCGCGGGTTAGAACGATGCGTGCCAGCTCACTTCGCCGGACTTCTCAGCAATTTCGTTCTCAATCCGATCCTCCGGCCGGTGCTGCGCATTCTCACCGGGCTCGGGGCGATCCCGCTGTTCCGCTTCATCGTGCGGCGCATCTTCCGGGTGCAAACCACCACTGCGGAACTGGAGCGCGATCTCGAACTCTGGTTCCGCGGCGCCGTGCTCATGCTCGCCGCCACCGCCAATATGGAATCCTATCTCTTCGGCTGGACGCCGTGGTACCAGCAGTCGGGCGAAACCGTCTGGCAGACGCTCATCCTGCGCCTGCTGCTCGCCGTGGGCGTCATCGAATCCATGCCCGACGAGGACGTCTTTGCGATTCTCCACCGCGGGCCGCCGAAGCTGAGACTGACCAGAAAAGCGGGATGGAGCGAGGCCTGGCGCAGGCGCCGCGACATCCTGCGCGGTCTCGGCATCCTCCACCTGCGGCGCTCCACGCCCGTGTTTGCCATCATGGCGGTGATCTTCGGCGGGGAGTCGGCGCTCGCGAGCGCGGGCGCCGACCAGGTGCTGGAAGTCCACCGGCTCGCCGAACTCGAGCGCCTCACGCAACTCCACCGCACCGTCGGCTGGTGGTGCTACGCTCTGGCCATCGCGCAGTACCTCGTCATCGCGCTCATCACGCAGCGCGACCGCATCGCCGGACTGCTCGAAACCTTCGACCGCGAAGCCTCCGCCATCCGCCGGGAAATGATCGTCGGCGCCGCCTCCTCGGCCGTGGTCACCAACGGCGACGACGACGAAGAAGATCTCCACTGCGGCCGCCGTCACGACTGATCCATCACCAGGCGTGAACCACCCCCGTCAGCCCGACCCGTCATCCGCCGCACCGCCGGCCGCGGGAATCCGGGACGGGAATCCGGGAACAACCGCCACAACGCGGGGTTCACGATTCGGGACCGGCTGGCAGCGCGGCTGCAGTTCTCCCGGCTCCCATTTTTCCATCCCAATTTCGCAGGATGGAGCGGGAAAGCTGACACGATAACTGCGTGCCGTTTGATAGGCGGGCACCTTCTTCACTACGGTGGCGGAGACGCGCAGTGCCTTTTTCCAGTATGGCGGGTTGTTGCGGGCATCCACCGACCCGGCGGCGCGCTGCTCCAGCCGTTGCTCGATTTCCAGCCGTTCCGTCTGAAGTTCGCTGATCCTGCCCTCGATCCCCGCTTCTGTGCCCTCAAGTTCCTCGATTTCGCATTCCAGCGCGGGGACCTCGTTGCGCAGCGCGGTGTTCTCCTCTTCAAGCTTTGTCTGCGCTGCGTCGAGGGCAGCCAGATCCGCCTGCAGGTAATCATTGCTGCGCGTGAGCCCGTGCGACAGGTAGAGCGTGTCCATGACCCGGGTGACGGCCGCGCCGTTTCTCGCGAATGGCGGCTGCCGGGTTCCGAGCTCCGGGGGCTTGTCCTGACACCCGATGGCCGCACCGCAGTGACCAGCGATTTTCGGCTGCCCGGATTTCAAATCCTGTCACTGCCCGGGGCGGAGGCAGTCCCGGCGGCTCTCAGCGCGGACGACGAGCGTCTGCTGCTGGAACTGAATGCCGGCGGCAGTTTCGCGGGAGGCGCCTTCGTGCGTTAGGCGACTCAGGCATGCTTTGAGGGATGGCGGGCTTTTCGCCTCCGCAACCCTGCGTACCAACCATGGCGCGGCGCGGATTATTGTGAGGCGGAGGGCAGTGGCGGGGCTGGCGCGGGCTGGGCCATGAGCCAGGCGGCCGCCTTCATATCGCCCTCGAAAGCGTAAAGGCGCCAGTACTCCAGATAGATTTCTGACGTGGCGTGCACCGGTCGGTCCCTGGTCTCGAGGCGCAGGCCGCCGATGCGGATGAGTTCGGCGCGCTCGTTGTCGGCGTATTCCTTCCACTCGCCCGCAGTATAGCCGCCGGGGGAGAAATCCCAGTCGTCGGGGAGGCGGGAGAGAATGGCGCTGAGGTAGCGGTTGCCGGTGACTTCTTCGCTGTAAGAGGCCGGCAGGTCGGTGGTGCCGCGCTGATTGAGATGAGCGGCGAGGGCGGAGCGGCCGATGCGGGAGACGGCGTCGACGTCCCCGGCGTCGCTGGCTTTTTCCATGAGGAATGTGAGGGCCGGCTGGGCGGTATCGTAGTAGAGGCCGCGGAGGCGTTGGTGGCGGAGGAAGTCGAAATGGGTGCGGGCGATCTGCCCCGGGGGCAGTCCGCAGGCGGTGGCGACGGCGGTGAGGGTGGTGATGCGGGATTCGGTGCGGCCCTCGCGCGGGAGTCCGATGGCGGTGGCGCCGCGCAGGGCAGTAAGGCCTGCGTCGTTGTCGCCGGCATCGAAGAGAGCCCAGGCTTTGAGATAGTGGCCGTCGGGGTTGCCGGGATCGGCGGCGAGGAGCTTCTCAATCCAGGGGAGCGCGTCCTTTTTGGTGCGAATCTGGAGTTCGACCATGGCGCGCAGGACGTGAGGGTTGTCAGGAAAGCGGCGGGCGGCTTCCTCAAGGAGTTCGTTGTCCCAATTGAGATCCCACAGGGCGACGAGGCCGGCGGCATCGCGCCCGCGTGCAGCGAGCCAGCGCTCCGCGGGCTCACGGATGCCGTCGCGAAACTCCGCGCTGGTGCGGAGCGGCGGCCAGTCGGTGCCGTCTGAGGCGGCAGCGGCACCGGCGGCGGTCTTGTCAGGCAATGGCGACTTGTGCTCCGGCGGTGCGTGAGCCCGGCGCGGCGCGGGATCGGGTTCCCGCGTGAGGAGGAAGCAGCACCAGAGGAATGCCGCGCCCGCAGCACAGACGGCGAAGATGCGGAGGGGCTTCGGATTCATGGACGCAGGACCGGCGGAAACGCAGCAAGTTCCGCGCAGGGCATGCGCTTGGCGAACTCTTTCCTTTCGTGGAGAGCGACGGCGGTTGACGGCTAGAGCCCGGGCGGGTGGCGCATCTTGAAGCCTTTGGTGCTGCGCGGCTTCATCATCCAGCGCGGGCCGACGTGGCCGCTGCCGTTGCTGGTGGTGTCGAAGCGGACGCCGCAGATGGTCATGAAGACGTGGCCGTCGCGGACATAAATGGTGATGTATTTGCCGGGACCGGATTTGCCGTACTTGAGGAAGCCCTTGCTGGGCATGGAGCCGTTCATGAGGCCGGCTTTGCGCAGCACGTGGGAAACCGTGCCGGAACAGTCGAGCCCGTAGCAGGGCCGGCCGTGGCCGCCGCCGAACTGATAGGGCAGATGCTTGATCTCATTGGCGGCCTGAATGGCGCGTTTGACGGCGGACGGGGCGTTGTCGGGGGGGACGACGTCACCGTTGACGATGGCAGCCTGCGGCCCCCGGTAGGAGGAGGCGGTGGACTTGGGTGTGGAGCCGCAACTGCACAGCAGGCCCAGTGCAAGGGCGGCCAAGGGTCGGTAGAGGAACATGCGCGGGAGTTATAGTTTCCCGGGGCGGGAGGTGCAAGGCGGGGTTGGGGGCCGGTGCTCAGTGCTCAGTGCTCAGTGCTCAGTGGCTCGTGCTGGCGGGACGGGAGAACAGCGAACACGGAACATCCAGCATCGAAGGCTTGAACTGCCCACGGCCTGCGCTTTGCGCCGTTCAAATGGACGTTCGATGTTCTCTTTGACGAACCAACTGAGCACAGCCACGTGAGTACGCCGCTGCACAGACCCGCAACCTATTCCACGCCCATTTCCTGCTTCATCTCCTTTGTCAGGAACTTGGTGAAGCGGGCTTTGTCGATGGCTTTCATGTAGGCTTCCATGGGCGTGACGACTCCCTCCTGGAGGCGTTTGAAGATGGCCTGGTCCATGAACTGCATGCCGAGGGCGGCGCCGCCGGTGATGACGTCGGTGAGCTTTTGCGTGGCACCCTCGCGGATGATGGCGCCGACGGCCGGCGTGGCGAAGAGGATTTCATTGACGGCGAGGCGGCCTTTGCCGTCGGCTTTCTTCATGAGCAGCTGGGCGACGACGCCGCGCAGTGATGCGGAAAGCATGGTGCGCACCTGCGCCTGCTGTTCTGCGGGGAAGACGTCCACGAGACGGTCCACGGTCTTGCGGGCATTGTTGGTGTGCAGCGTGCCGAAGACGAGCAGGCCGGTTTCCGCCGCCGTGAGCGCGAGCTGGATGGTTTCGAGGTCGCGCATTTCACCGACGAGCACGATGTCGGCGTCCTCACGAAGAGCCGCGCGCAGTCCGTCGGCAAAAGTCGGCGTCTGCATCGGCACCTCACGCTGGGTGATGATGCTCTTCCGGTTGCTGTGCACGAATTCGATCGGCTCCTCGACCGTGATAATGTGTCGCGCGTAATTCTGATTCACGTAATCGATGAGCGCGGCCAGCGTGGTGGACTTGCCGGAGCCGGTGGGGCCCGTGATGAGAACCAGCCCGCTGCGCATTTCGGCAAAGCGCTTGATAACGGGCGGCACGCCGAGCTGCTCGATAGTGGCGATTTTGGTGGGGATGATCCGGAAGACGCAGGCGTGACCGAGGTTCTGCTTGAAGTAGTTGCAGCGGAAGCGGTTGTCCTCGTCCATTTCCCATGCGAAGTCGAGGTCGCCGCGGCTGAGGTATTTCTCCCAGCCGCGCGGCTCGCAGATTTCGTGCATCATGGCCTCCATCTCCTCTTTGGTGAGGATTTCCGTGTCGATGGGCTTGATGCCGCCGTGCACGCGGATTTTCGGCACCTGGCCTTCGGACAAATGGAGGTCGGAGCCACCGGCCTCGATGAGCTTGTGAAAGTATTTCTTGATGGCTGCCATGAGCGGTGGCGGAAGGGCAGGGGGGTTAGGACTTGATCTTGAGTTCGATGCGCATCTGATCCTGATCGGCGGCGCGGAAGAGGGCTTCCTCGGACGAGATGACGCCGGCCTCGTAGAGGTTCTTCAGCGACTCATCCATGGTGATCATGCCGAGGTTCTTGCCGGTCTGCATGATGCCGGGAAGCATGAAGGTTTTGCCCTCGCGGATACAGTGGGCGACGGCGGGCGTGTTGCAGAGAAATTCGAGGGCGAGGCAGCGGCCGTTGCCGTCCTTGCGGGGCACGAGCTGCTGGGAAATGATGCCGCGGAGCGATTCGCTGACCATGATGCGAATCTGGTCGCGCTGGTCGGTGGGGAAGACGTCGAGCACGCGGTCGAGCGTGCGCGCCGCGGAGCCCGTGTGGAGCGTGCCGAGTACAAGGTGACCGGTTTCCGATGCCGTGATTGCCAGGGAGATGGTCTCCAGGTCGCGCATTTCCCCCACCATGATGATGTCAGGGTCCTCGCGCAAAGCACCGCGCAGAGCGGCGGCGAAGGAGTCGGTGTGGGTGTGCACTTCGCGCTGATTCACGTGCGCCACCTGACTCTCGAAGGTGTATTCGATGGGATCCTCCAGGGTAATGATGTGATCATTACGGTCGCAGTTAATCTCATTGATGAGCGCGGCCAGCGTGGTGCTTTTGCCGCTGCCGACAGAGCCGGTGACGAGCACCAGTCCGTTGTGGAATTGTGTCAGCGGCTTGAAGGACTTGGGCAGGCCCAGTTCGTCCATCGTCCGCACGCGGGTATTGATGATGCGGAAGACCATATCATAGCCGAGGCGCTGCTTGACCACGGAGGCACGGTAGCGCCCGCCGGGTGTGGCGTAGGCGAAATCCACGTCGCCGCGCTCCTTGAGGCGCTTGGCTTCCTTCGGGCCGAGAAATCCGAACGCGAGCCGCTCCGCATCGGCCGCAGTGATGATGTCGGCATTCGGCCAGATTTCCTGGAGCTGCCCGTAGCGGCGCCAGTGGGGCCGGCTGTTGGTCGGCAGGTGAATGTCCGAACAGTCGTAGTCCTGACCGAATTTCAGGTAGGCATCCACGTGTTCCAGCGTCGGCACCCTCTCGTGGGACACTTCGACATGGCCTGTATGCACTCCCTCATCGTGGTGCTCGTGCTCATGCTCGTACTGGCCGTCGTGTGCGGCTTCGTCGGCATGCTCGTTGTATTCCTCGGTCATGGGGCTGGGCAGGGATGAAAATCGGGGGGTGCAGCCGGCGCAACCGCCGGAGTTAAAGCGCCGCTTATCAGGTTTTCCCCGGGGGTTTCGCAAGCAATTTCTTTAGGATGCGGGAGTTCCCTTGCATTCGAGTCCCGGGCCGCTGTTTGTCGGAGGCTCCTGCCTGATGAGGACTGTCGGGGGTCAGCGAGCGCCAGGAGCGGTTCCATCGGTCCGACCCGCAAGAAGGCGCCCATAAAGTTGCATCGCCATGACATCCCCTGCCTGGGGCCGGGTTTTCGGGACCGGCGTTGGCAGCGTAAGAATTGCACAAGCTTGGCCAATCCGTGCAGCGTGGAGCCGGCGGATGGAGCGTTGGGTTGACTTGCCACGTCCCATCGCTGCCATGACCTCTCTCCCCTCGCTTCCCCGGTTTCTCATTGTCGCATCGGCTGTCGCCGCCGGATGCGCCGCCTCCGGCACCGGCAGCGCGGCGGAGGTTGAGTTCGGAATGCGTCCGGTGACAGGCGGCTATTGGAACGCCGAGGTCCGTGTGGAAAACACCACGGCCTCTCCACTGTCACTCGCGCCCGGCATGACGATCCAGGGCAGTGAGGCGGCCGACTTCTCCGCCCGGGTGCGGGGCAGCGGGACGGTGCCTCCAGGCGGGCAGTTGGTGATCAGGATTACGTTCAACCCCTCCGCAGCAGGACCGCGTGCCGCGCAGCTGGCGGTGCCGACTGATAGCGCTGTCATCGGGACGGTGACTTTTCCCCTCTCGGGTGAAGGTGGTGATTACCCGGAGACGGTACTCGACGCGCCGGGCACGCATCAATGGGGCGGTGCGGCCGCCGGTTCGTTGCGCCTTCAGGCGGGCATACTGGAACTTACCAGCGACCTGACCGTGGAGGGCGATCTCATCCTTGCCGGCGGCGGAGTGAATTTGAATGGTTTTCGCCTCGCCGCGGGACGGGACATTCGTTTCACCGGCGGCGTGGTGGTCACCGCCGGCGGAGGGACGGAGTTCAAGGCCGGGGGCCATCTCTATTTGCAGGCAGGCCAATTGGTGGTGAACGGTCCCGGTGTGGAGGTGGCAGGGGACTTCCGCGTGCAAACTGTCAGCGAACTCTCCGAAGGAAATCTGAGCTTCGGAGTCAGCGGCGGTGTGGTGGCCATGACTACGCCTCCGGCGCATCTGATCGTGAACGGCGATTTTATCACCGACAGCGCCGCGAGTCACAACGGCCAGCTCACCGCCGGCACTCTCGAACTGCGCGGCGACTTCCAGCAGTTCTCCAACAACGCGGGCAATGATCCGCAGGCGCGTGCGAATTTTCACGCCACCGGCACGCACCGCGTTCTGCTCACCGGCACGGCGCTGCAGACGCTGAGCTTCACCAATCCCGGCGGCAACTCTGCTTTTCAGACGCTGGAAATCGCCACCGGGAGCGCCGTGGAGCACCTGCCAACACTTAACTGCTACACGCTCGTCACCAACGGCCACCCGCTCACCGGCGGGGTCGCGTTCGGCAGTCTCGACTTCACCCTCACCGAAAATCTCGCGGTCGCCGGGGACATGATGCTCAACGCCAGCGTTCTTCATCTCGGCGGCCGGACGCTCCAGGTGCAGGGCACCCTGCGCCACGCCGGCGGGCGAGTGGTCGTCGGAAGCGGAAAACTGGAAACCACCGGCGACTACCGGATTCAATCCGCCGCCAATGGACCCAGCGGCGGTGTCCTGACAATGACAGACGAGGCGGGCCGCGTCGTCGT
This sequence comes from uncultured Akkermansia sp., assembly GCA_964523105.1. Classification (GTDB taxonomy): domain Bacteria; phylum Verrucomicrobiota; class Verrucomicrobiia; order Verrucomicrobiales; family V1-33; genus V1-33. The sequence goes on from CAZFZN010000005.1 coordinate 169,450, forward strand.
GGGCGGCGATTTTATCACCGACAGCGCTTCGAGCCACAATGGCCATCTCACCGCCGGCACCCTCGAGCTGCGCGGCGACTTTCAGCAGTTCTCCAACAATGCCGGCAACGATCCTCAGGCACGCGCCAACTTCCACGCCACTGGCACGCACCGCGTCCTGCTCACCGGCACCGCGCCGCAGACGTTGTTCTTCACCAATCCCGGCGGCAACTCTGCTTTTCAATGGCTGGAAATCGCCACCGGGAGCGCCGTGGAGCACCTGCCAACACTTAACTGCTACACGCTCGTCACCAACGGCCACCCGCTCACCGGCGGGGTCGCGTTCGGCAGTCTCGACTTCACCCTCACCGAAAATCTCGCGGTCGCCGGGGACATGATGCTCAACGCCAGCGTTCTTCATCTCGGCGGCCGGACGCTCCAGGTGCAGGGCACCCTGCGCCACGCCGGCGGGCGAGTGGTCGTCGGAAGCGGAAAACTGGAAACCACCGGCGACTACCGGATTCAATCCGCCGCCAATGGACCCAGCGGCGGTGTCCTGACAATGACAGACGAGGCGGGCCGCGTCGTCGTGGGCGGCGATTTTATCACCGACAGCGCTTCGAGCCACAATGGCCATCTCACCGCCGGCACCCTCGAGCTGCGCGGCGACTTTCAGCAGTTCTCCAACAATGCCGGCAACGATCCGCAGGCACGCGCCAACTTTCACGCCACCGGCACGCACCGCGTTCTGCTCACCGGCACCGCGCTGCAGACGCTGAGCTTCACCAATCCCGGCGGCAACTCTGCTTTTCAGACGCTGGAAATCGCCACCGGGAGCGCCGTGGAGCACCTGCCAACACTTAACTGCTACACGCTCGTCACCAACGGCCACCCGCTCACCGGCGGGGTCGCGTTCGGCAGTCTCGACTTCACCCTCACCGAAAATCTCGCGGTCGCCGGGGACATGATGCTCAACGCCAGCGTTCTTCATCTCGGCGGCCGGACGCTCCAGGTGCAGGGCACCCTGCGCCACGCCGGCGGGCGAGTGGTCGTCGGAAGCGGAAAACTGGAAACCACCGGCGACTACCGGATTCAATCCGCCGCCAATGGACCCAGCGGCGGTGTCCTGACAATGACAGACGAGGCGGGCCGCGTCGTCGTGGGCGGCGATTTTATCACCGACAGCGCTTCGAGCCACAATGGCCATCTCACCGCCGGCACCCTCGAGCTGCGCGGCGACTTTCAGCAGTTCTCCAACAATGCCGGCAACGATCCTCAGGCACGGTCCAATTTCTACACCACCGCCACGCACCGTGTAATCCTCACCGGCGGCGGGGACCAGCACGTCGCCTTTGTCAATCCAGACAGCAGCAGGTTCACCGTTCTGGAACTGCTGAGCAACCCGGCGGCCACGGTCACCTTCGACACCCGCACCGTGGTCACCACGCTCTTCGACCACCACCTGCGGAATTTCGTCATCGCACCCGGCGCGCCGGCGACGGATTTTCCCGACTCCGACGGCGACGGCCTGCGCGATCCGCAGGAGGCGTTTCCGGCCGGTGATGGCGACAACAACAACGTGCCGGACTGGGCGACCGCACAGAGTTACCGCTACGAAGACTGGGCCGCACTTTTCTTCTGGCAGGGCGATCCAAACCTCGCGCAAATCTCCGCACCGGATGCCGACCCGGATGCCGACGGTGTGCCCAATGCGCTCGAATACGTCATGGCGTCCATCCCCACCCGCGGAGGACCTCCACGATACACCCTGAGCCTCTCGACCGTGGCCGGCCAGCCGCGCCTGACCCTGACATGGCCGCGGGTCAAAGTCAGCACCGGCTCCGTGGCTTCGACTGCTGTCACCGGCGGCACCCTGCAGGCCGGATCGTGGACACCGGTCAATTCGGAGGTGATTTCGGATGACGGCCAGGTCGAGATGCTGCGCGCCATCGACACCGCTCCCGTCGTCGCCGGGGGCAGGCATTTCATGGCCCTGCGCGGCGCAAAGTGAGGACACCGGCACCTTCAATTTCAGATCCGTCCATGAATCCGACTCCCGCCCTCATCGCCAGCCTGACAATCACTCCCATGATTCTGCCGGCCGTCGCAGAGACTCCATTGTGGCACTTTGAATTTGTGAACGGGAGGCCGGTGAAACTCGTGTGGCAGACTGAGCCTGGCAAATCCTACAACCTGCGGGAATCCGGCGGCCTGCAGCAGTGGGCACAGGTCCCGGGTTTTCCAAAACTTGCCGGCGGAACACAAATGGAACACGCCTTCACGCCGGCGGAGCGGGGATTCTTTGACATCAGCACGGTCAACGCCGGCGGCGGCTGGCAACGTGCCTCCGTCCCGCCGCTGGAGGCCGGCGCGTATTTCGAATTCACCTGCATCGAAGCGCTGGGAACCACTCACCTTTGGGCCGCCGGAAGTGTAAAGCCCGGTTCGGACGCCGCGGTCGTGCGCTCCGCCGACGGTGGTCAGACATGGGCTCTCGCCCACCGGGCGGCGGGTTCCGGGTTCTTTGGCGAACTGCAGATGGTGACGCCCCTGAACGGTTATGCCGCGGGCAGCGGGTTGTTGCGCACTTTCGACGGAGGCACAACATGGCAGCCGGACGAGGGAAACCAGCCCGATCCTCCGGGCACACTGCATCCGGTAGGGCCGGTTCAGTATGTTTACGGCATGGCGGTGGTGGATGCGGAACATGTGTGGACCGGTGGCTGGGACGGTGCCGGAGCCGGAGTCATCTATCACCGCGTGCCAGGTCGTCCGCAGCCCGATCCCCTCAATCCCAATCCCAATACGCCATGGTGGCTGGAGTGGGGAGGCAGTAATCGCGCCATCTACGGGATGGGTGCCGCGAACTCACTCGTGGCGTGGGCGGTCGGATTCGCCGGCATCATCTGGAAAACGGAAGACGGCCAAAACTGGGGGCCGCAAACATCGAACACCGGCGTCGCTCTGCAGGATGTGACGGCCATCGATGCCTCCACCGCATGGGCCGTCGGCGACGGCGGCACGATTCTGAAAACGGCGGACGGCGGCGCAACATGGACACCACAGACTTCCGGCACCGGCTTGAATCTTCACCGCATTGCCGCCGTGGACAGCGATACGGCATGGACGGTGGGCGACGGCGGCGTGATCCTTTATACGAACAACGGCGGCACGACATGGACGCGCCAGTTCTCAGGCACGGCGGAGCCGCTGTTCGGCGTGGCCGCCGTCAACGCCACCACGGCATGGGCCGCCGGCTCCGGCGGCGCGCTGCTGCGAACGAACGACGCCGGTGCCGGAGCATGGCCCGCCCCGGTCATCACCGCGGCCACCCCCGCGGTGGTCGGAGTGGAGAGCAATCCGGCCATGACGGTCACCCTGACAGGCAGTGGATTCCGGGGCGGCGACCTCCGTGTATTCTTTGGAGAAACGCCCGCGGAGACACTGACATGGATCAGCGAAACCACAGTCCGGGCGGCGTTTGCTTCACCTGTTATGGGCACGCTGGACATCACCGTGCGCAATGAGGACGGCCAGCAGGCGACTCTCCCGCGCGCGGTGACGGCTCTGCCCCCGCCGGTCGTCACCGGCTTCAGTCCGCTCCATGCACCGGCCGCCGGCGGCTATCAGATCACCGTCAGCGGCTATCAATTGCAAAGCGTCAGCCGGGCGGTGTTTTACGGCCCTGGAATTGAAGAGTCCCTGCCTGTCACCGTCATGGACTCCGCCCGGGTGCTCATCACGGTCCCGGCATCGGCATCCAGAGAAACGGCCGCGGGTAGCATCGTGCTTGAGACCGCGGAGAACCAAAGCAGCGCGGCGGGGGATTTTCAGTTCACTCCGGCAGGAGGCCCGTCATTCGCCGTCAGTTCGTTCACGCCTAACACGGCGGCGGCTTTCACGGTATTCACTTTCACCGTGGACGGCGCCGGTTTCACTCCGGAGACCACCGTCGAGCTTTGCGACCGCAACGTCATCATCACCAGCCGCAGTGCGACACGCCTGACAGGACAGGCGTTTGGAGATTCCGCCGGCCGGTGCCGCGTCGTGGTGGCGAATAGCGGCACGGACTTCGTCTTCATCAATGATGCCTTCCTTCTGACGCGCAGTCCCCTGCCCGTCATCAACAGTCTGTCGGCGGCCGCCGGGCCCGGCTCCGGCGGTGTCAGCGTCACCATCACCGGCACGGGATTCGAGGACGGGGACACCGTTACCTTTGACGGCTACCCCGCCGCGATCACATCCCGATCGGCCACTTCACTCACCGTCACCACTCCGCCACACCCGGCGGGCACCGTGAGCGTTTTTGTTATGACTCCGGACCTCGAACGCTCCGCGGCCGTGCGAAACCTCGCCTACAGCTTTCAGTAAGGCTGCGTGCCGCGCCGCGATTCCGGCGTTGCCGTTGGCCGCGCCGCGCCCTCACTGCGGACATGCGACTGCTTCCCGTTCTCTGGCTTTTCCCTCTCGTTTCGCTCCATGGCGCCACGCTGTGGGTCGAAGGCGAATCCCCTGCGGCCGGCACCATGCACCGCCATTCGTGGTTCGATTCTGTGAAGAAGGACCTCCTCAGCGGCGGCGACTGGATCAGCAATTTCTCCAAACAGGAGGCCACCGCCGAATATAAAGTGAAGGCCGAAGAAGCCGGCACATACATGCTCTGGCTGCGCGCGAATCCCGTGGCGACAAAACTTTCCTGGTCGCTGGACGGCGGCGACTGGCAGGCCGTGGATTTCAAAGGCGACGTGCGCGGGCAGCAGAACATCGCCTCGGACGGCAAGCCGGACCTGCGCTTCATCGCGTGGGTCAAAGCCGGCAACGTGAAACTCACCGCCGCGGAGCACACGCTGAAATTCAAAATGCACGGCACGCAGGACAATCACGGCGGGCTCGACTGCTTTCTCCTGACCAACGACGGCTTCGTCCCCAACGGCCTGCTCAAGCCCGGGCCGCAAAAGCCCGCGGCGCCGGACGAATGGTTCCCGCTCATCGCCGACGAAGACACGTTCTCGCCGGAATCAGTCATCGACATGAGCGCCCTCATCGAAGCGCCCGCCGGCAAACACGGCCCGGTCATTGCGAAAGGCGGCGATCTCGTCTTCGCCGGCAAGCCTGACCAGCCGGTGAAGTTCTGGGGCTGCGGCGCGAATCTCCAGCAGGACAAATACAGCCGCGCGCAGCAGAGTCAGCGCATTCGCTATCTGAAAAAGTTCGGCAACAACGCCGTGCGCGAGCATCCGCTCTTTGACGAGATCAGCCGCGACGGCAAAGTGGACCCGAAACGCCTCGATGCCTACGACTGGTGGTTCGCGGAGCTGAAGAAAGCCGGCCTCTACACGCAGTGGAGTGTGTTCTATCACTTCCCCATCTCCGAGGCCGACGGCTACGATCCGGAACTCTTCGCCGAACTGGAGCCGATGGGAAACAAGGGCCTGCGCGACACTTACGGACTCATCAGCATGTCGCCGAAGCTGTGGGAGATTCGCACCAAAGTCCTCATCGAACTGCTGAACCACAAAAACCCCTACACCGGCCTGCGCTATGCCGACGACCCCGCCCTGATGTGCGTGGAGTTCCAAAACGAAGACAGCATCTTCTTCTGGAATCCGCTCGGCGATCTCTCGCAGCCGAACCCGAAGAAGTGGAAAGCCCACGCGAAGAAGCTCCGCGGCATGTTCGCCGCGTGGGCACAGAGGAAATATCCTGACGCCGCCGCTTTGACCAAAGCCTGGGGCAAGCTCGACGCCGCCGACAAATGGGGAGAGGAACTCCAACTCATGGGCCCGTGGGAAATGGACACGTCAGGCATCCGCGGGCGCTTCGCCGGCAATACCGCGCGCGCCGCCGACACGATTCGCTTTCTCACGGAAATGCAGATGGAGAATTACAAGGCGTGCGAGAAGGCCGTGCGCGCCACCGGCTTCAAAGCCCAGACCGTCACCACCAACTGGCTCGGCGGCAGCGCACTGCTCGATCAGGCGAACATCTACACCGACACCGTGAGCAGCATGATTGACCGCCACAATTACGCCGGCGGCGGCGCGGGCGGGCACGGCATCGCCGAGGGGCAGATCTATGCGGACTCGCACCTGGGCAAGCCCGGCGCCTATCTCTTCAGCATCGGCCTCAAGCAGGTGGAGGATAAACCGTTCTCCATGAGCGAATGGACCATGTGCCCGCCGAACCAGTGGAAGCTGGAAGCCGCGCCCATCATGGCCTTTTACGGCATGGGCCTCCAGGGCTGGGATGCGTCGTTCCACTTCGCGCAGGACGGCACCCGCCTCGGCGACGGCTGGCCGCGCATGAGCAGCTATTGCACCGACACCCCGCATTACATGGGCCAGTGGCCCGCGCTGGCGTTCGCATTGTACAAAGGGCACATCAAGCAGGGCCTGCCCTTCGCCGCCCGCCGCACGACACCGGATGCGGTGATGTCAGGCAAGCCCGCGTGGCTCCAGGACTATTATAATGGCAACGACCTTGTCAAAGTCCCTGGCGGCCTGTCAGAGAAAGCCTTCGCCGCCGGCCGCGTGACAGTCGGCTTCAATGGCGGTAAGAGCATCATGCCGGATGCGAAGGAGTTTCCAGAGAATGACTTCGGTGGAATTTTCACTGAAGAGCGGAGCCTCGATAAAGGACTGTTTTGGGACTACGCCGGAAAAGTTGTCCACATCAACTCACCAAAGACGCAGGCGCTCGTGGGATTTGTCGGTGGCAGCAGTGTTGGAGTTCGCGACGCTGAGATGCGCTTCGAAACCGATTTCGTCAGCATCATCTTCACCCCGCTCGACGATGAGCCGATCGAACTATCAAAGCGCATCCTGATCACCGCGCTGGCCCGCGACAAACAGACCGGCGCCAAATACAGTGAAGACGGCACCAAACTCCTCGCCGTCGGCACCGCGCCGCTGCTGCTGGAGCCCGTGCAGGCCAGCATTAAACTCACCGGCGCGCCGCCCGTTTCCGTCCGCCCGCTCGATCACTACGGCGTGCCGAAAAAAGAAACCATCCCCGTAGAGAAAGACGGCACGTTCAAAATCGACGGCCGCTACCGCGCTTACTACTACGAAGTGAAACGGTGACCGGTTTGCCCGTGGCATGCCGCGTGGCGGGGACCTGCGCACGCGGACCAGAGGTCCAAGCCAATTTTCACATCCGCGTCACGCGCCAGCGGGCGAAGCGACTGCCGGTTATCCTTAAAGGGGAAATAGAACCACGGATGGACCCGGATGAACACGAATACTCAGCAAGTTGTGTTCACGGGAATCCTTCTCCGGGCAGTGAGTCCGAATTCATGCGTAAATCCGTGTCAATCAGTGTCCATCGGAGGTTTTCCTCCTCTCCATTTTCCTTTTCAGGGTTATGCCGGCGAGAGTTGACGCGTCCCCTTGATGGGCGTCACAGTTCCAGCCGGTGAACCCGGGCACCGCGCCCCGCTTCACCAGTTGGCCGGGCCGGGACGGTATTGGGATGGCGCCCGGGAGACTTCAGCGGATTGTGCGGATGATTGTGAATCGATGAGTGTGGCAACCGCATCCCCGCTTGTTTCCCTCAACCTTCAGGGCCATGATCACGGTGCGAACGAAAGGAGTCGTATGCAGATACTTTGCGCCACCGATTTTTCCGAACCCGCGGCTCGCGCAGCTGATGTCGCCGGCGCCATGGCCCGGGGTTTCCAGGTTCCACTGCACCTCGTCCACTGCGCCTCAGACTGGCAGCTCTTCGCCGATCCACTGCTGATGCTCAATGACAGCCTGGTGAATGCGTGGCAATCGAAACTGGATACAGAGGCGCAGCGGTTGAGAGACACGGGAGTGGAAGTCACGACAGAGTTCCGCCGCGGCCAGGCCAGTCACGAGCTGATCACGGCGGCTTCCGGGCTGCCGGTGAAAATGATCGTGACCGGAGCCACCGGCGCAGGGCTGGCGGATCGATGGCTGCTGGGACGCGTGGCCGAACGCGTCGCTGAGAGCGCAACGGTTCCGGTTCTCGTGATCCGGAAGGATGCGCCGATGCTGCAGTGGCTTGGCGGAGAGAAGCCGCTGCGGCTGCTCTGCGGAGTGGACACGCAGAATTTCAGCAGTGCTCCGCTGGTTATGGTGAGGGAGTTCGGCCGTCTGGGTGCTTTGGAGGTCGAGGCCCTGCCTCTCCGGGAGGACAAGCGGGGCGTGCTGGAAAGCCTCCTGCCCGGCCAATCCCCGGCGGAGGAAACCAGCCGGGCAATCGACCCGGAGTGGAGATCTGAGATCCGGGAGCGCGCGGAAATGCTGCTGGGAGTTCCACTGTCCCAAGTCCATCCGTCACAGCCCTCCCGGCACCCGGATCACGAACTGGCGCGGCTTGCGGATGAAACGGAAGCCGGATTGATAGTGGTGGCGACCCATCAGCGCCACGGCTGGCAGCGGCTCACGCATTCCTTTTCCCGCGGCGTGCTGGCTCATGCCGCCACCAATGTGCTCTGCGTGCCGGCGGACGGCTGACGGCCGGCGCGCGCGCCGATCCCGGGCGGGTCGCGGCGTCCACGATTCCCCGCCAAATCAACTCCACCCGCCCCGGCTCGCCGGAGAATCCTTTGCGGGTTCCGTGAAGCAGGCCGGCTGGAAGCGGTAAGCCCCGGGAGAATTCCGGACTGCAGGGTCGGACCCGGGAACGCCGGGGCGTGTTGGCCAGGGTGGCAGGCCCTTGTTCCCGAAGCCCAAAAACCGAACAACTCCTTGCACCGCGAAAGGACCGCTCTTTAGCAGGGAATTCCATTCCGGAGAGTGCGCCGCAACCCGTCGCGCCGAGCCGGATTATTTCAGAATTACACCCAGCCCAGTGAGCGAATCCGAACCCCGCAATATCGAGCCGATAGACGTCGCCGACGAGATGTCGAAGTCCTTTCTCGACTACTCCATGAGCGTCATCATCAGCCGCGCGCTGCCGGATGTGCGCGACGGGCTGAAGCCGAGCCAGCGGCGGATTCTTTACGCGATGAGCGAGCTCTCGCTGTGGCCGAACCGCAAGCACATCAAGTGCGCCAAGATCTGCGGTGACACCTCCGGTAACTATCACCCGCACGGCGAAGCGGTCATCTATCCGACGCTGGTGAACATGGCGCAAATCTGGAGCATGCGGGACACGCTCATCGACGGCCAGGGAAACTTCGGCAGTGTGGACGGCGACCCTCCGGCGGCCATGCGTTATACCGAGGCGCGCCTCACCCATCTGGGCACGGTGCTCATGGAGGACATGGAGAAGGAGACGGTGGATTTCGTGCCGAACTATGACGAGCGACTGATGGAGCCGGTCGTGTTTCCGTCGGCGTTTCCGAATCTGATCGTCAATGGCGGCACCGGCATCGCCGTGGGCATGGCCACGAACATGCCGCCGCACAATCTCGGCGAAGTGGTGGACGGCATCTGCGCGCAGATCGACAATCCGGAGATCACGGTGCGCGAGCTGATGCAGCACATCAAAGGTCCGGACTTTCCCACGGGCTGCACGATTTACGGACGCAACGGCACGATGAACTACCTGAGCACCGGGCGCGGTCAGGTGAAGGTGCGCGGGCGCGTGGAGATTGAAGTGGATGCGAAGGGCCGCGAGCAGATCATCATCACGGAGATCCCCTATCGCGAGAACCGCGCGGTGCTCATGAAACGCATCGCCGAACTGGTGACGGAGAAGGTGCTGCCGGAAATCAGTGCCATTCGCGACGAGTGCGACGAAGCCACGCGCATCGTCATCGAATTGAAGCGCGACGCCCGCCCGCAGGTGGTCATCAACAATCTCTACAAGCACACGGCGCTGGAGAGCAGCTTCAGCGTGAACATGCTGGCGATCGACAACCGCCGGCCGCGGCTGCTGAACATCAAGGACGCCATCGCGTGCTACATCGAACACCGGCGCGACGTGGTGCTCCGGCGCACGCGGTTTCTGCTCAGAAAAGCCGAAGCCCGTGCGGAGATTCTGGAAGCGCTGCTGCTCGCGCAGAGCCGCATCGATGACTTCATCAGAATCATCCGCGAGTCGAAGAACCGCGACGAAGCGGAGCAGCGGATCAAGGAATACAAGTTCACCGTCGAGGCGGCGACCGCGCTGGGCATTATCATCCGCGGGCAGCCGCAGGTGCAGGGCGATGCGTATCGCTTCAACGACCGCCAGGTGAAGGCCATTGTGGAACTCCAGCTCTACAAGCTCACCGGCCTCGAGCGCGAGAAGCTCAAGCAGGAGTACGATGAGGTGATGGCGGAGATCACCGACCTCATGGACATCCTCGCCCGCGAGAGCCGCGTGCTGACGATCATCAAAGAGGAGCTGGGCGTCATCAAAGACAAGTATGCCACGCCGCGCCTGACCGATTTCGCGGACGAGGAGGGCGAGATCAACACCATCGACCTGATCGCCAACGAAAGTCAGATCATCACCATCAGCCACCGCGGCTATATCAAACGCACCGCCGCGGCCGAGTACCGCCTGCAGAACCGCGGCGGCAAAGGACTCAAGGGCATGGAGACTGCGAAAGTGGACGAGGAGGAGGAGGAGGCCGCCGACTTTGTGGAGCATCTCTTCACCGCGTCCTCGCACGACTGGCTGATGTTCTTCACCAACACCGGGCGCGTCTATGCCGAGCGGGTCTATCAAATTCCCGAAGGCAGCCGCACGGCGAAAGGCCGCAGCATCAAGAACCTGCTGAATCTGAAACCGGAGGAGAAAGTCGCCAGCGTGCTGCGCATTCCCACGGTGGGCGAGGCTGACAAGGACAGCACGTGGTCGCCGGAGAAGTTCGTCGTCTTCGCGACCCACAACGGCCTGGTGAAGCGCACCAACCTCGGCGAATTCCGCAACATCCGGAAGGACGGCATCATCGCCATCAACATCGAGGAGGGCGATTACCTTATCGGCTGTGCCCTGACTGAAGGGCAGAACGAACTCATCCTCGTGACGCACGGCGGCCTGAGCCTGCGGTTCACGGAAAGCGACGCCCGCGACATGGGCCGGAACGCCACCGGCGTGTGGGGCATCCGCCCTGAGGCCGGCGACTACGTCGTGAGCCTCGCCGTGGTGCAGGAGGGCGCCACGCTGCTCGTGGCCAGCGAAAACGGCATCGGGAAACGCAGCCAGTTTGAGGAATACCGCGTCCAAAGCCGCGGGGGCAAAGGCATCATCACCATGAAGACCACCGACAAAACCGGCAAAGTTGTCGGCGCACTGGTGGTGCAGGAAGCCGACGATGTGATGCTCATGACCAACAGCGGCCAGAGCGTGCGCATTCCCGTGGCCCAAATCCGCGAAGCCGGCCGCAACACGCAGGGCGTGAAACTCATCACCCTGCGCGAAGGCGAAATGCTCCAGGATATCGCGCGCGTCGTGAATGAGGGGGAGGAGCCTCCGGCGGAACCGACGGAAGGTGACGCGCCGGCGGCGGAGCCGGCATGACGGGCGCTGCGTCCGCTCCGCGGCGGGGCGCAGGAATTACTTTTGCAGAGTCACAGCGGCAGCCCAGGGTGGGTCATGATCGAAGCGTCTCGTCCCTGGGACAAGTACACCGGAGCCAAACAGTGGGGCTGGTATCTGGATGATTTGCCGGCGCTGCAGAGTCTGCTGCATTCCACGGAACCGGTCAAAGCGCTGGAAATCGGGGCGTTCGACGGCGTGAGCGCGAATCTCATGCTCGATCTGTTGTTCCCCCATCCGCAAAGCGAGGTCCACGTCATCGACCCCTGGCTGCCGGATCCGACGACGCCGGAGCTGGGTGAGGAAACGCGCGCGCGATTCGAGTCGAACTGCCGCACGGGCGGGCATGAGGCGCAGATCAGAGTTTACGAGGGACTGAGTGCGGAAGTGCTCGCGTGGATGATCGCAGAGGAGGGCTACTGGGAAAGCTTCGACTTCATCTATGTGGACGGGAGTCATCTGGCGCCGGATGTGTTCCTCGACGCCGCGCTGTCGTGGAATCTGCTCAAGCCCGGCGGCTTGATTGCATTCGATGACTATGAATGGGGCGACTGGGAGCGGGACCTTTCCGGCACGCCGCGCGCGGCGATTGACGCGTTCGAGCGGGTGTTTGCCGGGCGCATCGAACTGCTCCGCGGCAACTGGCGCCGCACCTTTCGCAAGCGGATGTCCTGACCGGGGAATGGAGACGAAAAATCCACAGAGGGACACTGAGCCTGAAAAGGAAAATGGAAGGGAAGAGAACCGCAGATGGACACTGATTCACACGGATTTACCCATGAACTTGGATTCACTCCCCGGAGGAGGATTCCCGTGACCACAACTTGCTGAGTATCCGTGATCATCCGGGTCCATCTGTGGTTCTATTTCCCTTTTAAGGTTGAGAGACACGGATTGCCACATTGAGACGGATTCACTCACGGGATGAGGCTCCTGGCGGCCGGAAGCGGCTGAGCTTCCGTGAGGGTCCGCGATGCTGTCTTCCTTTTCAAGCTCAGCGCTTGCGGACCGTGGACGTCGCGGCGGCGTCGCCGGGCAGGGTGGACAGCCGGCTCTCGGCGTCGGTGCGCCATGCCTCCGGTTCTTCCGGTCGCCGCAGTTTGGCGTAGAGCGTGATGGTTTCGCCAGGAGCCAGCGGCACGAGCGGCCAGGCGAAGACCTCAAGGCTCCGGCTGCGGTCGCCGATCAACAGATCGGCGGCGGCATCGGCATTGCGGTCGCTGAGCAACCGGTCGCCGGGGGAAAGGAAGAGCCCGTCCCCGTCGGCATCCACGGCCAGCAGTTTGCCGGAGTCCACGGAGGGATGCCGCCCGCCGTCCACGTCGAAAATCTCGAGGCGGCAGGGCAGACTGGACTGGAACTGAAAGTCCTCCACGCGGATTCCGGCGCCCCGGTGATTGATTTCCTGATAGAACGGCACGCCCCACCCGGGCCGCAGGGTGAAACTGCCGGCACTGGTGACGCTGCTGAGCGGTTCACCGCCGGCGAAGAGAAACTCCGCCGCGGCGCGCGTCTCGCCGTCAGGGCTGTCCCATGTCAGGCTGACGCTGTCCTGCACGGCGGGCTGTTCGCGCTCGACGTAAACGCTGAGCCTCTCGCCGGGGCGCAGCGACAGGTCGCGCCGGGCGGATGCCGGCGCTGATTTATCCTTCGCGGTGCCCAGCGTCAGCCAGTGTCCGCTGTCTCCGGCTTCCCACTTTTTGACGGACCCGGTTTTGGCGGCGGCCTCCAGGGTTCCTTTCACGGTGCGGGTGGATTCGTTTGTCAGGAAAAAGCGCGCGCGGGCCACTTCGGCGTGAGGCGCGGAGACTTTCACGGCCGCCGCGGCGGGCTGCAAATCCACCGCCGGCGGGGCCGGCGAGAGCGGAATGAGCGACGACAGCAGCGGTGCGGCGAGCTCGCGTTCCTCCTCCCATGCGAGGCGCGCGGCTTCGTCGAGCTGCGGGCCGCTTTCCTGCTCCAGTTGCACGAGGCGCAGCCACACCTGCTGCAGCCGCCACGGGTGAGCGTTGGCGCGGCAGAGGCGGGACATTTCCAGCAGCGAGAGCGCTCCCTGGCTGATGAGGCCGTCGCTCAGGGCAGCGCCGGCAGCGCCCTCGTGGGCTCGCATCGCCATGAGCCAGCGGCCGTGATCCTCGAGCAGGTCGGCCCACCACGTGAAAATCTCCGCCTCTTTGCGCACCATGTCCCAGTCGCGCGCCCGGGAGACGAGCTGCTGCAGGGCATCGGACAGCTCCTCTTCGTCATTGTGATGCGCGGCCAGCTTGACCCACGCGAATTCCGCTTCGAGCCAGACGGCGCGCTCCCCGCTATCCCTGGCCGTGCGCGCGATGGCGGCCAGTTCGGTCATGCCGCCCTGCCAGTCGCCGCTCGACTCCGCGGCCCGGTAACGCTCCTTCACTTCCAGCAGCTGTGAAGGAAGGAAACCTGGCAGGAATCCCGCCGGCATGTCGCCCTGCGCCCTGACATCCGGCAGGATGGCACCGGCGCAGGCCAGGACGGTGAGCCGGGGCAGCAATCGGGGGAGGACAGGGCGCATGGCCGGCATTATATGCCGGAAACCGCCGCAGACGCAAGATGTGATGCGCGGGCGCCAAAGCAGCGACCGCCTCAAGCTGCCGGAGCGGTCTCCGCCGCGATCGGCTCGCCGGTCCCATCGGCGGCGGCAGCTTCGGGCGCGGGCGCAGCGGCGGGCTCTGCGGCGGGCTCTGCGGCGGGCTCTTTGGTGCCATAACCCAGCATCAGCGACACTTCGCGCTGCACCGCCTCCACCTGATCGAGGCGCAGTTCCGGATCCCGGATGATGAGCACTTCGCCGGTTTTGGGCTGTTCGTAGATCAGGAACTCGCCGTCCTCGGTCTCGCGGGTGGCAGTTTGTTTGAGAATGCGTTTCCGTTCCAGCATGACGGCGAGAATGTAACGGGTGTTTTCCGTGCCGGGAGCATCCTCCTCGACGAGGCGGCGCAGCAGTTCCTCGGCGCTCTCTTTCTCGACCACTTCCGGTTTCGCCTCGTGGCGCGGAGCTTCATAGACGCTCTTCCAGAAGGAGAACGGCTTCACTTCCCCGCGCAGCGCCTCCCATGAGGCCGCGGAGTAATCGCGCCGGAGCAGTTCGCCGGATTTTTCGTCTTCAAAGAGCGCCGTGTAAAAGGTTTCGCCGTCGGCAAACGGCTCGCCGCTGTGGGTGCAGGTGTGGGAGCGGCTGCGGATATTCCAGTGTTCGTTAATGGGCATGTGCGGGTAAGGAGGGAAGGCGGAACGTATCGCGTCGCGCTCAATGGCAACTGGTTTGAACCATGCCACGGCCGGAAATTGCGGGGGATTGCAGGAGCGCGCTCCAGCCGTCCCGCTCGCGCTCCGGCACGAACCGCGGCGCGAGACGCAGCGTGCGCTCTGCGAGATCACGGTAGAATGGCGGATCGCCCTCACACCGGCGCAGCAGCTCCGCCAGTCCCCGCGCATCACCGCAGTCGAACAGCCCCGGCCAGTCGCGGCCCAGCAGACCGGTATTTCCCGGGATGCGGCTGGCCAGCACCGGCACGCCGCAGCGCAGGCTTTCGATGACGGCATTGGCACCGCCTTCCGCAAAGGAACTGTTCACCGTCAGGCTGGCGCGGGAGAGCCGGCTGAAAAGTTCCTCACGCGACAGACCCGCCGTCCATGTGTAACGGCGGTTGGTGCGCATCTCCTCCTTCGCGCGCAGCGCCATGTCCTCAGAAAGTGCCTCGCCGGCATGGATGATTTCGATGCGGGAGCCGGAATCCAGGAGCCGCACCGCAGCGGCGGTGAGAAACGGATCTTTGACCTGACGGAGGTGGCCGATGACGAGCACTTCGATTGCATCCGGAGGCGGCGTCAGGGTGCGGGGAGCGACCGGCGGTCCCGGGGCGTCCGGCGCACTTTTGAAAATGACCCGGGCTTTGCCACGAAACCGTTCCGGAAGCTGCGTCAGCGATTCCTGATGCCACGCCACAATGGCATCGGCGGCTTCGAGTACGGACACGACTTCCGGATGCGAAGGGAACTGCGGGAAAATGTCAGTGCCGGTGAGCACCGGGATGAGCGGGCGCGCCGGATGCCGGCGCTTGAACTCCAGCGCCACTCCGGCACTGCGCCACGAGTTCAGCACGACGAGCACGTCCGCCGCGACCACGCCGTTGGAGTCCGTCGCCGCGGCGTCGTATCCGGCCTCCCGCAGCAGTCGGGCGATGCGCCGCGCGCTCACCGCGTTGCCTTTGCCCGATGCCAGCGGCATGGGGGAATAAAGCAGCACCCGCGGGCCGCGCGGCGGCACATCCCGTTCTGACAAATCAATCGGCACGGTTCATGGCATCGAGCATTTCGCGCACGGCCGCGCGCAGCCCGGTGAGCACGGCGCGGCTGATGAGGTGATGGCCGATGTTCAATTCTGTCAGGTGCGGGATGCGTTTGAGCGGCGGCAGATTCTGCACGGTGATGCCGTGACCGGCGTTGATCTGCAGTCCCAGCGCCGCCCCCCGGGCTCCGGCGGCGATGAGGCGCGCCAGTTCCGCCTCGCGCGCGGCGCCGGTTTCGTTGGCATACGCTCCGGTGTGGAGTTCGATCATGTCGGCGCGCACGGCGGCGGAGGCCTCCACCTGGGCGGGATCGGGATCGATGAACATGCTGACCTTCGCTCCTGTGGCCTGGAGGCGGCGGATGTTCGGCTCCAGTTCCGCGCGCATGCCGGCCACGTCGAGCCCGCCCTCGGTGGTGATTTCCTGACGGTTCTCCGGAACCATGCAGACATAGTCCGGCCGTGCGGCGCAGGCGATGGCCACGATTTCCTCCGTGTTGCCGAGTTCCAGGTTCAGCGGGATGCGCAGTTCGTGCCGCAGCAGATGCAGATCCGCGTCCTGGATGTGCCGGCGGTCCTGACGGAGGTGGATGGTGATGGAGTGCGCGCCGGCGGCCTCACATTCGCAGGCCGCCTCCAGCAGGGACGGCTCCACATTGTGCGCGTGCGGCATGCGCGCATAACGCGCCTGCCGGAGTGTGGCCACATGGTCGATGTTGACACCGAGTTTGAGCATAAGGGCGGCGACTTAGCATCCGGTCTGCATCCGTGTAAACCGTCTCGCATGAAGTGCTGCGCCGGGTGCAGCGGGCCTCCGGCGCGGGCCGTTCAGGTGCCGGCGCAGCCTCTCCGCCAGTCCGCCGGATGATCAGGCATACGTGAGGCCGCGGCACCTGCTTGCGCCCGTTGCGGGCCGGTGAATTTTTTGCATCGCGCAAAAAGAAATCTTGCCCCCTCTCCGGCCGTGCTTACCATGCCGGCAATCGTCGTTTGTTCCAACCTCAGCCATTTCAGACCTCATATGAGCCAAAGTACAGAAAAACCCTCCGCCCGCAGCGGCCGCATTCTCCTTGGCGCGGCCGGTATCGCCATGCTCTCCGGCATCGGAATCGTGGAAACCAGCAACATGGACCTCCGCACCGAGAACCACGGACTGCATAACAAAGTTGCCGGCCTGGAGCAGGACAAGGTCAACCTCAACGCCGACATTGACGGAAAGAAGCACACCATCGCCAAACTCACCACCACGCTGGGCGAGCGTGACAAGACCATCGAGACCCAGGAGAACACGATTGGACAGAAGATCAAGGAAATCGCCGACCTCGGCAGCCGGCTCGACGCCACGAAAAAGCAGTTGGCCTCCACTGAGGCCTCGCTCGAAGCCGCCGGCGTCCGCGAAAAGAAGCTCAACGAGCAGATCATGATCGCCGCCCGCCTGGAGGCGACTCTCAAGTCCGACATCGCCGCCGGCCAGGAGCGGGAGAAGAGCCAGAAGGCCACGATCGCCAGCCTTGAGAAGGTGAAAGCCGACCTCAATACTGCGCTGGAGACGCGCGCCAAAATGATCGCAGACGGCGTCGCGCGCGAGACGGAGTTGAAAGGCCAGCTGGCCGCCGTCTCCGGTCGCGAGTCCGCCCTCAAAGGAAATCTCGGAACGCTGGAGAAGGAAAAGTCCGATCTCACGGCCGCCATTGCGGCGCGCACGGCGGAAATCAACGAGTTGAAGAAGGGGCTGGAAGAATTGCACAAGGCTTACGCCAGCCAGCAGGAGAGCAACAACGCCCTGGCCAAAGAGAAGCAGGAGCTGATGGGCACCCGCGAGGCCCTGCAAAAGCAGATCAACGATCTCAACGAGCGTCTCAAGGCCCTCAGCAGTGAAAACCAGGAGCAGAAAGGCACCGTGGAGCAGTTGCAGCAGGAGCGCAGCGCTCTTTCCGCCCAGCAGGAATCGCTGACCGGCCGACTCAAGGAGGTCTCCGCTCAACAGGTGACTATCAAAGCGGAGCGCGACCAGCTGCAGGGAGCCTGCAACGAGCTGGTGGGCCGCCTCGAAAGCCTCACCAAAAAGGTGAAGGCGCTGGAAGAGGACTTCACCGCGCTCAACGGACTCAACGCCTCGCCGGTCGTCGCGACTCCGCAGTAATCGGAGAAGCTGCGGATTCAATCATCCGGACGTCCTGTGGACCTCCGGTCCACCCGGCTTTCCCGGTCCAGGTGGACCGGAGTTCCATTTCCCGCTGGCCGGTTGCGGCCTTGCCCGGCGTTTCCTTCGAGATGGCAGCGCGCCCGGCGGTGAAGGTTCCGCGTGTTCCTGCCAGGTTCAGTTCGCAGGAAATCCGGTTACTCCGCGGCGGTCACAATGTCCTCGACCTGGACTGCCCGGTAATAACACACCGGTGCCTGCGCGCTTTCCGGGTCGGGCACGATGACCGGGGACGAACCGCTGAGGGCCACGGTTTGCAGCGGCTGCCAGTTGCGCAGGTCGCTGGACTTCTCGATGCGCCACTGGCGGGTCACGCTCATCGCGGCATCGGTGGTTTCAAAGGACACTTTCACGCCGGCTGCGGCGGTGCGGGGCTTTTCCACTGACAAGTCCGGTCGCGTGGGGACGACCGTCACGTCGATGAGCCCCGGAAGCTCGATGGGTTCCCATTCGATCAACCCGCCGCCCCACAGGTCCGGCCAGTCCCCGCCGGAGCATTCTTCGGGGCACCAGATGAAACCGGGGGCGCAGAAATAACCGCGCGTCAGCAGATCATCGGTGCGGGCGGCACCGCGCCACTCGCCGGCCGGCAGGGCGATGCTCCAGGTGCCGTTGGCGGCGGTGGTGACGCTGAGGTGCTCGAAGCCCTCGCCGGTGTGCTTGTAGAAGTGAATCGTCAGGCCCGCGATGCGTTCCCCCGAAGTATTGCGCACAAGGCCGGAGAGTGTCGTTTGGGCTGCTGCCGGCACGGCAAAAGAGACAAGAAGCAGGGCAGGGATTTTCATGGGTCCTGATACCATGATTTCCGGCATTCGGGAAGTGCGGAATTTTTGCACAGTCTAAGGCAACGGGTGCGCGGACGGATTCCGCAGCGTGGCGTTATAAGGAGCATACTCAAACAAATGAAAACTGCGTTCCTCCCGATCCTCGTTCTAACTGCTGCGCCCTTTGCCAACGTGATGGCCGGCCCCGTCCATCCGGCCGCGCCTCCCATCGCACCCGCCGGTGACTGGCTCGACGACACCATTCCTCCGGTGACCAATCCCATCTTCTTTGAAGACCCGGCCATCCGCAGCGAAGTGCGGCCCATCTTCGTGCATCACCGGATCGACAGTTCCTTCATCACCGGGAGCGGAGACGTCAATCTCTACGCCCTGCAGTTCCGCTATGCCATCAATGACCGGCTGGCCCTCATCGCCACCAAGGACGGCTACATCGACATCGATCTCGACAGCGGCGGCGAAGCCGACGGATGGGCGGATATCGCGCTGGGATTCAAATATGCTGTGATCGACGACCGCGCCAATGAGTTCATCCTGACACCGGGATTCACGTTCGAGCTTCCCATCGGCAACAGCGAGGTCTTCCAGGGCAATGGCGACGGCGAACTCAATCTCTTCGTTTCGGCGGCCAAAGGATTCGGCAAGTTTCACCTCACCGGCAATGCCGGCTTCCGGATTCCCTTCGACGGCGAAGAGGAGAGCGCCATCATGCACTACAGCCTCATGGCGGACGTGAAGGTGTCGCGCTGGTTCCAGCCCTTCATCGCCATGAGCGGTATCACGGTCCTCGACGAGGGAAATGCCGTGCCGCTCACGACGGAAGGCTATGACCTGATCAACTTCGGCAGCAGTTTCGCCGACGGTGAAACGCAGATCACATTCGGAGGCGGATTCCGCAGCCGCCTCACGGATTCGCTCATGCTCGGTGTGGCCTACGAAGTGCCGGTGACTTCGCCGCACGGTCTCTACGACGACCGGTTCACCGTGGACATGATTTGGAATTTCTAGACCGGTTCGGCAGATGGCCGAAGGGTCTTGAGACAAGCACCGCTTTCTCTCGGGGGAGGGGAAGCGGTGCTTCGTCTTTTATCCTTTGCGCCGCACCATGAGGGCAAAAACGAGGCCGATGCCGGTGCTGGCGGCCACGACGAGCCAGAAGTTCTGCTGGGTGTCGCTCAGGCCGCTGTGAATATCCATGCCGAGCACGCTGGCGACGGCGGTGAGCGGCAGGAAAAGCGCCGCGAGAATGTTCAGCCGGTGGGCCGCCGAGGCCATGCGCGCGGCACTTTCCGCCTGCGCCTCCGACTGACGCGCCGCGATATAGCTCAGTCCGAACTGTGCGTCCTGCACCAGCAGTTCCGCAGAGCGCTCAATGGCGGCGGCACGGTCGCGGGAATTGATGAGTTCGCGCTCTTCTTTCACCGCTTCGCGCGCCTGTTGCAGACTGCGGTGGAGTCCCCGCGAAGCGCGCAGCACCGGAGCGGCCTGCTCCAGGATGGCGTGGTATTCCTTCGCCGTGGCGGCGCTGGTTTCCGCCGACTCCAGCCGGAGCAGCCGGTCTTCAAAGGTCTTGAGAAAATCGGCCAGGGTTCCGGCCGGCAGCACACTGCGGCTGACCTTCCATTCCCCCGCGGGATTCCGCCAGAAAAATGCCGGACGGCGTGAACCTTCGTCCGCCTCCGGCACTTCATGCAGCACCAGCAGCAGGTGACCCTCGGCAATCATGGCGCGCTGCGGTCCGGCCTCCCGGCCGAGGCGGGCGCGAATCGTGCCGGGAATTTGCCAGCCTGGGGGCAGCGGCGAGGGGCCTGGGATCGGAGCGGGAGTCATGGCGCGGACGCTATCCGTTCCGCGGTCCATGAGCAAGCCCGGGCGCGCGCTGTGAAATTGCCCCGGCAGGTCATCAAGGGGTGACAAGGCCCGGGCCATCGGGCATAATCCTCCACAATTCCTCCCATGCGCACCCTCCCCTTGCTCTGCGCCGCAGTTTTTGCGGCGAATGCCACCGTTCACGCCGCCACGGCGACCTATCGCAACGCCGTTCTCTCTGACAATCCCATCGCCTACTGGGAACTGGACGAGCCGGCGGGCGCGGTCACCGCGGCGGACTCCGCCGGCACCGCGCAGCCGGGGGCCTATCAAAACGTGACCCTCGGCCAGACGTCGGCATTCTCCAATCTCGGCACCTGCGGTCAGTTCAATGGCAGCACTTCGCGCGTTCAAATCGCGGCGGACAATGTCTTCAATCTGGGCACCGGGGATTTCAGCGTGGAGTTGTGGGCAAAGACGCCGGTGTCGAGCCGCGGCGATGCCTTCAACTACAAGAACTCGACCGATTTCGGCATCTTCTTCAATCAGAGCGGCACGGGCAGCATCGGGGGCTATCTGAACGGCTTCCTGCCCTCATGGACGGCGACGATCGATGCATGGCATCACGTCGTCATTACGCGCACCGCCGGAACGGCGCGGCTCTATGTGAACGGGGTGGAACGGGGCACCGCGGCGGCGACATCGAGTTTTTCCGCCAACGCGCCGGTCTTCATCGGGACCAACCACAGCGGAGCGCCCGCCTATGCCATGGCCATTCCCTTCAACGGCTGGATCGATGAAGTGGCCGTCTATGGCACGGCGCTGCCGGCGGCCAGGGTGCTGGATCATTACAACGCCGCCCAGGCCGCACCGGCGGGTTCGCCCTCCGTGACGAACACCGCGGCGACCAGCATCACCAGCAGCGGAGCCCGGCTCGGCGGCACCATTACCGATCCCGGAACAAGCACGCCTTCAGTGACGGTCTATTATGGCGATGACGACGCGGGCTCCTCAGTGGCGGCGTGGGATTGCAGCCTCAGCGCGGGGCTGCAAACGGGGGCGTTCTTTGTGGACGTGACCGGGCTGGCCGCGAACACGACTTATTATTTCCGCTGCTATGCGCAAAATGCCGCGGGCGGAAACTGGGCGGCGCCGTCGCTGGCATTCACCACGCCCGCCGGGCCGCCCGCTGTGGTGAATGTGGCGGCGACGGATGTGCTCGCCTCCTCCGCAACCGTCGGCGCGACACTAACAAGCACCGGCGGCAGCACCGCCAGCGTCACGATTTATTATGGAACCGGCGATGGCGGCACGACTCCCGGCAACTGGCAGGCCAGCCGTTCTCTCGGGGTGCAGACAGGCACGGCCACGGCCAGCCTCACCGGCCTGACTCCCGGGGCCACGTATTATTTTCGCGCCGCCGCCACCAACAGCAGCGCCACGGCATGGGCGCCGGCTTCCGCCAGTTTCTCCACACCGGTGCCGGCGCTGCCCTCGGTGGTGAATTTGCCGGCCTCGAATGTCACCATCCTGTGGGCCACGCTTCACGGTCAGGTCACGGGCACCGGCGGTGACACGCCTGACGTGACGATTCACTGGGGTCCCGCCGATGGCGGCACGAATGCCGGTGCGTGGGCGAACGCGGCTTCCGCAGGACTGCAAAGCGGCGCCTTTTCAAAACTGGTCACCGGTCTCGCGCCATCCACCTCGTATTACTTCCGGGCCCGCGCCGTGAATTCCGCCGGCACATCGTGGGCTCCGGCGACCGCCTCGCTCACCACGCCCGCCACCAGTGCGCTGGAAGTCGTCATCAATGAAATCCACTGCGACCATGAGGACAAAACGCTGCGCTGCGAATTCATCGAACTCCACAATCCCGGGGCCAGTGCGGTGGACCTCTCCGGCTGGTCGTTCACGCGCGGCGTCGAGTTCACTTTTCCGTCAGGAGCTTCTCTCCCGGCCGGCGGATTCGCGGTGGTGGCGGAGAATCCGGCGACGGTGCAGAGCCTTTATGGCTACGCCGGAGCGTTTGGGCCGTGGACCGGCAGTCTCCAGGCCGACGGCGAAAACATCCGCCTCGTGAACCCCGCCGGCGACGTCGCGGACGAGGTGGACTACGGCATGGGATATCCGTGGCCGACAGTTGGCGTCGCGCCCAACTATTCTCTGGAACTGATTCATCCCTCGCTCGACAACAATCTCGGCGGCAACTGGCGGAGCAAGGCCAGTGCCGTGAACAGCGGTGACACGGAACTGGTGCTGTTGCCGCCGGCCAGCACGGCATGGCGCCTCAGACGCGGCAACAAACCTGCGCCTGCCGCCGACTGGATGCAGCCGTCCTACACGGAGGACGCCGGCAACTGGGAACCCGCCGCCACCGCCTACAATGCCGCCACCGGTTTCCATCAGGGCATCGGCTATGGCGACAACGACGACGCCACCGTGCTCAGCGACATGCAGGGCAGCTACCGCGGCGTCTATCTCCGGCACACGTTCCATGTGCCCGCGCAGGAAATCCGCTCCAGCCTCCGCCTGCGCATTTATGTGGACGATGGCGCCATCGTCTATCTCAACGGAAACGAAGTGCCCCAGCGGTTCTACATTTCCGCCGGCACTGCGGGGCATGAAGGCGCAGGCATCACCGTCAGCAATCACGAGGCCGCCCCCAACAGCTGGACGGAGCTCGACATCTCCAACATGGCGGCATGGATCCATCCCGGCGACAACGTCATCGCCATCCATGCGCTCAACGAATCTCTCGCCGGCAGCAGCGACTTCTCGATCAACGCGGAATTGCGCCGGGTCGCCGGCGCCGCCGGGAGCAGCCCGACGCCCGGTGCTTACAATTCGGTCCACTCCGCCGCCGTTCCTCCCGCCACCCGCCAGGTCAGTCATGAGCCGGTGACCCCGGTGCCGGGCCAGTTGAACATTCTGCCAGGACAGGACGTGCGCATTACCGTCAAAGCCACCGATCCTGACGGCGTCCAGAGTGTGAACCTGCTGTATCAAACCGTCGATCCCGGGGCCTACATCAAAAAGGAGGACGCCGCCTACGAAGCTGCCGCCAGCTGGACGGCGCTGCCCATGCGCGACGACGGCAGCGGCGCGGACCTCATCGCCGGCGATGCGGTGTTCACCGGCGTCATTCCGGGCACAGTGCAAACCCACCGGCGGCTCGTGCGCTATCGGATCGAGGCCGGCGACGGCGCCGGACATTCCGTGCGCGTGCCCTACGGCGATGACCCCGCCCCGAACTTCGCCTACTTCGTGTATGGCAACATGCCCGACTACACCGGCGCCATCAATCCGGCACTCGCACCCTCCTACACCGGCAGCCTCATCGCTTCGCACACCAGCACGATGGTGACCTATCCGGCCTCCATGCTGCAGCAGCTGCCTGTCTATCATCTCATCACGACACGGCAGAATCACGTGGATGCCCAGTACATTCCCGGCGCACCCGGCGCGAACAACCCGACGAACCAGTTCCGCGGCGACGAAAACCAGAATGCCACCGATGAGCAGGCTTACCCGTGGCGCGGCACGCTCGTTTATGACGGACAGGTCTATGATCACGTTCGCTTCCGCGCGCGCGGCGGCGTCTGGCGCTACAGCATGGGCAAGAACATGTGGAAGTTCGACATGATGCGCGGTCACGATTTCCAGGCGCGCGACAACTACGGGCGCGCCTACCGCGAGAAGTGGAAGAAGGTCAACTTCAGCGCCTGCATTCAGCAGGGCGACTACAATCACCGCGGCGAGCAGGGGCTTTTCGAAAGCGTCGGGTTCCGGCTGTTTCAACTGACCGGACTGCCCGCGAATCACACGCAGTTCGTTCACTTCCGCATCGTCGGGCGCGCCAGCGAGACCAACGGCACCCCGGACCAGTACGACGACGACTTTCAGGGACTCTATCTCGGCATCGAACAGGAGGACGGTCAGTTTCTCAAGGAGCACGGCCTGCCCGACGGCAATCTCTACAAGATGGAGGGCGGCACGGGAACACTGAACAACCAGGGGCCGTCCCAGCCGTCCAACCGGAGCGACCTCAACGCGTTTCTGACCTACGGCACCACCGAGGCATGGTGGCGGGGCAACGTGGTGCTGCCGCAGTATTACAATTACCGCGCCATCGTGGACTGCATCCACCACTACGACATCGGCGACGGGAAGAACTACTTTTACTATCATTTTCCCGCGGATCCTCTCGACCCGAATTCCAACAAATGGCAGCAGGCGGTGTGGGATCTCGATCTCACCTGGGACAACGGCATGTACCGCGGCGACAACGGCATCGCCGGGCTCGCGCCCAGCGGCAACTCCACCGAGCCGTTCTTCAGCCGCGTCTGGCCCATCCTGCCGCTGCGCACGGAAATGCAGAACCGTCACCGTGAGGTGCTGGACCTGCTGTGGAACGCGGAGCAGACCGGCATGCTGATCGATGAAACGGCTAGCTTCATTTATCAGCCTGGTGTGCCCTCCATGAGCGGGGCCGACCGGGCCATGTGGGACTACAACCCGATCATGGTTTCCAGCTTCATCAACACCGGCAAGGCGGGGCGCGGGCGCTTCTATCAGCGCGCCGTGGATGATCCTTCCACCGCGGGAGTCAACGAATCCCTGACGTTTCCCGGGCAGATGCAGCAGATGCGGAACTACATCACCACGCGCCGGAACACCATCACGGCGCAAATCCTCACCAATGAATCACAGATTCCGGTCACGCCGGTCGTGACCCGCGCGGGCGGTGCGACCACTTTCCCGACCAACGATCTCACTTTCACCTGCTCCGGCTACAGCAGTCCGTCCGGCCGGCCCTTCTCCAGGATGAAATGGCGCATTGCCGAGGTGACGGATCCGTCCGCGCCCGGCTACAACCGCTGGTCCACCGCGGCGCGCCGCCTTTATGAAATCGACCCCGCCAACACGTGGGAGTCGCCGGAGATCACGGCCTTCAACAACACGTGGACGTTTCCTGCGGCCACCGCCCATGTGGGACGCACTTACCGGGTCCGCGTGAAATTCGCCGACGCCGGAGACGCGGCGAACGGCAACACGCCGCGCTGGAGCCACTGGAGCGCGCCCGTCACCTTCACCGCCGCGCCTCCCGATGTCAGCGTCTATCTGAACGGCCTCGTCGTCAGCGAGTTCATGTATCATCCCCGTGAGCCCTCCGGTCCGGAGTTGAATATCGCGACGGACAAGGACGAATACGAATACATCGTCGTGATGAATGCCGGGAGCACGACGCTCGACATGTCCAACATCCGCTTCACCAAGGGCATTGACTTCGACTTTGCGGGCAGCGCGGTGACCTCGCTCGCACCGGGACAGCGCGCGGTGGTGGTGAAGAATCAGGCGGCCTTCGCCGCGCGCTATGCGGCCCGCCCGGGCGGCATCACCGTCGCCGGTCAGTGGACCGGCGGCGACAATCTCGCCAACAGCGGAGAGCAGATCAAACTCAGTTTCGGCGCCGGGATTGCAGTGAGGGATTTCACTTACGAAGATGAAGATCCCTGGCCTGCTGAAGCCGACGGCGACGGCTACGCCCTCGTGCTCGTCGCTCCGTGGACGGTGCCGGATCATGCACTGCCGCAAAACTGGCGGCTCAGCACCGCGGTGGACGGAGGGGCAGGGCAGTACGACGGCCAGCGCTTCGCCGCATGGAAGACAGCCAACGGCATCACCGGCGATCTGAGCGATCAGGACCTCGACGGGCTCTCGGCGCTGCTCGAGTTCACGCTGCTGGGAGATCCCGCCGGTTCCAGTCAGTCCCTCCTGCCGGTTTCGAGCCTGACGGATATCGGCGGCGACAAGTTTCTCACCCTAACGGTGCGCGTGAACCGCGGCGCCGATGACGTCATTCTCATTCCCGAGCGCAGCACCGGTCTCGCCGCATGGGACGGCTCCCCGGCGTCAATCCTGCCCGTCAGTTCCGTGCCCGATGAAAACGGCGGCACCACTCTGCAGTGGCGCAGCGCGCTGCCCTGGAGCGCAGAGGCGCGTGAGTATCTGCGCCTTCGCGTGCAGTTGCGTTAGGCCCCCGGCGCCCCGGAACGGTTTCGGTAGAGGTCCGCGTTCACCGCACCGGGGAGGGCTTCAGGGTGCGGGAGCAGTTCCGGGCCGAGGAAGGCGGCGACCCTGTCTGCGACGGCTTCGGGATCGGCGATGAGGTTGGGGTAATTGACGAGCAGCACGTCGAAGGTGGCCGGGTTCTCCCGCAGAAAGCGCAGCGTGTCCTCGCGGTGGCGTTTGAGACTGGCGGCGATTTCGTCGTCGGTGCCGGACATGCCGGCGGTGCCGCGGCGTTCGATCATGCGGCGCTGGGAGCGGGCGATTTCGTCCGCGGGCCGCGACATGAAAATGACGCGGTAGCGGTGCTGGCGCGGCAGGTGACGCAGCAGGGCGGAAATGCATTTGATGGCGCAGCGGTCGCAGCCCTCCGCATCCAGCAGTTCCGGCTCGGAGGCGAGGCGTTTGATAGGCTCCCATTCATAGTATCCTTCCGGGTTGTCTTCATCCGCGGTTCTCGCGCCGTCCGTGAGCGGCGGCAGGCCGGCGGCGGCGAGCATTTGCATCATGACGGAAGTGCCGCTGCGCGGAAGACCGGAGACGAGGGTGAAGGTTTTCTGCTCCACCGCAGGCGGCGCGGCGGCGGGACGCTCGCGGTCAGTGAGGGCGCGGCGTTCGTCGGGCGGGGGAATGTCCGGCAGCGGGCGCAGCGCCGAGGCGCGTCCGCGGCGCGCGGCGGCGTGCGCGGCGCGTTCCCGCGAAAGCCGGCGCGCGGTGTCGCGACAGGCCCCGGCGAGAAAGTCCGCGTGCGGGCCGTTCATCGATTCGAGCGCCGCGAGCCAGCGCCACGCTTCGAGCAGGCGGGGCCGCATTTGCACGGCGCGGCGCAGGGCTTCGCGGGCGCGGTCCGTTTCACCGAGCCGCGCGAGGGCCGCGCCCAGGTTGAAGTGCGCGATCGGCTGCTGATAGATCAGAGCGAGCGCCTCAAGGGCGCGATCCACGGTCCTGTCGTACTCATGACGGCGCAGGTGCACGCTGCTCAGCCCCTGCAGAGCGCCGGAGCATTGCGGGTCGCGTTCGATGGCGGAGAGGAATGCCTGTTCCGCGAGATCGAGCCTGCCGGCATCGATGAGGATTTGTCCGAGTTCCGACTGGAGATGGGGAAAGTTGCGCGTGGCACCGGCGAGCACGGCCACCTGTTGGAGCGCGCCGTCGCCGTCGCCGAGTCCTGCGCGGGCCTTGGCAAAGACGAGCCGGGCCAGCGGTGGCGGCGGTTCCGTGCCATTCGGCCATGCGGCGCTGAGGATTTCGCAGGCCTGTTTGAAATAACCGGCACTGTTGCAGGCGGTGGCCCACTGGCTGAGGTAGCGGGTTTCCCAGGGACGTTCCCGGCACAGCGCTTCCACGAGCGGCAGCGCTTCGTCAGGGCGGCCGCAGGCGAGATGGACCTGAGCGAGATTGTAACGCGCTTCGCAACGGGCGATCTCTGCTCCTTTGCCGGGAGCGGCGGCGCGCTCGTCCACATAGCCGAGCGCCGCGAACTGCCGGATCATCGATTCGTCAGCGGCGGAGGCTCCGGACTCATGTTCGAAGCCGGGAGGATGGCAGCCGGCGTCGCCCGGCACGTCCTCCCATGAGGGAATGCGCGGCAGCACGGGCGCACCGGAGTCGAGAGCATCGGCGAGCGGCTTGCCGTCCATGTCCCTGCCGCAGGGCAGGCCGAAAAGTGTGAGGATCGTCGGGGTGATGTCGAGCAGCGTGGCGCCGAAGATCTGCGCTCCCTGACGAATTCCGGGACCGGCGGCGGCGAGGATGCCGAACTCCCGGTGCCAGACGATGGGGCCGGCGGGCTCGCGGGGCGTGAGGCGAGGCCGGCGGCGCGAGTGGAAGCCGTGATCCGAACAAAGAATCACCGTGGTTTCCGGCCCGGCGAGATCGAGCAGCCGCTCCAGCATCATGTCGTGAAAACGATAGGCTCCGGCGATGACTTCTCTGTAAAGCTCGTACTCCTTCGCGTCGATGTGTTCCATGCGGGGCGGGTGGAACGGCATGAAGCGGTGGCAGAAGTGGTCGATGCCCTCGAAATACACCGCTGCGAAGTCCCACGGTTCGCGCTGCAGGGCTGCGGTGGCGAGCGACTGCACGGTGACGCATTCGCTGAGAATTCCGGCGAGCGCTTCGAGCGTGTGGTCATTCTCCTGGTCCACATCCGCCGCGCGGGGCACGAACGGCAGGAGCAGCTCGCCGGTGACTTCGTCCGGAAACATTTTGAATTCCGCGAACGCTGCCAGGAGTTCCGGAGGATGGACGGTGCCGGGAGTGAGAGTGCAGACGCCCTGCGCATCGCGGGGTGCGGTGCGCGCCGCATTGCTGACCACGATTCCGCGCAGGGGCTCGGCGGGGTGGCTGGCCCACCAGTTGATGACGTGGCAGCGCAGGCCGTGCTGTGTCAGGATGTTCCAGACCGCCTTGCAGGTGCGCGAGGTGCTGGTCCACGGGCGGGCGTCGCGTCCGTTCGGGTGAGGCTCGATGAAGCCCAGCACGCCGTGCTTTTCGGCGGTCTTGCCCGTCGCGATGGAATTCCACAGCATCGGGGAGATGACCGGCTGCAGGGTCGCCAGATTGCCGCGGGCGCCGCGTTCCAGCAGTCTCTGGAGCGCAGGCAACTGCCCCGCCGCGAGCAGGGGGTCGATGTGCTCCCAGTCGGCCGCATCCCAGCCGAGGAGCAACACCCGCTGAGCGGGACGGGACGGCGATGTCATGACGGAGCAACAAAAGAGGGGAAGGAAGCCGCGGCCTCCTTCCCCTGAATTCAGCGGGCCACCGGTGGGCGCATGTCAGGCCGCCGGCTTGCGGCGGCGCATCGTGGCAAGGCCGACGCCGCCGAGGGCCAGCAGGCCGAGGCTGGCGGGTTCCGGAATGCCGTTGGCACCTGCGGGAATGGCGGTGTTGGGGAGGGTTTCGTAAGCCGCGTCATGCACGGTGACGAAACGGGGCGAGGGAGCGCCCGCGGGATCCACGGAGATGCGCACCCAGCCGTAATGGTCGCTGCCGTTGATTTGAAACCGGAAGCCGAGGTGGCCGGTGGCCGGAGGGCCGCCGGCGGGCGCGACCCACTGGCTGCTGAGATAACCAGGTCCCCATGCGAGGTCACCGCGTCCGGCCTGGATGCCGCCGTTGACCGCGATGAAGGCGGCGCTGGGTCCGATGCTGGCACCGGCGGGAAGTCGCGAAGGATAATTGAATCCGCTGGAGATGTTACCGACCACGGATGTGGCGGCTCCCGTGGCGGGAAAGATGTTGGCCGCGCCGCCGGTGGTGCTGAACTGCTGGTAAGCGATGTGCACATCCACCTGCGCGTCGCCGTTGAAGTCGATGTCAAACAGTCCCCAGCCTGTCGGACCGGGATTGACTCCATCTCCCATCACCGGATCCACGATGATGGTATCATTGTAATCGATGAAACTGATGGCGGCCTGAGCATCTCCCACCATTCCGGCGGCGGTGACCGCGGCGCCGGCCGCAGTGTAGGCTTTCCATTTGTGATCCGGACGGACGGTGTGGTGAGGTGATGATTTCATTCGAAGAATGGCGGCGTGTTGGTGAGGACGCGGTGATTCAAGAACAGGCGCCCCGGGATTACCAGTCTTTTTTCCGCGAAATTCGACCCGCCGGCTGCGGGTGATCCTAAGTGTTGACTGCGCCGAAGACGCGCTCCAGCGCCGCCCGCATGATGGTGCGGTCCGGCGAAATCCCCAGCCAGCAGGCGATATTCCGCGCCCCCTGATTCACCAGCATGCCGAGTCCGTCGAGAGTGCGGCAGCCCGCGGCCTCTGCTTCCAGGAGGAAGCGCGTGCGGGGTGGATTGGGAATGACATCCGCCACGATCATGCCAGGACGAAAGCTCTCCCGCTGCACTGCCACACGGTCATGCACCCCTGGAAACAATCCGACGCTCGTTGCATTCACCACCACGGCGGCATCGGACGGCAGGGCGAAGTCGCCGTTCCAGGGAATGAATTCCGCCGCGCAGCGCGTCACGGCATTCAAATGAGCGGCAAGTGCGGCGCCCCGTGCGGCGTCGCGGTTCACGAGCGAAATCCTCGCCGTGCCCGCGAGTGCCAGTTCGACGGCAATGGCCCGGGCGGCGCCGCCGGCCCCAAAGATGACCGCGTGCCGGCCTTCCGGGGAAATCAGCGGCTGGAGGCTTTCGAGAAATCCGGCACCGTCGGTGTTTTCCCCGATCCATCGATCACCGCGCTTCACGGCGCAGTTCACGGCGCCGATGAGCCGCGCGGCTTCGGACAGGCCGTCGAGGTGTTCGATCACGGCAACTTTGTGAGGCAGGCTGCAGTTGAATCCGAGGTAGCCCTGGGCTTTCGCCCCGCGGACGGCGTCGGCGAGGTGCTCCGGCGCGACCTCCATGTTGATGTAGCGGCAGTGCAGTCCGTGGTGCGCGAACGCCGCCTCCATCATGACCACCGTGGGATTCTCGGCGACGGGCTGTGCGAAGCAGCCGGTGAGGGCGGGGAGGAAATCGGGCATGGCGCTGCCCTGGCGCGGATCGCGGCGCTGTCACCGGAAACTTTGCCGCCGCCCCTGCGGATTGGTCAGGCCGGCGTGAGCCCGGATTCCTTGTCGTCCTTCTTGCCGGCCTTGGCGGGGGCTTCGCGCTCCATGCCGCTGAGGGCTTCGAGGCGCAGGGCGTCGGCGTCGAGAATCTGCTGACGCACGTCGGTCTTGCGCATTTTCGCCCACCACAGCACCACCGGGCTGGCGATGAAGATGGTGGAATAGACCCCGCTGAGCATGCCGATGAGCATGGCGAAGGAGAAATCGGCCAGCGCCTTGCCGCCGAAGAAATACATGGCGAGCACGCCCAGCGCGGTGACCCCGCTGGTGATGATCGTGCGGCTCAGCGTGGCGCTGATGGAGGCGTTGAGGATGTCCTTGAGGTCGCCCTTCATGGTGCGGAGGTTCTCCCGCACGCGGTCGAAGATGACGATGGTGTCGTTGATGGAGAAGCCCGCGATGGTGAGGAAGGCACCGATGAGAATGAGGCCGATTTCCTTGCCCGCGAGCGCACACACGCCCACGGCGATGATGACATCGTGGAAAATGGCGACGATGCCGCCCACGGCGAAGGGCATTTCAAAGCGGAACGTCAGGTAGATGAAGATGGCCACGAGGCCGATGACGAGCGCCCACACGGAGCGGGTCAGCATCTCGCCGCCCACGGAGGAGCCCATGGTTTCACTGCTGGCGTTGATGAAGGCCTCGGTTCTTTCCTTGTCCCCGGCGCCCAGCTTCTGACTGAGGGTCAGCTTGATATTCTCCGCGGTGCCGGGCGTGCTGCGGATGTTGACGTATTCCGCACCGCCGATGGGCGTCACGGTGGTAATGCTGAGGTTGTCGTGCGTGTATTTGCCCTCCTTCGTGGTGAAGGTCCAGTCTTTGAGCGCCCCCTCCACGTCGGCGAGGGTCACGCCGGGAAGGTTCTTGAGCATGATTTGATCCCCGCCGCGCAGTTCATAGCCGAGGGCGCGATCACCTTTGACGGCCACGATGGCGATGCACGCCGCACAGAGCACCGCCGAAACCGTGAGCCAGATTTTGCGCTGACCCATGAAGTCATAGAGCCGGTTTCTGATGAGGCTGAGAAAAGTGAGGCGCTGCAGGCCCATGCCCTGGAGCCACAGGAAGCACACGCGTGTGATGACGAGCGCCGAGAACATGGAGCAGATGAGGCCGATGCTCAGTGCGAGACCGAAGCCCTGGATGGCGCCGGTGGCTACGGCGATCATGATCACCGAGGTGATGATGGAGGTCAGGTTGCCGTCGAAAATCGCGCTGAAGGCCTTGTCATACGACGCCGGAATGGCGCTGCTGAGCGTGCGGCCCTGGGCGAATTCCTCCCGCATGCGTTCGTAAATGAGCACGTTGGCGTCAATGGACATGCCCAGCGTGAGAATGATACCCGCGATGCCGGGCATGGTCAGCGTCTGGTCGAACACCCGCATCGTGCCCAGCAGCAGCAGCAGATTGATGATGAGTCCGAGCACCGCAATGATGCCGCTGAGGCGGTAGTAGAACATCATGAAGAGCAGCGTCAGGGCCAGACCCATCAGGGTGGCGCGGAGACCCTGCTCCACCGTTTCTTTTCCCAGGGTGGGGGAGATCGTGCTCGACTGTTCCACCACGAGCGGATTTTCCAGCGGGTTCATCAGCTGGCTGGCCAGGGTGCGGGCCTCTTCCTCGCTGAACTTGCCGGTGATCTGGAAGTTCGCTCCGAACACGCCCTGAATCACCGGCGCGGAGACCACGTCGAACTTCCCGGGGGTGTTCTCCAGACAGATGGCCATCGGCTTGCCGACGTTCGCCCTCGTGATCTCCATCATCCTGTCGCCGTCCGCCGAGTCGAGGTCCACATGGATCATGTAGCTGGTGGCGCCGGGCTGAATGTCCGGCACCGCATCGTCCACGCTCTTGCCTGACAACTCGGGCTTGTTGAACGCCCAGACAAACTGCTCCGGTTTGTCAGGAGTCTCCGCGGCATCTTTGGATTCCTCCCGGTTCCCCAGGTAGGGCAGTTGCACATAACCCGGGCGGGGCGTCGTATCCTCGGCGCCTGTCGGCAGAATCGTGCCCATGTTCGGACCGCTCTGCACATAGGAATCCGGATGCAGCAGGCGGAACTGGAGACGAGCGACTTTCTCGATGGTTTCCTTGGCCTTGCGAATTTCCTCGTCGGAAAGTCCGGGCACTTCCACATACAGGCGGTCCGTGCCCTGGGGGGTCACCGTAACATCCAGGGTGCCCTGGGGATTGAGGCGCTTGTCGATGATGGACTGGGCCTGCGCCAGCGAGTCCGGGTTGACCGCCTTGCCCTCCGCGGGCTGCACGCGCACGAGGAAGGAGGCGCCGCCCTTCAGGTCGATGCCCTTGCGCACGCCTTCGCCTTCAAAAATGCAGAAGCAGCTGAAACCCGCGAGAATGACGGCCAGGAGCGATCCGGCGAGGCGCTTCCGCTTGTCCTGCTCCGCCATGAAATAAACCAGAAAGAGAACGGCGGCCATGATACCCGTGACAAGCACCAGATAGGGCAGCCAGGTTTCCATGAAGGTCTTGGGTTCGGCGGCGGCGAAGAGCATGGGAAATTGAGTGATGGTGAGAGATTGGCGGGAGGAATGGGCGGGTTCGCAGGCCGCGGCGAATTGTCAGGGAGTGCGGGGTGCCGCAGGAGGGATGATGGTGGTTTGTTCCACGATTACCGGATTTTCCAGCGGGTTCATCAACTGACTGGCGAGCGTCCGGGCTTCCAGTTCGTCGTACCTGCCGCTAATTTGAAATTGCGCTCCGAACTCTGTCATGACGACCGGCGCTGAGATAACTTCGAACTCACCCGGTAAGTTCTCCACGCAGATGGCGAGCGGCTGGCCAACGAGCCCTTTAGTAAGTTTTCGCATGGCCTCGTCGAACTCTTCGTGAAGCTCGACCAAGATGTTGAAACTGGAGGCGCCGGGCATGAGATCTGGATGGGCCTGCTTAATGCTCTTGCCGGAGAGTTCCGCCTTGTTCCTGACCCAGACAAACTTGCTCCGCTGCGTCGGCGGGAGGTGCTGTTGTGCTTTATCCAAATACGGCAGTTTGACGTAGCCTGGACGGATCTCCGGGTCATCGGCGGTCACCGGCTGAACGCCTTCGGGTCCCGTCTGCCGGAATTGCAATCGCGCCACTTTCTCCATCACCTCCTTCGCGGCTTTGGCCTCCGCTTCGGTCATGCCGGGCACGAAGACCTCCAGCCGGTTATCATCCTGAGGCGTGATGGTTACACCAATCGCGCGGTGTGGATCGAGCCGCTTGTCGAGAATGGCGCCTGCCCGGCGCAGTTCATCGGGTGTCACTTCGCGCCTCTCTGCTGGCTGCACTCTAACAACGAACTCCGCACCGCCAGCCGTCTTTTGTTTGACCTCGATTGCCGCCCGGGCGGAATCTTCACCGCAGCCGGCCAGCAATGCAGTCGGCACCAGCACCAGCGACCGGAAAATCGAGAGTACGGCGCTGCGCGGTTCGGACAGCGGTGCAGCAAAGAATTTCATGGCGGATGCGGTGGACGTTCCCATGTGAGCCTACGGGAGCGTTCCCGGCGTCGCGCTCTGCCTGGGAAATTCGTAGCGAAATCAGGCGGACTTGGTCGCCATCGGCTTGTCCCCGGAAGTGGCGTCGTCGTTTCCGGCGTAGGGCGCGGGCTCGGCTTCGGGTTCATCCGCCTTCTTGAGAATGCTCAGGACGCTCTGGCGCTCGACCTTGATCTTGACGTTGTCCGCGATCTTGAGCGTCACCGTGCGGTCGGCCACATTGGTGATGAGTCCGTGAATACCGCCCGCGGCCACCACTTCGTCGCCGCTGCGCAGGGCGGAAAGTTTCATCTGATGTTCCCGCTGCTGCCGGCGCTGGGGGCGGATGAGCATGAAATAGAACAGCACGAAGATGATAATCATCGGCAGGAACATGCTCAGGGGGCTGCCCTGCTGCTGTTCGCCCTCTGCGAGGAAGATGGTGGCCAGTGTAACAATCATGAGTCGGTGGATGGAAAAGGGATGCGTGAACGAAGAAGTCCCCCCATGCCGCGCGCCGGCAGGGGAGCGCGCCCAGTTTCACGGTCTGCTTCCTGCCGCGGCCTGCGGGGGGCGCGCACAAAGGCGGATTGCGCCGGTAAATCAACCCCTTTCCCCCGGTTTTTATGGCGGCTGCAAAAGGCTGCCGGGAAAAGGGGCCGGCCGGGGCGGCGTTTTCGCCTTTCGCCCGGCGCAGAAAGGGACTTGGCGCGGCTGGATTTTAACGCCAGGGCGGGGCCGTATGAACATCGCGCGCGGCATTCTTGGCGTCGTCATCATCCTCGCCCTGCTCTGGGCGCTTTCGCTGGACCGCCGCCGGGTGAACTGGCGGCTCATCGGCGGCGGCCTGCTGCTGCAGCTGCTGCTGGCGGCGGCGTTTTTCACCACGGATTTCACCGCCCGGCTGCTTCAGCCGCTGGCGCAGCTGTTTGTGGACATCACCGAATTCTCCAATGCCGGCGCGCGCATGGTTTTCGGAAAACTGGTGGACCTCGCGGCCATGGAAAAGCTCTTCGGCAGCGACAGTGCATTCATCTTCGCCTTCCAGGTGCTGCCCACCATCATCTTTTTCTCGGCGCTGACGTCGGTATGTTACTACCTCGGCATCCTGCAGCGCATCGTGTACGGTTTCGCATGGCTCATGAAGCGGCTCATGCGCCTGAGCGGCGCGGAAAGTCTCGCCGCCGCGGGCGAAGTGTTCCTCGGCCAAACGGAAAGCGCGCTGCTGGTGAAGCCCTACATCGGGCGCATGACGCGTTCGGAGGTGGCTACCATGATGATCGGCGGCATGGCGACCATCGCGGGCGGCGTGATGGCGGCCTACATCGCGCGGCTGGGCGGCGACAGTGACACGGAGCGGCTGAAGTTCGCGCAGTGGCTCCTGTGCGCC
Organism: uncultured Akkermansia sp.; assembly: GCA_964523105.1. Taxonomy (GTDB): domain Bacteria; phylum Verrucomicrobiota; class Verrucomicrobiia; order Verrucomicrobiales; family V1-33; genus V1-33. Next base: position 205,496 of record CAZFZN010000005.1, read on the forward strand.
TCGCTCATGAGCGCGCCCGGCGCCATCGTGGCCGCCAAACTCCTCGTGCCGGAACGCGATGCCATCGACGAGAACCTGCACGTGCCGCGCGACGAGGCGGGCGCGAATTTCTTCGATGCCCTCGCCGCGGGCACCACACAGGGACTCAAGCTCGCCCTGAATGTCGGTGCCATGCTCATTGCCTTCGTGGCCATGGCGGCGCTGGTGAACGGCATGCTCGGCTGGATCGGTGCGCGCATCCCCGTGGGCGGCGGGGCGGCGCTCAACGACTGGGTGCATGACGTCAGCGGCGGCGTCTTTGCCCGGCTGTCACTCGAATCGATCTGCGGCGCGGTGATGGCCCCGCTGGCATGGGTTGCCGGAGTGGGCGGCGAAGACATGCTGCGCGCCGGACAGTTGCTGGGTGTCAAAATCGCTCTGAACGAATTCGTGGCCTACGATTCCCTCGCCGTGATGCAGGCGGCCGGCCAGCTCCAGGAGCGCACGGTGTTTCTCATGACATTCGCGCTCTGCGGCTTCGCCAATGTCGGCAGCATCGGAATCCAGCTCGGCGGAATCGGCGGCCTCGCCCCCTCACAGCGCGCCACCCTCGCCGCCCTCGGCCTGCGCGCCCTGCTCGGCGGCACCATGGCCACCCTCATGACCGCCACCGTGGCGGGGATGTTCCGCTGAGGAACTGTGGGGAGCCTGAATCACGGAAAATCCTGCAGAACCGCAAAATGGTTGTTGCCGGGCACAGTGGTTTTCGGTTATGCGGGGCGATAATCCGTCCTTATGATCCCATTGAGAATTCCAACCGCCGCCGCCCTTTCGCTGGCTGTGATTTCCTCCGGTCAGGCCGCGGTGCTTGTTTCCGAGAACTTCGAGAGCCTGGCGCTCCAGCCGTTTCAGAGTCCCACTGAGGGTGGCGGGGACGGCACGGACTGGACTCCGTCGTTGCCGGCGGGGTGGAACATGGTTTTCAGCGGCCCCGTGGGCGATCCGGTCGAGTGGCAGGGCTGGCGTGCCGTGGACGTGGATTCGTGGATCGCCACGGAGGGCAATCAGGAGCGGGCGACGTGGTCGCGGGCGCTGATTGGCGGGCACGATACCGCGCTCGTGGCCGATCCGGATGCCTACGATGACGGCACCGAGGTGGACACCGGCCTGTTCAATACCTGGATTACCACGCCGGTGATCAATCTGGGCGTGATTGCCGCGAATTCCGTGACCATCGAGTTCGATTCCTTCTGGCGGAACGAGGTGACCCAGATCGGCACGCTGGAGGTCAGTTTCGACGGCGGCGGCAATTACGTGACGCTGCTGACCTACGATCCCAATTTCTTCGGAGACGGGCAGGTCATCGATGAGCGGCCGCTCCTGAATGTGAACAACCCGGGAGGGTCCGGCGATCTGGTGTTCCGTTTCGGGCTCACGAACGCGAGCAACGACTGGTGGTGGGCAATCGATGACGTGGTGATCAGCGGCACCGTGATTCCGGAGCCGGGCTCCTGCATTCTCGCGGGGACGGCGCTTCTCGCCGGACTGAGCCGCCGCCGCAGGGCGGGGATGTGAGACCGGTCCACCGGCCTGCGCCGCGCGGCGCCTGAAGCATGTCAGGACTTTGCGGCGCTACTCGACCAGCGAAGCCGGCCAGGGCCAGAGTTTTTCCGTCGTGTTGGTGCGCACCCAGCCGCGGGTGGGCCGGTCGGCGTCGCCGCCGGGGATTTCGACGTAGGTCCAGAATCCCTCCTCTTTGACCGGGAGCAGTTCGCTGCCGGGCTGAAGGGTGATGACCGGGCTGGCGGCCTCTGCCGGCGCGGTGCGGGCGTAGGCATCCGGCGGCAGGATATTCACGAGACGTTTCGAGAGCGGCGCTTTGTCGCGGAGTTTGGTGAGCAGTCCGGTGCCGCACGCGAGGCCGGCGACAACCGAGAGGCACAAAACCGTCACCAGCGGCCAGCGCCGACCCGGGCGCGGTGTCGCCCACGCGAGCCAGACCACGGCGATGACAGCGATCCAGACACAAATCAGACATCCGGTGCGCCACCATGAGCGGGGAAACAGCGCTGCGGTTTTTTCAAAGAACGACTCCGGCACGAACCGGTGGAAGCCGAGCTTGTCGTGCAGGAAGCGGAGATTCTGCTGCGCCTCGGGCAGCCAGGGATCGAGCGCGAGCGCCCGGCGGTACCAGATGCCGGCCTGACCGTAATGCGTCATGGCGGCCTTGATTTGTTCTTTGGACTCCCCGTCGGCGGCCTGGCCGAGTTTGTATTCGCAGTTGGCGATGTTGTGGCAGAGTGCGGCGGAGATTTCGCCGCCGTCTTCGGCGATTTGTTTGAACTCTGTCAGGGCGACCTGAAATTCGCCGGCCTTGTAGGCGATGAGCGCCCGGCGGAATGCATCGTCGGCCGCGGGGGCGAGAGTGGTGAACAACAACAGGAGGGCGAGAATCAGCCGCATGGGGAAATCAGGATTTGTCAGGCGGCGAGGCGCGAGGTGAGGATGGAGACAGCGCGCGACTGTTCGTCGGGCGGAACGGGTTCGGCGGCGGGTTCGGCGTTGGTGGCGTAGAGCCAGTGGTCGCGGGCGGCGAGCACGGCGTTCAACTGTTCATCGTTCGACGGCGCCGGAGACTTCTTCCAGAATTCCCGGGCGTGCAGATATTCGCTGACAAATCCGTAGAATTGAAGCCGCGACAGTCCCGGGCGCCGGAGGTCTTCGGTGATCGCGGCGCACTGACGCGGCGCGCCGGGGGGCGGACGGTGCGCGAGCGACCAGGCGCGGTAGCGCCGGACCGCCCCGATGCCAAAGAGCGCGGCGAGAAAGGCGGCGGGGGCGCCGTGGAGGAGCAGGGGATGGACCGCGGGAATCGCCGCCGCCGTGCGGTGCCAGCGACCGCCTTCCACGGCCTGGGGCAGGATGTCGGTCAGTTCCTCTCCCGGCACCGTGGCTTTGGTCAGCACGCTGAAGTCGCGGGCATCCGCGCTTCCATCTGCGGCGATGGTGGCGGGGGGCTCGGTGCTGCCGGTGACCATCAGCTCCACCGGTGTGCTTTTGGCGATGACGTATTTGGCGGTGGCCGGGTCGAAGTGCGGCAGCGTGAACACCACGGAACGCGGCCCCGGCTTTTCCGCGAAGATGATCTGCGAGAATACCTTCTGCCCGAACTCCTGACCGAAGCCGCGGTTCTCCATGTTGGTCTTCGGTTTGTAGGGTCGCAGGCCGTCGCTGTTCTCCAGCACCGGAGCGGTGACGCTGTCGAAATTCCCCGTTCCGGTAACGGCGATTTCGAATCCCACGGGATCGCCCAGTTCCACCGTCTGCGGGCCCGTGGTCATGCTGTCGGCGCGGGCCGTGATTTGAAAACTGCCCACCAGCCCGTTGAATCCCTCCGGTTTGCCTGCGGCGGGCAGCGGTTTGACATTCACTTTGATGGTGTTGCTCTTGATGCGCAGCGTGCGGCGGGCGGAGGGGAAACTGCCGAACGGATCGCGCTGGGCGCCGCTCAGCGGCATCAGCACTTCCAGTTTCACTTCGGCGGGGCCGAATTCGAGTTCGCCGGGTTTGAGCGCGATCATGCTGCTGGGCATGCGCCATGCGGTCCAGTACTGGCCGTTGATCTCGGTGGCTTCGGTGCGCCCGTGACGGTCGAACCGGGAAACTGCGACGCCCTCGGACTTGACGACGGGGAACGGCTGGCTCGTGATCTGCAGGCCGCCGTGCAGCAGCACGCTGACGCTGATCGGAACCTCCTCGCCCTCCCACATTTCAGTCTTGCCGGTGGTGAGCTGCACCTGGGGCATGAGCGATTCATCCACCGGCTGGCCTTCGCCGACTTCCACGTCCTGCGGCATCGTGGTATAGACCTTGCCGTCGATTGTCAGGTTCTGCACCGGAATGGTGTGGGTGCCCTGTTCCACGGCCTCGACGGAATACTGCAGTTCCATGCTGCGCATGATCCGGCCGTTGAGGCTGTAGCTTTGTGAACTGGTGCCCGCGAACTGAATGTTCAAGCCGTCCGCTTCGATAACCTGGGGATAACTTTCCACCCGGCGCGCGTCGGGGATGCGGATGTAGAGCGTGGCCCGCTCGCCGACGGCGATCCTGCCAGGCGTGAGCTGCACGCGGAGCTGCGCGGAATCTCCGGCGGCGGACTGCGGGCTGGCCGGCTCGCGCAGTGCAGGCGGCGCCGCCGGTGTCAGGCCGGGCTGCTGCGCGAGGAGCGGTGTCGTGAGGAGGAGAAAAATCAGTTTCATGTCGGGGACCTACCAATCCTTGTTCGGGCGGCGTTCGTTGACGCTGCGGTCGGTGCGGCGGCGGACTTTGAGTTCCTGGGAAAGCGCGCGGAGCCGCTCGAGAGTGGTGTCGGTTTCGCTGCCGCTGGCGCCCTCGCCGCCGCCGCCGTTCTCACTTTCGTTCTCCCCTTTGCCTTCCTTATCGCCTTCGCCTTCACCTTCACCCTCTCCTTCGCCCTCATTTTCACCCTCGCCCTCGCCTTTGCCTTCCTCCTCGCCTTTGCCGCCCTCGCCTTTGCCTTCCTCTTCGCCTTTGTCCCCTTCATCGCCGCTGCCGGTCTGGCCGTCTGCGCCGGCTTTGCCGTCGAACTCACGGTTGGATTCGTCCTCTTTGCCGCCGCCTTTCTTCTCGGCCTCCTCTTCGCCGCTGCCTTCCCCCTCTCCTTCGCCTTCCCCCTCTCCTTCGCCCTGACCTTTTCCCTTTCCTTTGCCTTTGCCCTTCCCCTGGCCTTCTCCTTCGCCCTCACCTTCACCTTCCCCTTCGCCCTCACCTTTTTTCTTTTCCTGCCCCTGCTGGGCCTTCTCCTGACGGATGTCGCGCAGCTTCTTGATCAGTTCGGTCACGGTTTGATGATTCGCCTTCGCGCCTTCGTGGTTCTCGTTGAGCACGAGCGTTTCCTGGTAGTGCTCCACTGAATTCTCCAGCAGGCGGATGGTGCGGTCGAGGTAGGGCAGGGTGATCTCGAACTTCTTCATCGCCTTCTTTTTGCCCGCCGCTTTGGCCTGCTCGAAATTTTCGGCGCGCTGCTTTTCGGCGGCTTTGGTGCGTTCGTAGATGGCGTTGGCCAGATTGTAGTGGGCGCGTTCGCGCACGGCGTCGTTCTTTGATGAGAGCGCGGTGCCGAACGACTCGATGGCCTGCTCCATCATGCCGCCGTCGAACCGTTCGCCGCCGGTGGCGGCTTTGAAAGCGGCCACGCCGCGCGCCGTGTGGAGCCGGTCCATGGCTTCGGTGTTATCCAGTCCCGTGCGCGCGATGGCGGTGGAGAAATTGAAAACCGCGTCGCGATACTCGCCTTCGTCGTAAAACTTCCACGGATCGCCCTCCTTCGGCTGCGGGGGCGGTGGGGGAATGTCATTTTGCGGTTTCGCTGCGCGGGCGGAATCTTTTTCCGCGGCCTCCTCCAGTTGGGCCGGCGGCTGCAGGTCTCCCTCCTCCTGCGCCCGGGAGGTCTGCGGCGCCGCGAGCAGAACCGAAAGCGCGGCCAGCGCCGGAGCCGCTGCGGGGAGCGCTCCGCGGTAGCGTCGCACGATGCCGGTGAGAAAGGCGGCCACGAGGCTCAGAATGCCGGCGGTCAGCGGCCAGCGGTAGCGGTCCACGGCGGTTTCGGTGACTTTGGTTTTCATTTCGGAGCGTTGCAGTTGGGAGAGGATTCTGTCAATTCGGGCGTCGTTGATGCCGCGGGCATTTAGGGTAAGATACAGCCCTCCGGTGGTGTCGGCAATGGCTGCGAGCGAGGCGCGCTCGAGTTTGGTGCGGACGATCCGGTTGTCGCGGTCGCGATAGTATCCGCCGTCGGCGGCGGCGTCGGGAATGAGACCGCCCTCGACCGTGCCGACTCCCACGCAGATCACCGCCAGCTGGGCGTCGCGGGCACGCTTCGCGGCGGCGATGGCCTCGCCTTCCAGTTCCTCGCCGTCGCTGAAAATCACCATCGCCTGCTGACCGCTCAGGTCGGCACTGGCGAAGGTTTTGACGCCCAGGTCGATGGCCCGCGCCAGATTCGATCCGCCGCGCGGCATGATGTCGGTGTCGAGTTCCTGAATGGCGTCGAGCACGGCATCGGTGTCGGGCGTGAGCGGGGCATACATGAACGCCGTGCCGGCGAACGGCATCAGTCCCACGCGATAGCCGCGCACTTTCTTGACGAGATCTTCGGCGGCAAGCTGAGCCCGCTGCAGGCGGTTCGGCTTCACGTCGTCGGACTGCATGCTTTTGGAAGTGTCGATGGCGATGATGAGACTTTTCCCGATGCCGGGGGCTTCGGTTTTGACGACACCGTAGCGCGGCTGCGCCAGAGCGGCGGCAAAGCAGGCAAACGCGAGCAGTTCCAGCGCGAGGACCACCCAGCCGCGGGCCTTGCCTTCGCTCACCACCAGACTGTCCAGCAGCCGTCCCGCCGCCAGCCGGCTCGTCGCCCGCCGCGCCCGCAGGTCACCCAGCACCTTGAGCACGATGAACACCGGCACGAGGAGCAGGAGCCAGAAGGCGTGAGGGTTGGCGAAGGTGAGGGACATGGGGGTTGGTGCTGCGATGCGGGAGTGCGGGAGTGCTTGGTGTTTTAGTGCTCAGTGCTCAGTGCCCGGTTGGGGGCCGCGGGCTGAGGTTTGAAAACTGTGCACTGTGAACTGTGAACTGGGCACTTTAGAATTCATGGATAACGGCGGAGCAGGGTTTGGTGCAGGACGATGCCGAGCATGGCGCTGGCCACGGCGCCCCAGAGCGGCCAGTGATAGAATTCGTCCACGCGGGTGGTGCGGCGGATGGCGACCTGTTTCTTTTCCAGCTGGTCGATTTCCTTGAAGATGTTGTCCATGGCCCGGGCGTCCTTGGCATGGTAGAAGCGGCCCTTGCTCATGTCGGCCACCTCCTTGAGCGTTTTCTCGTCGTATTCCTGGCGCACGATGTCACCGATCATGCCGCGCTCGACGAGTTCCGGCACCACGTAGCTGCCGTGGGTGCCGATGGCCACCGTGTAGATGCGGATGTCCCGTTCGGCGGCTTCCTGCGCCGCCACCAGCGGGCTGATTTTTCCGGAATTGTTCGCGCCGTCGGTGATGAGGATGATGACCTTGCTGGCCGGGTTGTCGGCGACGTTGGTGGCGCCGGCCTGGTCCGTGCCGCTGCGTTTCTTTGCGAGCCGCGCCGTGGCGCAGGCGATGGCGCTGCCGATGGCGGTGCCCATGTTTTCCGTACTCTGAAACCCGCGGTCGCCGGGAGTGTCGAAGGTGTGGAAATTGATGTCGTCCTCGAGGGTCTTCTCGAGCCAGTCGGTGTCCAGCGTGAGCGGTGAGGCCACGTAGGGCTTGCCGGAGAAGACGACAAATCCGAGGCGGTCCGCCTTCCGCTCGCGGATGAATTTCTTGGTCACGTTCTTGGCGACGGTCAGCCGGTCCACCTTGGTGTGGCGGCCTTCCTCCTCATAGAACATGTCCTTGATCGACATGGAAAAGCTGAGGTCGAGCGCGATGTAGATTTCCACGCCGCTCTCCTCCGGACGCTCTGTGACCGTGACCACCTGCGGACGCGCCAGCGCCGTGGTTCCGGCGGCGATGGTGATGAACGTCAGGAAGAGCCCGACCGGCCCCAGGGCTGAAGTGGTGCGCCGGCCGAGCGCCTGCAGCAGGTGCAGCGATCCGAATTGCACCACGGACTGCTTTCCCGCCGCGCTCTTGAGCAGGGCGAGCACGGGAATGAGCAGCAGGCCCCAGAACCAGTGGGGCTGCTCGAACTGGAATCCGTCAGGAAGCAGGTGCATCGGCGGCGGGGGTAAGAATGGTGAGAACGCGGGGCGGGGGCGCTGAGGCGAGGGATCTTACGGCGGCCTCGGCGGCATCGAGCAGCGATTCCCGTGCCGCGGCGCCACCGCTGAATTTCAAAGCGTCGCAGCCTTCGAGCACGGGAGCGAAATTCGCCACCACCGGCGGCGGCGGCGGGTCGTCGGCGCGGCGCGCCCGCCCGAGAATCTGCTCCGTGGTGGCAAAGCGCGCCGGCATTCCCGTGCGTCGGTGGAGGAAGGCGCGCACGATCTCCGTCAGCGCGACACCGAAAGCCGGCCCGTCCAGCTGGTCGGCCCGCCGGCGCAGGGCTTTGATTTCCCGCAGCGCCAGCTTTTCCGGACGAACCGGCGTGCCCGGCAGGGAGGCCCGGCGCACCAGCGCGACGATGATCCCGGCCGAGGTCCCCAGCACAATCAGCCCGAGCAGCACCGCTGCAACCCACCACCACCATGCGCCGGCGGCGTCCGCGGCGGGGCGGGCGGGTTCGGCGATTTTTTCGATTTCGGGGAAGGGGATCATGCGGGGGCCGGGGGACGCGTGACTTTGATACGGTTTGGGGGAAAAGTAAAACGCCGGGCGCGCGGGAGCGCGGTATCGATAAAGCGCAGGCGCCGGATGGGTTTATTCAACCGGCTGCGCGGTGATCCACTTCATGGCCTTTTGCGCCAGCCGGTCAAAGGCGGTCACCGCCAGCGCGAGGTGATCCTCCCGGGTGTCCTCGATGCGGCTGTGGCTGATGCCGTGCAGGCTTTGCACGAACATCATCACGGTCGGGACGCCCGCGCGGGCCATCTCAGAAGCATCGTGCAGCGGACCGCTGGCCAGGAGGTGCGACCGGCCGCAGGTTTCCCCGATGGCCTGGCCGCACAGATCGATGAGCTCCGGGTGAAATGCCTGCGGCGCGATCTGCTGGAGCGTCTCCCGGGTTACGGAGAGTCCGCCCTCCGCGGCAAAGCGCTCGCAGGCATCCGCGGCCTCCTGATTCATCTGCGCGAGGGTGCCGGCGTCGAGATGCCGCTGGTCCAGCGTGACGCGGCATTCCTCCACGACGCTGGTCACGATGCCGGGTTTCGTCGTGCATGAACCGATCGTGCAGACGCCGCCGTTCCGTTCCGCGATGCGGTAAATCTCCTGACTCAGTTTTCCCGCCGCCAGAAACGCATCGCGCCGGCGGTTCATCGGCGTGCTGCCGCTGTGGGCGGCCTGACCATGGAAGGTAATGGCATGGCGCTCCACGCCGAAGGTGCCGAGCACCGCGCCCAGCGGCAAATCCAGATCCAGCAGCACCGGTCCCTGCTCGATGTGCAGTTCGATGTATGCGGCGGCAGTCTCCAACTCCGCGCCGCTTTCGTTCACGCGTTCCAGATCGACGCCGATGCCGTGCAGCGCCTCCGGCAGCGTGATCCCGTCTTTGTCAGTCAGCCCGCGCACGGCTTCGAGATCAAGACTGCCCGAACAGGCCGAGGAGCCGAACAGGCTCTTCCCAAAACGCGCGCCCTCTTCATCGGCCCAGTCCACCAGGCGCACCGTCACGGGAGGCGTGCCGCCGTATTCAGCGGCAATCCGCCGGAGAATCTCCAGCCCGGCGAACAAGTCCAGCGCGCCGTCGAGCCAGCCGCCGTTCGGCACGGAATCCAAATGCCCGCCGATGAGCAGCGCGCGCTCCGAGGCGCCGCGCAGCGTCGCCCACAGATTCCCCGCGGCATCCTGATGCACCTCCACCGGCAGGGCGTCGAGCTTTTCGCGAAACCACGCCCGCGCCTTCAGCCACACGGGAGTGAAGGCCACGCGCTGCGCCCCGTCCTCGTTGCCGGTGAGCGCGCGGAGTTCCTTGAGTTCAGCGATGGTGCGGCAGGGATTGAGCGGATCAGGCATAATTCAGAAAAGCCACAGATGGACGCAGTTGGACACAGATGATACAGAGCGCAGTCAGGTGAGTTTGAGGCTGGTTGCGGCCGGGGCGGGTCTTGCTGCTGAGGGGTGAACCACTCGTTTCCAATCCAGCCGGGCGCGTTTGAAATTCAATATTAGTCCAATCCTGCAGCCGGTGATGCTCAAGTAGCTCGGCATCTTGCCGATTTCATGGTCTGTGATGCGGTCAATGACTTTGGCATCCACCACGACCGCATCGAAAGCGATCAAATCCGGAATGAACTCTCCCACCCTTGCGTGCTTGTAATACACATCGTAGCGCCGCTGCTGAGAACAGGGAATGCCCTGCAGGCCAAACTCGACGACGAGTGCGTTTTCATATGGTTTTTCCAGCAGCCCGCAGCCCAGGTGATTCAGGACCTCAAAGGCGCAGTTGAGAATTCTGCCGGTTTCCTCCTTGAGAGCAAATCCGTGTCCATCTGTGTCCATCTGTGGCTTTTCCGGCGGCTGATTTGAGAAGTGCATGAACGAAGTGGCGGCTTGATTCCTCCGCCGGGGGCGATGAAGCGTTCGCTTTGCGCTCTGCAAGGACGTTCCCCCATGCCCACGCTCGCCACCACTGTTGACGGACTCCGTCTGCCCAATCCGTTCATCGTCGCCTCCGGTCCCCCGGGGACGAATCTCAATGTCATCAGCCGCGCCTTTCGCGAAGGCTGGGGCGCGGTGGTGGCAAAAACGGTGGTGCTCGAGGCCTCGAAAATCGTCAATGTCACGCCGCGCTATGCCCGTCTCCATTCCCGCAGCGGCGAAGTGATCGGCTGGGAGAACATCGAACTCATCAGCGACCGGCCGTTCGAAATTTGGGAGGATGAATTCAAGCGCTGCAAGGACCTGTTTCCCGACCGCGTGCTTATCGCCTCGGTGATGGAGGAGTACCGTCAGGAGGCGTGGTTCGAAATCATCAGCCGCTGCGAGGATGCCGGCGTGGACGGATTTGAATTGAATTTTTCCTGTCCGCACGGCCTGCCGGAACGCCGCATGGGCAGCGCCATGGGCGAGGACCCTGACATTCTCGCAGAGGTTTGCTCGTGGGTCATGAAGGCGACGCGCAAGCCGGTGTGGGCCAAGCTCACGCCGAATGTCACGCGCATCGAGGACCCCGGTCGCGCCGCGCTCGGCGCCGGCGTCACCGGCCTCAGCGCCATCAACACCATCCGCAGCGTCATGGGCGTGAACCTGGAAACGCTGCGCCCGGAACCGACCGTGGAGGGCCACAGCACGCCGGGCGGATATTCCTCGCTGGCGATCCGCCCGATCGCCCTGCGCATGGTCATGGAACTGGCGCAGATGATTGGCAGCGAATTTCCCGGACGCTCTCTCTCCGCCCTCGGCGGCATCGAGTCCGGCAGCGATGCCGCGCAGTTCCTCCTGCTCGGCGCGGACACCGTGCAGGTCTGCACCGGCATCATGAAGCACGGCAGCGGATTGATCCGACCGATGTGTGAGGCACTGCTCGCCTTCATGGAGCGGCACCGGTTCGAGTCGCTGGCCGATTTCAAAGGCCACAGCCTGCGCTGGTTCACGACACACAGCGGACTGGTGGAATTGCAGGCCAGGCGCAAGGCCGAGCAGGCGGCCCGCATGAAGAGCGACGCCGACTGGCGCAGCGAGGACTTCGTCGAGCAGTCGGCGGCATTGGCACGCTGATGCCGGCAACGAAAAAGCCCGGCAGTTGCCTGCCGGGCTCTGCGGAAATCAGAAACTTCAACGCCGCCTGCGGCGCAAAATCGCCAGGCCGGCGAGTGCGGCGAGTGCGGCGCTTCCGGGCTCGGGCACGGGCGCGCCGAACACCTGGACTTCGCCGAGCATCAGAAAGAGCGCTGCATTCGGATCCACATCGCCGCTGTTGTTGCGCCCGCCGATCAACGAGACGCGCACGGCATCACCGGTGCCGATAAAGCCCCCGGAATCCTCCCAGGCGCTGAAGAGAGAGCCGAAATTGATGCCGCTGCCCGCAGCACCCGGGGCGACGTCGAGGCCCCAGATTTCACTGCCGTTGTCGAGAATGGAAACGCGGTAGTTGCCCTGGCGGTCAGCACAGCAGTCGGTGCGCGCGTGCAGGGCGATTTCATTGATGTTGTAGTCGCCCTGGAGGTCCACTTGCCACCAGATGTCGCCGGCGATGGCGTCGGTGTGGGAGACGGATTCGAATCCCCACACGCCGCTGATGTCGCCGTCATTGGCCCGGGCGGCGGAACCGCCAAAGGCCGTGCTGCTCTGGCTGGAGGGCTTGCCGGCGGCGACGTTCAGATAATTGTTGCCGTAATCGAGCACCGTCACTTCCGCGAGACTGAGGGCGACGTTGCCAACATTGAGCTGCTGAACGCGCACCGTGCGTCCACTGATGCCGCCGAAATTCACCGGCTGCGCACCCCCTGCGGGCTGTGTCAGAAAATCCTGACCGGCGATTTCATTGTTCAGGGCGTCGTAAACCGAGACGCGATAATTCGAGAGCCGATCCGGGCAGCAGGCATCGCGGTTGTAGAGCACCACCTGTTCGATGGTGCGGTCCACTCCCAGGTCCACCTGCCATGACGCGGCGGCAGTAATCGCGTCGTCGGTGTGCGTGGTGCTGTTGCTGCCGAAATTCCCGTCCACATTGCCGTCAATGGCCCGTTCCGCGGGAGCGCCAAAGGCCGTGGAACTCTGACTGGCAATGCCCGAGAGCGCGTGATTGACCGCGGTATTGTTCACCGTGGAGCCGGTGACGATGGCGGCCTTCGCCGTGAAGCCGGCGACGGCGAGGAACGCGAGCACGGCGAGTGGGTTCAGAGTGGACTTCATAAAGAGAAACCGCTAAAGCGCGGGAATTTGGCGCGCTTTTAATCCTCACAGTCTTCCGTGTCCATTCCTAATTTCACCTGTCTGATGCTCCTTGGCGCAAGTCTCGTCCTTCCGGCGACAACGCGGGCGCAGGTGCCGGCCAGTGAAGCCATCGGGGCGGAGGCCGGACGCATTCTGGGAGTGCTGGCAACTCCCCTGGAAAGCGGCCGGAAGCCTGGCGCATGGCCGGAACAGTTCGCCCCGGGCTTCACGTGCGGTCCCTTGCGTCCGGGGAAGCCGGCAACGGCGCACGACGGACCGGAAGCGACCGTCACGCGCTGGGAGGGCAGTTCCAATGCGGCCGCCAAAGGCCCCGCGGCGCTGGAGCGGGAATGGTCCGCGCTGCTCGCGCCGTGGCAGGGTGCTGACGACCGGCACGTGAAAGTCAAAGTCATCCGCGTGGACCTGAGCAAGCCCGGCGAGGCGCAAACGCGCCAGTTGTTCACTCTCACCGCACGGACACCCGCCGGTCCCGTCGAGCACAACGCCCTCTGGGATGCCCGCTGGATTATTACGAAAGGAAGCACCCCGGAAAACCCGGAACTCAAACTCAAAGCCCTCCGCTGCATCAGTGTCGAGGAGTCGCGCGGCAAAGGCGGTTCATGGTTTGCCGACTGCACGGAGCCGCTGCTGAGCGGGTTGCCGTGGTTTGGCGAACAGATGGGCCGCGGCAATGCCTGGTGGCGCGCTCGGCTGCAAAAGGAACACGAGCAGTTCGTCTGGGGACATCACGGGCTGGCTATCGGCGACGTGAACGGCGACGGGCTCGATGACATTTATCTTTGCATGGAGGGCGGCCTGCCCAATCGCCTGCTGCTCCAGCAGCCTGACGCATCGGCGCGCGATGCCTCGCAGGAATGGGGCGCCGACTTTCTCGACCACACGCGCGCCGCCCTGCTGGTGGACCTCGACGGCGATGCCGACCCTGACATGGTGCTGGCCATCACGCGCGGAGTTCTGATTTTGGAAAACGACGGCCGCCGCTTTCAGCAGAAGGCGCTGCTGCCGCGCGTCACGGACGCCTACAGTCTCGCCGCGACCGATTACGACGGGAACGGCACGGTGGATTTCTACGGCTGCGGCTATCGCTCCCGCGATGACGACCCGGCGCGCGTGGCCATTCCGGTGCCGTTCTACGATGCCATGAACGGCGGCGAAAACTTTCTCGTGCGCAATGAAGGCGGCTGGAAATTCACCAACGCCACGGCGGAGACCGGTCTCGACAAAGGCAACAGCCGGTTCTCCTTCGCCGCGGCGTGGACCGATTTCGACAACGACGGCGATCAGGATTTGTTCGTCGCGAACGATTTTGGAAAGAACAATCTCTACGAGCAGCGGCGCGACGGGGCGGGGAAGATCACATTTGTGGATGTGGCGGACGTCCGCGGGCTGGGGAACAGCGGCTTCGGCATGTCGGTGAGTGTGTCCGACTTCAACCGCGACGGCGCGCTCGATTTCTATGTCGGCAACATGTTCTCCAGCGCCGGTAACCGCATCACCCACCAGCCGGAATTCAAGAAAGGTCTGCCCCCGGAGGCGCTGGAGCGGTTTCGCGTTTTGGCCAGCGGCAACGCGCTCTACATCGCCGAGGGCAAAGGCGGCTTCCATGACGAGGGCACGGCCGCCGGCGTCAATATGGGGCGATGGACGTGGGGCACGCTGTCGCCGGATTTGAACTGCGACGGCTTCGACGATCTGCTCGTGGGCAACGGGGCCATTACCGGACACGCCGCGGCGCCGGACTTGTGAAGTTTCTACTGGAGCCAGGTCGTGGCTTCCTCCCCTGACAATGCCGGCGCCATCGCCGCGGCGGGCGATCCGCAGTCGCTCTTCCGCCGCGCGCTGCACGATCTTGATGACCGCATGATGCGCGGTGAGCCGTTCAGCGGGCATGAACGCAATTGCGCGTTTCTCAACACCGGCGGGAAACGCTGGGCGACGGTGAGTCACGTCAGTGGATTCGATTTCGATGACGACGCGCGCGCCCTCGCCGCGACCGACTGGGACGGCGACGGCGATGTGGATGTGTGGGTCAGCAACCGCACCGCTCCGATGGTGCGCTACCTGCGCAATGACACGCCGCGCGCCGGCGATTTCCTGACGCTGCAGCTCGTGCAGGATACCGGCAACCGTCATGCCATTGGCGCGCGTGTGGAAGTGAAGACAGGGGTGGGCAATGGTGCGCGCGGGCCGGCTTCGCTGGTGCGCGAGGTTCGCGCCGGCGACAGCTACCTCTCGCAATCGTCGCGGCGGCTGCATTTCGGGCTGGGACCGAAAGCGAACATCCTCTCCGTCACCGTGCGCTGGCCGGGCGGACTTGTGGAATCGTTCCCCGGCGTGCAGCCCAACGCCGCGTGGCTGCTGCGGCAGGGCGCCGGCACAGCCGCGCCGCTTCCGGCGCGGAGCAGCGTTGCTGTTCTGACACCCGCTCCGGTCGCACTGCCGCCGGGCGAACTCCCCGACGCCGCTCCCCTGGCGCATTCGATCCCGCTGCCGCGGCTCGAATTCACAGACATGTCAGGCAAGCTGCGCCGGCTCGATGAATGGAAGGGTGTGCCCGTGTTCATCACCTTCGTCAGCGGCGAACACGAAAGCTGTGCGGCGCAGTTTGCCGCGTGGCGGCCGCGGCTTGATGAGTTGAACCAGGCCGGACTGCGCCTTTTCGCCGCCGGCATGGATGAAACGAAGGCAACGCGGGAACTGCTCGCATCACTGCCGGCGGAAATCACATGCGGCATCCTCACGCCGCAGGCGCGGGAACGCATGGAGGCGATTTACCATGCACCGTTCGAGATCACGTTGCGTCCCGGCGCGCCGTGCGGCTTTGTGCTCGATGCCGCGCTGCGCCTCATCACGGTCCACCGCGGCCCCGCGAGTGTGGATCAACTGCTCGCCGGTGCGAAGCGCGCCGCACTCCCGCCGGCGGAACTGGCCCGTGAAGCGCTGCCATTTCCCGGCCGGTGGTTCCGCGCGCCGGCGCCGTGGGCGCCGCTGGGACTGCTGCCGGTCCTGCTGCGGCAGAGCGACTGGAATGCAGCGCACGACTACATGATGGAGCACCGCGCGGAATTCAAAAAGAGCCGGCGCCACGCCGCCGCCGCCAAAGTTCTCGCCGATGCGCTCATCGCGCAGAATCTCGTGTCCGAAGCCCTGACGCATTATCAGGACGCACTCGATGAGTATCCCGCCGACCCTGTTCTGCGCAACAACCTCGCCCACTGCCTGCTCCACGCCGCGCCCCGCCCGGACGCCGCCGCCATCGCCGCCGCCCTCACTCACGCGGAGGAGGCGGTGAAACTGACGCAGCGCCGCGAGCCCTCGCTGCTCGACACTCTGGCGCACGCCCTGCGCGCCGCGGGCCGCCACGACGAAGCGGTGCAGACCGCCCGCGAGACTCTGGCGTTGCCTGACATTCCCCCGGCGGTGCGGCAGTCGCTGGAGGAACTGGCGCGCGGCGTCTCCCGCTGACCGCTCCGCTCACATCTGCGCGAAGAAGCCGGCGAAGGCCGTGCGAAGCTGCGCCTGCCACTTTTCCAGAAATCCCGCGCGCGCCGCGGCGGAGGCGAGTCCGGCCTCGTCTGTAAGAGAAGGCAGTTCCGATTCCAGGGCCGCGAGGGCGGCCTCCACTTTCAGCGATGCGGCCTCCAGTTCCTCCTGTGCCTGCATTTCCGATTTGGCGAGCAGCGCCCGCGCGAGTGCGGTGCCGGCCTCCCGTTTCTGCGACTGCACGGTGGCGGCGCGCTGCACCGCGGCGGCGGTCACGGAAAAAAGTTCCATCATCGCGCCGTCCATCGGTGCGCCGGACTTCCGCGCGGCCGTGTCAGGAAACTCCAGTTCCAGCAAATGCCGCAGCCGTCGCGGCAGGCTGGAGAGCACCGCCGCGGCTTCATTCAGTGCGGTGAATTCCGCCGTGCGTGCGCTGCGCTCACTGTCATCCGCCGCACTGTCAGGATGCACCGCGGCGGCGGCTTTTTGAAAGGCCGCACGCACTTCGTCTTCCGTCAGGACGGCCTGGCGCGGCAGCCCAAGCAGGGCGAAGGCATCCGTCTTCATCACGCGGCGAAACTCTCCCCGCAGGAGCAGGTGACGATGGCGTTGGGGTTCTTCACCTTGAACCCGCCGCTCTGAAGGTCGTCGCTGTAGTCCAGTTCCGATCCGGTGACGAAGAGCGCGCTCTTGGGATCGATCACCACCCGCACGCCGCCGCTCGCGACCATGATGTCGCGGTCCGCCGGCCCGTCCACGAGGTCCATTTTATACTGCAGCCCGCTGCATCCCCCTCCCACCACCGCCACGCGCAGCGCGCCGTGTTCCTCCCGGCCCTGCTTGCGCAGCAGCGACGTGAGTTTGCCCGACGCGCCGGGCAGGACTTTGATGAGCCGCTCGTTGCCGGTTTTGAAATTGACCGCTCGGGGGGTGGGTTCAGACATGGAGGCAGTGTGTGCGCCCCGGGAATTGCGTCAACCCGGCGCCAGGTGCTCAGTGCTTGGCCTTAAGAGGAGAATCCAACCACGAATGGACCCGGATGCTCGGCAGGTGGTGATCCCGTGAGTCCTCCTCCCGTGAATGAATCGGGATTCGGGCGTTCAACCTGAACAGTAAAATGGAGAGGAAGAAAACCGCAGCCGACCGAAGGGAGACAGGCGAACATTTCATCTTAACTGATGAGCCAAATGGACGCTGATGGACGCTGATTGACACGGATTGACGCATGAATTCGGATTCACTCCCCGGAGGAGGGTTCCCGTGAACACCACTTGCTGAGTATCCGTGATCATCCGGGTCCATCCGTGGTTCTATTTTCCTTTTAAGGTTAAGTCCCGCCGGCAGCCTTTCGCGATGTGATCCTTGAACCCGGCATTGCAAATTATTCCCGGTTCTCAGAGCTGTGCTGACTTCATGACCGGCCTCACCGCAGATCAAATCGAACGCCTGCGCCGCTGGCGGCTGGTGCTGGGGGCGAGTGCACAGGATTGCCTCGGCGGAATGGGAGCGCGCGGGCTTTGTCAGGATGATGTGCTGATGGATGAGGCCCTGGCGGCGATTTACGATGAGAGCGAGGGAGGGGCGTCATCACAGCGGCAGGCGGGGCTGGGAGGATCGGCGCCGCGGCTGGCAAAGTGGCTGGGCGACATTCGCACGTATTTTCAGGAGGACGTGGTGGCGGTGATTCAGAATGACGCGGTGGAGCGCAAAGGCATGAATCAACTGCTGCTCGAGCCGGAGCTTCTCAAGAATCTGCAGCCCAGTCTGGCACTGGTGGGCACGCTGCTGTCGCTGAGCCGGCAGATTCCGGAGCACACGAAGGAGACGGCGCGCGAAGTGGTGCGGGCGCTGGTCGAGCAAATCCGGCACTTGCTGGAAAGCGAGCTGCGCCGCGCGGTCCTGGGCGCGCTGAACCGCCGCCGGCATTCGCCCATTCCCAGAGCGGATGCGATAGACTGGAAGCGGACCATCGCGCGCAATCTGAAGAACTGGCAGCCCGGTCTGCAGCGCATGGTGCCGGAGCGGTTCTGGTTCTGGTCGCGGGCGCAGCGGCAGAATCAGTGGACGGTGATCGTGGACATGGACCAGAGCGGCAGCATGGCCGACAGCGTGGTCTATGGCGCGGTGACCGGCAGCATCTTCGCGTCGCTGCCGGCGCTGAACACGCGGGTGGTCGCGTTCGATACCGAAGTCGTGGACCTCACGGAGCAATGCGGCACCGATCCCGTGGACATGCTCTTCGGCGTGCAGCTCGGCGGCGGCACGGACATCAACAAATCCGTCGGCTACTGCCGGCAGTTCATCACCGATCCCGCGAAGACGCTCTTCATTCTCATCACCGACCTCTACGAAGGCGGCAATGCGGCCCAACTGGTGCGGCGCCTGAAGGAAATGGCGGACAGCGGCGTGCGCTGCCTCTGCCTCCTCGCGCTGAGCGACACGGGCATTCCGTCGTTCGACGAAGCGATGGCGCAGAAGCTCGCCGCGCTGGGCATTCCCTGCTTTGGCTGCACCCCGCAGAATCTGCCCGCGCTCATCGAAGGCGCGCTCGGCGGCGACGATCTCAAAGCGCTGGCGGAGAAAGTGATGACGCGCCCGAAACGGCAGCGCGGACCGGCGGTGCCGTGAGTCAGGCCGGAGTTGGTCCGGTGAAGTCCGGTCATTGCGGGCACGGCTCACGGCTTGACGCCGCGGGGGCACCCGCCCATCACTGATCGATTATGATTCACGAAAAAGTTCGCCTCGGACTCGTCGGGCTTGGAAACATGGGCAAAGCGCACCGCGCCAATTTGCGCGCCGGCAAGGTGCAGGGTCTGGAACTGACCGCGATCTGCGACCGCGCCGAGGCTCTGCCGCCGCACGAAGAGGGAGAAACGCAGTGCACCGAGTTCGCCGCGATGATTCAGTCCGGTCTGGTGGATGCGGTGCTGATCGCCACGCCGCATTACTTTCATACCACCATGGGCATCGCCGCGCTGGAGGCCGGCCTGCATGTGATGGTGGAGAAGCCGCTCTCCGTTCACAAAGCCGACTGCGAGCGCCTCATCGCCGCGCACAAAGGCGGCGAGCAGATCTTCGGCGCCATGTTCCAGCTCCGCACCGATCCGCTCTACCGGCAGATCAAGAGCCTCATCACCAGCGGCGAACTCGGCGAAATCCGCCGCGTGCTCTGGGACTGCACCGACTGGTTCCGCACGGAAACTTACTACGCCAGCGGAGGCTGGCGCGCGACATGGAAAGGCGAGGGCGGCGGCGTGCTGCTCAATCAGTGCCCTCACAATCTCGACCTCTTCCAGTGGCTCTTCGGCATGCCGGACGAAGTCACCGGCTTTTGTCAGTTCGGACGCTATCACGACATCGAAGTCGAGGACGATGTCACCGCCTACTTCCGCTGGGCGAACGGCACCCACGCCACGTTCATCACCAGCACCGGCGAAGCCCCCGGGCGAAATCTTCTCCAGATCACCGGCGAGCGCGGGATGCTGACGCTCGAAGGCCGCACCCTGCGCTTCCAGCGCAACCGCACGCCCATGAGCCAGTTCAGTCAGGAAAGCGGCGCCGGATTCGCCAAACCCGAATGCTGGAGCGTGGAGGTGCCCGTGGAAAGCGGCAGCGCCACGCACAACGAAGTGCTCCAGAATTTCACCGATGCCATTCTCAAAGGCACGCCGCTCATTGCGCCCGCGGCGGAAGGCATCCGCAGCATCGAACTCGCCAACGCCATTCTGTATTCGTCCTGGAAGGGTCAGACGATCCCGCTCCCCATGGACAGCGCCGCCTACGAAGCCGAACTGCAGCACCGCATCGAAACCAGCACGCATGTGAAAAAACCCCGAACCGTGCAGATCACGGGCGACGATTTTTCGAAGTCGTTCAAGTAAGGCTTCCAGTCGTTCAATCCAGTGCAGTGGAATTGCCGGTTAGTGAAACAGCAGGGGAGCACAGACGCCCCGCCTGTCGAGAACGGCGCCCCCGCCGTTCTCCCAGTGCAAACGGCGAAGCAGCACCTCTGAAAGGGGATTGTGTTCCGGCACCTGCCTTGAGAGCGCAGACCGCATGGCGTGTTATGAAGTTCCCCGCGGGGGCGCGGAAACGACAGGCGAGGGCGCCTGTGCTCCCCGATTCACCCGCGCACGGCAGTTGGAATGATTCACACCACAAGATGGCGTCGGTGCAGGAAGGGAGGCTGCAAATTTCATTGCTAAAATTCCAGCACACGATACGTATCGCACCAGCCATGAAAACGCTCACCCTGTCCGCCGCTCTCGCCCTTGTCATCACTGCACCGCTCCTCGCCAACGGCGGGGGCTATATTGAGGGTGTGAAGAGCACGGGTCCTTTCCGACCGGTGAATGTGGACAGTGTGCAGATGGTGTCGGAGGAACTGGATATCGAACTGCAGCGCGATGCCGCGGTGGTCAACATTACTTATGCCCTGCACAATCCCGGAAAGGCGGTGAAGGTGGAAATGGGGTTTCCGTGCTCGGTGGTGGTGACGCCCAGGTCCTATGACGTGGATTTCACCAATCCGCCCAAAACCCTGCCGCAGTTGCAGGGCTTTTCACTCCTTGCGGACGGCGAGCCGGTGAAGTCGGAATTGATGCAGGATCACGCCACGCTGCCCGGCGCCACGCCGGCGGATCCGGCTGTGGATGCGTTTTACGGAAAGGCGATTCTCACCGGCTGGCAGGTCGTGAAGCTCCCCTTTAAAGCCCGGCAAACCCGCCGGGTGCAGGTGAGTTATCGCAACCCTTACTTCCGCCAGACGGATTCGATTTCCGACAACTCCGACGTCTCGGCGCCCTCGATGCGCTATCTTTTTTCCGCCGCCGCGCTGTGGGCCGGCTCCATTCAGACAGGCAAGGTGACCATTCGCGCCACCGGCGTGGACCCGGAAGTCGTGCGGCTGAGCCATCCGAAGCGCTTCCAGCGCGATGGCAGCAAGTGGACGTGGTCCTTCACCGACTTCGAGCCGACACTGCAGGACGATCTGGAGATCATCGCGGGCGAGCATGAGTTCACCCAGTGGCGGGAATCGGAAACCGGCCCCGGCGGAGCTTATGTTATGCGCGGGCATACCCGCGATCACAAGGAACTGCAGAAGAGCGGCAAGTGGTTCTACATCGGGCGCGAATACACCGCCACGGCCAGCTCCAGTCTGAAGCCGGACCAGCACTACAGTTACGGGCCGGAGAATCTGAATGACGATGACCGTGAGAATGCATGGAGCGAAGGCGTGGAGGGCGACGGCATCGGCGAATCCGTCACCCTGACGCTGAAGCAGCCGCAGAAAGTGACGCGGCTCTACATCGCCAACGGCTACCGAAAAGACCCCACTGACAAGGGCAGGGAGGTCTTTCTGAACAACAACCGCGTGAAGCGAATGAGTGTGAGCTTCGACGGCGGCAAGCCCTTCCAGGCGATCCTGCCCGACGGTTTGCATGAACGGGGGATCATCGAAGTGCCCAAAACCTTCGGCCCGGCGAAAACGATCAAGCTGACGATCGAGGAGGTGTATCGCGGCGCGAAGTTCCGCGACACCTGCATCAGCGGCGTGGACCTGGAAGTGCAACTCACCAAGGCGCCGCCCATTTTTCCCTGCCGTTAGTCTGGACAGCGTGCGAGGGTTATGGCCTGCGGAACACAGCGCGCAGTGCGGTCATCGGCGAGGCGGCCGCGTGACATTGGCCTGCAGGCCGATGACCTGCATGCCAAACAGCCGCAGAACATTCTGCCGCGGACCAACCACCGGCAGCACCATAGCCTGCAGGCCAGCCACCCGCAGGCCAGTTGGAATGCAGAGTTTCCGCGAACCCCGGAGGGGTTCTCCATGATTAGCCGGGGGTCGCAGACCCCCGGGCACCATAAAACGGAACAGGCGATGTGCCCCGGACCGGCGATTCCCAACGTCCTCGCGGCACATCGCCTGTGGTTTATTTTGCTTCCCGGGGGTTGCGTTCGTTCCTCGCTCCACCCCCGGCTACTCAAGGAGAACCCCTCCGGGGTTCCTGGTCGTGGCAGACGGAGCTTCTGGTTTCGTCACGAGGATGGCGCTAATTCCGCGGGGCGGATTCTATTCCGACGATGGCTTTTGATGCGGCATCTGCTGCTTGTCGCTCTGCTGCTGGCCACGACCTCGCCCGCGCGGGAGGTCGAGCTGCCCGTCTATCTCGAGGAATCTCACGCCGGCACATTCTATCATTTCGCCTCCACGCTGCCGCTGGATGAACCGCACACGCTGATTCTCGTGGATGCGCACACGGATGCGACGGGCCTCGCCGGCTCGGACGAAGTCCGCACGGCGATGCGGCGCGGGCCGACGCGGGAACGTCAGGCGGAACTCTTCGCGCAGTGGCGGGAGCGCGGCCGCATTCAGTGTTATGACTGGCTGGAGCCGCTGATGCCGGCTCCCATCGCGGAGGTCTTCTGGGTTTCCGCGCCGCTGCTGCCGGAGACACAGCGCGTGGAACTGGAGCGCACCGCCCGCGAGCAGTTGGACGGCCATCAGGAGGCGCTGCCGCGGGAGTGCGGTCTGCTGGCGGAGAAATACCACGCCCGGGATCTGCGCCGCCTGACGGAGGAAATGGCGGGCTGGCCGCGGAATCGGGCGGTGGTGGCGAGCATCGATCTCGACTACTTCGCCGCCACGCCTGGAGAACGGCTGGAAGCAGCGATGGATCAGGTGCTCGATCCGATTTTGAAACTGCCCGGGCTGCGCGCGATCACCTTCAGCGTCTCGTCCCCTTGGCAGCCCTCCGCGGAGCACGCGGAGCGGCTCGTCTTCCTGGCGCTCGATGCCGTGCTGCGCGTGCCGCGGGCGCGGCTGACCTTCGAGCCGTTCGCCACCTGCGGGCCTGACAAATCGCTTCGCGCCCGGGAGATCGCCGCGAAAGGCGGAACGGTACCGGCCTTCGACATCATCAAAGCCGGTCCGGCGCTGCGCTCCCTGCTGGCGGCGCACTGGCGTCCCGGGATGACGCAGCACCGCGCGGCGGAGATGGAGAAGATGGTCGCACAATTCAGCGATGATCCATTTTTGCCGCGTCTCACCATCCCCGGAAAGCTCACCGCGCCCGATGGCGACTGGCATTTCGATGCGGAGGAAATCGCCGGCCTCCGGGTGCAGGTGCAGCCGGAACCGGTCGGTGCCGAAGTGCACTGGCAGGCGGTGGTGGCGGCCGGGACGCGTTCACGGGTGATGGACGGTCCGGGGGAGTATGCGCAGGGAACTCCGCGCTGGCTGGCCTGGAAAGCGGAGCCGTTGCACACGGGTGCGGAGCTTCCCCTGACAAAACTGCTCCCGCTGCTCCACCCGCAACTGCACTGCGGCACGGTGAAACTCCGGGCGCAGGTCGTGCGCGACGGCGAGTCGCGGTTTTCGGCTCCCGTGGTGATCCGGTTTCGTGCCGCGGGCACCGCAGGATTCCGGGCTTCGCTCAGCGAACAATTCGGACTGCCATACGTCTTCGGGAGCACGTTTCTGACATCCATCGCCGCGGATGGCACGCGCCGCAGCGGAGCGGAGTGTGCGGAGGGAGCGGATTGCGCGAACTTTCTCTCCGGCGCGCTGCGGGCGCAGGGCTGGCGCACGCCGTGGGGCAGCGTGGCGGATTTGCGCGGGGCGCTTTCCCCGTTGCCTGACCATTCCCGCTTTGCGCCGGATGCGGTGGAGCGCGGGCTGATACTCGATTTCGGTCCGCATGCCGCCGCGCTCTGGGAGGACCGCGCGCCATTCGGCGAATTGAACGACGCGGACATCTGCGTGCATCAACTGGAGGGCACGCCGGAACTGATCGCGTTGGGCGCCCTGGGCAGGGAACGCCCGGTTCCCCGGCTCTTCGAGCCTGACAGAAATGCGGAGAACGGCCCGCGACTCGTCTTCGGCGGCGACGTCATGCTGGCACGCACCGTGGGCGAACGTGTCCGCAATGGCGAGCCGGTGCTCGCGCCGCTGCGGCATTTTTTCAAAGACGCGACGGTCGTGGTGAATCTCGAATGCGCTCTCACGGCAAAGCAGGGCAGGGGACTTCGCGCGGTCCCGGAGACGGTGACGGCGCTGCGTGAGGCGGGTGTGAGCGCGGCGTCGCTGGCGAACAATCACGCCGGCGATGCGGGCGCCGCGGGCCTGACAGAAACCGCGCGGGCTCTTGCCGCAGCCGGGGTGCAGTGTTTCGGGCATGCGCCCGGGCCGTTGCCACTGGCGATTCCGGGCAGCGCCACCTTCTCCCTCTTTGGCTGGGACGAGCACGGCAGCGTCAGTGCCGCCGCCCTGGCGGAACGCATTCGGGCGGCACACAGCCCCGTGGTCTTCGCGCACTGGGGCACGGAACACAGCCGCGTGCCCACGGGGGATCAGCGCGCCGCGGCGCGAACTTTTGTCGAAGCCGGAGCCCGCATGGTCGTCGGTGCCGGGCCGCACTGCGTGCAGCCGCTCGAATGGTTCGGCGGCGTGCCGGTGGCGTGGTCGCTGGGGAATCTGGTGTTCGACGACGCAGGCCCGGATGCGGAATGGCGCCGCGGTGCGCTGCTGGAGGTGACGCTTTCCAAGTCCGGCAGCATCGTGCGGTGCCGGCTGCGCGAAGTGCCGGTGCTTGGCGGGAAGTAGGGGAAATGGGCTCGCCGCACAGGGACTGTGCGGACCACCTGGCAGTGCGGACCACCATTACGTCACCGGATAATCCTGCGGCGGCGCGAGCTGCGGCTGGACGCGGCGTTCCCAGACGTAGCGGCGCAGGATGACTTTCACCGAAGCCGTGAGCGGCACGGCGAGCAGGGCGCCGAGCAGGCCGCCGATGAGCAGCGACCAGAACAGCACGCTGAAGATGACCGTCAGCGGATGCAGCCCCACGGCGTCGCCGACGATTTTCGGCGCGGTGACGAGGGAATTGATTTGCTGCACGACGGTGAAGATGACGATGACAATGAGCGGATAGGCCCAGACCTGCTGGATGCCCCAGAGCGTGTTCACCAGTTCGCCGGACGCATCGGTTTTGCCAAAGTGCGCGATGCTGACGCCCACGGCGGCGAGCAGGCAGATCAGATTGCCCACATACGGAATGAGACCGAGCAATGCTACGAAGACACCGATGAGCATGGCGTAAGGCAGTCCGATGAGCGCAAGGCAAATCCCGACGAGCAGGCCGTCGATCATGCTCACGAGCATCTGGCCGCGGAAGAAGGCGATGAGGTAGCCGTTGATCTCATTGAGGCAGTCCACCAGTTCAGCGCGAAACTTCGAGGCCCGCAGCGGGATGTAGTCGCTCCAGCTTTTCTGAATCGCGGCGCTCTCCTTGAGGAAGTAATAGAGATAGAGCGGCACGAGCATGAAGCCGACGAGATAACCGAAGAGACCGAGGATACCCTGGAAGCTGCGGCTCAGTCCGCCGGTGACCCGGGCGGCGATCTCCTCGCTGTTGGCGGCGACCCACGCGTTCACTTTGGCGCGCACCCACGATTGATTGGCGGTCCCGGCACCGGCATGGGCGTCGGGGGCTTTGGCATTCGGAGGCAACTGCAGAATCACTCCCGGCTCCAGTTTGCGTCCGGTGTTGGCGGCCTCCAGTTCCGCCCGCGTCACTCCGAAGTTTGCGGCGATGGTGTCGATGGTTTCGCGTTCCCGGACGGTGTGCGTCGTTTGAGGAACGGGAGGTGCCGGCGATAGCTCCGCGGAAGCCGTCGAGTCGCTTTTCTCTTCCGGTTTATCATCCTTTTTCGCCTGCGCTTTTTCTTTGTCCCCGCGGAACTTGTTGATCATCTGGTCCACGCCGTCCAGCGCGGTGCTGATGAAGTTGCCGATGCTTTCCGCGGCACCACCATGCTGATTGCGCAGAAATCCGCCGACGCTGCCGATGGTGGGCACCGCGACGGACAGGAACAGCAGCAGCAGCACTCCGTGAAATCCCGTCCACACCCACATCATGGCGCGGAAGTGCGGGGTGCCGCGGTCGGTTAGCTTTTTGACAATCGGCTCCAGCAGATAGGCGAGGATGCCGGCGAAGGCCACGGGCACGAGCACCGGCTGGAGAAACTGCAGCACGTCGGTGATGACGCCGATGACATAGACCACCACGGCTCCCAGAGTGAGCATGGAGACGGCGGTGATCGCCTTCCACAGCATGCGCCGCTGAAACTCGGACGGAGGCGGGTCGGCGGGGCCGGATTTCACAGGGTAAAGATGGCGCTGATGGAGGAACGTTTCAGAGCTGCTCGCGAAGGGCCGCCGCTGGCCTGACTATTTCTTCTTTTTCGCCGGCGCGGGCTTTTTTGCGGGGGCGGCTTTCTTTGCGGGAGCCGCCTTCTTCGCCGCGGCCTTCTTGTCGCCGGGCTCCGTTCTTTTGGACATCGGCGTGGAGTTGATCAGTTCGGCCGCGTGCTTGAGCCAGTTGGCGTAGGTAAAGCCGAGGGCGGGCGGGAAGATGTCGCCTTTGCAGTCTTCGCAGACAAAATTCTCCAGGTCTTCGTCGCGGAACTCCGTGCTCAGGCGGTGAATGTCCCCGAGAATTCCCTTTCGCGCCTTCTCATCCGCCTTGCGCGCGAACTTGCGGATCGCGTGATCCGCGGATTCGTGCTCGATGGTCCAGTCGGGATGAAAAACGGTGCCGAGGAATTGCTTAAGGTCTGCGAAAGGAGATTTTTTCATGGCGGGGGACAGGCGGCCAGGCCGTGCTGTCGGCTGCTTTTCCACTGTTTGCCGGGCGGGGGCAATCCTTTTTTCGCCGCATTGCACCCGGTTGGGTCTCGAACTCCCCGGCAGGGGGCCGCTGGCGGTCGCCGAACCGGGAAGATCAGTGGGTCATCGCGTAGAAGATGATGTTGATGCCCAGCGGGTAGGCGATTTTCTCGGAGAAGTTGCGGAAATAGTAATCGCTCCAGCCTTCGCGTTCCCAGCCGTCGCCATTGTCGGTATTGTGCGTGGCGATTACCATGAGCCGGCCTTTGTCGTCGGAAATGCCACGGTGATGTACTGTGCGGGTATCGCCGTCATGGCGGTCCTCCCAGGTCACGCCGTCGTACTGGCTGGAGTCGCCGGTTTCCATATTCGGCACCTGGCCCTTGGATTTGATGTCGAAGACGCAGTGGTAGATCGGATGGTCCGGCTGATTCGGGTCGTTGAGCGGCAGTTCGGTGAATTCCCTGTCGGGAAAGACGCGTTTCATGTTTTCGGCCACGTTTTCCCATGCGCTGTCGCCCCAGAAGTCGTCGAACATGAGGAAGCCGCCGTTGAGCAGGTAATTGCGCAGCGCCTCCACTTCCTCCTCGGAAAAGTAGAGCGAGCCCGGCTCCACGATGTAGATGAACGGAAAGTCCGCGAGTTCCGGATCCGTCAGGCGCACGATGCGGCCGTCCGGGTCCACCTTCATGCTGGTCATCTGCTGCAGCCGCCAGGAGAGGTTGAGATCACTGTCAGGCATGTCAGTGGTCCAGCCGCCGCCGCGACCGTAGCCGTAGCCGCCGTAGCCACGGTCATAGACGATGCGGGTGAAAGTGAAGACATCCTTCGCGTGCGCCGGCGGGTTGGTCCAGGCGGGAGTCTCCGTGTCATGCTGCGGAATCTCGCGCGCCGTGCGCGGAATGTCATCCCAGCCGCGGCTGCGCCGTCCGCCGCGCGGCCTGTCGAACTGAGCCAGGACGACCGCGCCGAGCGCGATGACTAAGGCGGAAATGAAGAGAGGCTTTTTCATGGCGCGGCCCCGGATGAGTCGGTCAATCACCGCCGGAGTCAAAGCATTTCCTGCGGTCCGGAACCGCGCCGGCCTCACGGAAATCCGTGCCAGTCGGCGCTGGCGGGCGCACCGGGCGATGCCAATCTCCCGCATGTCCGCCGCGCTGCGAGTTCTGATTCTGCTCTGTGCCGTCTGCGCGATCCGCGCAGAGGACGCGCCCGACCCTTCATGGTGGTCACTGCAGCCGCTGGCAAAAGTCACGGCCCCGCCCGTGCCCGCCGGCGGACGCAATGAAATCGACGCCTTTCTCTTCAGCGAGGGACGCAATCCTGCACCGGAGGCGCCCCGCCGGGTTCTGTTGCGGCGGCTCACCTACGATCTCACCGGCCTGCCGCCGTCGCCGGAGCAACTTGAGGCTTTCGAGAAAGCGAACGATGCCCCCGCTTTCGAAAAGGAAGTGGACCGTCTGCTCGCTGCTCCGGCGTACGGAGAGAAGTGGGCGCGGCACTGGCTCGACATCGCGCGCTACGGCGAGAGCGACGGATTTGAATTCGACAAGCCGCGGCCCGAAGCATGGCGTTACCGCGACTGGGTCATCCGCGCGCTCAATGCGGACCTGTCCTACCGCGACTTCGCACTGCATCAGATCGCGGGAGATGTTATCGCGCCGGACAGCCCCGATGCCGTCACTGCCGCCTCGTTTCTTGTCTGCGGTCCCTACGACGACACCAACAAAGTTACGCAGAGCGAGAACCTGCGCAAAGTGATGCGTCAGGACGAACTCGAAGACATCGTCGGCACCACGGGCCAGGCCTTTCTCGGCCTCACCCTCCACTGTGCGCGCTGTCACGATCACAAATTCGATCGGGTCAGTCTCCACGAGTATTACCGGATCGCCTCGTGCTTCGCCGGCGTGGGACGCGGTCCGCGTGAATTGCCCGGCGGCGCGGCCTTCACCGTCGTGCCCCGCGAGGCTCCCGTCGTGCATGTGCTCGACCGCGGCAGTGCCCTCAAGCCGCGCGAGGCCGTGCGCCCCGGCGGCATCGCCGCCCTCGCGGGCCTGTCGCCCGATTTCCAACTGCCGGAGGACGCGCCGGAATCCGAGCGTCGCCGGGCACTGGCGCAGTGGATGGCCCACCCTGACAACCCGCTTTTTGCCCGCACCATCGTGAACCGGGTCTGGTACTGGCACTTTGGCCGCGGGCTGGTGGCCACGCCGGGCGATCTCGGAAAAAACGGCGGACGGCCCTCGCATCCCGGGCTGCTCGACTGGCTGGCGGGATGGTTCCGGGAGAATGGCTGGTCGCTCAAAAAACTGCACCGGCTCATCCTCACCTCCGCGGCCTGGCGCCAGTCGTCCGCGGGTCCGGCCGCCGTCCCTCACATAATCAGGGTGGAGCGCCGCCGCCTTACCGCCGAGGAACTGCGCGACTCCATCCTCTCCGTTTCCGGCGTGCTCAATCCCGCCGCCGGCGGGCCGCCGTTCAAGGACTTCCGCATGGAGAACCGGTTCAATACCATGCACTATCACCCGGAGGACCGCGACACGCCCGACGTCAACCGCCGCTCCATTTACCGCATGTGGGCGCGCGGCGGACCGCAGCCGCTGCTCAATGCCTTCGACTGCCCTGACAGCTCCGTCAGCACGCCCGTCCGCTCCAGCACCACCACGCCGCTCAATGCCCTCACCCTGCTCAACAGCGCGTTCACCTTCACCATGGCGGACCATCTTGCCGCCCGGCTCAGAAAGGAAGCGGGCAGCGATCCCGGCCGTCAGGTGGACAGGCTGTTTCTTCTCGCCACCGGCCGTGCTCCGGAGAAAGCGGAGCACGCCGCCTGCCTCACTGTGCTTGAAAAGCACGGGCTGCCCGCCGTCTGCCGCGTGGTGCTCAACTCGAATGCGTTCCTCACGGTGGAATGAACGGGCGCGGGACGGAACGCATGTGAGAGGGTGGCAGGCGCGCGGGGTTTTGCCTGGTCAGCGTGGACAGGCGAAGTGTAAGCCTGCAAAGGAGAATGGAGACGAAGAAACCACAGATGGACACTGATAAACACGGATTCACTCATGAGGTGAGGCTTTTTATTGAGGCAACTTGCCGGGAATCCGTGTTCATCTGTGTCCATCCGTGGTTCTATTTCCATTTTTCAGATAACTTCGCGCTCCTAATTCACGCCAGCAGACCGCGCACCACGTCACCGCTCACATTGGTGAGCCGGCGGTCGATGCCGTTGTGGTAATAAGTCAGGGCGGTGTGGTCGAGTCCGAGCAGATGGAGCACGGTGGCGTGGAAATCGGGCCAGGTGACGGGATTCAGGACCGCGGTGTGGCCGAACTCGTCGGTGGCGCCCCATGCGACACCCTGCTGCAGGCCCGCGCCCGCCAGCCACACGCTGAAGCCGTCCGGATGATGATCACGCCCGGGCCCGACCTTGCCGGAATCGCTCTGGGCATACGGAGTGCGCCCGAACTCCGAGGTGAAGAGCACCAGCGTGTCGTCGAGCAGGCCGCGCTGGCGGAGGTCCTTGAGCAGCGCGGCGACGGGCCGGTCGATGCGCAGCGCTTCCTGGCTGTGGTTTTCCTTCACGTTTTCGTGACCGTCCCAGTTGATGCGGGGATTGCCAAACGCGCCGCCGCTGAACAACTGCACGAAGCGCACGCCGCGCTCGAGCAGGCGGCGGGCGAGCAGGCAGTTGCGGCCGAAGTCGCGGGTGGGTTCCGCGTTCATTCCGTAGTCTTCGCAGGTGGCGCCGGATTCATTTTGAAGGTCCGTGACCTCCGGCACGGCGAGCTGCATGCGCGCGGCCAGTTCATAACTGCGCAGGCGGGCTTCGAGCACATCGTCCGGGCCGGTGGCGGCCATGTGTGAGGCATTCAATCGCGCGAGCAGCTGCAGGGAATCGCGCTCGTGCGCGGCGCTGACATCGCGCGCCGGCAGCAAATCGCGCACCGGCGCGCCGCGGGACTGCAGCGCCACGCCCTGATGCCGCGCGGGCAGGAAGCCGTTGGTCCAGTTCGCGGTGGTGCCGGCGGGCAGGCCGCGCGCATCCGGCAGGACGACGAAGGCGGGCAGGTTGTCGTTTTCGCTGCCGAGCGCATAACTGATCCACGCGCCCATGGCGGGAAAACCGTTGAAGCGAAACCCGCTGTTTTCCTGGAAGGTGGCGGGCGTGTGGTTCGAGGAATCGGCGACCATGCTGCGGATGATGCAGAGTTCATCGGCGACGCCGGCAAGGTGAGGAAAGAGTTCGGAAATCCACAGGCCGCTCCGCCCGCGCTGCCGGAAACTCCAGTCGGGGGCGCGCAGCGGACCGACTTTGCCAAAGAAGGGATCGAGCTTTCCCGTGGAGGGCATGCTCTGGCCGTGGCGTCTGGCGAGTTCGGGTTTGTGATCGAACGAATCCACCTGACTGAGTCCGCCGCAGAGGCAGATGTGAATGGCGCGCTTCGCCCGCGGGCGGAAGGACGGTGTCAGGGTCTCCGCCTTCGCCGCGCCGAGCAGGGAAAGCGCCGCCGCGCCGCCGAGTCCGCCGCCGGCCCACGACAGGAATCCGCGGCGCGAGAGCGCACTATGGGCGGCGGATGGATTCATCTTTCGACGGTGCCGCGGGATCGTGTTTCTGCAGTTCCAGCAGCAGGTTCAGCGCGCCGCGGTGGCGGGGATTGTCCTCGAGGGCCATGAGCACATGGCGCTTGGCGGCCCGGTCACCGCTGCGGTTCAGAAGACGCGCCAGATTGTAATGAACTGCGGAGGGGTCGGGTGGATCGAGCGCGAGGAGCGTGCGCCATGCGCCGGTGGCGGCGGTCAGGTCGCCGGACTGCTCGCCGGCTTCGGCAAGGGCGCGCCACGGGGCGGGAATGAGCGGATTCACCGCGAGCCAGCGGTTGGCCTGAGCGGCGACGGTTGCCCAGTCTTTGGCTGCAGTGGCGAGTTCGATGAGCCGGGCGTTGGCTTCGGGGACGGCGGAGTCGATCTTTGTCAGGGTGGTGAGCAGCGAGCGCTCCGCGGCGGCATCGTTCTGCCCGCGGCGCACGAGGGCCATCAGACCGAGCGCGCCGTCGCTTTCATCGTCGTGCGGATGCAAATCGAGGATCTTCTGCAGCGCGGCGGCGGCTTCGTCCCACTTTTTGTCTTCGATGCGCTGCGCGGCCTCGCGGAGCAGCATGTAATAGTTGTTGGGACGCGCGTCCGACCATTCCTTGAGTTTGTCTTCGCCTCCCGGCAGGAGCATTTCCGGCTCCGGCTGATCCCAGTTCATTTTGGGCGCGAAGCCGTTCGCCTGCTGCACCGCCCATGTTTTGAACGCGGGCTCCAGCTCATCCAGCGGCGCGACGTGTCGGGACAGGGCATCGTTGATCGTCGTGCCGTCGGCGAGGTCCTTGAGCACGGCTTTGATGGCGTCCAGACCGCGCTTTTCGATGATGTATTCGACGACGAGCGACGACTGGAAATAGGCGAACATGAGGTGCTCGTTCGACTTCGGCGAAAGAAAGGCGCCGCTCATTTCTCCGACCGGCGTGAGGTCTTCGCCGAGAATCATGGCGCGGTAGCGCGGCGACATGCGCTCGCCCCACGAGGGATCGGCCTGACGCTCTTCATAGACGCTGATGCCTTCACTGAGCCAGCGCGGCATTTTATTCTGCGTGGCCTGGAGCGTGACGGTATGACAGAACTCGTGCCAGAGCACGGCCTCCCAGTTCACGGGATGCGAATTCGTCGCCGGGCTGTTGGCGGTGACGACGCGGCCAAAACAGACGCCGAGATAACCGGGATTGTCCGGCATGCCGAACGTGCGCACGCCGAAGTCCTTCTGCTGCGTGAAGATTTCCACCACTGTGGGCCGCTTCACGTCGATGCCGTATTTTTCACCGAGCGTGCGGCGGGCCCGCGTGAGCAAATCCAGCACGCGCGGACCGTAGATGGCGGCTTCCGTTTTGTCCATGCGCACGGTGAAGTCGCCGTTCTCCAGCGTGGTGAACTTCGACTCCATGTAATCGCGCAGGGTCATCAAATTGAAGACCATCACATTGTAGGCGTCCTCGTCGGCGACCGCGGCGGCGAGTTTCCAGCCCTCGTCATCGTCGCCGAGCCGGAGCAGGTCGCTGGCGAGCTGCGCTTTGGCCGGGAGATATTCGGGATCGGATTTCAGCGCGCGGCGCTGCGCGGCGGCGCCCTCGGCGAAGCGGTACTTCTGCGAGAGCTTGCGACCGTAAATGAACTCCGGCTCGGGATTGCCCGGCCATGATTTCAGCGCCGCGGCGCGGGCTTTGTTTTCCGCGGATCGGTCGTTGCGGAGATGCGCGATGACCGCGCGCAGCGCCCACAGCGGCGGATGATGCGGATTCGCCTCCGCGGCTTTGTCGAGCAGCGCCGACGCGCCGTCATAGTCCTCGCGGTCGATAAGCAGATCCGCCTGGAGCAGCAGGGCGGGGAGATGGACGGGATTCAGCTCCAGCACTTTTTTCAGCGACTCCGCCATCAGTTCGCGGTCGCTGGAGGAAAAGGCTTTGGCCAGCCCGAAATGCATGTCCGGATCGTCAGGGTGGACCTTCAGTCCCTCACGAAACGCCCGCGCCGCGAGGGCGCCGTCGCCTTTTTCCAGCGCCAGTTCGCCGCGGGCGAGATAGGGTTCGCGCGCTTCCCTGTCCACCTTTTGCGCGACGGCATAGACGTTATCGAGCACCTTCTTCGGATCCGTGCCCTTGAGCAGCAGGGCCCGTCCGAAAATGACGAGCGCGTCCGCCTCGGTGCGGTAATCCCAGTCGCGCGTGATCATGAGCCGTTCGATGCGCAGGGGAATGTCCGCAGCCTCCTGCGGCCGTCCGCCCATGCGCAGCGCCTCGCGCGCCGTCCACAGGAGCGGCAGGCTGTATTCATTGGCCTCCAGTGCCGGCTTCACGGCATCCCGCGCTTCATCGTATCGCCCGGAGGCGAGCAGCGCTTCGATTTTCAGCCGGTGCCACGCCGCATCCTCCGCATCCTCTTTCAGTCCCTCCTCCGCAGCCAGGAGTGCCTCCGCGGCCTGACCTTTGCGGAGAAGCAGGAAACCGTCCTCTGCATCCGCCGCCGCGAGCGGCGACGCCGTCAGGCACAGGCACGCGAGAAGACAGCAAATGAAACTGCCGCCGGGAAGTGCGGAAGTCTGCGGTGCGATGGGGGCCGGTCGGGTCACGGGTGCGAAAGTGAAGCCGGCGGCGTGCCGCTCAAGAACTTATTTGCGGGAGACAAATCACGCACGGCGCATTCTGATGGCCACCGCCATGCAATCCGATGACCGCCCCGATTTCGCTAGCACTTCGCCAGGAAAGTGCTGCTGCTCCCATCACGCCGCCGGCGGCGCCCCGGCGCAGGAGCATGGGAATCTCACGCCGCCGGCTGAGGCGAAATACTTTTGCCCGATGTGCCCGGGAGTGGAGAGTAATCAGCCGGATTCGTGTCCGAAATGCGGCATGGCGCTGGAGAGAAATCCCGCGTGGCGGCCGGCGACGTTCTACACCTGTCCGATGCATCCCGAGGTGCGTCAGGATCATCCGGGCGACTGCCCGAAGTGCGGCATGGCGCTGGAGCTGGTCACCGCGGGCGCCGCGGAGGAGGATGATGATGCCGAGTTGAACGACATGACGCGCCGCCTGCGCTGGAGCGCGCTCTTCACGCTGCCGGTTTTTTTCACGGCCATGGCGCACCTCGTGCCGGCGTGGTCGCACAGCGCATGGGTCAACAGCCGGGCGGTGCTGTGGATGCAGTTTTTGCTCACCGCACCGGTGGTGCTTTGGGGCGGCGCGCCGTTTTTTGTCAGGGCATGGCGCTCGGCGCAGCACCGCAGCATGAATATGTTCACGCTCATCGCCATCGGAACGGGCAGCGCTTTTCTTTACAGCGCGGCGGTGCTGCTGTGTCCGTTCTGGTTTACCGCCACCGGCGGGCACGGCAGCGGGGCGGTGTATTTTGAAGCCGCCGCAGTCATCATCGTGCTGGTGCTGCTGGGGCAGGTGATGGAACTGCGCGCCCGCCGCCGCACCGGCAGCGCAGTGCGGGAACTGATCGGGCTGGCGCCCAAAACCGCGCGACTCGTCACGCCGGAGGGTGACCGCGAGGTGCTGCTCGATCAGGTGAAGCCCGGCGACCGCCTGCGCGTGGTGCCGGGCGATCAAGTGCCGGTGGATGCGGTGATCGTGGAGGGCCGCAGTGCGCTGGATGAATCCATGATCACCGGCGAGCCGCTGCCGGTGGACAAAAGTCCCGGCGACGCCGTCACCGCCGGCACGCTGAACACGCACGGCAGTCTCGTGGTGGAGGCCCGGCGCGTCGGCGCGGAGACGATGCTCTCACAAATTGTGCATCTCGTGGGCGAGGCGCAGCGCAGCCGGGCTCCCATCCAGGATTTGGCGGACCGGATCGCGGCGTGGTTCGTGCCGCTGGTGCTGGCGGTTGCGGCCCTGACATTTGTGCTGTGGCTGCTGTTCGGCCCGGGGCTTGCCTTCGCGGTGACCTGCGCCGTCGCGGTGCTCATCATCGCGTGCCCGTGTGCCCTGGGGCTCGCGACGCCGATGAGTGTCATGGTCGGTGTCGGCCGCGGCGCGCAAATGGGCGTGCTCATTCGTCACGCCGCCGCCATCGAAAAGCTCGCGGCGCTGAACACGCTGGTGGTGGACAAAACCGGCACCCTGACAACCGGCAAACCGCAGGTGACGCAGATCCTGCCGGCCGCCGGTTTCTCTGAAAGCGAAGTGCTCTCGCTGGCGGCGGCGCTTGAGAAACACAGCGGGCACCCGCTCGCGCATGCTGTGCTGCGCGCGGCAGAGTCACGGGGCCTCACCGTACCGCCGGCGGAGAATTTCCACGCCACGGTCGCCGGCGGAATCAGCGGCCGTGTGAACGGCCGCGAGGTGCTCGCCGGCAAGCCTGACTTTTTGCGTGAGAATGGGGTGACTGCTCTGGATCAGCTGGAGGGCGATGCCGTTCCCCGTCAGGAGGCGGGAAGTTCCGCCATCTTCGTCGCGGCGGATGGCGCGCCCGCGGGTGCGATCCTGATCAGCGATCCGGTCAAAGACACCACGCCCGCCGCGCTCGCAGACCTGCGGCGCCTCGGCATCGATGTCGTGATGATGACCGGCGACCAGCCGCGCACTGCGCAGTTTGTGGCCTCGCAGTTGGGCATCGCACACTTCCACGCCGGTGTCAGGCCGCAGGACAAGCACGACCGAGTCGTGGCCCTGAAGCAGGAAGGTGCGGTGGTGGGCATGGCCGGCGACGGCATCAACGACGCGCCGGCTTTGGCCGCGGCGGATGTCGGTATCGCCATGGGCACGGGCACGGACGTGGCCATGGAAAGCGCTGCGGTAACGCTGGTGAAAGGCGACCTGCGCGGACTCGTGCGCGCCATCGGCCTCGGCCGGGCGATGCAGCGCAACATCCGCCAGAACCTGACATTCGCTTTTCTCTACAACGCGCTCGGCATTCCCGTCGCCGCCGGCGTGCTCTATCCCGCGTTTGGCTGGCTGCTCAGTCCGATGCTCGCCGGCGCGGCCATGAGTTTCAGCTCCGTGAGCGTCATCGCCAACGCCCTCCGCCTGCGGCGCTTCGGGCGGACGGATTCGTCAGGTTAATGAGCCCAAAAACCGCTGAGGATCCAAACAAAAGAGAGCACAGGAAAGAAAGTGAACAGCGCCAGGCCGGGAACTCCTCCACACGCCGGATGAAGCTGTCAGGATACCTTTCTCCTGGCAGCAAACTCACCCGGCAACCCTGACGGTCTTCTTGAGAGAATCCCGTGTTCCTTTCCGGTTCAGGACCGCGGGCAAATGGACAGGCAGGGCGGGCATCCCGCCTGCCAGTCGAGGCAGCCTGCAGTGACGAAACGGTTCGACAGGAGGCGAACCGTGGCAGGGCCCTGCCCGTCACTGTCATCGTGGCGCTCCGCCAGGCCATCGCAGTGCTGCAGCAGGACAGCGAGACGCAGATCGAGAGGGTTCGCACTCGGTCGGAGCATGCGCATCCTTCAGGCTGCAGGGGTTCCGCACCGCCGCTCCTGACAAACCTCGCCGCCTCGACCTCCCGCTGGAGAAACGCATGAACTCCCTCCGCCGCCGGCTGCCGGGCGGGGGATCGTGTTTGTAGTCTGCTCCCTCCTTGCTTCGCCCTGCCGGATGAAGTATCTCCGCCACCATGAGCACGCTCACTCTCGAGAACCTCCCGGCAACCGTGGACCGTCTCCAAGCCATGATCCGCGCCGGCAAATCCGTGCGCATCACCGATGGCGGGAAGACGGTGGCCACGCTCGCTCCGGCCAAACCCAAAACCCCGCCGCGCCGCCGCTCTCCAGAGTTTCTGCCCGTCCCACGGCATGGCGCTGTGAGTCAGGCGTTTGAGACT
>CAZFZN010000006.1:0-218323 GCA_964523105.1 uncultured Akkermansia sp.
TCCAGCCGGCGGCTTTATAACAGGTGCCGGCATGGCTTTCGATGTCGGTGAACGTCTCGCAGAGCAGCGGCTCGTAACCAAAGTGTTCGCGCCAGTGCGCCGGCAGGGCTTTGACGCTGTGGGCGAGCGCTTTGCTGGCGAGGTTGGGCCGGCGCGCGGACTCGCGGACCAGAAAACGGACGTTGTTGACGACGAGATTGCGGCGGCGCGCACAGATCAGGCCGTTCCAGCCGATCCAGGCCTCGCGGTCCTTGAGATGATAGGCGCACGCCGCCCACTGGACCACCGCGACAGGCTCTCCGTCCTCGCGGATGATGTGGAGGAGGCTGTGCCCCACCGGCTTGAAGCTGCCCAGGAAGTGCTCGGCCTCCAGCCAGCCGGCAGCGGCGGTTTTCTCTTCGGGTGAAAGGGCGGCACTGACGGTGAATTCACGCCAGCCGGCCCACGTCGTCGGGTCGTAAGTTACAGGTGCAGTCATGGCAGCCTACACTCGACTTTGGGGCGCCAGTTGTCCAGCTCAAAGTCTCAAACGCCTGACTCACAGCGCCATGCCGCGGGACGGGCAGAAACTCTGCTCGGGAGGGAAGTAGTCGCTCATGACAGTTTTGTTCGTCATAATAGTGATCATTCCGCGTACTGCAACCTAACTAGGCTTCTATATATGGCACAGCCTGCGAAATAGTCACGGGCTGGTATACGGTCGCTACCGGTCCATAAATGCGCGCCGCCGGCCAACAAGTGTTCGGCGTCAGCTAGCAAACTCTCGCTGCCAGCCTACAAGCATTCGCAGACAGCCTAACGCGCGTCGTCGCCCACCAGCCGCCCCCACCGCCGATAGGGTGCTCGCCGCGCTGCGGAGGTGAATGTAGAAACAGGTGGGGTGAGGCTGGCGCCGAGCCGGCTTCTTTGAACAGATGAGGCTGCACACCGCCTTCGCCCGCAAGTCACGGCTCCGCCCCACCCGGGTTTCTTTATCCCTTGGTTGATAGTGTCCCGTCTGGTGTAAGCTCCGCGGCTTCCTCCCGTCAACCCAGCGCCTCCCTCAGCACCTTGAGGTGTTCCGGCACGGCGGTGAAGGGATCGGGCTTCGACTCATACTCCAGCGCGACCCAACCCTGGTAATTCGCGGCGCGCAGGAGTTCCGCGATCTTTTTCATATCGGCGGGCTCGGCTTCTTTGGCGCCGGCGCGTTTGATTTCCACCTTCACCTGGACGTTGACGGCCCAGGGCGCGCAGCGCGCGAGGTCGGCGTAGGGATCGGCGCCGTGGAAGTTGCCGGTGTCGAGATTGATGCCGACGGCGGGGCTGTTCACGGCTTTGATGATTTCCAGCAGGCCGTCGGGCGTGGCGACGACACCGCCGTGATTTTCCACGCCGAGCCAGACGCCTTTGGTGGCGGCGTAGGCGCCGAGTTCCTCCAGTGTCTTGATGACCTGTTTGCGCGCGGCGGCTTCCTCGATGCCCTTGGGCGAGCCGGCGAAGACGCGGATGTGCGGAGCGCCCAGCACGGCGGCGCGGTCTATCCATTGTTTGGTGTAGGCTTTTTCCTTGTCGAGGTCCGGTCCGTCAGGCAGGGCGAAGTTGTTGCCCACGGCGGTGCCGCTGACATTCACGCCGCGCAGAAAGGCGTGATGGCGCACCTTGAGCAGTTCGGCATCGGTGACGTCCTTGTCGAAGTAGTAGCTCGTGAGTTCCGCACCGGCGAGCCCCTGATCCGCGCAGAA
Organism: uncultured Akkermansia sp.; assembly: GCA_964523105.1. Classification (GTDB taxonomy): domain Bacteria; phylum Verrucomicrobiota; class Verrucomicrobiia; order Verrucomicrobiales; family V1-33; genus V1-33. Next base: position 1,725 of record CAZFZN010000006.1, read on the forward strand.
GTCGAGGAACTTGTAGAAGTCCATCTTCGACGGGTCCTTGAAGAACTCGCGGAACGAGTAAGCAGCGAGGCTGAGCTGAAAGCGCGCTTTGCCGGCGCGGGCAAAAGGCTCCACGGCGCGCGCCAAAGCGGCGGCACCGGTGAGCAGGCAGGAGGTGGAGAGAAACTGACGGCGGGTCATGCGGCGCACATTGCCGTGCGCCTGGTTCGCGCCAATCCCGCATCGGCGGGTGAATGCCCGGGCTTTCGTCAGTACGGTCTGGGGACGATTATGTAGCCGGTGCCGCGGGAGGTGTAGTAAGTGTTGCCCGAGCGATAGTAAACGCGGCCGCCGTGGCGGATGGTGGTGTATCGGCCGGGAATGCGGTCGTAAACGTGGTAGTTGTTGTTGTGATAGTCGTAACGGTTGCGGATGCCGTCGTGGTCGCGGTCGCCATAGGGGCCGCGGTGATGGTGAGGGGACCGAACGACGACGTAGCCGCTGCCGCGGGGACGGTAGTAAACGTCATTATAGTAATAGTAAGGCGTGCCGCTCACGGTGACGGTGGTGTAGCCGCGCGGAAGGGTGGCGACCTGATAGCCGGGACTGTAGGAGTAGGTGGTCACCGTGGCCCCGTAGGGATCGATGGCGCAGGAACTCAGGCCGAGGGCAAGGGCGGGGATGGAGAGCGACTGGAGCAAGGGGCGAAGTTTCATATTCGATTGTATGGGGTTTCCCGATGCCCCGGGAAGAGGGTGGATCGGTTGAGTCGTTTCCCGCAAAATGCGGGCCGAACGGCAGGAATCGGCGCAAGTCGCAGAAACTGAGTGGAGTGCACGGAAAGGCCGCGGCGGTGAAGGCGAGGGGCATCCGTGCAGAGTGCAATGAGCCCGGCGCGAGTTGCACGGAGGGACGGGCATTCGCCCGGGGCCGGCGAAAGTTGGCGAAAAGGCAAAGGGGCGGCTCCGGTGCGACTACGGCAGCGCCTTGATGCGCACGTTGCGGTACCAGACTTTGTGGCCGTGGTCCTGGAAGCCGATGTGTCCCTCACGTTTCCAGTCCTTGAGGGCCTTTTTGTATTTGTTGCCGCTGCCGTCGGGGTTTTTGCCGGCCTCGGTCCACTTGTCGAGGTTCATCTCCGCGACCTTTTCGCCGTTGAGTTCGACGGTGATGTTCGCGCCGTTGGCGGTAATGACGTATTTGTTCCAGTCGTCCTTCTTCGCGGCGTTCTTGGAGGGAGGCACGAGGTCGTAAATGGCGCCGACGCTGTGTTTGTTGGGACCGCCGGGATTGTCCACCTGGATTTCGATGCCGGTCTGCACCGGGTCCTTCGGATTGTCCGTGCGGAAGAAGACGCCGCTGTTGCCGGTGGTTTTGAATTCCAGTTCGAGCACGAAATTGCCAAAGCGGGCTTTGGTCCAGATATCGCCGCTGCCTTTCTGTCCGGTCATGGCGCCGTCCTCCACGGCCCATTTGGTTTCACCGCCGGCGGCGTTGGTCCAGCCTGCGAGGTCCTTGCTGTTGAAGAGGACGGTCCATTCGCCCGCAGCACCGGCAGCGACTGCTCCCACGAGAGCGCCGCCAGGAATGACAGTGCGGGGAGGATTCTGAGCGATGACGGCGGCGGCGAGAGTGAGGCTGAGTACGAGCGGAGTTTTCATGGCGGTGTGAAGGGAGCCGCGTTCTTACGCCGCCGCAGCGGGTGCGGTGGGAACGCTTTCGCGTAGCACGGTCCTCACGTCCTCACACGCCGCGGGCCACGGGGCGGCTTTCCTGAGGCGCCGCGGAAGGTTCCTCGCGGTAGTGCAGGGCCGGCGGCTTTTCGGCCACGATGAGCCGCTTCACGCCGTCGCGCAGGTTATCGACATTGAAGTTCACGAGCAGAGCGACCTCATAGCCGGTGAGACGGAGCAGATTTCGCAGGTGATTCTTGTGCCGCGCCTCCAGGTTCTCCACTGCTTCCACGGCCACGACGACCGAATTCTCTATGAGGAAATTCACGCGCAGGCCGGACTCGATGCGCCGGCCTTTGTAATGGAAGGGCAGGGGAGTGTCGCGCACGAAGACGATCTCTTTCATCCGGAGTTCCGCCGCGAGGCAGTCACGATAGACCTCCGCCTCGAGTCCGGGGCCGAGGTGGCGGTGCACTTCCATGCAGGCACCCACGATGAGATGCGGCAGTTCCTGAGGATCGAGGGACACGGGCGGCGGGAGAGGGTGAGGAGTGAAAACTGACGGGGGACGGGACGCGCTCCACCGTGGCGGGCGGGATATTAACGGAATTCTCAACGAGGGGAAGCAGTCATTTCACGAATGCCTGGTTCGACGGCGTGGAGCGGCCGGCGTTCGATCACCGGTGGAAATTCCGTGCGTTCCGGGCCGGGATTGAAATTTCACCCGCCGGGGACGAATCCCTTGACCGTCCCGCTTTATGATGTACTGCCGCGGCCCTTCCCCCCGAAACGAAAACCTTTAATCAAATATCAGGACAATGGCTCAAGTTTGCCAAATCACCGGAGTTCGCAAGTATCGCGGCCGCCGCATTCACCACAGCGGTAAGTCGAAGAAAGCGGGCGGCATCGGTCTCAATCACGTCAAGAAAGTGAACCGCACTTTTTCTCCGAACCTGCGCGACAAGCGCATCTGGGTGCCGGAGTTGAAGAAATTCGTGCGCGTTCGCCTCTCCGCGCGTGCCCTCAAGACCGTGACGAAAAACGGAGCTTTTTCGGTTCTCAAAGAGGCGGGACTGATTTAGTCTCCGCTTCATAATTCCCACCCAGAGGTCCGCCAACTGAACTCCAACACCAAACCAAACACCCAGCACTATGGCATTCTCCGTCGTTTCCAAAAAGTCCGGCAAAACCTATTACCTGCACCTGAAGCAGCAGAAACGCCCTGATGGCGGCATCACCAACCTGTATTACTTCGGTGGTGAAGCGAAGGCCGGCGCTCTCGACAGTCTGCCGGACGGATACAAGGTGATTGAAAACGAGCGCACCGGTCTCCCGATGCTCAAGAAAAAGTAAGCGGCCTGCCAGAACGACTCCCTCACCGCCTCCAGTTTCCCGGCGCAGGGGAACTGGAGGTTTTTCGTTTCTGCGCTGCGCCTCCTTTCGTGAGGCCGAATTTCGAATCCCAACTCCCAAATCCTGAATGTCCTCCAAGTCCGTAGCCATCGTCGGAGCCACCGGCGCTGTCGGCGTCGAGATGATCCATTGCCTCGAACGCCGCGGCTTTCCCGTGCGCGAACTCACGCTCCTCGCCAGCGCCCGCAGTGCCGGGAAGAAACTACAGTATAAGGGCACGGACATCACGATCAGGGAATTGAAGCCGGACAGCTTCGCCGGCATCGACATCGCCCTCTTCAGCGCTGGCGGCGGCATCAGTAAAGAATTCGCCCCCCACGCGGTGAAGGCCGGCGCTGTGGTCGTGGACAACTCCTCCGCCTTCCGCATGGACCCGGACGTGCCGCTCGTGGTTCCCGAAATCAACGCCGCCGACGTCAAAGCTCACAAAGGCATCATCGCCAATCCCAACTGCACCACCGCGATCACGCTTATGGCGCTGCACCCGCTGCACAAAGCGTTCGGTGTCACCCGCGTCTTCGCCAGCAGCTACCAGGCGGTGAGCGGCACCGGCGCCCAGGCCATCGAGGAACTCGCCGCGCAGTCGCGCCAGTGGGCTGCGGAGAAGACCGGTGCATGGGATGATGCCCGCGTCAGTGCGCCGCCCGTGGTGTATTCCTCACAAATTGCCTTCAATGTGATCCCCCAGGTGGATTCATTCCTCGACAGCGGCTACACCAAAGAGGAAATGAAGATGGAGAACGAAGGCCGGAAGATCATGCACCATCCCGGTTTCCGCGCTTCGGTCACCTGCGTGCGCGTGCCCGTCTTCCGCGCCCACAGCATCGCCATCAGCGCCGAATTTGAAAAGCCCGTCACCCCCGAAGCCGCCCGCGCCGCCCTCACCGGTGCCCCGGGGCTCGACGTGGTGGACGATCCCGCCTCGCGGGCCTATCCACTCCCGCTCGACATCGCCGGCAAATACAACTGCGCCGTCGGCCGCATCCGCAAAGACTGTGCGCTCGACAACGGCCTCGCCTTCTGGGTCGTCGGCGACCAGCTGCTCAAAGGCGCGGCGCTCAATGCGGTGCAAATTGCGGAACTTCTCTGACTCGGCGGAATGGACTTCTCTGTCTGGCTCAATTCCCAGAAGGAGCGCGTCGATGCGGCGCTGGACCGCCTGCTGCCGCGGGCGGACGAACCGCCGGTGACACTGCATGCGGCGATGCGGCACAGCATGTTTGCCGGCGGGAAGCGGCTGCGGCCCATTCTGCTGCTGGCGGCCTGTGAAGCGTGCGGCGGCGATGCGGAGCGCGCGCTGCCGGCGGCGTGTGCGGTGGAGTGCATTCACACCTACTCGCTGATTCACGACGATCTGCCGTGCATGGACGACGACGACTTCCGCCGGGGGCATCCGACGTGTCACAAGGTCTATGGAGAAGCCGTGGCGGTGCTCGCGGGAGATGCGCTGCAGCCGCTGGCGTTTGAACTGCTGCTGGAGTCCGGCGGAGTGGACCTCGTTCACGAACTAGCCAAAGCGGCTGGCTCACGGTTCCTTATCGCCGGCCAGGTGCGCGATCTCGAAGGCGAGGGGAAGCAGATCACCTTCGACGAACTGCGCACCATTCACGAAGGCAAGACGGCAGCGCTGCTGACGTGCTGCTTCCGTCTCGGTGCCATGATCGCCGGCGCTCCCGCGGAGAAACTGGCGGCGCTGACAACTTTCGGTCACGCGCTGGGGCTGGCGTTCCAGGTGGTGGATGACATTCTCGACTGCACGCAGTCGTCCGAAAAACTCGGCAAGACCGCCGGCAAAGACGCGGCCGCCGGCAAGAGCACGTATGTGAGCATCCTCGGTCTCGAAGCCGCGCGCGCCGAAGCCGCCAGGCTCACTGCGGAGGCTCACGCCGCGCTGGAGCCGCTGGGCGAGGCCGCGCACCGGCTGCGCGAGATCGCGGACCACCTGCTGGCGCGGGAGATGTAGAGCGAAGTGCAACTTCGCGCTCCGCTGGTTAGAACAGCTCGCCTTCGTTGAAGAAGCGGCGCAGTTCCGCGGCGGCGGCTTCCGGGCTGTCGGACGCGTGACAGACGTTGATCATCTTGTTCTCGCCGAAGTCGCCGCGGATGGTGCCTTTCGGGGCGGCGGTGGAGTCGGTGGGGCCGAGGAGGTCGCGCACTTTGGCGATGACGTCCTCACCTTCGAGGGCGAGTGCGACAACGGGGCTGCTCTGCATGAACTTCACGATCTCCGGGAAGAACGGTTTGTCGGCGACGTGGGCGTAGTGTTCGCGCAGCAGGTCGTCGCTGAGGTGCATCATTTTGAGGCCGCGCACTTTGAAGCCGGCGGCTTCGAACCGCTGGAGCACGGTGCCGCCGAGGCGCTTTTGCACGCAGTCGGGTTTGAAGAGAATCAGAGTCGTTTCCTGAGCCATGGGATCGGTGGGGGGTAAGTTAGTCCGCCGGAAATGGCGGGCGCGTTTCATAGGGGCCGGGAAGGGGATTGCAAGCCGGTGATTGGCGCGACTTTTCGCTTTGGGCAGCCGGCTGCCGGCGGGACGCGAGCGCTTTACAGGCACCGAGCGGGGATATGAATAAGGGTTTCATGGCCACGAATTTACCGCAGTCCCGCAATCGTAATCTTCCGCCTCCGCCGGAGGAGCCGGCGGACGTGCGGCGGCGCGTCATGTCGCCGCTGCCGGGCCCGGAACCCAAAGAGGAAAAGAAAGCCGGAGTCGTGAGACATCTCGTGGCCATGCTGATCGTCGGCGGACTGGTCCTTGGTGGCATCCTTTTCTACCAGCGGGCTCTGGAGAAAGACACCGTCCGGCAGGAGTCGCTGCTTCAATCGCTGCGAAGAGTGGGTGAGCAGGTTTGGGATTCGCGCGGAGTGCTCGATTTGCCGGCGGCAACGGAGACGCGGCGCAAAGAACTTGCGGACCTGCCCCGGATTTTCCTCGCCGCGCACGCGGCTGCGCAGAAGGCGGGTATCGCTCCGCGCATCATGGCCATCGAAGGCGATCCGCCGCCGGGTAATAACTTGACTGCTTCGCATCAAATTAATTTCTACTTCGACGACAGGCCCCTCATCGTATTACGCGTCCAGTTCGACGCCAAATCGGAGAGCCTGAGCTTCATCGGTGTGCACAACCGCATCGTGCCCTCGCGGGAAGTGCTGATCGAAGAGGGCAAGGCCGCCGAGTTGGAGAAACCGGTCTTGCCAGGTGATTCCGTCCCGTCACCGCCCGCGGAACCGCCCGCGTCAGCCCCTGTCCCGCCGGCGCCGGCTCCGCTTGCGGAGCCCGATGCTGCGCCTCCGGTGGAAAAAGTATCGGAAGCGCCCGCAAATCCGCGGTAATTTCCGCTCCTCCCGCCCGTTACCCGTTTTCACCCGTTATCAATTCCCATGAGTTCCTCCGCTGCGCCCACCCGACGTTCCTTCCTGCAATCCGCCGCCGCCGCCTCCGCCGTCCTCGGCGCGCCGTCGCTCACGCGGGGCGCCGATGCACCTGACAACCGCAGGCTCAAGGTCGGCCTCGTCGGCTGCGGCGGCCGCGGTTCGGGTGCCGCAAGCGATGCACTCACGGCCGACTCGAATGTGGAACTGTGGTCGGCCGGCGACGTTTACACCGGCGCGATCACCGGCGCGCTCAGTTCGCTGCGCCAGAAGTTCAAGGATCGCGTCAACGTCCCGGAGTCGCGTCAGTTCACCGGCCTCGATTCCTATCAAAAGGTGCTCGAAAGCGGCTGCGACGTGGTGATCCTGGCTACGCCTCCTGGATTTCGCCCGCAGCACTTTGAGGCCGCCGTCGCCGCCGGCAAACACATCTTCTGCGAGAAGCCGATGGCCGTGGACTCGGTGGGTGTGCGCAAAGTGCTGGCCGCCGCGCAGAAAGCGAAGAGCGCGGGACTTTCCGTGGTGGCCGGATTCTGTTGGCGCAAGAGCGCCTCGCGCGTCGCCGCCATCACCCGGGTGCTCGACGGCGCGATCGGCGACATCCTGCACTATCATGCCACTTATTACACCGGCCCGGTCAAACCGATGGCGCCCGCGGGCAACCGTCCGGCCGGCATGAGCGACGTGGAATGGCAGGTGCAGAACTGGTACAACTTTTCGTGGCTCAGCGGCGACAGCCTGGTGGAGCAGGCGGTGCACAGCGTGGACAAAGTGGGCTGGGCCTTCGGCGACAAGGATCCGCTCAGCTGCATGGGCAACGGCGGCCGCGCCGTGCCCTTTCCCAATGCCGAAGGCTACAACATCTTCGATCACTTCTCCTGCGTCTATGACTACGGCGACGGCCGCTTCGCCACCGTGAGCAGCCGCCAGATTCCGGGCTGCGACGGCGAGAATGCGGATTTCATCACCGGCACCAAAGGCACCTGCCTCATCAACGGCGACCGCGTGCTCATCACCGGCGAGAACCGCTGGCGCTTCAACAAGGACGAGGACAACAACATGTATGTAAACGAGCACGTGCTCATGTACGAAGCGCTGCGCAAAGGTGCGCCGGTCTATGACGGCGACTGGATGTGCCACAGCACGCTCCTCGCCCTCATGGGCCGCATGGCCTGCTACACGGGCAAGCGCATTTCATGGGATCACATGCTCAAGTCGCAGGAGGACCTTGCGCCGGACGACTTGAAGTGGGACTCCGCATTCGATCCGGGACCGCTGCCGCGGCCGGGGATCACCAAGCCGGTGTGAGGCCGCTCACAGCGCGACCTCCAGCCCTTTGAGCCGGAGGCGGCCGATGACTTCACCGACGACGCCCTCGAGTGTCAGGTGGGAACTGTCCACCACGTGTGAGTCTTCGGAAATGACGAGCGGCGCGTGCTTGCGTTTGCTGTCCACGGCGTCGCGCTGCGCGATGCTGTCCTGCTCGCCCTGAGCGGCGCGGCGGCTGGCGCGGACCTCTTCGCTGGCGTCGATGTAGAATTTGTAGGGCGTGTCGGGAAAAACGAACGAGCCGATGTCGCGTCCCTCCATGACCATGCCGCCGCCGGCGGGCAGGCTGCGCAGCATTCCGGTGATGACGCGCCGCACGGCCGGCCATGCGCTGACGCGGGAGACGCTGGCATTCACCGCGGCGTCACGAAGGTGAGGCGTCGGATCGGTGCCGTTGATGAAGAGCACGGTGTCGCCGCCGGATTCACGGCATTCGAGCCGGAGGCGCTCCATGAGCGCGTCGATGGCGGGTTCGTCGTCCGGTGCGATGCCGGCCTCGAGCACGGCCCACGTCACGGCGCGGTAAAAACTGCCGCTGTTCACATAGCGGCAGCCGAGTTTGCGCGCGAGCAGGCGCGAAACGCTGCTCTTTCCTGACGCGGCGGGGCCGTCGATGGCGATGGTGTAGGACATGGTGGAGGATGGTGATGGACCACGGGCTGGTGAGTGAGGGAAGCGGAGAAATGAAGCAGGCCAAAGGCCAAATTCCGCGGCGCAGGAATCGGCAGGGATGCCCCCGTCATGACCGGCTCGATGGGCGGGACTCCCCCGGTCTTTGGCCCTCCTGCTTCGCCATTCGCTGGTGCGGCACCGCCTGCAGCATGGGGGTCCGGATGCCCTCCGAGATGGCACGGCTTTGGAAGCGCTGCAGTTCTGCGCCGAACCCGTGCCAGCGGGACTCCACGCAGTCCGCGCTCTCGATAATGGTTTCGCCGTCGGTGAACAGCGCCGCGGCGGCGCAGGCCATGGCGATGTGAGGGTCGCCGCGCGGGGGAATGCAGCCGGGCAGGAGGGGCGCACCGGCGGCGCCTTTGATTTCGATGCCGGCGTGCAGCCGTGTGATTTCCACGCCCATCAGCTGAAGATTCGCGGCCATGTGTCCGAGGCGGACGGCGTTGGCAGGGGTGTGTTCCACGACGCTGCGGCCGCCGGCGAGGGCGGCGGCCACGCAGAGGACGGGAAGTTCGTCCGGCGCCGCGTCAGCCTCGGCGGCCGCAATAGTGGTGGCCTGGAGCGGAGCGCCGCGGATGATGAGAGTGCCTGACGGTTCGCCGGAGCCACTGTCAGTGATCTCCTCCACGACCTGTGCACCCATGCGAATGAGCACGCGCAAAAAGGCGGCGCGCGCCGCATTGAGTCCCACGCCGCGGAGAGTCAGGCTGGACCCGGCCTGGGCCGCGGCTGCGACGATGAAAGGTGCGGCGCAGGACAAATCGCCGGGGATGTGGCAGTCCCGGCTCTCCGGCGTTTGGCCGCCCCAGATGGAAACTGTCAGGCCCGTGCGGACGGTTTTCACCTGCCAGTTACGCAGCAGGCGCTCCAGATGATCCGGCGCGGCGGCGGCATCGGTGAGGGTGGTTTTTCCGGGGGCGAAGAGAGCGGTGAGCAGCAGGGCATCGCGCGCGAGGGCGCCGGCCACGGGACTGCCCCCGGACACGGCGCGAAGCGGCGTGCGCGGTTCGATGCCGACGATGCCGGATTTGTCAGGGCCGGACACGTTCAGACGGACGCCCATGGCCTGCAGCGGAGCCGCCAGCGCGCGGATGGCGTCGCGGCATGCTCCCCCGGGGACGAGCAGGCGCGAGGCGAACGGCTGCCCGGCCAGCAGCCCTGTCAAAAGCACCGGCATGGTGCGCGAAGGTCCGCAGTCGAGCACGGCCGACGGAGCGGTGAGCTTTCCGGCGGTGCCGGTGACCCGCAGGCGCGAGGGGCCGGCGGGGCCGGAGCCATCGCCCGGCTGCCACTGCAGATCGGGATCGTCCGCGGAGAGATACTCGAATTTCGCGCCGAGGGCGCGGCAGGCCTGGATGGTGTCGAGACACTCCTCGGCCGGCAGGAAGCCGGTGAGTTCGGAAGGCCCGTTGGCGAGGGCGGCGATGAGCACGGCGCGCTGCGAAATGGCGAGGTCGCCGGGCACGCGCATTTCCGCGGCGATGTCCCGGGCTCTGCGAACGCGGTATTCGTTCATGGCCGGCAGAGTGTCAGGGATAGCGGGTGGCGCGCAGTTGCTGCGCCGTGGTGAGCACGGCCTTGAGGGCGGCGTGGTCGCGGGATTCCAGCGCGTCTCTCAGTGCCGCCGCGTTGTCCCGGAACTCCACGAGAGCGGCCAGAACAGCGGCGCGGTTCTCCATGAGAATCTCGCACCACATGGAGGGATCACCGGAGGCGACGCGGGTGGTGTCGCGCAGACCGCCGGCGGCGAGTTCCGTGTATTGCGGATGGGGCCGGAAAGCCGTCAGGGTGGTCAGCACGGCGGCGGCGTGCGGGAGGTGAGAGATTCTGGCGACGGCTTCGTCGTGCTCCATGGCGCCCATTTCACGAATGCGGCTGCCGAGCGCCTGCCAGAAATCGCGCAGCCGTCCGAGGGCTTCCTCCGGTGTGCCGGGCGGCGGTGTGAGAATGCAGACCGCGTCCCGATAGAGTCCGGCGCGGGCGGCGGCGAAGCCGGTCTTTTCCGATCCCGCCATGGGATGACTTCCGATGAACGTCAGGCCCGCGCCGGTGAAGACGGGAGCCACCTCGCGCATGACCATGCCTTTGACGCTGCCGACGTCCGTAAACAGCGTCTGCGGAGAAGGCACTGCGGCCGCGAGCTGATGCGCCAGTTCCTTCATGCCGCCCACCGGCACGCAGAGCACGGCGATGTCCGCGCCCTTCACGACCTCCGCTGCACCGGTGGAAGTGAAGTCCGCGAGCCCCGCGCGGCGGACGGCTTCGAGCGACTCCTCCCGGCGCGCCCACACGCGCAGTTCCTTTGCTCCGAGCGCACGCGCGTCGTGGAGCAGTGAACCGCCGAGCAGTCCCGGGCCGAACACGGCCAGGCGGATGTCCTTCAGGCATGTCATGGGCAAAAAGAATGGCGCAGACCGCGGGGCCTGCGCCATCGACGTCCGGGAAGCAAGCCCGGAAATCCCGGGAACGGTCAGGGCACGCGGAAATGTTTGCCGGTGTAGGGGCACTCCACCTTGGTGCCGCGCTTGTAGCCGTCCACATCCACCTGGCCCTTCTCAGGCGCGTAGGGACTGTAAACCATCCCCTTCTTGCCCACGACGGGAATGCCGTAGGGCAGGTCTTCACGGGGTTTCGGCGGCGGCGGAGTGGCCGGCGTTTCAGGAGGCGTGGTCGGACTTCCCGTTACCGGCGGCAGCGGGGGAGGACTCGTGGGCGTGGTCTCGCGCGGCGGCGGCGGCGTGATGTCCACGTTGGTATTGGCGGGATCACGCAGGTAAGTGGGCGGCTTCTCACCACTCGTGCCCTGGCGCGGATCGGCCGTGGGATAGGACGGGCTCTGGGTTCCCTGGTGGCCATAACGCGGCGGCGCGGGGGCAAACGGAGCTCCGGGCAGCGGCGGGGGCGGCGTTTGGCAGGAGGAAAGCAGCAGGGCGGCTCCGGCGGCAACCAGCATCGCGCGGGAGGGGAAAAGGTTCACTTTCACAGCAGAGAGGTTCATAAGTAGGGCGAGTATGGCACACATTTTACCGGCGTAAAGTTTCCGCAAGAGAGGGGTGCTAATATCTTCGCAGCAGTTTTCACCGCTCCGCGGCTCCCTCCCGGCCGCGCCGGGAGCCAAATTACCTTTGCCAAACCGGAGGGGGCCGCTATGAATCGCGAATAATTCACCACCCTAAACAATCTCCGCATGAAGTTCCGCATCAGTAAAGAATCCCTCCTGGATGGCCTCCAACAGGTGCAAAGTGTGGTGAGCAGCCGGGCCACTCTGCCCATTCTCAGCAATGTGCTGATGGAGGTGGACGACGGACAGCTGAAACTGACGACCACGGACCTCGACGTGGTCATCACCGGTCAGGTGCCGGTGCAGGAAGTGGAGCAAAGCGGCAGCACGACGCTGCCGGCGCGGCGGCTGGCCGGAATCGTCCGCGAACTGCCCGCCAGCGATGTCGAAATTCAGGTGAGCGATGAAAACACCGCGGCGATGCGCTGCGGCAACAGTTTCTTCAAGATCCTCGGCCTCGCCGCGGACGATTTTCCGCCTCCGCCGAAACTCGAGGAGGTGAAGGAGTTCAAGGTCACCGGCCCGACGCTGCGCGATGGACTTCGCAAAGTGGCCTACGCCATCTCCACCGACGAAACCCGCTACGTGCTCAACGGCGTCTTCTGCCAGTTCAAGGAGGGTAAGCTCACCCTCGTGGCCACCGACGGACGCCGCCTCGCGATGACGGACAGTGAAGTCGAATTTCCGGAAAGCCAGGAAACCAGCGTCATCGTTCCCACCAAGGCGGTCAATGAACTCCAGCGCCTGCTCAAGGATGCCGGGGACAAAGAGGAGGTGCGCATCCTCATCGGCGCCAAGCAGATCGCCTTCGAAACCGGCAGCAATCTGCTGGTGAGCAAACTGATCGAAGGCAACTACCCGAACTTCCGCCAGGTGATTCCCGGCCAGGCGAAACACCGCGTCACGCTGGAGCGTGAAGCCTTTCTCTCCGCGGTGCAGCGCGTTTCGCTGCTCGCCCAGGACAAGAGCAACAGCGTGAAGATCAATTTCAGCAAAGGCGGGATCGAAATCCTCGCCAACGCCGCCGACATCGGCGAAGCGCGTGAGAGTCTCGCGGTGAAGTACAACGGCCCTGACATGACCATCGCGTTCAATCCCGAGTACCTCATGGCCCCGTTCCGCAATCTGGATGAGGACGAGGTGCACCTCGACCTGATCGACGAAGTGAGTCCGGGAGTGATCCGCATCAACACGCCGTTCCTCTACGTGCTGATGCCGATGCGCGTCAGTCAGTAGAGCGGCCCGGAGAGCGACGCCGCGGCCAGCCGTGCGCGGCAGGGCAGGGAGGTGCAGGGATTAGCCTTAAATGGAAAATAGAACCACTAATGGACCCGGATAAACACGGATGCTCAGCAGGGTTTGATAACGTAATTCTCGTGACGTGAGTGAATCCGATTTCATGAGCAAATCCGTGTAGATCAGTGTCCATCTGGCTCATCAGTTAAAATGAAGTGTTCGCCTGTCTCCCTTCGGTCGGCTGTGGTTTTCCTCCTCTCCACTTTCCATTGGAGGCTTTACAGCACCCGGCCCATGCCGGCCCACTTCGCGTGGATGTCGCGATAGACCTTCGGCGAGATTTCGCTGGGTTTGATCTCGCTGCGTCCGCCCCAGAAGACGGCGGTGTAGTTCACGGGGATGCCCTGTTCGGCGAGATGCGCGTCGATGGCCGCTTTGTGCTGGAGCACGCGCTCGCGTTCACTGCCGTGGATCACGGCCATGATGTTGACGTTGCCGAACCGCGGCCCGCCCTCGCGCCAGTAGCAGTGTGTCAGGATGTAATGCCGCCCGATCTCGCTGCCGGCGCGCTGTTCCATGCCTTTGGGCACGGCCCAGTGGAAGAGGCCGTTGAATCGCGTCACGCGCACGCCGCTTTGTGAGGGCTTCACGTGCTCGAGGAACGTGGAGAATCTCCCGATGACGCGCTTGCGGTTGAGTTCCTCCGCCACGGCGCAGAACCGCTCGAAACTCACCCGGGCTAGCGCCGCCCGTCCCGTCCACGGTTCCTCAGAGATTTCGTCAGGTGAGAGTTCCTCCTTGAGCGCCAGCAGCACGTCCCATTCCTCGGGATTCAACTCCACCGTGGCGGTGGTTTCCATTTTGGCCGGTTCGGGCGAGCGGTCGCCGGGCTCCATGGTTTTGCGGCGCACGTGGCCGACGCCGAGGGCGAAGATGCCGCCGGCCGGCATGAGCAGATACTCGTGCGCTCCGGTGAGTCGCTTGAGCACATCCGCGTGCTCCTCGAGCGATTTGCCCTGCGGCACTTTCAACGTCGTCCACAGCCTGTAGTCGGAGCCCGAAATCTCGCGGTCGGTGCTCCGCGTCACGACGTGGCCGCTGAAGGGATCCTCGCGGAACATCCAGTCGAACGTGGCGTCGATTTTGTCCGGATCGACCTTCCATGCGCAGAGCGCCCCGTGGGCCAGTTTGGTCGCGAGGAGCGTCTGCCGCACGCGCCGGATGACCCCGGCTTCGAGCATGGCGCGGATGCGTTCCAGCACCACCGGCAGCGGCACGCCGCTCTTTTCGGCGATGTCGTGAAAGGGACGGCGCACGAACCCCTGCACCATGTCCTCGGAGACGGCGAGAATGCGGGCGTTGGTGTCGTCGGTGTGTTCGGCGGGAATCGCGGAGGCGGCGGGTGCAGTCATGAAAAAGGGCGGCTGGCGGTGTCATTCCCGCCGCTGCCGGGCCGGGCAAGGGAGATTCCTCCGCGGCCCGGGCATCGCCTGCGGAAGGCTGCGCGGAAATTGTCCGTCCCGGCGCGGCTCGGCACGCGCCGCCCGCGGCGCTCCGCGGAAGTCGCTCCTTTTTTGCTCGCAATCGTCTGTCCGCAACGCTACCAAGCCGGACGATTGCTCCCCTTTCATGTCCCGAATGACTCCTCCCGCCATCCACCGTTTCTCCTCCTCCCTGCGCGGCGCGTGGCCGCTTTGTGGCGCCGCCCGGTGGCTGCGCATGGCCGTCTTGCTGTTCTCCGTGCTCGCCGCCCGGCCGGCTGCGCAGGCCCAAATCGCCGGAATTCTCGACCCGCTCAATGCGAAGATTCTGGGCTCCTATGTGCGCACCGTGGTGCTCCAGCCCGACGGTAAAATCATCCTCGCGGGTGACTTCACCTCCGTGCTCGACACTCCCCGCAACAACATCGCCAGGCTCAACGCCGACGGCACGCTCGACACGGCGTTCGATCCCGGCACCGACGGCTGGATTTATACCGTGGTGGTGCAGCCTGACGGAAAGATTCTCCTCGGCGGACACTTCCTCTCGGTGAAACCGGCCGGCTCGACCACTGCGGTGAGCCGCCCTTACATGGCACGCCTGCTTCCCGATGGAAAACTTGATACCGGCTTCAATCCCGGACCTGACGGGGACGTCACCAGCATCGCGCTGCAGCCGGACGGCATGATCATTTGCGGCGGTTATTTTACCTCATTCGAGATTCCCGGCTCCGGCATCGTCATCGACAGGGAGCACCTCGCCCGTCTGTCGCCGGGAGGAGACGTGGATCTGCTGTTCGACATCCCCGTGCAGGCCTTCGTCTATTGCGTCGCACTGCAGACGGACGGGAAAATCCTCGTGGGCGGCCGGATTCCCGGCGCGGGTTCCACGTTCGGTCCCGGCTACATCTTCCGCATCAATGCCGACCTGACTCCGGACCTGACATTTTCCCCGCTGATCAACGGCTATGTGAACTGCATCGCCCTTCAGCCGGACGGGCGCATCGTGATCGGCGGCGCGTTCAATGCCTATCGGGCGACCCCGACCTCCACGCCGGTGGCCCGCTGTTACATTCTCCGGCTTTTCGGCACCGGCCTGCTCGACACCGCATTCAATCCGAATCCCGACGGCATCGTCGAGTGTCTCGCCGTGCAGACGGACAACCGCATTCTCATGGGCGGCACCTTCACTCAGTTGCAGCCGCCCAATGTCGCCACGCCGGCGGACCGCCAGCACCTCGCGCGCGTCAATGCCGACGGCAGCGTGGACTTCACGTTCTCTCCCAAAACGGACAACGATGTCACCAGCATCGCCCTGCAAATGGACGGCGGCATCCTGCTCGGCGGATACTTCACCGTGTTCCTGCCAGGAGCCGGAAGGAATTATTTCGCGCGCCTTTCCAATGGCGACCATGTTCAGACCCTGACACTTCCCGCGCCGGATCACGTGTTGTGGGAACGCAGCGGGGCGCTGCCGGAAGTGGGGGAAGTCATCTTCGAGCAAAGCACCGACGACGGAGCCAACTGGTCGCTGCTGGGAACTCCGTCCCGCGTCGCGGCCACTCCCGCCAGCTGGGAATTCACCGCTGCGGCCCCGATTCCCGACGGCACCCTCCTCCGGGCGCGCGCCGCCAGCAGCACCGGGAACCGCGGATTCGGTCAGCTCGCCTTCCCCGTCCCCTCCGGCCTGACCGCGCGGCAGGAATGGAACGACCTGTGGTTCGGCAGTCCCGCCAGCACCGGTCCCGCCGCCTCCGACTCCGATCCGAACAGCAACGGCATCCCCAACCTCATGGAATACGCCCTCGGCGGTGACCCCGTCGGCAACACCACCGGCACCTCCATTCTTCCGCAGGTCGCCCTCAACTCCGGCACCGGACTCATGGAAATGACCATGAAAAGATATCCCGACCGCAATGACATCACCATTATCGCGCAGGCGGCGGATGATGCCGAGTCCGGTCCGTGGGTCGATTTCGCAAGCAGCGTGAACGGCTCCGCATTCGCCATTCTGGCGGCGGGTTACGCCGTCACTGAGTCCGGCAGCGGCGACTCGCGGGATGTGATCTTCTCCGACGCCCCCGGCAGCACTTCGCCGCGGCGCTTCATGAGGGTGAAAGTCACGGAACCCTGACACTTGATTCAACCTGCGCCCGCGCGGCGCCTTTCGCCATGCTCAGACTGGTTCTCCTCCTCTGCGCCGCCGGGACCGCAGCGGCAAATCCCTCAAAGTACGAACCGGCGTGGGCCGCCGTCGCGCCAAAGCGCACCGTTTCCCTGAAGTTTGTCGGGGAAACTCAAGCCGCCCGCGGCGAAGCGCTGGTGAAGGCCGTGGCCGCGCTCCAGCCGGGCGATTGCCTGACACTTTCCGGCGGCACCTACAGCGTGGAGCGACTGTGGGACATTCAGGTTTCCGGCACGGAGCAGGCGCCGGTTTGGATCACCGCGGAGAAGGGCGCCACGCCCGTCATCACCAGACCCGACGCCAGGCAGAACACCATGAACGTCGGCCAGGGAAAGCCGGTGGAATTCCTCTGCCTGCGCGGACTCGAAATCACCGGCGGCAGTCACGGCGTTCGGCTGGGAAAATGCCGCCACGTCTGGGTGGATCAGTGCCACATTCACCACACCGGCAACGTCTGCCTCAGCGCGAACAGTCAGGACTCCAGCCGCCTTTTCATCACGCGCAATCACATTCACCACGGCAACGGCCACGCCGAAGGGCTCTATCTCGGCGGCAACAACGGCACCGTCATCATGAGCGAAAGCGTCATCGCGCTCAATCACATCCACGACTGCTACGGCGAGCAGGGCGACGGCATCGAGGTGAAGCAGGGATCGTGGGGCAATCTCATCGCCGAAAACGACGTGCACGACACCAACTATCCGTGCATCACCGTCTATGGCACCGCCGGCAAGCCGAGGAATATCATCGAGCGCAATCTTTGCCGGAACAGCAAAGACAACGTCATGCAGGTGCAGGGCGAAGCGATTGTCAGGAATAACATTCTCATCAACGGCCAGGGCGCGGGCTTTTCCAGCACCGACCATCAGGGCAAGACGCTGAACCTCGAAGTCGTCCACAACACCATCGTCAACACCGGTCACGCCTTCCGCGGCGGCTCATGGAACGGCCGCGAAGGCATGGTGCTCGCCAACAACATCCTCTGCTCAAAGAACGGCGACGCGCTCTACTTCCCGAATGGCAGCCAGGGCGTGACCATCACCGGCAACGTCACCACCGGCGGCGGCCTCAAAGCCGGCACTGATCCCGGCAATAGCCTGGCGGATTTCATTGCCGTGACATGGGACGCGCAGAAGCACGACGCCACACCCTCCGCCACCGCCAAACTGGAACACGCCGATCCGAAGTACGCAGTGCAGGAGGACTTTCACGGCAAACCCCGCGGCGGGCGGGGAATCGCGGGAGCGGTGACCGTGCCTGCGCCCTGAGTGGAATGCGGCACGGCGGGTTGTCAGTTTAGTTGCCACTGCAACCTTGCCAACTTCCTCGACCTCCCGCTGGAGAAACGAATGAACTTCCTCCGCCGCCGGCTGCCGGGCGGAGGATCGTGGTTGTGAAATGACTCCCGGGTTGCCCGCCCAACGTTTGCGAGTTATAAGGCCGGTAATTCACTCAATCAAAGACATGGCTACAATGACCATAGAAATGCCGGACGCTCTCACGCGGGAACTGCGTGGGCTGGTGTCGGGCGGATGGTATGCCAGTGAAGACGAAGCCCTGCGCGAGGCCGTGCGGGAACTGATTGCCCGCCGGCAGCGGCAACGACAGCTTCAGGAGCAGCATCAGTTGGAGGATATCGCCTGGGCGCTCAAGCTGGCCGAGCAGAGGCCATGATGATTATCATCGCGGACACCGGCCCCATCCTTCACCTGGAGGAAGCCGGGTGGTCCAGTCTCCTGCCGAAACTCGGCGAGGTGTTCGTCACACCCAAAATTCTGGTGGAACTTCAGCAGCGCTCCGGCTGGCGCCGGCCCGCGTGGCTGCACGTTGCGCAGCCCTCAGCGGCGGCGCTCCAGGAGGCCCGCATTTGGGTCCGCAACGGCCTCCTCCACGAAGGTGAGGCGGAAGCCCTCGCCCACGCCAGGGAGGTCCGACCTGATTACTTCCTTACTGATGACGGCGAAGCCCGTGTCGCCGCGAAATCCGCGGGCCTGCACGTACGTGGCTCACTCGGCGTCGTGCTCGGGTGCGTCGCACTCCGGCTCTGCACGAGAGCGGAGGCGGCGCAGGCACTCGATGCCCTGGAGAGCCACTCCACTCTTTGGCTTTCCGATCAGGTGAAACTGGACGCCCGGCAGGCGTTGGCTAAACTCTGCCCATGAACCGCAAACCCCGACTGCCTCTCCCCGCCGCCCTGCGCGGGGACTCGGAACTCCAGATGCGCGACCTCATCCGCCGCCGCCTCGACCTCCCCCTGGAGAAGCGCATGAACTTCCTCCGCCGCCGGCTGCCGGGCGGGGGATCGTGTTTGTGAAATGAAGAACTGATAGTGTTTCGATCTCAAAGGCCATGAGGGCCGGCGGATATTAGCCGGTGGTGCAGCGAGGAACGAGCGGCACCCCGGGGAACAGTCCCCCAAATTCCCCAGCCGCGGCGGGGGCGAGGTCGCGGAGCCGGCCTTTGAGCGCGGCTTGAAAGAGTCGAGATCGGGTTGTCGCCAGAGTCCTGCAGCCAGCCAGCAGGCCAGCCATGGACGCGGATCGTCATTTTCCCACGTCTCGCGCTGACTGTCGTTGAATTCGCCCGGATGGAGCCATCCGTCGCTGCACGACGCCGCGGGTGCTGCGGCGGAGGGAGGAAACAGGAATGCCGCCCATCGGCCCCTTGATCCGCCTGCGGAAGAACATGGTTTCGCAGCGTGGTCAAAGGTCCGGAGAGTCGTGACGTCTGGAGTTTCTCGTCTGCGTCATGCCGGGGGAAGGATCAAAAACCGGTTTCCATCCGGGCGCGGCTGTGTTCCAGGATCGTGGAATCGTGCGGGAATGGTTCCGCCGTTTAATGCACCTCATGTCCACCAGTTGTCAGTTCTATCATCATCGCGAACCTTTCACGACGCGGAGCGGGGAGGTGCTGCCGGAGTTCACGCTGGCTTACGAGACCTACGGGCGGCTGCGCGCGGATGCGGGGAATGCCATCCTGCTGTTTCACGCGCTTTCAGGCAGTCAGCATGCGGCGGGTCATTGTGCGGCGGTGCCGGGGACGGACGGGCGCTGGACGGAGGATTGTGAGGGCGGCTGGTGGAGCGATTTCATCGGGCCGGGCAAGGCGCTGGACACGAACCGGTACTTTGTGATCTGCGCGAACTTTCTCGGCGGCTGTTACGGCACGACCGGGCCGGCGTCGGTGAATCCGGCGACGGGGCAGCCGTGGGGCGCGGCGTTTCCCCGCGTCAGCATCCGGGACGTCGTGGCATCGCAGATGAAACTGCTGGAGCACCTGGGCATCGCGAAAGTGCATGCGGTGGTCGGGGTGAGCACGGGCGGGCTGATGGCGATCAATTTCGCGACGGTGTATCCTAACAAGGTGAAAGTGGTGATTCCCATCGCCACGGGCGGTCGCACGACGGTGCTCAACCGGCTGATCATTTTCGAGCAGATCATGGCGATCGAGAACGATCCGAATTTCAACGGCGGGGACTACTACGGCGGCCCGCCGCCGACCTACGGGCTGGCGCTGGCGCGGATGATTTCGCACAAGACGTTCGTGCATTTGGATGAAATCGAAAAGCGGGCGCGCGGCGAGGTGAAGCAGCCGGGCGAGCACCTGCGCTGGTACCGGCTGCGGGACAGCATCGAGAGCTACATGCTGCATCAGGGCACGAAGTTCGTGAATCGTTTCGATGCCAACACCTATCTGCGCATCTGCGGTATGTGGAGTGCGTTCGATCCGGTGGCGGAAGCGGATGCGGCGGACTGGCCGTCACTGCTGGCGCCGTGCCGCGCGGCGGGTCAGCGCTGGCTGGTGTTCAGCATCGACAGCGACTTTTGTTTTTATCCGGAGGAACAGGCGGCGCTGGTGGCGCATTTGCGCGGGGCGGAACTGGACGTGATGCACATCACGGTGCATTCGCTGAAGGGTCACGATTCGTTTTTGCTGGAGCCGGTGCTCTACACGCCGCACATGGTCTACGCGCTGGAAGCGGCGCAGCAGGCGCTGCCGGAGCGGACTGATCCTGGAATTTAGCCTTGAGAGGAAAACAGAACCACGAATGGACTCCGGTTCCCTTCGGTCGGCTGTGGTTTTCTTCTTTTCCATTTTCCTTTCCAGGTTTGGTGAGGTCCGGCCGGGGAGGCGGCCGCCGGCATTCGCAGCATCCCGCCGTTCCGTACTTGCACCGGGGACGGCGATTCGGGTATGCGGGAGTCATGCGGCTCCGCAGTTTCCATCCCTTACCGATGCTGCTCACGGCTGTGCTGTGGCATGGCGTCATGCCGGCGGCGCGCGGTCACGGCGACGTGCATGAGACGATCGCGGTGCTGAGCGCGGAGATCGAGGCGAACCCTGACGAAGCAGCGCTGCTGTTCGAGCGGGCGTCGCTTTATGCCGGCAGTGCGCACTGGAGCGAGGCGCTGGCGGACCTCGACCGGATCGCGGCACTGGAGCCGGAAAACGAGATGCAGCCGGTGCTGCGCGCCGCGGTGCTGCGGCGCAGCGGCCGGCCCGGGGAGGCGCGGGCGCTGCTGGAGGCGTTTTTGAAAAAGCATCCGCGGCAGGTCCGGGTGCGGCGGGACTATGCGCAGACGCTGGCGGATTTGAACGACGGCGCCGGCGCGCTGCGCGAGCTGGATGCGCTGATTACCGCGGCCCGGCATCCGGAGCCTGACGATGTCGCCCTGCGGTTGAAACTCAGCGCGGCCGGGGATCCCGCCGCGGCCCTCGCGTGGCTCGATCAATTCCTGACAAAGCATCCGCTGCCGGTCTTTCAGGAGGAGGCGCTGCGACTGGAACTGAAACTGGGCCGCAATGAGGCGGCGCTCGCGCGCATGGATGCGATGATCGCGACAGCGGCGCGCCCGGAATTTCTCCTGCTGCGCAAAGCGGAACTGCTCAGTGCCGGCGGTGATGCGCCGGGCGCTGCGGCCGCGGCGCGCGCCGCGCAGCAGGCCCTCACGAAACTTCCCCTGCATGTCCGGAGCACGCGCGCCTGCGCGGAACTCGAAAGCAAAGCCGCCCGGTTCGCTGCACCCAGTCCATGACCCGCACCCTGACGCTGCTGTTCCTTGCCTTCACCGCGGTCCTTGCCGGGGCGCAGGCTCCCGTGCTGTTGCGCGGTCCTTATCTGCAAATGGCGCACGCCACATCCCTGACCGTTTGCTGGCGCACTGACATGGCGGCCGCCGGGCGGGTGCGCTGCGGGACGGTGGAGAACGATCTGTCGCTGGTGTTCGATGAAGCCGCGCCCGCCGCCGACCACGAGGTGCGTCTCACGGGGCTGACGCCGGACACGAAATATTTCTACGCGGTGGAAACGGACGGCGTCGTGCTCGCCGCGGGCGCGAACGTGCATTTCCACACGCCTCCGGCGGCCGGCGCGGAGGTGCCGGTGCGGTTCTGGGTTCTGGGAGACTCCGGCACGGCCAGCGTCAATGCCATGGCGGTGCGCGACGCCTTTGCGCCGCTGCACGCCCAGCGGCCCGCCGACCTTTGGCTGATGCTGGGCGACAACGCCTATCCTTCCGGCGCCGACCAGTCCTTTCAGGCCGCGGTCTTTGACATGTATCCGGATTACCTGCGCACGGTGCCGCTGTGGTCCTGCATCGGGAATCACGAAACTTATGCCGGCGCGGACCCTGACGGCAGTTTTGCCTATGACCGGATATTCGTCTTTCCCGCCGGCGGGGAATGCGGCGGGGTGGCCAGCGGTACGGAGCGCTATTATTCATGGAATCACGGACCGGTGCATTTCATCTCCCTCGACAGCATGAC
This sequence comes from uncultured Akkermansia sp., assembly GCA_964523105.1. Lineage (GTDB taxonomy): Bacteria > Verrucomicrobiota > Verrucomicrobiia > Verrucomicrobiales > V1-33 > V1-33. The sequence goes on from CAZFZN010000006.1 coordinate 23,890, forward strand.
GGTGAGCCGCGCAGCGGACGGCGCGATGGCGCAGTGGCTCGCCGCCGATCTGGAGGCGAACACGCAGCCGTGGGTGGTCGCCTTCTGGCACCATCCGCCGTATTCCCGGGGCACGCACAACTCGGACTTGGAGCACGAACTGATCGAAATGCGGCAGAACATCGTGCCGCTGCTCGAAGCGCACGGCGTGGACCTCGTGCTGTGCGGGCACAGTCACAGCTACGAGCGCTCGTGGCTGATGGACGGCCATTACGGTGCCTCGGAGACGTTCAGCAGCGCGCATCAAAAAGGTCCCGGCAGCGGACGTGAGGACGGCGACGGTCCTTATTACAAAGCCGGCACCGGAATGACGCCGCGGCAGGGCGCGGTGTATGTCACAGCCGGATCGTCAGGACAGCTGGGCTGGGGGCTGCTGGATCATCCGGCGCATTTCATCGCACTGAATCGGATGGGCTCGCTGGTGGTGGACGTGAACGGCACGCGGATGGATGTTAAGTTTCTGCGCGAGAGCACGGACGCCGCCGTGCCGCCGCGCTTCGATGATTATTTCACTCTCATCAAAGGCGTGGAGCCGCCGCCCCTGCCGCAGCTTTCGCGCGGACCCTATCTGCAAAAGGCTTCCGCCGGCGCCATCACCGTTTGCTGGCGCACCACGCTGCCGGCGCCTGGCCGGGTGCGTTATGGTCCGGCTCCGAATCAACTGGTCTTCACCGCGGACGAGGCCGGTCCCGCCGGAACGGAACACAGTGTGCGTCTGTCAGGACTGACACCGGGCACGAAATACTTTTACCGCATCGAAGCGTCCGGACGCTGGCTTGCCGGCGGTGCCGGATATCATTTCACGACGCCGCCCGCCGCCACGCCGGGCGTTTCCACGCGCGTCTGGCTGCTGGGCGAAGCGGGCGCGCAGTCGCCGGCGCAGTCCGCGGTGCGCGAGGCGTTTCTGCGCAAGCACAGCCTGCGGCCCGCCGGCCTGTGGGTGCTGCTCGGCGGCAACGCGCGGCCCGCGGGCAGCGACAGCGACTATCAAACCGCGTTCTTCGACGTCTATCATCCCTTCCTCCAGCAGGTCCCGCTGTGGTCGGTGCTCGGCGCCGCGGACGCGGCCGGTCCGGCTCAAGACGGATTCTGGCCCTGGGACGGCATCTTTCACCATCCCGCGGCGGGAGAAAGCGGCGGCGTTCCCTCCGGCAGCGAGCGTTACTATTCGTGGGATCACGCCAACATTCACTTCATCGCGCTCGACACCGCGGGTTCGCCGTTTCTGCCCGACAGTCCGCAGGTGCAATGGCTGGCCGCCGATCTCCAGGCCAACACGCAGCGCTGGACCATCGTGTGCTGCAATCACTCTCCCTACACCCGGGGCACCGCGGATTCCGACACCGAGCCTGCCAGCATCCGGCTGCGCGCCAACATTCTGCCCCTGCTCGACCAGTATGGCGTGGACCTTGTCTGCAGCGCTCACAGTCAGGTCTATGAACGCTCGTGGCTGCTCAGCGGCTACTATGGCTCCGCGCTGCAGTTCAATACAGCCTATAAAGTGAACCCCGGCGACGGGAGGGCCGACGGCACCGGTGCCTACGTGAAGTATGGCAGCGGACGCGATCCCCGCAGCGGCATCGTTTATGTCGTGACGGGCACCGCCGGCTCGCTCGCCGGCGGCGGTCCGCTCAATCATCCGGCGCATTTCCGTTCGCTCGACCGTACCGGCTCGATATTTCTCGATGTCACCGGCGACCGGCTGGATTTCTTTTTCCTGCGCGAGTCCGCCGGAGCGGTGGTGGACGACTATTTCACCATGCTGAAGAACGGCCCGCCGCGTCCGGAGCGTCCGGCGGGCATGGCGGTGCTGCCGCTCACTGCCACGACGGCGCTGCTGCGCTGGGATAACAACAATCTTTACGAAGACCGCTACGCTGTGCTCACGGCGCCGCCCGGCGGTGCGTTTTCATGGGTGGCGACGGATCTTCCGCGCGACGTCACGTCGTATATCCTGACGAATCTGTCCCCGGGCGCCGCCTACGACGCCGTTTCCGTGGCTTACAACATCGCCGGCAACGCCACTTCGGCCACGGTGCGCTTCACCCAGCCTGACAATCCGCCGCCGGTCCCGCCCGCGGACCGCTGGCGATTCGAGCACTGGGGCGTCACGGACGGCGCGGGGGAAAGGGCATTCGGGATCGATGCAGACGGGGACGGATTCATCAACCTGCTCGAATACGCGCTGGTCTCCGCGCCGCGGGATGCCGGCTCAGGGCCGGCCACGCGCGGCGAACTCGATTTCGACGGCGCGCTGAAAATCACTTTCCGCCGCACCGCCGCGCCGGAACTGACCTACGGAGTGGAATTCTCCTCCACGGGCGCGGCCGGTTCCTGGGAGTCCGCGTGGTCGTCCAGCGGAGCGGAAAACACGGCCGGCGAAATCACCGTCCGGGATCCCGCACTGCCCGGAAGCCGGCGGTTTGCGCGGGTCAGGGTGACGCTTTCCGGCGGGTGATCCGGTCCCGCGGCGCGACGGCGTAATCCGGGGGCGCGGCGCGGCACTTTTTTTCAAACGCCCGCCGTCCGTTCACGAAGAAGCGTGCAGTCATGGAACTCTGTCTCCCGCTCCCCTGTGCCGCCGCGCCTTCGCGCGGGCGTGCCAAAAATCGAAACTTGCCCGTCTCCGCCGCTCCGGTAGGATGGCGGGACATGTTTCCCAATACCCAGTGGACTGAACTCGCTCACGCCACACTCAGCGGGGAGGAGGCCGGACGTGCCGCCATGGATGCCATGTGCCGCAGTTACTGGGAACCGGTGCGGCAGTTCGTGCTGCAGCGCGGCTGGCCGCATCAGGAGGCGCCGGACCTGACCCAGGCGTTCTTTCTTTATCTTATGGAAAAAGGTGTCCTTCGTCAGGCGGAGCGGGAACGGGGCCGCTTCCGCTCATTTCTTCAGGGAGTCCTGAACAATTTTCTCCTCACCGAACGCCAGCGCCGCCTGACAAAAAAGCGCGGTGCCGGCATGGAACGCGAGGAATTGACCGAGGACACCGCGGCAGCCGACGATGAGGCGGTGCATGAGTTCGACCGTCAGTGGGCGAAAACCATTGTGGAGTCGGCCCTGCAGCGGGTGGCGGCGGAATGCACCGCCAAGCGCGGTGAGGGATTCTATGACGTGATTTCCGTATTCATCGGAGGTAGCGGGGAACTCACGCCCCATGAGACAGCGGCGGCGAAGCTGGATATGAGTTCCGCGCGGTTTCGCACCGAGATTTTCACGTGGCGGCAGAAATTCCGCGAGCACCTGCGCGCCGAGGTGCGCCGGACGGTGAGCGCGCCGCATGAGGTGGACGAAGAGGTGCGCTATCTCTGGCAACTTCTTACGGCGGCATGAGTGTTCGACCGATGGTCTGTCTGGACTGCGGCGCGCCGCTGGCGGCCGGCAGTCCCTCACAGCTTTGCGGCGCCTGTCTGTGGAACGACGGCGGGGATGCTGGAGAGGGACTGCTCCGCGTGCCGGGGCATGATGTACTCGAAGAGCTGGCGCGCGGCGGCATGGGCGTGGTCTATCGCGCCCGCGAGCGCGAGACGCAACGCACCGTGGCGCTCAAAATGCTGCGCCCGCGCCTCGCCGACGAGGAGGGCATGCGCGAACGCTTTCGCATGGAGGCCGCCGCGGTGGCGGCGCTGGACCATCCGAACATCCTGCCGGTGTTCCGCGTGGATGAAACGGATGACATGCCGTTCTTCACCATGAAGCTGGCGGCGGGCGGATCGCTCGCGGAACGCCGCGCGCAGCTGGCCGGCCGGTGGCGGGACATCGCTTCCCTGATGCTGACGCTGGCCGGTGCCGTGCAGTATGCGCATCAGCACGGCGTGCTGCACCGCGACATCAAGCCCGGCAATGTGCTCTTCGACGAAGAGGGCCGCGCCTACCTGACCGATTTCGGTCTGGTAAAGCTCATCGACAGTGTCAGTGAACTCACCGGCTCGCAGAACTTCCTCGGCACGCCGCACTACTCCTCGCCGGAGGTCGCCGCCTCGAATGCGAGCGCAGCCACGGTGTCCAGCGACATCTGGAGTCTGGGAGCGATGCTTTATGAACTGCTGTCCGGACGGCTGCCGTTCGATGCCCCGGGACTGCCGGCGCTGCTGCGCCGGATCGCCGAAGATCCTCCGCCTCCGCTCGATGCCGCGGTGCCGGTGGACCTGCGCGTCATCGCTTTGAAATGCCTGCATAAAGATCCCGCGCAGCGCTACGATTCCGCCGCGGCCTTCGGGGCGGATCTCAAAGCGTGGCTGGAGGGACGTCCGATCACGGCGCGCGCCGCTTCCATGCCGGAGCGCGCCCTGGCATGGATCAAGCGCAATCCGCTGCCGGCGGCGATGACGGCAGCGTTGACGGCGCTGCTTGCGCTCGTGGGCGTGCTGCTCTGGCAGGGATATTCCACCAGCCGAGAGGCGGCCCGGGAAGCCCGCGCCGGCGAGTCCGCCGCACGCGATGCGGAGGCGAGGTCGCTGCTGGAGGAAACGCGCGCTCAGTTGCGCGACGGTCAGTGGGTGAATCGCAGCAAGGCGGTGGCGTCGGCGCTGCGCGCCCATGAACTCAAGCCCTCCGGTGAAGCGCGGGACGTTCTGGTGAGTGTCCTGGCGCTGCCCGAACTGGTGAAGACCGGCGAGGTGTCCTATCGCAACCAGAATCCCAGTCCCTCGGCCGGCGAGGGCGTCCATCTCAGCGGGGACTTCTCGCTTTATGTGGCGACGGGAAAAGAGGTCACGGAAATCCGCGACACGGCCACGCACACGCTGCGGTGCACCGTTCCGGAAACGGCGGGAGCCAGTTACCAGCCGGGGCCTCTTTCGCCGGACGGCAGGCTGGTGGCCATCACCTCTTCAGCCGGTGTCAGTATTTGGAATGCGGAGAGCACGGAAAAACTGGGCACGCTGCCGGTCGCCGTGTGGCCGCCGGCTTTTTCCAGCGACAGTCTGACGGTGGCCGGCGGCAACCGCCTCCTGCGGCTGTCCGCCAGCCCGCCGGAGACGATGGAGCTTCCCGGCAGGGAATTTGGCGCGCTGGCCATCTCCCCTGACGGAAAATTGCTGCTCACGGCGCACCGCCGCCTGCTTCAGATGCGCCTCGTCAAAACCGACACCGGTGAAATTGTGCAGGAGTATGAACTCGCCGGCCGCGGCATCATGCTGTGCGCGGCGTGGACGACGGACAGCCGGTCCTTTTGCACCGGCAGCACCGACGGGCGCGTGATGCTCTGGAGCGCGCAGTCGAAGACGCCGCTCTGGATCGTTCCCGGTCACACCGACGGCATCGACGATCTGGATCTGTTCGACAGCGACCGCCATCTCGTCACGGTGAGCCGCGACGGCCTGACCAAAATCTGGAATCTGCATTCGCAGTCCGCCGTGGCCACCCTGCCACTTTCCGGCCGGCGCGCTCAGGTTTCATCGGACGGACTGCGGCTGGCCCTCGATGCTGCGGTGGAACAGGCCACGCTGCTGCTGCAGTTCACGCCGCCGCCGCTGTGCAAGCTGGTGCGTCTGCCGGCCTCCTACGTTCCGGATGCCCTGTTTCAGGGCAAAGGCGCCGTGCTTCCCTCCGCGGACGGCACCTCGTTCGCGGTGACTGCGGGCGTGGAACTGCACGTGCTCGACCCGGAGGGTGCATTGCTGCACTCCATTCCCTGCGGCCAGTGTGCGGAGGTCGTGCGACATCCGTCAGGCGAGGGATTCATCCGGGCGCGCCGGCTTCGTTCCGGAATCTGGCAGTTGATGCGGGTGCCCCTGCGCGCTTCCCGCGATCTGGGAGATGCGGAATTCGTGATAGGAAACTGGCGCCAGCCGCCGGTGATCGCTGAAGACCCCGCGGGCGGAAAGCTTTTTGCCGGATGGCGCGGGAATATGGCGCAGGTGCGCGTGGAGGACGGGCATCAGACGCCGGTCACACCCGCGGCGCTGCCGCCGCGCGGACGGCTCACCGCGATGGCGTTCAGTCCCTGTGGCCGCTATTTCGCCTGGGCCGGTGTGGAGGATGAGTCCGACCCCGCGCGCCGCCTGCATCTCATGGACGCCGCGGCGGAAAAGGAGATCGCGGTCTTCCCGCTCACGGCCGCGCCGCGCCTGCTGGTCTTCATGCCCGGCGGCAATGGCATCATCGCGGGAAATAACAGCGGATTCCATCTGATCGACACGCGCACGGGCGAAGAGTTGTGGAGTGTGCGTCAGAGCAGGGCGCAGGAACCGACCTTGAAAACTCCGCTCGCTCTGGCCATCGCCGCGCAGACCGGCGCCATCGCCGCCGCCCTGACATCCGACAGCGTGAGTCTGCTCGATCCCGCCACCGGACGCATCCGGCTGACGCTGCGCCATCCCATGGGGCACACGCTGCGCGCCATCGGCCTGTCGCCGGACGGCACGCGGCTCATCGCGGTGGGAAGCTACCTCGCACAGGTGTGGAAGCTCGATGCCGCGGCGGAGGAACTGGCGCGCCGCGGGATGCCGTTCTGAGCACCGGAGTTCCCCGTTGCGGCGGAAGACCGCGGCGGTGCAGTGCGCGGCACCATGCCTGACAAAACCGCCGCCGCACCGATGCCGTTCCTCCGGCGCTGGTGGACCTATCAGCGGGAGCGTTTTCCTCTCGCCGCGCACGGACCGCTCATCGCATCGTTCAGTTTCTGTGCGGTGAGTTATTCACGCATGCTGCGCGGCGAGCCCGGCCTGCCGTCATGGCCGGCGCTGCTCACAGCCTTCATCATCTGCCTGCTGTTTTTTCTGCAGCTGCGCATCGCCGATGAATTCAAGGATTTTGAAGAGGACTCGCGCTGGCGGCCCTATCGCGCCGTGCCGCGGGGTCTGGTGACGCTGCGCTCGCTCGGCGTGCTGTTCGCGCTGGCCGCCGCGGTGCAGTTGTCGGCGGCGCTGCTGTTGCGTCCGGCGCTGGGCCTGCTGCTGCTGCTGCCGTGGGCCTATCTGGCGGCGATGTCGCGGGAATTCGGTGTGCGCGACTGGCTCAAGGCGCGGCCGGTGACCTATCTGTGGACGCACATGCTCATCATGCCGCTGGTGGATTTCTTCGCCACCGGCTGCGACTGGCTGGCGTCAGGCGCCGCGCCGCCGGGCGGTCTCAAATGGTTTCTCGCCGCCAGTTTCTGCAACGGCGTGGTCATCGAATTCGGCCGCAAACTCCGCGCGCCGGCGGACGAGGAGGAAGGGGTGCAAACTTACACCGTGTTGTGGGGGACCCGGCGCGCCCCGCTGGCATGGCTGGCGATGGTCGCCGCCACGGCGGTGTGCGCGGTGCTTGCGGCATGGCCGCTGGGCGCGGCTGCGGCGGTGGCGGGGGTGCTCGGCGTTCTGCTGTTGCTCGCTGCGGTTGCCGTACTGCGGTTTCAAAGTTCGCAGTCCTCCGGGGCAGGGAAGAAGTTCGAGGTTCTCTCCGGCGCATGGACTCTGGCGCTTTATCTGAGTCTCGGCGTGCTGCCTCACTGGTTTCGCTGACGGCACAATTTGCAGCTTGCGCAGCCGGACCGGCGGAGGAAGGGCGCGCGGATGACTGCAGAGACTGCTGCCTCCCCGCCGGTGCGCCGGCCTTTCTGGTTCCGCCGCCGCCTTCTTCCGGTGCCGACATGGAAGGCGTGGATGGTCGCGCTGATTGCACTCGGCATGCTGGCATGGTGGTTCCTGTCAAATGTTCACGGCTGGCTCGCGGCGGTGCAGCCGGTGGAGCGCGCGCCTTATTTGATCGTCGAAGGCTGGGTGCCGGATTACGTTCTGGAGGAGGCCATGGCGGCAGCAAAGGAAGGGGAAGTGAAGCGCATCTTTACCACCGGCGTGCCGCTGGACCGCGGCACGTTCCTGTCAGACTACCGCAACTACGCCGAACTCTGCGCCGCGAGCCTCGCAAAGATGGGCGTCGAGCCGCAGCGACTTTGTCCGGTCCCCGCCGCGGAGGCCAAAACGGACCGCACGATCACCATGGCGCGCGCCCTCAAGGCGGTGCTCGACGCGGAAAACATCCCGGCGGAGGAACGCAGGATCAATCTCTACACGCTCGGCACCCACGGACGGCGCAGCTGGCGGATTTTCCGCGACGTCCTCGGTCCCGGCTGGGAAGTGGGCGTGATCTCCGTGCCCAGCGCGGACTATGAGGCTTCGCGCTGGTATCGCCAAAGCGGCGGCGCCAAGGCCGTGCTCGATGAACTGGTGGCGCTCGCCGTGCAGAGCACCGGAGGCGAATAGCACGCGGCACCATCGCGTGCGGGTATTTTTCCCTTTCGCCGCTGTCGCGGCGCGCCACGGTTTCCATTATGCAGTGTGACGTTTGCAAACAGAAGAAGGCCTCCGTGTTTCTCACCCAGATCATCAAGGGCGAGATGCAGAAGGTGAATCTGTGCGAAAGCTGCTCCCGGGAAAAGGGCGTCACCGACCCGACCGGTTTCGCCCTCACGGAAATGCTGATGGGCTTCACGCACGGGGAGAAACTGGAGAACCAGCCGCAGGAGCGCACGTGCAGCGCCTGCGGCATGCCGCAGACCACCTTTCGCAAAACCGGCCGGCTCGGCTGTGCGAAATGCTATGCGGTTTTCGGTGAAGGACTCGACAGCCTGCTCAAGGCGATGCACAAAGGCACACGACACACCGGCAAGGCGCCCGCCGGACGCTCCGCTGCGGTACGGGACGCTCCCCCGGCGCCCAAACCGCCTCCCGCTGCCAAACCGCCGGCGGCCGTCAAACCCTCCGCTCCGGTCAAGGCGGCCCCGCTTCCGTCGCTCGAAGACCGGCTCTCGGACATGCGCTCGCAGTTGGATGCCGCGGTCGCCGAAGAGAATTTCGAGGAGGCGGCCCGTCTGCGTGATGAAATTCAGCGCCTTCAGTCCACCGTCTAGCCGTTGCCCGCCGCCATGATGAAGATCTCCACCCTCCTGCGCAAGGCCCCCGAATGGATGCAGCACGAAGGGCCGCACCATGACATCGTGCTCACCAGCCGCATTCGTCTGGCCCGGAATCTTAACAGCGCCGCTTTTCCCGGCTGGGCGCGCAAGGAGGACCGCGTTGCGCTCATGGAGCGGATCAAACCGTGTGTCGAAGCCCTGCCGGAAATGAAGGACGGCTTCAGCGACGACCTCGGAAATCTCGACGCCATTCGCAAACAGGTGCTCGTGGAGAAGCATCTTATCTCGCGCGAACACGCCGCCAAAGCCGGCGGCAGTGCCGCCATCATCAATCGCGACCAGTCGCTCTCGATCATGGTCAACGAGGAGGATCATCTGCGCATGCAAAGCATTCGCAGCGGACTCGACCTGCGCGCCGCCTTCGCCGCGCTCGACCGGGTGGACAGCGAACTGGAATCGCAGCTGCCCTACGCGTGGGACGAGCAGTACGGCTATCTCACCGCCTGCCCCACCAATCTAGGCACCGGCATGCGCGCCAGCGCCATGCTGCATCTGCCGGCGCTCGTGCTCAGCGAGCAGATCAATCAGGTGATCGGCGCGGTGAACAAAATCGGACTCGCCGTGCGCGGACTCTACGGCGAAGGCTCGGAGGCGCTGGCCAATCTCTTTCAGGTAAGCAATCAGCACACGCTGGGGGAGTCGGAGACGGAAATCCTCGCCAAGCTGGAGCGCGTCATCGAACAAATCATCAGTCACGAGCACAACGCACGTCAGAAGCTGCTCGAAACGCAGCCGCACAAGGTGCTCGACCACGTGGGCCGCGCTTACGCCACGCTGCGCTTCGCCCACATTCTGGAAAGCAAGGAGGCCCTCACACATCTTTCCATGCTCCGCATGGGCTGCGACCTCGGCATGCTCCCCGCCTCCGACGGCAGGACCATCGACACCCTGCTGGTGGAAATTCAGCCGGCGCACCTCCAGATGGCCGCGCAGCGCAAACTGAATGCCTCGGAGCGCGACATTCTGCGCGCAGAAACGCTGCGGCGGCGCCTCTCCGGCCTGCCGGAACCAGTCGCCGGCAGCGCCGCGCCCCCCGCGGACGAGCCGCTGATTTGAGGGTTGCTCAGACGGCGGAGAACCGTCCCGGCGTTGGAGGCCGGGCGTTGAGAGCCCAACGATCGCATCGTCACGTCACCCCTTGTTCCCGGAACACGGAAGACTTGCCGGTTCCGGCTTGGATCATCCACCATGCAGGCATGCGCTTCCTTCCCATCCTCGCACTTCCTCTCACCGCGTCCGCCGGCGTGGAACTCAGCGGCCGGCTGGCCGTCCCCGGAACTGAGCCGCCACACATGCTGGCCGCGGTGCGGGCTTTCGGATTTTCCAGCGGCTCGGTGCGCGGCAGTGGTTTTCGCACATGGGAAATGGAGCCGCGCGGCTGGTGGAAGCTGGAAGGAGCGGCGGGCGACTGGACGGTGCTCTTCACCGGGCCGGCGCACTTTGTCAGGCCGTGTTTGTTGACCGCCCCGGTCGCGGAGGGCGCAAAGCCGTCCGGCCTGCGCCCGCAGCCGCGGTTTGATTACGCGTGCTTTGGCGAGAGTGCGTGGGACACGAAAGCGGCGCGCGCCTACTGGCAGCCGTTCACGGCGAGAAGCACGTCGGTGACGCATGTCGGATTCAAACTCGCCACGGACGGCGTGGACGGACCCGGGCCGGGCGCGGCGACGATGGTGCTGTCCATTCACCGCTGCACGGAAGGACCGCCGGAGACATGGCCGCAGACCGGTCCGGCGATGGCCGTGCCCGGCGTGGACTGCGGCGGGCCGAAGAGTTATCACTATTCCGCCGGCCGGCATTCCGGTGAAGTGAAACTGGAACCCGGGGCCCGCTACGCCGTGAAACTGCGCGCAGAGAAAGAGGGCGCCGGCGTGCAGGCATTCTGGGAAAAATCGGAGACCGGTGCCGCGATGCGCACTGCTGCTGACGGCACTGCGTCTTCGGCAGGGGCGCGCCTGTGGATGACCGTCAGCGGCGACGGCGACGGGCTGCTCATTCCCTGCAACAAGCGCGTGCATCGCGAGTTCGGCGACTTTGCCGGCTTTACGACCAGCTGGACGCAAACGTGGACCGCGCAGGGCGCTGCGCTGTGCGGCGTCATGCTTTACACCGCCACCAGCGGCACCCAGCCGCGCATGGAGGAGCAGCGCATCGCCGTGCGCATCCGTCAGGGCGGGCCGGACGGACCGCTCATCGGCAAAGAAAAAATCGCCGCCGTCGCTGCGAATTACACCGGCGATGCCGCGTGGGGCGTGATCGGCGCGGTCTATGCGAAGGACGAAGTGAAACTGACGCCCGGTGAGGTTTATGCCGCGGAATTCACCACCCTGGAAACACCGGAGAGCATCGGCGATTTCGTGAATTTCAAAAAGCAGGTCAACGACCGCAAGCCTGGCTTCAATCCCTATTTCCGTCCGGAGCCTGACACTTATGCCGGAGGTGTTGCGTGGAAGCTTGGAAAAGAGAAAGCGGTGCGCGATCTAGACATGCAGGTGGTGGAATATCAGTAACGCATCCGTCCCGGCTGCCGTTCCGCAGAGCCTCCGGCCTGCTGCAATGAACTCGAAGCAGGCGGGACGGACTGCGTAACGGCAGGCCGGAGGCGCTGCGTTACGACTCCACGCGCGTGATCTCCGCTCCCTCAGTCTCCCAGCGCTGCAGCGTCGGCGCGCGGCCTTTGTGGAGCGCTCTGAAGAATGCCGGATCGGTGCGTTTCTGAAGCCGCTTTTCCGCCACGCCCGACGCATCACAGCCGAGGAGCAGCGCATGGGCTTTATATTCCCGGGGATGTCCGATCATCCGCACCGTGCCCTGCGGACAGGGCAGGGGAGCGCGCCGGTCCATCACCAGAAAACTCAGCGGCAGTGATCGCAGATCGATGCCCAGCTCGCGGCTGAACAGCGCCCAGCCGGCATCCTGGAAGACTTCCGCCGGAGCGTGCGCGAAAAAGTGGCACCAGTGCCGCTCGTTCCCTGCTGCGAGCATGCCGCACGCCGCGCGGTGCACACACGGCGCCACGGGATGGAAATGCGCCAGCAGCCGCTCGCGCACCGCGCTGAGCCGCCGGCCCGTTTCCAGCGTGCCCGGCTCTACAAAAATCACGGCCTGCGCCTTCTCCGCCTGTGCCAGCAGGTTTGTCAGGCCGGCTTCGTCCAGTTCCGGCAGCACATGACTCACCAGCAGCAGCCCGCATTCTTCCGGCAGTCGGTGCGAAACCTGCACATCAGGAAACTCCCGCCGCACCGCCTCTGTGGCAAACATCAGCGCCCGCGCCGACCGGTCGTGCAGCGCGACTTGCGTGGTGCATCCCGGGTACTTCGCCAGCACCTCCCGCACCGCCACGCCCGTGCCGCAGCCATAGTCGCACACCGTCCCCGCCGGCGCCGACCACCCGCGCCGGTCCAGTTCGTGGAGCACCCACTGCCACTTCCACGCGATCCGCCGCGCGAAGGTCAGGTCATACCCGCGCAGCAGCGAGTCCGTCTTCCAATAATCCGCCGCCCCCGCGCTGCCGTCGAGATACGAGGCGCGGAGTTCCTCCAGAGTTTGCCAGTCAATGAACATGCTCCGTCCATACCGGTGCCGGGTGCGCTGAAAAGCATGGAAACCGGCGGGCTGTGGCGTAGCCGGGAACGGGCGTTTGGACAGGATACAGGCCCCCAATGCCTGACATGCACCTGAAATTTCCCGCTCCGCTCGATCCCGGATTCGCGCCCTGCGCGCTGTGGCCGAGTGGCGGCGATGCGCCGCTCGTGATCGCGGTCGAGGGCGAGGACGGGCGGGTGAGCCGTTATGAGACGACCATCGCTGCGGAGCCGAATGCGGCGGCGCTGCGATGGGCGGAGCGGCTGGTGAAGATGCTGCTGTGGGCACGAGGCGGGTGGCGCGTGGTGATTGCGGGACCGGCGGCGGTGGCGGAGCAGGTGCGGGCTTTATATAGAGTGGGCGGAGAGCGGTCGTTCGATGCAGAGACCATGCAGCGCATTTATCTCAAGCCGCTCACCATCGAACAGGTGGATCTCAAGGATGTACCGGCGGCGCATGAAAAGTCTGCGAGTCTCGGCGGACATTTGGCAGGATGCCGCATCGGGTTCGACCTGGGCGCGAGCGATTTCAAACTGGCGGCGGTGCGCGACGGCGAGGTGCTCTGGGCGCACGAGATTCCATGGGATCCGAAGAACCAGGCCGACCCGGCCTATCACTACAAGCACTTGAGCGACGGCTTGCGTCTGGCGGCTTCGCATCTGCCGCGCGTGGATGCCATCGGGGGGAGCAGCGCGGGCGTGATAGTGAACAACCGCTTCATGACCGCGTCGCTGCTGCGGAGCATCGCGCCGGAGAAACTCGGCGAGGCCCGGGAACTGTTCGTGCGTCTCCAGCGCGAGTGGAATCTGCCGTTGGAAGTGGCGAATGACGGCGACGTGACGGCACTGGCCGGCGCGATGTCGCTCGGCGAAAACGGCGTGCTTGGCGTGGCCATGGGAAGCAGTGAGGCCGCGGGTTATTTGAATATGGACGGCAGGATGACCGGTTGGCTGAGCGAACTGGCTTTTGCGCCGGTGGATATGAATCCTGACGCCGCTGCGGATGAATGGAGCGGCGACCGCGGCGTGGGCGCGCTGTATTTTTCCCAGCAGGCCGTGAACAAACTGCTGCCCGCCGCCGGCATCGCGCTTCCCGCAGAGATGGGCCTGCCGGATCGTCTCAAGGAAGTACAGTCGCTGATGGCGTCCGGCGACGCACGCGCGGCGCGCATTTACGAAACCATCGGCACCTATCTTGGCTACACGGTGCCGCATTACGCGGAGTTCTACGACTTCCGCCATCTGCTCATCCTCGGCCGTGTCACCACCGGCGAGGGCGGAAATATCATTCTCAGCAGTGCCCGTCATATTCTGGCGGAGGAATTTCCTGACCTTGCGGCGCGGGTGAACGTGCAGCTTCCGGACGAGAAGAGCCGGCGGGTGGGGCAGGCCGTGGCGGCGGCGAGTTTGCCGGCTCTCCTGTAAGGCGTGGTCAGAAAGAGGAGAACATCGAACACCGAACATCCAACATCGAATGCTTGAAGGTCGCAAAGCGCGGACGAAGTGCCGTTCGGACATTGGATGTTGGATGTTCGGTGTTCAATGTTCTCTTGTCCCGACCTGCCGAGCACCGCGAACTGAACACTTCCCATGACCTTCACCCGGCCCACTGCCACCACTTTCACACCCGACGGCATCCCCGCGCCGGAGGCATTGGCGCGCGTTACCCATCTCGGCGTCGGCGCGCATCAGGATGATCTGGAGTTCATGGCCTTCCATGGCATCAAAGAGTGCTTCCACTCGCGGACGCTTCACTTCGGCGGCGTTACCTGCACGAATGGCGCGGGCAGTTCACGCACGGGAGCCTATCGCGACTACACCGATGCGCAGATGCAGGAAGTGCGCCGCGAAGAGCAGCGGCAGGCAGCCATCGTGGGACGTTACGCGGTGATGATTCAGCTCGACCATCCGAGCAGCGTGGTGAAAAGCCCTGACGACACGCGCCTGCGCGATGACCTTTCCCAAATTCTCGCGCACTGCCGTCCGCAGATCATTTACACGCACCAGCCCGCGGACAAACACGACACGCATCTCGGGGTCATGGTGGCGCTCATCGAAGCCCTGCGTGCGCTGCCCGCGGAGCGCCGGCCCGCGGCGGTTCATGGCTGCGAAGTGTGGCGCACTCTCGACTGGATGAACGACGCGGAGAAGGTCATCCATCATTGCAGCGGTCACGAAAATCTTGCCGCGGCGCTGGGCGGCATTTTCGATTCCCAGATCGCCGGCGGAAAACGCTACGACCTCGCCGTGCCCGGACGCCGCCGCGCCAATGCGACGTTTTTTGACAGTCATGCCACGGACGAAGCCACGGAGATCGCTTTCGCCATGGATCTCACGCCGCTGGTGAATGACGGCACGCTCGACCTTCTCGACTGGACGCTGGCGCACATCGAACGATTCGCCGCGGATGTGCGCCAGCGCCTTGGAAAACGGCTGGGGCGTTAGCGGCGGCCTCAGCGCTGCCAGTCGAGCCGGTTCGCGCCGATGTCCACGTCGCTGAGCGGCACGTTCCGCATTTTGGCTTCGCGCACGAGTTCCATCGGCGCGCTTTGGACCACAGGCTGCGCTGCGGCGCGGTCGAATTTCAAGGCGACGACACGGCGTTCAGTGCCGTTGCGGGAATTGATGGAGACGTCCGCCTCCACGGTGACGGCGGATTCTTTGGCGAAGTCGGCGCGCAATTCACCGGGGGCATGCCATGTGGCCTGGGTGACACCGGACGACAGACTGTTGCGGAAGGTCACGCTCTTTCCTGTATAGGCGGCGGGGATCGAATCGCTGACGCCGGAGGACCAGCGATAGGTCAGGCCGTGGACGGTCATGTTGCGGTGCAGTCCGTAGCCGCCCGTGGCATAGAGGGCGAACTTGAACGAGTTGCCGCCGGCGGGAATGAACTCTCCGGCGACGGTGGCGCCGGAGAGACTGGTTTTACCGGCAGCGGAGGCCGGCATGTAGGAACGGCTCGAGTCGCTGACAGGGGTCGTGCAGGACGGGACGAGCAGCGCCGCCGCGCAGAGGATGGGGAGGTGTGGTTTCATGTTGGTCGGTGCCGGGGAACGGCGGCGGAAATGTAGCACACCGTGGTGAATCCGCTGTGAACCTGACGGAAAGATTGAGGCGCCGCAGCCGTCCGGAAGCGGGCTTGAATTCAAACTTGCGTCGCAGGCCGCCGCGCACTCTCAGTGTCGCGGCTTCCCGCGCAGCATGACGACCGCGACTTTAGAATACGAAACCCCTCATTTTCTCCAAAGCCTTTTCGGAGGAGACCTCACCCTGTTGAAAGCCCTCGAGCAGCAGGCGGGCATTCGCATCACCACGCGCGACGGCTGGATCCGGTTTCAGGGCGACGAGAACGGCGTGGCCACGGGCCGCCGGGTGTTCGAGCAGCTCGAGAAGGCGCGCCGCAAGGGCACCGAGATCAACGGGCACTTTTTCCGCTATGCGATGGACAATGCGGCGCCTCCGCCGGAGGCGCCGGCGGCGAGTGGTCCCGGGGATTCGCTCCTTGAGGAACTGACGGAATTCAAAATCTCCGGCTCGCCGCGCAAGCCGCCGGTGGTGGCGCGCACGAAGGGGCAGCTGGCTTATCTGCAGGCCATCCGGAACCACGATGTCACCTTCGGCACGGGACCGGCGGGCACGGGCAAAACTTTTCTCGCCGTCGCCAGTGCCGTGGCCGCCTACAAGGCCGGCGACGTGGCGCGCATCGTGCTGAGCCGTCCGGCGGTGGAGGCGGGCGAAGCGCTGGGGTTTTTGCCGGGCGATCTCAATGAAAAGGTGCTGCCCTATCTGCGTCCGCTCTATGATGCTCTCTATGACATTCTGGAGCCTGACGAGATCGAGAAAATGATAGACCGCGGCCAGATCGAGATCGCGCCGCTGGCCTACATGCGGGGGCGGACGCTGAGCCGGAGCTTCATCATTCTCGACGAGGCGCAGAACACGACGCAGAGCCAGATGCTGATGTTCCTGACGCGGCTGGGCGAGAAATCGAAGTGTGTGGTCACGGGCGATCCTTCACAAATCGACCTCAAAGACCGGCGCACCAGCGGCCTGACGGAGGCGCTGCGCATTCTGCCGGACACGGAGGGCATCGCTTTCTGTCAGTTTGCCGGCGAGGACGTGATCCGGCACCGGGTGGTGCAGCGCATCATCGCGGCCTACGACAAGGCCCGGGAGTAGGCGGACTGCTATTTGCCAAAGGCTTTGAGAAACCCGACTTCGAGGGCGAGCACCTCGCGGACATTGGTGGCGAGATTGCGCCGCATTTCGTCCACGGCCCTGAGCCGGCGCTGCACGTCCTCCAGCGGATAGCGCGCGGCGAGCTGTTCGGTGGTGGCGGACCATGCCGGCAGGTCGCAGGCCGGAAGTCCGAAATGACGCCGCTGGATTTCGCCCAGCCATGTGAAGAGCAGGCTCAGCAGGTCATTGCGCTGCTCCTGCCACGCGGATTCGGTCAGGTCGCTGTAATAATCCTCCCGGTCCTTGAGCCAGACGCCGTCGGTGGTCTTGCCGTAGGTTTCGACCTCCTCCTTGAGTGCGGATTTGTGGCGCGACACGATGTCGCCCTTCACTTCGTCGAAGATCGCCTGCACTTCGGCGAGCAGGCCGGCGGCGCGGGCATCGTCGGGTTTCTCCGGGGAAAAGTAAGCCGCGAGCAGGTTCACGAGAGCTTCGCCGGATTCGGTGAGGGTGAGGCCGTGGGCGGAGCTTTGCCGGAGCGGCAGGCGGACGCAGCGGGAGCGGATGGTGTCGAGCAACTGTTCGGGCGTGCGCGTGAGGAGGAGGATGAGCGAGTTGTCAGGCGGCTCCTCGAGGGTTTTGAGAAAGCAGTTGGAGGACGTGGGGTTGAGACGGTCGGCATCGGAAATGATGCAGAGCTTCACCGGGGCCTCGCTGGTGAACTGAAGGCGCCGTCCGGCGTCCCGCATGGTGTCCGCCTTGATCTGGCGCACTTTGCCTTCGGGTTCGACGACGATGGCGCCTCTGGCGCGGAGGTCGTCGAGAGTGGCGACGCCCCGCCAGCCGTTGACGAGCGCGGCGATGCGGACGGCGAGGTGATGCATGTCTTCGCTGCTGCCGCCCGAAATCAAGAAAGCATGCGCCAGCCGGCCCTGCGCGTGGGCGCGGGCGACGTGATCGAAGGCTTCGTCAGGAAGGAAGGACACTCAAACGACCGGGGAGGATTGCTGAAAAGTCAGGCCGAGAGCGTCGCCGGCGGTGGCGTTCTCGTGCACGACAGCGTGGAGGCGGCGCAGCATCAGTGACGGCTGCGGATGCTGCCAGACATTTCGTCCAATGGCGATGCCGGCGGCTCCTGCGCTCATGGCTTCTTCGACCATGCGGAGAATGGCGGCGTCGTCGCCCGCGGCGCCGCCGAGCACGATGACGGGCACGAAGCAGGCGTCCACGATGCGGCGGAAGGCATCCCTGTCGCCGGGCCATGCGGTTTTCACCACGTCGGCGCCGAGTTCCGCCGCAGCGCGCACGGCGAAACTGACATGCTCCGGTGTATAATCTGCGGTGCGGCCCAGCCCAAAAGGCAGCACTTCGGTGATCACCGGGAGTCCGGCGGCGTGGCATTCGCCGATGAGCCGGGCGCTTTCACGAAACTGGCGCGCTTCGTCAGGGTGATGCGTGTAGAGCATGTGCATGACGCTGTTCGCGCCGGCGCGCACGGCATCGGCGGCGCCGTAAATCATCCATGCGCCATGGTCGGGCTGTCCGTCGCGCGCTGGCTTGTAAACATCCGTGCGCAGGCAGATCGCGCGGTCGTGAAGAGCGGCGCGAAAGCGGCGCGCGAGGCCGTAATTGACCACGAAGCCGTCCGCCCACGGGCGCAGGGCGGCGATGAGATTCTCCGGATGCTCCAGGCCGGGCACGGGAATGGCGGTGCCGTGGTCGATGGGGACCATCACGGT
Source organism: uncultured Akkermansia sp. (assembly GCA_964523105.1). GTDB lineage: Bacteria > Verrucomicrobiota > Verrucomicrobiia > Verrucomicrobiales > V1-33 > V1-33. The sequence goes on from CAZFZN010000006.1 coordinate 42,336, forward strand.
GCGTCCGTTGGGGCGCAGGAAGGAGCGGAGCGAAAGCGGAGTCTCGGACATGGGGCGTCATGGCACAGCGTGCGTTCCCGGGCCACGGGAATTTGCCGCGCGTCACTTCACTTCGATGTCGTCGAACTGAATGGGCAGTTCCGCATAAGGCGTGCCCCAGACGGAGGCTTTGCCCTGGGCGGGAGGGTCAGGGCTTTGCCATGTCAGGGTCGGTGCATCAGGGCGGGGTTTGCCGTCCTCCCAGACGCGCGCTTCGAGCACCGCTGCCTTGCCGCCCGCGGCGGGCTGGATGCTCAATTCCAGCCGCGTCCATGTCCCGGAGGTCCAGGTGTAGGGAGCGGAGGCCACGGGTTCCTCCTTCTCCGTATTCCGCATGATTTTGATGCATTTTTCCGCGGGCACGACGAGCAGGCGCGGGCCGCTGATGCCGTGGAGACCGACGCCGAACCGCGGCTGGGTGCGGCGCTTGCCGGTGGCCTTGATTCGCGCGGTGACGGTGCAGGCGCCCTTGAAGTTCTTCCCCAGCAGCACGCCGCCGTCCACAATCGGCTGCCCGGCGAGTTCGATGAGTTTGTTGTCGCCGTCCGCGGTGATGGAGAACTTCGCCTCCTGCTCGGTGGACATGAATTCGTCAGGCAGATCGCCGGGCTGCAGCGCCTGAAAGTCGAATTTCTGCGCGGCGGGCGCGGCGGGTTCCTGTGCCAGGGCGGTGACGGCGGCGATGACGGAAAGAAGGAGCGTTTTCATGGGGCGGGCGGGGTGAGCAGTTTTTTGAAGGCGGCCGGTTTGAGACCGAGCGATTTCGAGGCGGCGGCCGGGTCATCACCGTTCGTTTCGAGCGCGGTGCGGGCCAGCAGCCGTTCGATCCAGGCGAGCGCCGGCTCGCCGCTTTCGATTCCGGCCTCGAGCAGGAACCGGGCGGCGCGCTCCGGATTGAGATCGCCGCCGCTGTCCTCCGCGGGTTTCGCCGCGGAATGCTGCCCCAGCGGGAGGTCGGCGGAGGTGATGACATCGGTGCGCGCGAGCACGGTGGCGCGCTGCAGTGTGTTCTCCAGTTCGCGAACATTGCCGGGCCAGTTGTAGCGCTCCATCAGCGCCAGCGCGTCGTCGGAGAAGCCGAGCCGCGGATTGTTCTTCTTGCGGGCGAGGCGCTGGAGGAAGAACTGCGCGAGGGGGCGAATGTCGTCGGGCCGTTCGCGCAGCGGGGGAATGTGAATCCGCACGACGTTGAGCCGGTAAAACAGATCCTCGCGGAACTTCCCGCGCTCGACTTCGCGCTCGAGGTTGCGGTTGGTGGCGGCGATGATGCGCACGTCGGTCTTGAGAGTTTCGTTGCCGCCCACGCGGCTGAATTCCCCCTCCTGGAGCACGCGCAGCAGCTTGGTCTGCACATGCATCGGCATCTCGCCGATTTCGTCGAGAAAGAGAGTGCCGCCGTCGCACTGCTCGAATCTGCCCTGACGCTGTGCCGTGGCACCGGTGAACGCGCCTTTTTCGTGGCCGAAGAGCTCGCTCTCCAGCAGGGTTTCGGGAATGGCGGCGCAATTGATGGCCACGAACTCGCGTGCGGAGCGCAGGCTGAAGCGCTGGATGGCGCGGGCCACGACCTCTTTGCCGCAGCCGCTTTCGCCGGTGATCATGATCGCCGCGTCCGAGCGGGAGACGCGGCCGATCATTTTGAAAACAGCCTGCATGGCGGGGCTCTGGCCGATCATGACTTCGCTGAGGTCGAGCGGCGGTCCGGATTCCGCGGGTTTTTCCGTGCGCGCCGCTTCACGGGTGCGCAGGGCATTTTCGACCACGGGGCGCAGCTCGTAGGTGAGCGATTCCTTGCGGAGAAAATCGAAGGCCCCGAGTTTCATGGCCTCGATCACGGCATTGGTCGGCGGCCATGCCGTGCAGAGCACCACGAGCACCTGCGGATCCTGCTGGCGCAGGTGTTTGAGAATCTCGACCCCGTTGGCGGGCTGGAGGTGGTATTCCACGAACACCAGATCCGGCCGGAGCGTCGCAAAAAGTTTGAGCCCCTCCTCAGCGGAAGCCGCGGTGGTCACTTCGACATGCGGGGTGGTGAGGTGGCGTTTCGCCCAGTCGAGAAAATCGGTTTCGGGGTCGATGATGAGCAGATTCTGCATCTGGGTGGGTAGGGCGGCGGAAAAGGTGCGGGGATTGGAAAAGCGGCGAGCGTGGTGCAGCCTCGAAGGGAATCAAGCCGGATGGAGGGACGCGCGGGTCCGGCTGACTTTGCAGGCTTGACGGAAAGAATCGGGGTGCCCACCATCGCCTGCATGAGATCGCTGCTGCTTTCAATGATCATTTTCCCCGCGGCGCTGACCGCGGCGGCGGATCCGGCCGCCGTTTCAGCCACCGGCGCGGGGAAATTGTTCAGTCGTCTCGGCCCGGAGCACACGGGGCTCACGGAGGTGAACCGCATGAATGTCGATCATCCGATGAACTACCTCTATCACAGCGGAATGACCTGCGGCGGCGTGGCGGTGGCGGATTTCGACGGCGACGGAAAACCGGATCTCTTTTTCGCCGGCACCACCGGACCCAACCGGCTTTACCGGCAGACCGCTGATCTCAAATTCACGGACATCACCGCCGGCAGCGGCAAGGGGCTCGATGGCGGCGACCGCTGGACCGCAGGAGTTGCGGTGGCGGACATTAACAACGACGGGCGCCCCGATCTTTATTTATGCAACTACATGCAGCCGAACGAACTCTGGCTGAACATGGGTCCCGGAAAATCCGGGGAGCCGGTGACGTTCCGGGAGTGTGCGAAAGAGGCTGGTCTCGATGTGGTGGACTGCTCGCACAGTGCCGCGTTCGCCGATTATGATGGCGACGGAAAGCTGGACCTCTACGTGCTGACCAACCGGATCGAAGACCCGAAAGGGACACCGACGAAACTCCCGGTGGTCCCCGGCAGCGGAGAGGGGGGCCGGCTCCCGGTGCTGCTCCCGGAGGCGGAGAAATACTACCAGGTATGGCGCTGGGACGCCAACAACTGGGGCACGGAGCCGATCGGCACCCCGGATTACCTTTTTCGTCAGAAGGATCTCAGCGCGGCCGGAGTGCCGGCATTTGAGAATACGACAGCCAAAGCCGGCATCAGCGGCAAGGGAGACGGTCTAAGCGTGACGTGGTGGGATCCGGACGCGGATGGAGATCCCGACATCTACGTGGGGAACGATTTCATCGCCGGTGACAAGTGGTACCGGAACAACGGCGACGGGACCTTCACGAACACCCTCAGCGAGTCCGTCCCGCACACACCGTGGTTCAGTATGGGCGCGGATTTCGGGGACGTGAACAACGACGGCCGCCTCGACCTGCTCGTGGCTGACATGAGCGCCACTTCACACTACAAATCCAAGACCACGATGGGTGTCATGGGTGGCGTCACGCTGAAGCGATCCTTTTTCGAAGATCCGCCGCAATACATGCGCAACGCGCTCTACATCAATACGGGAACAGGGCGTTTCCTGGAAGGGGCCTATGCATGGAAAGTCAGCAGCACCGACTGGACATGGGCCGTCAAGTTCGCCGACTTCGACCTCGACGGCTGGCAGGATCTTTACTTCACCAACGGCATCAGCCGGCACATGAACGACTCCGATCTCAAGATCACCGAGGACATGCTGGTGGGGAAACACATGTTCGACTATTTCAAAGACGGTGAGATGCGGAAGGAGAAGAACCGGAGCTACCGCAACGTGAAGGGCGAGAAATTCGAGGAAACGAGCGATGCCTGGGGGCTGGGCCATGAGGGCGTAACTTATGGGGCGGCCTATGCCGACCTCGACCGCGACGGCGATCTCGATCTCGTCACGGTGAACCTGGAAGAGCCAAACCTCATCTACCGCAATGAGGCGAAAGGAAACTGGCTCGCGGTGAAACTGCGGGGGACGGAGTCGAACCGCGACGGTATTGGAGCGTGGGTCAGTGTAAGCACGAAGTCGGGCCTCCAGGTAAGGTATCTCTCGCCGCAGACCGGCTATCTATCATCGAATGAGGCGGTGCTCTATTTCGGGCTCGGGGCCGACAAGGAGGCGGACATTTCAATTCGGTGGCCATTCTGGACTGGTCTGCGGCAGACTTTGAAGGCGAATTCCGGTCAGTTGCTGGAAGTGAAGGAGGGCTCGACCATGGCGGGCGACACCGGACCTGGTCAAAAGTTATTCAGGAGACTCCAGCCCCTGGCCAGCGCGCGGCACAAGGATGCGGGCTGGGAGAAGGATTTCGAGAAGCCGCTGCAGTCGCTGCTGCCGTGGGCGCTTTCACAACTGGGGCCCGCGCTGGCGTGTGCCGATGTGGACGGCGACGGCGATGCGGATTTTTACACTGGCGCCGCGGCCGGGCAGATCGGCGAGCTGCGCCTCAATCAGGGCGGCGGGAAATTCGCACTCCAATACGTGGCGGATTTCGCGAAGGACAAAGCCTGCGAAGACCAGGGCGCGGTCTTCTTCGATGCCGACGGCGATGGCGATGCCGACCTGTTCGTGGTCAGCGGCAGCAACGAGTTCAACGAGGGCGCGGCGGAACTGCGCGACCGCCTTTATCTCAATGACGGAAAGGGGAAATTCACCGCCGCGCCCGCCGGGTCACTGCCACCCGATGCGCTCAGCGGCTCCTGCGCGGTGGCGGCGGATTTTGACAGTGACGGGGATGTGGACCTCTTTGTCGGAACCCGTGTGAAGCCCGGAAAGTATCCGGAAAGCGAACCCTCACGGCTGCTGGTGAACGACGGGAAGGGGAAATTCCTCGCTCAACCGATGCCCGGTGATTCCGGTCCGGCTCCGCTGGTGACCGGTGCCTGCGCGGCAGACATGGACGGCGATGCGCGAGCGGACCTGCTGGTGGCGGCTGAATGGGGCCCGGTGCGCTATTTCCATCAGGAAAATGGCCGGCTGGTGGAAAAGACCGGGGATGCCGGACTCGCGGAAGTCACGGGGTTTTGGAACAGTGTCGCTCCGGCGGACATCGACCACGACGGCGACCTCGATTTCGTGGCGGGGAATCTCGGGCTGAACACGAAATATAAAACGCCGGATATCGCGCATCCGCATTTGGCCTACTACGGTGACTTCGATGGCAAGGGCGCCCAGTTTGTGGAAGTGAAACGCGAGGGCGACATGCTTTACCCCGAGCGCGGCCGCAGCTGCTCGTCACGCGCGATGCCGTTTATCGCGGACAAGTTCAAGACCTTCAAAACCTTCGCCACCGCGAGCCTCGCGGAGATCTATACGCCGGCGCGGCTGGAGTCCTCGCGCATGCTCAGCGTCACGGCCTTCGAGACCGGCGTGTTTGTCAATGAAGGCGGCAAGTTCACTTTTCAGCCGCTGCCGCGACTGGCTCAGGTGTCGCCGGCGATGGGGATAACAGCAGCGGACTTCACCGGCGACGGCAGGGTGGACCTGTTCCTGAACCAGAACTTCATTTTCGGGCCGCAGATTGAAACGGGTGCGTTCGACGGCGGCGTGGGGCTTTTCCTCGCCGGCGACGGGAAAGGAAAGTTCACGCCTGTGGAGCCGCTGCAGAGCGGGCTGGTCATCCCTGGCGACAATCGCGCCGCAGTGGTGCTGGACCTCGATGGCAACGGCTCGCCCGACTTGCTTGGCTCGCAAAGCAACGGCGTCTTGCACGCCTTCACCACCTCTCCCTTGTCAGGAACTTCGCAGTGGCTGGCGGTCAGGCTCCCCGCAGGCACCACCGCCACCGTTACCCTGACACAATCAGGCGAGCCGCCGCAGACGGTTTCGCTCAGTGCCGGGTCCGGCTACTGGAGTCAAAGTGATGCGACCGCGTGGTTCGCCGTGCGCAGCGGGAAACCGGCCACCGTTTCCGTGGCGGGCGGAGGACGGAAATCGGAGAGCCGGTGGGACGGCAGTGCGGCAACTCTCAATTGTTCACTCCCGTGACCCGGCTGCTGATTTTACTGCCCGCACTGGTGCTGCACCTGCCTTCCGGAGGGCATGCCCAGGGCGTTCCACTGCCCGGGTTGCGCGCGACGGAGCAGGAAACTTCCGCCGCCGGTGCCGCGCCCAAACTTCCCCCGTCGCTCAAGGCGGCCGCCGACGCCGCGGCGAAGGGCGACTTCGCCACGGCCGCCGGATTGCTGAAAAAGGAAGCCGAATCGGGCCATCCCGACGCGGCGCTGGGCTACGCTGATTTCCTGCTCAATGGCAGGGGAGTAAAGGCCGACGGCGCGGCTGCGCTGGAATGGCTGGAGAAAGCCGGCACTCCGGCCGCGCAGTTCCGCATGGCTCAGATTCTGTCGGCCGGGGCACCCGGGGTGCCGCGGGATGAAGACCGGGCGAGGTTCTTGCTCAATGCCGCCGCGGAAGCCGGCGATGCCGGCGCGCTCGCCCGGCTGGGTGTCCTCGCCGAGCAGCAGGCTCATCAGGCCGATGCGGCGTCCGACAGGACCCGGCTCTTCACCGAGGCCCGGGGATTCTATGAACGTGCCGCGGAAAAACACCAGCCCGATGCACTCTTCGCCCTGGCCCGTTTCACCGATGAGGGACTCGGGGGGCTGGAGAAAAACGCTGACAAGGCCACGGAAGGTTTTCTGGCCGCCGCCCGCGCCGGCAGCCTCTCCGCTGCCAATGAAATCGGCGTGCGTTATCGGGCGGGAACCGGGATCCGAGCCGACCGGCCGGCGGGGCTGGGATGGTTCCTCGTCGCTGCCGAGGCAGGCTTTCCCGCGGCAATGGCCAATCTCGGCCGCTGCTACGAAACCGGAGACACGGTGCCGCAGGATTATGACCGCGCGGGTTTTTGGTACTCCCGCGCCGCGAAGGCCGGGTTTCCTCAGGCGCAGTTGCTCCTCGGAGGATTGTTCGAGAAGGGCCTCGGCACCGAAAAGAATCTCACTTTCGCCTACGTCAACTACTGCCGGGCCGCCGCCGCCGGCGCCGCAGGGGCCGCGGCAGCCCGCGATTCGCTGAGACCGAAGTTATCGAAAGAGGAACTGGCGCGCGCTGAAAAACTTCTCTCGAACCCGGAGGCATCCGGAAATCCGTAGCTCCGGTCGTCGTGGACTGCGCAAATCCTTAGTCGCCGGGCATGATTTTATCAGGCATAAACATTGTCTCCGGAGGAGGGAGTCGCTAAAAGGGCAGACAATTCGTCGTCAATTTGCGCCCGTTCATCCACTCAATCGATTCATTCGCCATGAAAATGCAGCAACCACTCCTCCTGGCATTCGTGGCCTCAGCGTCGATCGCTGCTGCTCAAAACAACTGGCAGTTCAACACCGCCGCCGGCAACTGGAACGATCCTGCCAACTGGAATGTGGACGCCGCTCTTCCGGACAATGACCGTTTCGTCAACAACGGCGGCACCGCGCTCATCAATGGGGATACATCGCTGATCATTCGCGACATGAAAGTGGGGGTGGGCGCGGGCACGAGCGGCCGGGTGGATCAGGTGGCCGGAAACCATAACACCAACGGATGGACCTTCGTCGGCAACGGCGGCGGCACCGGAACCTATAACATCGCGGACACCGCCGCCGCGGGCGGCACCTTCACCGGATTCGGTACGGGTTCCGGTTCCCACACCACCGGAGATTTTCGCGTGGCGGAAGGCGCCGGCTCCACGGGGACGTTGAACGTCAACACCAGCGGCACCGTCACCACCAATGGAGGAGCGTGGATGTACGTCGGCACGTTCGGTGCGGGTGCCACGGGGACGATGAATCTGGATAACGGCACCGTCAATGCCACGGGCTTCTTCATCGTCGGCAACGAAGCTTCCACCGGTTTCCTCAACATGTCCGGCGGCTCTATCACCACCACCGAGTATGTCATCGGCAACCGGGACGGCGCGGCTAATCTCTCTGGGGGGAATGGCACCGTGAATCAAACCGGCGGCACGGCGACCGGCAACAACTGGGTGATCCTGGGGCGCCACTCGGGAACGCAGGCGAATTACAATCTCTCAGGCAACGCCGTGCTTCAGACCACCAACGCCGGCGGCGGGGTCTTTGCGGTCAGCCACAGCAACAACACCGGCGGAGACACGTCCGCCACGCTCAACATTTCAGACAATGCCGTCGCCACCGCCGCCAGTGAAATGTGGGTCGGCAACGGCCCGCAATCCACCGGCGTCGTCAACCAGAACGGGGGCACGGTGACCGCCAACAACTGGCTCGCCATCGGCCGTGACAGCGGGAACGGCACCTACAATCTCAATGCCGGCACTCTCAATCACGGAGCCGGCAACCACACGATCATCGGGAGCATCAATGGCGTGGGAGTGCTGACCCAAAAGGGAACCAGCGTTTACAACGAAACCAACGAACTGCGCCTCGGTGAGGGAGCCGCCGGCAGCGGCACCTATGACGCCCAGGGGGGCACCGGAAACATCGGCGGCAATATGGTCGTCGGCTGGATCGGTGGAGGTACAGGAATTTTCAACCTCAGCGGCGCCACGGTCAACGCCGCCAACGTTTTTGTGGGCGGCGACGGCAGCGGCACCGCCGGCAACGGCACGGTCAATCTGAACAGTGGCGTGCTGTTCACCAACACGATTCAGCGTATCAACAACGGAGGCGGTCTCGCCAGCCTGAATTTCAATGGCGGCACCCTTCGCGCCCGGAGTGATCAGGGAGAGCTTTTCCCGGCATTCACCAGCGGCACGTCTGAGATTCTCGCCGGGGGCGCCGTCATCGACACGAATGGATTCAATGTCGGCACCGCCGTCGGTCTGGACGGCATTGGCGGCCTGACCAAACTCGGCGCGGGCACGCTGACACTGAATGGCGTCTCGACCTACAGCGGGCCCACAGTCATTTCCCAGGGCATGCTCGTTCTCGGACCCGGAGCGTCGCTCAACCCGTCCTCCTCCATCACAGTGGCCGCGAGCGCCGCTTTCGACGGCTCCGCCCTCGCCGGCGGCTTGAATATTCCCCTGTCCCAGACGATTTCCGGCAATGGCTCCGTGAACGGAAACACTACGGTGGACGGCACCCTCTCGCCCGGCACTTCGGTCGGCACGCTCACGTTCGCCGGAAACCTCACCCTCAATGGGGAAACCCTGATCGAACTCGACCGCACGGGAGCCCCGGTCTCCGACCGGGTCGTGGTCTCCGGGATTCTCGATTACGGCGGCACGCTGGACGTGAGCCTGACCGGCGGCACCCTGCAACTGGGCGACACTTTCGACATCTTCGATGCCGCGTCGTTCACGGACAGCTTCAGCGTCGTCAATCTGCCGTCACTTTCGGGTGACTGGTCGTGGGACAACCGCCTGGGAGTGGATGGTTCGCTGCGCGTCATTCCGGAAACCTCGACCACTGCACTGGGTGTGCTCGCGGCCCTCGGACTTCTGGCCCGGCGCCGGCGTTAAGCGGTTCTCCGTCCGCTGCTGAATGGGGGTGCTGTCGCGCTGCTTCGGTTCGCGCGGTTTGGAGTTCGGCCGTCTTTCCGGTGACTTCTTCACTTGCCCGGGTTGTCACCGGCAGGACTAATGCGGTATTCTTTACGCATGCCTGCAAACACCGCCCGACTGCTTCTTTTTCCGGCCGCAATCTTAGCGTTTCCTCTGACGTCCCCGGCAGACGTCGTTTTTTCCAGAGGGCCTTATCCGCAGCTGAATACCACCACCGGAGTCACCATCGTCTGGCGAACCCGCAGTGTCATGCTTCCGGAAGTGCGCGTCGGGACCTCTCCGAAGCAACTCGACATGGTGTTCAACATCGACCGCATTCCGGCCCGCCGCGCGATTGCCGACGGTCCCTCCACGGAGGGAGAGCCGCCGCTTTTCGCGGCTCCAAAAGGCACGACGCAGTTTGAGGCCTCGGTGACCGGGCTGCAGCCGGATACCAAATACTATTACGGCATTTACGATGCCGGCAAACTGCTCACCCCCGATGACGGCGTGTGCACGTTCAACACACTGCCGGAAGCGGGAAAGGAGAGGCCCTGCACCTTCTGGGTGGTTGGCGACAGCGGCACGGCCACGCAAAGTCAGCGCGATGTGCATACCGCCTTTCTAAAGTGGCGCGACCGCACGCGCACGCCGGTGGACTTTTTCATGCACGTCGGGGACATGGCCTATAACAAAGGCATGGACAGTGAGTTCCAGATGGGATTCTTTGATATCTACAGCCCCACGCTGCGCGGTCTGACCTGCTGGCCGGCCATGGGGAACCACGAAGGCGGCACCTCCAAGGGCAGCACCGGCATCGGTCCCTACTACGACGCCTACGTTTCGCCCAAGTTCGGGGAAGCCGGCGGCATCGCGAGCGGCATGGAGGCCTATTACTCGTGGGACTTCGGGCGCATTCACTTCATCTGCCTCGATTCGCATGACCTCTCCCGCAGCGCCAGCGGGCCCATGGCGCTTTGGCTCAAGTCCGACCTGGAACAAACCAAGGCCGGCTGGATCATCGCCTACTGGCACCATCCGCCCTACACCAAGGGGTCGCACGATTCCGACAAGGAGAAAGACCTGATCGAGATGCGGGCCAACATCATGCCGATCCTCGAGGCGGGCGGCGTGGACCTCGTCCTTACCGGGCACAGCCACATCTATGAACGCAGCTTCCTCATCGACGGCGCCTACTCCACCCCCAGCACTGCGGAAAACGTCGTGCTGGACGACCGTTCCGGCGATCCCTCGGGTCAGGGGCCCTATCGCAAGCGCCCCGGGATTCACGCTAACGACGGCGCCCTGCAAATCGTGGCCGGGCATGGCGGACAGGCGCTCTCGCGCAAAGAGCACCCGCATCCCCTCATGCGCCGCACCATTCTCGAATGGGGGTCGGTCATCGTCACGGTGGACGGCGACAGGCTGACCTCGATCATGCTCGACGCCAACGGCAAGGAGCGCGACAAAGTGCAGATCGTGAAGGACGCCAAGTCGCCGCCGGTGCGCATCAAGAAACCGCGCGCACCCGAGCCTCCGGAGGGTCCTCTTAAAATGCGCAGCCGCGAGCAGCGGCCCGATTCGAAAGGTGAAGACAAGGCCAAGGACACGGCGGCGGGTGCATCGACGAAGTCATGAAACCGGTGCGTCAGCTCCTGCTGCTGGCGGTGCTGGCCGTTCGAGCGGCGGCCGACCCGGGGCATGAAGTGCGCATCGAGGACCTCAACCGGCAAATTTCACTCCATCCCGCCGAGCCGGAACTCTACTTCCAGCGCGGCGTGAATTTCCGGGAGATTCCACGGCCGGCCGAGGCCCGCGCCGACTTTGAAAAAGCGCTCTCCCTCCGCAAGGATTTCATTCCCGCCGCGCGGGAGCTGGCCCGACTCGATGAGACCGAGGGGAAACGTGCGGAGGCGATCCGCCGGCTGGAGGAAACCATCGCCGCAGCGACCGATGCTGCGGTCTTTCACGTTCCATCCTGCTGCGAAGTGCTCACGGACCTTTATTTGAAAAGCGACCGTGACAGGGAAGCCCTGGCAGTCGCGCAAAAAGGCATCGCCCTGAGTCAGGACATCAGTCTGGAACTGTGCCTCCTGCGCAGCGAGGCGCAGCGCCGGCTGGAACTTCACGCCGACCGTGTGCGCGACCTCGCGGACGCGCAGCGGAAACTGCGCAGCTTCGTCCTGCGCATCGCATGGATCGAGGCGCTCATCGATGCGGGGCGCACCGCCGAAGTGCTGCCCGAGATCAATCGCGAGATCGAAGACTGCCGCTACAAGTCCAGCTGGCTGATCCGCCGCGCCCGCGCGCTGCTGCACGACGGCAAAAAAGCGGAGGCCGCCGCCGATCTGGAGGCCGCGCTCGCTGAGATCGAACTGCGCCTCCGCCCGGAGAATCCCGACCTGACCCTGGTGTGTGACCGCGCGCTGATCCACGCGCTTCAGGGAAAATCCGGCGAAGCCCGCAAGGAACTCGACGACGCCAAGGCCCGCGGTGCCTTTCCCTGGAACACGCGTCTTGTGGAAACCGTGCTCGCGCGGGCGGAAGCGAAACAGTGAGGCCGTCGCGTTTTCAGTTTTTCGGAATTTTCCGCAGCGCCGGCAGGTAGCCGCGGGCCATGCTGTGGCGGGTGAGCAGGTAGTCGGGCGGTTCCCACTGGCGGCTTTTGAGCCATTTGACGATGAATCTAACGGAATCCGCGGCGAGGGCGGCGGTGGCGTCACCTTCCGCGGCGAGGGTGCCGTCGCTGTTGAGCCACATGGCTTTGCCGCCGTGCCGCAGACGGGTGAGTTCCTCCGGAATGGGGACGAAGGGGATTTTCAGTGAGGAGAGGTCGAGCGTGACGAGGTCGCGTTCATGCACCACGCGCCAGTGGCGCGAGCCCAGCGATTCGGCGAGGTGCCGGTGGAATTCCTCGTCCCCGGTCACGGGAGCGCCGAAGGTGATGACGCCCTGCACGGCCTGCTTTTCCACGAGGGCGATCTGCGCCGCCGCCATCACCGCGAGCGCGCCGCCGAGGCTGTGGCCGGTGATCCAGATTTTCGCATCGGGGAATTTGGCGCGCGCGGCGGCGAGCTTCGGTTTCAGGTCCGGCCAGACGATTTTGAAAGTGGTGGCGAATCCGGCGTGGGCCTTGCCTTTGACCTCTGCGGCGAAGCTCACGGGATGCGCCGCGGCATCGGTGAGCAGTTCTGTCAGGTTGATCTCCGTGCCGCGGAAAGCGATGACGATCTGCTCCCGGCCCGCCGCAATGAAGGCCTGCGGGCCCGGCTCGCCCTCTTCGAATTCAAATTCCCCGGGCAGATCGAGCGGGAAGGTGAGCATTTCACAGGTTTCGCACAGCAGGGAGGCCTTGATCTTCGCCGCCGCGCCGCTGTCGTAGGCGAGGGACGCCGCTTCCGCCAGGGCGAGGGCGTTAGGGGCACTCCACTCCGTGGCGGCGCTCTGCAGCACCGGGGCGGCGGCTTTGGCGCGGGCGTCGCAGGCCGCCGGCAGCACGGCGCCGCAGACGGTCAGGAAAAGGATGAGCAGGGAACGCTTCATGCGGGTCTCTACGTGGAACCGGCCCCGGACTAAAGGCCAAATTCTAAAACGCCGCTGCCGGGACAGGGCTTACGCACGAATTACAGGAAGACCCGCAGGAAGGCACCCGGGCATGGTCCATGTCTCGCGACAACGACGGGACAAGCTTTGTTACGGCTTCATGCGTAAGCGCTGCCGCTGCGGCCCTGGATCATGCGCCCGCCCCGGGGCGGCGCATTTGACATTGATTCAGCGGCTGCGATGCGGGAATCGCAGGGTCACTCCCCGCATGCTCTCCGACATCCTGCGATCACAAATCCGGTCCTCCGGCCCGCTGCCGTTCCCCACATACATGGGGCTGGCGCTCTATCATCCGGAGTTCGGCTATTACGCCAAAGGACCGGGGCGCACGGGCAGGGCAGGGGATTTCTTCACCAGCGTGAGCGTGGGCGCTGCATTCGGTGAACTGATGGCCGGTCAGTTTTGTGAAGTGTGGGAGCAGCTGGGAAAGCCCGCGCCTTTCGCAGTGCTGGAGCGCGGGGCGGATGACGGAACATTCGCCCGCGATGTCCTGACATGGGCGGCGCGCGAGCGGCCGGATTTCTTCGCCGCCGTTTCCTATCGCATCGACGAACCGCTGCCGGCCCTGCAGCGCGCGCAGCAGCACCGGGTGGCGGAATTTTCCGCGAAAGTAAAATGGGGCTTCGGCGAACCGGCCGCGGGAGTGTTCTTTGCCAACGAACTGCTCGACGCCGTGCCTTTCCGCAGGGTGCGCCGGCGCGGCGGCGAGTGGCGGGAACTGTGCGTCGGGCTCGACGACTCCGGTGCCCTCTCCTGGGTGGAGGCGGAGTTGCGCGACTACGCCAGCCGGCGCTGGCTTGCCGCCCTGCAGGGGGAATTTCCGGAGGGCTACACCACGGAAGTCGCGCCCGCGGTGGCCACGGAAGTCTGGCTCGCAGGAGCCTCACTGAGCCGGGGGGCTGTGTTCCTCTGCGATTACGGTCATCTGCGTGAGGACTACTATCATCCGTCGCGCGCCACCGGCACGCTGCGGTGTTACCAACGCCACCGCGCGCACGAGGATCCACTGGCGGCGCCGGGAGAGACTGACATCACGGCACACGTGGACTGGACGCACGCCGTGGAGCGCATCGGGGCGGCGGGTTGTGAGGTGCTCGGTCTGCTGGACCAGGGACACTTTCTCACCGGAGCGGCGGCGCGGACCCTGCTTCGCATGGAGGGAAGGGCTCCGGACGCCGCTGCGGCGAAGTGGCTCCGGCAGTTTCAAACCCTGACGCATCCAGGGCAGATGGGGGCGCGGTTTCAGGTTCTGGTGCTGGGAAAGGGAATGCCCGCCGGCTTTATGCTGAGCGGCCTCCGCCACGCGCGCAGCGGGCACCCGCCCTTGCGTTGAAATGTCCAGGTGCATCCCCGCTTTGGTACGCCACGTATGCTCATGACCATGCCCCCTAAAAAACTGATCCTTGTTGCCGCCGGGTGGACGGCCTGCAGTGCCGCCGCGTTTTGGGCCGGCACGCATTTCTCCGGCAATGACAGCGGTGCAGAGCACGGCGCTTCGCCGCGCAGCGCGGCGCTGGCAGCGATTCAAAATGCGCCCGGAACTCCATTCTCCCGGAGTGCCGCGGGCGGTCCCGGAGTAGCGGGAGCAGGCCAGGATTCTCAGGCGGGCCGCAGTTCCAGAGCGATCAGCGATCTCACTCCGGAGGAAACCGCCGCCCGCATGAAGGCCATTCTGGCCATCGAGGATCCGCTGGAGAAGCTGGAGGCATGGCTGGAGTTCGCCAAAGGCATCAAGGGTGATGAGCAAATGACGGCGGCGATGGAGGCCCTCACTGAAAACTACAGCGGCCGCGAACGGGGCCGCGAGTTCAATCTCCTGATGACGATGTGGGCGAAACAATCGCCTGAGGCGGCGCTCGCGTGGACGCAAACCCACGATGACTGGCGCAGCAAATGGGGTGCCGGCACCGTGCTGGCCATTTATGCCCGGGAGAATCCCCAGGCCGCTATCGCATGGGCCAATGCGCATCCCAACAAAGACAAGGAGGAGGGCAACTGGCACATGACTTCGGTGATTTCCGGCCTCGCCAAAGACAATCCGGAAACCGCTGCCCTGCTGGCACAGAACATGGACCGCAGCGAAGCCCGCGGCCGGGCCATGAATTATGTGCTCGACAGTCTTATGAAGCTTCGGGGGAGCGACGCCGCGCGGGACATGGTGATGGCGCTGAATGACGGGCCCTACAAGAATGGCATGATGGGCGAACTGGCGGAGCGCCTGGCCGACCGGGATCCGGCTTCCGCCGCGCAGTGGGCTGCCACCCTGCCCAGTGGGGAAGCCCGTCCCCGGGTTCTGACGGAAGTGGTGGATGAGTGGGCCGAAAAGAACCCGAATGACGCCGGCAACTGGCTCAACGAACTCGGCAGCGGTCCGGAAATGGACCAGCCGCGCGAGCGCTTCGCATGGAAAGTCCAGGAGCATGATCCGGAGGCGGCCGTGGCGTGGGCCGGCACGATTACGGATGAACGCCGGCGCAACGAAACTTCCTATCGCATCGTGCGCGAGTGGCTGGAACGCGAGCCCGAGAGTGCGAGGACATGGGTCGCGGAGAGCCCGCTGCCGGCTGACATGAAGGAACGGCTGCTCAATCGCCGCCGTGGATAACGGGTCCTCCCGGGCGGCTGCATGATTCTGAAACGAAGCGGCAGGTGCAGGGTGAGCCCCGCGCCTGCCGTTCATCGACCTGCTGCAACCTGGCAGGTCAAAATTGTCTTCCCACCACGAACATCATGTAGGACTGCGCGAAAGCCGCGTCACCGTGCCGGGCATTCGCCGGGGTGCTGGCATTCTGGTCCGGGACGCTTTGGAACCGGTTGTTATGAAAAACGATGGGCCAGAGCAGCGAGGCGGACCAGCCGTTCTTCATCCATGTGATTCCAGGCTCCACCGCGAGATTCATCCCCGGCCGGCGGAAATCCATGCTGCTGCCGAACAGGTCCTCGGATGGTTGACCTTCGGTGCGCAGGCCGAGGCTGAAGCTGAGTCCCTGCTTTGGAAAGGCGTTGTACTCCAGTCCCGCGCGGGCCATGAAGACGTCCCCGATGGACATGATCGCCTCGCCCGCACCGCCGCGGCCGGTGCGCACCCCGTTGTCACCCTCGGGCGTGATGAGATAGGATCCCTGAAAGTAACCCGAGAGCCGGTCGGTGAAGTTGTAGTAGGCAAAGAGATCGATGGGAATGCCCCAGCCGCCGTCGCCGGGCTGGATCGACTGATCCACGATGACCGGATTGGGATCGGTCCGGACGCCGTCGGTGGCGGGATCATAGACGCGCCGGTAATCCCGGGCATCTTTTTCGCCTGTGGGAAAATCCACTCCGATGCTGAGGCGGACATTGCCGCGGCGGTGTCCGGGCGGGGCCGCCGCGCCGGCCGGGGATTTGCCGCTGGACTTGCCGGAAGGCTCCGATTCGACCGGGTCGCCAAGGTGTCCCGCCGGATCCCACAGCCAGTAATTGGCGTTCAGGCGGATGTCGCCGATGCCGCTGGTGGAGACGTTCGACCTGCCCACCACGGTGCGGTTGGCGTCGAGGCTGGCCGGCCGGCGCACGGCGCTGCTCCGGTTGTAGTCCACCCAGGGCACCGCCAGTGTCAGGCTGAAGCGGTCGTCGAAGGCATAAGTCACGCTGAAGTCGATGGTGTTGAGGTCGTTGATCACCTGACTGCGCTCCTCGGCGCGGTGCGGCTCGTAATCCGACCCCACATAATGCCGGTCCGAGTGCAGCCAGCGCCAGCCTGTGCTCACCTGCCAGCCGGAAAACGGGCGCGCGTCGATCCCGACACCTGTCTGCAGCATGGGCGGCTGCCCGACCGGGCAGCGGCCGGCCACTCATCCCTGGCCGCTGGCGCTTTGAGTGAAGGCGGTGAGACCTGCGGCCAAAAGCACGGGCCGCGTCAGACGTTGGGTGGTGCGGTGCATCGGGGGAGGTGGTTATGCGGAAAACCGGCTAGGGCCGGACTTTGGCGGTGCCGTTGAAGTACTCCTGGTATTTGGGAAACGACCACACGGCGAGTTCGCGGCCGACTTTGAGGCCGACGTCGTTGTCGATGGGGATGTGATAGCCGCCCATCGCCCGCGAGAGGGCCGCCATGTTGGCGGTGTTGGTCCATGTTTTGAGGTCGAGCGTGACCATTTCGCCGGCGTTCTTCTCGGTGAGTTCGCAGTGCGGCCGGCGCTCGATGAATCCGAACTCATCCGTGCCGGTGAAGAGTTCGAGAATTTTCGCGCAGGCGCCGCTGACGGTGGCGTGGCCGCTGGTGTAGCCAGGGAACGGCGGGGTGATGAAGTTGAGCGGGGAGTAGGGGTGCCACTCTTCGCCCTTCATTTCCCGGACGCCGCCGTCGGGACCGGCCCAGCCGCGGATCGTCTTTCCTTTATAATAGTGGTGGATCAGGGTCCACGGGCGCGAGGAATCGTAGTAGAGTTTCGTTTCCCAGCAGGAAATGAACGCATCCAGGGCGACGTTGGCGATGATGAAGTAAAGCTTCACGTCTTTATCGATGTCATGCTTGTCGCGGCGGGAGACATCCTGGGCGAAACGCAGCCAGTGACCGCTTTGGCCGGTGGAGCGCGGACCGTCGCGCATGAACTCCACGATGGCCTTCTGCTCGTTGGTGAGGCTGTTGTTGTACTGGAGCACCATGTCCGTCTGGCGGCGCAGCTCGGCGTCGTCCGTCGTCGTCATGGGCGGCGGTCCCGGGCGGAACTGATCGGCCCGCTCCATGACGAACGGCTTCACCCGTCCCCACTGCGGAGTCAGGAATCCGGGCGTGAGTTTCTTCCCGTCCGGCAGGGTGAAGGTGATGGGCTGCCAGCGGTCGGGATCGATGATCTTGTCCGGCGGGTTGACCGGCTTGTAGCCGGTGTAGTCGGAATACGGGACATTGGTGCCGCCGGGTTCGTCACCGTGTTGATTGGCGCCGTCGCGACGGCGGTAGTCGATCACGGCTTTGGCCGCGAGAAAGCCGATGCCCTCCGGTTTGGCAGGATCTTCGCAGATGAGCGTGGGATCGTATCCCATGCGTTTCATTTCGCCGGTGAGCCACTTTTCATCCGCCTCATAGACATAGAGCAGCGAATGGTAGCTCGCGTAGGCGATGGCTTTTTTCTTGTTCTCCAGCGTGTGCTCCTCTTTGGGGCGGCGCAGCTTGTCGCCCAGCCGGGAACCGGTGGCCTTTTCGTCATAGGCGGCCCAGGCGTCGTACATGGCGGTGGCCCAGATGGCGAGAGTGCGGGCGATAATAGTGGGCCGCGGAGCGCTGCGGTCCACTTCCCGGGCGGTGGCCTCCTGAGCGATGTCCAGCCAGTGATAGGCCGCGGATAGTCCGGACTTGTCTTCGACGGACAGGAATTTGTGGAGCGGCTTGTCCGCCGGCTTGCCGGATTCCGCCGTCAGGGGGGCGGGAAGCAGGGTCAGCAGCAGAGGGAGGGTGAGGGTGGCGAATTTCATGATGGGTTGCGCAATGGAATCCGGGGGAGGAGGGCGGAGTAGAGCCGGCGGGAGGGAAACTTGTCGAGATGCCGGGGACAAATCCTCGGGTTAAAATGACGAAATCGCCGAAATGGCGGACGAAAGAGGGCGCTTTCGGCCGGGAGAAGTCTCCGCTGGCACCCGGCATGAGTCACTTCGGGAAAACCGGGCGGGCCAGCGGTGCCGGAGAGTGTGGAAGTCCGGCGGAGGCGAAGCACTGCGAACTCCGCTTGGCAAATGATGCACGGATTCTTATCCGGTCGATCAACCCCTCACGGCTGCATGAGCCTTCTTCCCCAACCTGTCGCCCTCACCGCTTCCTCCGTCCGCAGTGCCTGCGGACGCGGCGGAGCCGCGCATGTGCTGGGGCTGCTAACAGGACTCAGCGCCCTGGGGCCGCTGGGCGAATTGCTGGGAGCGGAGAGCCCGTGGGCGGCGCTGCCCGGCGGCTGGCTGCGCGACCGCGCGCCGCTCAAGAGCCGGCGTTACGGTGCCGCCAGCAGTCTCGCCGTCGTCATCGCGCGCGAGGCGCTCGAAGCCGCCGGATGGACTGAAGAGCAGCGGCGCAGTGCGTGGGTCTTTGCCGGCAGCAGCCGCGGCAACACCGGCGAACTGCTCGGCGAGCACTGGGGACGCCGCCCTGTGAAACGCTTCGCCGCCAGCAATACCCTGCACAGCGAAATCGCCGCAGCGGTCAGCATCGAGCACGGATTGCACGGCGGATGGCATCTCTTTTCCAACGGCTGTTCCTCCGGGCTCGATGCCGCCGGCATGGCGGCCGTGGCAGTCAGCAGCGGCATGGCGCCGCGGGCGCTCGTCGTTTCTGTGGATCTGCCGCTGCTGCCTGGTCTGCTGCGCGACTTTGCAGAGACCCGGCTGCTCTCCACCAGCGGGGTGAACGATCCCTACAGCGGGCGGACCACGGGATTCCTGCCGGCCGAGGGTGCCGCGGCCCTGACGGTCGAGCCCGCGCGCGCCGGCTTTCCTCACATTACCGGATGCTGGTGGAATTCCGATGCCTGGGACAGCGTGGGACTGCCCGCCGGCGGGGCGCCGGTGCGCGAACTGCTCACCGCGGCCCTGAACGCCTGCGGCCGGCCGCGGCGCGTCGCCGTTTGCCCGCACGCCAACGGCACGCAGGCTCACGGCAGGGCGGAGCGCACCGCGCTGGATGCCGCGCTGCGCGAGCTGCCGTGTGAAGCGAGCGTGCACTTGCTCAAGCCATTCACCGGTCACGCGCTGGGCGCTTCCGGAGCGCTCGATCTCGCCATTCTCCACGCCTTTCTCGTGCGCGGGCTGCTGCCGCCGAATCTGCCAGGACTCACCGCAGGCTCGGAGGCATTCACGCTTCCGGAAACGCCGCTGCCCTCCTCCGGTGCGCTGCTGGTGAAGCTCAGCGCCGGCATGGGCGGACACAATGTGCTCCTGACCCTGACACCGCCTTAGCCGGTCTCTCCCGCCTTGCCAACCACGGGACGCGGGGCACTCAGTGGGCTGCTTTGAAAGCCGCCGAGACCATTTCGTCCGCCTCCGGGGAGCGTGCCGCGCCGCGCCGCGGGCTGTCGCTCGTGGCCAGGCTTGTTTTGTCAGGCTCGGCGCTGGTGGCGGGCACGGTGGCGCTGTTCGCATGGATTTGGTGGCAGGCGGAGCAGGCGCAGGCGGAGCGGGAATGGCGCGGCACGCTGGAGCATGAGGCGCGGCTCACCGCCGTGCGCATGCAGGCGTTCGTGGCGGAGGCGGGACACGATGCCAGGTTCCTTGCCAGTGTGCCGGTGGTGCAGGAACTCGCCGACGGCAATGCCGGTGCCCGCCGTCGCGTGATCGACACCTTTCATGCCCTGCTGCGGGGCAAGCCGGCCTATGTGCAGGTGCGGCTCATCCAGCGTGCGGAGGGCGGCCCGGAACTGGTGCGGCTCAATCAGTCGGGCGGTGTCATCGAAGTCACGCCGGATGAGCAACTGCAGGAAAAGGGCGATCGTGACTACATCCGGGAGAGTGAATCCCTCGCCCCGGGACAGGTTTATTTTTCGGACATGAATCTGAACCGCGACTTCGGTGCGATCACGGAACCGTACGAACCGACGCTGCGGGCGGTGGCGCGTGTGCAGCGCACGAATGGCGAGCCGTTTGGCTGGGTGGTCATCAATGCCGACCTGCGTCCGCTGCTGGCGGAACTGGAGGAGCACAAGACTCCCGGGCTGCGGCTCTATCTGGCGAACGAAGCCGGCAGCTGGCTGGTGCATCCGCGGCGCGAGGCTCTGTTCGGAAAGGATCTCGGGACGACATGGAATGCGCTGCAGCCGGCAGCGGAGGATCGCGCGGAATTCAGTGAGGATTTTCTGTCGCACGAACAGGTGTGGCCGTTCGCGGAGCATGCGGCACGGCGGTTTCGCATCCGCACCTCCTGCCGCGAAGCGAGTGTGCTCCAGGGACTGGCACACGCGAGACGTCAGGCCTTCACCGCTGCGGGCGTGGCGGCGGTGGCCGGCATCGTGGGCATGGCGGTTTTTGCATGGTGGACGATGCGCCGGCTGCATCGCGTGGCGGAGGCGCTGCGAAAGTTCCAGCACGGGGAGCCCGCCCCGCACCTTCCGGAGGAGCCGCGCGATGAAGCCGGCGAACTGGCTGCGGCTTTCAATCGCATGTCCGCCCGCATCACCGAGCAGGTGAACGGACTGGACGCCGCGCGGCGCGAGGCCGATCAGGCCGCCCGCGCCAAGGAGGACTTTCTGGGCGTCATGGCCCATGAGGTCCGCACGCCGCTCAATGCCGTCACCGGTCTGCTGCGGGTGCTGGAGCGGAACAATCCCGCCGCGCACCAGGAGCCCGTGCTGCGATCGCTCCGCGCCGCCACCACGAACCTGACAGGTTTGCTCAACGACGCTCTCGACTGGTCCCGTGTGCGCGCCGGAAAGTTCGAGTTCCGCCGCGAAGTGTTCGCGCCGGGGGAGCTGCTCACGCAGCTGGAACTGGCGCACCGCCCGCTCGCGGCGCAAAAAGGCGTGGCGTGGCACAGCGGATTCACCGGTTTGCCGGAAGCGGTTAGCGGCGACGCGGCGCGGTTGCGTCAGATTCTCGGCAATCTGCTGTCCAATGCCGTGAAGTTCACCGACTCCGGCGCGATCACATTTACGGCGGAATGGTCTGACGGTCAGCTCGTGTGCACGGTGCAGGACACCGGCATCGGCATCCGTGAGGATGATATCGGCCGCATTTTCTCTCCCTTCGATCAGGCCGGCGGAGAAATCGGCCGGCGTTTCGGCGGGGCAGGCCTGGGACTGAGCATTACCCGCTCGCTGGCCGAAGGCATGGGCGGCAGCCTTTCCGCCGCCAGTGGAGGCGAGGGCGCCGGCTCGTGCTTTACCCTGACACTTCCGTGTCCGGCCGCGGAACTGCCCGCGGGAGCCGCCGCGGAGGCGCCGCCGGCGCTCACGGGCCGGCGCGTTCTCATCGTGGAGGACTCCCCCGCAGGGCGCGAAGTGCTCACCGCCATCATGGAGGAAACCGGCGCCAGCCTCGCCATCGCAGAGGATGGCGCCCGGGCGGAGGAGATTCTCCGCGACGGCGCGCCGCTGCATGCCGCGCTGCTCGACCTGCAGCTCCCCGACACCGACGGGTTCACGCTCGCAAGGCTGGCCCATTCCATCCGGCCGGAACTTCCATTGCTCGCCGTGACGGCGCAGGTGAGCGAGGCCACGCAGAAGTCCTGTCAGGAAAACGGCCTGCGCGCGCTCGTGCCCAAACCGGTGGAGCCGTCCGTGCTCTTCGCCGCCCTCCGCGAGCACCTGCCCGGCATCTCTGCGGCGTCGCACTGGCCGCAGCTGTTTGCCGACGAGCCGGCCCGGCGTCAGCGGGTGCTGCGCGCCCTCACAGATGAATTTGAAAAGGCCCGCCAGTCCCTTGCTGATGCCGTCAGGGAACAGGACGCCGGCCAGGTGCGCCGGCTGCGGCATCAGTTGCACACGGCCCTCGCCAGTCTGAATCTCGCGCCGCTGCGGGAGGCCCTCGAACAGTTGACGGAAAGCCGCTGGGAGCATCATTCCGCCGCCGACGCCGCCATGGCCGAGGCCCTCAATTGTCTGCGGCGGGAGACGGCGGCGGCCTGACTGAATTTGCCGCCGCGGATGCTCTGGATGAAGTGCGGAATCCGTCAGCCGGCGCGAAGACCCAGCAGGGCGAGCAGGCGGCCGGTTTGGCCGAGTTCGCGGCGGTAGGAGTAGTAAAGCTCCGGGTGCAGCGCCGTGCAGGTGCCGCAGTCGTGGACTTGCGATTCCGGCACGCCGGCGGCACGGCAGTCGGCGAGGATTTGCGTCGCGAAGTCCACCTCGTACTGCGGCACGCGAATGCAGGGGCCGAGCTGCACGATCAAGTCGTCAGGACGGGAGCCGTAATGTTCCTGCATCATGCGGATGGCGCGTCCGGAGATGTTTTGCGCGGTGCCGTTCTTTCCGGAATGCAGCAGCGCGATGGCGCGGCGCACGGGGTCGAGCAGATAAACCGGGCCGCAGTCCGCGACGTGGATGCCGAGCATGAGGCCCGGGACACAGGTCATGAAGCCATCCACTCCGGTGGCACGCCGCGGGGATTCGCCGGTGACGACGGCGATGTCCGCGCTGTGGACCTGGTGCGCGGTGAAGTAGTTGTCAGGAGAAAATCCGAGCGTGCCGACAGCACCGAGATGCCACGGGGCGAGGCGCTCGATGACCTCCGGCTTCGGCAAGGCGGTATCGACACCCGGAACACGGCGCACGAAGCCATGCGCCGCGATGCCGCTGTGCGCGCTGAGGGCGGGGAAGGATTCGATGAGCGGAAGGACGTCCGGCATTTCGCAAAAGCAGAATGCTGCGCGGTGCGGCGGGTTGCGCCGATCGACAACGGGAAACGTCCGGGGCATCACATTGGAAACGAATTTCCCGCGGAGGTGCAATTCCCTCTTTCATGGCATCCATCATCACCCCAAATGCCCGGGAGTGAGGAGACCGCCGGCCATCATCCTGCTGCTGACGACTTTGCTGTGCGCTTTCGGCGCGGAGGAAAAGTCGAAGGTGCCGGTGCGCCCGTCCGTCAAAGTGTCGCCGGCGCCGCCGCAGGTTCCCGGGGCGAAAACAGGGAAGCCGGCTGCGCCGGCAAAGAAGAAACCGTCTGCCGCGTCCGAGCCGGCGCCCAAAGTGGAGTGGAAGCCGGTCTATCACAAAGGTCATGCCTGGGTGCCGGTGGAACAGGTCGCGGGTTATTACGACATGCCGGCGCCGAAAACGGGCGGCGATTCCATCGTGCTGGAGAACAAACTCTTCCGGGTGGAACTGACGCGCGGCCAGCGGCGCGTGCGCCTCAACGGCTGGACTTTCTACTTTTCCTATTCGGTTTCCCAGCGCTACGGAAAGACGCTCGTGAGTGTGTTCGATGTGCGCAACGTGCTCGATCCGGTGATGCGTCCCAACGACCGGCGTGACCCCGCGGTTTTGAAGACAGTGGTCATCGATCCTGGCGGAGGCGGGAAGGAAACCGGAATCAAGTCGCCTTACATTTCAGAAAAAGACCTCACGCTCGACGTGGCGCTGAAATTGCGTGAGAAGCTCTCCGCTGCGGGCTTCAAGGTGCTGCTGACGCGCTCCACGGACATCGACGTGAGCACGGAGGACCGCCTGAGGCTTGCCAAATCCGTTGTGGACGAGGGCGTTTACATATCGCTGCGCGCCAGCAGCACCGGCGGCAGCACGCATGGATTTGAAACGAGCACCCTGCCGCCTGCCGGCACTCCGGCGACGAACGAGGACGACGATGCGGAGCAGACGGACCTGCGCCTGTTTCCAGGGAACATCAACGACCGTGAGAGTCTCGCCCTGGCCGTCGTGCTGCAAAGCAGTGCCGTGACTGCGCTGAAGACGATCGATCTCGGCATCAAGCGGCACCGCTTCCCCGAAATTCGCGACCTTGATCTCCCCGGCGTCGTCTGCCGGCTGGGTTATCTTTCCCATCGCGAAGAGGCGCAGAAGCTGGCCACGCCCGAATACCGTGAGTCCATCGCCCGGAGTCTGCACGACGGAGTGCAGCGCTACGCGCGTTACCTCAGCGATCACATGGACGAACGCCTCGAGGAGGACCGGAAGCGTCCGCTGTTCTTTGGAAAAATCACCTGTGAGAACGGTCTGGAAAGCGGCGGCATCAAAGGCGAGAAAACGGTGCTCGACGTGCCCCTGACGGCTGCGGAGGGAGCGGCGATCGACCGCTCGAAACTGGAGGTGCAGCTCTATCTTTTCGAACAGCAGGACGACGGTCACCTCGAAGTCACCACGGCCGACCCGCCGGCGGTGGAATGGGTGAGCGTGCTGCCGGACTGGAAGCAGACGCGGACCGAAGTGCTGCGCGCCACGTGGGTGCGCCCGCCATTCGGCGCCGCGGAAACGAAGGAATACGGCAAGCGCCGCTACTACGGCTATGTCGCCCGGCTCATCTACGACGGCAAAGTGATGGACGAGACGTCCTCACCGCCGAATCTGAACCGCTGCCTTTATTACTTCACCAGCGTCTATCCCAGACGTTAGAAATCAGTCAATCAAACGCCGGATGGCGGAGATGCGATGGCTCAGTTCCCCGGTCTCGCGGTTCCGGATGCCTTCGTCTGTGAGGTCGTCGAGGCGCACCATGGTGCTGGAATGGATGATCTCCCCGCAGGGCAGCAGCAGTCCGGTGTGGTAGATTCCCAGCTCGCAGGAGCCGAAGAACACGAGGTCGCCGGGCACGGCGGCGGCGCGGTCCGCCACGTCCGCTCCGCAGGCGGCCTGCAGTTTGGAATCCCGCGGCAGCCGGATGCCGAAGGCCGCCATCACCGACTGCATGAAGCCCGAGCAGTCGATGCCGAAGGCCGTGCGCCCGCCCCACAGATAAGGTGTGTGGAGCAGCCGGCGTGCGTAAGCGAAAAGCGCCGGTTTGTCAGGAGGGCCCGGGGGAATGCGGCGCACGGCCCCCCGCCAGCGCCACCGTGCGCCGCCCAGGGTGAACGCACCGTCTTCGTAGTCCGGCAGTGGTGAGCCCAGCGGCAGCGCGATTTGCAGATCATCGAGGGAGGCCACGCCGCACAGTTCATCGGTGAAAACAGTCGGCGGCGCGGGGGCGGCGTCCGTGCGCGCGCCGAACTGCCGTCCGTTGACCCAGCCTTCGTAGTCATCCGCCAGCTGCCGCACCCGCCACCACTGTCCGCGTTCCTCGAGAATCTCCACCGCTTCGCCGCCGCGCACCTGACTGGTAATCTCCATGAGATGATCCGGCTCCAGCCGCACTGGAATGACACTGAGACGGCAAACGGCGAAGGGCATGGCAAGTGTGTCAGGGCTTCACGGCCCCTGGAGCCGGGACGAAATTGAGCGCGGCGCTGTTGATGCAATAGCGCTGGCCTCCCTTGTCAGGCGGACCGTCGCTGAAAACATGGCCGAGGTGAGCATCGCAGCGGGCGCAGCGCACCTCCGTGCGCGTCATGCCGAGGCTGTGGTCCGTGCGGGTGGTGACGCTGCCGCCGGTTTTGAAGAAACTGGGCCAGCCGCAGCCGCTGTCGTATTTGTGCCCGGAGGAAAACAGCGGCGCGCCGCAGCACACGCAGCGGTACTGGCCCGCCTCCTTGTGATTCCAGTAGGCCCCGGTAAAACTGGCCTCCGTCCCACCCTCACGCGTGATGCGGTACTGTTCAGGCGTGAGCACACGGCGCCACTCCTCGTCGGTTCTAACGACTGCAGGGCCGGCTGGCTTTTTTGCAGGAGCCGGATTGGCTCGCGGGGCGGCCGGTTTGGGCGCCGCCACCGCCGGCTCGGGCGGAATTTCGCTGCGCGGCCCCGCTTCCGGTGCGGAACACGCGGCAAACGCGAGGGAGAGAAGCGCTGGAGTGAAGGGAGTTCGCATGACGCGGGAAAATCAGTGAGGCTGGCGGACGAGCCGGCGGATGGTAAAAGCATGCGCATGCCGCGCATCCGCCGGATGATGACGGTTTTCCGCCACCTGCCACTCCCCGGGACGGAGGGCGGGGAAGAAAACGTCGCCGGGAACACTAGCGTGCACCTCAGTCAAAAGCAACTCCCCCGCATGAGGCAGCGCAGCGGCATAGACCTCACCCCCGCCGATGACCATGCATTCCTCCGCTCCGTGCTGCTGCGCGAGGGCCAGACCGGCCTCCACGCTGTCCACGGCATGTCCGCCCGGCACCTGCAGCTGCGCGTCACGCGTCACGACCACCGGCGTCTGCCCCGGCCGGAACCACCCGTGCATCTGCTCCCACGTCCTGCGCCCCGCCAGCAGCCACTTGCCGGCGCAACACGCCCGAAAGTGCGCGACCTCGTCCGGTAAATGCCAGGGAATACGCCCGTCACTCGCGAGCACGAGATTTTCCGAATGAGCGGCGATGAGGGTGACTTTCATGCGTCCAGATTAGTCCGGTTTCGCCGCGCCGCAGGCTGTTGTTGCGGTGCGTGCAGGAATTTTCAATCTACCGGTTCCCCATGCACGCCACCTACTCCCGCTTCGAAACTGTCATGTCGGTCCGTCCCGACGACATCGACATGAATCAGCATGTGCATTCGAGCCGGTATCAGGACTACGTGCTGGCGGCGCGGTATGACCAGATGTCGCGGTGTTATGGGATGGGCATGGAGGAGTTTGTGGCGCGGGGACTGGGGTGGTTCGTGAATGCGGTGCAGATGGAGTACCGGCGCCCGCTGCGCATGGGGGACACGTTTCGCGTGCGGACGTGGGTGGAAAGCTTTCGCCGGGACGGGGTGCGCATCGGGTTTGAGATTCTGCGCGAGCCGCAGGGCAAATCCGCCTGTCACGGCTGGTGCGATTACACCCTGGTGTCGCTGCCCGGAGGCCGCGCGGTCGCGCTGCCGGAGGACATTGTCGCCAAGTACTCGGTGTAAAGTCCCCCGCCCGGGCCGCACGGCGGCGTGCTCCGGCCGTGTCGCAGGCAGTCGCCGCTCACGGGCCTTGCATTTCGGCCGGCCCGCTCTCAATGTCAGGCCAGACAAGCGAATCCTCCATGAGCGAACCGGCCCCCCTCGACGAACTTCCCGCCATCGGCCTGCTGGCGGAACTGGATCAGAGCGTCCGGCGGAAAATGGCGGGTCTCGGCCGCGTGGAGATCCTGCCCGCCGAGACACGGCTCGCCAACCAGGGAGCGGCGCATCACACGTTCAGCGTGCTCCTTTCCGGCAAGGCCGCGGTGTATTGCCATCGTCAGGGCGACTACCTCCACATCGCCGACATCAAGGCGGGCGAGACCGTGGGCGAGATGAATCTGATCGATCCGCAGCGCGCCAGTGCGGATGTCATCATCACGGAGAAGGCCCGGGTCTGGATCATCGATGTGCAGGAATTCCAGGAGATGGCGGAAAGCGAACCGCAGACGGCGTATTCGATCCTGATTTGGCTGGCGCGCGAGTTGTGCCGGCGTCTGCGCCGCACTTCCGACCACATGCTCCGCCAGGCGGAGGACATGCGCACGCACATGCGCGACATCGATTATTGATCCGCCGCATTCCGGTCCGGGCGGGAAAACCGCTGGCGCTGGCGGCGCGTCAGGTGCATTCTCCCGCACCATCGCTGCACGCCTCATGAGTTACGATCCCTATCAAGCCCCGGCCTCTCCCTCCGTTCCGCCGCCGGTGCCTTTCGACGGCCAGGTTTCGGAACGGGCGGCACAGGAATTGATCGGCACCCAGGGCTGGGTGCGTTTCGTCAGTGTGCTGATGCTCGTGGCCACAGGCTTCACTCTCCTCGGAGTTCTGCTGGAACTGCTGGGGCCGGGCAGCGCAGCGTCCGGGATGCAGCACCGGAGCGATCTCGACCGCGGCGGTTACATCGCAGGGCAGTTCATCGGAATCCTCCTCGCCGGGCTGCTCTATCTTTATCCCGCCGTCCTGCTGGCGAAGTACGCCTCGGCGATCAAGCGGTTCCGCTATGGCCGGAGCATGCGTGATTTCGAAGCGGCGCTGCGTCACCAGCGGTTCTTCTGGCGTTTCATCGGGATCGTTTTTTGTGTGGTGCTGGTGCTCTTCGTCCTGCTCTTCACTCTGGGAGCCGGCGCGTTCGTTTACCGCGCGGGGCGATTCTGAATCGGGGAGCCGGCGCCGCATTATTCCGGGTGACAAATCGCCGGGCCCTCTGCTCTGTGCGCCGGTTTATGAAGATTGCCGCACTGATCCTCCTCGTCTGCCTCCTGCCGGTGGCCGCGCAGCAGCCCACCGCAGAGCAGCTGGCCGCCGCCGTGCTGGAACGTTATGCGAAGTTCACCCCGCAGGAGAAACAGGCCGCCATCGCCGGACTCGCGGTGCGGAAAGAAACCGCGGCGCTGATGCTCGCCGCGCTCGGGGACGGCCGGATCGCCCGCGCGGAAGTTCCCAGTTTCGTCGCGCAGCAAATCGCCGGGCTCGGCGATGCCGGGCTCACGGCGACGCTGGAAAAAGTGTGGGGCCGCATCGGCAGCAGCGCTCCCGGCGCCGGGGAGGCCGCGAAGGAACACGCGCGCTGGAAAGCGGTGCTGACGCCGGACTTTCTGCGGAAGGGCAAGGCGTCGGAAGGACGCGCGCTCTTCAAGAGCGTCTGCGCCAACTGCCATACATTGTTCAACGACGGCGGCAGCATCGGTCCCAATCTCACCGGCTCCAATCGCGCCGACGTGGACTATCTCCTGGAGAACATCACCAATCCGAGCGCCGTGCTCGGCAAGGATTACGAACTCCACGTTTTCATGCTCAAGGACGGTCAGGCCGCCGCCGGCATCGTGCGCAGCGAAACGCCCGCCGCCTTCACCGTGCAGACCCTGACAGGGGAGGTCACGGTGCCGAAAACGGAGATCAAGTCCCACGACCAGCCGGGCATTTCCATGATGCCGCTCCAGTTGCTCGCCCCGCTCACGCCGGAGCAGGTGCGCGACCTGTTTGCCTATCTGATGAGCCCGGTTCAGGTGCCGATGCCGGGAGAAAAGGGTGCGGACGGCCCCTTCCGCGTGCCGGGTGCCATCGAAGGCGAAAGCATGAAAGTTCTCGCTAGGTCAGGCAACGCCGGGCCGCAGAACATGGGCGAATGGAAAGACTTCACCTGGAGCGGCGGCCAGCAGTTGTGGTGGACCGGTGCCAAGCCCGGCGACCGGCTCACCCTCGCCCTGCCCGTGGCCATTCCCGGCACCTACAGCATCGAAGCCGTGCTCACCCGCGCGCCGGATTATGGCGTCGTCAAGTTCCTGCTCGACGGCACGCCGCTCTCCGACAAGCAGACCGATCTCTTCGGCTCCCGCGTCTCCGCGACGAATCAACTCGTGCTCGGTGAACGCGAACTCAGCGCCGGCGAGCACCGCCTCACCGTGGAAATCACCGGCGCCAATCCCGAAGCGGTGAAGGCCTACATGTTCGGGCTCGATTATGTTTGGCTGAAACGGAAGTGAAGCTTGGAACTCAGATTGAGCACCGGGCACTGAGCACTGAGCACTGAGCACTGAGCACTGAGCACTGAGCACTGAGCACCGGGCACCGGGCACCCGCTTCTCAGTTGCAGTCCCGATTCAGGCGGCGCACCGACCCGTTCACCATGCCCGACTTCCTCGCCACTGCCGACGCCGATCCTTCCAAACGCATCCATCTCATCGGTGTCGCCGGCAGCGGCATGAGCGGCATCGCGGCGTTGCTGCTGGAACTTGGCTATCAGGTGAGCGGCTCGGATAAAAGCACTTCCGGCGAGACGGAACGGCTGCGCACCCTGGGGCTGGAATTTTTCTGCCCTCACACCGCCGAGAGTGTCGCGGGCGCGGGCGCAGTGGTCTATTCTTCGGCAGTGAAAGCCGGGCGCAACGTGGCCTACGACGCCGCGCTGGCGGCGGGCATTCCCTGCTTCCGCCGCGCGGAGGCCCTGGCTTCGATCATGGCGCGAAAGAAGGGGATCGTCGTGGCCGGGATGCACGGCAAGACGACGACGTCGGCGATGTGCGCGCATGTGCTGCGCGAAGCCGGGCTGCATCCGAGTCATTATGTCGGCGCGGAAATCCCGCTGCTGGGCACCAACGCGCACTGGGATGCGGAAGGGACATACTTTGTGGCGGAAGGCGATGAAAGTGATGGAACCCTGGTGCTTTATTCGCCGCAGCACAGCATTCTGCTCAACGTGGAGGAGGAGCACCTCGATCATTACCGGAACCTCGACGAGATCAAAGCCGTCTATGCCCGCCTGCTGGATCAAACCGCCGGCAACAGCTATTACTCCGCGGCTGACCCTCATGCCAAAGCGCTGTGTCAGGATCGCGAAGACTGCGTGAGCTACGGCTGGAACGCCGAGGACACATACAGCGCGCGTGACGTGGAGCAGCTTGGGCAGAGCACGAGTTTCAATGTCTTTCACCGCGGAGAACTGCTGGGCACCGTCGTGCTCAACATTCCGGGGCGGCACAATGTCATGAACGCGCTCGCCGTCATCGCGCTGGCCACGGACCTCGGTGTCGGCATCGAAAAGATCGCATGGGCGCTGAGCACCTTCCGCGGAGCGAAGCGGCGCTTCGACGTGAAGCGCCAGAGTGCGTTCTACACCGTGGTGGACGACTATGGTCATCACCCAACTGAGGTCGCGGCCACTCTGCAAACGGCGCGTCAGTTTTCCAAAGGTCAGGGCCGCGTGGTCTGCGTTTTCCAGCCGCACCGCTACACGCGCACGCAACTGCTGCGGAAGGAATTCGGCAAGGCCTTCGGCCTGTGCGACGCGCTCTTCGTGCTCGACATCTATCCCGCCAGCGAGCTGCCCATTCCTGGCATCAGCGGCGAGACGATCATCGAGGAAGTGCGCGCCGTGGAGGGCGACCGCATCCGCCTTTTCTCCACGCCGGACAAAGCGACGGCGCATCTCGCAGTCGGCAATTTCCTGCGTCCCGGCGACCTGCTCATCACGCTGGGCGCCGGCAATGTGCATGAAATCGGCACGCGTCTCGCCGCAGATTTGAAGCAGCTCGAAGACCTCACCAGCGCGCTCGGCGAGCCGGACGGCGAAGTGCGCCTTTACGAGCCGATGGGCCGCCACACGACGATGAAGCTGGGCGGGCCCGCGCAGTACTGGATCGAGCCGCAGACCGTCGCGGGACTGTCGCGCGTCATCGCGCACTGCCGCGAGCGGGGCATTGCCACCCGCGTGCTCGGACGCGGCAGCAATCTGCTCATCCGCGACGGCGGCATCAAAGGCGCGGTGATTCATCCGGAGGGCGGCGAGTTCGATGAAGTGAAGATCGAGGGCGACACCATCACCGCCGGTGCGGGCGTGAAATTCAAACGTCTCGCCGCCGCCGCGCGCATGGCGGGACTCGGCGGATTCGAATGGATGGAAGGCATTCCCGGCAGCGTGGGCGGCGGCATTCGCATGAACGCCGGAGCGATGGGCGCGGAGACGTTCGATCAGGTGGTCAGCGTGCGCTACCTCGACGTCGCCGGACAAGTGCACGAGAAGACGCGCGATCAAATCACCGCGAAATACCGCAACGTGCCGGAATTCATGGAGCACATCTGCGTCAGCGCGACGTTCCGCGGCATGCCCGCGACGGTGGCGGAGATCGATGCGAAGCTCGCCGAGAGCATGGAGAAGCGGAAAACTTCTCAGCCCATCGCCGCCAGTGCGGGCTGCATCTTCAAAAACCCGGCGACCTGCCCCGCCGGCAAACTCATCCAGGAACTCGGCCTCAAAGGCACGCGCGTGGGTGGTGCGGTGATTTCAGAGGTGCACGGCAATTTCATCGTCAATGACGGCGGCGCGAAAGCCAGGGACGTGCTGGAACTCATCGAACTCGTCCAGCGCACCGCCCGCGAACAGCGCGGCATCGGGATCGAAACGGAAGTCCAGATCATCGGTGAGGATACGCCGTTCTGACCGCGGTCATTCGGCCGCCGCCGTGCGGAGAAACGCCCGGTAAAACCCGCGCCCCGCGGCGAGCCGCGCGGCATCGGTATCCGAAAACGTCCCGATGCCGCCGGCGACGGTCACGCTCCCGATGTCCAGCCACGAGCCGGAGGCCAGTGAACCGGAATACTCGATGCCGATGTCCTGCCCCGGACCCGCCGGGATGCTCATGTTGATGGCCGCGGGCGTCACGGATGTGAACATCAGGTCGCCGGTCAGTCCGGCCGGCGGAGCGGAAGGAAAGGTGAACGTAGGCGGGCGCAGCAGCGCATCCGGCGTGCCGTCGGTTCCCTGCTGCAGGTTTTCGCGATACCCGACGTTGAAGGCTCCGCTGTGCAGTTCCCCTGCATCGAATGAAGTGGTTTGGCCGTTGAAGACCGCCACTCCGCTTCCGGCGGCGTCAATTTCGATGGAAAGCCCGTACCATCCTGACGCGGACGTGCTCAGATCGTAGGTGGCGAGGATGACCCAGTCGAGCGGCGTATTTCCGCCAAAATCGGAGTCGCCGCCGTCGTTGGCATCCACCAGATAGCGCTTCTCCGAAACCGGTGCACCGCCGGGGCTGGCGCCGACGCGTTCATAAATCCACGCGATGCCCGTGAAGCCGTTGGCGGTATCGGCGAACGGAAGTGTTCCTGGCGAAAGTCCGATGCTGCCGTCGAGATCTGTCAGGTTGGTGAATGCATCGCCGCCACCGATGCCGTAGAGGGTGATTTCCGATCCGCGGAACTGCACATTGGAGGCATTGAACTGCACGGGCAGATCGCTGGTATCGAGATACACGAGCAGCGAGAAGCCGGAGGCCTTGCTTTGAAAAACGGCCTGGCTGGTGGCGCAGTTGCCGCCGCCCGATGGATCCCAGGCGATCCACGCCTGACTTCCCGGCGCATGGGGCTCGGGGATTTCGTTCGGATTGTTCGGCTCAGCCACCGTCGGATCGATCACCCGCGGCGGCACGAAGCTTCCGGTCATTTCAGTCATCGCCGTCCCCGGCATGATGGGAGTGGGATTGGGCAGGAAAAATTCTGTCATGGTTCCACCCGGAGCATTGGTGGTGCCGGGCGTGCCGGGACGCAGAGTGAAATCACGCCCGTTGTTGTCAGTGTCACGTCCGTCCACCGTCCGGCCCCAGCTCACGGTGACGTTGAGGGGCGTGGCGGTGATGTCGATTCCCTGGTGGTTGCCGAAGATGCCCGGACCCACCTGACTCGCAATGTCAACGGCATCATCCGGAGCCGCGGTGCTGCCGGTTATGAAGCCGGCATCGCGGTTCATTTCGTAGGATACAGCGTCAATCAGGACGTCCGCGTCGTCACGCAGCGTGATGACTTCATGGTCGTTTTCCAGAAAATTGGCGCTGACGGTGTGATTGAGATTGAGCACGCCGGCATTTCCAATGACGTAGAACGCCCCTGGATTGAGAACCGTGTCCGCAGGAATGGTCGTGGAGGGGTTGGTGGTAGCGGAGTCATAGCCGCCGACCTTCCAGCCACTGATGTCCACCGGTTCGATGCTGCTGTTGTACAATTCCACGAACTCCCGGTCATCCGTGCTGGTGTCGTCGTATTGAAACTCATTGATGACGACGCCGCCGATGGCGACGGGGCCGGCGGAAACGGCCAGGGAAAACAGGGGGAAGAGGATCAGCTTGGTGAGAGCGGCGATTTTCATGGTGTGGAGTGTGAGAGGCGGCCAGCCCATCAGAGGCGGGCCGGCGCGTCAATTCTTCTTTACGGTCCGCCGCAGCGAATTCCGTGCCGCCTGCCGGCGGAATGCTGGTGACGGGCGTGTCACACAGGGGGCCGATCCCTCACGGCAACCCCGGCTCATGCGACCATCAGGGACACACCTGACTTTGCAGCGGCGCGGCCCACGACCGCAGCGGCGGCGTAGGTTGTCCTCAATTCCGCGAGCAGGGCTTCCGCCTTGTCGGGCGCGACACACATGAGAATCCCGCCGGCGGTTTGCGGATCGTAGAGCAGGCTGGCGACTTCATTGGGAACGGAATCGGCGAGGCGGATGTCCGCGCCGACGTATTCCCGATTGGTGCGGTCGCCGCGGTTGGTGCTGCCGGCTTTCGCGAGGGCGAGCGCGCCGGGGATTTCCGGGACGGCCGCGGCGTCGATATGGAACGTGACGCCGCTGGCTTTGGCCACTTCCCATGCGTGGCCCAGAAATCCAAAGCCGGTAATGTCCGTCGCGGCGCGGACGCCGAACTGACGCATCAATTCCGCGGCCCGGCGGCCCGGCGTGAGCATGGTGGCCTGCGAGGCGGCGGCGGTGGCTTCATCGGCCTCGCCGAATTTCACCGCCGTGGAGATGATGCCGGTGCCGAGCGGTTTGGTGAGAATGAGCATGTCACCAGGTTTCGCGCCGGCATTGGCGGCGACTTCGTAGGGGTGAATCAAGCCGGTCACCGCGTAGCCGAACATGATCTGCGGATTGTCCACGCTGTGGCCGCCGACGAGGGCGACGCCATTCTCTGTGAGAATGCTCAGCCCGCCGCGCATGATCTCGCCGAGGATGCCGTAATCGAGTCCCGATTTGGGAAAGCAAGTGATGGCCATCGCCGTGACCGGGGTGCCGCCCATGGCCCAGACATCGTTGATGGAATTGAGCGCCGCGATGCGGCCGAAATCGAAGGGATCGTCAACGATGGGCGTGAAGAAATCCACCGTCTGCACGATGGCGAGGTCGTCGCGCAACTGGTACACGGCGGCATCGTCTGCGTCGTCGTAGCCGACGAGCAGATGCGGATTCTTCGGCTGTGAAGGAAGCCCGCTCAAAACTTGAGCGAGGGCGCCGGGCGCCAGCTTGGAGGCTCAACCGGCGCAGTCCACGAGTTGGGTCAGTCGGATCATGGGATGTGAATGCGCAGCACTGGAGCGCGCAAGTTTCCCATGCGTCAGGCCGGCGGCGGCGGCAATGGGCAATGATCGCCGGCCCTCAGCGCGGTGCGAGGCGGTAAAAGGCCCGCCCCGCCGACTGCGCCTCCTGCCACTCGCCGAGACCGGTGGTGGCGTCGAGGCTCTGCCATTGCACCAGGTTCTCGCTGCGCTGGAGCAGGAATCCCGGAACCGCCGGCCATGTCAGGGTGACGTTTCCGCCCGTGAAGCTGAGCTGCGGCGGCGGTGGCGAAGCGTAAAGTCCTTCGCTGCGCGCAGCTCCCAGCGCGGCGGCCTCCGCGGCGGAGAGCGGGCCGTCGAACAGCGCGATCATGCCGACGTAGAGCGGCGCATTCTCGCTGTCGTCATCGGCGCAGAACAGCACGGTCGGCGCGAGCGCATAGCGACCATCACGCGGCTGACCGGTGTGGAGAAACGCCGTGCCGCCGTCGAGAAACGACTGCACCCGGGAGGCGGCGGTGGTCGCCTGGAGGTCCACCGTGAAGACCACGCGTTTCCACTGCGTGTCGTTCACCGCCGGGCCATACGTCAGGGCGGCGGTGCCGAGCCGGTCGTCGCTGTCCCGAATGAAGAGATCACCGTCGTTGTTGTTGCCGGGGGTGGTTTGCAGCAGACAGCGCCACGCACTGCGGCTGCCGGGAGGCGAGAGCACGTCCATGACGATGCTGTAGCGGTTGGTGAGGGTGCCGCCGCCGCTGGCGCCGATGCCGTGGGTGGCGCGGAGGCGGCTGGCCGCGCCGATGCTGGTGAGAACGACCCCGCCAATGGCCCGGCCGGTGTCATCGCTTTGCGCGGCCAGCCACTGCGGCGGCGTGCCATCGAGGATCAAGTCCTGACCGATCGTCGCGTGCCCGGGATCGTTCGCCCTGTCAAAGAGCCACAGTCCCGCCAGCGCCGGCGGCGGCGGAGCCGCGACCGTGGTGAATGACCAAACCGGACCGGGGGTGAGCGGTGCGGTTTCCGTCATCTCGTCCACCCGCCAGTAGTACGTCGTGCTGTAGGCGAGACCCGTACGCGCCAGCAGATCGCTGCGCCGGACGCCGAGATCACTGCCGGGCGGCTTGGTGCCGAAATAAACGCGCCGCTGCGTGGCGCCGGCCGCCGTCACCCAGCGCATGACAAGGTCGAGCGGCACGCCGGTGGCACCGTCGGGCGGCCAGGGTTGACTCGCCGCCAGCGTTTGCACCGGCTGCAGTTCCGTCATCTCCGCCGGGCAGTCGTTTTCCACAAAGTCCACGCCGCTGTCCGCGGCCCGGCGCAGGCTGTCAGGATCGAGCAGCGTGAAAATCTCCACGATCATGCCCTCGTCTTTGGCCTTCGCGCAGAAGAAGGGATCGGTCAGGCCATTGCCGGCGGAGTAGGAGAAGCCGATAACGCCCTGCGCCTTGAGATTGGTGAAGTAGTTGGCATCGGTCTGCCATGAAGATGAGGGTGCGCCCCACATGATTTGTGCGGTTGGCATCACTGCGCGCATTTCCTGCAGGGCCGCGGTACTGGTGGCCCAGATCCAGAGATCGCTCATCGGAAACGCGGCGGCGTCCACGGCGGCTTTGATGGCATTGGCCTGGCCGCCGGTTTTGATGTCGAGGAAGATGATGCAGTGCCCCTTCGCCTCTGTGAAGGCCTCGGCCAGGGTCGGCACTTTCTCGCCGGCGAACGAGGGATGATACCACGAGCCGGCATCGAGCGTCTGCAACTGCGCGGCCGTCATCGCGGCGACATTGCCGGTGCCGTTGGTCGTGCGGTCCACCGCAGCGTCGTGAAAACACATGCACACGCCGTCCGAGGAAAGCCGCGTGTCCACTTCGATGGCATGCACGCCGTCCTCGATGCCGGCGCGGATGGAGGCCAGCGTGTTGTCAGGCGCGCGATTGAACGATCCGCCGCGGTGCCCGACCACGCCGGTGCGGCGCGAGAGTTTTGGCGCCAGCGGCGGAGTCACCGCGCCGGGTGTCAGGGCCCCGTCCGCGTGTGGACCGCCCAGCGCGCGGATTTCCGCCGGCAGCATGGCATGGGGAACGAAGGCCACGCTGGCGCACCAGCCGGAGGCCGTCTCGCCATTTTCATCATTGAAGAGCAGCAGGCTGCTGCCGAGCGCATAACGCTGGGCCAGTCCGGAGCCGGTGGTGCCCACGCCGCCGACATATTCGCCGTCAATGTAGCGCTGCGCATGGCCTTCGGCATTGGCCGCGCGCACCGCCACGGCGATGCGGTTCCAGGTGTCGGGCAGAATGCGCCCGCGATAATTGCCGGCGGTGCCGATGCCGCCGCCCGCGGTGTTGGGCACGAAGAATTCGGCGTCGTCGGCGTTGGTGGCGCTGGTTTGCCAGAGCGCCCGCCACCGCAGATCGCTCGCCGCCGGGAACAGCACGTCCATGATGATCGTGTAGTTGGACACCAGGCCGTTGGATTCGCCGTAGGGACCATTGGCCGGCGCACCGTGCGTGAGCTGCCAGCCCTGGGCCGCGGTACAGGCGGGAAACGGCATCACATCCGCATCCCCCCGGTCATCGCCGGCAGACCGAGCGCCGATGCTTTGTCGAAAACGGTCGCGGCGCCCCAGCCCGTGCCCCCGGGATCATAGTAGGCCAGCGTGCCGGAACCCGATGCGGCAGCAAGCCGGTCGGCCGGGTTGGAGAAAGTCCACACGGTGGTTTGCGCGGAGACGGGCAGAAGCAGGAGAAGAAGCGCGGCGAAAGCTCTCATGGCGGGCCATGAGACTGACTAATCAGAACGAGGCAAGCAGACGCGGCTACAATCCCGCGCAACGATTCTGTTACGCCGCCTCGACCCACTTGCCGTGCTCGCGGATGAGTTCGATGAGCCGGTCCACGGCTTCGTCCTCGGGGATGTTGAATTTCACGGGGGTCTTGCCGACGTAGAGATTGATCTTGCCGGGCGCGCCGCCGACGTAGCCGAAGTCGGCGTCGGCCATTTCGCCGGGGCCGTTCACGATGCAGCCCATAACGGCGATGCGCACGCCTTTGAGGTGACCGGTGGCGCTGCGGATGCGCTGGGTGGTGGTCTGTAGATTGAACAGCGTGCGCCCGCAGCTTGGGCAGGCGACGTAGTCGGTTTTGAAAATGCGCGTGCCGGCGGCCTGGAGGATGTTGTAGGCAAGGCGCAGGCTCTGGCCGGGACCGTGTTCGCCCTGCACGATGACCGCGTCGCCGATGCCGTCGCAGAGCAGGCTGCCGATGTTGGTCGCCGCGGAGAGCAGAGTCGCAGTGAAGTCATTGTCCGGCGATTCCGCGGGCATGAAGGTGTCCTTCAGCAAAATGGGATGACGCTCCTGGAGCCTTGCGGCGAGCAGGCGATAGCTGGCGATGACCGGATGAATATAGCCATCGGGAATCGTCACCAGCACGGGATCGGCGAGGTCATTGATTTGCGCGATGGCCCTCTCATCCAGCGGGTCCACCGGGAGTACGCCGCTGCGCTCGATGACGATCTCCGGCCGGTACTCGCCGAGCGAGTCGAGCTTGTGTGCGAGCGCGTCCCATTTCGCCTGCGTGGTGAAAACGCGCACGGTTTCCGTGCCGCCGAGGGCATGGCCCTGCACAGTGAGTTTCTCCGAGGCGCGGCGTTTGTAGGAAAACGGATCGCAGCATGGCGCATCCTTCACGTCAGGCAGCGGAGGATACCCGCTGCCGGCGGTCGTGGCTTCGACCAGCGCCTGCGCGACGGGGATTTCGTAAACCGAATCCTCCGTGAGCGAGACCCGAATGGTATCGCCCGCGCCGTCGCTGAGCAGGCTGCCGATGCCGATGGCGCTTTTGATGCGGCCGTCCTCGCCGTCGCCCGCTTCGGTGACGCCGAGGTGCAGCGGATAGTTCCAGTCCGGCCCTTCGGCATCCAGCGCGGCGACGAGCAGGCGATAGGCTTCGATCATCACCTTCGGATTCGACGCCTTCATGCTGAAGAGGAAGTTGTGATAGTCATGCGCCCGCGCGATGCGGGCAAATTCCAGCGCGCTTTCCACCATGCCGCGCGGCGTGTCGCCGTAGCGGTTCATGATGCGGTCGCTGAGGCTGCCGTGATTGGTGCCGATGCGCAGGGCGACGCCGCGCTCCTGGCAGAGTTTCACCAGCGGCACGAACGACTCCTCGATGCGCGCCAGTTCCTCCGCATACTGATCGTCCGTGTACTCGCGGACTTCGAACTTCTTCTTGTCCACAAAGTTCCCTGGATTCACGCGCACCTTCTCCACCCACTTCGCCGCTTCCATGGCGGCGTCGGGTTTGAAGTGAATGTCCGCCACCAGCGGCGCATCGCAGCCGGCGGCGAGCAGTCCGGCTTTGATGTGCTCCAGATTCGCCGCAAAGACGCGCGTCTGCGCCGTGATGCGCACGATTTCGCAGCCGGCCTGCACCAGCCCCAGCGCCTCTTTCACGCAAGCCTCCGTGTCGCGCGTGTCGCTGGTGAGCATGGATTGAACGCGGATGGGATTGTCCCCGCCGATGGCGACACGACCGACGTTCACCACGCGCGTCCGGCGGCGGGCGTAGTGGTAAATGTCGGGGCAATAGCGCAGCAGCGGGGAGACGTTCACTCCGGCTATGTGCGGGTGGCGGATTGCCGTGCAAGAGCGGGCTGCGGCGGCCCGGATATCGCTGCTGCAGGAGCTGGATGTGTTTCAAAAATGCCGGGGCGCCGCCTCACAGGCTGCGCATGCCGGAGCTCAGTGCCGGAGGGGATTTTTGAAGAATCCGGCAAGAGATTCATCACGCCGGCGAATAAGCCGATAACTGAATCGTCAATCGGGCCATGATCACCGCAGCACTCTTCACCACACTGCTTTCGTTCTTTACCGCGCAGTCTCCGTTCTCCGCCGAAGGCGGAGCGGCCACAGCGGCTCCCGCGCCGCTGGCCGTTCTGTTTTCCCGGCCGCCGGCGGCGCCGTCTCCGGTCAGCCACGAACGCGATGCTGTTTGGGACGGAACGCCGCTCGAGGTAAAATCGCAGAAGCTGAAGCAGCCGGGGCCGAAGCTCTATCCGTCAGGATTCAGGGCGAAATCCGTCACGGCGGCCCGCCGGCTCGTCGTGGACATCAAAGCGCAGCGCGCCTGGCTTTTCATCGGGGACGGGCTGGCCTTCGAGACGCCTGTCTCCACCGGTGCGAAGGGCCGGCGGACACCGCGCGGTACGTTCACCATCACGGAGAAGATTCGTCAGGGAAAACGCTCCACGCTCTACAAGTGCGCCATGCCGTTCTGGAACCGGCTCGACGAATCCGCCTTCGGGCTGCACACCGGGCAGCTGCCGGGGTATCCGGCTTCGCACGGCTGCATCCGGCTTCCCGGCGAGTCGGCGCGGTTCATTTTCGAACACGCCCCCAAAGGGACGGTGGTGCAGATCGTGGACGAACTGGCCTCGCCGCCGCAGCCCATGGGCGGCCATGAACGGCTCATGGCGGCAAAGTGAGGCCTGCGCCGGCGTTTTCCGCCGCGCAGAGTCAGGAGCCCGCCTCGATCACTTCCTCCGGAGCCACCTGGAGAATCGCGGTGACATGGTCCAGCTTGGCGATGACTTTATCGATGTTCATCACGTGGTCGATGATGACGGGCTCGGCCTCCTGGGGGAAACGGAGAATGAGACGGCCGCTGCGCACGAAGGGCAGGTAGTATTCGAAGACATCGCAAATTTCCTTGGTGTACTGCATGCGCATCGAGGAGTAGCGCCGGCGCTTGTCCAGCACCCCGCCCACGACCACCACTTCGTTGCTTTCGATTTTGACGTAGTGGAACCGGCTGTAAACGATCCCGCCGATCATCAGCAAACTCCAAATGGCCGTGATGCAGAAGTAGAACTGTCCGTTCGCCACCGGAGTGAATCCCGCGAGAAACCCAAAGAGGCCGCTCAGAAACGGGTGGTAAATGTTCACGATGAACAGGATCAGCGCCAGCACGACACCGGAAAGCAGCCCCAGCAGCGCCCATGTCAGGACGATGTCCGTGCAGACTACGATCATGGTGTAGGTGAAGGCCGCGAGGAAAATGAGGGCGATGACCTGTTCCGCCCGGAGTTGCTTCTCGATTTTGCCAGGATCAGCCGTGACCAGGGTTTTTTCGCCGTCGAAAACGATCCATGGACCGTCCTTTTCCGACTGCACCGCCTTGCCGGCCTCCACGGAACCCGCCGTGACCACGGGAGGCTCTGAAATCCGGCGGATTTCGCGGTCCACCCCGAACATCAGGCTGAAAATTCCGCAGATCAGGGCAGCCAGGGCCATGGGATAGAGAATCGGCACCCGGGGCCAGACGCGTACGATGAGACTGTGGCGGTGACGATCCTCTGGCGAGGTCGCGGCGTGGGCGGGGGCGGGCAGGGAGGACGGGGACGGGGTTGGTTGGTCGGACATAAGCCTGTGGTGTGAGTGAGCGGGCGCACCGGAAAACGCGGTCGCACGGGACGAGTCTTACACATCCCGCGGCAATGCGCAGAGAAATTCTTCCCGGGAAATGAAAAAGCCCCGGAGGTTGTCCGGGGCTTCTGGCGGGGAAAACGGTCGAAGAGTCCTTTTCAGGGAACGAAGCGGTACTTCACGTTCTTCTTCTTGGCGGCGCTGCGGGCCTTGCGTTTGGAACGCTCGGCGGGCGTTTCGTGCTGACGGCGGCGGCGGAATTCCTCGAGAATGCTCTCGGTTTCGATCTTGGACTTCAGGCGCTTGAGGGCACGGTCAATCGGCTCGCCTTTTTTGACTTGGATTTCGGGCATGATGCTGGTGTAAGGAAGTGGGGTGGTGCCGGCGGAAAAGGGGGGGCCGGGGGGTTTAGCGGGGCGCGAGGCTACTTACCCCGCAGAACTTGTCAAATGCCGGTTCGCAGAGGCTGAGGCTCACGGTTTTCACGGAACACGGGCTCGTTTACTGCGGTTTGCGCGGGCGGCGGGAGAGTATCAGGCGCAGCAGGGGCATCGGCAGCAGGTTCACCAGCAGCGCCGTGCCGCGGACGATGAGGCCGGGAAAGGCCCGGGCGCGGCCCCGTTCCAGGGCACGCAGGCCGAGGCGGACGACGCGCTCTTTCGGCTGATAGGCGGACGACATTTTCGGCGTCGTTTGTCCGGCGCGCTCCGCCACCGCTCCGAATCCCGTCTTCACCGGCCCGGGACACAGGGCGCAGACGGCGATGCCCTGCCCGCGGAGTTCCAGGCGCAGCGCTTCACTGAAACGGGAGACGAAGGCCTTGCCCGCAGCGTAGGCGGCGAAGTCGGGAATGGGCAGTTCACCGGCGAGGCTGCTCACATTCAGAATGCCGGACGGCGCATGAGTCTTCAGGTCCGGAAGAAAGAGATGCGTGAGATGCGTGAGCGCCATCACATTCACCTGCATCATCTGCTCGATCTTCCACCACGCGCCATCCTCGAACGGTCCGTAGTCCCCGATACCGGCGTTGTTGATGAGCAGGTTCACGCGGAAGCCCAGCGACGCGACGTGCCCCGGCAGTTGGGCGCGCTGCTCCGCATCGGCCAGATCGCAGGGAATCACGGCAAGGCGCAATCCGGGATACCGGGCCTGCAATTCCTCCGCCAGCGCATTCATCTCCGCTTCGCGACGCGCTGTCAGGACGAGCGCCCTTGCCTGAGGGGCCAGTTGACGCGCGAATTCGGCTCCAAAGCCTGAACTCGCGCCGGTGATCAGTGCCGAGCAATCCGCCAGCTTCATGACATCTCCCGCGCCATGGCCCGCAGGTATTCGTAGCTGTAAATGCCCGTTTTGTGTCCGTCACTGAAGGCAAAGGCCACGGCGTATCCGCCGACCACCTG
This sequence comes from uncultured Akkermansia sp., assembly GCA_964523105.1. Classification (GTDB taxonomy): domain Bacteria; phylum Verrucomicrobiota; class Verrucomicrobiia; order Verrucomicrobiales; family V1-33; genus V1-33. Next base: position 85,367 of record CAZFZN010000006.1, read on the forward strand.
CCATGCCGTCACGCGCACCCCGGCGTAATCTTTGCCGCTCTCGCCGCCGTATTTAACGCCCAGCAGATCACGCTCGCCCGTCGTCTCCGCACTGGGCGAAAGCGCGCGCAGCTTCTCCATGGAATAATAAGTCTCCACACCGTCCGACCAGCGGATGGCGATTTCGTTACCGACGGCCTGGATGTCCTCAGGTTGCAGCATGACGGCGCATCAAAGGAGGATCGCCCGGCGGGCAATCAGAGAATTCACCCCGTTCGGAAGAATAGGTGGGATGGGAACCGGCAGGTTAATTTCACACTTTGCAAAGTGTGAATTGCGGCGGCGCCCGCTCTCTGGACATGACTTGACGCGGCCGTCGGCGTTGCGCAGTTTCGCCCGCCTATGAAAACAATCCTGCTCGCCGCATGGCTCGCGCTCAATGCCTCCACTTTCGCTCAGGAGGCCGCAGAGCATCCGTTCGTCAAGGAAGTCGCGTCCAAACTGAGCGATCCGAAGAAGAAATTCACCCTGCTCGTCCGGGTCACCGTGAAGGATGGTGATGCGGAGAAGTTCATCGCCGCGTTTGCCGAAGCCGTCGAGCCCACCCGCAGGGAGGACGGCTGCTCACGCTACGAGCTCAACCAGATCGCCGGCGAGAAGAACAGCTTCGTGATCTATGAGCGCTGGGCCAAACTGGAAAAAATGGCCGCCCATCTCCAGACTCCGCATACAAAGAAGCTGCTCGAAACCGTGACGCCGCTGCTGGAAGGCGCGCCGGAGATCGTGGTTCTCACTCCGCAGGGGGAGCCGGTGAAACCGAAGTTGGATAAAGTAAAGAAGGAGTCGAAATGAGTTCCAGGCGTGCGGAGGTTTGCCGGGCGCGCAGGTCAGCCCTTCATCAGCACGCCGTCGAGATTGAGCAGTACGTTCGCCACCGCGGTCCACGCGCCGCATTCGGCGGCGTTGAGCCCATCGGGCAGCGGTCCGAGCGGTTCCGTCGCGAGTTTCCTGGCGGCCTCGGGGTCGGCTGTATAGCGGGCGTGTTCGGATTCGTAAAGCTTCACCAGCGCTTCCACGGCGGCGGGATCCGCAGGTCGGGCCAGCGCGAGTTGCAGGCCGAAGTTCACTCGTGAGGCGGTGTCGGCGCCGCCCTCCCTGATGATGCGCCGCGCGAGGGCCTGCGCGGCTTCGACGAAGACAGGATCGTTCAGCGTCACGAACGCCTGCAGCGGCGTATTCGTCGGCGTGCGGCGAATGGTGCAGGCTTCGCGGCTGGGTGCGTCGAACGTGGCCATGCTCGGATAGGGCACGGTGCGGCGCCAGATGGTGTAGAGGCCGCGGCGGTAGCGGTCCTCACCTTTGCTCGTGTCGTAGGTGCGCTCGCCGTTGAAGGCGGCTTTCCACAGGCCGTCCGGCTGCGGCGGATAAACACTGGGGCCGCCGAGCTTGCGGCTGAGCAGTCCGCTGAGCACGAGCGCCTGATCGCGCACCTGTTCGGCATCGAGCCGGCGGCGCGGATAATGTGAGAGCAGGCGGTTGCGCGGATCCTTCGCGGCCGCGGCGGGACTGACGGCACTGGCCTGACAATACGTGTCGCTGGTGACGATGAGCTTGAGCAGGCGTTTGATATCCCAGCCGGATTCGCGGAATTCCACCGCCAGCCAGTCGAGCAGCTCCGGGTGGTTCGGATATGTGCCCTGCATCCCGAAATCCTCCTCCGTTTCCACCAGTCCGGTGCCGAAAAGCGCGGCCCAGAAACGGTTCGCCGCCACCCGCGCCGTGAGCGGATTCTCAGCGCTGAAAAGCCACGCGACGACGCCGCGGCGGTCCACGGGCGATCCGTCAGGCAGCGGTCCGAAGGCGGCCGGAAAGCCCGGCTGAACTTCTGCGCCGGGGTCGAGAAAGTTGCCTTTGTTGAGGAAGCGCGTTTTGCGGCGTTTGTCAGGAGGAAGTTCCCGCATCACGGGCACGGCGACGGGTTTGACGGCTGCGAGGGCTTTCCGCTTTTCCTCCAGTTTTGCGTGGAGTGCCGCGGCGGTTTTGGAATGAGGGCGGATGTAGTCGAGCAGCGCCTTCTTCTGCTCTGGAGTGCGCGAGGCTGCCGCAAGGATCGTGCGAATGGGCTCCGGCAGTTCCTCCGGCACGCTGTCCGCAGTCGTCGCACCGAGGCGGAATCTGCCGACCGAGTGCCCGCTGCCGAAGTTCTGCGCGATCTGCACGCGGATCTCCATGCCATCCTCCAGGAGCAGCGGCTGGGTGAATGTAAACACCGCGCGGTGCTCCCTGCCAAACTGCGGCGCCCACGCCCACCCGGTGTCGGGTTTGCCGTCCGCAGCTTTGGAGGCGTCCCAGCCATCCTGACTGAAGTCTGCGGTCACGCGTTTAATCGTCGCGCTGCGGCTGCGGTCGAGCAGCGCTTCGAATTTCGGCGCCGGGGGTTCCTTCACCTCACGCTGCCAGAGGGGCTGGCGTTTGGCATCGAGGGCCAGCACCCGCCAGTTGGTGAGGCGCTCTCCCGCCTCGGCGCGGTTCCAGACGACGACGCGCTCCACCGGCTTTTCGGTGCCGAGGTCCACCTCCCACCAGGGATCCTTTTCCTGACGGGTGTGCGTCACGCTGCCATTGTCGAAGACGCCGCTGGTGTTGCCGTCGATGCCGCGCGCGGCTTCGCCGCCATAGTCGGTGCTCGACTGGCTGGCCTTGCCGGTGCGTGCGAGGTTCTCCTTTCCGAAAGTGGCCTCCACTTCTGCGAGATGGAGAAAGCGGTTTCTGCCGGGGGCCTCCACCCGGATGAAGCGCACAGTCGGTGCCGCCCCGCCCACGGGCACGGCAGCGATGGTAATCTCGCTGACCACCGCATTGCCGGCGGAGGAGCGGCCGGGGCCCCTGCCTGGCAGAACAGCGTCGGGCAGCACCTCCAGCCGCACGCCGGTGAGGCGCTTCAGTTTCGTCTGCGTGCTGACCGAATAGGTGACGGCATCGCCGCCGGCAGGGCTCACGAGGACGGAACCGTCCGGCTGCGCGTCGTAGCGATGGTTCATCCCGGTAATCTGCAGCGTCTGCCACTCTGCGGGCACTTTCATGCGCTGCTCCCACGCGGCCAGCTCCTGCTCCAGTTCCGGCGACGAATCGTTCAGGCTCCGCTCCAGCGCGGAGATTTCCTTTTTCAGTCCCTCCATCCTCGCCAGTTCGTCCGCGGAGGGCACCGGCAGCAGCGGCTGCTCCCCGGGCTGATCGTTGTCTTCGGTCTGATTGAAGAGCGCGTAAAACTGATAGTATTCCTCCTGCGAAATGGGGTCGAACTTGTGCGAATGGCACTGCGCGCAGCTCATGGTGAGTCCCATCCACGCCTGCGCGGTCACGGCCGCGCGGTCTTTCACGGCGGCGACGCGCCATTCTTCGTCATCCGTGCCGCCCTCGGTGTTCGTCATCGTGTTGCGATGGAAACCGGTGGCCACGATTTGCTCCGTCGTCGCGTCCGGCAGCAGATCGCCGGCGATTTGATGGAGTGTAAATCTGTCGTAAGGCAGGTTGTCGTTGAACGCGCGGATCACCCAGTCGCGCCACGGCCACATGTTGAGGCGCAGCGGATCGGAGCCGTAGCCGGCGCTGTCGGCGTAGCGCGCGATGTCCATCCACAGCCGCGCCCAGCGTTCGCCGTAGTGAGGCGACGCCAAAAGCCGGTCCACATAGCGCGGCCATGCGTCCGGCGAAGTGTCGGCGAGAAACGCGGCGAGCCTGTCAGGCTCCGGCGGGAGTCCGGTGAGGTCGAGCGCGGCGCGGCGGGCGAGCGTGTTCTTGTCGGCGCGCGGGGCGGGGGAGAGGGCGTGGCGTTCCAGTTCCGCGCGGATGAAGTGATCCACCGGAGTGCTCAGTTCACCGTGCTCAGTGCTCAGTGGCGTATGCTTTGGCGGAGACTGACCACTGTGCACTGACAGCTGCACACTGACCTCCGGCACGCGGGGCCGCACGGGTTTCACAAACGCCCAGTGCCCCTCGTACTTCGCACCCTCCGCGATCCACCGGCGCAGCGTTTCCTTTTGTTCCGGATTCAGCACGCGGTGCGTTTCCGCCGGCGGCATGAGATCGTCGTGATCGGTGGTGAAGATCCGTTTAATCAGTTCGCTTTCTGCAGGATTGCCAGGCACGATGGCGACGGCGCCGCTCTTCGCCGGCTGAGTCGCGTGCTCCGCGCCATCGAGCCGGAGGCTGGCCTTGCGCGAGGAGGCATCCGGTCCGTGGCAACTGTAGCAGTTTTCCGTCAGGATCGGCCGCACGTCGCGATTGAAGCTCACGTCCGCCGCGGCGGCGGTGAGGGGCAGGAGGATCAGGGGCAGCGGCGAACGGGGCATGGGGCGGTTACGGCAGGGGACCGGCTCTTGTATCGGGCATCCGGCCGTCAGTCATCCGGGATGTTCACGGCCCGCACGTCCTACGCGGGCAGGGGCGGCAGGAGACTTGCATTCGTGGCGCCGGTTTTCTATGCATCCGGCCCCACTCTCAGTCCTCCCATGAAATTCCTCCGCCCGTTCCTCCGCCCGTTCCTCCTTCTTCCCATCCTCACCAGCCTTGCCGCCGCCGCCGACTGGCCGCAGTGGCGCGGCAAGAACCGCGACGATCACTCGCCCGACGCCGCAATTCTCAATCCCTGGCCGGCGGACGGTCCGAAACAGCTCTGGGTTTATAAAGAAGGCGGTCTCGGTTACTCCGGACCCTCCATCGTCAACGGACAGCTCTTTACCATGGGCGCAGATGACGGCGCAGAGCAGGTGATTTCGCTGGATGCAAAAACCGGCGCGAAGAAGTGGGCTGTAAAACTCGACGACCGCATTTACGAAAACAACTGGGGCAATGGCCCGCGCTGCACGCCAACCGTGGACGGCGACCGCGTCTATGCGCTCTCCGGCAAAGGCATTCTCGGATGCCTGTCCATTAAGGACGGGAAGATCCTCTGGAAAGTGGATCTCATCGCCGACCTCGGCGGCAAGCTCCAGGACTGGGGTTACACCGAGTCGCCGCTCGTGGACGGCAATCAGGTCATCTGCACGCCGGGAGGTTCCAAAGGCACCATGGCGGCACTCGACAAGATGACCGGCAAGGTGCTCTGGCAGTCATCAGGAATCACCGAGAATGCCCAGTATTCCTCACCGATTCTGGTCGAGCACAGCGGCCAGCGGCAATACGTGCAACTGGTCAGCAAGAAAGTCTTTGGCATCAAGCCTGACAACGGCGACGTCCTTTGGCAGGGCGATTTTCCCGGCAGGATCGCCGTGATTCCCACGCCCATCTATGCCGACGGTCATGTCTTCGTCACTGCCGGCTACGGGATCGGCTGCCGCATGTTCAAACTCGGCGGAGAGAAGCCGGAACTGGTCTATGAACACAACAACCTCGGCAATCACCACGGCGGTGTGGTGTTGGTGAAAGGCAAGCTCTACGGCCATTCCGAAAAAGGCGGCTGGACGTGCCTCGACTTCCTCACCGGTGAGACCGTTTGGCAGGACCGTTCGCTGGGCAAAGGTTGCTGCACGTTCGTGGCCGGTCACCTCGTCTGCGTGGATGAGAGCAACGGCAACGTGGCGCTCGCCGAAGCCTCCACTGAAGGCTGGAAGGAAAAGGGCCGCTTCAAACTTGAGCCGCAAACCACGAAGCGCAAACCGCAGGGCCGCATCTGGGTGCATCCCGTCGTGCTCGACGGAAAACTCTACCTCCGGGACCAGGAACTGATCCACTGCTACGACGTTCAGGGGAAGTAAGTTTCGGGGCGCCGCCGGCTTGGCCACAGAGTGGTCCGCACAGTCCCCTGTGCGGTAGAGACTCAGCCGCACAGGGGACTGTGCGGACCACTTTGCATTGCTTCCGGGAGTGCGAAGTGCTGCCCGGGGTAATGGTGCCGCTTACTGAATCGAAGCCAGCCCCCAGCGCTCGCCGATGGCTTCGAGTTCCGGGCGCATCGCCCATTCGTCAGGGCGTTCGCTGGTGGCGTGGCGGCGGCTGGCGCCTTTGAGCATCATGCAGCCGGTGTTGTCGCCGGCCTGACGGATGAATTCGATTTCCTCTTTGGTGAACGGCGGCACTTTCGGCATCGCCGCGAGTTCTTTGATCTTGTCTTCGATGGGACGCGCGCCTTCACCGCTTTCCTGGATGAAGGTGGGAATGACGCTGGCCACGGCGGGCTGCGCGAGATTCCACAGGCTGGCGAACTGCAGCAGGGTGAGGCCGTATTTGTCGGCGATGGGCTTCATCTTTTCGATGCGCTCCCAGCCGTGCTCGACCCAGCCGGCGGGCCGCCATGTGCGGTGATCACCCTGACGGAACTGATGCCCCGGCTTCACGTCGCCGTGGAACAGCCCGCCGTAATCCACCACGCGCGTCAGCACCTTGACCCCGAATTCCTCCGCTGCCGGCAGCACGTGCTGGCCGGGCCACGGTTCGAGCGGATTGAGAATGATCATCGCCCAGTCGATGTGTTCGCAGTATTTCTCAAAGCAGTGGCAGAGGTCGTAAGCGAAGCCATTCGCCGGACCGGGCGCGACGCCGAGCATTTTGGTGAGGCCCTGCTTCTTCAGCGCGGCCATGCCGTCCCACACGGCGTCGTGCGAATAACCGCGCTCATCCGGATTGTGCAGGAAGATCAGGTCGAAGTAGTCGGTGCGGCACCGGGCGAGGGATTTCTCCGCGGCCATCTTCAAATAATCCGCGTAGCCCTCCGGTCCGCGCAGCGAAGGCTCGGTGAAGCGCGCATAGCCTTTCGCGCCGTCGCGTGTGCCTCCGTAGATGTCATGACCGATGGTGCCGACGAGGCAGTAGGTGCTGCGGTCGTAACCGGCCAGCGCTTCGCCGAGCATTTCATCCGCGCGGCCCGCGCCATAGACGTCGGCGGTGACAAACGTGCGGAAGCCGCAGTCGTAAGCGAGGCGGATGGCGTCGGCGAAGCGGTGTTCGTCGAGCTGTTCTCCAAAGTGCATGAAGCGTCCGCCGCTCCAGGTTCCGTAGGCGATTTGAGTGAGGTCCATGAGGGTATCTGAATTCCCGTTACGCCGGGAGCAAACGGGAACGTGCTGCGGATTTTGAGCTTCGCTGCGCAATTCTCGACCGGGACGGGAGTTTTGCCGGGACGCTTCCGGCGCGGGGCGGACTGGGGCTTGCAGACCCGGCCCGCCGCACCAGGTAGCGGGTATGTCCGAACCGTTTTACATTGTCCCGCACCCGTTGCATCACGAACTGATCGCCGCCGCCTACCGTCATCGCGGCTACACGGCGGAGGAGGCGCAGGATGCCGCGCGGTTCTGCGACATGGCGAGCACTCACGGCATCCGCACGCACAACGGCATCAAGGCGCTGCATCTCGACGAGCATTTCGGAAGCAGGGCCGGCGGCTGTGTCCCGGGGGCGAAGATCGAGGAAGTGCCGTCGCGGTTCGAGGCGTCGAAAATCTGGAACGCAAACCGCAAGCTCGGCCAGAGCACGGCGTTTGCGGCGATGGAGGAGGCGATCCGCCTGGCGGACCGGCATGGCATCGGGCAGGTGAGTGTGGACAACGCTTTTCACTATCTCTGGGGCGGCGGCTATGTGATGGACGCGGCGAAGCGGGGCTACATTGCCTACACCAACTGCACGGCAGCGCTGGCGGAAGTGGTGCCGTTTGGCGGGAAATTCCCCACGCTCGGCACGAATCCTCACAGCTGGGGATTTCCCACGCAGGACGCGATTGGCTATCCGGTGGTGATCGACTGGGCCACGAGCACCGTGGCCATGGGCCGCGTGCAGCAGTTGAAACGCGAGGGCAAACCGCTCCCTCCCGCCGCGGCGGTGGATCAAGACGGCAATCCGACGACCGATCCCAACGCCGTGGCCGCCCTCGTGCCTTTTGGCGCGCACAAGGGATACGGTCTCGCGCTCATCAATGAAATCGTGGCCGCTCTCATCGGCGGCTCGCTGCCCACGCTGCGCAGCCGTCAGGCTCCGGAGGGGGAGAAGCGCACCTGCTGCTTCTATTTCCAGGTCATTCACCCCGACGCCATGAGCAGCGGACTCTTCGCCAAAGGGCGCAATCAGAAGGAAAACCTGAAGGCCGTGCTCGCGGACATTTTCGGCCACGGCAATGAAAACTGCACCCTGCCCGGGCAGCCGGAGGCCAGCGCCGCCGCGGCCACTGCCAGGGCCGGCGGACTGCTGTTCTCCGCCGCCGAGATTGCGGAATTCAATGCGCTGGCAGCCGAATGCGGCCTGCCGGAATGGCAGCTGGATTCGTTCACCAAAGCCTGACATTTCTGATACCCCAACCCGCTGCACGCCATGAAACTGCTCTTCCTCTTCGCCGCCACCGCCGCTCTCGCCGGCGACCCTGTTTCCCTGCAATCACTCGATCAGTGGACCACCGCTGACGGGAAGCCCGCGCCGGCCGGCTGGGTCATGGAAAAGGACGGATCGCTGCACCGCACGGGCAGGGCGGGGGACCTCTATTCGGCGAAGGAATACGGGGACTTCGAGTTCTCGTGGGAATGGAAAATCGCGCCCGGCGGCAACAGCGGCGTCAAGTACCGGGTGACCGCCTATGAGAAGAAGGGACGGCTCGGGCCGGAGTATCAGCTGCTGGATGACAATAAACATGCCGACGCCAAGGTCGGGGCACACCGCCAGTCGGCGGCGCTGTACGATTTGCTGCCGCCGGACGCCGCCGCCAAGAAACTCAATCCGCCCGGGGAGTGGAACACTTCCAAAATCGTCGTCCGCGGGACAAAGCTGGAGCACTGGCTCAATGGAGCGAAAGTCGTGGAAGTGGACACCGCGTCGGAAGCATGGAAGGCCGCTCACGCGAAGAGCAAATTCAAGAACGTGACTGATTTCGCGCAAAATCCGAAAGGCCACCTGCTGCTGCAGGATCACGGCGATGAAATCTGGTTCCGGAACCTCGCCATCCGGGAACTCTAGCCGCTCGTGTCAGAGAAGTTGCCGGGCAGGCCGGAGCGCGGAGTTGCACTCCGCCAAGGGCTTCTGCTCAGGCAGCCGGGGCGGAGTGCAACTCCGCGCTCCGCTGCAGGCACCCGGCACGTTGACTGAAACGAACCACTAGCCGCAGGGATTCACAAGTCAGGGCGATGCCGGCGGCTCTGTAATGCGCCAGCGGGCGCGCGACGCACCGGTGCCGTCCGGCGAGTCGGCAGGGTCCTCATAAAAAGTTAGCAGAGTGCCCGCAGTGACGTGTTCCACGGACGAAGATTTTCCGGAGGGCCAGCGCACCGTGATTTTGGGAATCTCCGCAAGCGCCCCGGTGCCCAGCATCATCACGGCACTGTGCTGCGCCGCGAATCCGTCGCCGCAGCGGTGCTCGCGCGTTTGGGTGAACGCGCCGCACTCGGCGGCAATCACAGCGCCGTAGCCGTCGCGGCAGGCCATGGTGGAGGCGGCGGCGCTTTTGTTTCCGCCGGCGAACCGGATCGCCACCACGCCGCCTTTGAGTCCGGCGGCGGGCATGGTGTTGCGGTAGAGCGTGAAGAGCGGCGCGTTGGCATTCACGAGCGCCACGTCCTGCCAGCCGTCGCGGTCGTAGTCGAGCAGTGCCCAGCCGCGGCTGTCGGCGGGGGTGTCGAGACCGGAGAGCGCGGAGTGATCGGTGAACGACTTGCCGCCGCGGTTGGCGAAGTAGTGATTGCGCTCCTTGCCGCTGAGCGAGTGGACCACGGTTTTGCCGTCGCGGATTTCCACACCGGCGAGTCGGGCATCGATTCCCGGGGTGAGTCCGGAACTGCTGCTGCGGCGGCGCCATGCCTCGGAAAGACGGAAGCTGCGGCGGGAAAGTCCGGCATCGGCGCGCACAACTGTGCGCCAGAGATTGCTTCACAAGTCGAGTTCGGAGGACAGCTCCTTCGGCGCCGTGAAGTAGCCGCTGAGCACGTAGAGGTCGAGCCAGCCGTCGTTGTCGAAATCCGCGAACTTGCCGCCCCACGACCACCCGGCTTTCATCACGGTCATGGCGGGCGGTTCCATGCCGGCAACCTGACGGAACTTTCCGCCGGCTTCGTGGTGATAGAGCCAGTTGCCCTGCGCGGATTCGATGAAGTCGTGGTCCAGTCCCGGGACGGCGGCGGTGATGCGGCGGCCGGCTTTGCTGTACATGTTGGACACGTAGAGGTCGTCGCGTCCGTCATTGTCGTAGTCGCCCCAGCTCGCCCCCATGGCGAATCCATAGTCCGTCGTGCCCGCCTCTTTCGTGACATCGGTGAATCCCGCCGGGCCGTCGTTGCGCAGAAGGTTGTCCGGCGCCCAGTCGTTGGCGAGGTAGAGATCGGGATCGCCGTCGCGGTCGTAGTCCCCCCATGTCGCCTGGAGGGTATTGCGCCAGACGGCGGCGGTTTTGTTTTCCGGCGCCCGCTCGAAAACGCCGCCCCCTCGATTCACAAGGAGCATGTTCGGAGGTCCGACCTGGTCGAGCAAATTGGGGAACGCCCCGTCGGGTGCGAGGGCGCGCTCAGCCTTGAGACGCCGGCGGTATTCCTGCGCCTGATCCGGCGGCAGGAATTCATCCATCCAGTCGAAGTCATCCGTGCCCACGGCGGCGACGCCACCTCCGGGGGCGGATTGCGGCGGCGCGGCGGCGCGATAGGTGCAGACATACACGTCGAGCAGGCCGTCTTTGTTGTAATCGGCGGCGCTCATGGAAACGACGGCCATGGGCGACCACGGTGGGGCCTTGTGCTGCACGAAGGTGCCCCCGCGGTTCTCAAGGTAGGCGGTTTTGAGCAAACTGCGCCCGAGCAGGGCGTCCTGGTCGCCGTCGTTGTCGAAGTCGGCGAAAAGGGTGCACGTGGTGTGCCCTGGCAGGGCGAGACCGTATTTTGCGGACTCCTCGGCGAACGTGCCGTCGCCTTTGTTCACCAGGAGCATGTTGTGGCCGATGCGCACGGTGATGTAGATGTCGTCCCAGCCGTCCCCGTTGATGTCGGCCACCGAGACGCCGGGCTTGTGGTTGGCGGAGATGGTGGAGAAATAGGGATGCGGCGGATTCTTCTGGCCCTCTTGATAATAGCGGATCGCAGCCGCCTCGTTGTCGCTGCTGCGAAGGAGTGCCGCGTCCGCTTCGCTGACCGCCTGACTGATGGCTTCCGTGAAGAGGCGTTCCCGACTGGTGGCGAACTGGAGGTCGCGGGTGTGCCATGCCGTGAGCTGCCATGCGCCGCCCGCAGCCTTCCATTCAAGGTCCATGTGGCCGTTGAAACTGCTCCACGTCTGGTCCTTCATGCGCGCGAGCCCTTCGAAACCGGCCCGGGCGTGATATCGGGATTCGTCGCCGTCCGGGTGGACGCCCTTGATGAGATACACTTTGGCATGGGAGAACCACTCGACTTTCCCGATGATGGACTCCCAGATTTTGAGCGCCGCGCCGCTGCGGTTCTCTGTGGTGGGGGCCACCGGCCAGTCGCGAAACACAAGGTCGGCCGGCGCGGATGCTGGAGCCGGTCCGGCGTCCGTTACCTGCACTCCGGCGGGAGCAAAAAGATCGCGGCTCTTCTCCCCGGGAAGATTGAAGTCCATGAGGTCCGCGGAGAGACGGGCCATCGCCGGGGAGAGCGACAGATAGGTCTCCTCCGCCATCACCAGCGCCGCGATGACGTCCTCATCGTTCTTCTCCGTCGCTTCCGCCCTCCAGCGCGTGGTTCCCCAGTAAATCAACCCGCCGGCAAGGAGCAGCGCGGCGAGGATCAGCGGCCAGCGGGGGCGGCGCAATGTCGTGGAGGGTGCGGACATGAACCGGCGAATAATGAATCCCCGGCATGAATGCAAAAACTTTCTCCGGTCCCCGCGGCTTTCTGAAAGGGACGGTGGAGGGATTAGGCAGCCTGAACCGTCCGTGAAAAAGATTCATCCCGAGAATTGACAATTTCGTCAAAAACCGCTTTTCTGGCGAAAATTAATCTTCGCCAACTCACCACCACCTCATGAAATCTGCGTTACTTCCCGCTCTCACGCTCCTGGCTTCCTCCTCCCTTTTGAGTCAGGCGGCGCTTCTCTGGACTGTTGGACAGGACGACAATGGCTGGCCCGTCGGCGATGGAGGCGGGCCCAATGCCACATTTGTCCAAGAGACCGGAACCAACGTGCTGCCGGGAAATCCGAACAGCCCCGAGGTCAACGCCCAGGCCGATGATGATTATTATCTCGCCGGGGATTACTCCGTGGCCAATGCCGCCTATGGCGCCTACGTCCCCGTCGGCTTCCTCGCGGCCAATGAAGAAGCGGCCGAACGCGCCTACGCCGGCACCGACAACACGCTGCGATACCATTTCAATTTCCCGGCCGGCACCGGGCTCAACGACATTCTGACCATCACCTTCGATGCCAACAATCACCACATCGATGCGGGGATCAATCCCGATCCCCGGTATGGCACCGAGATCTGGTTCAACGGTGTCCAGGTGCTGAGTGAAGTGATTATCCGTCCGGCCGATATCGATTTCGATTATACCACCCCGGGCTTCACACTCGGCGGCCTCGGGTTCGACAGTTCCGTGGTCGGACCTGGCTACGATAACATCGTCGAACTGCGCGGCATCAACTACAATGCCTCCGGCGGCGGCAACTGGATGGGAATCGATTATGTCCGGATGGACATCACCCCGATTCCCGAGCCGGGCAGCATCATGCTTCTCGCCGGCCTGCTGGCGGGAGCCGGACTCATCCGCCGCCGCTAAGGAAGTCACATCCCGAATAACTCGCTGCACAAAGGGGACCAGCCGGTCCCCTTTGTCATGTACGGTCACGAACGTGAGCGCGGCGGCGAATGGCGGGTAATCCTAACCCAGCGAAGCCTGAGCCAAACAGTCCGCAGGACCGTGGAGTGTGGCGACTTGTCGCCGCCTTCCGCAAGGGCACTTGTGCCCGCCGGAGGTCGCAGGACGTCCGTTCTCTCTCCGCCGCACCGGTTCGCCGCAGACAGCCGACCGAAGGGAGACAGCCGAAGGCAACTCTGCGGCGGGGAAGGCGGCGACAAGTCGCCGCAGTCCAAAGCGGCTGCGCCGCAGAATCGTCGCCAACCTGTTCACTTTTCACCACTGAGATACTAAAAACCGCGATGAGTAGAACCGCAGAGCCGCTATGAGCGCAGAGGCTTAGCGGGTTAAAGCGCACCGCAGGCGCCACCGGCACTCACCCGGCGGGTGAAGCCGCGAAGTGCCAAAACCCATTCATCCTCTGCGCTCTCTGCGTCTCTGCGTCTCTGCGTCTCTGCGTCTCTGCGGTCTGTTCATTTTCCCTTTTAGTACTTCAGTTGTCAAAAGTGACCATGTTTGCGACGATTTCCCCTGGGACGTCGCTCGACATTCCAATGTCGAGTGTGAGCCTTACGCCGCGAACTCGACTTTGGAAAGTCGAGCTACCTTGGATTCCGGTTTCACCGGGTTGGGGTAATGTGAGGCGAGTCTGCCGGTGCGACAGGCGCGGCCTTCAATTCGCTCCGGGGCTGGACTCAAGCCGGAAGCTGGCCCCGGCGCGCCGCGGCTGCACGTTCACTTGGCCCCGGATCCGAACAGCACGGCCGGGATGGTGCGGAAGAGAATGCTGATGTCGAGCCAGAGCGACCAGTTGTCGATGTACTTCAGGTCCAGCTCGACCCATTCGTGGAAGTCTTTGATCTCATTGCGGCCGCTGATTTGCCAGAGGCAGGTAATGCCGGGCTTCATGCTGAGACGGCGGCGGTGCGAGGGGTCGGCGAACTGCTCCACTTCATAGACCGGCAGCGGCCGTGGACCGACAAGGCTCATATCGCCCTTCAGCACATTGATCAGCTGCGGCAGTTCATCGATGGAAAGTTTGCGCAGCCATTTGCCGAAGGGAAAAATGCGCGGATCGCCCTCGATCTTGAAGACCGGGCCGCTCATTTGATTCATCGCCAGCAGTTCCTGCTGCTTCTGCTCGGCGTTGGTGCACATGGTGCGGAATTTGTACATCGTGAATGGATGTCCGTGCCGCCCGCTGCGCTGCTGCTTGAAAATCGCGGGTCCCGGCGAGGCGATTTTGACGCCCACCCAGGCGAGGATCATCAGCGGGGAGGCCATGATCAGGGCTATGAGCGCGCCCACTTTGTCGATCACCGACTTCACGAAGAGCGCCCACGAAACCTCCGGAGTGCAGCGGAACACCAGCATCGGCTTTCCGCCCATGGCATCGAAAGTGGGGCGCGCGATGCTGGTCTGAATGAAGTCGGCCCACAGCCATGCTTCGACGCCCTCGATTTCGCAGGCGTTGACCGCTTCCTCGATGCGGTTCAGATGGACGTGAGCGGCGGCGAAGATGACGCGCTCGACGCTTTTCTCGTGCAGGGCGATCACCAGGCGCGAAACCGGCTCCGTCGAGATGTCGATGCGGTCCACGAAATCCAGCTCGGCCAGCTGGGCCGGTGTCAGCGATGCGAGCAGTTTCTCCACGTCCTGGGGCGGGCCGGCGAGGATGACGCGCTGCTTCCACTGGCCCTTCGCGATCTGCTGGTGCAGCCAGCGCCGCGTGAGGTATTCGCGGGCCAGGAGCATGGGGATGGCGAGGGCGGGAAACAGCAGCACCACCGCGCGGCTCTCTGCGGCGCGCTGACCGAAGGCGACGAATACCGAAGTCAGCAGCACCATCAGCAGCAGGCCCTGACAAAGCTGCGTGAGCGAACGCATCGATGTCTTCTGCGCCGGGTGGGCGTAAAATCCGAATCGCTCCAGCACCAGCGGCGTGAACGGCACGATGAGCAGCATCTGCCAGTAAAACTTGTCCATCGACGGAATCGCCATCCAGCCGAAGATCGTCGTGCCGTGGGCGCGCAGGGCATACGCGGCCCAGAACGCCAGGGCCAGCAGCACACTGTCGAGAATCTGAATGAGCTTGAGGTTGAATTCCTGCCTTCTGCCAAGCATAGCGGTGGCCGCCGCCCGCAAACAAAAAGGCCCGCGGAATTGCGGGTGCCTGATCCTTCGGGCGGCGGAATTACTTCATGCTAAACCACAGCGTCCCGGAGAAAGCAAGTTTCCTCTCATCCGTCCATGCCGTCGGCAGCGTGGCGGATGGCGACACCCTGGACCGGCTTCCGGGCATGGACCTTCCCGCGCTCTGCGATGTCGTGGAATACCGCGTGGACACGTGGCCGGACCGCGCCGCCCGGGGCGCGGAACTGGCCACGGCGAGTCCCGTGCCGGTGCTCGTCACGGTGCGCCGCCCGGAGGAAGGAGGGCAAAATCGCCTCGACGCCGCCACCCGGGAACGGCTCGCCCGGCCATTTCTGAACTCCGCCGCTCTCCTGGATGTGGAAATCGCTTGGCTGGGAGAATCGACGGAGTTGGTCGCGGAGGCGAGGCACGCCGGGGTCATCGTCGTGGCGTCCTTCCACGACTTCACCGCCACCCCGGCGCTGGACGAACTGAAGCGAAAACGCGACGCCGCCCTCACCGCCGGCGCCGACCTTGTGAAATTCGCGGCCACGCTGCACGGCACCGTGGACATCGCCACGCTTGCCGCGCTGCTGGAGGAACCCGGGCATCCGCCGCTCAGTGTCATGGGCATGGGAAAACTGGGGCGCATTTCGCGTCTCCTCTTCGCGCAGCTCGGCAGCGTCCTGAATTACGGCTACCTCGACAAGGCCACCGTTCCCGGCCAGTGGCCGGCCGCGCGACTGCGCGAATTGGTCAGGGAACTTTGATTTCGCTGCGAAGGATTTTTCCCAGCGGCGAGCGCGGCAGTTCCATGCGACGCCAGCCTCCGAGCCGCGCAAACGGAGGCAGCGCGGCATTCGCCGCCTCCACCAGTCCCGCGGCGTCCTCCAAATCCGTCACCAGCCACGGGCGCACCCCGGCGCGTTTGTCAGGCTCAGCGATCACCGCCCCGCGGTTGGGCGGCAGACCCGCGCGCTGCAGGGCGGCTTCGATGGCGTCGAGGTCCACCAGTTCACCGAGCACTTTCACCGTGCGGTCGCAGCGGCCCAGCGGAGTGAGGACGCGACCATCGAGCCGCACGCGGTCCGCCGTGGTGAACCAGCCGTCTGCGTCCACGGCCGGCTGCATTTGCCAGCCGGACGCCGTGCGCACCAGCCGTCCTGACAACAGCGGCGCGCCGCGAAGTTGCAATCGTCCATCATGGTCCACGCGCCCTTCCCAGCACGGGAGAAGTTCCAGGGGAGGCAGTGGCTCGTCCGTCCCGGGCGAGAGTGAGTGCGTCCGTGCCGTCGCCACCTGAGAACCCGCTTCTGTCAGGCCATAACTTGGCAGCAAAGGCCAGCCGAGGGTGCGGGCCTGGTGATAGAGTTCCGGACTCAAGGCTCCGCCGCCGACGATGGCGGCACGCAATGCCGGCGGCGCCGGCAGGCCCGCGGCGACGAGATCGTAAACCTGCGCCGGCACCAGTGAGGTGAGCGTCACCCCTTTCTCAGCGACGATCCGGAGAAAGCGGTGCGCGTCCCATTTCCCCTCATCCACCATCACGCGGCTGTCGCTGAGTTCCGCGCGAAAGTGAATGCTCTGGCCGCCGACATGAAACTCCGGCAGCACGCGCAGCCACACGTCCTGCGCCGTCACGCTCAGCCAGTCGTTCACCGCTGTGGCATTGGCCAGCATGGCCTCGCGTGTCAGACAAATGAGCGACGGCTCGCCGGTGGAGCCTGACGTTTGAAAGACGAGCATGCCGTCCGGAAGTTCCGGCGGCGGATCATGCAGGGGGGCGCGCGGGTTGAAGAAGAATCGCGCCGGGCCGCCGGGGAGCCGCTGCCACGGCAGCGCTTCGAGCAGCGCATCGAATCCGAGGCCGGTCCCGCCCGGCGGCAGGAGCTGCGGGCCTTCGCAGCGCACGGCTTCAGTGAAGGGGTCAGGCTCGAAAAGATGATGCGTCAGCAATCCGGCCTCCAACTGCACGCCGTCGTAGCGCGACGCCTCCCATGCCGCGAACATCTGTCCCAGCGGGTGGTCCATGTAACTCGTGAACACCACGGGCATGTCGCGAAGTTCACAGGTTTCCAGCGCCGGCTTCAGCACGCGCACGTCATAACCGCAAGTGTCAGGGCCGTCCAGCCGGTCGAGCGCGAGCGGGATTCCCAGCTCCGCGCGAATCTCCCGCCAGCGTGCCGCGTCGTAAGGCTCCGGGTCTTCGATGAATTCTATGTGCTCTGCGAAAGGATGCAGCGCCCGCTGCGCGGAAATTCCCGTGCCGTTGCAGTCGAGGCGCACGCGCAGCCCCGCTTCCACAGCGGCGCGCACGCGCTCCACGATGCCGCTGTCCGCGCCGTGGGTCTTCAGTTTTACCGTGGTGAAGCCCGCGGCGGCGAGGGCGGCGAAGTCCGCTTCGCCGGTGACCGTGGCGTGACTGCGGGGGATGATCGGACCGGTCGGACCTGTCGGACCTGTCTGACTGGCCGGATCAAACAGCGAGCGCCCGGCCTGCCGCGCCGCCCCGTCCGCCGCGGTACAGGCCAGCGCGCGATCCAGCAGGCGATGACTTTTCCCGGCGCGCAGCATGGTCAGCAATTCCTCCATCGCGGGATCGCCAAGCTCCGGCCAGGGATGCACGCAGCCGTAGCCGTCGTTGGTGCGGATAAGGAACCCCTCAAGCACACGGCGTGCAGCGAGAGCGTTTCCTGCTTCGCCCGGTAGTTTCAGGCAATACCGGTATATGTAGAGCTGCTTGCTCATGGGTTCAGCCAGTTCAAGCAGCCCAGGACAAACAGGATGGTCCAAGTGAGAAGATAGGCTGTGCCAATCGCGAGGAACTTGTTGTAGGCCGGGGAGGGCGGGGTGCGCCAAATTTTCCAGACGATAAGAGTGCCAAAAAAACCAGTGGCCATGGATTCCGTGCCGCTCACGTGAGGCATTCCTCCCATCCTCCATAACTCGACAAGGACCAATGGCAGCCAGCACCAACCTGCCACCATCCAGCGCGCCGCCTTCACCCCGCACCTCACCGCCAGTGTCCGCTTCCCGCTTCGCGTGTCTTCCTCAATGTCCCGCAGGTTGTTGATGGCAATCAGCACAGTGCTGATTGAACCAATCTGTAAGCCTCGCAACAAGGCCTCCGCGGACCAGTGTCCAGTCTGCACAAATACGGTCCCCGTCACCGCGACGAGTCCGAAGAACAGCATGACGAACAGTTCGCCCAGCCCACGATAAGCGAGCGGCCAAGGGCCGCCGGTGTAGCCATAGCTGAAGAACAGCGACACCACGCCGATGACCACAATGGGCCAGCCGCGTTCCATGATGAGCGGCACGGAGAACAGCGCCGCTGCAGCAGCTGCGAGACATCCCGCGAGCAGCATGGTCTTGCGGCTGATCAGTCCCGCTGCCGTCGCCCTGACAGGTCCGAGGCGCGCGCTGGTGTCGGCGCCTTTGGCGGCATCCACGGCGTCGTTGAAGTAGTTGGTCGCGACCTGGATGGCGATCGTGCTCAGCAGCGTGCAGACAGCGAGCAGCCACGAAAACGTGTGCTCCAGCCGCCATGCGAGCGCGCTGCCGGCCACGACCGGGCACACGGCGGCGGGCAGCGTTTTGGGGCGTGCGGCGAGGAGCAGGGCTTGGGCGGGACTCATGCGTGTAGCTTGGGCTTGGGCACTCCGGCTGGAAGCCGGAGCGGGCAGGCTGGAAACCTGTGCTACCCGATTCGTCCCCGGCCGCAACGCTGCATTGACGCGGCGG
Organism: uncultured Akkermansia sp.; assembly: GCA_964523105.1. Taxonomy (GTDB): domain Bacteria; phylum Verrucomicrobiota; class Verrucomicrobiia; order Verrucomicrobiales; family V1-33; genus V1-33. Next base: position 103,993 of record CAZFZN010000006.1, read on the forward strand.
GCCGCTGTGCTTCCTGACGCGCACCATGTCCACCTCCCCCGCCGAAGTCCTCGAAGCTCTCCGGTTTCGTTATGCCACCAAGCAGTTCGACGCGGCACGCAAGATCGCGCCGGAAACGTGGAGTGCGCTGGAACAGTCGCTCGTGCTCACGCCGTCGTCGTTCGGACTCCAGCCCTGGAAGTTCCTCGTCATTACCGACAACGCGCTGCGCGAGAGTCTCGTGCCGCACAGCTGGGGACAGCGCCAGGTGGCGGACTGTTCGCATCTTGTCGTGATGGCGGTAAAGAAGTCGGTGGATGAGGCCTATCTCGACCGGTTCATCGCCCGCGTGGCGGAAGTGCGGGCAGTGGCTGCGGAGTCACTGACGGGCTATCGGGGCATGATGGCCGGTTCGCTCGGCATGATGACGGCCGACTGGGCGGCCCGGCAGGCCTACATTGCGCTTGGGCAGTTCATGCTCGCAGCAGCGCTGCTGGGGGTGGACACCTGCCCCATGGAGGGGTTCCTGCCTGACAAATACGACGGGATTCTCGACCTCTCCACGCAGGGACTGACGACCGCGGTGCTTTGTCCGGCGGGTTACCGGGCTGACACTGACAGATTCGCCGCGGCACCCAAGGTTCGCTGGGTTTCAGAGGATGTCATCGAGCACCGATGAATGCCACCGCACCGGCCGCCCCGCTGATTCTCGCCCTGGAAACCTCGTGCGATGAAACCGCCGTGGCCCTGTGCGACGGCGGCGGGCGCATCCTGGCGTCGGAGATTTCCTCACAAATCGCGGAGCACCGGCCGTACGGCGGCGTGGTGCCGGAAATCGCCTCGCGCAATCACATGGTGCACGTGCGTCCGCTGATCGGTCAGGCACTGGAGCGCGCGGGCGTGACGCTGGAGCAGGTGGACTGTTTTGCGGCCACGTCAGGCCCGGGCCTGGCGAGTTCGCTGCTGGTGGGCAGCACGGTCGCCAAGGCGCTGGCGCTGGCCTGCGGGCGTCCGTTTCTTGCGGTGAACCACCTGGAAGGTCACCTGCTCTCGCCGTTCATCGGCCGCGGGGGCGGAGTCCAGCCTGGCATCGCACTCATCGTGAGCGGCGGCCACACCATGCTGCTGCACCTGCGCGGGGCAGGCGATTTCACACTGCTGGGCCGTTCGCGCGACGATGCCGCCGGCGAAGCATTCGACAAAGCTGCGAAGCTGCTCGGGCTGCCCTATCCAGGCGGACCGGAGATGGACCGCCGCGCCCGCGGCGGCGACCGCACGGCGTTCGACTTCCCGCGCTCCATGCTCGACAGCGGCGACTACGCATTCTCCTTCAGCGGACTGAAAACCAGTCTGCTCTATCTGCTGCCTTCGCTGGGCGACACCGTGCCGGCCCGGCTCCCCGATTTGTGCGCGAGCTATCAGGAGGCGATTGTGGATGTGCTGGTCCGCAAGACGCTGCGGGCGGCGCGGGAGTTCGGGGCGCGCAGCGTAAGTGTCAGCGGCGGGGTCAGCTGCAATACCCGACTGCGCGAGGTTTTCACCGATCGCTGCCGCCGTGCCAAACTGGACTTGTTTCTCGCGGCCTCGTCTCTGACGACGGACAACGCCGCCATGATCGCCTTTGCGGCGCTGCATGGATTCAGGGCGGGGCGCCGCTCCGCCCTTGAGGAGGACGTGAATCCGAATCTGCCGCTGACATCGGGTGCGGCCCGGTGATTTCCGTGCCGTCCCGCCGCAACGATTTCGTCACCAGAAATGACGTTGCCGGTGACAAGGCCCATGACTACACCTTGCCAACATGCATACCGTACTGGCTGTAGATGACGAATCCGATATTCTGGAACTGGTGACCTTCAATTTGGAGCGCAATCAGTTCAAAGTGCTGACCGCTGACAATGGCCTCAGCGCCGTGGCCATGGCCCGCGAGCACCTGCCGGACATCATCGTGCTGGACCTGATGCTGCCGGGTATGGACGGCTTCAGCGTTTACAAGGAACTGCGGGCGGATCCGCGCACCGCGGCCATTCCGGTGCTTATGCTCACGGCCAAAGGCGAGGTCAACGACCGCATCGCGGGCCTCGAACTCGGGGCGGACGACTACGTGACCAAACCCTTTAGTCCCAAGGAACTCATGCTGCGGGTGCGCGCACTCCTGAAGCGCACGCGCAAGGTGACGGCGGATGCGAGCCTCAAGGTGGGTGACTTCCTGCTGGAACGGAATTCGCTCAAGCTTTTCCTGGCCGGTCAGCAGGTGGACCTCACGGCGACCGAGTTCAAACTGCTGCGCATCCTCGTGGAGGCCGGCGGCGAAACGCTGGAGCGCGATGCGCTGCTGCGCGATGTCTGGGGCTATTCGGATACGATGCTGACCCGCACGCTCGACACGCATGTGAAGCGCCTGCGCGAGAAGCTGGGGAAGTATGCCAACTGCATCGTCACGGTGCGCGGGGTGGGTTACAAATTCACTCCGAAGCCGGAGCCGGAGAAATCCTGAACGGGCGCCCGCCGCGATGATGTCCCGGCGGATTGAAGATCAGCAGTTCCCGGCTACTCCCGCCTCCCATGAACACTCCGGCCATCATACTCGGTGTCGCCGCCGCGGCTTCGGCGGGACTGGCATTCCTTTTCTGGAGTCGCTGGCGGAAACTCGTCGCGCAGCGCCGCCACGAGGTCTTCACCGAGGAAACGAAACGCAACGCGGTGCTGGAAAGTGTGCTCGAAGGTCTGGGCGACTCCTGTCTGCTGGTGGACCGGGACCGGCGCATCATTTTTGCCAATCACGAAACCAGCGAACTCTTCCACGCCGCTGACAAACTGGACGGCAAAGAGCTGAAGTCAGTGATTACCGACGAGCGCATCCTTGCCTTCGTGGACCGCGTGGCCGCCAGCGGGGTGAAGTGGGACGAAGAGGAGTTTCGTCTCGTGCTCGTGCAGAACGGCGTGCCGGCGGAGCACTGCCTTGTGGTGGCGGCGGCGCCGGTGCGGCTGTTCGGCGAAAACAGCACCGGTCACCTCCGCGTGGTCATTCGTGACGAAACCGACCGCCACGAAACCGAGCAGATCCGCAAGGACTTCGTGGCCAATGCCAGTCACGAACTGCGCACGCCGCTTTCGATCATCAACGGCTACCTCGAAAACCTGCTCGATGGCCTGATCGACGATCCCGTCATGGCCCGCAAAAGTCTGCAAACGATGCAGAAGCACGGCGAGCGCATCGCGCGCATCGTGGAGGACATGCTGACCCTGTCAAAATTCGAGTCCGCCGGTGAGAAGGGCATTGCCGGGCTGCGGGCGAATTCGTTCAGCTGCCGGGAATGCGTGGAGGACGTGGTGGAGCGCCTCGCGCCGATGATCGAAGAGCGTCAGGCTAGGATGGACCTCGTGTTTCCTCCCGCGCCGGAGGACACGATCCAGGGCGACCGGTTTTACTGGGACCAGATTTTTTTCAATCTGATCGAGAACGCGCTGAAGGAGAATCAGTCTCCGGGACTTGTAGTGAGCGTTCATTTGACGCGCCGCGACGGCGAGAGCCTCATCCGGGTGCGGGACAACGGCGTGGGCATTCCGCGGGCGGACCTGCCATTCATTTTCAAGCGCTTCTACCGCGTGGCGAAGCATCACAGCCAGAAGATCAAAGGCACGGGGCTGGGGCTCAGCATCGTGCGTCGAGCGGTGGAGGCGCACAGCGGGACCATCACCGTGGACAGCACGATGGGAGTGGAGACCGTGTTCACGATCCGGCTTCCGGATGTGAAACCGGCGGACGCCGAGGTCCGTTAGCCTGAAAAGGAAAATGGAGAGGAGGAAAACCGCAGCCGACCGAAGGAAGACAGGCGAACATTTCATCTTAACTGACGAGCCAAATGGACACTGATTCACACGGATTGACGCATGAATCCGGATCCACTCTCCGGAGGAGGATTCCCGTGAGCACCACTTGCTGAGTATCCGTGATCATCCGGGTCCATCCGTGGTTCCATTTCCCTTTTAAGGGTTAGGGGCTGGTGACACGAGTGCGCATGAGCAGTCGCGTGCCGGGCGCGCCGGGCGCGGGAGCCAGCCAGGTGACGGTTTCGGTGCCGTCGCCGTTGTCCACCACGCTTGCGGGCGGACTGGCGGAGGGAGTCCACGAGTTAGGAGTGAGCATGGTGCTGGTTTCAAAGGTCCATGTCAGGTCTGTGGCCCCCGCCCGGCGGCGGACCGCGAGGCCCGGCGGATTGCCCGGCACGGCGACGCCGGCGGAGTTTTCGGCAGTGCCCGCGACGCGCGGATCGGTGCCGAAGGCGTATTCGCCGAGGTTGTTGAGCACGTCGCCGTCGGAATTGACGGCCATGCCCTGGGAGGGAATGGAGGCGGCGTCGAAATAGCGGGTCTGCCAGCGAGCGAAGGAACTGACGGCGCTGCCGCCCGGGTCGAGGCTGGCGCGCCAGCTTTCCGGAAGATTCGGATCGCCGCCGGCATAGAGCAGCGAGTGACCGGCTTCGTCGGCTTCGTCCGGCCAGGGCGGGTCGTCTCCGTAGGTGAAATCGGAAATGATGGTCCCGGTTTTGTCGCGCAGCGTCACGCGTTCGCCGGCGTCGTTGAGATTGCCGCCATACTGCCCGAGCACGGTAAAGGTAACGCCGTAGCGGGAGGCGAAGGCCGCAGGGTTCTCCACCACCACGACGCTGGCGCCGCCGGGCAGCCAGTTTTGCAGGCCGGGAGCGGCGGTGAACTCAATGCCGTCGGAGAAATAGATGCCGGTGAGGTCCACGGGCAGAGCGCCGGTATTGGTGAGGCGGATGAACTCGAAGTCATTGGCATCGAGCCAGCCCTGCGCAATCTCATCGGCATTTGGCACCGAAGGATGATAGTGGACCTCGGTGATTTGAATGTTCGCCTGACTGGCGGAGACGGCGCCGGGAAAGTAGTAGAGCCGGGTGGGGCCGCTCCAGCTCGAGCCGTTGGGCACCGGACCGCCGTCGGTGGGCGCGGGGGCCGTGGTCGCGGTGGGAGGATCGCTCGCCAGCAGGGGATGCAGTGTGCGGGCGATGATTTCAGTCGGGGCGGTGATGGTCAGCGGAGCGGTGTATTCCACGGCACCCGGCGTAAGATCCGGTGTGTAGGCCGGCCGCGCGGCTCCGTCGCCCTGGATCAAAAGACTTGGCTGCACGATCAAGTCGCTGCTGCTGAGGGATCCTCCGTTCAGGCACTGAATGGCAATCAGGTTGGTGCCGGCGTGCAGGAGATTGACGGCAGAACTGATATCCAAACTGGTCGGAGGATTGGTGGCTTCCCGGTTGGAAGTGGTCCAGAGGCTGTTCCATGCCGCGACCTGGTTGTCGTAGTTGAGCACCTGCGTGCCGTTGATCCAAACGATGATGGTGTCGTCGAAGCGGATGGAAAGTGTCAGACGGTTGCCCGGCAGTTGAGCCAGTTGGTCGGGGGTGACGTTGAAGGCCCAGCGGGCGTAGCAGGACCCGTTCACGTTGACCATCTTGTTCGTGTTGTTGTTTGGCGGCACGGGACTTGCCGGCGTGGACCATCGCACACCGATGTAAGGCAGATAATCCGGTGCATTGTCATACCCAACGCCGTTGATGGTGCCGGCGGCATTGGTGAACCATGAGGAGTCGTCAAAGTCGTCGGCATTGTTGCCATTCGCGTTGGTATCGGCTCCCTGCCATTCAATGCCGGTGGGACCGCCGGTGGCGCTGCTGGTCGGAACAATGGCGCGGACGGTGCTGATGTCCGGGAGCAGCGTGGCGAGAGTCGTCAGAGCCCCGGGAGTGAACAGCGCCTGCGGCGCGGTGGCGGGAGCCCGCGGGTCGGTTCCGTTGGTGGTGTAGTAAATCTTCACTCCGGGAGTGGACTGACTGGTGGAGGAGAGGCTCACCTGACTGCCGGCGGGCACCGGTCCGGAGGGCGAACTGCCCGTGGGCGGGCGCATGAACTGCCCGTCGATGAAATCGAGGCGCCCGTTGGTTCCGGCGGGGGTGGATTTGGCCCACCAGTTCTTGAGCCACTGGGCCTCGCCGCGGAAGTGGCCGTTGGTGCCGGGAAACTGGGCGGAATTGCGCGGTCCTCCGAACCGCTGCTGATTGCGCCGGGCCGGCGTGCTCAGCGCAGGATTGAGGAACGAATTCCCCGGGTCGAGCAGTTCCGTGTATTCGTCCACGAGGGCATGGACGTGCGCCGTGCTCATCACGCCCTGACGGAGTTCCTCGTAGCGGTCGATGACAGACTGCCAGAAGTTAGGGTCGTTGAACATCCAGTGGAAGTAGTTCGGACTGAAAATCCCGGCGTTGTGGAAGTAATCCGTGCCGTAGTCGGGAACGTCGCCCCGCCATGTGCGGGGATTCCAGTCGCGCTGGTCGGCGCTGCCCATGGCGCGGTCGAAGTCGAAGATCGGCCCCATCACGAGCTTGCCGTAGCGCGACTTGTGCCAGTAGCCGCTGAGGCGGAAGGCGTCGGCGCTTTTCGGCAGCACACTCAGCCACCAGTGATCGATGCAGGCGGGCACGTCGAGATGCGCCTGATAGCCCGTCGTGGGATTCATGAAGTTAGGCCCGTTCACCGCGGCATACATGGCGTTGAGCACTCCCTGGAGGTAGCTTCGCTGCTGGGAGGTGATGACCGGCAGGTGGGAAGGATACGAGGTCCACGCTTTCGGATAGACGAGAGCGAAGGTGCGTCCGGCCGCACCGAGGCCGGAGTCACCTGCGTCGAGCCGGTCGATTTTGAAAATGTAGCCGCCCTGCACTTCGGGCGGAGTGTTGTCCACGGGGTCGAGGTCCTCGATATCGATGCGGTTGTTTCCCCGGCTGATGCGGTCCTGGAAGGAGTAAACACCGTAGTAGTCCGCACTGGTCGGCGCTCCGGTGATCACGCCCCACGCCGGATTGCCGCCGGAGGCGCCCACGTCGTTGTTCACGCTCATGAACATTTCCACATGCTGCGTGCGCGGTGCGTAGCGGCCGATTTCGTTGCTGAGGCGGTAAATCAGATCGTTGTGCATCAGCGAGAGGTCGAACTGGAAAGGCGCGTTGAGCACGAAATCGTCATTGGAGGCAAAGCCGAGCGGCGAGACCTGCTTGCCGGTCCCGCTCTCATTGAGCGCGCCCATGCTCATGGAATACTTCGTCGCGCCGAACGTGCTGGAGCCGCGGCGCTCGAAATACGCCGGCGTGACGAGGTCCGGCGGATTGGTCAGGCGCGTGACCATGCCGGCTCCCTCAAGTTTGGGTTCGAAGACGAACCACACCGCCTCTTTCGTATCCTCCGGCGTGCCGGCGCCGGGGGCGGAGGAGGAGGGGTGATTCGATCCCCAGCTGTGCAGCACCATCACCGGAATGTTGGAGGTGAAGTTCTGCGCTGCGAGGTCGAGCGCCACATAGGATTCGCTGCCCACCGGACCGTCAGGGCGGCCTGCTTCAAAAGCCCGCGCGCGAATGCGCTGACTGTAGTTCACTGTCAGCGGCCCGGCATACACTGACGATGGCATGCGCCGGATGGTATGCACGCCGCTCCCCGTGCTGGAGATGGGCAGGGTCGCGCCGCCGGGAGTGGCGGAAAGCCGGTAGTTGTTCCAGTCCGTGGGTGTGGTGGGAGTGATGGAAACGTAATAAGTGGTGCCCGCCACGAGTCCGCCGGGCAGCGTGCCCGTGCTGCTCACCTGGACCGGATCGCGATCGTAAAACTTGTGAAACGAACTTGTGAGGATGCCGGTGGTGCTTGCCGTGAAGCGCGCCGCGTCCCGCCGCAGGGAGATGGTGGTGCTGGCGGTCAGGTCCACCGGCGCACCGCCCGGCTCGTCCGAGAGCTTGATCACATTCGGCCCCTGGAGGAGCACGAAGTAGGTGAGCGACTGCCCCAGCCCGGCGACCGTGCCTCCTTCGATCTGCACCTCGTCGTTGTCGGAGAACCCGTGCGCATTGAGTGTCAGTTCGTCGGTCGTCACGTTGCTGACGAAGCTGCCCGTCATGCCCTCGGCGGCCAGCGGCTTGCCGCGGTTCGTCGTATAACGGATCGTGGCCGTGGGCGAAGCGGTGCTCAGCGTCACCTGAAACGAAGTCCCCTGATTGAAGGTGCGGCTCGACGGCGAGAACTGGACCGGCGGGGCCGGGGAGTTGGCGGAATTGTTCGCCGCACCCGGCGTCGGCACCGTGAAGTAGCCCGAGGGCGAGCCTGCCGCCGGATTGGTGAGGCCGTAGGAAACGTCGCCCGACTGCGGCGGATAGGTGGGCGACCACTCTGTCAGGGCAGGCGTTCCTCCCGGAGCATTGAGTGCCAGATATTCCCCGGCGCTGGCGAGGCTGAAGCTGGTGTGCAGCGGCTGCCCTGCGATGCGGCGGTTCTTGCCGCTGGCGAACACCACCAGATACTGCCCGGGATTCACCACCACTCCAGCGGGAAACGTCCACCGCATTGGCTGCGCGGCGTCATCCGTCAGGTGATACCCGCCGAGGTCCACCGCCGCGGCGTCGGGATTGTGAATCTCGATCCAGTCCTGGAGCGTGCCGTCTTCATCGAGGAGGCCGCTGTTGTTGTTCGTCATGAACTCCGTGATCAGGGGTGCCCCGGCTGCGGGCATGGCGGCAACAGCAACGAGAAGGGCTGCAAGGCAGCCCCGAAGGGGGGGATGGGTGCTCATAATTACCCGGTTTTTTACGGGATTCCGTCCGGCGGGGTCAACCCCTGTCTGCAGCCCCCGGAAAAAAGTGCCCCCGGCGTGCAGGCCCACGTTTTGCCGCACGCCGGGGGGTTAGTGGAGCCACCGGACCCGCAGACAGGCGGGCCAGGCGGTATTTCTCCAACTCCTTATTCGCAGCACGCCCTGTTCCGTTGCAAGAATTTTTTCACACCGCATTGCGTCAGGGGTGCCACAGCGGGCGCGCCGGCGCACCATCAGCGAAATTTGACTTCGGCTTGCGGGGCTTCGCGATAGGTCACTTCGCGGCCGCCGGTGACTTTTCCGTCCTTGTCGAGGTATTCGGCTTTGACGGTCAGGGTTCCGTCAGGGCGAATCTCAGAGCTGGAGCGGACTTCGGCGACGCCAGGTTTGCCGCTGACCTTTTCCGTCGCGGTAATGGTGGAGCCGCTCACGGTCATGGTGCCGGTGGTCATGAAGCCGGCGGTGGTGAAGTAAAAATAGACGAGTTGCTTCTTCTCCGGATCCCAGCGCAGGATGCTCTCGCCGCCGTAGGCCCCGTCGTTCACCGAATGAAGCACCCGGATGGCGGTGCCGTTGAGGGCGCGTTCCCAGCGGGCGATGTCCACCACCGGTTTCTCCGGCGTGCTGTTCTTGAATTCCCCGCGCCATGTCCTGCCGAGGAAGGGACGAAAGGGTTCGAGGTGCTCCTCAAGGGTGTCTTCTGCCTTCAGGCCGAAGGTCATGGAGATGCTGAGAAGCGTTAGGAAGAGCAGAGAATTCATCTTATGAGGAGGCAGGGGCGGGGGCCGGCGGTGTCAGGAGGTTTGCTTTTTCTCCGCGGGTTTCTTTTCCACCGGGGGTTTTTTGGCCGGCGGGGCGGCGGGTTTCTTCGCAGCGGGTTTGGTTTTGGGCGCGGCGCTGCCGAGTTTCACATTGATGCCGGTGCGGTCGATCATGGCGTCGAGCGCTCCGTCGCCGGCTTTGTCGAAGGCCTTGAGCGGGCCTTTGGGATTCTTTTTGAATTCAGCCTCGATGACTTTGAATTCATCCACATCGATTTCAAAGTCGCCGTTCGCGTCGTAGGGTTTGAGCAGGGCGACGGATTCCTCCTCGATCATGTCCGTTTTCTGCTTCTTGGGAGCCGGTGCGGGTTTCTTCTTTTTTCCATCCCCGGCCGCGGCGTTTTTGGCGGCGGGTTTTTTCGGATCGGGTTTTTTGTCCGCGGCGGAGACGTGGGCGGCGGCGAAAGTCAGGGCAAGCAGGAGAGACAGGAGGGGGAGCGATTTCATGGCAGTGGATTTAATCACAGCCGGCCCGGAATGGTCACCGGGAATTTTTTCCGGGCCGACGGCGCGGAAAGAGGCGGCGCCGCCAGTTCAGATGGTGGACCGGGACTTGATGAAAAGGCTGGTGTCGTAGTGAGGCTTCCACTGACCGGCGGGCTCCGGCGGCTTCCAGCTCCAGAGCTTGACGGCGGGTGCATAAGCCTCGCGCCGCGTGAGGATCGTGACCTCCAGCTGCGGGGGGACTTTCGCCCCGGGAGTGACGGCGGGCGTGATGCGAACCTGGTTGTAGCCTTTTTGCAGTCCGCCGGTGATGATGCGGCCGCCGGCGTTGTTGTGCACGGTTTCGGTGTGGGCGCCGCGGTTGATATCGACGGTGACGCGGCAGGATGTGGCGAGAATTTTCAATGCGGCGACCTGATAGGGCTCGCGGCAGGGTTGCGGTACGGCGGGATAGCGTCCGCTGAGGCGGAAGTCATCGTTTTCCAGAAACCGGCGTCCGCCGGTCTTGATCTCGCGGCGGGTGGCGTCGTCGGAGCCGAGGTTCACATATTGAATCCAGTCGAACTTCCAGGCCCCGCCCTCTCTGAGAAAGCGGAGCACGAGGGGATTTTCCGGCGTGATGCCGGATTCGAGGGCGAAGTCCACGCGGCCGAAGTACACCGCGCGGGCGGTTTCGCCGAGCGCGGCGGCGTCGATGAAGGCGAGCCGGGAGATGTCAGGGGCCTTGAGAACGGTTTTGAATACGGCGGCGGGCCACGGCTGGCGGAGCGAGACGATTTCGTTGCGCAGCGACATTTGGCGGTAGCGGCTGGTGGCGGCGGCAAAAGCCGCGGCATTGCGGCTGCGCATGGCCTGCTGAAAGGCGGCGTAGGCGCGCTCCAGCTCGGCGCGCAGCACTGCGCCCCCGGAACTCTGCGCACTCAGACGGCCCCCGCCGGCGAGCGCGGCGAACAGCGTAAGAGTATGACGGCGGGAAACGGACATGGCGGGACCGCATAGAGCGAGCCCGGACAGCGGACTTTGGCAACGGAAGATGCGCCGCCTGCGCGCGGAATGGAAATCCGCTGCGCTGACCCGCGCGCTTGAGCCGGCAGCGCTCAATGTGCCTCCAAGCTGAAGTCTCCATCGCGTGTCGGCAGTGTTGACACTTTTCTGAACTTCTAAACACTTCGTCAGCGATTCTGTGAGAAACATTTCGTTTGCAGATCACTGACCCTGAAACAGTTGGCCGGACAGTCCACAGACGCGTCGGAATCAATGGCACGATGCATGCGTCCTCATAGGCGAACGGGGCCGTGTCCCAAGGGACAGTCCCGCACCGCCACCCTTCGCCTCATCCACTTATGAAGACATCTTTGATTGCCGGCCTTGTTTGCCTCACGGGCATTTCCAGTTCTTTCGCTGCCGACCTGATACTTGGCGCCACCGTGCGGGATTTCAAAGCGGCCGGCTCTGCAGGCGGCCATGCGGACTTTGAATCGGTCCTCGGGGTCGATCCGGGAATCGTGGCGAGTGTGCTCCCGGCGAGCAAAGATCCGGCCTATACCGGTCTGGCAGGTAATCCCACCACTCATGGAGAGGATTTGTTCAACATGTGGTACGGCGGACCCGCCGTCCCGGGAGTCGATCCCGGACTAGCGATTCCCATGTCTCTAACTTTGAGCGAAACGGCCCCCGGCAGCGGCATCTATTCCTACAGCAACTCCGCTTTCTTCCCGATCGATGGGTTGGGATACGGCAATGAGGGACTCGGACACAATTTTCACTTCACCCTCGAGACGCACACGACCTTTACTTACGAACTCGGACAAGAATTCAGCTTCACCGGCGATGACGACGTGTGGGTCTATATCAATAACGCACTCGTGATCGATCTCGGAGGGGTCCACGGGGCGATGTCGGCGACGGTAGATCTCGACACGCTGGGCCTGACGCCCGGAAACACCTACGACTTCGACTTCTATTTTGCGGAGCGGCATACGACTGCTTCAAACATGATGATCACCACGAGCATTCCCCTGCAGAGTCCGCCCGCGACTCCGGAAGGAGGCACTTCGCTGGCGATTCTCGGAATCGGAATCTGCGGACTGTGGACGGCACGGCGCTTCTGGAACCGCGGAAAGTAAAGGAAGCGGGCATGCCGCCAGTGAAGCCACTGGATGGATTCACTGCGCCGGACCGCCGCGGGTGACGCGGGCGGGGACGTCGCCGACTTTGTAGCCGGCTTTGGTGAGGGCGTCCCAGACTTTGATGAGGGTGCCGAAGGGGACTTTCTCGTCGATGCGCAGGTCGAGTTTGGCGGAGCTGGATTCCTTGAAGACGCGGAGGCTTTCCGGGAGCCGGTCGAGCGGGACGGGGACATCGGCGAGGAAGCACTGTTCGTCTTTGGTGACGGTGAGACTGACGCGGGCGGCGGTGTCGGTGCCGAGCGTCATGGCTTCGCTGACGGGGATGCTGACATTGAGCACGGAGCGCGCGGCGGCCGCGGAGGACTTCGCCTGGCGCGTGTCCTTGAAGGTGGTGGTGACGACGAGGAAGATCAGCAGGATGATCAGAATGTCGATCATGCTGATGATCTGCAGCACCGGCGTGCGGCGCTTCTTTTGATAGAGATTCATCGCCGGGACTGCCAGACGGCATCGAGGGTGTTGTTGACGAGTGTCCCCATGCGGAGGGCGCAGCGCTCGACTTTGCGCGAGAAGAAGACCTGGGCGATGAGCGCGGGGACGGCGACGGCGAGGCCGGCGATGGTGCAGTTCATGGCTTCGGAGATGCCGAGGGCGATTTCCGCCTGGGCGGCGGCGTCTTTGGCGCCATCACCGAAGTTTCCAAAAATGCGCACGAGGCCGCTGACCGTACCGATGAGTCCCAGCATGGGAGCGATGGTGAAGATGACCTCCATTACCGATATCCCGCGTTCCATGGCGGCGACCTCTTCACGTCCGCAGGCTTCGGCGGCGCGGGCGGCCGCGGCCTGGTCCGGGTGATTGCTGAGCAGGGCGGTGCGGGCGATGACTCCAAGCACGGAGCGGTCGTGGAGCAGGGCCTGCTGCAGGGTGCCGAATTTCCCGGCGGCGGTCAGCGCGGCGGCTTCGTGCAGGCGCGCCGCGAGGTCGTCGGGGATGATGCGGTCCATGCGCAGGTCGAGGGCTTTCCAGATGATCACCGAGAGCAGAATGACGGAACACACGACCAGCGGGATCATGAACCAGCCGCCGACGACAAAAAAGTTCCAGACTTTGGCGAGCGAATCTGAGTAGGTGGAGGCAAAGCCGGCGGGGTCGGGCATGGTCGGTGGTTAGAGTCGGTGAAAAGTCACTTTGCGGCGGATCTTGCCGCCGTTGAGCGGATCCTGGACCTCGCGTTTCATGGAGGGCGGCAGGGGCGGCAGTTTGGCTTTGATGACGGAGGTGAGGCAGATGTCCTCGAGAATGGGATTGGCTTTGCCGGGGTCCACGAGGCGGACGTTGGAGATGCGGGAATGGATGTCGATGTCGAATTCCACCTCGACGCTGCCGGTGCCGGCGATGCCGCGGTTCATGGCGAGGCGGCTGTTCCAGATGAGACCGATGCGGTCATGCATGGCGGAGAAGAAGCGGCCTTCCGGCGTGTCTTTGGCGTCCACCGAGGATCGCGGGCCGCGGATGGCGATGCCGCCTTCGACTTTGGTCTTCACTGAACTGACCACCGGGCGGGGACCGGTGGCCTGTCCTTTGGTGGACTGGGTTTCGGGATCTTCGGGCGGGCGGAGTTGGGATTTGGGCTCCGGCCGCGCGGGAATTTCCGTCATGGCGAGAGGCTCCGGGGGGCGTTCGCGCATGGCGGGCGTCTTCGGAGTTTCGCGGGGCGGGGCAGGAGCGCTGGGATCGTTGGTCTGCACCATGGCGGCGGTCTCCGGGGGACGGTCCTCCGGCTGCGGCTCCGGCTGCGGTGCGGGAGTCGTCTGCGCGGTGACGGGCGGCGACGGGCGCGGCTGGGGTTTGACGCTGCCGCTGGAGGGCTGGGCATTGAAGAGCGAAAGACCGGGTAAATCGACGCCCTCCTGGTGAGGCACGAGCGGATTCGCGCCCGGCACGGGAGCGGAGTTGGATGCAGCGCGGAGATTGCGGTCGGAGATGAACGGGGAGTCCGTTTCAAAGGGGGCCAGGGCCGGCATGTCCTCCGACGCCACGACATGGACCCGGCCGGGCGGCTTTTCCGGAGCGGCCTCCGGCGGCCGGGGCGGGCTGGTTTTTTCCGGCGGCGACTTCAGCAGTTCCTCCGGGGACACGAAGGTCACCTCCACCTCCGCGAGTTCGGGCAGCGGCGGCTCTTCGATTTCCGGCACGGCCGGATTCACCGGCAGGCGCTCGACGGACGACCACTGCGGCAGCATGAGCCAGAGTCCGGCCACGAGCGCGAGCAGTCCGTGCAGCCCGAGGGAGGCGGCAAGGGGGACAGCGCAGTGGCGGAGTGCGGAGGACATGAGCCTGGTATAAGTGCGTGGTTCCCCGTTCGCCGCAAGCCCCGGAAACGAATCAGGCGAAAGAGGGGTAACTCTTTCGCCTGATGAGGGGAGGCTGCGGCTCGCGGTCAGTTCGGCTGATAGCGCCGGACGTTGGCCGTGAAGGGATCCACCTGGAGCATGATGAAATTGTCAGGGCGAAGTGCGGTCGGGTTGGGCGCTTTTTGATATTCCCCCTCGTTGACGAGGGTGAGGTACCACTGCTTGGCGCCGGTGCGGTCGAGGCTGGTCTCTCCTTCCGGGGAAATCACGAAGGAGAGGTATTCGGCTTCGGTGTCGCGCTGCCCGGGGATAAGTCCGCGGACCCGTTCCCGGTTGTTCTCCTTGCTCATGGTTTCATCGGTCAGGAGCGGCGACCACTGTTCGGACTCCACCAGCACCACGCCCTGGGGAATGGTTTTCACTTTCTCGAAAATGGGCCGCAGAATGCGTTTCGAGGTGTAGTCGGACGGCTTATTCAGGTCCTGCACGAGCCGGAAACACTGGTAGGCGCCGAAGCGCTGTTCATTGCGCGCGGAGGGATCGCTGTATTTGTAGAAGCGGACCTCCACGGTGACGCTGTCCTTGAGGGCGGTCTGCCGGGCGAGATTGAGGTCGCCGACGATTTGATCGGCGGCGGCGGTGATTTTGCTGCCGGAGATGACGTCCTTGAGGCCCGGGACGGTGAGGAAAAGCAGCATCGCGATGAGGGCGATGACGATCAGCACCTCGACGAGGGTGAAGCCGCGCCGGCGCGAAGGGGATGGAGGCGAAAAATTCATGGCGGGGACGGGTTAGGGGTTCTGCGCCTCCTCTTTGTCGGTCCACTTGGATTCGCGGATGCGCAGGGAGGTGTTGAAGACGCGGTAGTCGATCTTCTTTTCCAGCAGCTTGTCCTCAAGGGCCTTGAGGTCCTTGCGGAAGTCCTGGGTCTTTTTGAAGGCATCCTTGTCGATGAACTCCGGATCGTCGTCCGCACTCTTGATGCCCTCGCGGTTGCAGAAGGCGTTGAAGGAAACCTCATCCAGGGCCACGAAAGTGATGTCGATGACGGGAGGCAGCTGATGCCGTGTCTGCATGGCGAGTTTGCCTTTGCCGCCCCACTGGAAGCGCCGGCTGTCGAAGTGATAGTCCGGAGCGAGTTCATCCTTCTCGCTTTCGCGTTTTTCGTCGGCCTCCCGCGGGCGGAGGATCATGGCGACGATGTTGTCGGCAAGCACGCGGGTGGTGCGGAAGAAGCCTTCACTGTCGCGGTCCTCGAGGGAATTGTTCCATTCCGAATTCACGCTGTAGTTGCCGAGATTGAACCACTCGTAAATCTTGTCCTTGCTGGCGGCTTTGTCCATGTCGCGGAGGTTCAGCTTGTACACCTGAAGGTACTCCGTCGGCTGGCGGAATTCCATGAGCCGGTAGCGCGGACGGGGCTTGGGCGAGTTGTCGAGCTGTTTGAGAAACTGCGGCCGGTCCAGTTCGTCGGTGTTGAATTCCACATAGAAGCCCCAGCCGTTCATGAGCCCGTTCATCTTTTCGTACTGCAGCTTGTCGCGGTCCTTGTTGTCTTCGTCGATGCAGAAACCGAACGGTGCCTGGAAGAAGATGGCGTGGGTGTAACGCTGGCCGACCTGGCGGGAATTCTTTTGCGTGATGCCGAGCACGTCCGCCGGGCCGCAGGTGAAGTGCAACTCCGACTGGGGAATGATTTCGCGGCCCATGCGCAGGGTGATGCCGCGGACCATCTGCTCGTCGTAGCGGTAACTGAAATAGGTGTTGAGCGTGGCGGAACTGACCCGGCGGGAGATTTCCTCGAACGCCTGGCGGGCCTCTTTGAATTCACCCACATCCTGACGGGTGCGTTTCCATGTGACCTGCATGCCGCGCAGCATCTGGAAGACCACGATGAGCAGCATGGCCAGCACCGCGGTGGAGACCATCAGTTCGATCAAACTGAAGGCGCGGCGCGGGAGGCGGCGGAAGGGGAGGGGAGGAAGGGACGGTTTCATGGCGGATCGCGGGGGTTACCTCACTTGGATTTTGTTTTGGTTGGCGACGACGAAATTGTACTGCTGGGTGTTCTTGAGACGAAGCTTCTCGTCCTTGTAATAATCCCCCAAATTGAGGAACTCCACCTTCACCTCCACCTTGCGCATGTGGTCTGTGGTGTATTCGAGATTGTTCCCCAGACTGACGCGTTCCGGCTTGATCTGCACCCGGGCCTCATAGACTTTCTTTTGGTCCACCCGGCCTTCATACGGCAGCCCTTCGTTGTCGTAGTGAAACATTTTTCCCTGGTAGTTCTTCTCCACGTCCTCCCACTCGGACATTTGGATGTCGCTGATGACCTCCTGGGAAATGCGGCCCATGATGGTCAGGTTGTTCGACTCGCGAATGCTCTTGAGGGCGTGCGGCATGGCGGCGAGCATGCCAACCATGACGCTGGCGACGATGCCGAGAGCGATCATCACTTCGGCCAGGGTGAAGCCTTGCGGCCGCGCAAATCGGATAGGAGGGGGAATCTTCATGGGGCAGAGTGGATTTTGTATTTACATATGAGATACAGGGTGCAGACGCAAGAAAAAACTTTCCCGGCGGCATTTCCCGGTTCAGAATGGGGTGCGGCAAAGATTTTTCTGGACACGCGGTGTATTTGCAATGTAAATCACGTATATTCATCGTCATTACTTTTCGCCTCCCTCAAGCCCCAAACCTCAAGCCCCAGCGTCTTATGAAAAAACCCAGGTTCCTGCGCCTCCGGCTCTTCACCCGCCTCTGGCCCGGCAAAGGCCGGCGCGGCGTGGCCATCATTACCGTGCTCGCCATCGTGTCCCTGATGACGATCCTGATCATCTCCTTCTTCCAGATGGCGCAGACCGCCAAGACCACGGCGGTCAACAGCGTCGAGATGGAACGGGTGGTGACTCTCAAGGATGTCATTACCAATTACGTCACGGCGCAAATCCGCACCGCAACCACCCTCACCAGCGGTGAAACCCAGACGATCTGGACGTCCCAGCCGGGAGCCATCCGCACCTATCACGGGAGCAACCGGAGCTTCAACCGGCTCTACAAGCTTTATTCGGATGAGAAGATGCTGATCGATAACATCAAAGACGAGGAAAGCAGCGCCCTCATCAACGAAATCGAAAATGATGTGGAGCCGCAGTGGGATCAGTATCCGGACATGTATGTGAATCTGAACAAGCCGGTGCGTCCGGCGAGTTCGGAGCGCGAGTCGGAAAATCCGACGAGCGTGAAGGCGCGTCTCATCTATCCCATCGTGGATCCCTCCCGCTACAACGGCCAGGAAAACGATCCGACCCGCAATACCGAAGGATTCGTTTACGGAGAGCGGCGTCTTTCCGCGCGGAATATCAACGGTGTGGACCCCACCAACAGCCAGCTGGCCATGCCGGTGCGCTGGATTTATCTGCTGCGGGACGGCACTCCCGGCGTGGTGGACCGCGAAGGCAGCTTTACCGCCCTCGAAAAAGACGGCGGGGAGCCGACGCCGGTGAACCCCATCGTCAGCCGCATCGCATGGTGGACGGACGACGAGTCCTGCAAGATCAACGTCAACACCGCCTCGGTGCCGATTCCCTGGGATACCCCGCGCACCAGTTCCGTGGAGGATCTGTGGTATGCGCAGTACCAGCCGGTCAGCGGTGAATGCCATCACTATCCCGGCCACCCGTCGATGACGGACCTCTGTGCGGTGCTCTACCCGGGATTCCGCTACACACCGGACACCACGGTGATGCCCATCGGCAACATGCGCCCGCTGCCGCTGGAGCGGGCCAAGATGATTTGGAATATCACACCCTACATCACGGAGACCGGCGGCACTTTCGGCGGCACCCAAAAAGTCTCGCCCCTCACGGTGAATCCGGTCCCGCTGGACAATGAGGACCATCTCTTCGCCACCTTCGAGGAAATGTACTTCAAAGCGCGCCGCGCGGAGAAGAACCTGAACCGTCCGCGCGAATCCATGGAACGGGACGACGTCAGCGGAGAACTGCTCGACCGGCTCGAAGGCTCGCAGTTCTTCCTCACGACGCGGAGCAACTCCCCGGAGATGACGGTGTTTAACACCCCCCGGATTTGCATGTTCCCCATGAATGAGCAGGTGGTTGCCGAAGTCGGCAAGGCCAGCGGCGCGGTCAATCCGCGGGTGGGCACCTTCGAAGTGACGCTGGCCACCAACTCCACGATCGGCGCCGACCTCGGCAGAATCGGGAAGCCGTTTTACTTCCAGCGCAGCACCAACTCCGACAGCCGTCACAACGCGTTTTACAACAACAGCGGCGGCCGGAATGTGCAAATCTTCAAATACCTCAAGAAGCTGTCCATCGCCATTCCTCCGGGTTATCCGGAACTTCCCGGCGACTTCAACACCTTCGCCAAGAAGTATCCCGGCCCCAACGGAGCGCGGGGCGACAATCGCGCCACCCGCGATTTCGATTCCAGCGACCGCTCGCAGATTCTTTTGACGATGCTCGACATGCTGCGCTCGTCAAACATGTCTCCGGGCTACCTCGAAACCGGCACGTCTTATGACAGCGGAAACGGCCAGGTATCCGGCATTTGCGGATGCATGGCGAGGCAGGGCGACACGCAGACCCCGCACACCACCGCGATGAAAATCGTGGACGGCGGCGATGTGATCTACACGCCGAAAGGTGCGGGACGCACCTACGGACCGGCGGAGATCTGTCTCTTCGCCATCATTCCTGCGGTGAAAAAGGGCGGCCAGATCAGCGGCAATCCTCCGAATGTTCTCAATCCGGACATGCGCACCCGCTGGGCCAGCGGCGAGGTGAAGGATGCCTCGCTGATTCAACTGGGAGTACTGATCAATTCCTTTAGCCCGCGGCAGGGCTGGTCTCCCATGTTCGGTCAGGCCGGTGTCAATATCAGCACGCACCGGGACAACGGCAGCGGTGATCCCCGCAGCCCCCGCAACGGGACTACGCCTGCGCCCTTCGTCCTCGCAAATAACGGCGACCAGCCGGAAACGCCGTTTTACATTGGTGATCAAGTGGACGGTGCCGGACGCGCGCCCGGCTTTGCCAATCGCGTGCCGGGTCTGGTGCCGTGGGGTGGCATCGCTGGTCCGCGGGTCACCGCCACTCAGACGGTCGCCGTCTTCGATCCCTACGTTTATCAAGGCCCGGGCGCCGGTCAGCAGACCCCCACGCCCATCCAGTTGAAGTGGCGGAGCCGGGAAATCCTCCGCGTTTTCTTCTACGAAGGCACGCCCAGTAATTACAACACCAACCAGGCGGTGGAAATCGATCTCACCGGCCAGACCATCGAAATGATCGCGGCCTACACCGGTCAGCCTGCCGCGCAGTACATCCCTGCTTCCGCGAGCGGCCCTCCCGGCACCTTCCCGCCGGTGGCGCTGCGCAGTATGACCAGCATGGTGGTGCCCCACGGTGACTATCGTCTTACCACCATCCCGCTCCGCGTGGAGCGCGGTATTTTCGTTCCGCACGCCACTTACGGTCACAGTCTGGTGGAGCCGGTCCTGGTCGGAAACAGTTCCAGCTACCAGCCGGTGGGCGCGCCTAACTTCTCTCAGCAAATGCAGCTGTTGAGCGACAATGCCGCCATCCCGCGCATGGACGTCGCTTACGCCCCGCACTGGGCTCCCGCGAAACAGGAGTTCCTCTGCCGCGAGGAACTCGGCAGCAAGCCCTCGGATGAAGTGTTCGCGGCCGCGAGCGCCAACGAAGAACGCCGCTGGCGCTTTGCCCACGGACGCCGTGATGGCCGCTACCGCGTGCCCCTCTTCAATCCATGGAGGCCCGCCAACAGTCAGCCTACTTATCCCTACCCGGCGAACCTCATCGCCAACCGCGGCTCCTCCGACCCGCTGGAAACCGGGGACTTCGACAACGGCGTGGGTCTCTGCCCGGACGGTGCTTACATGAATCAGCCCGATGACGGCGACGCCCGCGACCGCGATATGCCCTACTACCGCCGTCTCGACCAGGCGGCCGCGGTCAATCCCGCCACGTTCTCGCCCAACCGCGTGCTGCGTTCGCCGGTGGACTTCGGTTCCATCCCCAGCGGCGTGCAGGCCCGCGTGCCGTGGCAGACGCTGCGCTTCCGCCCCGATCCGGGAATGCATGACGGTCGCATCAAGATGACGAGTCTGAATTCCCCGGCACCCAAGCCCGACGGCTATCAGCATTACTTCCCGTTCTCCAACTACTGCGGTCCCAAGGACCACCTCCTGCTCGACATGTGGTGGATGCCGATCGTGGAGCCGTGGGCGCTCAGTGAGGGTTTTGCCACCAAAGGCCAGATCAATCTCAATCAGCAGATTCTGCCCTTCACCTTCATCCAGCGCACCACCGCCCTCCACGCGCTGCTGCGCAGTGAGCGGATGATGGCCATTCCCGACAGTGCCTCCCGCCGCTACAAGGACAGCGCCAGCTTCCCCAACAACGACATCTACCGTCACTGGATCAACGCCAAGGAAACCATCCGGCAACTCACGGAGTTTCGCTGGCGCGGACTGGATCCGGAGGGCTTCACTCTTCCGTTCAACACCTTCCGCAGCGCCAGTGAAATCTGCGAACTGTGGCTGGTGCCGGAAAAGAACGGCTCCGGTGACGAACGCGGCGACTGGGATCTCGACTACATAATCCGCCAGTTCTGGAAGGAACACCGCCTCACCGGCGACAACATGCGTGAGCGTCCCTACTCGAACCTCTATCCCCGCGTTACGGTGCGCTCCAACGTTTTTCGCGTTCACATGATCGCCCAGACGCTCAAGAAAGCGTCCGGCAACAAACCGGAGACCTTCAGTTCAGTCCAGGATGAAGACACGGACCCGGACCTCATTACTTCGGAATGGCGCGGCTCTGCACTTGTCGAGCGCGTGCTCAATCCCAACGAGCCGGAACTCCAGACCTTCGACTATGCCCCCGCATTGAATGAGGACATCGTGGACTCGACCATCCCGCGATTCCCGGCGAATCAGAACCTGAACAACTTTTACACCTACCGCGTCACCGAGGTGAAACAGTTCACGGAATAATCCGGGTCCCCCGATCCCGCTTCCCCCCTGGAGCGGAATCCCCCCAACGAAAGGCGGCAGGCGGCAGCGTCTGCCGCCTTTTCATTGCCGCGGCGGAAGCTGTGCGGTGCCACATGGTCTGGGACCTGGAAACCTGCGCCCGTATGTCCACGGGGATTCAGGCAGCCTGCGCCCGGACGCGGCGAAAGACGAGCCCGCTCTTGGGACTGAACACCAGCGCGAGCAGGAACACCGCGCCGAGCACCGCCGTGATCGCGGCACCGGCGGTGATTTGATAGCGATGCGCCAGCACCATGCCCCCGGCGGCACTGGCCGCTCCCAGGGCACCGCCTCCCCAGAACATCGCCCGCGTGCTGTTGGTCAGCAGAAAAATCGTCGCCCCCGGCGCCACCACCAGCCCCAGCGACAGCATGCAGCCCACCGCGCGCAGAGCGCTCACCATCACCAGCACCAGCAGTGTCATCAGCAGGTACTGCACCGCGCGCACCGGCACCCCCTGGGCCGCGGCCACCGAGGGTTCGAACAGCGTCACCAGCAGCGTCCGCTGCAGTGCCACACAGGTGGTCAGCGTCAGCACGCCCACGCCAAACGCCACCCACACATCCGTGGAATCCAGCATCAGCAGGTCGCCGAAGAGATAATCCTCCAGTTTCACCTGGGACTTCACTTCCCCGGGAATGTAATGGAACAGAATCAGCCCCGCGGCGAAGGCCACAGTGAAAATGACTCCCAGCGAAGTCCCCTGGTCGAGCCGCGACACCCGGGAAACCGCCAGCGAAGCCAGCACCACGATCAGGGCGGCGAACAACGCTCCCAGAAAGGAACTCCATCCGGTCAGCTGTCCCGCCACCAGCACCCCCAGCACGATGCCTGGCAGCAGCGCGTGGGAAAGTGATCCCGCCACGAGCGCACTCCGGCGCAGCACGACGTAGGCGCTGAAGCAGCCGTTGGTGAAGCCGATGATCAGCGCCGCCAGCAGGGACCGCTGCATCCAGGGAGTGGAAAAAATTTCAGTAAGGGAATTCACGGAAGGCGAACTGAGTGCATGATGCGATTCTGGGCCGCCGGCAGGAAGCGCCGGCCGGCGGGAGTGGTTCATTCCTCGCAGTCGTTGACGGCGTTGATGAACATCCGCAGGCGGCCGTAATTGCGCTTGTGGAAGGTGAATGTCAGCCGCGGGAGATGCGCCACGGAGGTCTCCTCCAGTTCCTCCGGGAGCGCCTCGCCCTGCACGATGCTTCCGGATTTGATGAGATCGGAGAAACTGTTGTTGAGTGCGGTGATGCGGCTTTCGCTGAGCCGGCGCTGCAGCCGGAATACCACCTGGTCCTTCACGAAACGGTAGCTGTGAAAGATGCGGTAAAAGTGCTTCACTTCCTGCACCGCCTCCTCGATGCTGTCGGTGACTTTGAAGAGCGCGAAGTCCTCCTCGCTGATGAGCTTCCGGCGCAGCAGGTGGTCGCGCAGGAACTGGTCGAAGGTCTTCCAGTAGGTGCCGCCCGGAGCGTCCACCATCACGATGGGAAACAGCGCGCCTTTGCCCGTCTGCAGCAGTGTCAGGACCTCGAAGCCTTCATCCATGGTCCCGAAACCTCCGGGAAACAGGGCCACGGCCTCCGATTCCTTCACAAACGTCAGCTTTCGGGTGAAGAAATAGTTGAACGTCACCAGCTTCACGTCGCCGTCGATGGTGTCGTTGGCGCTCTGCTCGAAGGGCAGGCGGATGTTGAGTCCGAAACTGTTGTCCCGTCCCGCGCCGTGTTGCGCGGCCCCCATGATGCCGTCGCCGGCACCGGTAATGACCATGAATCCCTCCTCCACCATGCGCCGGGCAAACGTGGCGGCCGCCTTCGCCTCCGGCCGGTCCTCCGTGGTGCGCGCGGATCCGTAGATGGCGATCTTGCGCCGGTTTTCATAGGGACGGAAGACGCGCCATGCATTGCGCAGCTCCTTGCAGGCGCGGTTGAGCAGCTTGAGTTCCGCCACGCTGACGTCATGTCTCGCGAGCCGCAGCGCACTGATGATGAGTTCCTCGATGAGATCCGGATTGGCTTTGCCGCCCCAGTCTTTGACGAGCTGGTCCACCCGTTCGTCGAACTCCTTGTTGTCAGTGGTGGTGCGCCGGCTGCTCAGCGCGTGAATGCCGCCGGCGGTGAAGTCTTTGCCGGCTTTCAGTGGGGGATTGGGTTGCATGAGTGGAATGTAATTAGGCCGGACGGCGGACAGACGGGCACTGCAGGCCACGGCTTCAGGAGGGCGAAAGGCGATGGAGTTGCCTCGCCGGCAGTCCGGGCCGGGTTCGTCGTCATTCGTGATTCAGGGCGGGGCGTGTGCCATGCGCAGCATCCTATTGCCGGAACCCGGGGACGCCAACGGTTTTCCACTTTCCCTCCTCTTTGGCCGCTCCTACACGGGATGATGCGCATTTCCCGCAAAGCCGAATATGCCCTGCGCGCTCTCGCCAGCATGGCGCGGCAGCCGCTCTCCGCCGTTTCCAGGGTGGAGGAGCTGGCTTCCGCCGGGCGGGTGCCTCAGAAATTTCTCGAACAAATCCTGCTCACCCTGAAAAAGGCCGGCCTGCTGCGCAGCCGCCGCGGCGTGGGCGGCGGTTACCAGCTCGACCGCCCGCCGGGCCGGATATCCCTCGCTGATGTCCTCACCGCAGTGGACGGTCCGCTGCAGCCGATGTGCTGCACTCCCGCGGAACCCGGCGGTCAGCTTCGCGGCGTTTGTGAATGCGGCGTGCCCGGGGGGTGCGGCGCCGGACGGGTTTTTACGGACCTGCAGACTCAAATGCACGGGTTCCTGAGCCGCACCTCGCTCACGGACATGCTCGCCCGGGAACAGGCGGTGATGCAGTTTGACATTTAGCTCTGAGCCGTCTTCCGGCAGCACCGAGTGATCATGATGACCCCCGACGAAGCCCAAAAACGCATGACCTGGCTGGCCGCCGAGATCGAGCGGCACAACCGGCTCTATCATGTGGAGGACGCTCCCGTGATTTCCGACCGCGAGTTCGATGCGCTCAATCACGAGCTGCTTCAGTTGGAGGAGCAATGGCCGCAACTGGCCTCGCCGAACTCGCCCACCCGGCGCGTCGGAGGCGCGCCCATCGAGGGCTTCCGGCAGATCACCCATGCAGTCCGCATGATGAGCCTCGAGAATACTTATTCGGAAGGCGAGGTCGCGGAATTCTATCAGCGCATGGTCCGCCTCACCGGGGAGGAGCGCATCACCACGGTCATCGAGCCGAAAGTGGACGGTGTCGCCGTTTCCATCTGTTATGAAAACGGCGCGCTGAAATACGCCGCCACGAGGGGCGACGGCACCGCCGGTGACGACATCACGGCCAATGCGCGCACCATTCGCCGCCTTCCCCTGACGCTGCCGGAGAGCGCGCCGCGGCTGCTGGAAGTGCGGGGAGAGGTCTTTATGCCCACCGCCGCCTTTCGCGCGATGAATGACGAGCGCGAGGCTGCGGGCGAGGCGCGGTTCGCCAATCCGCGCAATGCCACCGCCGGCACTCTCAAGCAGCTGGACCCGCGCATCACCGCGCGGCGCCCGCTGGATATCATTTTTCACGGATTGGGCAGGATCGAAGGCGAAGAACCGGAGACGTTCACCGGGTTTCACCGGCTGCTCGACCGGCTCGGTTTGCGCAAAGCCGACCGCATTTGGCAGGCCGAAGACCTGGAGGGAATTCTGCGCGCCATTCACGAACTGGATGAACTGCGCCGCACGCTGCCCTACGAAACCGACGGTGCCGTGGTCAAAGTGAACAGTGTCGCCATGCAGCAGACGGTGGGCGCCACGGCCAAAGCTCCCCGCTGGGCGATGGCATATAAGTACGAGCCGGAGCGTGCCGAAACGAAACTGCACGCCATCACCGTCCAGGTGGGACGCACCGGCGTCCTCACACCGGTGGCGGAATTGGAGCCGGTCTTTTTGAGCGGCAGCACCGTGTCGCGCGCCACGCTGCATAACGAAGAGGAAGTCCAGCGAAAGGACATCCGTGTGGGCGACACGGTCATCATCGAGAAGGCCGGGGAAGTCATTCCCGCCGTCATCGAAGTCGTCCTCTCCAGGCGTCCCGCGGCGGCGCGGCCGTTCGACCTGGTGGAACACATCGGCGGTAAATGCCCGTCGTGCGGCGGTCCCGTGGAGAAGGCTGAGGGCTTTGTGGCATGGCGGTGCCATAACTTTGCCTGTCCCGCCCGCGCGGCGACGCAGCTGAAGCATTTCGCCGGACGCAAGATGCTCGACATCGAAGGGGTGGGCGACATCGTCGCGGACAAGCTGGTGGAGCGGGGACTGATCCGCACACCGCTCGACCTTTATGACATTCCGGAAGCGGAACTGGCAGCGCTCAATCTTGGCACGGACGACGAGCCGCGCGTGTTCGGTCCGAAGAATGCCGCCAAAGTCGTGGCCGCCAGAGAACGCGCCCGCACCATGCCGCTGCACCGCTGGCTCTTCGCAGCGGGCATCCCGGAAGTGGGGGAGTCCGCCGCGCGCGAGTTGTCGCGGCTGCACCGGAATTTCGCCGAGCTGGCGGATTCCGAAATTCTCCGGGACCTGGCTCAACTGAAGAAAGGGAAGGGGAAGGAAACGAGCGAAAAGCTCGCGCCGTATCGCATCGCCCAGGAAGTCGGCCAGGTGGCGGCCGCGAAGGTCATCGACTATTTTCAGAGTGCCGCCGGCAGGGCCATGCTGGCGAAACTCGCCGCGCTGGGAATCGATCCCCGGAGCGACAATTTCGCGCCCGTGCCGGAGACTGCCGAGGGTGCCCGCCTCGCGGGAACCACGTGGGTAATTACCGGCACCCTGACCGAACCGCGTCAGGTTTTTGAAGAACTGATCCGCCGCCATGGCGGGAAGACTTCCGGCAGCATCAGCGCCAAAACCAGCTTCCTGCTCGCCGGTGAATCCGCCGGCAGCAAACTGGACAAGGCGCGGGAACTCGGCGTCAAAACCGTCACCGAGGCCGAATTTCGTGCCATGCTGGACCCGGGAACAGACTCTCATCCCGGCGAACAGTTGGTGCTGGAACTGGCGTAGCCAGCGGCAGGCCGTTCACCCGAACCTTCATGGAGCTGAACGGGCACGAAATTTTGGCTGTGACGGTAATTCACGCGATGGCGAATGTCCGCGATTTGTCGCAATCTCTCCGGAAAACCATAGGCAACTGAAGGGCAAAAAGAGGGCGGAATTCTCAAATTCAAAAAAATTAGATTCAATTATGAAAAATCTACTTGCGGGAACTTATCGAATTAGTAGAATCGTTGCAATACTTCTGGACTTAAGATTATGGTTTCTGAAATCTTCAGTCTAGGCAGCAACCCGAGATCACATCAACTTTCATTTTAGCCATGGCCGAAGAACAACCAGAACTAATGACCGTGAAGGAAACCGCAGAGTATCTGCGCATTCCTCTCCCGACGGTCTATTATCTTGTGCAGCGCGGGCAGCTCCCTGCGGTGCAAATCGGAGGCCGCTGGCGCATCAAGCGCAGCTTGCTGGACCGTGACATTCTGAAAACAGACGGTGCGGGCCAGCCGACGGTGCTGGTGGTGGACGACGACGCGCAGTTGCAGACGATTTTCAAGCAGTTCCTGAAGAAGGCCGGTTTTGGCCGCATCGTGGTGGGCAGCGGGGCGGAAGCCATCAGCTATGCGGAAAAGCAGAAATTCGATCTCGTCTTTCTGGACCTGCAGCTCCCTGACATCCCCGGAGATGAAGTTTACCAGCGACTCAAGCAAGTCCACCCGGACCTGCCGATTGTGATCATCACCGGTTATCCGGACAGCGAAATCCTCAGCAAGATTCTGCAAAGCGGTCCGGTGACGGTTATCAAGAAGCCGATCGAGCTCGAACAGCTGAACCGCACGGTGAAGCAACTCGGGCACAAGGGCGTGGAAGTGGCCATCGCCTGAATCCCGGTCTCACTGAAATCGCGGCCCATGGGCCGGAGGGTGCCGTTTCCGGGATCACTGGTTGTTCACCGTCCCGAGATTCCAGATGGTGTGCATGGTCTCTGCGGACGGCACCTTGAGCGGGCGCACGATGCGGAATCCCAGAAATTGAGCATTGGTATGATACCAGATGCTCTTGGGAAGCTGAGGGTCCTGTTGCTTCCAGGTATCGCGGGAGAATCGCCGGGCGGCGCTGCGCAGGTCTTTGGGATCGTCGTCCCATGAACCGCCGCGCACGACGCGGGGGTAGAGCAGGCCCGGCTGATTGAAGGGGGATTCCGAACCGGCTGCGAGCGTGCTGTACCATTTCGGATCGTACTGGTCGAGGGTCCACTCGGCGACGTTTCCGTAAATGTCGTAGAGTCCCCATGGACTCGGTTTCTTCTGACCGACCGGCTGGCTTTTGCCGTCACTGTTGTCGAAGAACCATGCATAATCGCCCAGCACGCTGTCATCATCGCCCCAGAACCAGGCGGTGGTGGAACCGGCGCGCGCGGCGTACTCCCATTCCGCTTCCGTGGGCAGGCGGTAGAAGTGGCCCGTCTGGGCGCTCAGCCACTGACAGAACTTGAGGGCCGCGTGTTCCGTCATGGAAATGGCGGGATAGCCGTCCTGACCCATGCCAAATGTCATGTCGGTGTAGGGTGCCGTGGGGCTGCTCACGGCATCGACGATGGTTTCATTCGGGCCGGGCTGCTTCTTGGCCCCATCCTTCCAGCGGGCATCCGGTGTGAGCATGAAGGCAATGTAATGATCCCAGGCGACTTCATGAGCCCCCATCCAGAAGGGCTCGATTTTCACCTTTACCTGCGGACCTTCATCGTCTTTGCGGCCTTTCTCCGTGGGCGGACTGCCCATAGTGAACTCACCGCCCGGAATCACGACCATGCTGTAATCCTTCCCGGCTTTCGGAAGAGCGCCGGTATAGGGCTTCATCTCGGCGGGGGTCTTCTCAGGGCTCTTCTCGACGATGAAGGCGTGGATGCGCTTCGCGAGTTCCAAATTGTCAGGCGACGGGGGACGCTCTTCCGTTTTGGCTTTTTGCACCAGCACCACACCCTCCGGCCAGGGGGCGCCCTGCTTCACCCAGAGATTCAGCTTCTCGATCTCGGTCTTGCGCAGCGGACCGCCCTTTTTCTTTGGCGGCATGAGGTCGTCGTCATCCTCCGGCAGCATGATGCGCTCGATGAGCAGGCTTTGTTTCTGATCATAAAGCACCAGCGAAGGTGAGGAGTCCCCCCCCTTGAGATTGTTGGCCAGGGTGGTCATGTCGAGACCGCCCTCGTCTTTGTCGGGCTTGTGACAGGAAACGCAGTTCTGCTCGAGAATGGGCTGAATGTCGCGGGCGAACTGCATGCGCGGCTCCCGGTCGAGGGTGACACCTGCCGGCCATTTCGCCCCCGCGGCGATCCAGGCGCGCAGCCGTTCCGTCTGCTCCTTGACCAGCGGCGGCTCCTTGGATGGAGGCATGATGTCATCGTGGTCCGGCGCGAGAATGGTGGTGGTATAGAGCGGGCTTTCGTCAGGCTTGCCAGGGACGAGCGCGGGCTTGTGCTCGCCGCCTTTGAGCGCGCCCTCCAGGGTGTGCAGGCGAAGGTCGCCTTTGTCTTCGTCCGCGCCGTGACAGTGCGTGCAGGAACTCTCCAGTATCGGCCGGACAAACTGACTGAAATACGCTTCGGAGTCCGGTGCCGGGTCCGCCGCGCGGGCGGCACTGACAACGACAGCGGTGAAAAGCGGGAAGCAACAGAAACGGATCATGGGGGATGAAGGGAAACGGAAACGGAACGGGACCGTGCTTCTGTCATGCCAAAGTGCAACGAGACGCTGGCGGATTCTCACCGGGCGTTCACCAGCCGGCGCAGGCGTGATTCACAACAGTCCCCGGGTGATCTCCCGGGTCGCGGCCCCGCAGCCGGCGACGATTTGTGCCGGGCGGAAAGTGTTCCCTGGCGGCGGTTCTCGGATGATCCACTTGTGCGGGGCGTGACCGGTTTCTCTGTCAGTCATGATCGCGGCATCCACATCGCCGGAGCCCCGTTCGTACTCGATGCGACGCGGGCGGCACCGTGCTGCATCGTGTCGCATGCGCATTCAGATCATGTGGCGCGGCATCGCGTGATGGTCACGACTCCGGCCACGGCGGCGCTGATCCGGCAGCGCAGCGGGGCCGGGAGGGGAAAAGTCATCGCACTGGAATACGGCGAGGCGTGGGAATGTGAGGGCTGGCGCGTCGTCCTGAGGCCGGCGGGGCATGTGCTCGGCAGTGCCATGATCCACCTGACTTCTCCACTTGGTGTGACGCTGCTTTATACAGGGGACTTCAAATTGAAGGCGGGGCTGAGCTGTGAGGCGGCGGAGCCGGTGCCTGCAGACTGGCTCGTCATGGAATGCACGTTCGGGCTGCCGCGCTATGTCTTTCCGCCGCTGGAGGAATTGCGCACCCGTCTGCACGCCTTTTGTCGCGCGGCGCTGGAGCGCGGAGTGGTACCGGTGGTGATGGGCTACAGCATTGGCAAAGCCCAGGAAATCCAGGCGCTCCTCGGCGGCGAATTTCGCATCGCAGTGCATCCCGCGGTGGCGGGGATGAATCAGCGCTACGCCGAATTCGGTTATGAAATGCCGCCCTGGGAACTCGCAGGACCGCAAGCCGCGGACCGCGTGCTGGTGACGCCGCCGGCCGCAGCCAGGTCAGAAACCCTGGCAGCCATTCCGAGGAAAGCTCTGTGCATGGTGAGCGGCTGGGCGCTCGATCCGTCGTCGCGCTGGCGATACGGAGTCGATGAAGTGCTGCCCCTGAGTGATCACGCCGATTTCCCGGATCTGCTGCGCATGGTGGAGTTGGTCCAGCCGCGCCGCGTGCTGACGACACACGGCTGGCACCGGGAATTCGCGGCCACATTGCGTGCGAGAGGCATCGATGCATGGTCGCTCCACGGCGGGGACCAGCTGGAAATGTTCCGGGAGGGAGACTTTGAAATTGAGGCGGGTACGCGCTGAACTGTGCTGCCTGCCGGCGGCAGTTGTGGTGCTGCCACTCGGATTCACGGAGCGTAGCGAAAGCGGTAATACCTCGTCGGATGGGCTGAATCCACTGCGACGATGAATTCGTAGGCCGAGGCGGGTGGCATGATGAAAGATCCCGTTACCGTCCACTCTGTCAGGTCGTCCGTGACTTCCACCAAATAGGTCTGGCTTGCGAAGCCGTGGACAATGACGTGGAGATTGTGCTGATTGTCGAGCGTGACACGCCCGCTGGCAGCAGCATCCGGGGGGCCGGCCACCAGAGCGACACGGCCAATTTTATCGTAGATCGGGGTCACCAGCACGCCTGGACCGCCAGGGGGGGCGGTGAATGTCAGGAAGTTCCCACTCGTCGCCGAGGTGATGAGATCGAATGTGTCTCCTTCAGTCGGGAAAAAGCCCGCGTCGAAAAGGATGGAAAGCTCGCCATCGAGCCGGAGCGGCTGATCGGAATGAATCCGGCCATTTTCCGCAGGATCAGCCGTCCCGGAGAGCCTGAACTGAAGTTTGCTCGTTTCGCTGAGCAGGGGAGCCCTCTGGAAATCGATAGTTCCGGTCAGGGCGGTGATGGTTCCTGGGCTGGTGATTGCAAGGCTGTTGATGGTGCTGGTGCCTGTGCCGGCGGACTTGCGGAGGGTGCCGGCGTTGAGGAAGGAGGAGGAGTCGCCGGCCCCGCCGTAAGTCCAGGTGGCATCGCTTTGGAGGTCGATGAGGGCTCACTGGCGGTTTTCGATGTGGGAAGCGCTGTTGGTGAGCAGGCGTACGGAGTCCTGATGGATCAAAGCACCTTCGTTGAAGAACGACCGGTTGCTCAGGGTGTGGTCGCCGGTGCCCGAAAGCGTGCCGCCGTTCAGGATCAGATTGGAAACGCTGGTGGCTGCCGGAACGTTCACTGTCCCGCTGGGGATGAATGCAGAATCCCCAATGCCCGGGACTCCTGTGGATGGCATCCAATTCGCAGCAATGACCCAGTCGCCGCTCCCTCCGCTCCATTGTAGTCCACCGCATTCGACTCCAACTGGAACAGCGCGAGCATCGCGAAGCTGAATCCCGCGTGTGAGAGTGATTTTCGTTTCATGGATTGCATGGCAAAAACTCCTAACAGCAGCCGGCGGACCTGGTTTCTAAATGATCCCAGCCCGAAATCCTAAAGCTTGTCATTCCAGCAACGCGCTGAGGGCGGGAGATTCTGTGCGTAGATTCCCAATTTTTGCGCAATCCCCGGCGCCCAGGCAGCCCGCGTTCTCAAGTCAGCCGCGGCTGCGTGGGCCTCCTCGGTCGTTTCAGAAGGCAAGCGCGCCCCCGCCGTGGCCGGCGTGCCCTCCATATGGATGCTGCGGGACCCGGTTTCGGCCTCGCAGTGGGTGGACAGCCTTCCGCCCGGATCTTCCCGGGATGCCGCCATCGTGGCCCTGACAGATTCTCCCGCCTTGAATAACGATACCGGGAGCGCTGCCGTCCGGGCCTCGGTCATTCAGAAGAAACCCTGCGCCAATCCGCGCTTTCCGCGGCAGTGAATCGCTGGCGCTATCAACAGCCGGATGGCTTCACCGCCGCTGGGGCCGGCGATCACGGAAGCCAGCTCAACTCAAACCTCCTCCAGCGGCTTGTCTGCGTCGCCGAAGGTGCCGGGGCGGACGCCGAATTTATCCATCAGCGAAAGATAGAGCCGGCACATCTGGCGCTCCGGCTTGCCGCTGTAGTCGAGCACGCGTCCGCCCTTGAGTTTTCCGCCGGCACCGCCGAGCACCACCACGGGAAGCTGGGAGTTGTCGTGGCTTCCGGTGAGCATGGACGAGCAGTAGAGCAGCGCCGTGTTGTCCAGCGCGGTGCGTTCGCCTTCCTGGATGGCATCGAGTTTGCGCGCGACGTAGGCGAGCTGCTCGATGAAGAATTGATTCACTTTGAGCCAGTCCGCGGTGTCGCTGTGCGAGAGCAGGTGGTGAATCATGTAGTCCACGCCGAGGTTGGGGAACCGCAGGCTGCTGTGGTCGTTGTTCAGCTTGAGCGTGCAGAGCCGCGTGGTGTCCGTCTGAAAAGCGAGCACGAGGATATCGCACATGAGGCGCATGTGTTCCGCGATGTCCTGGGGGATGCCGTCGGCGGGGCGGGGGATGTTCGGTTTCTCCAGCGTGGGACGCCAGCCCTGGAGTTGACCGCGCTTGCCGGCGTTCTCGATGCGCTGCTCCACTTCGCGCACGGAGTCGAGATACTCGTCGAGCTTGTGTTTGTCGCGCCGGCTGAGATGGCGTCGAAAATCGTGCGCATCCTCCAGCACGGAATCGAGCACACTTTTATCGCTCCGGCTGGCGTTGTCCTTGAAGAGGCGGTCGAATGCGAGGGCGGGATACACCTCCAGCGGCGTCGGCGTAGTCGGCGAACTCCACGAAATGTGCGAGCTGTAGAGCATCGAGTAATTTTTATGCACCGACGGATTCGATTTCTCGCAGCCCAGCACGAGGCTCGGCACTTTGGTGGACTGGCCGATCCTCTGTGCGAGCAATTGATCGATGCTGGTGCCGCTGCGGATTTCTCCTCCCGCAGCCAGCGGGGCGCCGCTGAGCAGATTTCCCGTCTGCGAGCTGTGGATGTTGCCCTTCTGCGCCTCCGCATTGAAGAGTCCGCGCACGAAGAGCATCTTGCGGCGCAGGTCTTTCAGGGGCGTGAGGACCTGACCGAGTTCCATCTGGTCGCCCTCACCTTTGGCCCACCACTCGCGGCTGTGGAATCCATTGCCGGAAAAGAGCACGGCGAGCCGTGTGGGTGCTTCACTCGCCGGCGGCGCCGTTGCGGGCTCATCGCCCCATACGGTGCGGGATTCCATCCAGGGAAGCGCCATGGTGACGCCGGTTCCGCGCAGGAAGGCACGGCGGGAGAGTCGGTGAGTGTGCATGATGTTTGGAGAATCCTGGCTCTTACGAATCTCCCGTCCTGAAGCTGTCCACAATGTACTGCATCCCCCAAAATTCATGACCTCTTGAAAAGACAACCCCGCGTCCCTTTCGGAAACGCGGGGCTGATATTCCCCCCCAAAGAATATGGTGAGAGAATAGTGAAAGATTGGCCAAAAGGCAAACTCTCTTTTTAGCCGGAGATTAAAATAGTGGTTTCCCCCACGCCGGGCTAAGGAGCTGCGGAGCCGCCCGGGCGGGAAAGGCCCTGCCTGGCGGGCCAATTCTTCCCGTGCATCCGGAAAAGCCTGTTGATATAGGCACCCCCCATGACCAGACGTCTCTTCACCCCGCCGCTCGCCGTCATGCTGCTCACGGCGGCCCTCATGGCCTGTTTTCTCGTCTGGCCGGTGTGCGTGACGGTAAAAGAGGCGTTCGTCGCCCCGGGAGGCGGGTTCACGCTGAACTTCGCCGGTGAGGTCTTCCGGAATCCCATCTACGTGGAGGGCCTCATCAACTCCTTCAAAATGGCGGCCGGCACCACGTTCGGAAGCCTCCTGCTGGCGCTGCCGCTCGCAGTGCTGGCCACGCGGTTCGATTTTCGGGGCAAGGCCGTGCTCACGGCGCTGCTGCTGGTGCCGCTCATTCTGCCGCCGTTTGTGGGCGTGATCGGCATCAAGCAGATTCTCGGACAGGACGGCGCGCTCAATGCCCTGCTCATCGCCCTCCATCTCATGAATCCTGACAATCCGGCGGACTGGCTCGGCAGCGGCCGGCTCACGGGAGTCATCATCATGAACAGCCTGCACCTCTATCCGATTCTCTACCTCAATATCACCGCCGCCCTTTCCAATCTCGATCCCGCGCTGGACGAAGCGGCGGAAAACCTCGGCTGCACTCCGTGGCGGAGGTTCCGGCGCGTCACATTGCCGCTGGCCATGCCAGGTATTTTTGCGGGCGCGAGCATCGTATTCATCTGGGGCTTCACGGAACTCGGAGTGCCGCTGGTCTTCGACTACACCCGCGTCACCAGCGTGCAGATTTTTGACGGAATCAAGGAGATGGGCGGCAATCCCATGCCCTACGCGCTCGTCTCTGTCATGGTAGGGCTGAGCCTCGTGTTCTTTCTCATCAGCAAGTATGCCCTCGGCCGTCACAACTACGCCGGCAGCGGACGCGCCAGCATGGCGGCGCGCACCGTCGTCTTGAAGGGAAGGCCGGCGCTGCTCGCTGCCGGCGCGTTCGGGCTCGTCATCGGCCTCGCCGTCCTCCCGCACCTCGGCGTTTTCTTTTCCGCCTGCGCGGGCGACTGGAACCGCACCGTGCTGCCCTCGGGCTACACGCTGCAGCACTATCACGACGCCCTCAGTCACAGCCTGACCGTTCCGTCCATTCAGAACAGCCTGCACTACGCCGGTGTGGCCACGGTGCTGGCCTGCATTCTCGGCGTCGCCATCGCGTGGGTGACGGTGCGCACGCGACTTGCCGGCAGGCATTTGCTCGATGCCCTCACCATGCTGCCGCTGGCGGTGCCGGGACTGGTCCTGGCATTCGGTTATCTCGCCATGACACGCGAGGGCCAGCCCTTCCACTGGCTGATCAAATGGGCCGGCGGCAGCCCGGTGCTGCTGCTCATCGTCGCCTACTGCATCCGCCGGTTGCCCTACGTGGTGCGCAGCGCCTCGGCCGGACTGCAGCAAACCAGTGTCAGTCTCGAGGAGGCCGCGCAGAATCTCGGATGCTCTCCCGGCCGCACCATCCGGAAGATCACCCTGCCTCTCATCGCCGCCAGCCTCGTCGCCGGCGCACTGCTGGCGTTTTCATTCTCCATGCTCGAAGTGAGCGACAGCATGATCCTCGCCCAGCAGCGCGAGCACTATCCCATTACCAAAGCCATCTACGAACTCATCGGAAACCTCGGCAACGGCGAGGCCCTTGCGGCTGCGCTCGGTGTCTGGGCCATGATTTTCCTGACCATCACGCTGCTGGGGGCGTCGATGATTCTCGGCAGGAAACTGGGCGCTCTGTTTCGCGTGTGATTCCATCCGCCGCCTCGAACTCCTCACAGCTTTCGTCCCCTGCCGTGAAAACTGCGCTTCCTTTTTTGCTGCCGGCAGTCGCCGTGCTCAGTTCCTGCCGCGCCATCCACTTCTATGCCCAGGGTGCCGCGGGCCAGTGGGAAATCATGCACAAGGCGCGGCCCGTCGAACTGGTGTGTCAGGATCCGGAAACTCAGCCTGCTGTGAAGGAGCGCCTCGCCCGCGTCCAGGAACTCCGCACCTGGGCCGCGCGTGAATTGGCGCTCCCGGCGGCCCGGCAATACGACCGCTACACCGATCTGGGCCGGCCGTATGTCGTGTGGGTCGTTTATGCCGCGCCTGAATTCAGCGTCGAGCCCAAAACCTGGTGGTATCCCGTGCTCGGAAAACTCCAGTACCGCGGCTACTTCTCAGAGGCCGCGGCACAGCGTGAGGGCGGACGCCTGCGCGCCCGGGGCTGGGATGTCACGGTCAGCGGCACCGGCGCGTATTCCACACTCGGCTGGCTGCGCGATCCGGTGCTCAATACTTTCCTGCACCGCAGCGACGCCGAACTTGCAGAGGTGATTTTTCACGAACTCACCCACCAGCGCATCTATCTGAGCGGGGACACCGATTTCAACGAAGCGCTCGCCACCGCGGTGGGTGAAGCGGGCGCGCGGCAGTGGCTCCGCTCGCAGGGACGCATGGCCGAACTCGCCGCTTACGACCGAAAACTCCGGCTCCAGCGCGATGCCGTGGCCGCCGTGCTGGAAACCCGCGCCCGGCTGGGGGAGATCTACACGCATGAAGCGGACGAAGGCCCGGAACATCTCCGGCGGCGCAAGGCCGGGGCCTTCGCCCGGCTCCAAAACCGCCTGCAGCAACTGCGCACCGCCGCGGGCGTCCGGTCCCTGCGGATTCCCCTGACGGATTGGAACAATGCCGCGCTCAATACCGTCGCCGCCTATTATGATCTTCTGCCAGGATTCGAGAGGCTGCTCGCGTCGTGCGGCGGAAGCATTCCCGCATTCCTCAGCCGTGTGGAGGAAATGCGCGCCTGGAGCCGCGGGGAGCGGCGTGAATACATCCTGCGCATGCCTGGTCCGGAATCCGCGGCGCGGCGACCCGGAAATTAGCCGCCCCGCTGCCCGGAAGAGGGCGGGTTGCGCCTGAGGCGGTGCTTGACGCCCCTGCCGTTCCGTGCTCTAACCGCCTTCCATGAGGCGCCCGCATCCGCACCCGAATGTCTGACTCGCTCCAAAGGGCGCTGGTCAGCGTCCGGGCATCAGCCAGGAATGGTGAGCGATTGGCAGTGTATGCCCGCTCACACGGAGCGGTGTTGGGCAAAGGGTGGAGTTTTGATGTGGCGGAACCGCACCTGACCGGGGCCGAGACGCTGCTGGGTTTGCTGGCGGCGGATGTGATCGGTCTGTTTCTGGAGATCGCGAAACGCCGCCGCGTCACAGTGGATGAAATCGAGGCCACGGTGAAGGCGGAACTCGCCGGCCCGCTGGCGCATCTCGGTGTGATCGGCGCGGAGGAGGAGCCGCATTACGGGGCCTTCTCCCTGCGCGCCTATGCCGGCAGTTCCGCCGCCGCCGCCACGCTCCAGGAAATCTGGTCCGAGAGCCTGCGCCGCGCGCCTCTCGCCAACACTCTCCGCCGCGCCGCCTCCCTGGAAGCCGTTTTACAAATCCAATCCTGACATATTCACTCCATGTATCACCTCACTCCAGAACAGGAAGCCGTCGTCGCCAAAGCAAAAAGCGCCGGAACCGTCATCGCCTCTCACGCCCCGGATGTGGACGAGAAATCGAGGTTTCCCTCCGAAAGCATGAAAGCGCTGGCCGATGCCGGTCTCTGGGGCCTGCTGGTGCCCGCCGAATTCGGCGGACTCGGTCAGGGCCTGCGCACGCTGGCGGCGGTGGTGGATGAAATCGCGCAGCACTGCGCCTCCACGGCGATGGTGTACATGATGCACAACAGCGGCGTGAATTGTTATCTGGCCGATCCGCAAAAATTTGCCGGCCTGCTGCGTGATGCCGCAGCCGGGAGGCACCTGAGCACGCTCGCGTTCTCGGAAAAGGGCAGCCGCAGCCAGTTCTGGGCGCCTGTTTCCAAAGCCGTCGCCGCCGGCAATGGTGTGAAGCTGAGCGCGGAGAAAAGCTGGGTCACCAGCGCCGGTTATGCCGACGGCATCGTTTCCAGCTGCGGCTCTGAAACCGGTCCCGGGCCCGCCGTTTATCTGGTGAAAAAGGACGATCCGGGAGTGACCATCAGCGGCGGCTGGAACAGCCTCGGGATGCGCGGCAATCAGAGCAATCCCATGACTTTCACGGACGTCGCCCTCGATCCCGCGGAGCGGCTCATCGGCGTGGACGGCAAAGGCGACGAGATCATGCTGGGCAAGGCGCTTCCGGTCTTCCAGGTTTGTCAGGGCGCGATCGGCGCGGGCATTTCCGAAGGCGCCTTCCTCGCCACACAGCGGCACATGACCACCAGCGGCTTCTCCCACACCGGCACCAAATTGAGCGATTTGCCCAATCTGCGCGCCCGGCTGGCGGAAATGCGCCTGGAGACGGACAAGGCCCGCGCCTATCTTTCCGCCGTGCTGGACAAACTCGAGGGCGGTGCGCCCGATGCCATGCTCCACGCTCTCGCGGTCAAAGCCAGCAGCGGGGAGACGGCGGTCCGCGTCACCGATCTCGCCATGCGCACCTGCGGCGGAGCGGCCTTTTCCAAACACCTCGGCGTGGAGCGCTGCTTCCGCGACGCACGCGCCGCCATCATCATGGCTCCGACCACCGACCACCTGCGCGAGTTCGTCGGCCGGGTGCTGGTGGGCCTGCCGCTGTTCGGCTGATTTCGCATCCCCTGAACCACCCAAACCCCATCCAGACAAACACCATGCAAAGACACAGCCTCATCACCTGTTGCGTGGCGGCGGTCGCCGCGGTCCTCGCGACGACTCCCGTCTGCGCTCAGGCCAAAAAGAAGCCCGCCAAACCCGTTGCGGAAGCCGCCGCCAAAAAGCCCGCCGCCGACGGCGCCGCGGCTTACGACGCCATCCTCAAAAAATACGTGGACCCGAAAACGGGCCACATCGCTTACGCAAAGCTCAAGGCCAACAAGGCCGATATGGCCGCCTTCGACAAGTTCATGGCATGGCAGGCCACTGCCGATGTGAAGGCGATGTCGAAGGAGGAGCAAATCGCCTTTTACATCAACGCCTACAATTCCTGCTGCATCAAAGCCATCCTCGACCACTACCCGGTCCACACGCCGAACGACGTGCCCGGCTTCTTCAAAGAACTGAAGTTCAAAGTCGGCGGCGAGGAAATGAACATCGAAACCATCGAATACGTACACCTGATCGCCGCTCACAAGGACATGCGGGCGCACTTTGCCGTCGTGTGTGCCGACCGCGGCTGTCAGCCGCTCAAGCCGTCCGCATGGACCGC
Organism: uncultured Akkermansia sp.; assembly: GCA_964523105.1. GTDB lineage: Bacteria > Verrucomicrobiota > Verrucomicrobiia > Verrucomicrobiales > V1-33 > V1-33. The sequence goes on from CAZFZN010000006.1 coordinate 142,787, forward strand.
CGCCACACTCAATGACGATCTTGAGGCCGCCGCGAAGTTCTTCGTCAGCGACAAAAAGTACTTCTTCGTGGATCACGACAAGAAGGAGGTCAACATCTCAAAAATCTTCGAATGGTACGGCGAGAAATTTACGCAGGATCCCGAACGCCCCGCCGCGAAACCCGAACTGTTTCTGCTCCCCTGGGTGAACGCCAAAGACAAAGCGCTGCTCGAGTCCGGCGACTACAAGGTCAAAATCATCGAGTGGGACTGGACCCTCAATGAAACGGCTCCGAAAGCCTCCGCGAAATGACCAGCCAACCTGCCAATCTGCATGAAACGCACCTCACTGCTTCTGCTCTCCGCCGCTCTCGCACCGTCTCTCTGCGCCGGTCCCGCCGAAACCGCTCCTGCACCCGCGCCCCCTCCCCCCGCGGAACCGGATACGGTCTTCGGCACCACGTGGTTCGACGAATGGAAAGCCAAAAAGGATGACACCGGTCTGCCCCTGACGTTCGGCGCGTGGCACTGGTGGCGCTTTGGCGACAACGGCCCCGGCACCGACGGCTACGGCATTCCCGGACTCCGCGGCACCTATTACTGGACCATCGACATCGATCCGAAGTACAGCGTGAACGGTGACTTTGTCAAAGAAGCCGGCCTCCATGCGCAGGTTCGTCTGCGCGACGACGGCGTCTTCCGTCCGTTCATCAACGACGAAATCTGGCCGTGGGAAACCTATCTCTACGCAAAGACCACGTCCGGCACGTTCAAAGCCGGCCAAATCTGGAAGCGCTTCGGCCTCGACTGGGACGGTGTCTTCTACGGCAACGTCGCTTACTTCGACGGCATGAAGCTCGACCCTGACTATGGTCTCTCGTGGGAGCACACGTTCAAGCAGAGCGACTCGTTCAAAGTCGATGCCATCGCGCAGTTCTATATCAAAGAGGACGGCATCAACGGCACCATCATGGGCAGTGACGCCGAAAGCACGTCAGCCATCACGGAGGAAAACACCTTCGTCGTGCGCGTGATCCCCACATGGACCTTCAGCGACGGCTCCAGCCTCGCGCTTGGCCTGTCAGGGTCCGCCGGACAGCTCGATTCCGAAATCGCCGGACTCGATGACGACTACTATGCCTGGGCCGCGGACCTGACTTATACGAGGGGCAACTTCAAGATCTTCGGCGAAGTCGCCCAGAGCCACGGAACCATCAATCCGGTGCGCTACGTTTCCGGGGGTCCCAGCGACCGGATCACGGACTACCTCGTCGGCGTGAGCTACAGGACCGGCCCGGTCACCTGGCGCGTCAATTACTCCTTCGGTAAAGATGATGATCCCGGAGGCGAGCAGGAGTTCTTCCTGCCCGGAGTCACCATCGCCCTGACACCGAATGCGGACCTGTATGCCGAATACGTTTACTGGACGGTGGATCCCGACAACGGGCCCAAGTCCACCTACGAAGACGGCTATCAACTCATTCTGAACTGGCGGTTCTAGTTGCCTCCGCCGCCCGGCACGGCTTTCCCTGTCCGTGCCGGGCTTTTGATCTTCAACTCTATCCTCTACACCATGAATCCCGTCACCGTCGGCGCCGTTCTCTACGACCCCAAAGTCTCCATTATCTGGGACATCATTCGCGAGTTCTTTGAAGCGAATGGCTGTCCGATGGATGTGAAGCTGTTTAAAGACTACGATCTGCAAAACGATGCGCTGATGTCAGGGGAGATCGATATCGCGTGGAACTCGCCGCTCGCATGGGTGGACGTGCAGCGCCGCAGCGGCGGAACTTGCCGGGCCATCGCGATGCGCGACACCGACCGCGACCGCGTCGCCCATCTTGTTGCCGGCAACGACATCACCAGCCTGGAACAACTGCGCGGCAAAATCATCGCCTTCGGTGCGGAGGATTCGCCGCAGGCACGGCTGATTCCACAGGGGCTGCTGCTGCGGCACGGCATGGAGGATGGAAGAGACTACACGGCGCGCCGCTTTGACCTGCTCGTCGGCCTGCACGGCGATCACATTGGAGGCGAGAAGGAAGCCTTCCTCTGCCTGAAACGCGGCGAGGCGGCGGCCAGCGCGCTCATCGATCTCAACTGGCAGGCGTGGACCAAAGACGGCACCATCGATCCGGCGAAGTTCCACATCCTCGCCACCACAGACCGTTTCGATCACTGTGTCTTTGCCGTGCGGCAGGACTTCGATCCCGCCACGGAGGCCCGCTGGCTGGACGTGCTCTATCGCATGGACTACGACAACCCGAAGCACCGCGAAATGATGGACATGGAGGGCCTCAAGAAATGGGAGCCGGGACGCACTTCCGGATTTTCCGCCCTCGAAGAGGCTGCGGACCGGCTCGGATTCTTTGCATGACCTTCTTCGCCGGTCCTGCGGAAGCCGGCGGAGTCATTCTCCTTCCGCATCCACCATCAATCCAAACTCAATGAAGCAAACTGCCATCGCCCTCGCTGTCGTTGCCGCACTCACCGCCGGCATCACCTTCAAAGCCATCGCCGCCGAGAAGGCGGAGAAGTCCATCAAGGACGTGATGAAAACCCAGATGAAGGGCGACACCGCGCCCATCAAGAAAGCCATCAAAGGTGAACTCTCCAAAGAGGAGGTCGCCCAGCTCCTCGCCGATGTGAAAGTGCTCGCGTCGAGCAAACCGCCGCAGGGCGAAGAGGCTTCGTGGAAGGAAAAAACCACCGCGCTCGTCTCCGCCTGCGAAAAGCTGGAGAAGGGAGAAGCCGGAGCCGGCGATGCCCTCAAAGCCGCCGCCAACTGCAAGGCCTGCCACGACGTGCACAAGAAAAAGTAGCCCGCGGCATCTCAGCCGGCGGCCCTCACCGCGGGCCGCCGGCCTCTATCACCATGACCGCAGATGCACACTTCGACGGCGGCGAAACCGGCTGCGGGGAACTGCTCCTCGACCTGCTCCTCTTCACCAAACGTCAGCCGCCCGGCACCGTCATTGAAGTCCGCGCCCTCGACCCCGGCGCTCCGCTGGAGATCCCCGCATGGTGCCGCCTTACAGGAAACGAGCTTTTGAATGCCGGCCATCCCCTTTACCTCGTCCGCACCGCGCCCAAATCTTAAATCTCCAATCTTAAATCCCAAATCCATGTCCACCTTCTGCGTCACCCTCAATCACTGCAAACAGGACCCTGACAAAGCCACCGTCGCCTTCGTCGTCGCCACCGCCGCGCTCGGCAGCGGCAAAAACACCATGGTCTTTCTCAGCACCGACGGCGTGTGGGCCGGGGTCAAAGACGAAGCCGCCAAAGTGAACGAAGGTGATCCCTTCAAGCCCCTCACCGAACTCATCACCAACTTCCTCGCCGCCGGCGGCCGGATCGTCGCCTGTGCGCCTTGCTGCAAAAAGCGCGGCATCGGGCAGGACGTTCTCTTCGACGGCATCGAAATCGCCGGCGGCGCGGTGCTCGTGGAATGGCTGAGCAACGGCTCGCCGAATGTGAGCTATTGAGGGCAGCGGCTGGATTCCGTGCTGGATATTCCCTGTTCCCGGGTCATAATCCGGCGCACTCCGTGAACCATGAAAATCACCCCGCAAATGATCCTCGAACGGCGCTTAAAGATGCCGTGGCGCTCCTCAGGGGATGCCCACGCCCAGATGGAACGGAACCGGGAGATCGTGGCCGCTCGCTCCGCGAGGCCCGCGCCCGCGAAATCTCCGCGCTCGAAGCGTGGGCAGCGGCCCGCGGCCTGACGCGCGACTGGCTGGACCTCGCTTCGCGGTTCCATGCCGGAGGCGCGGAGCACGATGTCTATCAGGATGCCGCCTGTCAGCGGTGGTTCAAGGTTACCAGGCAAGGCGGCCTCACCGTGGACGAAGACTGGGTACTCGGTAAACTCAGCCAGCGCTGGCTGGCCGTTCCTTTCGTGCGCGAAGCTACGCCGCTGGAATACCTGGAGCGCCTGCTGCTGTTCAACGAAGTCTTCGGTGACGATCTCCGCCTGGAGGGAGTGACGCGGAAGTCTGACGGCGAGTTTGCGATAGTAACATCTCAGCCTGACGTACATGGTCGTCCGGCTGAGAATGAGGAGACCCGGCGATTCATGGAGTCACTCGGATTTGCCGCTGTGCCTGACGTTTGTGCCGGGCGAGTGGATTCGGTAAGTTTCCACCGGGGCGCCGACAGCGTGGCCGTATTCGACACGCACGGAGAAAACTTTCTCGTGTTTGAAGACCTTGTCTTCCCCATTGATGCACTCATCATTCGAACCTCCGCAGCGCTCGCGGATTTTCTGCTGATGACTCCCGAATCCCGCCGCCGCGAAGTCGCTTTTCGCAGCCGCCTTGCCTTCCGCTCCAGCAAATGAGTGCCGACCATGTCTTCGATGGCGGCGACATGGATTGCGGCTCCGGGCTGATCCTGCTTATCCGCCAGAATATGCAGCAGGTTCCCGCGGGCGGAGTGCTGGAGATTCGCAGCACCGAGCCGTCGGTTACCGCCGAACTGCCGCCGTGGTGTCGCCTGACAGGTCACGAGTATCTGCACACGGAAGCGGAAGCACCCGGGCGCTGGCGGCATTTCGTGCGCCGGGGCGCAGACATTTCCGCGCAGGCCGCGGCATTGGAAAAAGACAAACAACAGGCGCAGCACTACGAGTGGCACGTGCGCGCACGGCTCACCGGAAGTCAGGAAGCTTCGCTCTTCGCGCGCAACTCTTCATGGAAACTCGGCCAGCCCGCCAGCTTTGAAGTGAAGGACGAACATCCCTCCGCCATCGAAGCTCTGCTGGGAGCCCTGGCAGCGGAACTGGTGAACAGCTTTGCCACCGCCTGCGCACAAAAGGGCATCATGGTTGATGAACTGTAAGCCACTGCGAAGGGCAGATTGCACAGCGTGTTGGCTCATCTCGGGATGGAGGAGGGAGATCCTTCGCTGGCTTCCGCCGACCTCACCGTCTTCGTGACCTCACCCGCAGCCGGTGAAACCCTGCGCGCTCTCTTCGCCGAAGTCCTCGCGCGGGCACCACTCTGCGCGACGCTGCGCAAAGCCGCTGCCGTCACCACTCGGCTGGTCATTCTCTGAACAGGCCCTCCGCTGACCGGACGGTAACGGTCCCGGGCAAACATCGTAGCACAGAACAGAGTGCCCCCATCTGGACTCCTCTGCGAAATCTGCGGAAATCCTGCTGTTCCCGGATAGAACAAGTTCCCATGAACCCGCCCCCTGACGAAACCACTGAACGCATCCTCGGGCTCGATCCGCGGGCGCTGCTGGCGCGGGCGCGCACGCCGGAGCGGTCGCCGGCGCGCGCCGCGTGGTCGCCGCCGGAACTGGAGGAACTCGCACCGCTGCTGCCGGGATTCGTGCTGGAGGAATTCATCGGGCGTGGCGGCATGGGCGCCGTGTACCGTGCGCGGCAGGCCGGGTTGGAGCGCGCCGTGGCCATCAAACTGCTGCCGCGCACGGCGGCGGAGGATGCGGAGTTCGCCGAACGCTTTCGCACCGAAGCCCGCGCTTTGGCCAGGCTCCAGCATCCGCACATCGTCACCATTTACGAATCCGGCGCGACCACGGACGGGCATCTTTTTTATGTCATGGAATACGTGGACGGCAGCGACCTGTCGGAACTGCTCGCCCACGGCGCGCTGCCCGCGGCGCAGGCACTGAGCATCGCGCGCGCGGTTTGTGAGGCTTTGGAATACGCCCACGCGCGCGGCATCATTCACCGTGACATCAAGCCCGCCAACGTGCTGCTGGGCGACGACGGCCTGGTGAAAGTCGCCGACTTCGGACTGGCGAAACAATTCTCCGGCCCGGAGCGCACAGAAAATCTAACCGTCACCGGTGCGGCGCTGGGCACGCCGTCTTATATGTCGCCGGAACAGCGCAAAGGTCAGCCGGTTGATGCGCGTGCGGATCTCTACAGCCTCGGCGTGATGCTCTACGAAATGCTCACGGGCGAACTCCCGCAGGGCGCATGGCAGCCGCCTTCACGAAAATCCGACAGCAGTCCGCGGCTCGATGCCGTGGTGGAAAAATCCGTGCAGCCGGACCCCGCGCTGCGCGTGCAGTCCGCCGCGGAACTGCGCGCGCGCCTCGAGCGCATCGAGCGGCTCATGGCCCCCGGCGTGCGGCGGCGGCGCGTGATCCTCACAGCGGCCGCGGCGCTCGCGCTTTCCGGCGGCGGCGCCTGGCTCTGGCGGCTCCCGCCGCGCGCGGTGGAGGCTCCGGTGCTTCTGCACGATGCCCAAACCACCCGGTCTGCGCCTTCCATTCCGCCGCTTCTGGAGCCGGGCACCTATCATCCTCTCGAAAACCTCAATCTCGCGAGCGCCGCACTCAGCGGTCAGTGGTCCTGGCTCGACGACAAGCCCGGCGGCACGCTCAGCATTGCCTACACGCACGAGCAGCGTCACGCCAAGATTCTCCACCTGCCGGTGCATCCCGGCCCGCGCGGATACGACGTGACCTGCGAACTGTTGGTGGAGCACCGCGGCGGCGACATGACCTTCCTGCTGCCCGCCGGCACAGCGCGTCCGGCGCTGGTATTCGATCTCTACGACTACACCGGTCTCGAAGTCATCCGCGGCACCAACTGGAAACAAAATGAAACGTCGCGCCTCCACGCGTTTCCGTCAGGCCGGTTCGTGCCCGTCGTCGTCGTCGTGCGTCCCTCTGGCGACCGCGTCGCCATTTCGCTGCATCTCGACGGCCAGCCGGTCTTCCAGTGGGAGGGCCTGCAGAGCGACCTCACGCTATTGGAAAATGACTACCCGCAGGCGCTCGTCAATCACCGCGGCCCGGTGCTCTCGCTCTTCAGCAGCACCGGCGCGGCGCAACTCCGCGCGCTGGAGGTGAAGGTGCTGCCGTAGTCTAAAATCGGAGAAGGGGGAAACGTGACTCGGTTCTTCCCGAATCTGAAGCTCCGCCGCTGGTGTGAGGATGTTGCGTGCTGCGGCCATGAATGATTCACGGCGCGGCGGTCACCCGCAGATGCACGAAACGGCGGACGGTGCCGGCCGGGACGGTGGCGCACACCGTCTGGGTCGTGCCGTTGTCATTGAGAACGGCTTCCGTGACGCCCGCCGTGCTCCAGGTGCCACCGGTGAGAGTGTCGCTCCACTCCACGCGGAATTCGGTGTCGGCGAGAGCGGCGACGCTGCGGGTGTAGGTGAATTCGATGACCGCCCCATTGGTCACGGTCTGAACGGAGAGCGCGCCCGCCTGCAGCGGATGCAGACCGAGGGCGCGCTCCATGAGATTGGTGAGGCCGTCGTTGTCAGGGTCGGCGGTGTCCGCAGCATTGCCGGTGTTGTCAGGCGAACCGAAGTACTGCTGCCGCCACGCCTGTGCGTGGGGAACGGCGGAGGTGGGCGCGGTGAGCATGACGGCGGAGGATTCATCGTCGAAGATTACGTGATAGGCCACCTGACCCCGGTCGTTGAGGCCGCAGCCGCGCCCGTCCTCGTCGCCGGAGCCGCCGATGCTTGTGGCGCCGTAGAAGGACTCGGCGGCAAAGGTCAGATGCCGCACGGTGCGCATCACTCCCAGCGTCACCTCCAGCGAATCGCCCGCGCGCACGATCAGGGCGGGCGCGCTGCCGGGCTCGGCCCGCCAGAGGCTTTCGTCATTTTCAAAGGGCACAAAGCCCGGTCCGCCCAGCCGGGCAGTAAAGACCACTGTGCCCTGATCGTTGAGACAGGCGTTGTTGAAGATTTCCTCGAAGAAGACGCCCGCGCCGAGGCCGGGGGCCGGATCACCGCTGGCGACAATTTTGGTGACGGCGCCGTTTTGCCAGCGCCACAGTCCGTTTCCGGTGAGGGGGCTGTTGATGCCGCCATCGGAGAGATCGGCGTAGAAGGCGAGCCGTCCGGCGGCGTTGATCCACGGGGCGGCGAGGATTGTAAACAGGGTGCCGGCGCTGGTGCCGGGAGCCGGCTGGCCGGTTCGGGCCACCATCTCCAACTGACCTGCCGTACCGGTCCAGATGCCCTGGTCATTGAGATGCGTCAGACCCGGCCCCGTTAGGGTGGCGGCAAAGGCCACGCGACCTGCACCGTTGATGACCACGGGATCGACTGGACCGCGGAAATGGAGGCCGGTCCCGGGTGCGGGATCACCCCCGCGCATCACCAGAGTCAGCTGGCCGGGCCGGCCGGTCCAAAGGCCGCTCTCATTGCCATTGATGACTCCGGTGCCGGTCAGCGTACTGACGAACGCGCACTGGCCGGTCGCGTTGATGGCAATCTGTCCGAAGGGGTACTGGAAGTTCACTCCTGGTCCGGTGCCGGGTGCGGGATCTCCGCCGCGCGCCAGCACTGCCAGACCGCCCGGCGGTCCCGCCCACAGGCAGGCATAGTTGGGATTTTCGTCTGCGAAGTTAATGCCCGTGCCGGTGAGGTCGCAACGGAACACACAGGTTCCTTCGGCGTTGATGTGCATGGCGGCCAGGGTTTCACCGAACAAAACACCGGCGGGGAGGCCAGGAGCCTGCGCCCCCTGCTGCGCCACGGGCACCACGTTGCCCGGCGAGCCGGCCATGACGACGGTGAAGTCGATGCCGGGCCCCGTCAGCGGCGCGGAGAAAATACTCTGGCCTGCGGCATTGACCGGAACGGACTGAGCGGACGCGTTGATGTTGCCATACACTATCCCGGGGCCGAATCCGGGGACAGCCGCCCCGTCCGCCGAGAGCATGGCCACATTGCCGCGGGGGCCTGACCATGTGCCTTCCACGCCATTGGTCAGGCGCGCGCCGAAGACACAATGGCCCGAAGCATTCACTGTCGGTGTGCTCACCCAGAGAAAGCCCGGACCGGTGTTCTGCGGGTATCCATAGGCGACTGTCTGGCTGCCGAGGGCCGGGTCCACGCGCACCGTGAAACTGCCTGTGGCTGTGAGGCCGCCGCTGTCGCTGACATCCACCTGCACCAGCGTCGAGCCGATGGGAAAGAACGTTCCGCTGGCGGGAACGGCGACCGGCACGGGATTCGGTGTGTCCTCCGCATCCGTCGCGCTGATGGGGAGAGTCACATCGGCGCCCGTGGCGGAGGTCGCGGTGACCACGAATGGCGAGGCCGGCAAATTCAGCACCGGCGGCGTGTTGCCGGTGCCGGTTAGGGTGATGTCAAAGCTGCCCTCATCGTAGTCGTCGCTGAGGATGTGCAGTACAGCGCTGCGCGATCCGCCGTCGCCGGGAGTGAAGGTGACATCGCAGGTGATTTCCTGAGCCGGTGGGATGACCGCGGGCAGGAACGGCGGCCAGACAAAGTAGTCGCCGGCCTGAACTCCGGTCATGGTGATTTCACTCACCGTGAGATCGGTGACTCCGGTGTTTTTGATGGTGAACGTCGCTGCCGCGCTGCTGTATCCCGGATTCACCAGTCCAAAATTCACCGTGGCCGCGCCATCGGTCAGGTTCGTGCCCGCCGGCTGCTCCACGGCGATTTCGCCGGGCGGGACGACACGGACCACAAAGCTGTCCGACGCGGTCAGGCCGCCGCTGTCAGTCGCGCTCACATTCACCGTCGTGTCGCCGACCGGAAACAGCGAGCCGGAAGCGGGCACCGCAACCGGTGTCGGGCCGGGATCCTGTTCCGCGTCGGTGGAACTGAGATCGAAGCTGACATTCGCCCCGGCGGGCGAAGTGGCGGTGGCGATTACAGGCGAAGCCGGAAGATTCAGCACCGGCGGCGTATTGCCGGTGCCGGTAAGCGTGACGAAGAGGAAGCTTTCGTCCGTGTCGTCGCTGGTGATGGTGAGCCACGTCGAGCGCGGCCCGCCCGCCGCGGGAGTGAAGCGCACGCTGCCGGTAATCGTCTGCCCCGCCGCGATGACCGCGGGCAGCGCCGGCGGAGTGAGCTCGAATTCTGACGGATCGGCGATGCTGACATCCGTGACGTTCAGCGGCACGATGCCGGTGTTGCGGATGGTGATGACCACCGGCGGTCCGGTGCTGCCGGGATTGCGCAGGCCGAAGTCCACCGCGGGACTGACACTGTCGAGGTCCGTGCCCGCAGGCTGCTCCACCTGAATCTCCGGCGCGATGACCACGCTGACCACGAAGCTGTCCGTCACCGTCAGCCCGCGATTGTCAGTGACGCTGACATTCACCGTGGTGTCGCCAATGGGAAAGAGACTGCCGGAGGGCGGCGCAGCCAGCGGCACCGGCGGCAGATCCTGTTCAAAGTCGGTGACGACGAGATTGAACGCGACATTCGCCCCGGCGGCGGAAGTGGCGGACACCGTGAGCGGTGAAAACGGGAGTTGCAGCGCGGGCGGCGTGTTGCCGGTGCCGGCCAGATAGACTTCAAAGACGCTCTCATCGTCATCGTTGCTGGCAATTTCCAGCAATGCGCTGCGCGGGCCGCCGGCTGAGGGTGTGAACCGCGCCTGACAAATCACCGACGCCCCGGGCGCCACCACCGCGGGCAGCGCCGGAGGTGTCAGGATAAAGTCCGCGGCGTCGGTGCCGCTCACGCTGATACCGCTCACGTCGAGGGGAGTGCCGCCGGTGTTTTTAATGGCGAAGGGAAACTGCGCGCTGCTCTGGCCGGGATTGAAAAGTCCGAAATCCACCGACGAACTGTAGTCCGAAAGTTCCGTGCCCGCCGGCTGCTCCACGGTGATTTCCGGCGGCACAATGGCGCGCACGATGAAACTGCCCGTCGTCGTCAGTCCGCCGCTGTCGGTTACCGTCACCTGCACCGTAGTGTCGCCCGGCGGGAACCAGGAACCGCCCGGCGGGTCGGCCAGCGGCACGGGATCGGGGTCATCTTCGGCGTCTGTCGCCGTGACTGTGAAATCGACATAGACATCATTGAAGCCCGGCGCGCTCACGATGAGCGGCGAGGCGGGCAACTGCAGCACTGGCGGAGAGTTTCCATCACCGGTGAGCGGAAAGTCGAACGTGCCCTCATCCGCGTCGTTGCTCAGAATGCGCAGCGTGGTGCTGCGCAGGCCCGCTGTGGCAGGCGAGAAGATCACGCTGAACGTGATCACTTGCCCGGGCGCGATGCTGGCCGGCAGCGCCGGAGGGGTCACGGCAAAGTCCGCAGCGTGACCTCCGGTGACGCTGACGGAAGTTACATTCAGCGCACTCGTGCCGTAATTGCCGATGCTGAATGTTTTCGCTGCGCCGCTGGTCTGCGGCACCACGGCGCCGAGACTCACCGCCGGCCCGCCGTCCACCGCGGCGCTGCCGTCCGGCTTGACCACGGAAATCTGCGGCCCGGTCGTGGTGACGCCGTAAAGGACATAGGAACGGCCGGCGCGAAGAGCGCTCGACGCATGAAGCGCGTCGGCGGCGCCGAGGAGCAGGTCCGGCTTGCCGTCGCCGTTCACATCACCGCTGCCCACCGCTCCCCATATCGTTAGATGATCGAGGTTGCGCCCGCCGTAAATGGTCACATTGGCGCCGCCATTGCCACGAATGCCCAGGTCGAGCACGGCTGGAAAGGCTGGCCGTCCGAACACGAGATAGGCTTCCCCGCTGTCGCCGCGGGCTTCCCCGGAACCATCCGCGAAGCGTGATCCCAGCACGATGTCGTCCCGGCCATCGCCATTGAGGTCACTGGTCAGGATGGCGCCGAACACGGTCAGTTCATCACCCTGGTTCGCTCCGTAAATCGTCGTCGCCGCCACCGCGGTGATCAATGACTGGGCAGGGAAGGCCGCCGGGCTTTGGCGGCCAGGGACGAGATAGACCTGCCCGGCATCGATCCGCGATTCATTCGGCCCGTCGGCGGAAAACGCAGTGAGCAGAAAGTCGTCCACGCCGTCACCATTGCAGTCGCCGACGCCGCGCGGCACCACGGAGAGCAGATCGTCAGGACTCTCGCCTGTGATCACTGCATCGGCGACGCCGGGCGTGCCGAGGCTGGCCATAACGGGGAACACCGGCCGTCCGTACACCAGGATAATCTCGCCGCGTCGTTCGCCCCCGCCCTCGCTCGCGCCCATGAGCAGATCGGCGGTGCCGTCGCCGTTGAAATCTCCGATCGCGAGCCCCGCGCCGCGCCGCGAGGCGTCGCCGTTCATGGGCAACCGTCCGAAGGGAGCTGCGACCCCGCGGTAGGTGACATTGGCGCCGCCATTCCCCTGCACCCCGAGGTCCAGAGTGGCTGGAAACGCCGCAGGCGCCGCCCTGCCAAAAACGAGATACACCCTGCCGTGCGGCGGCAGCGAACCATCCGGCGCCACCGGCGACGTCCATAAATTCGCTCCGAGCACCAAATCGTCCACGCCGTCGCCATTGAGATCCCCCGCCGCCAGCGCGCCATCCCACGTCAGGTAATCAGCCCCGCTCACCCCGGGAACGTTTCCTTGACTGCCGTAAAGGGTCACGTTCGCACCGCCGGCTCCCTGGACCGCCATGTCCAGAGTGGCGGGAAAAACCGCCCGCCCAAAAATGATGTAGGCCTCGCCGGAACGTTCGCGGGTATTCCCCGGGCCGTCCGCCTCCGGTGATCCCAGCGCGAGGTCCGCCACGCCGTCATCGTTGAAATCTCCGGCGATCATTGCGCCGCGATCTGTCAGGTTGTCGCCCGTGCCGCCGCCATAAATCGTGACATTCGCTCCGCCATTGCCCTGCACCGCGAGGTCCAGCGCTGCGGGGAACACCGCCGGGCTGCTCCGTCCGAAAATGAGATAGGCCTCGCCGCAGCTGCCCCGGCCTTCCGCCGGCCCGTCTGCCAAATAGGACGCGATGCAGAGGTCATCGATGCCGTCTCCGTTGAAGTCGTCCACCAGCAGCCCGCCGTTCGCTCCGATTCCGTCGTTGAAAGTGGCGCCGCGGATAGTGATGTCCGGCGGAGCTCCGGCTGTGCCCGGCACGTCTTTGGCGCCGGCAAAGGCAGCCTTTCCGAACCAAACATAAACCGCCCCGGCGTCCGGCTTCGTCTGTGCGGGGGCCGGCGGCACGTAGTCCGCCGTTTGGGCGGCGACGATCCAGTCGTCAATCCCGTCTCCGTTCAGATCCCCGGTTTCGAAGTATGACCCCATCTGGTCCCCGACCCGTGCACCGTAGGCCGTCACATGGGGTGCATCCGCCGCAGAGCCGGGGGCTTTGAGAAGATCGTAAGTCGGGAGAAAACTCTGCGCGAGCAGCGAAGTCGCGGTAACAGCAAGCAGCGCGGAACCGTGCAGGAAAGTTCCAAAGTGAACAGGGCGGGCAGTCATGCCTCTGTGTTAAGACACCGGCCCCGGATCGTTACAGGCACCGGGCATTTTCATGCGCCCCGTCCGCGGTTGCCGTCCAGTCCCGCGCTAACCCAGCGCGCGGAACAGCGCATCGATTTCCTCATCCACTTCCGCCTCCGTTTTCGCGTCCATGCTGGCGGCGACTTCGGCAAGCAGCCGCTGGCGGTAGCGCGCCCGCAGCCTCGTCACGGCGACGCGCACGGCGCCGGCAGTGAGGCCCAGCTTCCCGCCGCTGGCGGCGGCGGATTCTGCGTCCGGCTCTTCGGTCAGAGCTGGCTTGAGCACATCGAAGAGTTCGCCTTTGCCCTGCTGCACATAGTCCCCGCGCAGCCCGGTGAGCGCCCGCTCCAGCAACGTGAGTGCCCAGCGGCGGTGATAGAGTTTTTCCGGAGTCTCCACGTGGGCCGGTTCGCGCAGGTAAAGGCCCTCGGCAGTTGCTTCATCGATGGAGAGCAACTCCCGCCCGCCGCCGCGCTTCTGCCGGTTTTGGGTGCGCCAGTCGTCGCGCACAAACCGCTGCAGGGCGGTGAGCAGGAAATTCCGCAGCTTCCCACGCTCCGGATCGGCGCGCGCGAGCAGTTCCTTTTCGATCAGTTGGGCGAAGAATCCCTGCGTGAGGTCCGCCGCATCGTCCGCGCCGTGGCCTGTGCGGCGCACATAGGCGTAAAGCGGATACCAGTAGCTCCGGCAGAGCTTTTCCATGGCCTCGCGCGACCTCATCGCATCGCCGCTGCGCACGGCGGAGACGAGGCTCCAGCGGGTGGGCGTGAATTCGGCAGGGGCGGACATAACGGCGCGCTCATAACACAGCCCCGGCTTGCACTCCACATTCTTTTCGGCGAAGTCAGGCCGTCGCCCGCTCTCATGCATTCCACCGACCAATGCCGACTTCATACCGCGCGTCTCCTGCCCGGTCAGGACCTGCGTGCGGAACTGGAGAAACTCACGGTGCGCCACAACATCCGCGCCGGTTTCGTGCTCAGCGCCGTGGGCAGTTTGACCAAAGTCGCGCTGCGCCTGGCGAATCAGAAGATCGCCCACACCATGGAAGGCCACTTTGAAATCGTCTCCCTCACCGGCACGCTCGGCCCGGACGGACTGCATCTGCACGCGGCCGTGAGTGATGAGAAGGGCGTCACCACCGGCGGGCATGTGCTCGAAGGCTGCATCGTGTTCACCACAGTGGAACTCGTCGTGGGTGAAGCCATCGGCCTCATCTTTCACCGCGAGACCGACCCGCGCACCTCCTTCAAGGAGCTTTCCATTCAGCGCGCCGGGTAAGGGAGAGCCGCCGCAAGGCCGTCCCGGCTTTGTCCCAAAGCTGAGACGCGACATAACCGTCAAGGCCGGTAGCGCCTCGCTGCGGCCTGCCTGACATCGTCCGGCTTTCAGGTTGGCTGGTTACTTGCCCGCCGGCTTGAAGATCATCTGCGAGAACTGATAGAGTGCTTTCTTCCAGTGATTGAAGTCGTGATTGTGGCCGTCCACGTGCCAGGTGTGCGGCACCTTCTTCTCCTTGAGATACGCGTGCACTCCCTGACTGATGCGGATGAGGCCGTCCTTGTTGCCGCAGGAAAGCCAGAGCAGTTTCAGTTGCTTCGCTGCCTTGTCAGGATCGGGCACGAGTTCCGCAGCGGGCTTGGTATTGGGTGCGGAGGAAAAGCCGCCGACCCACGCGAAGGTGTCGAGATTGCCGAGGCCGAAGTTCAGCGACTGCCCGCCGCCCATGGAGAGCCCGGCGAGCGCGCGGCTTTCGCGGCCGGTTTTCACGGAGTATTTCGACTCGATGAACGGAATGAGCGAACCGAGCAGGTCTTTGTCGAATTCGCCGAAGGCCGGCGCGGTTTGCATGGCGTTGGGACCGGGACGGTCGTCTTTGGAGGCGCGGCCATTGGGCATCACGATGATCATCGCCACCGCCTTTTGGTCGGCGATCAGGTTGTCCAGGATGATCTCCGGGCGCCCGCCGCGCTGCCATTCGCGTTCGTCGCCGCCGATGCCGTGCAGCAGATAGAGCACGGGATACTTTTCTTTGTCCGAATAGCCCGGCGGTGTGTAAACCAGCGCCTTCCGCTTCGTGCCCACGGACTTCGAGTCGTATTCCACCACATCCACCTTGCCGTGCGGGATGCCGCTGCGCTCCTTGTCGAATCCCTCCGGCGGATCGGGAAAGGCCGGCTTGTCGTCCTCATTGAGCACGATCGGTCCTCCGGACCGCCCGCGGCCGCGCTCCGGGTTGCCGGCCGTCGCACCGGCCTTCATCTTTACCGCCGGCTCGCCCTTTTTTGCCACGATGTCCTCCTTCGCGATGTCGCCCACGGCGCGGGTCAGTTTCAATTCTCCGGCGGTCATGGAACCGGTGTAGGTGATGCGGATTTCATTGCCGCCCATGTTCAGCATCTCCACGAAGGAAATGTTGTCACCTTCCACTTTCACGTCTTTCAACTCGATCTCCCGCGTCCGCCCCTGCAATTCGGCGACGGCTGTGCCGGTGAACTTGTCCCCCTCCTGTTTGATGGTGTAGGTGTATTTCTGGCGGCCGATACGGGTGTCGAATTCCGCATTCCACGAACCGGCGGCGCTTTCGGCGACGGCGAGTCCGGGGAGCAGAGCGAGTGTGAGGATGGCGAGTGGCTTGATCATGGTGAGTTGATGGATGATGGTTTGGTGGTTGCCGTGCGCAGGGTCCGTGAATCCGGTGACCTACTTCAGCGTTTTGAGAAACTCTTTCACATCCTCGAATTCCTGCGGCTTCAGGATGAGGCGCATCGGCGGCATGGGGGAAACCGGTGTGGCTTTGTAGCTTTCGGCGAGTTTGGCATTCGGGTCGGCGAGGCTTTCGATGAGATAGGCTTCGTCCTTCGTTTTGGCGATGCCGTCGAGCGCGGGGCCGACGGCGCTGCCCTTGCCCCCGAGCATGTGGCAGTTCACACAGGCCGCGACGGGATGCTTCCAGTAGATCTCTTCGCCGCGCCTGGCATCACCGGCGGCCACGGTTTCGCTCTCAGCTTCCGAATCCGGGATGAGTTCGCAGAATTTCACGTCGTCGAACGTGCTGTCGCCTTTGCCCCAGTGGGAGAGCATGATGCCGGCCTTCGGGCTGTTGCCGCTGTTGTAAGTGGCTTCGATGAGCGTCCAGCCGGCGGTCCTCGTGATGCGTTCGGTTTCCACGCGGCTGAGGCGGTCGCTGATGCCGACGCGGCCGTTGGCAAGGTTGGCCGTTTTGGCCCAGCCGCTGAGGCGGTATTCGGTATTGGGCTTGAGCGGCACTTCGAAATACAGGGCGGAGAAGCTCGTCTCCGGGAGGTTGCAGGTCACGGCCTTCTTTCCGCTGCGCGCGTCATCCGTCATTTGCCATTTGGCATTGGAGGGACTGGTGAGTGGCCCGCTGCGTCCGATGTCGTCGTTGCGGACCCAGCCTTCGGGCAGTCCGTCCGTTCCGGTGATTTCGAATCCGGGATTCGGCAGAAGGTTGGGGCCTTCGGTGAAGTTGGCCCCGGCATTGTGCTGGCGGCGCAGCATGCGCGCGGCTTCGCGCAGCCATTCATCGCTCAGGAGCAGAGCGTCAGCCGACAGCTTTTTGACCAGCGTCTGGATTTCCGGAGTGGTGGGAAACTCCGACAACTTCACCATCGCCGCGAGGCGGGTGACCGGATCAGGATCGCTGACCACGCCGGATCCGAAGAAGAGCTTTTGCCCCGCGGCATCGGCCGCCAGTGCCCGCACGGCATTGCGGCGGAGGCGGGCGTCTTTGGCCAGCAGTGCGGCATGCCACGTGGCGTCATCGAGCGCCCCCAGACCGTGGAGCGTCCAGAGGGCGTGCAGGGCACCGGTGGCGCCGTCGTTGGCGAGGACGGGTTTCTTCAAACCCTCCGCCGCAGCGGTATGCTTTCCTTCCACCAGCAGCCGCTGCGCGCTGAGGCGCCGCTCCAGAATATCGGAATTCAAAGCCGCGGTGAGTTGCGCTGGATTCTGCGCATCCAGCTTCTGCAGAGCCGCGGGAGCTTCCGCCCTGTTCCAAACCACGCGATAGATCCGGCCGCGGCTGTGGTCGCGCAGGTCGTTTTCATGAGCGCCGCCGGGACCGGTCCTGGCATTGTAGCCGCCGTTGCGCTGGCTGGGCGTGGGGTTGTGCTGGATGATGAAATTCTGCCAGTCAGCGAACCACACGGCACCGTCCGGCCCCACGTCGGCGAAGACCGGCGACATCCATTCATCCGTGCTGGCCACGAGATTGAAGGCATCGCCCGCCACCATGCCGGCGCCGGCGGTCTGCACGTCCATGAGCGCGATCACCTTCATCGTCGGCTCGCAGATCATCGCTTTCCCCTGCAGTCGGGGCGGCAGCTTCGCGGAGTAGATGAAATTGCTGCCCGCCGCCGACGTGTAGCCGCCGAAGACATCCACCTGACGAAAGTTCGGCGTAATGGTGTGCACCTTGTCCTCCGAATTGATTTTTTTTGCCGTCATCACCCGCAGACCGGCCGGCACGCGACCGGCGGGAATGCCGCCGTAGAACAGAGGCGCTCCATTGGCGGTGCCGCCGAACTGATCGCCGGCGTCATTCGTGCTGTGGCCCCACGAGTTGTTGTTGAACTGATGGAGGAACTCCAGCGCCGAGCCGTCCGCCTTGAACCGATAGGTGCCCTGCGTGAACCGCTTCCGCACGCCGCCCACCGTGCCATCGAAGGCCGAATAGCCGACGCAGCCGTAGAACCAGTTGTCGATGCCGTAGTGCAAATTGCTGGCCTGGGCATGCGTGTCGCCGATGCCCCAGCCGGTCATGATGTCCTGTCGCAAATCCGCTTTGCCGTCGCCGTCGGTGTCCTTCAAAAAGAGAAACCGCGGCGGCTGGCTGACGATGATGCCGCCATTGGCGAACGTCAGGCTCGTCGGGATATTCAGCCTGTCGGCGAAGACGGTGAACTTGTCCGCTTTGCCGTCGCCGTCCGTGTCCTCACAGATTTTGATGCGGTCATTGCCCTCGCCGCCGCGCGTGACGCCGTGAGGATAATCGCTTGTCTCCGCGACCCAGCAACGGCCGTGTTCATCCCACGCCATGCAGATCGGTTTCATGATGTCCGGCTCCGCGGCGTAAAGCTCCAGCCGCAAATCCGGCGCCACCTGCGTGCGCTCCATGCTGCCCTTTACGCTCATCGGATGCTGGAATGTCAGCGGCTTCGGCCGGCGTTCGTAGTTGGCTACATTGGCATTCTCCGACCGCACCTCCGCCTCGCGCGATTTCACGAACTGCTCCCACTGCGCCGCGCGCTGAGTTCCTGCGGCCGCGAGCAATGCGGCCTTCAGCGGCTGGAGAAAATCCTCCGGCGCCGGATTGCCCGAGGCCCTGCTGAAATCCGCGGTCACCACCTTCGCCTTGTCCACGCCCGCCAGCGCCGGAAATGCCGGCGCCGGCGCGTCGAGCAGAACCGCATCGAACATCGCCAGCCACTCCGGCGTCGCCTGCGCCGCATCGGCCGTGTAATCGAACCAGATGGCCTCGCGTCCGAAATCGCGCATCACCGTGTGACAGTGCTGGCGGCTGCCCGCCTGCTCACTGCCGAGAAAGAGCACGCGAATTGGGCCGCGTTGACCGGCTGGTGCGGCAGCGGCTTTTCCCGGAGTCGCTTCGCCGGCTGGAGCCGCTGCGGCCTGCGAAGTGAACAGCAGCGGAGCCATTTCCTTCAAACTGCGGCGCCACGACTGCCACTCGTGAGCGGTGTCGGGCGACACATAAAACACACTGTTCACGCCCGCTGCTCTCAGCGCCTCCACGGCTGCTTTCGGATCGCCGCCGCGGCGGGGTTGATTGCCATTTCCGATCTCTTTGCTGCCGTAGCTGACGAAGACGAGTTTGTTCTTTTCCTTGAAGGCCGCCATGTCCGCGATGTCTTCCGGCCTGATACTGCCGCCGCTGAACAGACCGATGTGGGAGAAGACGTTGAGGTTTTTCAACGTGATCGTCTTCGTCTCCATCCCGCCCATGGAAAGACCCGCCATGGCCCGGTTAGGCTGGTCGGCGAGGGTGCGGAAATTGGCATCCACGTAAGGAATCAACTCATCGATGAGCACCGTCTGGAACGGCTCGATCTTGAATTCCGCCATGCCGCCGAACCGGATTTCGTTCGTCATGCCGTAGGTCATCACGATGATGAACGGCCGCGCTTTTCCCCCGGCGATGAGGTTGTCCATGATCCGCCCCGCGTGGCCCTGCGCACCCCAGCCGTATTCATTCTCACCGTAGCCGTGCTGGAGATAAAGCACCGGGTAGCGCTTGTTCGCCGACTGATCGTAGTCCGGGGGCGTGTAAACAAATGCCCGGCGCTCGGAGTTCGTGCTCTTTGAGTGAAAGAACACCTCCCTCAGCTGGCCGTGCGGCACATTCTTCAGCGCGTAGAAGTCCTGATCCTTCGCCGGGATCTCCACGCCGCTGCCCCAGCGCCCGGCACCGAAAAAGTAGAGCGTGCCCGGATCCGGCACTTCGGCTCCATCCACGTTGATGGTGTAGTAGTGGAAACCTTCGTCCAGCTTCCGTGTGTAGCCGGTCCACGATCCGTCCTCACCTTTTACAAACGGGCTGCTGTCCCTGAAGCTCACCTTCACGCTTTGTGCCTGCGGCGCCATGATGCGGAACCGCACGCGTCCCTCGGAGTTCACCTGCGGATACTGTTTTCCTGGCTGATTGGCGGGCGATGGTTTCCAGTCGTCCACGGGCGGCGCGTCCTGTGGAGGAGTCGTGGCCGGCACCGCGCCAGCAGGCGGAGGCCCCACGCGCGTCGCGTCAAATTCCGCGCTGCCGAAGTCCCCCACCTTGCGCGTGAAGGTGATGCTCTTGTCCGTCACCCTGCCGGTGTATTCGATCCGAAGCTCACGGTCCTGAATCTTCCGCATCTCGGCGAACGTGACCGTGTCGCCCTCCGCCTTTTCGTCCACAAACTCCACATCGCGCGCCTCCCCGTTCATTTCCGCTTTGGCGGTCGCCGTCAGCTGGCCGCCGGCCACTTTGAATTCGAAGAGATACTTCTGGCGGCCGCGCGGCGAGTCGAATTCCGCCTGCCACTGCCCGGCAGGATCGGCGGCGAAAACGGGGTGACTGGCGGCAAGACCGGCGACGAGGACAGTCAAACAGCGAAGGAGCGGAGCGCGGGGTGTCATTGGCAGAGAGCGGTTGAAAAGAAACGGCGAAGGCCGGCGTCGGACAACGAAGGTCCTCATCGCACTCCAACCCTTCCCGGAAACAGAACCGGGGACACATGATTTTGCGCAGAATTCCTGTGAAAATCATACAAATCTCCTGGCCATGACCCGAAGGCGACCGCGGCGTGATGTGACAGGGGCATCCTGCCAGTGCGTGGCCGCCGGCTGAAATCCGGTCAGGCTGCGAAGCATCCCGCCGCCGGGAACCTTGTGTCCGCGGCGGCGACTTAAAAGTTCTGCATCCTTCCCGGTTGTTCCAGAGTCCGGCCCGGGCACCCCTGTTCGACTCCCATGCCAACTACCGCTGCTCCGTTCTCCGTCACTCAGGTCGGCTCATGGCCGCGTTCCGAAGCACTGCTCGCCGCGCTGCGGGAGAAGCGGATGGGCCGATTGAGCGCGGCGGAATTCAATACTCTGGCCGATGACGAAGTGCGCCGCTGTGTGGCCATTCA
The DNA here is from genome assembly GCA_964523105.1 of uncultured Akkermansia sp. Taxonomy (GTDB): domain Bacteria; phylum Verrucomicrobiota; class Verrucomicrobiia; order Verrucomicrobiales; family V1-33; genus V1-33. The sequence continues at coordinate 163,594 of CAZFZN010000006.1, forward strand.
GGAGGAGGCCGGCGTGGACATCGTGGTGGATGGGGAAATGCGGCGTGACAATTTCTATTCGTTCATCACGGACAAAGTCGAAGGCACGCGGCTCATGTCGCTGGCCGAAATGCTCGACACGGTGGAGGACAAAGCGGCCTTTGAGGAGATGCTGCAAACGCTCGACGCACCGGCGTTCGCCATTCGCAATCCGACCTGCATCGGCAAAATGAAACGCCGCGAGCCGCTGGCGGTGGACGAGTTCAACTTCACGCGCTCGCTCACGGACAAGCCGGTCAAAGTCACGCTGCCCGGTCCCTATCTGCTCACGCGCGCCATGTGGGTCACGGCGCATTCGAAAGACGCTTACGGGGACAAGCCGGTGATGGCGGAGGACGTCATCGCCATGCTCCGCGACGAACTTGAGGACCTGTGCGCGGCTGGAGCCGACTTTGTGCAGTTCGACGAACCGGTGCTCACGGAAATCGTGCACAGCGGCGACACCAAGCGCCGCACCTTCATGTGAGCGACTCTGGCGACCCGCCGTGACGCGGGTGCTGAACTCTCCTACGCCGCGGAACTCTACAACCGCGTCACGGCCGGCTTTGAAAACAGGCTGCGCCTCGCGCTGCACGTGTGCCGCGGCAACTGGAGTAAACGCGAGGACGTGATGATCACCGGCGATTACCAGCCGCTGACCGGCTGTTTTCAGGACATGCATGCGCGGCAGTTCGTGCTGGAATACTGCACGCCGCGCGCCGGTGAACTCGCGGTGGTGGGCCGCGCGCTGGCGGACCGCGAGATCGGTCTCGGCGTGGTGAATCCTCGCACGGATGAAGTCGAAACACCGGAGAGCATTGCCGCGCGCGGCCGGGAGGCGCTCCAGTTCTGGAAACCGGAGCAGATCATGCTCAATCCGGACTGCGGCTTCGCCTGTTTTGCCAACCGGGGGGTCAATGTGGAGGAAGTCGCCGCCGCGAAACTGCGGAGCATCGCGGAAGCGGCGCGGCGTCTGCGCGACGGCGCATAGAAGCAGCCGCGGCGGGAACCACCGCAGCGTTCCGGCGGCGCGGGATCGTCCGCACGCCGAGCTGAGATTGCGGCGCAGGCGAAAAAGTTTCGCGTCAATTGAAACGCGCGATGCTGAATCCCCAAGAAGTCAGGTGTCAATCTTCACGTCATGCCTGCTTCCCTCATTCCTCCTCACGCCGGTGCCCTGCGCCGGATGCGACCCGTCCTCTGGATCGCCCTGCTGTTCACAGCTCTGACTCACGCCGCCCCGCTTGGGGTCACGATTCCGCTGCTCAACGGAAACCTTGAAGTTCCCTACATTCTCGAATCGCACCCGGATCGCGATACCCTGCGCATCGCTGTGAGCGCGCGCATCGTGCGCAATCAGCCGGCCACGCTTCCGGCGAATGTCACGGTGCGCTACCGGGCGACGCTGCGTCAGGGGACAACGACCATCGCGCAAACGTCGCACACCACGGCGGTGCTGGTGACCGGCATTCACGATGCGATGGTGCCCGCAGCCTTCGAACTCGATCCGCCGGTGTTTCTCAATGATGCCGCGACCTACTCGCTCCAGCTCGAAGTGTTTCACATCAACGACCCCGCGACGCCGGCGACGTTCACGGCGGGCGACACGGAGTCCCTGGCCCTGCTCAACTTCGGACACTTCAGCGGCGCCGTGAACTTCGGAGCCAATGCAGGCACCTTCGCTGCGTTTGGAAATCCGCCCCCGCATTACCTCGGGGCAGGGGGCTGGCAGGTGCCAGTCTTCAGCGGCGCGCTCTCCAATGGCCTGACATTTGCCAACTCCGCCAATTCCGTCCAGCTCACGGCGACGCGGAATGCAGCCACCGGGGACTTGACGGTCACGGCGGGAAGCGCGGAAATCGATGACGGCGACGGACAGTTCACATGGAATGCGTGGAGCGGCGTGCGCGGACCGGTGCTGATTTCCTCCACCGGCATCGCGGCCGCGAATTTCCGCCTGACACTTCCTCCGGGCGTGGGCTGGCGCGACGGCACCAGCGGAGTGCTGCGCCGGATCTTTCGCAGTGAGAATGTGGCGCTGCCGCTCGATGCAACGCTGCAGCCGGCTGTGGGTGCAGTGAGCGGTGCCGTTCCGGCGGGCCGGGAATTTGTGGGATCGGCGCTGCCGGTCGCGTTCACGCCGCCGTCCTTCAAATTCGACGGCACGACGCTCATCCTAACCACTCCGGGCACGCGCTTCACGCGCCAGAACCGCTACCAGCAGCAAGTCATTTCCACCGGCAAGCTGCCGCGCTCCAATGACTGCATTTTCCGCCATCTGCAGCCAGCGGCATCCAGCGATCTCGAACTGCGCCACCACGCGGCCGGCTCCATGACGGTCACTCTGCGCACCGTTGCCGGGGACTATACGACGCATTTTCCCGACGGTGATATTGGCGGCCTCGCTTCCGCGCTGCGCGTGGTGAACGATTCCGTGGCCCCGGCGGCGTCGAGTCTGCTCGCCAACTGGGTGCATCTGCAATACGATCAGAGCTGTCCGCAGGCGGGCGTCACATCGCACCAGGGCATGAGAATTCTCGCGCCCACCCTGACGGCGACACCGCAGGGCGGAATCACGGCGACCGGCAATCTGGCCACCGATGCGCAGTTCAACGGCGTGGACCGCCACCTTGAAATCGGTCGCAACGGCAACGGTCAGGCGGTGCATCAGACGGACGAGTTCACGCAGGCGCGCTTTTATGCGCCGGGATTCTCCGTGCCGCAGGTGGATACGCCGGCGGACTTTTTGCTCGCGGAAATCCGGCCGGAAGCCGGCAACGCACTCGGATTTCCCGGATCCGCGGCCTATGCGGCGGGGCTCGGACTGTATGCAGGTTTCAACTTCGACTATCCGAATGGCATGCACGTGCAGTCGCGCACGGGCGGGGCGGCTCCGTTCGACTACGAAGTCACGGAACGCCGCGCCTATGCCCGCTGGTTTGGTGTGAGCGGGGTGATTCAGGCGCAGCCGGGAGAACTTCCGTTCCAGGCGGAGATTTACGGTTTTCCCATCGGCTTCACCGACTGGGCCTTCAATTTCCTCGGCAATGAAATGCGCGATTCGTTCATTGCGGGACAAGTGGACCTCACCGGGACGCCGGCGGACTTCGTGCAGGGCATGGAGGATGTGCGCATCTCGTGCTGCGGCAATCTGGAGGAGTTTGAGATTCCCCAGGGCGAAGCGGAGAAACGGCTCGGTTACTGGCAGGACTTTGAAATCGTGAACTCCTCCGCGCGGTTTGTAACGCCCGCGCCGTGCGACAGCAGCGAAGCGGTGCTGGCCTATGCCACCACGGTGCAGATCAACGGTCTGCCGGGGCGCAAGGCGGGCCGTCTCGGTTTTCTCAGCGACGGCACCCTGACGATTCCGAACGACAGCGCGTGGGACTACGCGCCGAGCTTCATCGCGCTCGAACCCCAGAGCGGCGTGGCCGGTCAGTACCGCTGGTGGCCGCGCGGCGATGCCTATTTCAACAATCCTGACGGCCAGCCGGCAAATTCGGGCTTCGTCACGGCTGCCGGGGATCTGGATACGCCGTTCTTCAATCTCAGCACCGTGCGCATCAACACCACCGCCATTCCGGAGGTGGATGACGAGGTGCTCGTGGGCTTCCTGCAGGGCGATTTTCTCCCGGAAGGCGCGGTGGATCAGAAGCATCGCGGCATGCCGGATGGCATGAGCGCGGCGCAGTATCAGGCCAGCGCAGCGCACCGGCCCATGGCTTCCGCACCCTTCTTTGGCAAGGAGGACGCATGGACGTTTCCGGTGCAGCACAACCTGACGACGGGTAATTTCCATTCGCCGGGCGACGGTAATCTCGATCTCTGGGTGGCCGAGTTCGATGGCCGTCTCTCGCGGCTCAACGCAGAGCTGGCGCACGTGCAGTTCGGCGCGGAGATCAACGGCCTCGTGCAGATGAGCGCGGGTACGCTGATCGAAAAGGCGGCGGAATACGGCGCGCAGGGACTCGCGGATGTCATCGGCGAGGAGGTGGCGCAGCCGATCAAAGAGGGCCTGCTCGCACTCGCGGAGACGCTGGACAACAAACTCGAAAAACTGCTCGGAGATGTCGTGAACCAGGCGATGGACGGAGCTGCCGGCAATCTGCTCACCGCACTGCGGCAGATGGAGCAGATCAACCCGGGCTGGGCGCCGGCCGACCTCAATGCCCGGCTCGACATTCATATTCCCCTGCTCGCCAGCGCAGCGCAGACGCTGGGCAATTTCGAGGACGGAACCGGCCAGATCGCCAGCAGCATCGGCAAGCTCAATGAGCGGCTGGGCAGGCTGGAGACGGCACTCGACCGCGTGGTGCAATTGCTGAACGGACAGGTCGCCGGCTTCGGCCGCCTCGGCCCGCTGTTCGATCACCTTGTGGCCACGCTCGGTCTCAATCCGGCGATCGGTCAGATTGATCCCGCAGTGGCGGATGAGGCGCTGCAGGAAGTGCTCGCGAGCGCGGGACTGCTCAATGGAATCGACACCGGCTGGATCGCCGACGCCCGCGAGGGACTGACCCAACTGCGCGACATCGTGGCGGAGGTGCGCACGCGCCTCAATGAAGGGCAGGAGTTCTTCCAGGAAGTGAGCGCGCTCTTTGGCGACGCCGCGGAAATCGCCGCCGTCTTCGCCGAAGTGCGCCTGCAAATCAGCGCGCGCCTCACCGCGGAAATGCAGGGCCGTCTGTTCGAATTCACCGACTCCGAAATTCTGGACGTCATCCGGGGCGCAGTCCGCGACCGGCTCTTCGGCAGCCTGCTCGCGGTGAACCTCCAGTCCATGCTCCGCGCGCGGCTCGGTTATCTCGACACGCTCATCGAGGACGCCATCAATACGGCGATGCAGGCGGTCGTCAGTGTGGCCGTTGAGGCGCTGGAGAACAGCGGGGCGCTCGAAGCACTCGACAGTGCGATTCAGACCTTCACCGGCGCGCTGTCGTATCTCAAGGCCGCCCGCATCAACGGGGAAGCCATCGCCACCGGCGACCGGCTGACGGAGGTCGCCGTCATGACGCAAGTGGACTTCAGTATTCCCACGCCCGCCGGCATCGGCCTGCCCATGAGCGCCGACGCCCTGATCAAGTGGCAGGAGCGAGTGTCCGACGGCGACATTCCCTGCGCCGGCCCGCCCGGTGCAGTGCTGCCGGAAGTCATTCTCAAAGCGTCCGGCGGCTCGGCCATCGGCTTTGGCGCGGACAGCCGCGCGACCATTGCACTCAAGTTCGCCTTCCAGCCGGACTACACACCCGCGGGCTTTGCCGGCATGTTTCAGATAGACTCCAGCGAGTTCAATCTGAGCGGCATGGGTATGCAGGACTTCACCGGCATGCTCGCGCTGGGGCAGGACGACTATTACCTGAGCGCCCACGCCCTTGGTTCATTTGGCGCCGGCGGCACGAGCATTGATCTGGAAGGCGGGTTCGCAGTCGGTCAGTTCTGCAATGGCGACGTGGTAGCTTTCTATCCGAATTTCCCGCTGCCGCCCGGCGGCGGACCGTATCGTGGCATCGTCGCACACTTGTCAGGCAAGGCCCCTCTCTATGGCGGCGGCGGACTGCTGAATGTGACCATCGGCGCGGAAATCGGCGGCTTTGCCATGGCCGACGCCGCATGGAATCCCGCATACGGCGGACACCTCGGCGGCAGCATCAGCGGGGAGGCGCTCTATCTGCTCAAGGCCACCGGCTCACTCAATCTCGGCTACGGCTTTGGCGGCGGGATCCACCGCTTCGACGGTGAGGCCGGTGTGGAGGTGAAGCTCGGCTTCAAGCCCTTCCAGATCACCAAATCGAAAACCCTCCACGTCGTTTATATCAAGCCCGTCGGCGGCAGCGGCGACTGGGATGTGAACCCCTGACACTTAACCTTTCCATCTCTCCAACTGTCATGAAACTGAATCACCTCATTGCCCTCTTTTGCGCCGCGCTGCTCCCGGCCGGTGCTGTATTCGCAGAGAGCCCAAAAATCGGCTGCGCGGCCGAAGTCGGTCAGCCGGCGGGCGCCGGAAATCACTGGGCGCTCGTTTTTCTCAAGCCGCTCGGCAGCGCCAAAATGCCTCCCGCGTGGCGTCTCTATCATAAAGCCGGCGCGGCGGATGCGCCCGGCAACTACTCGCTGCTGACCACGGTGCAGCCCACGGCGGATCCGGTCGCGATCGGACATTTGATTAATGATGCGACCGCCGCGGGCGCGGATGTGGCCAACACCACCGGCCGCATCACCGCGATCGTGGCCGATCCCTCCGACCTGCCGGGAAAAGTGGCTGCTCTGATGCAGGCGACATCGGAGGGCGGCGTGATCGAGTTCCAGCGTGAAACGCTCGCGACGACCGATCCGCTGATCGCCGCCGTGGCCGGTCGCGCGGCTTTTGTGCAGGTGCCGGCGGCGGCGGGGACTTTCGAGATCCGTCAGTTCGCGAACGGCGTCGAAGGTCCGGTGATTGGCCGCGCCAGCACCGGCGCAGCGCCGGAACTGCTTCCGGCTCCCGAGGCCCTGACAGAAGTTCCGGAACTCCGTCCTCGCGGCCATCTGCGCGTGCAGTTGCGCTGGTGTGCACCCGAGGCGCTGCGTCAGCGCTTTCTCCACTGGCGTGGCGTCAGGGTGTATCGCGCGGACTTCCAGCACTGGCAGCAGCACTTCGGCGCCACGCCGCCGGCCGCCATCGGACGCGACCCGCTGCTCGCGATGCTGGCGGACGGACACGTCGTGCAGGTGAATCGCCTGCCGGTGTTGCCGGAGGAGGTGCCGGTCTGTCCGCCGGGCGCGGGGGAGCCGATGTTCACAGACGACAACGACAGCGTGGCGCAGACGCAGACCGAGGGGGCGCCGAAGTTTCACGCCGGGGACCAGTATATGTACTGGGTCGCCGAGACCGATCTCCTGGGCAGGCCTGGCGAGCCGAGCAGCGGTGTGGAGGTGATGATTTGCGACCGCCTTGCGCCGGAACCGCCGCGCGGACTGACCGTGACCAATGAGCGTCGTTTCATTGCCGGCAAAGCGGAGGACTTCCTGAGGCTCGAATGGCCCGCGGCACCGGCCACCGAAGTGCGCCGCTGGTATGTCTATGTCTCCACGGATGTGGAAACGCCGCTGGGCGAGTACGCCGCCGATCCTGACAATCCCAACACCGCGAGCCTGCGCATCATGATTCCCAACGACGGCACCTACTCCGGACCAGACGGAATGATCCGTTTCGATCATCTTGCGGCGCCGGGCCATCCGCTCGCGCCCCTCGGCAAGACCGTCTATTACCGGCTGCGCGCCGAAGACGACACGCCCTGCAAGGTCGCGGGCATGGGGAATCTTTCCGGGCTCAGCGGCCCCGTTCCCGGCGCTCGGCACGATTTGACAGGGCCGGAGACAGTGGACGGCTTTCTGCTCACGGAATGCCGCCGGTTGAACGCCACGCACGTTCAACTTACGAGCGTCCCCGGCCGGCCGTACACCGCCACTCTGCGCGCGCAGCGCCCGGCAGGCTCGCGGTTCCACTGGGTGGAGTTCCGGGATGTCACCAACAACCGGTTCATCGGACGCTATCTGTTCGCGCCGGGGCAGCAGATGATCACTGCGGACTATCAGCCGGGGAACAATTCCTCCCCGATCCTCGCCGGGCGCTTTGGTCATCCCGGCGGCTATGTCAGTACATGGCGGAACAGCAGTGTGGCGGACTCCGTGCCCTACGACACGCACACCTGGACGCCCCAGTGGCAGGCTGAGCCCGGCCCCGGCGACTGCGGCGGACTTCATCTTCCGGTCGATCCGGAAAGCGGCGAACTGAACGACCTTTGCGTCATCCTTAACCCCGGCGTGGATGTGAAGTCGTGGATCGCCTACGTCCAGCTGGGGGTGAACGGTACGAAGACCAAGTTCGCCAGCGGCAAGGTCACGGCGCCCGGCATCGTGCAGGCCTGCTTCAGCGCGTTTCCGCCGCACGGCGGCGAGCTTTGCTTCTACGCTCAGGGCTTTGACGCGGGCGGCAATCCCGGGCCGATGGAATCGCTCGGCTGTGTGAAAGTGGCGGCACGCGACGGCCTGCCGGTGCCGTCCGTCACCGGCGGAGCGCCCGCCACGGCTTCGATCCCCACCGCCAGCCCTGACGATTTTCGCCTGACATGGAACTGCCCGCCGGGCGCGGAGCGGTTCGATGCCGCCTTCACGCCGGTGCCGAAGAATGCTCAGCGGACTTTCCTCGAGATCGACTCCTCCGGCGCCCTGCGCGAGTGGGGAACCATTGAAACGCCGCGGATTCCGACGGATTTTGGTGCCAATGCACCGGAGTTTGCGCTGATCTTCGGGCTCGCGGAGGGTGTGAATTACCGCGCGAAAGTCCGCGCCGTGAGCGGACATGGAATCGAACGCGACGAAGGCCAGTGGAGCCTGCCGTTCACCGTCAAATGGCTCAGTGCGCCCGCCGCGGCGAGCGTGCCCTGGCCGCAGCGCGATGCGCCGGGTGTGACAGGCGAAGCGGTGATGGCGTGGGACGCCGCGGACGCGCAGCTTCGCGTGCTCATTGGCACGGTTCCGTTCCTCGTCCAGTCGCCCACCGTTCCGCTGCCGGTGGATTCGCTGGATCCATTCCTCTTCCACAAGCTGCCGCTCGTCGCCTATCTGCGCGACACTACGGCCGGTGTGCCTGACAGAATGCTCCAGGTGACGCACAAGGTGGACAAACTCATCGCTCAGACCATTCCCGGCGGACAGGTGATCACGGATCAGTCCATCAAACTCATCCCCTCCGGCGCGAACACTCAAATCTGGCTGCGCCTCGATCAGCCCGCCCTCAACGGCCACAGCTACGAGAGCTTCCTCGTGCTGCACGACGAGCGCGGGGAAATCCAGGAGGTGCGGCGGAGCAACGCCACGGCGGTTCCCGCTCTCATTGAAAATTGAAACTCCAACTCTGACCCTCACAATGAAACGTTGCTTTCTCACACTTGGAGCCTTCGCGGCTCTCACCACCACTGTCGCCGCACAGACCGACGACGTCATCGTGGACGGGCGCATCATCACCGGAGGCGACTTTGACGCCGATGGCACGGACGACATCGTGATTTTGGATCCCGCCACGGGTCATTTTACCGCGGGATTCGGACATTCCTCCCATCCTGACTTCCTGTGGTGGCCGGCGGCGCGCGCGCTGCCCACCGGCGGCCTGGATGGCAGTGTTATCAACTTCACCGGCCTCGAAGTCGCCGGGGGCTTCAATCCGTACGGAGGCTTCCAGGGAGGCGTGCGGGTCGCCGTCGGTGACGTGAATGGCGACGGCACGGACGACTATGTCCTCACGTCAGTGCAGCATCCCGCGGTGTATGTCCTGCCCGGCTCGACCACGCGGGAGAATGCACTCACCACGTTCGAACGGCATCCGCTGGGGGCCGGGCCCTCCGGCATTGCCTTTGCTCAGCTCGATGCGCGCACACCGGAACCGGAACTCGCAGTGCCGCTTATTGCCGGTCTCATGCCACGCACCGTGATGGTGCTTCCACGGGTCGGCTGGGAAGTGGCCGTCGCTCCGCTTGATGTGCAGGATCCGGCGCAGGTTTCCGGTTTCCAAAACTTTGCCCTGCTCGCCCCGGGAACGACCACCGGCGGTGGCCGGCACGGCGGGCATCTCGGCGCGTACGTCTTCAGAAACTCGGCCGGCAGCCTGCTGCGCGTGGCGCAATTCTCATCCTCCGCTGCCCCGGCCATCTCGCAGCACCCGGAACCGTGGACGCACGTGCTTTCCGCCGACATGCGCGGCGCCAACAGTCCCGGGCAATTCGTGCTGTGGGGAATGGGGCTGGACTCGCTGCGGGTCGTAACCGCCACCACGCCGAACGGCAACACCGTCGCCGTGGAGGAAATTGTCATCGTCTATGAAGGCATCGTACGCGTCGAGAGGATCAGCGACCCCGCCGGTGACCGGCTCGCCATCGTGCATCATGAAGGCGAGCGGATGTCCGTCCTGCGATGGAACCCCGCCACCGGTCAGTTCACCGCAACGCAGAACCTGACGGCGCCGGCGGGGCGGAGGTTTGCGAATGTCGCGGGACTGGGAGCCGGGGGATTGTTTGCGCTGCTCGATGACGGCAGCTACACACGGTACGGTGCGGGGGCCGGCGGGCTCCTGACACCGGCCGCTCAGGGAGTGCTGCCGGCCATGCCGGCGGCAGGCGGTCACGCGACGGTGATGCTTTACACGGACGATCCGCTGAGCGGCAAAGCGTTCGAATTCGAGTCGTTTCTGACGGGAGCATGGTCGCGCGATGCCGCATTCGCCGGCGGCAACATCAGCGCGGTGAGCGAGATTTTCCAAAGCACTGCGCTCGGCCTCGGCGATCCGATGAATGTGCTCCTCACCCCCGCCGCCGATCCGGGCCCGGCGGGGCAGGCGCAGGGCAATCAGTTCGGTGACGCCTCCTCCAGCATCTTCTACGCCGGCGGTGTCAGCGGCGACGGCAACGCGGCCGTGCAGATTTCTCCGGCCCCCGGCTCTTACGGCACATTCATCCAGGTAAAATTCACCCCTGCGGTCGCCGGCACCACGGTGATCTATCGCGTGAACGGCCAGGCATGGCAGCAGGCGGCAACCGGCGGATTCTTCCTCGCCGCGGATGCCGTGGTGGAATACTACGGCCAGAGCGCCGGCGGCGCCCTGGGCACGATCCATTCCGCGAACTACGACATCATGCCGCAGTTCGCCGCCGATGCCAACGGCGACGGCCTGCCCGATGCGCTGGCTGCGTCCCTTGGCCTCGATCCCGGCGGCGACGGTGACAGCGACAACGACGGTGTGAGTGATGCCAACGAACTGCTCAACGGCAGCGATCCGCGGAACGCCAACTCGCAGCCGGCCGCGTTGCATGTCACGCTTCCGCCGTCACTGGAAATAGACATCAGCGTGCAAACCCCGCGTGGAAGCGGATCGTTGATTGATGAGCCGGCGGCGCAGGCCCGCTATACCCTGTTCCTCGCCGACGGCACGCCGTTGCGCAGCAATGCGCCCGTGGTCAACGGAACCGATTCCTTCACCCTGAATGCTGCGCTCCTTCCCTCGACACGCGCGGACGCACCCGGTCGTACGGAATTCCAGAGCGCGCTCATCTTTGAAGTGACAATTCCAGCCATTGAAGCGGAACCCCGGGGCACTTCGCTTTACGGGATGGCTTTCGCCCCGGCCTTCGTGCTGCCGCAACTGCCGGAGGGGGAAACGCCTTCGCTCACACAATGGATCGACGACACCTCGGCGGCTCTGGGAGGAGCAACCGGAGGCATCTGGAAGACCACTAACTTCGACGGCTCGCGGACCGGCCCCGTCCTCATCAATGCCGACACCACCATCGGCGTCGCCGCTTTCTCCGCCTGGCTTGCGCACCGGCTCGCCGATGCCGGCGTGGAGGACGCCAACTTCGCGTGGGACCACCGCGGTTCGCGCAGCGACCTGCCCGCACACGAACTCGCGCACATTCAGCAGCAGTTACGCGCGATGGAGCGGCCAGCCAATCCGGGAGATCCCGCATTCGATCCCGGTGCCGTGGCGCGCAGTTTTTACAACACCATCGCCGGCGACGCGACTTATGAGCCGCTGCGCATCGCGGCACGCGAGATGATTCTCCGCGAAGCCGCCAGACCCGGTACCGTCCGGCGAAATCACAATGCCGCGCAGGCGCTGCTGCACTTCTTCGACACCGGTGAGTTGGAGTCCTTTTACGCCGACGCCGTCACCGCGCCGTTGCCTGTGCTCACTGCCCTGCGCGCACAATTGCTCGGTCTGCCGGAGCCGCGCGCGGTGCGCGAGGGTACGGGGCTGCTCAAATCGCTGGATGGAGGCGGAACATGGGTTGTAGAGACGGCGGGCGGCGAAGTCATCGCGCTGCTCGACGACCGGCGCATCGCCACCGCGGCCGCTGGCGGCCTGACATTGCAGCGGCTTCCGGCCCAGCCTTCGGACACAGGGAATACCATTTACGTCGGATCTGCCAATGGCGGGGTCTGGCGCAACACCGTCCGCGTCTCCGGCTTCATCCTGCCCGACACCGAACCTCGTCCGCCCGGCACGGACTCAGCCATCGAACTGCTCTCTCTCAGCCTGCTCGATGTGGACCTCCGCGGGGATCTGAATGACACCGACGGCGACCGGCTCGACGACGCCTTCGAGATGCGGTTCTTCAACACCCTGGCGCATTCCTTCGACGACGACACCGACGGCGACGGCTACACCGACGGCGAGGAATACTTTCTCCTGGGAAATCCGGCACTCGCCGCCATCGTCCCGGCTGGTCGTCCTGCCATCCCTCACAATATCGTGACGGTCATCGAAGACGGTCCGTTCACCCTCGCATGGGACGGCCGCGACGATGTGACCTACGCAGTGCAGGAGTCGCTCGAACTCGGTGGCTGGAATGACTCGCTCGTCGCTCCGCGCGAAGTCGCCCCGGGCCGCTACGAATGGACTATGCCCGATGCCGGCAGGCGCCGGTTCGTGCGCATCGTGACGGAATTCGAGTAGTCTCCGGAACCCCGTTCAAGTTCGGCTGGAGTCCTTTGACCGGGGCAGGGGAGAGCGTGGGAAAAATTCTCAGCTTTTCTTCACTGCGGATGTAACATGACGTCTCTGCTTCCCAAAATAGGCGCATGAATTGTCTGTCCCCCCTCCTCATCGTCACTGCCGCGCTGTGCGCAGCCTCTCCCGCAGCGCTGCTGAACCGCTGGTCCTTCAATGTCCCCGCCGGGGCGGCCCCGTCCGGCACTTCGTTCGCGGATACGGTGTCGGGTATGCCTCTCCAGGTGCGCGGCCAGGGCGCCACTCTCGATGGTGCGCGCATCACACTGCCGGGCACGACGAACTGTGATTTGCCGGACAGCGAGATCTCCGCCTATTTGAATCTCCCCAACGGCATCGCCTCATCGAAAACGAATCTCACGGTCGAAATCTGGGCCGCGCCGCTCAGCGCGCGCTATTACCAGCTGATGTTCGATTTCGGGCGCATGACCATCGCCGGCGACGGCGCAGGCGCGCCGGGGGAATGGACGGGCACCACTGCGGCGATGGTTCCGTATTCCGAAACCAGCGACGGCATCGCGCTGCTCTTCAATCGCGAGACCAACCTCAACACGCAGCGCCAGGGCAACCGCATCGACGGCGGCGCACCGCTTTATCTCGACTCCGGTCTCGCGACCACAGCCGGCACGACCTATCACTGCGTCTTCACCTTCGCCGGCACGCCCGGCGGCGGCAATGTAACATGGTACCGCAACGGGGTGCAGGTGGCGACCGGCAGCGTGGCCTTCCATCTGGCGGATCTCGAGGATGTGAACAATTGGCTCGGGCGCTCGCAGTGGAGCGGGCTCGCCGTCGCGCACGCCGCCTACGATGAAGTGCGGCTCTACGACCACGCCCTGACACCGGCGGAGATCAGTGCGAGCTTCACCGCCGGACCGGATGCCGCGTTTGCCCCGCCGGTGCTTCAGCCCGACTCGGCCATGCTGCATCACCTGCAGAAGGTGAGGCTCGACGTTCTGGCCAACGACCCGCCCGGCGCCAATCCGGCCACGGTGGAAGTGGTGACGCCGCCTGCGCACGGCACTGCGGGCGTCAGCGCCGATGGACGCATTCTCTATACGCACACCACCGGCAGTCCGGCATCGGATTCGTTCACCTATCGGGCCAACAGCGCCGCCGGTTTCAGCATGCCGGTGACCGCGACCCTGAACTTCGCCACCAGCCTGCGCATTCCCAACAGCACGCTCAATGTGCCCCCCACGCCGCCGGTGACGACGTACACGACGGTGAATGCATTTCCTGCACTGACCTTTGCGCAGCCCGTCAACATGGCCACCGTGCCCGGCGACGCACAGCGGCTCTTTGTTGTCCAGCGTCAGGGAACGATTCGCGTGATTCCGAATGTCGCCGCACCGTCCTCCCAGACGTTTCTCGATCTCGCCGCGCTGTGCGCCTCCCGCAGCGAGACGCTGCTCACTTCCGTGGACCGCGGCCTCATGAGCATGGCCTTTCATCCGGAGCACAACAACGCTGCGCACACCGGCTACCGCCGGTTCTTCGTTTGGTACTCCGTCGCCGCGGGCGGGCAGAATTACTATCGCATCAGCCGGTTCACCGTACAGGCCGGGAATCCGAATGCCGCCGATACCGCCAGCGAGACGGTGCTGATCCAACAGCTGGAGCCGAATGGGTATCATCTTGGCACGGATATGCACTTCGGCACTGACGGCTATCTCTACGTCAGCACCGGCGACGGCGGCGGACAGAACGATTCCCGCCGCTACGGCCAGCGCATCGATCTCGACTTTCACTGCGCCCTGTTGCGGCTCGATGTGGACAAGCGCGCCGGCAATCCGGAGCCGAACCTGCACGCCAGTGTGCCGCGCGACGCCGGCATCGCCCGCTACTCCGTGCCGGCGGACAATCCGTTCGTCACCAGCGGCGGCGCACCGGTTTCCTTCAATGGCCAGAGCCTGCCCGCGTCGAGTGTGCGCACCGAATTCTACAGCGTGGGCCTGCGGAATCCGTTCCGATTCTCCATCGATGCGCCCACCGGCGAAATTTGGATAGGAGACGTCGGCCAGGACGCGCGTGAGGAGATCAATCTGGCGGCCAGCGGCGCCAACTTCGGCTGGTCGTGGCGCGAAGGCACCCTGCCCGGACCCAATGCCGGCGAAGCGCTGCCGGGATTCAGCTATACCGAACCGCTCCACGAGTACGTCATCGGCAATGGAGAAGGGCAGGGGCACAGCATCACCGGCGGCATGGTTTATCGCGGTGCCAATCTGCCGGAACTGACGGGCGATTATATCTTCAGCGATTATCTCGACGGCCACATCTGGGCGCTGCGCCGCAGCGGCGGGCAGGTGAATGTGACCAGGCTCGCGGGTAATGCCGGCTTTGTCGCCTTTCATGCCGATCCGTCGAATGGCGACGTGCTCGCGGCGGACGTTCAGGAGGGCCGCATCTACCGGCTCGCCGCCGGTGGCTCCTCCGGCAATTATCCCGCGACGCTCAGCGCCACGGGACTCTTCGCCGATGTGAGCGATCTCTCGCCCTCGCCCGGCGTGCTGCCCTACAGTGTGAACGTGCCGTTCTGGAGCGACCATGCGCAGAAGCGCCGCTGGTTCGTCATTCCCGACGCCGTCAGCACCATGACCTGGAGCCAGGACGGCTTGTGGACCTATCCCGACGGCATGATCTGGGTGAAGCATTTCGATTTGGAACTGACCCGCGGCAATCCTGCCACCGCGCGGCGCATCGAGACGCGCCTGCTGGTGAAGAATGCCGGCGGCGCCTACGGTGTCAGCTACCGCTGGAACGAGGCGCAGACCGAGGCCACTCTCGTGCCGGATGGCGGTGAGGACTTCGATGTCAGCGTCGTCGAAAACGGCACCCCGCGGGTGCAGCACTATCGCATTCCCGGCCGCGCCGAATGCATCAGTTGCCACAATGAGTCCGCCGGCCACGCACTCTCGTTCACCACGCGCCAGCTCAACCGCGCCGCAAACATCCACGGCTTCAGCGGCAACATGCTCTCGCTCCTGCGCGACGCCGGATACATTTCCAATGAACTCGAGCCGCCCAATGTCCTGCCGCGTCACGTCGCCGCCCACGAAACGGATTATTCTGTGGAAGCGCGGGTGCGCAGTTACCTCGACGTGAACTGCGCCAACTGCCACCGCAGCGGTGGGCCCGCCACACCAAGCTGGGATGCCCGCGCTCACCTCACCCTCGCCCAGACGCAGGTGATCAACGGCAGCGCCGCCAACAACGGCGGCAACCCTGACAACCGCCTCATCGTCCCCGGCGACACCACCCGCTCCATCATTCTCAATCGCATTGCCCTGACAAACGGCTTTACCCGCATGCCGCCGCTCGGCAGCAGTGAACTGGATCAGGCCAGCATCGCCCTGCTCACCGAATGGATCAATGACGCCCTCCCTTCCCGCCAGACTTATTTTCAGTGGCGCCTCGCACAGTTCCAGTCCGATGACTCGGAGGAAAGCGAACCGTTTGCCGACGCCGATTTCGACGGTGCCGACAACTATAACGAATACCTCGCGGGCACCAGCCCGCGCAGCGGCGCCAGCGTCCTCGCACCGGAATTCACCGCGCCCGGCACGCTGAGTTTCACCGTTCCCGATCAGCGGCCCTGGCAAATCGAAACGTCCACCGACCTGCAGGACTGGTTCCTCTGGGACGCTCCCGGCAACAATGCGATCCCCCGCGCCCCTGGTCCCGTCACCATCACCGGCCCCGCCAGCGACCCGCGCCGGAGCTTCCGCGTGCGGCTCTTTGAAAACTGACCCGCCTCCATGTTCCGGAGATCAGCCGGATGGAATCGAGCTTGAGAGTTTCCTCCCGGCCTGTTATCGAAACCTCGCGCTGCTCCCGTAGCTCAGCGGATAGAGCAACGGTTTTCTAAACCGTCGGCCGCAGGTTCGAATCCTGCCGGGAGCGCCCGTTCGGCCGGCGGTCGCCAGTCAGTTCAATGACCACTCTAAGGCCCCGGGCGGCTGCCTTCTTTACGCAAATTTTGTGTCAGCTTTGCACTTCCACGCCGGAAGAAGTCTGCAGCATGTCTTCCCACGACGAATTCCTCCCGCTCTTCCTCGCGCACCAGGGTGACCTGCGTGCGTTTATCGGCGCGCTCATCCGGGATGCACAGACCCGGGAGGACATTTTTCAGAATGTGGCGCTGACGTTGTGGGAATCGTTCGACCGATACGATCGGGAACGGTCATTCGGAGCCTGGGCGCGGGGCATCGCGGCCCGCAAGGTGCTGCATGAGCACCGGAGCAATGCGCGCTTTCCGCTCATCTTTCCCGCGGAGGCGATTCAGACCATTCTCGATGCCTACGACCGGACGGAAACGCCCGAAGCTCCGCGACGCGCCGCTTTGCGCGAGTGCATGGAGCGCCTGCCCGCCCGCACCCGCGAAGTGCTCACGCTGCGCTATCAGGAGGAAATCAGCGGCGAGGGCATCGCGACGCGCCTCGGCTCCACGGTGGATGCCGTGCATCAAACTCTGAGCCGCGCCCGCACCGCCTTGGCCGACTGCATTCGTCAGCGGCTGGCGCTGAAAGTCGTGAAGTGAACTCTGAACCCCCGCACACCATGAAACCGAACGACGCAACTGACAGTCAGCACGCCGCCGGCCGCACAGAGGACGGTGCGGACCACTTTTCTTCTGCGGATCAGATTGCCGTTCCGGGTGGTCCGCAGCGTCCCTGTGCGGTTTCGTCTCTGATCGAGAAGCACCTGCACTCCACCCTGACCTCCGTGGAAGCCGGGGAACTGGCGCAGGCCCTCGCGGAGCATCCCGCGCTCGCCGACGAATTTGCCGCGGCGACTCGCATGGATTCCGAGTTGCGTGCCGCGTGCAAAGAGCAGGCGCACACGGCGCTCTACTCGCGGCGCATGGAACGCGCGGTGGAGGAAACGGCATCGCCCGCGGCGCGACGCCGCTCATGGAGCAAACCGCTCGCCGCCGCCGCGGGGGTGGCCCTGCTGGCAGGCGGAGGCATGGCTTTTCTGGAATTCCGCCAGCAGGCGCTGGCGCGGCCGGAGTCGCCGCCGCGCGGCAAAGTCAGCCGCGTTCCGGCCCTGATCGCCGCCGCCTCAACCGCCGCCGACGCCCCGCGGGGCGATGCCGCGTCGATGAAGCGCAGGCTGCGGCGTTTCGTCGCCGCCAGCGCGCCCCTGCGCGGCGTGCCGGTTTCGCAGGCGCTGGGTTCACTGGAGTCGCAATGGAAATCCTTCGCCCACCGCAAGGCGGAGGACAAAGACGCCATCGCATTCACCGTGGCCGATGCCGTGCGCAAGGCGTGGCAGAATCCGGACGACGAACCGCGCGTGAGCCTGGAGATTCCGGGCATTTCGCTGCTGACCAGTGTGGAACTCATCGCCGCTCAGGCCGGACTGCGCGCTGCCGTCACGCCTGCAGGAATCACGCTGGAGCCGGAGAAGCGCTCTGGCGACGGGATGGCGCGCACCTGGAATCTGCCGCTGCCCGCGGAGACATTCACCGCCTTCCTCGCCCGCACCGGCAAGGAGACGGAGCGGGCCAGCGCTCAGTTTTTGCAAAACAGCCTCTCCTATGGGTTCTCTTTGATGCCGCTGATGGCCCAGAGCGGGCCGTCGTGGATGGAACGCCAAACCGCCGCGAACTACAACTACTATGTGTGGGACGTCTCTAACGGTGAGCCCCCCGTCCTGAATCTGCCGGAACTGACGGGTGCATCGGTCAACAGCCTCACGGGCCCTCACTTTGATTTCACGGCCAGCTTCAGTCCGCCGCCGGCCGCCGTCAGTTTTACTCTGCCGGCAGCCGACAATGCGGCGTTGGGATGGATCGTGCCGCCGGGGCAGACGATCGCCACCATCGACGACCTGATCGCGGAAAATCTCCGCGCAGGCGCGAATCAGACCTCCGGCTTCGAGACCCACTACGATCAGACGGTGCGGGAAGTCGAAGCCCACTTCGCGCAGGATGGCCAAACGATAGACTTGACTCTCGCGCCGGAGATTGTCGATTTCGAGGGCTTCATCGATTACGGCGAGCCGATTCAGACTACGGGCATCAATGCCCTGGGGCAGAGTGAGCCGGTCGTCCTGACCGACAGCGGGATCACGCAGCCGGTCTTCGCCACCCGTCGTCTGCCGGACCACCCGGCCACACTCACGCGACTGCTCGCGGCTCACGGAGCGAACTCCGCCGGCGTCACATGGGATGAAACGAACGGTGCTGTGACCGCCCGCGGCACTTTGCCGGAACTTCGCACCGCCAGCGCCGTGCTCGCCGCCGTGCGCGAGTCCGCGGCGGCGGCAGTCACCTACGATCTGAGAATCATCGAGTGGAGCGACGGTACGGCCCCTGCCGATTCCGGCACGGATACCGGCGCGCTGCTGCAATTGGCCAAACGCTCCGGCAGCACCGTGGTGCGCGAACAGGCGACGGCCGGAGTGGATCACGGCGTCATGCTGCCGGCCACGGACACTTCGTCCGGGCAGCCGGTCGTCGTCCAGGGCGGCACACTGGTGAGGATTTCGCCGGCGGTATTGAGTGGCACTTCCATCCGGTTTTCCGCTCATATCGAGCGCGGTGAGGAAATCACCGCCGGGCCGCGGGAATCCATCCACACCACCAACTCCGAAGTGTTGGACCCGCAAGTCAGTCTCGAAGACGGCGAGTGGCTGCGCGTCAATTTCGCTGCACGCGACGGCGTCAAGGCCGCCACGGTTCTGGTGAGCGCCCGCGCGGCGGCCCATCGACCCTGACATGCTGCCGCGGAGGCGCCGGGCGACCGGTGCCTGACAAGTGCGCCGCGGTGTCTGCGGCGGCTCAGAGATTAAATTGGCACGAAAATGAATCTTGCCATTCGGCGGGCGATTAGCCAGGGTGATGGTCTCTCAACTCCACACCACATGAACTCCACCGACTTGCGTGCGGCTGTCCGCCGCGCGACCCCATTCTGTTTTGCCGCCGCGATCACTGCGGTCAGTCTCAGCACCGCCAGGGCCGATCTTGTGGCCTTTTGGGACATGAACACGCCGGGGAATTCCGGCGTGCAGCCTGATGTCCGTGCCGGCCTGGCCGCGCGGCTGCTCGGCGGCGCGGTCCTCACCGGAGACGGCGAAGGCCATACCGGCCTTGCCGGGGACAGGGCAGCGCGTTTCGGCACCGCCGGACAGCGTCTCTACTATCCTGACAACGGCTACTTCACCGCCGCCGCGTCGGGCAATGTGCTCTCCGTCAGTTTTTGGGTCAAACATGTGGCGGTGCGCAATGCGACCGCGATTTCCTTTGTGGCGCCGGCGACCCTTGGCGCACGGGGTTTTCAAACCCATGCGCCATGGGGCAATAACAACATCTATTTCGACACCGGCGGCTGCTGTGATGCCACCATGCGCACCTCGATTGCCCATGTGGTCGATTACACCACCTGGCACCACCTCGCCCTCGTGAAGGACGGCGACAACAAATTCATCTACTTCGACGGCAGCCTCCTCACCACGGGCGTGAATACGGCTCCCATTGCGACGGCCATCACGGAGTTGTTCATCGGCAACGCGCCTCTCGGTACCGAGGCGGTGAACGGGGACATCGACGACGTCGCCGTTTTTTCCCATGCGCTCAGCGCCACGGACGCCTTCAGCCTTTCTACCGGGGTTTCGCCCGAGACGCTTCCGGGGGTGTCCGCCACCGATTCGGACATCGACGGGCTGGCTGACATGTGGGAGTACCGATTCTTCCCCGGCGATCTCACGCAATTGACCGGCCTCTTGCAGGACAAGGACCTCGACGGTCTCAGCAATGAAACGGAGTTCCTCAGGGGAACCAATCCGGGCAATCCCGATACCGACGGAGACAGTCTGAACGACAGCGTGGAAACCGGCTCCGGCAACTGGCTCGATATCACTGACACCGGCACGTCTCCATTTCTGACCGATTCCGACGGGGATACGCTGCGCGACGATTACGAGACCAACACCGGCATCTTCGTCAGCGTCACGGAGACGGGCACCAATCCCAATACCCGGGATTACGACGGAGACCTGATCGAGGACGGCGTGGAGATCGCCTATGGCTCGAGCCCGGTGAGTGGAGGCAGCACGCCCATCGTGCCCGGCATCCCCACCCTGCTCGCCTGGTGGCAGTTCGACGACGCTGCCAATGCCCCCAGTCCCCGCGACACGCGCGCCGGCCTGCGCGGGACTTTCGCCGGCGCCGCATCCTATTCCAATGACGGGGAAGGCGGTTCGGGAATGCCCGGCGACCGCGCCCTGCGCATCACCGCTGCAGGCGGAAAAATGACCAACGTCAGCGGGGCGTGGTCCAACATCGCCACGCGGCTGGACAAACTGACCGTGAGCTACTGGATCAAAGTGAGCGCTCAGACCGCCTCCTCCGCCTGCTGGTTTACCTCGCCGTCCTCCAATAACGCCACCCGGGGATTTCAGGCGCACTGTCCCTACAATGGCGCCATTGTGTATTTCGACACCGCCGGCTGCTGTAATGCCGACCAGCGGCTCTCCGGAACGATCAGCGGTATCACCTGGGCCGGCCAGTGGCACCACTGCGTTCTGCTCAAGGACGGCGCTGACAAACGACTCTATATCGACGGCGTGGAACGGCTGTCCTCGACCGGTAACGCCCCGTTGCCGCAGGATTTCACCACCCTGAATGTTGGAGCGGATCAGGGTACCGGCAGCATCATCGGCTGGCTCGACGACTTCGCCGTCTTCGCCGCTCCGCTGAGCCAGCAGGAAATCACCGATCTGGCCACCCGTGCCAAAACGCCGGTGCAAATCGGGGCCTATCAGGACACCGACACCGACGGCATCTTTGACATATGGGAGTATGCCTATTTTCCCGCCGACCTGACCAAACTGGGCGCTGAGCCGGCCGACCGCGACAGCGATGGCTCCACGGATGTGAATGAATTTGCACAGAATACCGATCCGACCGACCCGGATACCGATGATGACACGCTGCCGGACGGCGTGGAAACCGGCACCGGAACGTGGCTCAGCGAGTCCAGCCGCGGCACCAATCCCCGAAGCCCTGACAGTGACGGCGACGGCCTGCGCGACGACGTCGAGACGAACGACGATACCTACGACGGACCCGGGGACACCGGAACCGATCCGAATCTGGCCGATTCCGACAACGACACCTTCCCGGACGGTATCGAAGTCTCCTATCAAACCGATCCGACGGTGACCGCCGAGGTCCCCTTCAGCCCCGGGCAGACCTTCCTGCTCGCGCACTGGGCCTTCAATGATGACAGCAATCCCGCCATCGCCAGCGATGCCGTGGCCGGATTCACCGGAGCCGTGACCGGCACCTATACGGCCGATGCCGGAGGTCACAGCGGCGCCGCCGGAGACAAAGCGATGTGCTTCGTGCCGAATCAGGCGGTCACGATCGACGGGCGGTTCATGAGACTGGCCGCGCCGGATGATGCCATTACCATCAGTTTCTGGCAGAAGCTCAACACCGTCCGGGGATCCTCCGCCTTCTGGGCCGTCTCGCCTTCGTCCGCCAATGCGGCCGACCCCAGCGGCCGCGGCCTCCAGGCTCACGCGCCATGGAGCGACTCCACGATCTACTTCGATCACTCCGGCTGCTGTGACCCTGGCATCCACCGGATTTTCGGACCGCTGCCCGCCATGGACGTTACCCAGTGGCACCATTTCGCCTTTCTCAAGAAGGGGAGCATCAAGCAGGTCTATGTGGACGGCATTCTCGCCGTCGATGGCGCCGGCGGGCTGCCGCTGGCGGGCGACTTCACCACGCTCACCCTCGGGGGCGGACCCGCGGGCTACATGGACGGCTGCATCGATGACTTCGCCATTTTCGCCGGTGGCCTGACTCATGCGCAAATCTGCCGTCTCGCCATTCACGAATCCCCGGCCTCCGTGCTCACGCCCGTTCCCGGTGCGGGGCCGTTCGAGATCACCGCTCTGCAACTGCTGCCCGCAGACATGATCCGGCTGACATGGAATTCCAATCCCGGCTGTGCCTATCGTGTGGAAATGTCGGACACGCTCGAATCCAACAGCTGGTCTGTCCTCGTGTCCAATATCCCGAGCGCCGGCCTCAGCACCACGGCGGACGTGCAGCTTCCGGCCGGATTGAGCCGCGTCTTCATTCGAGTCACGGAAATGTGACGCGGTCATCCCGCCTTGCATTCCGGCGCGCGGCGGTCATGGGCCTGACTGATTCCCATGACCCCGCGTGCCGCCGCCATCGACCTGATTCAGCGTTACTTCCGCGCCTTCAACGAAGGCGGGCGTGACGCGTTCCTCGCCCTGCTCACGGAGGATGTAGAGCATCACCTCAACCAGGGCGGCATCGAGACCGGTGTTTCCGCCTTCCGGGAGTTCATGCAGCGCATGGACCGGTGCTATGCCGAGCGGATCGAAGACCTCGTCATCATGGCGGATGAAAGCGGGACGCGTGCGGCGGCGGAATTCACGGTGCATGGCCGCTACCTTGCGCAGGATGACGGACTGCCGCCGGCCACGGGGCAAACCTACACGCTGCCGGCCGGAGCCTTCTTCACGCTGCGGGACGGTCGCGTGGGCCGCGTCAGCATGTATTACAATCTGCAGGACTGGCTGCTGCAGGTCGCGGACAGTCCGGCCCCGGCAGGGAGTCCGGACGGCGGGAACCCTAACCCTGAAAAGGAAAATGGATAGGAAGAAAACCGCAGCCGACCGAAGGAAGACCGGCGAACATTTCGACTTAACTGCTGAGCCAAATGGACACTGATTAACACGGATTGACGCATGAAATCGGATTCACTCCCCGGAGGAGGATTCCCGTGAACACAACTTGCTGAGTATCCGTGTTCATCCGGGTCCATCCGTGGTTCTATTTCCCTTTTAAGGCTAACCCGTGATGCCGAGCGCCCACTGGAGCAGCGCCTTGCTCTCGCGCCATGCCATGATGCTGGCTTTCACCCCGTTCTTTTCCCATGCCCCGAGCAGAACACAGATGACCGTGCGTCCGCGCAGGGTGGCGCTGGAGATGAGGCACTTTCCGGCGGCATTGGTGAATCCGGTTTTCATGCCGGTGCACTGCGGCAGGTGATAGCTGCTTTTGGGATTGAGCAGCGTGTTGGTGCTCTGCATCTTCAGGGTGCGCCCGTTGCCGCGTTTGATGGTGAGTTCCCACCGGCCCACGATGCTGCGGATGGTGGGATTGAAGAGTGCGGCGCGGGCGACGCGGGACATGTCGCGCGCCGTGGAAAACTGCCCTTCGGCCGGCAGGCCGTGAGGATTGATGAAGTGGCTGTTCCGCATGCCGAGCTGGGCGGCCTTGCGGTTCATCATGGCGCTGAAGCCGGCGACGCTGCCGCCGACATTCCGGGCGACACACTGCGCGGCGTCGTTGTAGCTTTTGATCAGCAGCGCCTGCACCAGCGTCTGCAGCGGCAGCTTCTCTCCCGGTTTGAGATAGAGTTTGGTGGGCTCGACTTTGGTGTCCGCCTCGGTGACCGTGATGGTCTTCTTCATGTCGGCGCTCTCCAGCGCGACGAGTGCGGTGAGCAGTTTTTGCGTGCTGGCGACGGGCCGCCGTTCGTCGGCGGCCTTTTCGAAGAGCACCTGGCCGTTCATGGCATCGATGACGATGCAGGCGCGGGACTCGATGTGAGGCGGCGGCGGCAGGCGGAACTGAGCGTCAGCGGTTCCGGGCGCCGCGGCGGCGAGGCCGAGCAGGGAAGTGCGGAGGAACTGGCGGCGGCTGGTCATGATTTGGTTCTGGTCGGTTTTGGGGAGGGTTTGGCGGATTGGGGCGGAGCGGATTTTTGCGGAGGCGCCGGTTTCGCGGGTTTCGGAGGCGGAGCATCTTTGGCCGCAGAATCCGTGCCGGCAAGCCGGGCCTCCATGTCCTTGTCCGGCGCGGCGCCGAGTTCCCTGGAGGATTCGTAGTGCCGGCGCGCCATTTCCAGCGCCGGCGGGCGGTGCTCCAGATACATCACGGCGAGATTGAAATGCGCCTCGGCATATTTGGGATCGAGGTCGAGCGCGCGCTGGAGTTCGCTCTCCGCCGCATCGTGCCAGCCCGCCTTCTTCATGACAATGGCCAGGGCGTTGCGAATGCGGGCGTCCGCCGGTGACTCATGCACGGCGCGGGTCAGGCAGGAAATGGCGCGCATGGTCGCCTCCTGGCGGTCGTAGGCGATGCCGAGCGCCATCCACGCCTCCGCCAGCGCGGGCTGCAGCGCGACCGCTTTCTCCAGCGAAACCGCAGCGGCGGCGGCGTCCGGAGTTTGCAGCTGCACGCGGCCCAGATTGGCCCATGCGCCGGCATTGGCAGGCTCCAGCTGCACTGACTTTTGCCATGCCGCAGCGGCGGCGGTCCAGTCGCGCCGTTTCATCGCCTCCACGCCGGTTTTCATGGCCTGCATCACCTCCGGTGAGGAGGCCGCGCGTGCCGGCGATTCCTGCGCGGCTGCCGGGCACGCCTCGCCCGCAAGAAGACAGAGAATCAAAGCAGGGATGCGGCGGGGGGACGGCATGGTTGCATTCATGCCGGTTCGAGGTGCGCTTTCAATTGCGGAATCGGCCGCATTTGGGGCCGGTGCCGGAATTCTTCTCCATGATCCGCAGCACCGGTGCGAAGTTGGCAGAGCCCGGCCGGGCGTGTCACTTCTTCACCGGCCGCGAACGATATCGCTCCGCGAGCCGCGTGTGGCGCGTGTCCAGCGGCTGCGCGACGCCGGAGATCCAGAGGTGTTTCACTTCCGAACGGATGTCGAGGATGTCGCCGGTGGCGGCGAAGAGGGAGGCGTCCTTGCCAGGCTCGATGGAGCCGAGTTTGTCGCCGGCTCCATGCAATTGCGCGGGCACTAGCGTAATCGCGGCGAGCGCGGCGTCGCGCGGCAGACCGAAAGCCGCGGCCTGGGCGGCGCTGTAGGGCAGATTGCGCTGCACGGAGGCGCTGGTGCGGCCGGTGCCCTCGCTGATGGCCAGCGTCACACCGGCCCGGTGCAGTAGTTCCGGCGCGCGGAATTGCACGTCGTAGGCATCGGCACTGTCGCTGGGCAGCGCGAAGGTTTCGCTGTAAATCACGGCGACTTTGCGCTGCGCCAGTTCCGCCGCGAGCCTCCAGGCATCGCGTCCGCCCTCGATAATCAGGCGCAGCCGGGGAAATTTCTCCGACCATTGCAGCGCGGCCCGGATTTCCCGCAGGCCGTGGGCGTGAACGACGAGCGGCGCGTCGCCGCGGATCACGGGCAGCATCGCTTCCCATGCCGGCACCGGGGGACTGCCGGCAGCGCGCTTTTCCCATGCTTCCGCATCCGTGAAGAACCGGGTGATGTTCTGCACATTCTCGCGGCGCTCGCGGACCTGTTCATCCAGCGACTTCGCCCTCTCCGAAGGCATCGGCCCCGGAATGTTTAGCGAGTGATCAGGCCAGAAAAGGTGCATCGCCGTCTGCCGGCGGACAGTCATGTCCTCGATGGTCCAGCCCCGGGCGGCGAGCAGGCCGGAACTGCCTGACAAGAGCCTGCCGCGCGGCACCGGAACGAAATGCGTGATGCCGTTGGCGCGGGCGACGGGAATCAGTTCGGAGTCGGGATTCACCGCGGACCAGGACTCGACTTCCGGCGTGAACTCGCCGGTCTCACGATTATCGACGGAGGCGCGCACGGCGGGAATTTCGATCAGCCCCAGATCGGTGCTGGCGCTGACAAGACCGGGGAACAGGTGGAGACCGTGGAGTTCGACGGTGCGGTCCGCGGCTTCCTCGATGCGCTTCGCCACGGCGGCGATGCGGCCGTCCTTCACCAGAACGTCGCCGGGATAGAGGGTGCCGTTGGTTACGGTATGCACGATGGCGCCCCGCAGCAGCAGGGTTTCCGCCACGGCCGCCGGACTCGTGAACAGCAGGGCGAGCAGAGTTGAGATGAGGATATTCTTCATGGCATATCGTGGTCGAGGCAGCATTCAACGCAGAGGTGGCTCTGACGGTCTTCGAGGGCGCGCTGGAAGAACTTCTCCTGCGCTTTGGCGGCGGCGGGATCGCCGCCGGAATCCGACGCGAGCTTCTTCGCCTTCTCAATCAGTGCGAGCCGCTCGGCCTGACGGTTTTCCGCCCGGCCGTGTGCCGCATCGATCTGGAAATACTGCCTGCCGTCGATCCACGTTTCCTGACAAACACTGGCGGTGTCGAGCGGATTGCCGCTCCACACAGCGAAGTCGCCGTCCTTGCCCGGCTCCAGCGAGCCAACTGACTTGTCGATGCCGAGCTGAATGGCGGGATTGATGGTGACGAACTTGAGCGCTTCCGCTTCCGGCGTGCCGCCGTATTTGACCGCTTTGGCGGCTTCGAAATTGAGGCGGCGCGCGTGGTCGGAGGAATCGGAGTTGAACGAAACGAGCACGCCGCGCTCGCGCATGATGCTGCCGGCATGCGGGATGGCGTCATAGACTTCCAGCTTGTAGGCCCACCAGTCGGAGAAGGCGGAGGCACCCGCGCCGTGCTTCGCGATTTCGTCGGCGACTTTGTAGCCTTCGAGAATGTGCTGCAGCGTCGCCACCCTGACACCGAAGCTCTCCATGACGCGGAGGAAGACGACGATCTCATCCTGACGGTAGCTGTGACAGTGAATGAGGCGCTCGCCTTTGATGATTTCGGCCAGAGCTTCCAGTTCGAGATCGCGGCGCACGGGCGGGCCGCCGTCGCGTTTTTGCTTCTCCAAAGCCTCCGCGTATTGCTTCGCCGCCGTGAAGCGGTTGGTATGAAACGCCGGCACGCCCATGCGGGTCTGGGGAAAGCGATTGCTCTCGGTCCGCGACGACTGCTTCACGTTTTCACCGAGCGCGAACTTGATGCCCGGCGGCGCGCCCGCCAGTTTCAATTCCTCCGGGCTCGCGCCCTCGCGCAGTTTGATGACACAATTCTGCCCGCCGATGGGATTGGCCGATCCATGCAGCAGATTCGCCACGGTCAATCCGCCGGCCAGTTGCTGATGGATGGTTTCCGTTTCGGAATTCACCACGTCGGCGATGCGCACCATCGCGGTGGACGGCAGCGTCGCTTCGTTCACGCCGCCGAGAATCATGCTGTGGCTGTGGCAGTCGATAAGTCCGGGAGTCACGTGAATGCCGGGGCGGTCGATCACATGAGCATCCGGCGGCACGTCGGCAGCGGCGATGCTGCCAACGGCCCGGATTTTTCCGTCCACGATGAGCAGGCCGGCATTCTCCATGCGGCCCTGCGGTCCGCTGGTCCAGATGGTGGCCGACTTGATGTGAATGACCTTCGGCGACAGAATGGCTCCGCGATCCTGTTGGGGCGGGGAAGCGGTGAGTTGCGCGCGCAGGGTCTCCTTCTCCTTCCTTTTGTCGGACTTTCCGGCGTCAGGCTTTCCGTCCTCCGGCTTCGGCTCCGCGTCCTTTTTCTTCTCATCCCGAATTGGTCCGGAAAACTGGCGGCCATCAATCCAGACCTCGCGCACGCGCGAACCGTCGTCGAAATAGCCGCCGTTCTCCACCACCGTCAGATGAGCGAGTTTGCCGGGCGCGATGACGCCGAGCTGACCGTCCACGCCGCACAGCCGCGCGGGAACGGTTGTCAGGGCGGCGAGGGCATCGTTCGCGCTCAGCCCCCGGGCGATGGCGAGCCTGACATTCGCCCGGAATTTGCTTTTCCGGCCGAGCCCATGCGTCGTCAGGGCGATGTCGCGGCCCTCGCGGCGCAGCAGGGCGGGATTGCCCGGCGCATGGTCCCATGCCTGCAACTGCTCCCGGGACACATCCAGCCAGTCGTCGTCCTCCGGCAACTTCGCCGCCTCCGGAAAATCCACGGGCACAATGAACGGCGCGCCTGCGGCCCTGACCAAATCCGGACGCCGCCATTCCTGGCCGGTCGCCAGGATGAGCGGCAGCAGTTCCAGTTCCCGCGACAACCGCACCGCCCGGTCCACCATGAGCACGCCGCCCGGCTCGAACAGCACCGGCATCGCCCGGTGGGCCGCGGGCTGCAGCGCATTGAGAGAATCCAGCAGCACCGGTCGCGGCCGCGTGTTCGGATTTGCGGCAAAATGAGCGGCGTCCGCGATCTGATGCCGCGTGTCCATGAACGTCTGGCGCACCACTGTGATCACACCCATGAGCGAGCCCGGATACGGCCGCGGTCCGGAACTCTCACCGCGGTCGCTGCGCTGGACCTCGAGCGCGACATGCTGGAATGTGTCAGGCTGATGGACGGCCTCCGCGGGGTTGCCTGACACGAGGGAAACGAACGTGCTCGTTCCGCGAATCACCCCGCGGTCCGGCACGATGTTCGCCGCGGTGAAGCCTTCGTGGCGCAGGGCATCCAGGGTCCTTTCATCGGGCGCATACTCCCGGGCCATGCGGCGTTCCGGCGTGACCACGGAATTTCCTCCTGACGGAACCGCAACGGACGCAGCACCGGGAAATTGCGGTCCAATGCCGGCGGTGAGATTTTCCGAGTCGAACGGAGGCTGCATGACCGTCTCGCGCGCCTCGGAGCGCGAAGCCGGCGCTTTGGAGAACGACACGTGGGCGTCGATGAATCCCGCGTAGATCGTCGTGCCCGTCATGTCGTGGACGCGCGCATCAGCCGGCACCGGAGCGTCCGCGCCCACGGCCGCGATCCTTCCATCCCGCACCACGATGGTTCCTTTTTCCAGTTCCTCGCCCGGGCGCAGCACGACACGGCCGCCGGTCAGGGCATGAACCGATGCCTCCAGCGGACGGTTTCCGGGGGGAAGGATTTCATCCGCCGATGCGAACGGCGCGGCGGAGGCGATCACCAGGAATTGAACAGCGGTGATGATGTTGGAACGGGAAAGAGGCGGCATGGCGGGAGCACCGTGCCGCCCCCGCGCCGGTGCGCAAGTTTCCGGCAGCCTTTCCGTCGCCGCATTCACGGCGCAGCCCGGCAAGGTATTCGTCAGGGACGTTGACATCCCAATCATCGCAGGGATTGCGCATAAGCCTTAACGCAGGCCTCCGGCCTGCCGTGGCGCAGGGCGTCCCGCCTGTTCCGTCAACGGTCCAGCGCAGGGAGGCAGGCCGGAGGCACTGCGGAACGGCAGCCGGGACGGACTGCGTTACCCTTCCCGTCCTGGCCGCTCCGGACCTGCGCAGAAAGAATCCCTTGCCGCAGCCGGTGCGCCCCATACCGGCACGCCCGCCATGAAACGCATCACCTTCATTACCGCAATCACCGCGCTCGCCCTCTGGAACGCCGGCGCTGACGAAAAGTCCGCCGACGGCTGGATTTCCCTCTTCGACGGCAAGACTCTCAACGGCTGGAAGTCCAACGAGGAGGTTCCCAACGTCTTCTCCGTGAAAGACGGCGCGCTCGTCGTGAAAGGCGGACGGGCCCACATCTTCTACGCCGGCGACGTGAAGGGCGCGAAGTTCAAAAACTTCGAGTTCAAAGCCAAAGTCCTGACCAAAAAGAACGCCAACAGTGGCATCTATTTCCACACGGAGTTCCAGGAGAAGGACTGGCCGAAGAAAGGCTACGAGTGCCAGGTGAACAACAGCTTCGACAAGGACCCGCGCCGCACCGGCAGCCTCTACGCCGTGCAGGACTTCAAGGAAACGCCGTTCAAGGACGACGAGTGGATGGACTATCACATCAAGGTGCAGGGCAAGCAAATCACCATCACCGTGAACGGCAAAGTGACCGCCGACTATACTGAGAAGGAAGGCGACGCCCGGGGAGATGCGAATCAGAAGAAAGGCCGCTGGCTCAGCGAAGGCACCTTCGCCTTCCAGGCCCACGACCCCGGCTGCGAAGTCCACTACAAGGACATTATGGTGAAGCCGCTGGATTGAGCCGTTCCGCCCTATTTGGCACCGCCAGCCAATTTATCACGAGTTGCCTGGAAGGATAGCGCGCCGCTTGCAGCGGCCTGCGGTGTTCACTGCCGCAGTTGCCGCAGATTGTAGAGGCCCTTCCACTGTTTGCCCAGCGGGCGGGCACCGGTTTGCCGGTTCTCGCGACTGGCGCCTTTGAAGAAGTCGCGGTTTCGCGCGAACCATTCGTTGATGAATTCGCGGCTGCCGAAGATGACGCCTTGGGTGAAGTGTCTCATGCGCTGCAGCAACTGCTCGCGGCGGACGCCGGTTTCTTTTTCGAGGCGGGCCTGAACTTTCGCACTGACACCGCGGCGGATGACTGTTCCATCCTCACGTGTGCGCGGCCGCCCGGCAAGGCCGAGCATTTGCCGATAGTGGACCAGCGCCGTGAGGTGCCGCCGCTTGCGCTGCGTCGCATTTTCCACCGGTAGGGACGTGCTCCCGCACGTCCGTGACTTCACTTGAATCGCCCGCCCATGCACCCGCTCTGCCGTGCGTCCGGTGACGCGGGCGAGGCCTTCCAGCGCTTCCACTTTCCCTGACATGGCCTCGGCGTAGCCGCTCCAGCGCCAGGTGCCGGGATCGTCAGTTAGGCCGGCGCGGACGGGGTTGAGATCAATGTAGGTGGCCATCATGCGCAGCGCTGCGTGTTCGTCCTGCACGATCGTGCTGCGGTAGCGGTCTTCCCAGAAGATGCCGACGCGGCCGGTGCGCTTGTTATACCAGCGGGTGAACCGCTGCTTCACGCGCTTCATGTATTCACTCAACGAATACATCGCGGCCGTCTGGCGCTGCCGCCAGGCTTCGATGAGATCGTGCGCGCCGTTTTGCTGCCAGAGGTCGAGGTTCTTGCGAATCTGCCGCATTTGCTCCGCGCCGACGGCGGCTTCGAGACGGGTGAGGAGTTCGTCGAGCGTCGGTCCGGCGGTGCCGGCATCCGGCGGGGGCGGCACGCGCAGGAGCAGGTGGAAGTGGTTGCTCATGGTGCAGTGCGTGAGGACTTCGATGCCGAGCAGCCGCGCGTAGGCGTGGAGCGTGCGGGTGAAGAATTCTTTCTCCTCGTCGCCGAGGGCGAATTCGCGACCCGCGACACGCGAGACGACATGGAACACGCCGGTCTGGGAGCCGGTGTAGGGAAAGGGACGGGGTCGTGGCATAAGGCGTTGATAATGCGCGATGGACGGGACTCTGGGAGCTGGAGGGCTATGACGGCGGGGAGGAGGAAAGTCAACCGCCTTTCTTTGCAAGTTCCCAGGTAACATGCGAAGCCCTGACGATTTCCTGATAAAACGGCAGCGCGTGCTCAAAGAATTCAGGGAGGAACAGAGCATCGTCTTCGAGGATCAGCGCCAGATTGCTTCCGCGGCCCCACAACTCCTGCATCACCCGCTGATGTTCCTGGGTCACGGCCCAATAGCCCGGCATGTGCGGCCAGGAGGCCGGTACCAGCGTGCGGCCCGGCGGGTAATGGTTCACGAAGACCAGCGGCAGCCGGGGAATGATGCCCGCATGCATGGCCCGCTCCAAATCACCGGCTACCGCCTGCCGCCGGTCCGTCCGGTGTGGCAGGCTGATGATGCAAATGGCATCCAGGGGAATCATGTGCGGATGACGGTTCGGCGGAAATTCATGGCCGGGTGCCTCACGCCGCACTGATCCGGCGGCCGGGCAGGCGGAGGATGCGGCCCGGCGGGGATTCGGGTTGATTGAGGGGATGGGGAAAGAGGCCGTTCCAGGGATAGTCGCACCACTGGTCCAGCGGGGCTTCGGCCAGCGGCCATGCGCCAGGAGGCCACTGGCGGCGGATGCGCTCCAGGGTGATGTCGGGATGCTGGAGGGCGGGAAGTTTTTCGCGGTCCATGGCTTCACGGGCAATCATAGAGAGCCAGTCGCGCAGGCGGTCGTTGCTGGCTGCAGCTTCAGCGAGTCCGATGTCCTGCAGCGTGCCGCTAATGAGATTGTTGCCACAGTGCAGGCGGTCGCGGACTTCCGCCGGCAGGTTGTTTTTCAATTCCGCGGGAATGAGCGTGAACGGCAGATGCTGGCTGTAAATCCAGGGGTGCCACCACATGCGGGGATTGGTGCGCCCGCTGATGTTGCTGCTGCCCTGGTCCTGACCTGCCAGCCACCATGCGGGGCAATACACATTCCAGTCCCTCCGCTCGTGGGCCACACCGAGTTGGTGATCTATGTGCCGCCCGTGGTGAGCGATGTAGTCCGGGGCGGGCAGAATATGCTGCTGAAATCGGGCGAAGGCCTTCCGTCGCAGCATAAAGGCGTGGGTGCGGTTGATGTTCGCCCCGCGCAGCACAAACGGACGGCCCGGCACCGGCTGCGGCGTTTTGAGATGCTGCCCGCCGAGGTAAATCTGGTCCCAGTCGTCCGGCACTTCGCGCAGCAGGCGGGAAAGCATTTCCTTCGCCCGCGGGTGGAAGCAGACGTCGTCCTCCAAACCGAGGTAGCTCTCCAGCCCGTCCATCACGGCATCATGCACCACATGCAGATGCGACATGAGACAGCCCCACGCCCCATTCCCCGCCGTCCACCACGAAGGACCTGGCGACCAGTCGCCGCTGAGGGCCTTCACCCAGCGGATGCGTTCCGCGGGGAAAAGCTCCAACTCCGCAAGGTGCGCGGCGAGTCTTTCGCGGCGGTCGGGCTTGTAGGGGAGATTGAGAATGTAGATGCGGGTGATCATAGCTGCTCATTAATGCTCAAAGGTGCTAAATGGCGGCGCTAAACTACGGCACAGCCTCTGAAATCCGTTTTGCCACATGAGTATCGAATAAAGGATAATTATTCTCCGGTGAACTGGGCAATGAAGAGTCGTAATTATATAAATACTTAACTTTCGCAGCTTGCCCTAGGAACTTTCCGCTTCGAATTATTACTGAAGCCATGAACGGCACATCCCACGCTGAGGCTTTATCGGTAACTCCGCTAATCTCAAGAATTGTTCCAGCTGAGGTGGACCCCGATTTCCGGCCACCGGGACGCTAAACTAAGCTATCGTTGGCGGGTGTGGTGCTGGTAAGAGGTCATCTGTGGAAGATCAAGGAGAGAGTGTTCCATGTCGGAGTTTCCAATTATGTTAGACGGAGCGGAGCGGAGTCTAACATAATGGGACGCCGCGCGGGGGGCGGGTCATGCGGCTTTGGCAGGGACGGGAGGCCAGTCCGCCGGCGCCACCGGGGTTTGATACACCTTGTGCGGGGTTTTGTTGCCCAGCGCCTCGTGGGGCCGCCAGGTGTTGTAGCGCGTAAACCAGCGCTCCAGTCCGCCCTCCAGGGCGGGAAGGGTGCCGTGTTCATGGAGGTAGATTTCCTCGTATTTCACGCTCCGCCACAGCCGTTCGATGAAAACGTTGTCCATCCAGCGGCCCCGTCCGTCCATGCTGATTTCGATGCCCAGTTCCGTGAGCTTTCCGGTCCACAGTTCCGAGGTGAACTGGCAGCCCTGATCGGTGTTGAAGATGTCGGGGATTTTCCCGGTGCTGCGCAGTGCGGCATGGAGCGCGCGCAGGCACAGCGCGGTGTCCAGGGTGTTGGAGAGGGCCCAGCCGAGCACCTTGCGCGAATGCCAGTCCATCACGGCACAGAGATAGGCGTGGCCGCCGGGCATGGGCACATAGGTAATGTCGGCGCACCAGACCTGATCAGGACGCCCGATGCTCACGCCGCGCAGCAGATACGGGTATTTGCGGTGCGCGTGATTGGGGAGGCTTGTGCGCGGCTGGCAATAGATGGCTTCCAGTCCCATTTCCCGCCGCAGCCGCTGCACATGCTTGCGGTTGAACAATATCCCATAATCGCGCTCCAGCAGTGTCACCAGGCGCCGGCTTCCCAGACACGGGTCGTCCAGATAGAGTTCGTCGAGCACGCGTTTGGCCCGCAGATCCTCCGCGCTCTCCGGCACCGGTTCGTAGTCCACCGACGAGCGCGCCACCTCCAGCAGCTCGCATTGTCGCCGCACGCTGATTTGGGGATGATCTTTGTCCACCAGCCCGATCCGTTCCCTCACAGACCGAGCTGTTTGGACTTTTTTCGCAGGAAATCCACCTCCACGGTCAGTTGTCCTATTTTCGAGTGCAGGTCTTTGCGCTCGCGCTCAAAGTCCTCCGCCTCCGCCGAAGCGCGGCCGGCCCCGAAGACGCCGGCCGCGCCTTCCAGCATGGCTTTCTTCCATTCTGAGACTTGCACCGGGTGGACGTCGTACTCCTTGCCGATCTGCTGGACGGTCTTGATGCCCTTGAGGGCTTCGAGGGCGACACGGGCTTTGAATTCGGGATCATGTCTTCTGCGTTTGGCTTTCATGGATGATTGTGAGTTGAGGTTGGCGGGGCTTACGCCCCGCAACACGCCTCCTCAAAACCATAGCTTAGCTCCTGGCCCGAATTCCGGGGTCCACCTCAAGCAGGCAAGTTATTCTCATCGTCAACTGATCCGCCGAAAGCTTTGGACTGAGAGGCCACCCACTGGTTGCCTCCATTATATTTGAATGGAATGAGTGTTTGAACTAAAGAACCAACGGGCGCACCTGAGCGAGCCATTGCCCGGTGAGAAACCCTGCGGTCGAAGCCGATACAGGACGACAAAAAAACGGTGAATAACATCACTATCAAAGCTTTCCTGTTCATGGCGCTGATTACTTTGTGTTTCCGTCCGCACCTTTCTTGCGACAGGCGCGCTGAAGAATGCTCATAAGGATGTTACAGCCCTGACTGTGGCAGACCGCTACGCCGTCATATTTACCTGAACGCTGCGCGTCTTTGATCAAATCTACAGGATTTGGTGCGCGCCCACCGTCTTTTTCGTAGCGCCATTCCTGTGTCATGCTGTGGCGGCCCCCGCTATAGGTGTGAACTGGTACACGCACACGCCGTAGAGTTTCATTTTGGCGGAGGAAGTTTGAAAAGTTGTGGGGCTTAAACAGCCTTCCGGAAGACCTGACGGTGTGGGTTTTCCCCCATTCGGACCAATACTCAGGCGACTCGCCTTCATTGAAAAGGCTTTGATTGGGCACGGGATCATCCGGTGACCAAAAAACATCAATCTCATATTTACAGCAGTTGCACTTGCCTTTGGGAGGCCGCGTATCGGTTTTAGGGGCGACCATGATGATTCTGATTGTTTTGTTACACCATTCGCCCTCCATACCAGCAGCCATATCCTCCGCTTCTTTGTCCGCCAGTTTTTCTGGTGCCAGTCGAATCAAGGACTTGTTTTGCGGGCGCTTTGGAGGCGTACCCAGTTCGGATATTTTGCCTCCCTCCACATCGGTAACTCCATGCACCTTACGTTCCAACTCGACTTGGACGCCGTTTATCAAAGTTCCTTTCTGGTCTCCCTCGCCACTGGGCGCATTGATTCCTTGATAAGGCCATACTGGCGTAAGGCCAATATCATCAATGAAATTCTGAGGGGAATTTAGCAAAAACCTGAACAAGGAAACATCGCCCTCCTCCCATAACGGATCACGATTGATCCAACGACCGGCGCTACTGCTGAACAGCCGATCGCCATAGTTTTGGAACGATGTTTCGGGGTCTTCAAACTGGCCGTGGAAGGAGAAGTTCCAGGCGTAGTCGCTGGCGTCGCGTTCGCCGAAGGCGGGGTTCATGATCTTGCGCTGGCCAAAGGCGCTGTAGCTGTAGCGTTCGACGGGGTTTCCGGAGGCGGGATCGAGGATGGCGGTGGGGCTGATCCAGTCGTAGGCGACGTAGTGGCGCTGGACGGAAAGGCTGGTGCTGGATGAACCGGCGGAGGCGCTGGAGTCGGAGCCGGGGACAGGGAGTTCCGCATCTCGGCAGACCATGTCGGTGCGGTGGCGCAGGCCCCAGAGGTAGAGGCGGTCGGGGGCGGCGGTTTGCGCTGCGGGGCGTTCCTCCAAAATGCGCCAGGCGCGGTCGTAGAGGAAGTGGCGGTTCGCTCCGCCGACGGTGCTCAGCGTGCGCCGGAAGAGGCCGTCGTATTGATAAGAGGCGACGAGGGTGTTGTCCTCCTGGCGGCGGACTTCCACCAGCCGGTTCCATGCGTCCCACTTGAGGTGATAGCCCTTTTGCCAGTCGCCGTCTTTGTCGGGCGCGGCCTTGGTCATGTTGCCCGCGTAGTCGTGGGCCACGGCGGCGGGGGCGGGCGCGGGTGACTCCTGGCTGATGGCGGTGATCTGGTTGGCCGCATTGTGGGAACGGGTGGTGGACTGGTCGTCCGGGACAGTGCCGGTAGCATCACGGAGTGTGTAGGATTCCCAATTGCCGAGCGGGGTATCGAAGACGAAGCGAATGGTATTCGCCATACCGGTGCCGTCTTGCTCCACCGGCACGGCGGGCAGAATGGTGACTTTTTCGCGGACCTGGGAGCTCATGGGACAGGGACAGGGGTTTGAGATTACAGCAGTGCGGGTGGGTGAGACCCGCCAACGATGAAGATGTTCAAACAGGCGGTGAGATGATCGTGGCGTGCGCAGCGCTCATATCACCGCGCGCGGAGAAACTCCAATTATATGTTTGATAGGGAATGGAGTTCCGGGAAGCGCATAGGGGAGTGCGCGGAAGGAGCGATCAGAGAACCGAAGCCTCCCGAAACCTTTCAACTTGCCGCTCTGCCGGAACGCGGCATCTGCCGGCATGGACTCCGCCCTCGCCGATCTCTTCACCGTTCTCCGTTTTCCCAGCATTTCCACCAGCAGCGAACGCGCCGGCGACCTGCGCGCCTGTGCCGACTGGATCGCCGCCAAGCTCACCGGCATGGGACTGGAGACGAAGGTGCATCCGACGAAGCGCCATCCCGTCGTCGTCGCCAAAAGCAAGCCCGTGCCCGGACGGCCCACGGTGCTGATCTACGGCCACTACGACGTGCAGCCGGTGGACCCGCTGGATCAGTGGGCGACCCCGCCATTCGAGCCAGTGCTCAAGGAGGGACGAATCTTTGCCCGCGGGGCCACGGACAACAAAGGGCAGTTCATGGCGCACATCTGCGGCGTGGAGGAGACGTTGAAAGAGCACGCCGCTCTGCCGCTGAACCTCATCTTTCTCATCGAAGGCGAGGAGGAAATCGGCAGCCCGAATCTCGCGCCGTTCCTCCAGGAGCATCGCGACGAATTGAAGTGCGACATCATCGCCATTTCCGACAGCGGCATGGTCGGCCCCGGCGTGCCCACGTTCACTTACGGACTGCGCGGCATCGCCTGTGTGGAAGTCCACGTCCACGGCCCGTCCATCGATCTGCACAGCGGCATCTTCGGCGGCAGCGTGGGCAATCCGAACCTCATGCTCGCGCGCCTGCTCGCCACGGTGCATGACGCGAACGGGCGCATTCAAATTCCCGGCTTCTACGACGATGTGCGCGACGTGCAGGCATGGGAAAAGGAAGCGTGGGCCAATCTCCCGGGCGAAGCCGAAACCCGCAAACTCACCGGCGTGCCGAAACTCTGGGGCGAGGCCGGCTACACCGACCTCGAACGACGCTGGGCGCGCCCCACTGCTGAGGTCAACGGCATGGGCGGCGGCTATCAGGGCGAAGGCAGCAAAACGGTCATCCCGCGCAGCGCGTTTGCCAAATTCTCGTTCCGTCTCGTCCCCGAACAGGATCCCGACGACATCCTCGCCAAAGTCACCGCGCACTTTGAAAAGTCCGCGCCCGACTGCGTGCGCGTGGAAGTGAAAATCGGCCACAGCGGCAAGCCCTACGCCATGGACCCGCACAGCAGCTTCGGCAAAGCCGCGCAGCGCGCCCTGGGCAGGTCGTTCATCAAAGACATCGCCCTCATCCGCGAAGGCGGCAGCATCCCCATCGTGCAAAGCTTCAAAGACATCCTCGGCGTGGAAACCCTCCTCCTCGGCCTCGCCCTCCCCGACTGCCAAATCCACGCGCCGAACGAAAACTTCACCGTGGAAAACTACGAAGCCGGCATCCGGCTGAACCGGCACCTGCTGGAGGAAATCGCGGCGGCGTAGCGTTCAGTCATGGCAGAGGGCGAAGGGGAATCAGACAAAGCGCCACCACAGTTGTCGGAACTGGCGGGCCGCCTGCCGGTTCGGAGTCAGTTCGGCTACACGTCCCGGAAATTCATCTTTCCCCGCACCTTGTATTCTGATAGAGACGCAGCACCAATACCGCCAGCCAGCCGCGCCACACTTTGAACCGGATACTTCAGGATGAACCGCCTCATCTACATCGAGACCAGCATCCCGAGCTTCTACTTTGAAACCCGGCCCGGTGCCCAAATGCAGGCCCGCCGCGAATGGACGCGTGACTGGTGGGGCACCGCCCGCCTCACGGAATCGCTCGTGACCTCTGCTGCCGTGCTGGACGAACTGGACAGGACACCGGAACCCAAACGCACCGACTGCCTCACCCTCGTGCAGCGCCTCCCGCTTCTGGAAATCACATCCGAAGTCAAAGCCTTAGTCCAGACCTACATTGAGCACAAAATCATGCCCGCCGACACCGGAGGCGACGCCCTCCACCTTGCGCTGGCAACCCTCCACGAATGCGATATTCTTGTGTCATGGAACTGCCGCCACATCGCCAACGCCAGCAAGAGCGACCACATCCGCCGCATCAATGGACGGCTTGGCTATGACACCCCAAAACTCATCACCCCCCTCGAACTCTTGGAGGAAGACCCATGAACACTACCCCCGAAAACCAGCCGCCCTCCGATGACGGCCTCGACTGGCTCCGCGACATCCGCCGCCAAATTTACGCTGAGTGCGGAAGCGACCCCGACACCTACATTGAGCGCCTCCGTGCCCTCGAAAAACTCCCCCAATACGCCCGCCGCATGGTCCGCGTCCGCAAAATTCTCGAACCCGTCCACCCGGAATAGCCGCTCCCTCGCAGCGCCGCACGTAGATGAACTTTCGTGAGGCGCATTTTGTCAGAAAGTGTCCACCGTCCCCATTTCCCCGATTCACTTCAATCGCTGCGCAACCCGTTTTTTACCCTCACACAATGCACTCGTTGATAGTTTTAGCAGACGCTGGCGTAATCTACGGAATCTTTGTGATCGCTGCAATAATGTTTGGTATCTGTTACTTGATAATAGCAAATGATGGATCTAAAAAGAA
Organism: uncultured Akkermansia sp.; assembly: GCA_964523105.1. GTDB lineage: Bacteria > Verrucomicrobiota > Verrucomicrobiia > Verrucomicrobiales > V1-33 > V1-33. The sequence continues at coordinate 203,028 of CAZFZN010000006.1, forward strand.
AAAGCATACAGAACAAGAAATGCTTCAAGATCTATATAAAGTGCGGTGTCCGGTCTGCCAATGCCCTAAAGTTGCAAAGCAAGGTGTTATTGAAGGCGGACTGCGTGCCGGAATTGTTGGTATGGCGAAGAGACATCGCTGCCTATCTTGTGGACACCTGTTCTAAACAGGCGTCTGCGTTTATCGCCTAGAAACTTGCGCGATCTCTTTGAATGTGAAGTGGACCCCGATTTCCGGCCACCGGGATGCTAAACTAAGCTATCGTGGCGAGGTGTAGAGCGTGTAGCGGGTCATGGCGCTGAATTACTTGGTATGGATCGGTGCGGCGGATGTGTTCCCGGGTGATTTGCTGGATGGAGTTGCGGAGAACGTCACCGTGGAGAACTACGGAGCCGGCATCCGCTCAACCGGCGCCTGCAGGACGAAATCGCAGCTGCCGGCCGAATCTCGGGTGGTGGCAAGTCCAGGCTACTTTGCCTCGCCCGCCGGCGTCGGCGGCGACTCTGGTTTCGCGGCGGGCTGATGTTTGGGAAAACGGGCGAAGAGGTCATGTGCGGGCCATTGGGTAATGGTATCGAGCACGCGATGGAGTTCGGGTTTGAAAGCGGTGGAGAGGGCGGAGGTGCGGGGGCTGTTGCGGGTGTTGAAGAGGACGGTCCAGTTGCGTCCGTCAGGGCGTTTCACCAGCAGGGTGGAGGTGCCGGAGAGGGAGCCGCTGTGCGACAATTCCACTCCGGCGGGCGTTTCGCGGCGGCCCCAGCCGGCGGCATAGCAATAGTCTTTGGGCTGGCCTTTTTCGTCGAGTCCGGCGGTGCCGGGAGGGCGGGCATACATGGCGTCGAGTGTGGCGCGCTGCAGCATGGTGCCGTGGCCGTTATCGTCGAAACTGACGGCGAAGCGCGCGAGGTCCACGCACGAGGCGAGCCATGCGCCGTGGGAATCCATCGCTTCGAGATACCACCCGCCGTAGGGCGTGGCCACGCGTTGGCCGAGCGTGTCGGCGAAGACGGACGGGCCGCGCATCGGTGAATAGTAGCGCACTTCGCCCGCGTGACGCTGTTCGGGCAGGGTGCGACCGATGATCATGGTGCGCGCGCCTGTTGGATTGAGCAGCATGGCGCGCACTGCGGCCTCGTAGGGCTGGCCGGTGATCTTTTCGATGACGCGGCCCAGCAGGCAGTAGCCGAAGTTGGAATAACCCTGCTTTGTCCCGGGATCGAAGTCGAGCGGCTGGGCCATCATGTTGCGAATGATCTCCGCCGGGCCGGCGGGCGGCGGCACCTTGAGCGACCTCGCGAAGTCCACGAAGCGGAACATGGCGTCGAACGACTTGTCGCGGTCCCACCCGCCGCTGTGCTGTAGCAGGTGGAGAATCGTGATGTCCTTCAGCCGCGGGTCCACCTTCGCGTCTTTGTCAGGCGGCTCGTACCTGTCGAGCACATCGAAGACCTTGTCGTCCAGCTTGAGCTGGCCCTGTTCCACCAGCCGGTGAATCACCGTCGCCGTGACCGGCTTGGAAATGGAGGCGATGCGAAAGAGGCTTTCCGGCGTCACTTTCTCGCGCGCCGCCACGTCGGCATAGCCAAAGCCGCGGGCATAGACGAGCCGCCCGCCGTCGGTGATCGCGAGCGACGCTCCGGGCACGCTGTGCGCGGCGAGAAAGTCCCGCATCAACGCGTCCACGGCGGCCAGTTCCGGTACGGCTTCGCCGGTCACGACCGACTGCGACGCGACTTCGCGCCGCCAGCCGGGGCCGCGCAGCACGCGGCCGGGCCGGGCCTTGGTGAGCTTGCCGTCATCGAGCACCAACTGACCGTTCACGATGACCTGCTTCATGCCTTCGGAGAGCGCGTTGGGATTCGCGAAATCCGCGCGGTCGGCGAGCTTTTGATAGTCGAACACGATCACATCCGCCGCCAGTCCCTCCGCGATGCGCCCGCGGTCGCGCGCCATGATGACATTCGCGGCCAGCGCGCTCGCCTTGGCCACCGCCTGCTCCAGCGTGATGACCCCGCCATCGCGCACGTAGCGTGTGAGCAGGCGCGGGAACGAACCGGACGCGCGCGGGTGCGAGCGCAGCACGCCGCCGCCGGAGGGACCGGCATCGGTGCAGAAGGAAATGAAATCCTCGCGCACCAGCCGCCGCTTGTTGTCCTCGCTCATCGTCTCCGGCATCGCCGACGCACCGGTGCGCACCAGATCGAAGAACAAATCCCACGGGTCCACTTTCTGCGCTGCCGCCGCCGCGCCGAGACTCTGCCCCGGCGCCACTTTATAGCGCACACTGTGGCTGTTGCCGATGACGATGCGGTTCCAGTCGCGCCCCGCGTGTTTGAACCAGTTCTCCCAGCCGCCTTCGTCCGACTCCATCTCTTTGCGAATCACAGCGCGCAGTTCCGCATCGCCCAGCCGCGCCATGAGCGCCTGCTCGCCCTGTGCGAAATGCCGCGGCGGCACGAGCGCCTCGATGCCGAGGCCGTTGTTCACATAAGGGTAAATGTCCGCCGTCACCTCCGCGCCGGCGGTGCGGGCCTGACGGATTTTCGCCACGGCGGCGTCAATCTTGTGCCAGTTGCCCTGGCCGGCGGTTTTGAGATGGAAAATATGCACCGGCGTGCCGCCTTTGCGGCCGATCTCCAGCGCCTCATCGATCGCTTCGAGCAGTTGATCGCCCTCGTTGCGCATATGGGTGAAATAACGTCCGCCGAATTCACCGGCCACGGCGGCGAGCGCGCCGATTTCATCCGTGTCGGCATAGACCGCGGGTGGATAGATCAGCGCTGTCGAGACGCCGATGGCTCCGGCTTCCATGGCCTCGCGCACCAGGTCCTTCATGCGCGCGAGTTCGTCAGGCGAGGGCTTGCGGTCCACCTCGCCCATCACCAGCCGGCGCACCTGTGTGTGGCCGACGGTCTGCGCGAGATTGAGCGGCAGCCCGGCCAGTTCCACCACATGGAAATACTCCGCCATGCTCCGCCAGCCCTCGCGACGCGCCTCGGCGCCGTCGATCGGTGCAGCGCTGCTGCCTTCGCCGGCATTCACCGTGGTGATGCCCTGCGTCAGCAAATTCAGCGCCGCCTCCGGCTCATCGAGCAGCGGCGACACCGTCTGCCCCATCATGTCCACAAACCCCGGCGCCACGATCATGCCCTCCGCCGCGATGCGCCGCTCCGCCTGCTCTTTTCCCAGCAATCCTATCTTCGCGATGCGCCCGTCCTTGATCCCGATGTCCGCGACGTACCACGGCGACCCCGTGCCGTCCACCACGCGGCCGCGTTCGATGATGATGTCGTAGTCGGCAAAAACGGGAGCGGCGCAGGCCATGAGAAGGGCAGGGAGGAGGTAACGCATCATGCGGGCCACGGGTTGATGGCCCGCGCGAAAAGTCGTCCGCGAAGATCACCGGGACCGCGGAGCCAAATTTGGCAGGGCCGGCGGTCTTTGCCGCCCGCAGTTCACCGGCACAGACTCACGCCGTCGCACAGGACCTGCACTTTGCGGCTGCCGGGAAACGGGCCGGTGCTGACGGCGGCCTCGCCGAGCATGATCATGCTGGCGGCATTTCCGGCAGCCTCCGCGGCGGCGATGGCCTCGCGCAGGCGCGGACTTTGCAGCAGCCCGCTGTCTTCGGAAAACTTCCGGGAAACGGCGATGAGCCGGTGCATGGTCAGGGATTGGCCGGCTGCGGTGATTTCTGTCAGGGCGGCATGCCCGGCTCGGTTGATGTGCGCCAGCTTTTCGCGGCTGTTGATCACATCCGGGGTGTGGATGGGGCCGAAAATCCTGACATACAGCGGCTGCGGCGGCACGGGCAACTGTTCCACGGCGAGCGGCTCGAATTTGCGGCGCTTGATCATGATGCCGCCGTTGAACTGTCCGCCCACGTCCCCGAGTCCGGTGGAATGCTCGACCTCCGCACGGTGCGCGATCATTCCCAGCTCGGTGCGACCGCGGTTGAGGGAGAGCAGTTGATTCACGGCGAACGACGTCGCGAGCGCGCTGGCGCCGCTCATGCCAAAGCCGCAGCCGAACGGCCACGCGGCCTCGATTTCCGCCCGCAGCGGCACCGGCGAGAGAGCTTCCAGCACCGCGCGCACGGTCGGGAATTCCCATGCCTCACCGCCCACCGCGATGTCGTGCCGGTTTCCGGCACAGCGCGAAACGCGCACCGTCACTCCCTCCGTCAGCGTGATGCCCACGCCGAGCGAGCCGCGTCCGTGCGGCGGCGCGGCTTCGTAGGTTTCGAAGATCAGCGAGATGTTGGCGGGGGCGAAGGCAGCGGCATGGTCCATGAGTAATCCGGGCACCCTGACGCGCCCGGTCCCGCGGCAAAGCGCGGAAAGCGCTTCGCCATGTCAGCCATTTCGGCCAAGGGACCGGAGAATCCGCTTTACCGGACGCCCGTCCATTTTACTGCCGGCGCATGAGTTCCTCCTCCTACGCCGGAAGACATCTCGGCTCTGACGATTCCAGTATTCAGGAAATGGCCGTCGCGTGCGGCTTCGCCTCACTCGACGCGCTGGTGGATGCCACCGTGCCCGCCGGGATTCGCTCCCCTCAGCCGCTGCGCCTGCCGCAGGCCGCCGGCGAGCAGGAGGCGCTGACGGAACTGCGCGCGCTCATGGGCCGGAACCGGGTGCTCAAGTCGTTCATCGGTCTGGGCTATCACGGAACGGTGACGCCGCCGGTGATTCAGCGCAACATTCTGGAGAACCCCGGCTGGTACACCGCCTACACGCCCTACCAGGCCGAAATCAGTCAGGGCCGGCTGGAGGCGCTGCTCAATTTTCAGACGATGGTCTGTGAACTGACTGCGCTGCCCGTGGCCAATGCCTCGCTGCTGGACGAAGGCACGGCGGCCGCGGAGGCGGTGACGCTGTGTCACGGCGCGGCAAAGGTGAAGAATCCGCACTGCATCGTGGTGGACGACCGCGTGTTCCCCCAGACGCTGGAGGTGATCCGCACCCGCTGCGAGCCGGCGGGCATCGAGGTCCTCGTGGCCCGCGGCGAGGGCCTGACGATTTCTCCCGGCGACGGGGTTTTCGCCGTCGTGCTGCAATATCCGTCAGGAGACGGCAGCATCACCGACTGGCGCCCGCAGATTGCCGCGTGGCATGAGCAGGGCGCGCTCGTCGTCATGATCGCCGACATCCTCGCGCTGACCCTGCTGGTTCCGCCCGGGGAACTGGGCGCGGACATCGCGGTGGGTTCCACCCAGCGTTTCGGCGTGCCGATGGGCGGCGGCGGTCCGCACGCGGCTTACATGGCGGTGAAGGATGAACTGAAGCGCAAACTGCCGGGCCGGCTCATCGGCGTGAGCGTGGATGCGCACGGCGCGCCCGCCATGCGCCTGAGTCTGCAGACGCGCGAGCAGCACATCCGGCGCGACAAAGCCACCAGCAACATCTGCACGGCGCAGGTGCTGCTCGCCGTGATGGCGGGCATGTACGCCGTGTGGCACGGACCGGAGGGATTGAAACGCATCGCGCAGCGCGTGCACGGACACACCGCCGCCCTCGCCGCCGCGCTCCGCCACGCAGGGCTGGAGGTGAACGAAACCTTCTTCGACACCCTCACCGTTCACGTCTCTCACAAGGCTGCCGCCATTCACGCCGCCGCCCGGGCGCAGGGCTTCAACCTGCGCGAAGTGGACGCGAATCATCTCGCCGTCACCTGCGATGAACTCACCACCGCGGAGGATGTCGCCGCCATTGCATCCATCGTAGCGGGGACCTCCGGTCCCCCTGCGGCCGGGTCAGCGACGGGAGATTCGCACCACCTGCTGCTGCCCCGCCGCAGCCCATTCCTGAAACAGGAGGTCTTCCACCGCTATCACACGGAACACGAACTCCTGCGCTACATCCACCGGCTGGCATCGAAGGACCTGACTCTGTGCGACAGCATGATTCCGCTCGGCTCGTGCACCATGAAGCTCAATGCCTCGTCCGTGATGATGCCGCTTTCATGGCCGGAAGTGTCGGCCATGCATCCGTTCGCCCCGTCGGACCAGATCACCGGCTATGCGGCGATGATCGCGCAGCTGGAGGAGTGGCTGGCGGAGATCACCGGGTTCGCAGCGTGCTCCGTGGCGCCGAATGCGGGGAGTCAGGGCGAATACGCCGGGCTGCTGGCCATCCGCTCGTGGCACCGCAGCCGCGGCGGGGCGCATCGCGATGTCTGCCTCATTCCCGTGAGCGCACACGGCACCAATCCCGCCAGCGCCGTCATGGCCGGCATGAAAGTCGTGCCCGTGAAGTGCGACGGCGATGGCAACATCGACACCGCCGACCTCGCCGCACAAGCCGCGGCCCACGCCGAGAATCTCGCCGCCCTCATGATCACCTATCCCAGCACCCACGGCGTGTTCGAGGAAAGCATCCGCGAGATCTGCCGCATCATTCACGAGCACGGCGGCCAGGTCTATATGGACGGTGCCAACATGAATGCCCAGGTCGGCCTCACTTCGCCTGGCCTCATTGGCGCCGACGTGTGTCATTTGAATTTGCACAAGACCTTCTGCATTCCGCACGGCGGCGGCGGCCCGGGTGTTGGTCCCGTGTGCGTGGCGGCGCACCTCGCCCCGTTCATTCCCGGACGCGGTCATGTCGGCACCGTGGTCAGCGCGCCGCACGGCAGCGCCAGCATCAATGTCATTCCCTGGATGTACATCCGCATGATGGGAGCGGACGGTCTGACCGCCGCCACGAAGCTGGCCATCCTCAACGCCAACTACATCGCCAGCCGTGTGCATCATGCGTTTCCCGTGCTCTACAAAGGCCGTCAGGGGACGGTGGCGCATGAATGCATCATCGACGTGCGCCCGTTCAAGGACACCGCCGGCATCAGCGTCGAGGACGTCGCCAAGCGGCTCATCGATTACGGCTACCACGCCCCCACCATGAGCTGGCCCGTCGCCGGCACGCTCATGATCGAGCCCACAGAAAGCGAGAGCCGCGCCGAACTCGACCGCTTCTGCGACGCCCTGCTGGGCATTCACGCCGAAATCCTCGCGGTGCAAAACGGCGGGGCCTCACGCGACAGCAACGTCCTCCGCCACGCCCCCCACACCGCCGCCTGCCTGCTCGCCGGCGACTGGTCGCGTCCCTATACCAGCGAACAGGCCGCCTACCCTGACAAACACACCCGCCACCACAAATACTGGCCTCCCGTCAGCCGCGTGGACAACGTCCACGGCGACAAACACCTCGTCTGCACCTGCGACAGCGTGGAGGCCTACGCTCGGGGGTGAGGCCCTTCGTCCGGAAAAAACCTGGAGCCGGTGAGCGGATTTGAACCGCTGACCCGCGCATTACGAATGCGCTGCTCTACCACTGAGCTACACCGGCGTCGCTGTTCCGGAAGGGAAGGGCGCGACAGTGACGGTGAATGCGGGGGTGTCAAGCGGTGCGGGTCTTTGAAGCGAAAACCAGTTGCGGCTCCGGAGCTTCTTTCTTAAACGGCCCGCTTCCTGCTTCTCTCACCGGAGCAGGCCCTGTCATGGAGGATATCCATTTTAGCCAGCGCACCACTATGCCCACCCGCACGCCCGACGTGCTGGATCGAAACTACGCGCTGCTGCAGCAATCGGAGGGTTATGTGTACAAGACGGTGCAGGGGACGGATCTCGGCGCGTATGTCTTTCGGGCTCCTGCGGAGGGGGCACCGGCGCAGGGGCGGCCGGCGGCGCTGTTTTTTCACAGCAGCACGTGGGACAATGGACTGGTGAGCCAGTTTGCGCCGCATGCGATTTATTTCGCGAGCCGCGGCATCACGGGCATTTTGTTCGACTACCGGGTGACGGCGCGGTTTCCCGGGTGTTCGCCGCTGGATGCGGCGGCGGATGCGCGTTCGGCGGTGCGGTGGGTGCGGGCTCATGCGAAGGAACTCGGCGTGGATGCACAGCGCATTGCGGGCTGCGGCGGCAGTGCCGGAGGGCATGCGATTCTTTCCGCGGCGCTGCTCAAGGACGGCGACGATCCGGAGGATGACAAATCGATTTCCTGCGCGCCGGACTGTTTCGCGCTGTTCAGTCCGATTCTCGACACGGGCCCGAAAGGAGTGTTCAGCGACCGGTTTGCCGATATGAAGACGGCGAAGCGGGCGAGTCTGATGCCGCACGTGCGGCGCCGGCTGCCGCCCATGCTGATCATTCACGGCACGCAGGACCGCGTGGTGCCGTACGAGCACAGTGTGCGCTTCAAAAAAAAGAACTGGTGGCGCCGCAACGAATGTCATCTGCTCCCGTACGAAGGCCAGGGGCACGGGTTCTTCAATTTCAACTTCGATGTCAGGCTCTACGAGCACACACTCAATGACATGGACCGCTTTTTCACCGCGCTGGAATATCTGGAGGAGAATCCGGACTACGACGGCGTGCCGCGACTGAGCTGAGACGGACGCGGGTCACCGGCGGGCAGCGAGGGATTGCGAATACCGGCGACGGTGGCAGAGTGCGCGCCATCCCTCCTCCCCGCACCATGAAAATCCGCCTCGCCTGTCTGCTGTCTGCTTTTGTTCTCATCCCGGGCCTGACACCTGCGCAGCAGCCGCGCATCGTGGGCGGGGCCACGGCTCCGGCGGGGGCTTTTCCGTGGATGACTGCCGTGGTGTACAAAGACCAGCCGGACAACTGGCTGGCTCAGTTTGCGGGCGGTTCGCTGATTCATCCCCGCTGGGTGCTCACGGCGGCGCACATTGTTGAGGGAGAAACCGCGGGCGGCATCCAGGTGATCGTGGGGGCGCAGGACCTCGATGCCGGGGGGCTGCAGCGCATCAACGTTCTGGAAATCATCCGGCATCCGCTCTATCTGCCGACGGACTTCGAGCACGATGTCGCGCTGCTGCTGCTGGAGACCCCGGTGAACGGCGTGGCGCCGCTGGAAATCATCAGCGATCCGGCGCTGGTCGCCGCGGGTACCATGACGACGACCATGGGCTGGGGATCCTACAGCGAAAACGAAAACGATTTCGGCGGGCCGGTGCTGCGTTATGTGGAGGTGCCGGTGGTGGATCAAACGCTTGCGAACTCGCCCGACTATCACAACGGGGAGGTTTCGGAAAACATGTTTGCCGCGGGTGTCGAGGCGGGCGGAAAGGATACGTGCGCGGGCGACAGCGGAGGTCCGCTGGTCATTTCGGGCGGACCGGGCCGGTGGATTCAGGCGGGAATTGTCAGCTGGGGCGACGGCTGCGGAAGGCCGATGAAGCCGGGGGTTTACACGCGCGTGAGCCGATACCGGCAGTGGATTCAGACTTATGTCTGGCCGAACTTCGCCGCATGGGAAACAGCCGGCGGCATTACGACCGAAGATGGTCCTGACAAGGACGGTGACGGAGCCACGCAGTGGGAGGAATACGCCCGGCGCCGCAATCCGCTGCTGCCGGACGGTCCGGGTTCTCTCGTTGCCGGGCTCGACGGGCTGCCGGCGAATCACTTTCCCACATTGACACTGCACCGTCCCGCCGGTGGAGGCGACCTGACGTGGGGGCTGGAGCATTCCACCGGCCTCCAGACATGGACGGCGCTCGATCCGGCGGCTCAGCAGACGGGACCTCCCGCCGCAGTGCCGGGTGACGCCGGCGCGGAGGCGGTCACGTGGCGCGGTCCCGACGGCACGCCGTCCAGTTTTCTGCGGGCTTCCCACCGGCCCGGCGGTGCCTATTATAACAGCCGGCGGCCTCTGCTTTTCTCCCGCGGGGTCACCCACGCCCTGCATAACGGGGACACGCTCAACGCCGGTTTTCGCGAACGGGATTATCTGCTTCAGGATTTGCCCGCCGGTCAGAGTGTCAGCCTGACACTGCGCTCCGCGGCCTTCAATGCCGTGCTCCATCTGCTCAATGCGGATACCGGCGCCGTGCTGGCCACCTCCAACGGCAACGCCGGGGGCGGGAATGACGAGAAGCTGACATTCACCGTCGATGCCGGATTGCGCTATGCCGCGCGGGTCACGACGCAGTCGGCCGGCGGCAGCGGCGAGTTCACCCTGGCCGCCTGGCAGATTCCGGCCGGGACTCCGGTCATTACCGGCAGCCAGTCGCTCGGGGGCACCCTGGATCCGGCCGATCCCGTGGATCCGCTCTATCCCGGCGGCACTTACTACTTCGACGACTTCGCCTTCACAGCGCCTAACGGCTCCGCGGTCACCGTTTTTCTGACCTCGGCGGCCTTAGATCCTGACATTGCGATCATCAATGCCGAAACGGGTGCGCTCATCGTTTCCGGGACCGGCCTGCAAAGCTTTTCTCTGGGAGGAACCAATTTCGCCGGCTCGGCCATGCAGACCTTCGTCCCGCAGGCGGGTGTGACGTATTATTTCCGCGCCTCTTCCGCTGAGGAACTGGCCGTGGGGAATTACACGGTCCGGACAGTGCTGACCAACGTGGTGGAACCCGGCGACACCCGGCCCGGATCGCTCACCGCCAACGACGGACTCGATCCCTACTGGGTGCCGGACTACGCGATTCTGGCGGACGACTATCTGCTGGGGTCGGCTGCCGCGGGCGTGCCGCGCACGATCTCCCTTACCTCCGCCACGCTGGACACTGTACTGGAAATTCTCGATGCGGCCAACGGCGCTTCGGTGGCGTTCAACGATGACGCCGACGACACGACGACCAACTCCGCGTTATCGTTTACGCCGCTGCCCGGGCATTCCTATATCATTCGTGTGTCCCAGTATGAAGAAGGTCCCACGGGCAACTACAGCCTGCGGGTGCAGTGAGGGATTGGAATTGCGCCGCGCCTTCAGGCAAGACACAATGCTCTCCATGCGTCTCCTTCTGCTGCTTCCTGTGCTGCTGCTGACCGCGTGCGGCCATCTGGCCCATGCGAATCAGAAAGCGCGTGCCGCCGCGCGGGAACGGGAGTTGAAGAAACTCAACATCGCCGCCACGAGCGAGGCTGACAGCCGGCTCGGCGAAAATGCCGCGGGCGAAGTGGTGCGGGTGGACGCCACCGGCGAGTTCGTGCTGATTCGCGCGCGCAATGGTGTCATTCTCGCGCCGGATCAGGAACTCGAGTGCCGCGGGAAAGGCGGCGGACGGATCAAAGTCACGCCGGAGCGTCTGAGGGCATTTTTTGCCGCCGACGTAGTGAACGGCACTCCGGAAGTGGGCGATGCGGTGATTCCGGTGAAGGGCACCGGCAGGGCGGCGCCGAAGCTCCTGCCGCTCGCGGTCCAGCCCACGGACGGCGCCGCTGCGCCGGCCAATACCGTGTTTCTCAATCCCGGAGACATCCGGCCGGAGGACATCCGGCCTAACACGCTCGACAACGTGAACGGTCCGCTGCCGGTCATCGATGGCGATGTGGGCGGAGCGAGCATGTTCGAGGAACCGCCGCTGCCGGAGAAAGAGGCGCCGTTGCTGCCCGGCCCGAATCTGCCGCGATGATTTCGGAACGGGAAGCGCTCGACGCCATTCTTGCCGCCGTGCCTCCGGCGGAGGCGGAAACGCTGCCGCTGTCCGCCGCGGCCGGGCGGTTTGCCGCGGAGGATGTGGTGGCGTCACTCTCGCTGCCGGGCTTTGACAATTCCGCCATGGACGGCTGGGCGATTCATGAAACGGGCTGCGGAAGAGCCGGCGTGCGGCTGCGCGTCACCGGGCAGCAGCCGGCGGGAGCGGACCGGCGACTGACGGTTAGGGAAGGGGAAGCCGTGCGAATTTTCACGGGCGCTCCGCTGCCCGCAGGCACCGGCGCGGTCGTGATGCAGGAGGATGCGGATTGTGAGGGCGGAGAAGTCGTCATTCGTGAAGCCACGCAGCGGGGCGAGTTCATCCGGCGCGCCGGCAGCGATGTTTGCGCCGGGCAGCTGTTGATCCGCCGCGGGGCACGGCTGACGGCGCAGCGCGTCGGCGTGCTGGCCTCGCAGGGCAGGGGAGAAGTGTCCTGCGGCCGGCGGCCCGGGGTTGCGATCGTCTGCACCGGCGAGGAACTCGTCGCACCGGGAGTGCCGCTGCCGTGCGCCGGGGCGCTCTACAATTCCAACGGCCCCATGCTGGCTGCTTTGCTGGAATCCTCGCGCACGGCGGAGGTGCGGAGCACGGCGATGGCGCGCGACGATCCTGCGGAACTCACCGCCGCGTTGCGCGCGGGTCTGGAAGCCGGCGACGTGCTGATCATCGCCGGCGGGGTTTCGGTGGGCGAGTACGATCTGGTGCAGCCCGCGCTCCAGGCACTCGGCATCACGCCGCAGTTCTGGCGTGTCGCGGTGAAGCCCGGCAAGCCGTTCCTCTTCTGCCAGGCGGGGCGTCAGCTCGTTTTCGGACTGCCCGGAAATCCGGTCAGCGCCTTTGTCACCGCGCAGCTTTTCGTACTCCCCGCGCTGCGGCGTTTCGCCGGGGCCGCGGAGGCGGTGCCGCCGCTGTCCAAACTGCGCGCCGCCGTCGAATTGCATAATCGCGGCGACCGCACGCACTATCTCCGCGGAACCCGCGATGCGGCCGCCGGCACCTTCATTCCGGTCGGCGCGCAGGAAAGTCATGCCATCGCCGGACTCAGCCGCGCCGATGCCCTTGCGAGGCTGGAGCCCGGCACGGTCATCGCCGCGGGCGAAGCAGTGGAGGTCATGATGCTCGACTGACTGAATCCTGACAACGCGCAGGAAATTGGCCTGACAAAAACTTGGCAGCTCCCGGGGACGCTGCCCGGCCTGCGTGTTGACGGCACGCCCGTTCCTCGAAATTTGACAGGGCTGGAGCGCGCGGAGGAGCGGTGGACGGAATCCGGGCAACGGTGCATCATGGTCAGGCGGAAGCTGCGGCGTTGAGTGATGCACCGGCTGCCGGAAGCGGGTGAACGGCGACGATTGCCTTGCGCACGGTGATTTCCGGCGTCTTATCCTCACCGCATGAATCATCTTTCCCAGCGCCAGCGTGAGGCACTCATCGAACTGCTTTGTCTAGCCGTCGCCACCAATCACCGCGATTCTCCGGCACAGGAAGTGGCTATGCACCGCGCGCTGCAGAAGATGGGCTGGGGCGACGCCTCGCAGCCGCAGGCGGTCTTCCTGGCCAAAGCGCTCAACGAAGCGCGGGAAATCATCGACGACGAAAAGTGCCTCGTCACCTTCATCGCCGGGCGCACCGCGCATTTCGAGAATCCCAGGGACAAGGAGCAGGCGATGAATCTGCTGATGATGGTGACGGAAATCGACGGCATGGAGGAGTGTGAGGATACCTTCATCGCCCGGGTGAAGGCCGCGCTCGACGAATAAGGGCGGAGCACTTCGGTGACCGGAGCGGGGCCGCCCGCTTCGGCTGCGGAGGCAGGAACCCACACGCCAGCGATGTCAGCGCACCCGGAGTCCCACCATCTGCGTCACCGCGCGGTGGTGCAGCTGATTTTCGCCACCGCCGCGTGGGGCATCAGCTTTCCGGTCTTCAAAATGCTGTTCGATGTGCAGCGCGAGCGGGTGCCGGCGGCGGCGGAGTCGCACGCCGGTTCCGTCTTCCTCGCGGCGCATGCCATCGGTGTGCGGGCGCTCGGCGCTGCCGCTCTGTTCCTGCTCTTGCGGCCGCGGCTGCTCTTTGGCCTGACGCGCAAGGAGTGGCGTCAGGGACTGCTGCTGGGGGTTTTCGGCGGCACCGGACTCATTCTTCAGGCCGATGCCCTGCACTACACCTCCGCGTCGGTCAGTGCATTCCTCACCCAGTTCTACTGCGTGCTGCTGCCGCTGTGGGTCTGTCTGCGCAAACGCGCCTGGCCGGCCGGCCGGCTCGTCACCGCCACACTGTTAGTGCTCGCGGGCATTACGGTGCTCTCCAGACTGGTCAAGTTCGGGCACGGAGGCCTGCAGGCGGAAAGTTTCAGTCTTGGCCGCGGGGAGTGGGAGACGCTGCTGGCGACGGTGTTCTTTACCGTGCAGATTCTGCTGCTGGAACGGCCCGCATGGCGGGCCAACCGCATGATTCCTGTGAGCGTGGTGATGTTCCTTGGCTTCGCCGCCTGCGCCGTGCCGGCGGTGTTGCTGACTTGTCCGGTCCCCGGGGCGATTACGGCGGTGTATCAGCAGCCGCAGGAGTTTTTGCTCATCGCGGTGATCATTCTCTTTTGCACGGTCTATGCCTACACCGCCATGAACCGCTGGCAGCCGCACGTCAGCGCCACGGAAGCCGGCCTCATTTACTGCATGGAACCGGTCTTCACAGCGCTCTACGTGCTGTTCCTGCCGGCCCTGCTGGCGGCGTGGACCGGCGTGCCCTATGCGAATGAAACGCTCACCCTGACCACCCTGCTGGGCGGCGGACTCATCACCGCCGCCAACATTCTGCTCCAACTGCCGCAGCGCCGTAATCAATCATGATCTGGAAGACACCGCGCCAAACCTTCGACCTTACGCACTGTGGTCTCATCATGGGTGTGTTGAATGTGACGCCGGATTCGTTCTCCGACGGCGGGCGCTATCTCGCGGTGGAGCGCGCCGTGGCCCGCGCGCTGGAAATGGAGGCGGAGGGCGCCGGCATTATCGACATCGGCGGCGAAAGCACGCGTCCCGGGGCCATGGCGGTGCCGGTGGAGGAGGAACTGCGGCGCGTGCTGCCGGTGGTGCAGGCGGTGCGGGAACGCAGCGGCATCGCGCTTTCGGTGGATACCATGAAGGCCCCGGTCGCCGCCGCGGCGATGGAGGCAGGCGCGGACATCATCAACGATGTCTCCGGCCTGCACGCCGATCCTGACATGGCATCCGTGGCCGCGCGCACCGGTGCTGCGCTGGTGCTGATGCACATGCAGGGCACTCCCGGCACCATGCAGCAGGCGCCGGTTTATCAGAACGTGGTGGCGGAAATCCAGGCGAGCCTGCGCTGCAGCATGGACGCAGCGCTGGCCGCAGGAGTCGGCCCGGAGTGCCTCGCGCTCGATCCCGGCATCGGATTCGGCAAGACGCTGGAGCACAATCTCGACATCCTGCGCAATCCGGCCGCGTTCGGCCTCGAGGGCCGCCCGGTCATGCTGGGCGTGAGCCGGAAGTCGTTTATCGGAAAAATCACCGGCGGCGGCGGCGGGGCGGCGTCTCGCCAGTGGCCGACGGTGGCCCTGACCAGTCTGGCGCGCGAACGGGGCGTCCGCATTCTCCGCGTGCATGACGTGAAGGAGAACGTGCAGGCCCTCCGCATGACGGAGGCCGTGCTCCATGCTCCGCCGGCGCGGACAAACTGATGCCATTGCAAACGGGGGCGGTTTGCATCCAGTGTCCCTCCGGCGCGCCCAACTCCGCGCCGCACCGCCTATGAATCGCCTGTGAAGTGGACCCCGATTTCCGGCCACGCGGATGCTAAACTAAGCTATCGTGGCG
>CAZFZN010000007.1:0-217250 GCA_964523105.1 uncultured Akkermansia sp.
ATTTCCAGGTTTTCCAGGATGACCGGGCGGAGGGTAAGTCCGACAGGCTGCTAGGCTGCGAAGTCATCGCCATCGACCGCTATGCGAATGCGCCGGCCATGCAGGTCGCGCACCGTTCCCATGTCATCAACATGCTCGACGGTGCGCAGCTCCGCTCGGTCCTTGAACAGGAGAACCCTCACCTCATCGTGCCGGAGGTCGAAGCCATCGCCACTGACACGCTGGTGGAGATGGAAAAAGAGGGCTGGACGGTGATTCCCACCGCACGGGCCGCCAAGCTGACGATGAACCGCGAAGGCATCCGACGCCTTGCGGCGGAGGAACTGGAACTGCGCACCTCGGCCTATCTTTTTGCCGCGTCGGAGGAAATGTTTCGCGGCGCCGTGCTCGAAATCGGCATGCCGTGCGTGGTGAAACCCGTCATGAGCAGCAGCGGCAAAGGCCAGAGCGTGGTCCGCAGCGAGGCCGACATTCCCAAAGCATGGCAATATGCCCAGGAGGGCGGGCGCGCCGGCGCGGGCAAGGTTATCATCGAGGGCTTTGTGGACTTCGACTACGAGATCACCCTGCTGACGGTGCGTCACGCGGGCGGCACTTCGTTCTGCGAACCCATCGGGCACCACCAGATCGACGGCGACTACCGCGAAAGCTGGCAGCCGCAGCCCATGAGCCCCGCCGCGCTTCAGGAATCGCAGCGCATGGCCGAGGCCATCACCGGCGCCCTCGGCGGACGCGGCATCTTCGGAGTCGAACTCTTTGTGAAGGGCGACGTCGTCACGTTCAGCGAAGTCTCGCCCCGTCCGCACGACACCGGGCTCGTCACTATCGCCTCGCAGGATCTGTCGGAGTTCGCGCTCCACGCCCGCGCCATTCTCGGCCTGCCCATTCCCGCCATTCGCCAGTACGGTCCCGCGGCCTCCGCCGTCATTTTGCCGGAGGGTAACTCAAAGAACATCACCTATCACAATCTCGAAGGTGCTCTCGCCGAACCCGACACGCACCTGCGCCTCTTCGGCAAACCCGAAGTCAAAGGCCGCCGCCGCATGGGCGTCGTGGCCTGCCGCGCCGACAGCATCGAAGCCGCACGTGAAAAAGCCCGCGCTGCTGCCGCCGCGGTGCGGGTGGAGATGGTATAACGCTCCCCCGCGACGGGAGCCCCGGCCCCGGGAGCGTCATCTTCCGCGCGCGGCCTGACGCTCCGCCCGCTGCTCCCGTTCCCGCACGTCGAAGCGGATCGGCAGGCCGGTGTAGGGAATTTTGCTGCGCACGGTATTCTCCACATAGCGCAGATAAGTGGCCGGCATCAGTTCGCGGTGGTTGACGAAAAGAACGACGCGCGGCGCTGCGATGGGGCGCGGCTTTTCCTCGCGGGCGAGCGTGGCGTAAAAGAGCTTGAGGCGCTTGCCCTTGATGGCCGGCGGCGGGGTGCGGGCGATGGCGTCCTGGAGCAGGCGGTTGAAGGCGCCGGTGCCGAGCGCGGCGTCGCTGGCCTCGCGGACTTTTTCGATGGCGCCGAAGATCTTGCCGAGGCGGTCTTTGTTTTTGGCGGAGACGGCGACGAGCGGGGCGTAGTGGAGGAAGAAGAGTTCGCGGCGGACGTGCTCGTCCAGCTCCGCGAGCCGCGCCTTCATTTCGCCGCCGGGATGGTAAAGATCGAATTTGTTGGCGACGATGAGGCAGGGGCGGTTCTCCTCGACGATGGTGCCGGCGATCTTGCGCTCCTGCGCCGTCACGCCGCGCGCGGCGTCAATCACCAGCGCGACGATGTCGGCGCGGCGGATGCTTTTTTCCGCGCGGGCCACGCTGAAGGCCTCGACGTCGGTGTCCACTCTGGCTTTCTTGCGAATGCCCGCGGTATCGATGAGCAGGAACGGCTGGCCGCGGTGCAGATAGACGCTGTCCACGCTGTCGCGCGTGGTGCCGGCGACATCGCTGACGATGGCGCGCTCGTCGCCGAGGATGGCGTTGAAGAGAGAGGACTTGCCGACGTTGGGCCGGCCCACGATGGCCACGCGCGTGGTCTGTGCGTCCGTGTGAGGATTGAAGGGCTCAGCCCCGGTGATCTCGACCGGCTCCGCGGGCGGGCCAAGGGTTTGCTCGATGGTTTTAACGAGCCGCTCGATGCCGCGCCCGTGCGTGGAGCTGAAGTCGCACACCGTCTTAAAGCCGAGCCGCATGAAATCGGCGATGTTGTTGGCGTGTTTGGGATCGTCGGCTTTGTTCACACCGAGGATGACGGGCTTGCCCTGTTTGCGCAGCATCTGGGCGACACTCTGATCCACCGGGTGAATGCCGTGGAGCGCATCCACGACGAACAGAATCGCATCCGCCGCCGCGATGGCGATCTCCGCTTCCGTGCGCACAGCGCCGGCAAAGTCATCATCGAGCGTCGCGCCGATGCCGCCGGTGTCCATGACGGTGACAGGAAACGCCGCGTCCTGCACAGGTGCCGAGAGCCGGTCGCGCGTCACGCCGGGCTGGTCATGCACGATGGCAATGCGCCGCCCCGCGAGCCGGTTGAAGAGCGCGGACTTGCCCACGTTCGGCCGGCCCACGATGGCGACGATGCGGTCTTTGCTGCGTCCGGTCATGCGGGGGGCTCACTGGAGCGGGCGATGTACTTGTGCAAGGGGCTGGAATCAGGCGGAAGAAAGGCCACGGATGGACACAGATGGACACAGATCTGGCTGAGAACAAAATGCTCTATTTTGGCAGAGTTCCTGAAACTCACTTGCTCACATCTGTATAAATCTGCGTCCATCTGTGGCTGCCGCTTCAATAACCGCCCGCGCCAATCGCCCCGGTGCCGCCGCTTTCCCCGCTCGCGGCGCGGCGCACGGCTTCGTCGAGCATGGCGGCGGTGGCCGTGGCCCCGCAGCGTGTGCCCCCGAGTTCGCGCACGCGAATGAGCCCGTCCAGGTCGCGCACGCCGCCGGCGGCTTTCACCTGGACATGAGGCGGGCTGGCGGCGCGCATCAGCGCGAGGTCGTGCTCCGTGGCCCCTTTGTAATTGTAGCTGCCGTCAGGCTGTTTCACAAAACCGTAGCCGCTGCTGGTCTTGACCCACGCCGCGCCGGCGCGGGCGCAGATTTCGCAGAGCCGGCGCTTGAAGTCATCGCTGCTCAGGCCGGCACCGCCATTTGTCAGATAGTCGTTTTCAAAAATCACCTTCACCTTCGCTCCGTGGCGCGCGGCTTCGTCACAGACGGCTTTGATGTCGCGCTCCACGTAGGCCCAGTCGCCGCTGAGCGCCTTGCCGGCGTTGATGACCATATCAATTTCCGCCGCGCCGTCGCGGCAGGCGAGTTCCGTCTCGTAGCGTTTTGATTCGGTGCAGGAGTTGCCGTGAGGAAACCCAATGACCGCGCCGACGAGCACGCCGCTGCCGCGGAGCAGCTCCGCCGCGCGCGCCACGGCGTAGGGTTTGATGCACACGGACGCGACCTGATATTTCGCCGCCAGCGCACAGCCGGCTTCCAGCTCCGCATCCGTCATGGTCGGATGCAGCAACGAGTGGTCGATCATCTTGGCGAGTTCGGCGACGGTGTATTTCATCGGTACAGAAGCATGGAGGGGTTTTGAACAGGAGAGCGCAGAGGGAGCAGAGGCTCGGTCAGACGCGACGAGGATGGAACAGGAGGTAACGGAGGAAAGAGAGTGTTGCGATACAGAAAACTCCGCAAAGCCCGGGCCTCTGCCGGCTCCGCGCCCTCCTGTGCAAAATCCTATGCAAAGTGCGGCGCGAGAATGTTTCGCGCCGTGCGCAGCGCCGCCTTTCGTCCCTCCAATGTTTTACCGAACGTGTCATCCTCGACTTCAATGCAGACCGGCCCGTCATAACCCGTGGCCCGCAGCGCACCCATGAATTGGCACCAGTCGAGTTCGCCATAGCCGGGAATGCGCGGCTGATGCCAGAGCAGCGGCGGCGCGAAGACGCCGTGCTCGTCGCGCGCGGCGGCGTTGATCTTCACATCCTTCGCATGGACGTGCCAGAAGCGCGGCGCGAATTCCCGCAGCGGCGCGATGGCGTCCATGTGCTGGAGCACGAGATGGCTGGGGTCGAAGTTGAGGCCGAGCGCCGGGCCGAGGTCGGCAAAGAGACGCCGCCAGATCACCGGCGAGACCGCGATGTTCTTCCCGCCCGGCCATTCGTCGTTGGTGAAGAGCATCGGGCAGTTCTCGATGCCGATGCGCACGCCCTCCTTCTCCGCCAGCGCCACCAGCGGTCGCCAGATTTCCAGCAGCCGCGGCCAGTTGTCGTCCACGCTCCGCTTCCAGTCGCGACCGATGAAGGTGGTCACTGTCTTCAGTCCCAGCATGGCCGCCGCGCGGATCACTTTTTCCAGATGAGCCACCGCCACCCCTGACACTTCCGGCGAAGGATCGAGCGCATTGGGATAATACCCCAGCGCCGAAATCTCCACACCGTGCCGCGCCGCAGTGGCATTCACCTCGTTCGCGCGGGCGGCAGTGAAGTCGCACACATCCACATGCGTCACGCCGGCGTACTTGCGCTCCGCTTTTCCTGTAGGCCAGCACATGACTTCGACACAGGAGAATCCCTCCGCCGCAGCGAAGGCGAGCACTTCATCGAGACTGAGTTCAGGGAGAATGGCGGAGACGAATCCGAGTTTCATTAGGGCAGTGGAGTTCAAAAAAGTTCCGCCTGACTCTCTGCGCGCGGGGGCGGCTCGACGCCGAGTTTGCGGTAGGCGGCGGCGAGGGCGACGCGGCCTCTCGGCGTCCTCTTCAGGAAGCCTTTCATGATGAGGTAGGGCTCGTTGACCTCCTCCAGCGTGGTGGAGTCTTCGCCGACGGCGACGGCGACGGTGTTGAGGCCGACGGGGCCGCCGTCGAATTTGTGGATGATCGCTTCGAGAATGCGCTTGTCCATTTCGTCGAGCCCGTCGGCGTCGATCTCAATCAAAGCCAGCGCGGCGTCGGCGACGTCGCGG
This sequence comes from uncultured Akkermansia sp., assembly GCA_964523105.1. Taxonomy (GTDB): domain Bacteria; phylum Verrucomicrobiota; class Verrucomicrobiia; order Verrucomicrobiales; family V1-33; genus V1-33. The sequence goes on from CAZFZN010000007.1 coordinate 4,956, forward strand.
GTGATGATATTGTCGGCGCGGACCTGGGCGTAATCGCGGACATAGCGGAGGAGCATGTTGGCGACGCGCGGGGTGCCGCGGGCGCGGGTGGCGATTTCCTCGGCGCCGGGGCGTTCGACCTTCATATCGAGGAGGGCGGCGCTGCGCTCAATGATGTTGGCGAGTTCGGCGGCGGGGTAATAGTCGAGCCGGTTCACCATGCCGAAACGGCTGCGCAGCGGAGCGGTGAGCATGCCGCTGCGCGTGGTGGCGCCGACGAGGGTAAATCGTGGCAGGGGAAGCTGAATGCTGCGGGCGCTGGGACCCTGATCGATGATGATGTCCAGCTTGTAGTCCTCCATCGCGGGGTAGAGGTATTCTTCAAGCTTCGGATGGAGGCGGTGAATTTCGTCGATGAAGAGCACGTCGCCGCGCTCCAGCTTGGTGAGGATGGCGGCGAGGTCGCCGGCTTTCTCGATCTGCGGGCCGTTGCAGGTGTGAATGGTGCTGCCGACGGTGGCGGCGATAATGTGCGCGAGGCTGGTCTTGCCCAGTCCCGGCGGGCCGCAGAGCAGGACGTGGTCGAGCACATCGCCGCGCTGTTTCGCGGCTTCGACGCGCATGGTGAGCAGCTCCACGACCTTGGCCTGACCGGTGAAGTCGGCGAAGCCCGGAGGGCGCAGCGAGACATCGAACACCGTTTTCGGGGTGCTGCTGACTTCATCGTAGAATTGATTACCGCGGTCGGACACTGACGCGCATCGTGGCGGCGGCCCGGGGATTTTCCAGGTGCAATTTGGGGGAAGGACGGAGGGCGGAGGAGGGAGGACGGAGGACAGAGGACGGAAGACGGAGGACGGAGGACAGAGGGCGGAGGACAGAGGACGGAGGACGGAGGACGGAGGACGGAGGACGGAGGTCAGAGGTCAGAGGTCAGAGGTCAGAAGTCGGAGGTCGGAGGCCGGGGTCTTGGTTTTGCTGAAAACGAGGAGCGCGGGCGGGAAGCCGTTGCTTTACGGCGAACTCCCGTGCTATCCGCCGATTCCGTCCTCTTCATGCAAATTCTTCACTCCATCGCCGGCCTCTCGTCTGTTCCCGGGCCGGTGCATTTGGCCATCGGGTTTTTTGACGGCGTGCATGCCGGTCATCAGGAAGTCATCGGGCGGGCGCGGCTCCAGGCGGAGCAGCGGGGCGGGACGGCGGTGGTGGCGACGTTCGATCCGCATCCGCAGAAGTTCCTGAGGCCGCTGTCGGCGCCGCAAATGCTGACTTCTCTGCGCCACAAGGCGCTGATTCTCGGGCGGCTGGGGGTGTCGCATCTGCTGGTGGTGCCCTTCGATGCCGCGATGGCGGCGTTGAGTCCGGAGGATTTCGTGCGGCTGCTGGCGAACGCGGCGCGCCCGCTGGCGTCGGTGAGCGTGGGCCGGTCGTGGGCGTTCGGCCGCGGGCGAGCAGGCACGCTGGAGACGCTGGAGCAGCTGGGGCGGGAGCACGGTTTCGCGGTGCATGGCATCAGTCCGATCATGGCGGAGGGCGAAGCGGTGAGCAGCACGCGCATCCGCAGCGCAGTGGAGGCCGGGGACTTTGCGACGGCGGCGGCGCTGCTGGCGCGCGATTATTCCGTGCTGGGCACCGTGGTTCATGGACGGCACCTGGGAAATCAAATCGGCTATCCCACGGCGAATCTCGAGCTGGAATCGGAGCAGTTGCCTCCACTCGGCGTGTATGCCGTCCGGGCGCTGGTGAAGGGAACCGTGCACGATGGTGTGGCTAATCTGGGCCGCCGGCCCACGGTGGAGGAGGAGACCGCGCGGCGCCGGCTGGAGGTGCATCTGTTCGACTTTGCGGAGGACATCTACGGCGAGGACATGGAGGTGCGGTTTGTCGAGCGGTTGCGCGAGGAGCGTCGCTTCGAGTCTCTCGAGGCCTTGAAGGAACAAATCGCCAGGGATGCGGCCCGCGCGCGTGGTTTGCTCGCAAATTGAAAGGCACGCTGAAAAATGGCCCTATTCGGGGGGATTTGCGTCCTTTTCCGCCGCAGGGGGGATTTTAGCCTTCCCTGCCGGTGACGGAATCGTCACAATTCAGCGCAACTTCACTTCCTCCCTATGAAAAACCGCGCCCTCACCGCCGCGCTGCTTGCGCTGGCCCTTGCCCCGCCGGCATCCGCCGCCCTTCAGATTTCCGAATTCATGGCCGACAATGCCGATTTCCTGACGGATGAGGACGGCGACTACCCGGACTGGCTGGAGATATACAATCCCGACACCGCCGGCGTCAATCTGCTCGGCTGGCGGCTGACGGACGATGCGGCGGAGCCGAACAAATGGGTCTTTCCCGCGGTGACGATTCCCGCCGGCGGGCGGCTCGTGGTATTTGCCTCCAACAAGAACCGCCGCGACCCGGCGCGCGAGCTGCACACCAATTTCCAGCTCTCCCGGACCGGCGAGTACCTCGGCCTGCTCCGGCCGGACGCCGCGGTGGAGCATCAGTTCGGGCCCGCCTATCCGCCGCAGTTCGAGGATGTGAGCTATGGTTATGGAGTGGCGACGAATGACGTGACGCTGATCCAGGGCTATCAGCAGGGAGTGCCGTCGGAGCCGGGAGTGCCGTGCCGGTGGCGCGTGCCCTCCTCGAGTGCCAACGACATTCTCATCGGCGGGCAGCCGAACCCCAATTCGTCGAGCGTCTGGATCGGGCCGGAATTTGACGACTCCACGTGGACCGCGGGCTTCACCGGAGTCGGCTATGAACGAAGTACCGGCTACAACGCGCACTTCCAAAGCGACTGCAACGCCGCAATGTACAACATCCGTCAGAGTATCTACATCCGCATTCCGTTTCAGGTGACGAATGCGGCCAGCGTCATCGCGCTCAAACTGCGCATGAAGTACGACGACGGCTTTGGAGCCTGGCTGAACGGCAGTCCCACGATGGTCGCCAGCGCGAATGGCCCCGCCACCCTCGACTGGACCTCGGCGGGGACCAACCATGACGACGGCGCCGCGGTGATTTATGAGGACTTCCCGCTGCCGTCGGCGGCGCTGTCCTCGCTGGTGGAGGGAGCCAATATGCTGTGCATCCAGGGGCTGAATGCCGGCACCACGAGTTCGGATGCGCTGTGGACTCCCATGCTCATAGCGACGACGACTTCCGGGGCCCCGCTGCTGGGTTACATGGCCACTCCGACGCCAGGTGAGTTCAATGTCGGAGCCGACACGAATCCGGGGCCGCTGGTGCGGAACGTGCCCAGGACGCTGCCTGCGCCGGACGGTCCCGTTTCTCTGCCCATCACCGCGGAGGTGTTGCCAACGGTCCATCCTGTTGCCTCGGTGGAATTGAAATGGCGGGTAATGTTCGGTGCCGAGCAGTCATTGACCATGTACGATGACGGCGCGCACGGCGACGGTGGCGCGCAGGATCAAACCTATGGGGCGCTGATTTCAGGGATCACTGTTCCGCCCGGCCAGATGATTCGCTGGCGCGTGGTGGCCACCGACACCGCGGCGAAGGAGGGCAAGTCCCCGCAGTTTCTCGATCCCGCCGATTCCCCCGAATACTGGGGCACTGTGGCGCAGGACAGCCGCACTGCGACTTCGCAGCTGCCGGTGATCTCCACCTTCATCCAGAACGCCGCAGGCGCCGACGGCACGGGCGGCACGCGCTGCGCCATCTGGTTCCTCGATGAGTTCTACGACAACGTCTTCATCAACCGCCACGGCCAGAGCACCGGCGGGTTTGTGAAGAAGAGCTACAATCTCGACTTCAACCGCGACAACCGCTTCCGTTATGAAGCCGGCACGCGCCGCGTGAAGGACATCGACCTCCTGACAAACTGGGGCGACAAATCGAAGGTGCGCAACGCGCTCGCCTGGGAGACGATGCGCGTCACGGGCAGCAGGGGGCATTTCGCCTTCCCCGTGCGCGTGGAGCGCAACGGGTCGTTCTTCGCCGTGGTGGACATGGTGGAGGACGGCGACGACCGCTATCTCGAACGCGTGGGGCTCGATCCGGAAGGCGCGCTCTACAAGATGTACAATTCGCTCGATAACGCGACGAGCGGCGTGGAAAAGAAAACCCGCCGCTGGGAGAACAACAACGACCTCCAGGCCCTCATCAACGGCCTCAACCCCGGCACCGCCATCGGCACGCGCCGGCTCTACGGCTACGACAATGTGGACATTCCCATCCTGCTCAACAACCTCGCCGCGCTCGCGCTGATCAACAGTCAGGACCAGGGACACAAGAATTACTACCTCTACAAGGAACCCGGCCTGCAGAACGACTGGAAGCTGCTCGCGTGGGACATGGATCTGTCATTCGGGCACACGTGGACCAGCGCGCAGAATTACTTCGATGACGACATCGACAGCCAGCGCGACATGCGCAACGGCGCCACCAACCGGCTCAAGCAGTTCCTCTACGACTCGCCGGAACTGAACAAGGCATGGATGCGCCGCATGCGCACGCTGATGGATCAGTACTATCTCTCCGCCACGTCCACGACGGGCTACTTCGAGACCCGCATCGCCGAGCTGCTCGACCTGATCGATCCGCCAGGGCTGCCGCCGAACACGTCGGACGCGTTTCTTGATTTTCAGCGCTGGGGATTCTGGACGGACGGCAATGGCGGCGGCTCCATCCCGTGGACCAATGCCGCCGCTCCATTCCACACGGCGCGTGCCTCGGCCCAGCGCATTCTCGATTCCAATCCCGCCGGCACTTATCCGCAGGCCACACCCTATGCTTCGTTCGGACGGTCCAGCGTGCCGCCTTTCCTGCCCGGGCGCCGCGCCTTTCTTTACAACCATCCCTCCCGCCCCGCCGGCTCACCGAATAACATGAGCGGCAGCGAGCCGCTGCCGGCCGCGCAGGCGGCGGTGCCGGCCGTGGTGATTCAGTCCGTGAACTACGATCCCGGCGCGGAAAATCAGGAGTATCTGGTCGTGCGCAACAACAGCCTCACCGATGCGGTGGACGTCTCCGACTGGACCCTGAGCGGCGCGGTGGAGTTCACGTTTCCCGGCGGCACGGTGATTCCTCCAGGCGCGGGCACGACGCAGCACATGGGCGATCTCTTCGTGACCCGGAGTCCGCGCGACTTCCGTCAGCGCACGGTAAGTCCCAAAGCCGGGGAATACTGTTATGTCGCCGGTCCCTACCAGGGCCGGCTTTCCGCCCGCGGCGAAACCGTGGAACTGCGCGACTCCTCCGGCGCGCTGATCGCCGGCTACACATGGCCCGCCGCGCCCACTGCCGGCCAGCAGCAGCTGCGCGTCAGCGAGATTCACTACAACCCGCTCAATCCCTCCGCCTCCGAACTGGCTGGCAATCCCTCGTGGACCGCGGGTGATTTTGAATTCCTCGAATTTCAAAACATCGGCGCCGTGCCACTCGATCTGAGTGGCGCGCGGCTCGACGACGCGGTCACCTTCACCTTCCCCGCCGCCACCGTCCTCGCAGCGGGCGCGCGGCTGCTCGTGGTGGCCAACAGCGCCGCGTTCGCGATGCGCTACAACACCGCCGGCCTGACCATCGCAGGACAATGGACCGGCAATCTCGACAACGGCGGCGAAAAGCTCACCGTCTTCGACCCCCGCGGCGAGGAGATTCTCGAATTCAGCTACGGCGACTGGTATTCACCCACTGACGGCGACGGCTATTCGCTCGTTTTCCGCGACACGTCAGGCGCGCCCTACAGCGACTGGGGCCTGCGCACCAACTGGAGCATCAGCGCGGCCGCGGGCGGATCTCCCGGCGGGGGCGACGCCGCTTACAGCATGGGCTACGATGTCTGGGAGAACACCGCCTTCCCGACTCTCGCCGGCGATGAAAACATGCGCAGCGCCGATCCTGACAAAGACTTCCTGCTCAATCTCGTCGAATACGCCGTGAACTCCCATCCGCTCGACGGCACCCAGACGAACCTGCCGCAGGCGGTGATCGTCAGCGCCGCCGGGCAGAATTACTATGCCCTGACCTTCCGCCGCTGGAAGCACAGTGTGGACATTCTCTACACTCCGGAAATCTCCACTGACGGTCAAAACTGGCTGCCGCTCACCGTGCAGCACGGCGCGGCGGCCGACAACGGAGACGGCACGGAGACGGTCACCTTCCGCTCCAGCGTTCCCCGCAGTACCGCCGTGCGGGAATTCGTCCGCCTGCGCGTCACCGAACTGTAACCTGCGCCGCGGCGGCCCCGGGCGAAGCAGCTCCACCGCCGGTGCCTGCTGTGTCGCGGCCCGTGCCTTCCAGTCAAGAAACTCCATCCGCAGAAAACCTCACACCTCAGACTTGCGTTCTCTGACTCCGTCTGGTGTCATCGATTCATCTCCCCTCCTCCCGCCTTTATGATCCGCCCCACTACCGCCCTCTCGCTCGCGGTGCTCGCCGTCCGTGCCTCCGCCTCATCGGACTGCGTTGTCACCTTCAATGAAATCCAGTACAACCCTGCGGGCACTTCGGAGGCCGGCGAGTATGTCGAGCTGTTCAATCAGATGGGCATCAAGACGGACATCTCCGGCTGGAGAATCGACGGCATCGGCTACACGTTTCCGCCCAACACCATCGTCAATCCCGGCACCTATATCGTGGTGGCCAAAACGCCCGGCGCGGGGCAGTTCGGACCCTTCACCGGCAGCATCCAGAACAACGGGCAGCGGCTCCGCCTGATCAATCACAGTGACCGCCTGATGGACGAAGTGGATTTCGCCGACGACGCCCCGTGGCCCGCCGGCGCGGACGGCTCGGGCTTCACCCTGGCCAAGCGTTTGCCTTATGCGGACAGCGGGCGCCACGCCAGCTGGACGGTGAGCGTGCAGCCCGGCGGCACACCGGGCGCGATCAATTTCCCCGATGCCGGAGCGCCGCCGCCGGTCACGACAGTGAACCTGTTCAACCTCGACAACACGTGGCGCTTCAATCAGAACGGACCCGCCTTGGATGCCACGTGGGCGCAGACTGCACATGCCGTCGGCGGCACCGGCGTGAACCTGTGGGAATCGGGCACCGGCGCGATTGCCTACGAGACCAGCGCGACCGTGCCCATCGGGAAGACGCTGCGTTTTCCCGGGCTCAACTCGCCCTACGTCGTCACCTATTATTTCGAGACCGAGTTTAACGTCACCGCTGCTCAACTCTCCAGTATCGCCGCGCTCAAAATCAGGCACGCCCTCGACGACGGCGCGGTGATTTACATCAACGGCCAGGAGGCCACGCGCATCGGCATGCCGGGCGGCGCCATCGTCTCCTCCACCCTGGCTTCCAGTGCAGCGGTCGAAGCCGGCACCTCCCTCTCCTCCTACGTGCCGCTGCCCACGACGGCACTGGTCGCAGGAACGAACCGCCTCTCAGTGGAGGTCCACCAGGGTGCCATCGGCAACAGCGACATCGTCTGGGGCGCACAGCTCGACATGGATACCTTCGACGCCGTGCCCGGCGCCGCCCCGCCCCTGCGCCTCAACGAAATCCCGGCGGCCACCGAAGCCGCGTGGTGGGTGGAAATCGTGAACACCGGCGCCGCGCCGGTGGACCTCGCCGGAGTGATCGTGAATGCCGGCGGCGATGCGGCGCGGGACTACGCCATTCCGTCAGGCTCGCTCGCCGGCGGCGCGGTGCTCCTGCTCAGCGAAGCCACTCTCGGGTTCCGTCCAGCCGACGGCGAGAAGGTGTTCCTGTTCACGTCAGGTAAATCCGCCCTCATGGATGCACGGCAGCAAACCGGACGTCTGCGCGGACGCGCGGAGTCCCGCGGCGGCGAGTGGGCCTATCCGTCCGCTGCCACGCCGGGCGCGGCGAATGCCTTCGTCTTCAACGACAGCGTGGTCATCAATGAGATCATGTACAACCCGCCGGCCCTCGCTCCGGTCCCGGCACTGCCGCCGACCTTTCAAAGCGATCCGCTGATCAGTTATGGAGACACCTGGCGCTACAACGCTGCCGATGAAAACCTGCCGGCCAACTGGGCGGCGACAGCCCATCCGGCGGGCGGCAACTGGCTCACCGGCGCAAGCCCCATCGGCGTCGAATCCTCACCCCTGCCGGTCCCGCTCGCCACCGTGCTGACGCCTTATGTCCAGGCCACGGTCACCTATTACTTTGAACGCGACTTCACCGTGACCGCCCAGCAACTGGCCACGGCCACCTCCCTGGAAATCACGCACATGATAGACGACGGGGCCATTTTCTACCTGAATGGCGTCGAGATTCCGTCTTCCCGCTTCGGCATGGCCAACGGCGCAGTCACTCCGGAGACTCTCGCCTCGACCGGCGTGGACAACGCGGTGCTCAATTCTCTCGTGCTGCCCGTCAGCGGCCTCATCGCCGGCTCCAACCGGCTTTCCGTCGAAGTCCACCAGGGCAGCACCGGCAGCAGCGACATGGTGTTCGGTCTGAAACTGGACGCGCGGGTGCAGCTCACGCCAGGGACGCCCGGCCAGCCGCTGCGCAACAGCGACAATCAGTGGCTCGAACTCACCAACCGCGGACCGGCCGCGGTGAATCTCACCGGCTGGGACTTTGAAGACGGCCTGACTTTTTCCTTTCCCGCCGGCACGATGCTCGCCCCTGGCGAATTCGCCTGCGTGGTGCGCGATCCCGCCGCATTTTCCGCCGCCCATCCCTCCGCCCGCGTGCTGGGCACCTTCACCGGTTCGCTCTCCCGCACCGGCGAGCACATCGTTTTGCGCGATGCGCTGCGCAATACGGCGGACGAGGTCCGCTACTACGACAGCGGCCGCTGGCCGGAGTTCGCCGACGGCGGCGGCACGAGCCTGGAACTGCGCGATCCCGATTCCGATAACATGCAGTCCGGCGCATGGGCCGCGAGCGATGAAGGCAGCCGCACCGCCTGGCGCACCTACACCTACACCGCCACTGCGGCCGCCAGCAACGGCGGCCCGGACGGCCAGTGGAATGAATTCAACATGGGCCTGATGGCTGCCGGCGAAATCTGGATCGACGACATCAGCGTCATCGAAAACCCCGGCGGCACCAGCGTGCAAAAGATCGCGGACGGCGCCTTCAACAACGCCGCCGCATGGCGCCGCCGCGGCAATCACCGCGCCAGTCAGGTGATCCCCGAACCCGGCAATCCTGGCAACAACATCCTCCGCCTCGTCGCCACCGGCCCCACGGAGCACATGCACAATCAGATCGAAACCACCCTGGCCGGCACGATTTCCAACGGACAATCCTATCAGGTCAGTTTCCGCGCCCGCTGGGTCGCTGGAGGCAATCAGCTCCACACCCGCTGCTACTTCAACCGGCTCGCCAGAGTGAATGTCATCGACCGCGTGGCGAACCCGGGAACGCCCGGCGCGGAGAATTCCCGCCGCGTCGCCAATGCCGGTCCCACGTTCTCCGGGCTGAAACACTCGCCCCCGGTGCCCGCCGCCGGCGAGGTGACGGTCGTTTCCTGCACGGCGTCCGATCCCGACGGCATCGGAGTCCTGACACTTTTCTACTCCGTCAACGGCGGCAGCTGGCTCAACACCGCCATGTCCACCACGGGCGGCGGACTCTACACCGGCAGCATCCCCGGTCAGGTGGCCGGTGCGGTGGTGCAGTTCTATGTCCGCGGCACCGACGCTCCGGGCGCCGCTGAGTTTTACCCCGCCGCCGGGCCGGACTCCCGGGCGCTTTACAAGGTGAACGACGGCGCCGCGGCGACCAACGGGCTGCACAATTTCCGGGTCATCACCACCAATGCCGACCGCGACTGGATGCACACCCCCATCAACGTGATGAGCAACGACCGCATCGAATGCACCATCATCGACCGGGAGAATGACATCTACTACGGCGCCGGGGTGCGCCTCAAAAGCAGCGAACGCGGACGCAATGAAGTGCCGCGGGTGGGCTACAACATCGACTTTCCATCCGACGCGCTGTTCCGCGGCACGCTCGGCGGTGTGGCCGTGGACCGCTCCGAAGGCGTCAATTCCGGTCAGCAGGAGATTCTCTACGATGTGATGATCTCCAATTCCGGCGGTCCCGTGAGCCGTTACTTCGATCTCATCAAGATTCTCTCTCCCAACAGTGCCCTGACACGCACCGCCGTATTGCAGCTCGCTCGCTACGACGATGTTTTTCTGGATTCCCAGTATGAGAACGGATCGGAGGGCCGGCTCTTCGAATACGAGCTGGTCTATTACCCCACGTCTGCAGACGCCAGCGGCAACAAACTGCCTCAGCCGGACGGAGTCATCGGCGTCAACGTCACCAATCACGGAGACGATCAGGAACGGTACCGCTGGCACTTCCTCAACAAGATCAACCGCGAGGCCGACGACTTCGCGCCGATCATGAATTACTGCAAGCTCTTCAATCTCTCCGGTGCGGCCTTCGAGACCGCCCTCGCCGAACGCGTGGACGTGGATGAGTGGCTGCGCGGCATGGCCTACGCCGTACTCTCCGGAGCAGGCGACAACGCCGCCGCCGGCAGTCAGCACAACGGGATCTATTATGCCAAGCCGGACGGCCGCGTCGTTTTTCTGCCGCACGACATGGACTTCTCCTTCAGCACCACGCGCAGCATCACCTCCAATCCCGACTGCAATACGTTCGTCTCCACCTCACCGGCCCGCCGGAGGCTCTATTACGGCCACCTGCACGACATCATCACCACGACCTATAACAACAGCTACATGTCCATCTGGACATCCCATTTTGCCACTCTCGATCCCGCGCAGCCGTGGTCAAGTCACTTGAGTTACATGAACAGCCGGAGCAGCAACGTGCTCAGCCAGATCACGTCCGGCATTCCGCAGATTGCCTTCGCCATCACCACGGCCAGTCCGCTGACGGTCGCCTCCAGCACCGCCACCCTGAACGGCAACGGGTGGGTCAATGTCCGCAGCATTCGCATCCAGGGCAGCACGGAGCCGCTCAGTGTGACATGGACCGGCAACAGCACATGGCAAACCACCGTGCCGGTGCCGCCGGGGCAGAGCACCGTCACTCTCGAGGCGGTCAATTTCTCCGGCGCGGTCATCGGCACGGCCAACATCACGGTCAACAACACCACGCAGATCGTTCCCGCCAGCCCTGACAATCTCGTGGTCTCCGAGATCATGTACCATCCCTCCGATCCCACCGCGGCGGAGAACATCGCCGGCTACACCGATGACAGCTTCTTCGAATACGTGGAACTGCAGAACATCAGCGCCGCCGTGCTGGACCTCACCGGCGTGCGCTTCACCGCGGGCATCGATTACGCTTTTGCCGCGGGGACTCAGTTGCAACCCGGCGCGAGAATCACCGTCCCGTCCAGCCGCGCCGCCTTTCTCATGCGCTATCCCGGCGCCGCTGCAACGCTCGCCGCAGGAGAGTTCAACAACGGCACGAATCTCAACAACGCCGGAGAAGGCCTGACGCTCGTGAGCGCCGCCGGTGTCTCCATCAAAGACTTCTCCTACGACGACAACCCTCCCTGGCCGACCGCACCCGACGGCGCGGGCTACAGCCTGGTCCTGATCAATCCCGCCGGCAATCCGGACCACAATCTCGCGGCCAACTGGCGCGCCAGTGCCAGCACAGGCGGGAATCCCGGGAGCAGCGATGCCGTGAACCTCACCGGCAATCCAGGCGATGACCTTGACCACGACGGCCAGGATGCGCTGCTCGAGCACGGACTGGGCACGAGCGATGCGGTGGCCGGCCAGCCGGCCGTTTCCAGTGTGGTCACACCGGACGGTCACCTCACTGTCACTTATCAGCGCCGCCTCGCGGCGGATGATGTGATCGTGGAACCGCAAATCTCCTCCGACATGGTGACATGGGACGCAGGGGCCTTCTCACTGGTCTCGGAGACTCCCCTCGACGACGGCACCGCCACGGTCGTCGTTCGGTCCCTGGCGCCGGCTCCGGACGGTCGCGCCTTCGTGCGTGTCGCCGTTCGAACACGCTGAACCGGGTCCCTGCACCAGGGAGTCGCAGCTCTATTCTCCACTATTCCTATATGGAATAGTGGGAATTCGCTTGCGCTTGGATTTTTCCCGTGTGAGTGCACCGCTCCACGATGTCCGCCTTTCACAGTTACAATATCAGCCATCTCCAGCAGCTGGAATCCGAAGCGATCTATGTCCTTCGGGAAACCGCCGCCCAGTTCCGCAATCCCGCCCTGCTCTTCTCCGGCGGCAAAGACAGCATCGTCATGGCATGGCTGGCGCGAAAAGCCTTTCACCCGGGACGGATGCCATTCGCGCTGCTGCACGTGGATACCGGTCATAATTTCCCGGAAACGCTCACCTATCGCGACATGTTCGTGGACAAAATCGGGGCGCGGCTGGTGGCGGCCCTCGTGCAGGACAGCATCGACTCCGGCCGTGTGGTGGAGGAAAAAGGACCGCGTGCCAGCCGCAACAAGCTGCAGACCGTGACGCTGCTCGACGCTGTCGCCGAAAACAAATTCGACGCCTGTCTCGGCGGCGGACGGCGCGACGAGGAAAAGGCCCGTGCCAAGGAGCGGTTCTTCAGTCACCGCAATGACTTCGGTCAGTGGGATCCCAAAAACCAGCGCCCGGAACTCTGGAATCTCTTCAACGGCCGGATGCACGACGGCGAACACTTCCGCGTCTTTCCGCTGAGCAACTGGACCGAGATGGACGTGTGGCAGTACATCCGTCAGGAGAGCATTCCCCTCCCTTCGCTCTACTTCAGCCACCGGCGCCGCGTCTTTCAGCGCGACGGCTCGTGGCTCGATGCCGAGACCGGATTCGCCAACCCGCAGCCGGAGGAAAACGTGGTCGAATTGACGATCCGCTTCCGCACCATCGGCGACGTCACCTGCACCGGCGCCGTGGAAAGCACCGCCGCCACGCTCGACGACATCGTGGCCGAAGTCGCTGCAGCCAGACAGACCGAACGCGGCACCCGCGCCGACGACCAGCGCAGCGAATCCGCGATGGAGGACCGCAAGAAGGAGGGCTACTTCTAACCAGGTCCGCTCCTGCCGCGGCCCGCCGTTCCATGCCTGCCCGACGCTCCGCCCGCCGCGATGACATCGTCTATGACGATGATTATCCCGCACGGCGGCGTTATGCCGGAGATGAGGACGGAGGTCACTGGTGGAGCGGCCGGGCTGATGACGAACGGAAAGTGCAGCGCGAACTGGAGCGCCGTCGCGCCGCCGGCGAGTCACTGCGCGCAGAAGTACCGGATCATGGCCGCAATCTCAGCACCACTTTCTGGGGCCAGGCATGGAATCGGAATCTCATGGCCTACAGCGACTACGAAAGCCGCATGCCGCGCGGGCGCAGTTACTTCCGCGCCGGGAAAGTGCTCGACCTCGAGGTCACGCAAGGCCTCGTCACCGCCACCGTGGCCGGCACCCGCATCTACAGCGTGCGCATCACCATCACGCCGCTCGCGCGCGAGGCATGGAAGCGGCTCAAAGCGCGATGTCAGGGAAAAATCGGCGGGCTCATGGAACTGCTCTCCGGCACCCTGAGCGATGAAGTGATGCGCGAAGTGACCGACCTGACTCACGGCCTCTTCCCCGCCCCGCGCGATATCCGGCTCAGCTGCACCTGCCCGGACTTCGCCGGCCTGTGCAAGCATCTCGCCGCCACACTCTATGCCGTCGGCAGCCGGCTCGATGCCTCACCCGCCCTGCTGTTCCAGCTGCGCGGCGTGGATCCGCAGCAGCTCATCGCCGGCAATGCCAAAGAGGCCGTCGCCGCCCTGACCAGCGACGCCGCACCGGTCGAACCGTCCCGCGCCGCCGCCGTGGCCGGCCTCGACCTGACCGAAATGTTCGGCATCGGGCCGGAAGACGATGCGCCGTCCCCGGCCGCAGAAAAAGCCACTCGCCGAACCCCGCGCGGCAGCCGGAAATCGAAGTAGCCGGACGCCAGAATGGAATTGTCCGCCGCGGCGGAGCAGTGTAGGGAGGAGTTATGAAATCGCTCCGCTTCGCCGCCGTTCTCGCCCTTTCGCTGACATGCACCGGCCTCCGCGGCGGTGAGCCAAAGGCGCTGGATGAAAGCTTCACCGAACTGCTGCGCGTCGTCGAAGACAAGGACGGCACGGCCAACGTGCGTGCCGCCGCCTCGCTCGACGCCAAAGTGTCAGGCAAGGTCACCTCCGGCGCCATCGTCAGCGCCTTTTCCGCCAAAGGCGACTGGACGGAAATCGACGCCGGCGGCGCGGGGGAAGGTGATCAGTTCATCCACTCCAGCCGGCTGAAGAAACTCGACGGCTGGAAGCAAATCGCCGCCACCGGTGCGGACGATGACGAGAAAGGAGCCGTGAGCCACCGTGGCGCGGAGGTGACCGTGACGGCGGCGAAGTTCCAGGAAAAGGACCACAGGATATCCAAAGGCAAAGGCGATGAGGAGGGCATGCTGCTGGTGGATGGCCGGCATCCGTGGGGCACCGACGGCACCATGCCCACCCGGTCCCTCGCCCTCGAAGTGAAGCTCGACGGCAAAACCGTCACCATCCCTGCCGCCGCCACCGCCGATCTTTTCGAGCCGAACATGTCGCAGCTGTTTCTCCTGACGCCCGGCGATCCGGCGAAACAAATGGCCATCGCCATGTGGAACAGTGACGGCGCCGGCGGCTACCTCGTCGCGTGGTCGTTCGTCAACGGCCGCTACGCCGGACGCACGGTGATGTCGCCGTGACGTCAGGCCTAACGCCCGGCCGGCAGCGCACTCGAACCCTCCGCCGGAGCGCGTTGTTTCACACTTTGCAAAGTGTGAAAATGGCCGCCTCCCGCACGGAACCGCATCCGTCGTGCTCACGGGCAAAATAATTCTTGGTGCCAAAGGCCCCGGCCGGTATGATGCCAGCGTCTTCTGAGAGGAGGTGAACTGACATGGACAAAGTTTCTCCCGTCCTGAACCGCGACCTCACCGCCGCGTATCTCAGCATCGTGCCTGGCCTGGGGCACCTCTACAAACATCAGTGGCGCTCCGGGCTCACCATCCTGACACTCGGCAACATTGTCGCCGGACTCGTCACCGGACTGATGTCCTTCGCCACGCTGGGAGCGGCGCTGATCGTGCTGCCGGTGCTGTGGGTGGCGTGGGTCGCCTACGACGCCTACTGCGAGCCGGATTTGAGTCACAAGGCAAAGTCCGCGCAGTCATGAGACGCGCTGCACGAGGCACTGAAATGCCTCCGCCGCACCGCCGTCGCCGTGCAGAGAATCGGCAACGGCGGTGCGCGAGGTCACGAACTCGCGCTGCGTGACGCATTCCGCCGTCGTGAGTCCCGCAGCCTCGCCCCATTCGCGCAGGTCGGTGAAGTTCACATCCGCCGTGATGTCGCAGCGGCCCATGACGGCATAAAGTTCCGCCGCTTTGAGCCGCTGGTGATGGAGGTAGCCGCGCACCGTGCCCTGCGGACGGCGATGATAAATCTCCGCCGCGCTGCCGCCGTAATCCACGGTCAGCATCGCGCCCTGCCGCCACTGCGCCCGCCAGGAGTTCAGCCACTCCCGCCACGAAAGCAACAACTCCACACGCTGGCCATCGGGCCAGTCCATCCGGCAGGCGGAACCGCCGCACTTGTCAGGCCCGGCGGGACGCAGTTCCTCCGCGATGGCTCCGTTTTCCTGCAAAGCGAGCCACACTTCCTGCCAAGCTCCCTCGCGGCGCTGCAGCAGCGTGACGGGAAACGCATCGGCGAGTTCGTTGGAGAAAATCAATGCTCTCCCGCCACAGGCGCCGAGGGCGGCGATCATGTCAGGGTGCCACGCGACCCGCCGGTCGCGGAGTTTCTGCTGCTGTGCGGCGCGCAGCACCGGCGAGCGCTCCACCAAATGCGAACACAGCCCGATCCGTCCCGTCCAGCCGAGCGCCGCGCGCACCGCGGCATGGAGCGATCCGTCGCCGGGGCCGATTTCGATGAGCGGCAGCTTTGCGCCGGCGCGCCGCCATTCCGCCTGAATCCACACTGCAATGGCGCGTGCCAGGGCGCAGCCGAGCGTGGCGCTGGTGGAGAAATCCCCGCGCCGTCCCACCGTGCGGATGTGCCGCGTGTAGTAACCGTGCTCCGGATCGTAAAGTGCCGATTCCATCCAGTCGCGCCAGGGCGCGGCACCGCCGCGGGATTCCAGAAAGCGGCGCAGCGGCGTGGACACAGCGGAAAGGGTCGTTAGTCTGCGAGACTCCGCGCCTCCGCCGTCACGCCGCCATCGCCGTCGTCCTCAAACACGATCAACATGGGCCGGCAGCAGATCTCGCAGTCGTAATCCCATTCCGCGGGGAGTTCATCCGGGGCAGGCGGCGCGACCCCGAATTCCTCAAAGCACGCCGGGCAAATGACGAAGACCATGCGGAATCAGGCGGGGCCGCTCACTCGGATTTGCCGAGCAGCTGCCGGATTTCATCCACACTGGCCGGATTGTCGCGCGGACGGCTTTTGATGAGCTTCCACACCGCGTCTTTCTCACCCTTGCTGCCCTCACCGATCATCTTCAGTGAATCGCGTCCTTCAGTGAGCGCCTTGCTGGCGGGATAAAAGTCTTTCGTCTGCGCGGTGCGGCCGTCTTCGCGGGCGGTGCCGGTTTGGGTGGTGCGGCCCTGACTGGAACTGGACTTCTCCGCCACGCGCCGGCCCGATCCGCTGTACTCCGCACCGGTTTCCCGCGCGGTGCGGTCGGCGTTGGCTTTGCGTCCGTTGAACCACGATTTGGTGTTCTGTGAGGAGTTTGCCTTCTGATCCAGCTCCCGGGTTCCTGAATAGCGTTTCGTGAGGTAATCACGCGTCTGGGTGAAGGACTTCATGTCCTGCGTGTTGAGATCACCTCCGAACATTTGCTGACTCATCGCGTTCAACCCTTCGGAGCCATAGCCCCCGGGATCGAATGTTCCAAAGCGCTGATTGAAAGCATCCCCGCCGCTGCCAAACTGACCGCTGACGCCGCCGGCCGCCGCCGCCTGGCCCGCGGCACGGGACACGGCTTCGCCCTGTTCGGTGTAATCGCTGCTCCCCCCGCCCATGTTGCGCGGCCCGGCGATTACGGTGCGCTCCGTCTGGCACGCGGTGAGCGTGCCAAGGCAAAGCAGGAGGAAAAGGAGGCGCATGAGGCGAGAGTTATGGCGGGCCGGACGGGGATATTCAAGCGGAGGCCGCGGGGACCGGTGCGGTGCGGGGCAAGGGCGGTCCCCCTGCGAGCAAGGCTTCCAAATACCGCCGGTAGTCGGAATTCCGGCAGCCGGCAATGAGCTGCTGGAACTGCGCGCGATCGATGAAGCCGCGGTTCCATGCCACCTCCTCGAGGCAGGCGACTTTGAGATTCTGCCGCCGCTCGACCGTGGCGATGAAATTCGCGGCCTCCAGCAGACTCGCCGGCGTCCCGGCGTCGTGCCACGAGAACCCGCGGCCGGGGAGTCGCACCTCCAGTTGGCCATCTCGCAGGTAGGAGCGGTTGAGGTCCGTTATTTCCAGCTCGCCGCGCGTTGAGGGACGCAAGTCACGCGCCCGCTCCACGACGGTGTGGTCATAAACGTAGAGCCCCGGCACTGCATAACCACTGCGCGGCTGCGCCGGTTTTTCCTCAAGACTCACCACGCGGCCCTCCGCGTCGAACTCCACCACTCCGAAATCTCCCGGATCGGCAACGTGACAGCCGAAGATGCACGCCCCGCGCGTGAGCGTGAGCGCCGCGCGAAACACTTCCAGTGCGCCGTAAAAAACATTGTCGCCCAGCGCCAGCGCCGCCCCGTCGCCGTCGAGAAAGTCCTCACCGATCAGGAACGCCTGCGCGATGCCCTCCGGCGCGGGCTGTTCCTTGTACTCCAGCCGGATCCCCAAACGCGACCCGTCGCCCAGCAGCGACTGTATGGCCGGCAAGTCGCGCGGCGTGGAAATGATCAGCACCTCGCGAATCCCGCCGAGCATCAGCGTGCTCAGCGGATAGTAAATCATCGGCTTGTCATACACCGGCAGCAGGTGCTTGCAGCACACGCGCGTCAACGGATCGAGCCGGGTGCCGGAACCGCCGGCGAGGAGGATGCCTTTTTGGATCATGTGCGCTCAGCAAATCAGTTTGCCGGCACCGTGACAAGCGGTCTGCGCGGTTACGTCTCTGCGCAGAGGATTCCCATGACGCCGGGGCCCGCGCCAGCGCAGAGTCACCACATGAGATCACTGCTGCCTCTCCTTACAATCATGGCCCTTGGCACTGCCTGCGCCGGCGAAGCCTTTCAATTTCCCGCCCGCACCCGCGTCGCGACGCCGCTCGGCACCGAGGTCCGCATCTCACCGCAGCAGTGGGAGCCCGCGAAGACGGCGCTCATCGTCTGCGACTTTTGGGACTCGCATCACTGCGCCAGCGCCGTGAAGCGCGTCAATGAAATGGCCCCGCGCATGGCGGAGGTGGTGAAGCAGGCGCGCGACCGCGGGGTGCTCATCATCCACGCGCCGTCGGATTGCATGAAGACCTATGAGAATCATCCCGCGCGAAAGCGCGCCATGGACGCGCCCGCCGCCGCGAACCTGCCGCCAAAGATCACCGACTGGCTGCACTGGAAGGACGCGGCGGAGGAGAAGGAGGGCTATCCCATCGATGCCAGCGACGGCGGCTCCGACGACACCCCGGAGGAGGAAGCCGCCTGGAAGGAGGAATTGAAACGTCAGGGCCGCAATACCGGCAACCCGTGGAAGGGCGAGCATCCGTCAGTCAGCATCGACGCGGAGCGCGACATCATTTCCGACAAAGGAGCGGAGATTTGGAATGTTCTCGAATCCCGCGGCATCGGACAGGTTCTGTTCGCCGGTGTGCATACCAATATGTGCGTCTGCGGGCGGCCGTTCGGACTGCGGCAGCTATCGCGGAATGGAAAGAACGTGGTCCTGCTGCGCGACCTCACGGATACCATGTATAATCCGGCGAAACGTCCGTACGTGAGCCACTATCGCGGCACGGAGCTGATGATTGCTCACATCGAGAGACTGATCTGCCCCACGGCGCTCAGCAGCGAGGTCTTTGGCGGCACCGCGCACACGTTCGGTGGCGACAAGCGCCCGCACCTGGCGGTGATGATCGGTGAAGACGAATACCAAACCTGGGAGACGCTGCCCGCCTTCATCGAACAGCAAATCGGCAAACACTGCCGCGTCAGCTATCTCGTCGCGGCCAAGGAAACCCCCGCCAGTTTCTGCGAGACTGACGCTCTAAGGACTGCCGATGCCCTGCTCGTCAGCGTCCGCCGCCGCGTGCCGCCCGCGGGCCAGACCGAAGCGCTCAAGGCCTTTGTGAAACGCGGTGGCGCGGTCATCGGCATCCGCACGTCCAGTCATGCCTTCGCCCTGCGCGGCGGTCAGAAAGTGGAGGACGGGCACGCCGCATGGCCGGAATGGGATGAGCAGGTGCTTGGAGGAAATTATCAAAACCACCTTGGCAACGAACTGAAAACCTTTGCCAAAGTCACCGCCGGCGCGACTCATCCTGTTTTGTCAGGCCTCCCGCAAACGGAGTGGCCCACGGGCGGGTCGCTCTACAAGAACACCCCGCTGCGCGGCGGGACAGCCCTGCTCACTGGCCGCGCGGAATCGGTGGAACAGACGGAGCCGGTGGCATGGACACACCGGTCTCCAGGAGGCGGTCGCGTCTTTTACACCTCACTCGGCGCACCGGAGGACTTCGCGCGTTCCGAATTCCAGCAGCTCCTCCGCAATGCCATCCATTGGGCTCAGGGCCGTGACATCCCCGCGGACGGGATCAGGAAGGAGGGATGATAGTTTGAACAGGAGGAAGCTGAGGAAGCAGAGATGCCCGGCCTTTGGATTCAGAACCCGATGGCTAAGAGCCCTCTGCTCTCTCTGCTTCCTCCTGTTCAATACTTCAGGTTTCACAGGGCCTTACGGCGAGATCAGCACGCCCTCTTCATTCCGTTCCGGCCACGGAGGTGAAGGCCAGGGCGGCGGATTGTTTTCCGCGTGACCTTTCGGCAGATCCTCCTTCCTCACCTGATCGCCGAGGTCATCGTATTCAGTCAGGCGGTCGAAGTGATTGTCCGCATCCACGTCCTCCAGCACTTTCCAGGGGATGCCCTGGCGAAACACCCGTCGCACCTGGACCGCACCGCTGCCGCCGGGGCGCGAATCGGTGTAATGGAGATTGCCGTCGCGGCCATACACGGTGTGCTCGTCCCACTTGCCATCGAAGTTGAGGTCGATGTCGCGCGATGAAGGAATGCCGCGCTGCCACAGCCAGCGGATGTCGAACTGCCCGTCGAAGTTGCGGTCCTCAGTGTGGTGCACGGGGAGTTTGTCCGGAGTGAATTCCCGCACCACGTCGGCGGCACCGTCATTGTTCAAATCCTCCTCGATCACCAGGTTCGTGGTGCGCTTTAAGACGCGCTCCTTCTTCGGGCCGAACAGTCCGACCGCGGCATACACGATCATTCCCGCCGCGCACACTCCGGCAAACAGGATGATGAAGAGCGAGGACTTCTGCTGGCCGGAGCGCGAGCCGCCGCGGCGCAGGCGGGACGGGCCCTCGGGCTTCACCGTGCCTGCGGGCGCTTCGCTGGGCGGGAGCTTCAGCATAAGCCGCGCGGCGGCGGCGGCGTCCTTGTCCGCCACGAACAAATTGAGCGCCCTCGTGATCAGCTTTCCGTCCAGCGGTCCCGGGACGCGATATTCGCGAATCGTGCAGGCGATGCCGGCATCGTCGAGCACCGCCCTGGCGCGCTCCGCATCCTCCCGGTGCATGAAACTGCGCACAGCGCGGGTGAAGGTTTCGGGCGTGGGAGGAGTGGAGGCAGAGTCGGACACAGCGGGAATATTTCTTTCAAATGAAGCGGAGCGCCGGTGCCGCAAGCGGCCGGCTCAGATCAAACGCGGGCCGGCTGACAGTTTCCTGGGCTCTTCCGCGCATGCGCCAAGCCGCTGATTGTCCGCCGCCCGCGGCAGCGTATGAAGCGCCCCATGCGCCTTCTGTTTTTTCTCCTCCTCGCGGGCCGCCTGCTCGCCCAGCCCTACGCCCTCACCGACGGCTCCTTCAACGGCTGGGAGGGCGACACGAAAACAACATGGCGCATCGAAGAGGGTGCCTTCACCGCCGGCAGCGTGGACAAAAATCAGCCGCGCAATGAATTCCTCTGCTCGAAGAAGGAGTTCGGCGACTTCGACCTGACGCTGAAATGGAAGCTCATCGGCACCGAGGGCTTCGTGAATGGCGGGGTGCAGTTCCGCACGAAGCGCATCCCGAATCACCACGAAGTCTCCGGCTATCAGGCCGACCTCGGCGCGGGCTACGACGGCGCGCTCTACGACGAAAGCCGCCGCAACAAGATGCTCGCCCAGCCCGCCAAGGATGTGCTGGAGAAGGCGCGGAAGCCGCTGGGCGAGTGGAACACCTATCGCATCCGCGCAGAAGGCCCGCGCATTCAAATCTGGCTCAATGGCGTGCAGACGGTGGACTACACCGAGCAGGACGCGAACATCCCGCGCACCGGCGTCATCGCCGTGCAAATCCACGGCGATGCCAAGTCGCAGGTCTGGTACAAGGAGATCATCATCGAGGAACTCGGCGAATCGAAACCCGCCGCCGAACCCAAAGGCCCCACCGCCCGCTTCGCCGACCCGCTGCCCGCCCCGCCGCGCGAGCCGTTCAAGGACGGGAAGTTCGAGATTCGCCCCGGCGAGGTCATCGTCTTCACCGGCGGGACGAATATGGTGCGGCTGGTCGAGCACGGATGGTTTGAAGCCTCGCTCGCGATCGCCGCAAAGGAGCAGAAGCCGCGCTTCCGCAGCATGGCCTGGGAGGGTGACACCGTTTACGAACAATGGCGCGATATGAACTTCGGCTCGTGGAAAGAGCAGCTCGACGCGGTGAATGCGACCTGCGTCTTCCTGTGGTTCGGGCAAATGGAGGCGCTGGATGATTCGCGCGACGATGCCGCCTTCGAGCAGGCTGCCGCGAAGTTGCTGGATGAATTCAAAGCCGTCACGCCGCGGCTGGTGGTGATGACGCCGATGGAGTTTAATGCATTCCCGAGGATTGCCGATCAGGCGGATGATGCCGCTGATGGCTGGCCGGATAACACGCCGAAGAATGAGCGCATTCTGCGGCTGGGCGGCATCTTGAAAAAGCTGGCGCAGGATCGGGGTGTTGTGCTTCTGGATTGGCCGTCCCTTGAATCCAGGCTTGGCGATGTGCCTCTTCCCCGGACCATCAATGGGGTTCACCTTAGCGACCACGCTGTATCATTTGCCTTCAGTAACATGCTCTTGAAGGCACTGGGGTTGCCGGAACAAAAGGATCACGGTTTCGGGTGGCTTTATTCCATTCAAACAATGAACCGCCTCTGGCACGACTGCTGGAAGACGATGAACTGGGCCTTCGCCTACAGCGACCGCACTGAGCAGCCGTTCGGCAAAGGAATCGGCGACCATCCGCCGATGGCGAAGGAACTGGAGAAATATAAGCCGCTGCTCCGGGCGGCGGATGAACGGATTCATGCGCTGGCACTGGCCGGTAGCACAGGCGTCCCGCCTGTGGAGCCTCCGAGTCTCAAGTCGCCGAACTCCACAGGTGGGACGCCTGCGCTACAGCCGCCCGCCGTGGAACTCGCCACTTTCAAGGTCCGCGATGGTTTCGAGGTGAATCTCTTCGCCAGCGAGGCCGATGGACTGGTGAAGCCGCTCTCCATGCGCTGGGATGAACGCGGCCGGCTGTGGGCGGCGTGTTCGCCTTCGTATCCACAGCTCGTGCCCGGTGAGCCGCATGGCGATTACATTCTCGTCTGCGAAGACACGAACGCCGACGGGAAGGCGGACAAGTTCCACAAGTTCGCGGATGGCCTCACGATGCCGATGGGCATTGAGTTCGCCGCGGATGGCGGGGTCTATGTTTGTGAGAGCACGCAGCTGGCACTGTTCAGCGACACGAATGGCGACGGTGTTTCCGACTCGCGCGAAGTGATCCTCTCCGGCTTCGGCACCGGCGACTCGCATCAGATGATCAACTCCCTGCGCTGGGGGCCGGATGGCTGCCTGTGGTTCAGCCAGGGGCTGCACATTTTCTCACGCATCGAGACGCCGCACGGCATCGTGCGGTTTGACCGCGCGGGCTTGTGGCGGTTCGATCCCCGGACCTGGAAGTTGCAGGGATTCTTCGGCAATGCGGCGGCGGGGGCGAACTGCTGGGGCGTGACCTTCGATGACTGGGGCCAGGTGTTTCACTGTGCGGCGGACAACACGCCGGGCTTTTACACCACGCCGGGGCTGGGGACATTGGCGAATCCGCCGAGCTATTACAACATCGGCGCGCTCGCGGTCTCGCCGGTGAAGGGGATGTGCATGGAATTCATCAACAGCACGCACCTGCCGCCGGAGTTGCAGGGCGTGCTCTGCAAGCCGGTGTATTTCGCCAACCAGGTGCTGCTTTACAAACTCGTCGAGGACGGCAGCGGCTACAAAACGGAAGACCTCGGCCCGCTGCTCACGTCGTCGAGCAATGCCTTTCGCCCGCTCGGCGTGCAGACCGGTCCTGACGGCGCGCTCTACATTTGCGACTGGTACAATCCCGTCATCGGCCACTACCAGGCTAGCTACCGCGACCCGAACCGCGACAAAATCCACGGCCGCATCTGGCGCGTGAGCGCGAAGGGGCGCGAACTGGCAAAGCGTCCGGAGTTGGAGAAGATCGACGCTGCTCAACTCACCGAACAGCTTCGCTCGCCGGAACGCTGGGTGCGCGATCAGGCGCGGCGGCTGTTGTTTTCCAAAGGCGTCGCCGACGACGCATGGAAGGCAGAGGATGCGAAGCCGGAGTTCCTGTACGAGGTGCTCGCCGTTCAGGCCGGTCAGGGTGAATTGAAAAAGCCGCTGCTGCACCGCTGTCTCGCCCACCACGATGCGCGGCTGCGGGCCTTTGCCGTGCGCGTGTGGTCGCAGATCGCGCCTTCGGAGAATCACAACGGCTCGCCCGACGACGAGGAATACATGTGGAAGCTCCTCGCCAACGCGGTGAATGACCGCCATCCGCGCGTGCGCCTTGAGGCCGTCATCGCCGCCGGTTATTTCAAGGACGCGCAGGCCGTCGAACTCGCGCTCGGCGTGTTGGATCATCCGCGCGACCGCTTCATTGACTACGCGCTGGCCAATACCATCCGCGCCACCAAGCCCGTGTGGAAGCCCGCGATGGAAGCCGGGCAGATGACGTTCGAAGGCAACGCGACGCATCTCACACACCTGCTGCAAACCGACGGCACCGCCGACACCGCGGGCGCGCTCCAGGGCATGATCCGGAGCGGAAAAGTTCCGGAGGAGAACCTGACAGGACTGCGCGTGCTGCTGATCGCCAGCGGCGGGCCGGAGCACCTCACGACAGCGATCAAGGCCGGCCCGATGACGGCACCTGTCGTGGAGGCGCTGCTAAACGCGGTGCAGACGCGCGGGGTGAAGCCCGGCGCGGAATTCATCGCCGGTTTCGCCGCGGGTTTCACGACAGCGCCGCAGGGAAGCGAAGAGGAAGTGAGGGCCGTGGCGCTCTACCGCCTGGCCGGCGCGTGGGGATTGTCTGACATCGCCGAGCGCATCCATGACCTGACAAAAAGCAGCAGCGAACAGGTGGCGACCGCGGCAGTGAGTGCGTGGGCGGACTGGCGCGGCGCGGAGGCGGTGCATGATCTCGAAGAACTGGCCAAAGATGAGCGCCCCGCCGCAGCCGTGACCGCGACCGCCGCCCTCTTGCGCCTGGAGCCGGCAAAAGGCGCGCCCCATGCCGCGGCAAAGCTGGCCGGCGGTCTGTCCGCGCCGGAAGCAGGCGCGCTCCTGGAGGCCGCGCTGTCCGTCCAGCCCGGTCCGGCGGCGCTGGCGGCGGCCTTGGAGACGAAGCCGGCTCCCAAAGAAACGGCGCTCGCCCTGCTCAAAGCTCTCGCCACCGCCGGCCGCCACGAGCCCGCGCTCGCCTCCGTGCTGCGCAAGGCCGCGGGCCTGCCGGAGAATGCCAGCATTGTTCCCGACTACAGCGCGGAGTTTGTCACGAAGCTGATCGCGAACGCCACAGCGAACGGCGACGCAACGCGCGGCAAAGACGTCTTCATGGCCGCGCAGTCGGCGTGCATCGGCTGCCACAAGGTCGGCGGCGAAGGTGGCGTCACCGGCCCGGACCTGACGGCTATCGGTCGCGGCATGACGCCGGAACTCATCACCGAATCCGTACTCTGGCCGCGCCGGCAGATCAAAGAGGGCTTTTTCCTCACCACCGTCACCACGCACGACGGCAAAGTCCTTAGCGGTTACAAAGTCAGCGAAGACGCGAAGTCGCTGCTCGTGCGGACGCCGGGCGCGGAGGCGACAGAGACGGTGGCGAAGGACAAAATCAAAGACCGCAGCGACACCGGCACGCTCATGCCGGACGGCCTCACGTCCTGGATGACCGAAGCGCAGCGGCTGGACCTGCTGCGGTATCTTTTTGAGTTGGGCAAATAGGCAGCGAAGCAGTCCCGCAATGTCCATTGAACCTCACATGACGCGCAGGGGTACGGAGCGAAGTTTCACTTCGCCCCGGCAACCCGGGTGATGATCGTCACGGGCGGATTAAAAATCCGCGCTCCGGCTCTTGCCTCTCGCCAGCCTAATCGCTACCACTCGCGCCCTCACCCAAACCCATTTACACAATCATGAGCAGAAAAATTCGTTACGGCATGGTCGGCGGCGGACGCGGCGCCTTCATCGGAGCAGTGCATCGCATCGCCGCGGCGATGGATCAGCAGGTCGAACTCGTCTGCGGCGCGTTCTCGTCGGACCCGGAGAAATCGAAGGCCAGCGGCGGCGATCTCTTTCTTCCGCCGGACCGCTGCTACGGCACGTTCGAGGAGATGATCCGGAAGGAGAAGGCCCTGCCTGCGGACCAGCGCATGGATTTCATCGCCATCGTGACGCCGAACCACATGCACTTCCCGCCGGCGAAGATGGCGCTGGAGAACGGCTTCCACGTTCTGAGCGACAAGCCCGCGACGTTCAATCTCGACGAAGCGAAGAAGCTCGCCGCGCTGGTGAAGAAGTCCGGTCAGCTCTACGGCCTGACCCACAATTACACCGGCTATCCGCTGGTCAAAGAAGCCCGCGCCATGATCGCCGCCGGCAAGCTCGGCAAAATCCGCAAGGTGGTCGTCGAGTATCCTCAGGGCTGGCTGGCCACGCGCCTTGAAGAGAGCGGCCAGAAGCAGGCCTCATGGCGCACCGATCCGAAGAAGAGCGGCGCCGGCGGCTGCGTGGGCGACATCGGCACCCATGCCGAGAATCTCGCCGAATACATCACCGGCCTCCAGATTTCAGAACTCGCCGCCGACATCACCAGCTTCGTCAAAGGCCGCAAGCTCGACGACGACGCCAACGTGCTCCTTCGCTTCAAAGGCGGCGCCAAGGGCGTGCTTCATTCCTCACAAATCAGCGTCGGCGAGGAAAACAACCTCAACATCCGCGTCTATGGCGAGAAGGGCGGCCTCGAGTGGCACCAGAAGGAGCCGAACACCCTGCTCGTGAAATGGCTCGATCAGCCGATGCAGGTCTATCGCACCGCCAACGGCTACCTCAGCCCCGCCGCTCTCGCCGCCGGACGCACTCCGCCCGCGCACCCCGAGGGCTACCTCGAGGCGTTTGCCAACATCTACAAAAACTTCGCCAACGCCATCCGCGCCCGCCTGGACAAGAAGAAGCTGGCGAAAGACGACCCCGCCAACGACTTCCCTAAAATCGAAGACGGCGTCCGCGGCATGGCCTTCATCGAAGCGGTCGTCGCTTCCTCGAAAGCGAACGCGAAGTGGACGAAGCTGGCAGTGTGAAGTCAGCAGTTCATCTTCAAAGCCCAGAGAGGCGTCAGAATTCGAGCCCCGGCGCGCGCACTTCGCGCAGCCGCCAGCTCCACGGCCACAGGCTTTGCTTTTGCCAGGTGAACTGAAAATCATGTTCGCGCCTCTCCCCGGTGCCGGTCACAGTGATGTGCTGCGTGATCACGGCATGGTCGCCGTCGCGCTGCAGCTGCGGCGCCTCCGCGGCGACTTTCAGTTTCTGCCAGGCATACCTCGCCGCGCGCACATTGTCCGCCACTTCCTGCGGCGTGTGGCCCCACTGGTCCGTGTAGTCCGGTGCGGCGAAATCGTCAGGAAAGTCCGCGGGCGATCCCTGCTCCGCCCACCAGACCAGTTCCTTCTGCTTGCGGAGCAGCAGGCGGGTCGAATCGAGCCGCCACCACGCGAAAGCCACGGCGAGCAGCACGACGGCCGCCAGCAGGCAGCGTCCCAGCTTTGAGGAGGGCAAAATGCGCATCGTTGCCGGTAGCCGCACCCGGGCCGGCGGCAATTGCGGTCTCCGCAGCACGGGCGCACAACCGGAAGGCGGAAACCTTGCATTCCAAAGCGGTTCGCGTCAGCATCCGCACATGATTGCCCGCCTGCTGCTGTTTCTTCTCTCCGCCGTCACCGTCTTCGCCGCGCCTCTGGCCGGCCGGAAGCCCAATATCATACTCATCCTGACCGACGATCAGGGTTACGGCGATCTCTCCTGCCACGGGAATCCGGTATTGAAGACGCCTAACCTCGACCGGCTGCACAAAGAAGGCGTGCGGTTCCGGGATTTCCAGGTCAGTCCGACATGCGCGCCCACCCGCGCCGCGCTGCTCACGGGCCGGCACGAGTTTCGCAACGGCGTCACGCACACGATTCATGAGCGCGAACGCCTGACAAAAGATGCCGTCACGCTCGCCGAGATTCTGAAGACCGCGGGCTACACCTCCGGCATTTTTGGAAAATGGCACCTCGGCGACGAGCCGGACCGCCTTCCGGATAAGCGCGGCTACGACGAAATGTTCATTCACGGTGCCGGCGGCATTGGCCAAAGCTACGACGGCTCCTGCGGCGACGCGCCGGGGAACAAGTACTTCAATCCGGCGATCCTCCATAACGGGAAGTTTGTGAAGACCGAAGGCTACTGCACCGACGTATTCTTCAATCAGGCGACGAAGTGGATCGAGAGTGTGAAGGGACGACCTTTCTTTGCGCATATCGCCACCAATGCGCCGCACGCCCCGCTCGACGCCCGGCCGGAGGACATCGCGCGTTACGCCGGCAAGGTCCCGGAGCCGGTGGCGAAGTTTTTCGGCATGATCGCCAACATCGACGACAACGTTGGCAAATTGCTGGAGAAGCTGACGGAATGGAACCTGGAGCGGGACACGCTGGTCATCTTCATGAACGACAACGGCGGCACCGCAGGCGTGAAGCTGTTCAACGCCGGCATGAGAGGGGCCAAAGTCACGCCCTGGCAGGGCGGGGTGCGCGCCGCTTCCTTCTGGCGCTGGCCCGGCACGCTCACGCCCGGCGACTGCGATGCCCTGACGGCGCATGTGGATGTGCTCCCGACGCTGGCGGAAATCGCCGGCGCCACGCTCTCCGACAAAGCCAAAACCCAAATCGAAGGCCGCAGTCTCGTGCCGCTGCTGGAGAATCCGGCCGCGCCGTGGCCGGACCGCACGCTGGTAACGCACCAGGGGCGCTGGCAGCGCGGCAATGCCGCCGGGGCGATGCACTGGCACTGCGCCATTCGCAACAGTCGCTGGAAGCTGGTGAACACGGAACAGAAAAAGGCATGGCAGCTCTTCGACCTCAAAGCCGATCCCGGCGAGCAGAAGAACCTCGCGGCGGAGCATCCTGACATCGTGCGCGAACTGGACGCCGCCTATGACCAATGGTGGGACAGCGTCCAGCCGCAGCTGGTGAATGAGGACGCGCCGGTGCCGGCAGAGAATGCGTTTCACACCCTTTACCGGAGGCAGTTCGGCCCGAAATGATGCCGCGCTTCGGCGCCGGGTCTGCGCAAAAAGCCGTAGCAAGGCCGTCCCGGCCTTGTGGTGTGACTCCCGATGCGAACCCCCGGGGCCGGGTTGGCCTTGCTGCGGACCTCGTGCCCCTGCGTGCGTAACATCCAGTTCCGGCGGCGTGCTCCCGTCCCCCTGGTTGCGGCTCCTCCTCTCCGTGCTATCCGGCTGCATCTCCTCCCCGCATGAATCCCTGGCTCATCGCCGCCGACCGCGGCGGCACTTTCACCGACTGCCTGGCCCGTGATCCCATGGGCCGCATCACGCGGTGCAAAGTGCTCTCCCGCGGCGTGCTGCGCATGGCGGTGGAGCAGCGCATCGGTGATCAGACGCTCATGCTCCGAATGGCGGAGGACTTTGCGCCGCCGGAGGAGTTTTTCCGGCGCTGGAAGTGTGAATGTGACGGCGTGTCCCTGGAGGTGAGCCATTCTTCGGAAGAGGGAGTCCTGACATTTTCACGCCCGCTGCCGGATTCATGGCAGGGCGGCGCCGTCGTCGAGCTTTCGACAGGAGAACCCGCACCCGTAATCGGCACCCGGCTGCTTTTGGGCATCGCCCCCGGCGGTGAGGTTCCCGACATGGAACTCCGCCTCGCGACGACACTGGCGACGAATGCCCTGCTGGAGGGCACGGTGGCGCGCACGGCGCTGTTCATCACGCGCGGCTTCGCGGATCTGCCGGAGATCGGCGACCAGCGCCGCGCGGAACTTTTCGCCCTCGGGCACCGGCGCGAGCCGTCGCTCCATCGCGACACGGTGGAGGTGGATGCGCGCATGGACGCGCAGGGCAGCGAACTCCTCGCGCTGAATGAAACGGAGCTGTTTGAAGCAGCGGAGCATCTGGTGCAGGAAGGCTGCAGCAGCGCCGCCGTCGCACTGATGCACAGTGATGTGAACGATGCCCACGAGCGCGCCGTCGCCAGAGTGCTGGAGCGGGCCGGGTTCACGAGTGTTTCTTTGAGCAGCGCCCTCGCGCCGGTGATCGGATTCCTGCCGCGCACGCAGACGGCGGTGATCAATGCCGTGCTCGCTCCGGTGCTGCACTCGCTGGTGGACGCCGTGCGCGCGCCGCTCCGGCTCGGGCCGGGCGCCTTCACGCTCATGACCAGTGCCGGTGGTCTGGAGGAACCGCACTCCTTTCATCCCAAGGACAGCCTGCTGAGCGGTCCGGCCGGCGGCGTGCGCGGGTGCGCGGCGCTGGCGCAAAGCTGCGGGCTCCCGCGCGCCCTCACACTCGACATGGGCGGCACGAGCACGGACGTGGCCCGCTGGGAGGGTGACTTTATCTATCAATTCGAGCAGATTCACGGGCGCTCGGTCATTCTCGCGCCGTCGCTGCGGATTGAAACGGTGGCCGCCGGCGGCGGGAGCATCTGCGATGTAACCGCGGAGGGCCTCGTGGCGGGGCCGCGCAGTGCCGGCTCCGCGCCGGGGCCCGCCTGTTATGGCTGCGGCGGCCCGCTGACCCTGACCGATGTGAATCTCCTGCTCGGACGGCTCGATCCGGAGCGCGCCGGCATCCCGCTGGAGACGGGACCGGCCCGCGCGCGGCTGGCGGAACTGAAAGAAAAGATGGCGGCACACGGCCTCGCTGTCCCGGTGGATGACGAGTCGCTGCTGCACGGGTTGCTCGACATCGCCGTCGGACGGATGGCGGAGGCGGTGCGGCGCATTTCGGTGCGGGACGGCTGCAATCCCGCGGATTACCCGCTGATCGCCTTTGGCGGTGCCGGACCGCAGCACGCCTGCGCCATCGCGGATCAACTGGGCATCCGGGAAATCTACGTGTCGCGCGACGCCGGGCTGCTCAGCGCCGCCGGCGTGCTGCACGCGGTGAAGGAACAGTTCGCGCTGCGACAAATGCTGCAGCGGCTGGAGGATGTCGATGTGGCGGAAGTGATGCGCCGCGTGGATGATGAGGCCCTCACAAAACTCGCGGCGCCAGGGGGAGTGGTCCGCCGCCGCATCGCCGAAGTGCGGCTGCGGGGTCAAAACACGGCCCTGGCCGTGGACTTCGAGGATCCCGCCGGACTTGCCGCCGCGTTTCGCCGCGAGCACACTCACCTCTACGGCTACGAACTGCCGGAGTCCGCCGTCATCGAACTGGTTAGCCTGCGTGCGGTGGCCGCCGTGCCGCCGCCGGAGCCGCTGCGCGAGGAGTTCCCCGCCGGCAGCCGCGTCACGGCGGGATTCGCTCTCATTCAGGACGCCTTCAGCACCCTCGTCATCGAGCAGGGATGGCAGGCGGTGCAGGGCACGCGCGGCACGTGGAAACTCACCCGCACGGGCGACGCGGCACCGCGGCCGGAAATCGCCGCTGCGGCCACGGCGGAACTCTTTCGCTGCCGCTTTCAGGGCATGGTGGACGCGATGGGTTCCCTGCTGCGGCGCACGGCGGTTTCCACCAATGTCAAAGAACGCCTCGACTACTCCTGCGCGCTGCTCGACGCGGACGGCCGGCTCGTGGTGAATGCCCCTCACATTCCCGTGCATCTCGGTGCGCTGGGGGAATGCGTGCGCCGCGTCGCCGCAGCGATGCCGCCGCAGCCTGACGATGTTTTCATCACCAACGACCCGGCATTCGGCGGATCGCACTTGCCTGACGTCACGGTGATGCGCCCGGTTTTCGGGCCTTCGGGGAAGCTGCTCGCATGGACGGCGAACCGCGCGCATCACGCCGAGATCGGCGGCATTGCGCCGGGCTCCATGCCGGCGGATGCGAAATGTCTCGCCGGGGAGGGTGTGGTCATTCCGCCAATGCATCTGTTGCGCGGGGGCGTGTCATGCTTCGAGGAGATAGAACAGCGGCTGACCGGCGGGCAGTATCCGACACGCGCGCTGCACGACAATCTCGCCGATCTGCGCGCCCAGCTCGCCGCGACGAATCACGGAGCCCGGGCTCTGCTCGCGCTCTGTGAACAGCACGGGGAGAACGAGGTCGCGGAAAGACTCGCCGCGCTAACCGGTCAGGCGCGCGAGGCGTTCGCGCGGCGGCTCGCGGCCGCGGGGGACTTCGATGTTTCCGCGACCGAGCGGCTCGACGACGGCACGCCGCTCGCCGTGCGCCTGACGCATTCGTCGGGACGATTGAGAGTGGACTTCACGGGTTCGGGACCGGTGCATCCCGGCAACCGCAACGCCACCACCGCGATCGTGCGCAGCGCCGTGCTTTATGTGCTGCGGCTCTGGATCAACGAGCCGCTGCCGCTCAATGAAGGCATCTTCGAAGCCGTGGATCTGTTCATTCCTGAAGGCATTCTCAGCCCGCGCTTCGCCGCGGATCCGCGCGAATCGCCGGCGGTCGTCGGCGGAAATGTGGAAACCAGCCAGCGTCTGGTGGACACCATGCTGCGCGCTCTGAAGCTCGAGGCGTGCAGCCAGGGCACGATGAACAATGTCATCTTTGGCAACGAGCGGTTCGGGCACTACGAGACCATCGGCGGCGGGAGCGGCGCCGGCCCGGATTACGACGGCCTCAGCGCCGTGCACACTCACATGACGAATACCGCGATCACCGACGCCGAAATCATCGAGCGCCGCTATCCCGTGCGCATCGGGCAATTCAGCATCCGCCGCGGCTCCGGTGGTGCGGGCAGGCATCGCGGCGGCGACGGAATCGTTCGCACCTATCATTTCCTCGAGGCGCTCACGGTGTCGCTTTCCACCGAGCACCGGAGGGAAAAACCGTTCGGGCTCGAGGGTGGCAAACCGGGCGCCTGCGGCAGTCAGTTCCACCACCGCGGCGGAAAAAGCGCTGCGCTCCACGGCACCACCCGGCTCAGCGTCGCCGCCGGCGACGCATTGCGGATCGAAACTCCCGGCGGCGGCGGGTGGGGGCGGGAATGACCGGAATGTCAGGGCACGCGCGACGGCAGGTGCAGGCCGTCGAGGAACATTTGCACGGAGACGACGATGAGCAGCATGCCCATGAGGCGCTCGACGGCCATGAGTCCGCGGCGCCGCAGGATGCGTGAGAAGAAGGGCGCGCTCAGCAGGATGAGAGTGCTGGCCAGCCATGCGGAGACGATGGCCCCGAGCACTGCCCAGTGCTGCAGGTCGCGGTTTCCTCTCAGGATCATGATGGTGGCGATGAGTGAGGGTCCGGCGATGAGCGGCGTGGCCAGCGGCACGATGAACGGTTCCTCTTCGTGCTGATCGGGACGCTCGCTGCCGGCGGGTGGAAAGATCATGCGCAGAGCGATCAGAAAGAGCATGATGCCTCCGGAGATGCGCAGGGCTTCGGCACTGAGTCCAAAGATGGCCATGAAGCCGCGTCCGCCGGCGAAGACCGCGAGCAGGATGCCGAGCGCGAAGAGGCATTCGCGCAGGATGATGCTCCGCCGCCGCGCCTCGGGCACGTTCTTCAGTGCGGCCATGAAGTTGGGGATGTTGCCCAGCGGATCCATGACGAGCAGGAGCGTGAGGGCGGTCGAGATGACGTTCATGGACCGCCCTTCGAGCCGTCGGCCGTCGATTGCAATCCGCCGCTCCGCAGGGGTTTTGACAAAGCGCCGCGTCCGGCTATGCACCCGCCCCCTTTCCAACCCCATATCCTGTCATGAGCGAAACGACCACCCACACCTTTCAGGCCGAAGTCCGCCAGTTGCTGGACATCGTGATCAACTCCCTCTACACGGACCGCGAGATTTTTCTCCGCGAACTGGTGTCCAATGCGTCCGATGCCCAGGAGAAAATGCGGCATCTGCAGCAGACCGAGCGGGGCGTCTTCCAGGCGGAGGCGCCGCTGGAGATCACCATCACGACCGACGAGTCCGCGAAGACCATCACCATCGCCGACCGCGGGCTGGGCATGACGCACGAGGAACTGGTGACCAATCTCGGCACCATCGCTCACAGCGGCACCAAGGCGTTCCTGCAATCGCTCCAGGAGGGTGCGGGCGCCGCCGGAAATGTGATCGGCAAATTCGGCGTCGGTTTCTACAGCGTCTTCATGGTCGCGGACAAGGTGGATGTCTTCACCCGCACATGGCACGCGGACGGCACCGGCCTGAAATGGAGCAGCGACGGCAAGGGCGGCTACACCATCGAGGAAGTGCCCGATCAGGACCGCGGCACGCGCGTCGTGATTCACCTCAAGGACGACCAGGAGGAGTATGCGAAGAAGTGGCGAGCCGAGGCGCTGCTGAAGCGTTATTCCAATTTCGTGCCCTTCCCGATTCTGCTGAACGGCGAGCGCGTGAACACGGTCGAGGCGCTGTGGCTCAAGAACCGCAGCGAAATCACCGACGAGCAGTACAACGAATTTTACAAGTTCATCGGCCACGCGTGGGACGAGCCGCGCTATCGTCTGCATTTCAACGCCGACGCGCCGCTCGCCATCCACGCGCTGGTCTTTGTGCCGCAGGAGAATCCCGAGCCCTGGGGCATGGGTCAGACCGATCCCGGCGTTTCGCTCTACTGCCGCCGGGTGCTCATCGATCAGCATCCCAAAGGCCTGCTGCCCGACTGGCTGAGGTTCCTCCGCGGTGTTATCGACAGCGATGATCTGCCGCTGAACATCAGCCGCGAGACGATGCAGGACAGCGCCCTGGTGCAGAAACTCGGCGACGTCATCACCAAACGCTTCCTCAAGTTCCTCGACAGCGAGGCGAAGGACAGCGCGGAGAAATACGCGGAGTTCTATGCGCAGTTCAGTCGCTTCATCAAAGAGGGCGTCATCACGGACCACAAACACCGGGAAGCGCTCGCGAAGCTTCTGCGCTTT
The DNA here is from genome assembly GCA_964523105.1 of uncultured Akkermansia sp. Classification (GTDB taxonomy): domain Bacteria; phylum Verrucomicrobiota; class Verrucomicrobiia; order Verrucomicrobiales; family V1-33; genus V1-33. Next base: position 39,442 of record CAZFZN010000007.1, read on the forward strand.
GAAAGCAGCATGACGGAAGACGGCAAACTCACCGGCCTTGATGAATACGTCGCGCGCATGAAGGAGGAACAGAAGGACCTGTATTATCTGCAGGCTCCGTCGCGGGCGAGCATCGAGAGCGGTCCCTACCTGGAGGCCTTCAAGGCGCGCGGGCTGGAGGTCATTTATTTCACTGAGCCGGTGGATGAATACGTCCTCTCCGCGCTCCACGAATTCAGCGGCAAAAAGCTCGTCAGCGCCGACAGCAGCGGCCTGGAACTGCCCGATGCGCCCGACGCAGAGAACAAGGAAAGCCTAACCGACAGCGAGGCGGAAGACTTCGCGGTGTGGATGAAGGAAACGCTGGGCGAGGCTGTGGAGAAAGTCGCGCCGTCAAAACGTCTCGTGGACAGTCCCGTCGCCGCGCTGGTGCCCGAAGGTCAGCGCATGGGCCCGCAACTCCGCGCCATGATGAAGACCATGAAGCAGGAAGCCCCCGCGCCGAAGGTCGAACTCGCCGTCAATCCAAAGCACCCGCTCATCATCAAACTCGCCCGCTCGCGCAACGACCGCAGCGACGCGGCAAAGCTGATCGCCGGACAGTTGCTGGATACCGCGCTGCTCAGCGCCGGGCTGGTGGAGGACCCGCGCAGCGTGGTGAGCCGTCTTAACAAGGTGCTGGAACTGGCTCTGGAGAAGTGACGGTCATTTGGGTTTTCTCCGGGGGAATCGACGCGGGCATTATCCTGCAGGCCTCCGTGGCAGGGAAAACTGATTGACGGACCAGGCGGAACCAGCCCAACATCATCGCGCAGTTCCACCAGCTGCGCCAAAAGCCATGCCTAAAGTAATTCTGCACGACACTCGACTACTGGGACGCGTTGAACCGGGGAACGGAACCGTGATCGAAGTGGATGCCTCCGTTTCCCTCGCCGATGGTTTCCGGCGCGTCACGGCCGCCGCCGACTCCAGTGACACGGAACTCGTCATCGCCTGCCATGGCTACATGAGCCATGAGTACGGCAATGCCTGTAATACTGAACTCGGCGGCGGATTCGGCCTCAGCCTTTGCCGCGAAGGTCTGGTGCTCTCCAATGTCTCCCGCGCCAGTGCCCTCGCAGGATATTTCTCCCGCGTCTGGCTCATGGCGTGCGGCCCCGCCGGCACGGCCGTGCACGATTCGCGTCCCTTTTGCCGGGAACTGGCCCTGCACGTGGACTGCGACGTTATCGCCGCGGAACGGGAACAAACCTACACGTTCAGCCTGAGCGGCGGATCGGAACAAACCTGCCGCCCCGTCCTGCGATTCGGAGCATGGGAAGGCAGGGTTTTCACCTTCCATCCTGACGGCACCTATACTCCCTTCGAGCGCAGCGAGACGCCGCTCCCGTGATGAGCCATCCCGATCTTTGCAGGGCGGCCTGAAGCCAACCCGGCTTCAAATCAAAAATCCAGCGATCCCCATAACCGCGGCCAGCACGGTGCATGCGAGCCCGACGCGGAAGGCTGTGCGGTCCTTTTTCGCCTGAACCCGGCAGCGTGCCTCGATTTCCTGGAGCGTCAGCAGCGGGCGGTCCAACGGCAACCAGTCATCCTCGGCACGGCCGGCGCGGCCCTTGCCGGTGGAGTCTCCGCTGAGATGCCGGCGAATGCGTTCGCGATTCATCATCCAGGAACTGACCACCATGATGAGCAGGGCGGCGCAGAGGGTTGAAGCAGGATTCCTTCCCTGAAGCCACCAGGCGATGACCGCCAGCACGAGCGCGCACTGAAACCAGACTTTGATCAGAAACAGCCGCCCGAGGTTTTGCCAGAACCACCGCCATCTCGTGCGAATGGTGTGTTTTGAGGGCGGGAGAAGGGCTGATAACGAGGAATCCATAAGCAGTGCCTGTATGCACAATGTAAAATGGCACGACATTGTAAATACGGTCAAGCTTTCTCTAATCTTTTTCGCTTCCTCCAAATCCAAAGCCACCGGCTCCGGTTTGCCGCAGCTCTGGAGAATATCGGCACGGCGCGCCCGCAGGCCGGGAGGGGCGAGTCCGGTTTTGTCAGGGGGCGATGCTCACATTGAGCCGCAGGTAGATTCTCTCCTGACCCGCCGGCAGCAGAATGACCGCACGGCGGGTCTCGCTGACGGCGGTGGCACTGATGGCGACATCCGGCGCCCCGGTCCAGCCGGTGAGATTGGAGGAATGTTGCACAAGGAACGTCACGCCCGGTGCATGGAGCGGACGGGTGTAAGTGAAGTGAAACTCCGTGCTGCCCCCGGCCGCCGGCTGGGAAGTCACCACCGGCAGCACCGACGGGCTGGTCGGAGCCAGGGGATGGGCCCTCAGGGCGAACTCGAGCGCGTTGTCGAGACCGTCTTTGTCAGGATCATCGTGGTCGCCGCTGCCGGGTCCGCCCGCGGGGAAATACTGCGACTTCCATGACGCATAATCCGTGGCGGGCAAATAGCCCGGGGTGGGCGGAGCCGCTGTCCAGTTTGCGGCCAGATTGCCGAACTCCGGCACCGCCCGGTTGAGCGAGGAACCGGCAGTGGAATCCGGCCAGCCGCCGGTGTTGCCGCGGTAGAGCACTTCATCCTCAAGTGTCAGGGGAATGAATTCCGGCTCACCGGCAGGCGAAGGCTCGGCGCGATAGAGGCGGATTTCACCATTGGTGGTCAAATGATCACCGCCGTCCCACGGACCGGTCAGTCCGACGCTGCCATCGAGGCCGTAGGCGGCGCGAAAGGCGTCGGCTTTGGCCGTCTCACTGAGGGCGAAAGAGGTCACCACGAGCACGCCGCCGGCAGGGATGCTCTCGCTGCCGAAGTTGAAATCCACGTCGCCGCGGAGCCGCCAGTTGGCCAGCGACACGGTGCCGGCGGAGGTGTTGATGATCTCAATGAACTCCAGATCCTCGTTCCCGCCGGCCGGCGCATGGTGGAATTCATGGATTAGCAGCGGCCCGACGCGCACCGTGCTGTTCGGCGCACCGAGACCCGGACGCGGCAGCGTGCCGCCGGATTCATCCAGCAGGGTCCGCGAGAGCATGGGTGCGAGCGGTCCGGTGCCGTCGGGGAAACGGCCCCACGATTCGTCAGGGCGCGCGGCGTTGAAGTCCACATGGTCTGCGAAGCGCAGCACGCCGCCGGTTTCGCTCACGAGCCATGCATCGTCGCCATGCTGGCCGTCGAAGGCGAATTCCTGCGGACCAGGGGCGCCCGGCGAGGGATTCCATGCGCCGTTGGGATTGAACTGCGCTTCGGTGAACACGGCATAACCGCCGGCCGGGATGACCGTGTTGGCGGGAATGGCGAACTTCTGATAGTCGCCCGCGCTTTCCGGCGAGCCGGTGTCGCTGATGAACCAGCCGCCGACGTTCACGGGTGCGGCGCTGACGTTTTTCAGTTCGATGGCATCCACGCGCGGGGCGTTGGAATGTGACAGGATTTCGTTGATGACAATGCGGCCGTCCGGGCCGCCTCCGTCGTTGCCGGGGCTGCCGTGGACTTCCGACGAAGAGCGCCAGTTGGCCGCGGTTTCGTAATCCGCGGTGGCAAACGCCGGGCCGGTATATTCAAGAGCGGCGCCCTTGCCGTCCGCGCGATCCGGCCAGCCGTCGCCGTCGCTGTAGGCGAATTGAGCCAGCACGGAACCGTCCCGTGACTGCAGACGAATTTCCTCGCCGCTGTTGTCCAGGTTTCCTTTGCCCCATTCTCCGGCGATTGCTGCGTTCAGGCCCGCGCCGTAGCGGGCAAGGAAGGCGGCGCGGTTTTTGACCACGACACAGGAGGCGCCGGGACTGAGTGACAAGGGTTCGAGCCGGAGTTCCTCCGCAAAAGGAGAGCCGGCGGGGAAACGCATCTCGAAGGTATTCACCGTGCGCGAGCCGGTGTTCTTGATTTCGATCCACTCGTAATCATCGGCATCGGTGCCCGGCGCGGCGGCGAGTTCGGCGGCGGTGGGGCCGAGCGGATTGAAATGAACTTCCGAAATGGAGACGTCTCCGGCGGCGGCGAAGAATTCATTCACCAGATAAACGCGCTGCCGCGGCGCGCTCCACGAAATGCTGGCCGCTCCCTGCGGAAACGGTGTGAACGTGCTCTGCCGGCGCGCTGTCAGGACGGTGGTGGCATTGATGACGAGAGGCGCGGTGTAGGTGGAGCCGGTGCCGGGAGTCGCGCCGCCGAATGGACGCGGGTCGGTGCCGTCGAGCGTGTAGCGGATGGTGCCGGAGCCTGACAAAGTGACACCGGTGCCGGCGGCGACGGTACCGCTGTTCACGCTGGTATCCGGCGGCCGGGGCATGGCGTTGTCTAGAAACACGCCGCGGCTGGTCAGCCAGTTCTTCATGGCGGTGATCTCATTCAGATAGATGCCGCCGGACGGAGAGTTCGCCGAACCCCATCTTGCAGCGTCGCGTGCGCCGGCCGCATTGCCGATTTCCGCGCCCATCTGGTCCGCCAGCAAGTGCAGTGCAGAGGTCTCGAATTCGCGCCCCGGCTGGCGCAGTTCCCACCAGCGGTCCACCACGTCCTGCACGAACTCCGGATCGCGAAAGAGTCCGTTCCACCAGTCGCGGTCGAAGAAATACGTGATGTTGTTCCAGCTCGAAGGATTCGCGTCCCGGCCGTCGTCCGAGCCGAGCGCCCTATCGAAATCCCAGATCGGTCCCGCGGCGATCGCGCCGTCGCGGTCCTTGAAGTAGAACGCGCTGAGCCGCAGGGCATCCACGTTGTAGGCCAGCGAATTGAGCAGGTGATGATCCACGAACGCGCCGGTGTCGATGTGGCTGCGGTAGTTGCGCGTCGTGTAGGAATTGTTGCGGTCGGTGAAGAGCGCGTCATGCCACGGCTGGACGGCGGTGTTGCGGATGTAGCTTTGCTGCTGCGGGGTGTCGAAGTCGGCATCGGGCTCCACCAGCACGAGCGGCACGCCGCTCGGCACCGAAGGACTGTTCGGCACGGTGCCGGCGGGAATCGTCCATGAGTACTCCCCGCCGTCCACGCGGTCCACTTTGAAGATGTAGCCGCCGGTGAGGGCGCTGCCGGCATTGTCGCCGGGATCGAGGCCGGGAATGTCGAGACGGTCTTTGCCGGACTTGATCTTTTCCGTCAGGATGTAAACGCCGGCGTAGTCGCCGTAGTCGAGCTTGCCGCCGTTTTGATTGAAAAAGACCTCCACCGGCCGCGTGCGGGAAGCCCAGCGTCCGATGCGCCGGGAGATTTCATAGATGTAGGCGTTGTGGATGTAGGTGTCGTCGTACTGATAGGGACCGTTGAGCACCCAGTCGCTGTCCTCCGCGAATCCGGGCAGGGCGATGTCCCGGTCCACATTCTCCTCGTCCCATGTTTCCATGCCATAGCTCTTCTTCGCGAAGCCGGCGCTGGAGGAGCCGCGCACGCGGGTGCCGGCGCGGGAAAAGACCACCGGCACGCCGTCGCCGGTAACGGCATCCGCGAGACGCGTGGTGCCTCCTGCGGGCTCGAAGACGTGCATCATGGTGGTGGTGTAGGTGTTTCCGCCGCTGTCCACCGGCTGGCCGTCGCCGTGGTCGTCGAGCACGATCACCGGCAGGTTGCTGGTGAAATTCGAGGTGTTGTTGGTGCCGCCGGTTTCCAGGGGAAGATACTGGGCCGTTTTGGTGGCACTCTTCTGCGAGCCCTGAAAAATGGCCGCGCGCACGATGCGGCCGTTGGTCATGGAAAACGGAATCGGCGCGGTGTAGAGGGTGGAGGCCGCGGTCGGTTCTCCCAGCACAGCCCCCGAGCCTGACGGATCGGAAACGGTATAGCGAATTTCCTGACCGGCGAGAGCCCCGCCCAGCACGAGGTCGAAGGCCGCGGAATAGGTGCCCGGCGGACGCGAGAAGGTGACGTCATTGGGCAGGCGCACGGTATTCACGCCGCCGTTCGCGGCACCCGGTGTCGCCACCGTGAAGTAACCCGTGACGCCGTCGCCGGCACTGCTCAGCGAGGCGATCAGTTCCGCGATCACGATCGCGTCGGAGCTGCTGGTGCTCTGATTGAAGCCCTCGATGGCGAGAATGTTGGTGCCGTTGACGAGCGCGGCCACGGTGGCGGGCGGCAGATTGAAATTCTCGAACGCGCCCGACCCGTGATTGGCCACGAGCGCGTTGATGGAAATGGGATCGCTGGTGGGCGCTCCGGCCGAGCTGGCGGCGAGGGTGCCGTTGATCCACGCCACAAATCCGTCGTCGTAGTTCATGCGCAGCTTCAGGGACACGACGCCATTGCGGTCCGGCACGGTGAAGGCCGCGCGGGTGTAACTGTGCCGTCCGGTATTGGCGCCGTTCATCGGCGTGGCCGAACCGGCGCCGAAGTTCACACCGAGGTTGGCCGTGGACCCGGAGTTGAAGTAACCCACGCCGAAGGTGCCGGCCGTCCATGAGGCATCATCGAACCCCGGGGTTCTCCACTGGGGAATCAGCGAAGTGTCCGCAGGCACGAAGGCTTTCACGGCGGTGCTTTGTTGCACCCACTTCACCTCCGAGGTGTTCGATGAAGATCCGTAACTGATGTCGGGAAACTGCGCCGGATAGGCGGGGGAAAACTCAGTCGCCGGCGACCCGTCCGGGCGCACGAGAGCGAGATACTCGCCGCCGGCGGACAGGCTGAAACTGGTGTGCAGGGGCTGCCCCGGCACGCGACGGTTGTTTCCCGAGGCGAAAACGATCAGATGACCGTTAGGCGGAATCGTCGTGGCGGGGAAGAGCCACTTTTGCGGAGTGGCCGCCGCATCGGTCAGCGCCCAGCCGGTCAGATCTGCCGGCGCGGCGCCGGGATTGTGGATCTCGATCCAGTCCGGACGGCTGCCGTTTTCATCCGTTAGGCCGCTTTGATTGCTGGCCATGAACTCTGAAATGACGGGCTCGGCATGAAGGGTGAACGCCGTGCCCAGTCCGGCGAGGAGGAGTCTTGTCGGGTACATTTAAGCGATAAGGGGGAGGCGCGCTGCTCAACACAGTGCGATGGGACGGGATCATACCACGCCGCGGACCGGTTTGGAAACGGAGGATTGCGTCTCTTTCCGTTACGGATGCACGGCCAGTCGTCGTGCTCCGGGCAAAGTCATTCAGCAACACCCCGGCACGGTCCGGTGTTGAACTGCGTCAGACCCACGCGCGCAGCTGCTCCATCGCGCCATTCTCTGCGGACACCGTTGCGGCGGTGACAAGATGGACCCGCTTTCCGCCGGCGCGGACGCTCAAATGCACCGGGGTGTCACCCGGATGAGACTGAATGATGCCGTGAATCGTTCGCAAATCCGCCGTGGTGTCACGGGCGCTGTCGAGACGAAGCACGAGAGGCCGCGTCGTGTGCGCCGCCGGAGCGCTGTTGGATCTCACCGCGCCTGCGGACGCGGCTCCCAGGGGCTTCATGCCCTGGGCGACGAGCTGCAGGGTTTCCGTGCGGCTGTCCTGTTCCACCTTGGCAGTGACTTCCACGACGGTGCCTTTGCTGACGCTTTTGCCGAACTTCTCCCATTCCTCGCCCCACACGAGCATTTCCTTGGCGCCGGTGAAGTCCTCCACTTTCATGATGGCAAACTGCTTGCCGGTTTTGGTGTACTTCACGGTGATGTCCGCGATGAAGACTCCCAGCTTCACCTTCTTGCGCTGCGCGTCTGACAATTCCTCCAGCTCGCCGATCTTCCGGTAACCGCCGCCCTCCAGCGCCGCGCGATAGGGATCGAGCGGATGGCCGCTGATGTAGAAGCCCAGCAGGTCCTTTTCGTCGGCGAGCATCTGCTCCTGAGTCCACGGCGGCACCGCGTCGCCGGCGCCAGCCGGCGGCGGTGCGGCGACTTCGTCGAACGCGTCCCCAAAGAGGGAAAACTGCCCGCTCGCCTTGTCTTTCTGCGCGCTCGCGCCGGCGGCCAGCACCTGATCGATGCGGGCGAAGAGCGCGGCGCGGTGCTCGCCGGTCCAGTCGAAGGCGCCGGCCTTGATGAGGCTTTCCAGCGTCTTCCTGTTCACCGCTTTGCTTTCCACACGGCGCGCGAAGTCGTCGAGATTCTTGAATTCGCCGCTGGCGCGTTCCTTCAGCATCAGCTCCACCGCGCCTTCGCCCACTCCCTTCACGCCGGCCAGTCCGTAACGGATGCCCTCGCGACCGTCGGGCAGATGCTCCGGCTGAAATCCGAGTCCGCTGTAGTTCACATGCGGCGGCAGAATGGGAATGCCCATCGCGGCGCATTCGCTGACAAACGTGGCGATCTTGTCGGTGTTGCTGATTTCATTGCTCAGCACACCGCACATGAACTCCACCGGATGGTTCGCTTTGAGATACGCCGTCTGATAGGTGACCAGTCCGTAGGCTGCGGAGTGCGACTTGTTGAAGCCGTAGCCCGCGAACTTTTCGAGCAGGTCGAAGATTTCGTTAGCGCGCTTCTCCGGAATGTTATTCGTCCTCGCACAGCCTTCGACGAAGATTTTGCGCTGCTGTGCCATTTTCTCCGGGTCCTTCTTGCCCATCGCACGCCGCAGCAGGTCCGCCGCGCCGAGACTGTAGCCCGCGAGCAGGTTCGCCGCTTTCTGCACCTGCTCCTGGTAGATGAGAATGCCGTAGGTCTCCTTGCTCACATCCTCCATGAGCGGATGCAAGTACTCCACCTTCGCTTTGCCCTTCTTTCGGTCGATGAAATCGGGAATGAGGTCCATCGGCCCCGGGCGATAGAGTGCGATGAGCGCGATGATATGGTCGATGGTCTCCACGCCGAAGTTCCGGCAGAGGTTGGCCATGCCGCCGGATTCCAGCTGGAACACCGCGGTCGTCGCGCCCCGGCTGAGCAGCTCGAAGGACTTGCGGTCATCCAGCGGGATGTCCTCGATTCTGAAACCCGGCGTGTGCCGGCGGATCAGCTTCACCGCATCATTCACCACCGTCAGCGTCTTCAGGCCGAGGAAGTCCATCTTCAGCATCCCCAGTTCCGTCAGCGGACTCATGGCAAACTGCGTCACCGCCTCGCCCTCGTTGCCGCGCGTCAGCGGCACATACTCTGTCAGGTCCGTCGAGCCAATGACCACGCCAGCGGCGTGAACTCCAGTGCCGCGCGTGAGGCCCTCCAGCTTCATCGCCGTTTCGTAGAGACGCTCCACCGCCTTGTCGGCTTCGATCGCGGCCTTGAGGTCGGGGTTCTTCTTCCGCGCCTCCGCCAGGGTGATGTTCAGCTCCTGCGGAATCATCTTCGCAATGCGGTCCGCGTCGCCATAACTCATGCCCATGACGCGGCCCACGTCCCGGATCACCGACTTCGCACCCAGTGTGCCGAAGGTGATGATCTGGCTGACACACGACGAGCCGTACTTCTGCCGCACGTAGTCAATGACCTCCGGCCGCCGCGTCTGGCAAAAGTCCACGTCAATATCCGGCGGGCTGACACGTTCGGGATTGAGAAACCGCTCAAAGATCAGGCCGAAGCGCAGCGGATCGCAGTCCGTGATGCCCAGCGCATACGCCACCAGCGAACCCGCCGCCGATCCCCGGCCGGGACCGACGGGAATGCCGTGATCCTTTGCCCACTTGATGAAGTCCCACACGATGAGGAAGTAGCTGAGGAACCCCATCTTCTCCATCACGTCCATCTCGTAATTGAGCCGCTCCTGCAGTTCCGGCGTGTCCGCCTTTTCACCGAATCTCCGTCGCAATCCCTCGCGGCACATCCGCCGGAAATACTCCCCGCGCGGCGAGCCGTCCGGCGCCTCGAACTGCGGATACTTCTCGCTGCTGCTGGAATCGAGCTTGATCTCCAGGTTGCATTTTTCCGCGATCTCCAGCGTGCTCCACAGCGCCTGCGGGCAGTGCTTGAAGAGCTTGATCATCTCCTTCGGCGTCTTGAAATAGACTTCCTCGCTGTACTTCATCCGTTTCTCGTCGAACACCATCTTGCCCGTGCCGATGCAAATCAAAACGTCATGCGCCGCGTGGTCGTCGCGGTTCAGAAAATGCACATCATTCGCCGCCACCGGCTTGATGCCGAATTCATCCGCCCACTCCAGCAACTGCGCCGTACAGGCCCGCTGCGCCTCCGCGACTTCGCCGCTCACATGATCGTGGATTTCCAGATAGTAATCCTCACCCCAGCGCTCATGGAACTTCTGCACGATGTGCCGCGCATGATCCACCTGTCCTGACCGCAGGCTCTCGTTCACCTCGCTGTTCAAACACCCTGACAACACGATCAGCCCGTCGCCGAACGCGAACAAATCCTCATGGTCCGTGCGCGGCTTGTAGTACTGCCCGTCCAGGTGCGCGCGGCTCACGATCTTCGTCAAATTCCGGAACCCCTCCGCGTTCTTCGCCAGCACGGTGAGGTGATAGTTGTTCCTCTTCCCCGGAACTTCCGCGCGGTGCTCCTTCTTCACTCCCTCGCCGCAGACATACAGCTCGCAGCCGATGATCGGCTTTATCTTCGCCTTTTGGCAAGCGATGTAGAAGTCGATCGCGCCAAAGAGATTCCCGTGATCCGTCATCGCCACCGCCGGCATCCCGAGCTTCGCCGCCTTTTTTACCACATCATCCACGCGGCATGCCCCATCCAGAGTGGAATACTCGGTGTGCAGGTGCAGATGGACGAATTGTTCCGGCAGTTCAGCGGGCATGAAGCACGTCTGGCGTGCGGGTTATGCCGGGCAAGCGCGCTCAGAAAATTTCACTGAGGCCGCGGCAGTCCGGGTCGCCGGTGCAGCGCCGGAACAAACGGTCCGCGCGCGGGCCTTTGCCGGCGGTGCGGCGGCGCAGATTCTCAATCCCTCTCAATCCCCCGCCCGCCTCATGCGGAAAAACTGCCGCGGGGCCGAAGCCGGGAGGGTGTAGCGCAGCATGCCGCCGGTGAGCACGGGCGCAGCGGTCACCGGAATCCATGGGCCGCTGGGTGCTAGGCTGGTTTCGAGCGCCCAGTTGGCAAAGACCGCCGGCGTGGTGAGAACGACCTGCGTGGCGGTGCGGGCCGCCTCGAGCGGCGGAAGGACAATGCCGGTGAGTTCCAGATCCATGCCGAGGTCGCTGCTGTCCGGGGCATGTTGATGCACCTGCACCGCGAGCACATTGCGGCCGGGACGCAGGGCATCCGCCGGCACCAGCCACGTGCGCCAGATGTGCTCCTCCGCACCACCCTGGGTGACCAGCGCACGGGTTGTGGCGGAAAGCGCGCCCTCCGGCAGGTTGTCGCGGAAGAGTTCCGTTCCATTCAAATACACCGCTGCCGCGTCATCGCGCTGGAGTCGCACCCGCAAACTGCCGAAACGCAGCGGACTGACATATTGAAACGTGTGCCGGAACCACGCCGCGACCGGCTTGTTCGCGGCATCGCCGCCATAAGTGAGCGGCGTCCACTCGCCGTCATTGCCGTAGCCAAGGCGACCGCGGCCCGCGGCCCAGGAGCTGTCATTGAACGCAGTGGTGTTCCAGTTCGCCGCAGGTGCGCTGGCGGAATCGGAAAAGCGCCACCAGCCGTGCGCCGGCACCAGCACCGGCTCGACGCGCGCGGAGGCGGTCAATTCCGCATCCATCGAGATGTCGCTGCTCGTTGCCGCATTTTGATGCACTTCCACCGCGAGCACGTTGGTGCCCGATAACAGCAGCGATGGCGGCAGTTCGACGGCGAGGGATTCGTAATTCTCCTCCGATCCGCCGACGACGGCATTCGCCAGGGTCGTCGCCGTGATGGTGCCTGCCGGCAGATTTGTGCGAAAGACTTCCGCGCCGTTCAGATAAACCACCGCGCCGTCGTCGCGCACCAGGCGCAGTGTCAGGGCGCTGACCGCCGCCGGATTCGCCACGGAAAAACTGCGGCGGAAGTAAGTCGTGATGCGCGAAGCCACCGGGTCCACCACCGTCTCCTCATCGCCGTCACCGAAACCCAGCGGCGACGCACCCTGCCGCCATGAGGTGTCGTTGAACGTGCGGTCCTTCCATGTCGCCGGCGGTGTCGTGGTTGTGGAATCGAAATAGCGCCAGCCGGGTCCGCGGGCAATGAGCGGCGTGGTGCCCGGCAGCGCCGTTTCCGCCGGACCGGTCACGGCGCGGTTGCCGTTCTTCCATTCCGCGATGGCGGCGGTAAGCTGCGGGTTGTCCGTGTCCTCGTGGCCGAATTCCCAAAAGCCCACGCCGCGCACCACCGCGCCGCCGGCGAAGACCGATGTGCGCGCATCCAGCAGCGCGTCCATTTTCCGCTTCACGCAGTCCGGCGAGGTGTGCCAGCCGCCGTTGATGAGCACCTCGCGCGCGTCGGGATCCATCGCCGCCAGAAAGCCGGCGCGGTCCGCCTCCCATGCTGGCGCGGCATTGAACCACGACACCACATCCGAGCCGTAGAACGGCATCCCCAGAATGATGCGCCCGCGCGGGTAGCCGTTGGAGACGGCGTAGTCCACCGCGCCGCGTCCTGACGCTTCGATGGTGCCGCCCAGTCCGAGCCACTGCACGCTGCCGGGCTTGGTGATGGGACCGTTCGCCGGGTTCTTCCAGTCGTAGCAGATCATAAAACAGAAGTCGCTGAACTGACTCACCGCCGCCCAGTCCGTGCCGCCCAGCCAGTAGCCCGGCCCCTGCACGAAACAAACGATGTAGTTCTGATGTCGCGCCTTCACCGCCGTATGCACCGCCTGCATCATGGCCGTGAAATGGGCGCGCTGTTGTTCGTTGTTGGGCCACTCCCAGTCGAAGTCCACGCCGTCGAATCCATACTGTTCCAGCATGGCGAGCACGCTGTTGGCCAGGTTTTGCCGCAGCGTCGCGCTGGCAGCCACAGTTTCAAAAGCGCCGGTCACGCTGAACAACACACTCTTGCTGCGCTGATGCGCGTTGCTGAGCAGCGCCGAGCGGTAGGCCGCCGCATTGCCGCCCGTGCTCAGCGAGCCGTCCGCATTCAGTGAGGCAAAGGCCAGCAGCACCACATCCACGCCGTCGTAATTCAGTTTAGCCATGCGCTGCTGCGTCGTGCCTGACGCCCGGCGCAGCGCGTTCAGATAGCCGAAACTCAGCGCACGCCCCGTGAGCGTATTGAGCCCGCGCGGCGGGGCGTTGAACTGCGCCTCCGCGCGTGCCGTGAGGAGCGCGAGGACACAGATCAGGAACCATGAGAGCCGCCGGTGCATCCCGCCGTCATGCCTTCCGGGCGCGGGCCGCGCAACAATGGAATCGGCGGGGCGAGGCTGCCGCCGAGCCGATTCTTCCGAAAACAGCTCCACCCGCGGAAGTCACGGCTTGGCGGCAGCCTCGCCCCGCCGGGTTTGGCGTCCCCTCATTCCGCGCCTTGCCGCGTCAGGAAACCTGCGCACGAATGCCGGTTTTCATGGGCACTTTCATCCGCTGGCTCGGCACTCCGCTGCTGCGAATCACCGAATACCTTGGCGAACTCGCCGTTCTCACCGGGGAGTTGTGGTATTCGCTGGTGCGCAGCCGCATTCGCTGGGGACTGGTGGCGCGCCAGCTGGTGCACATCGGCTTCGGCTCGCAGCTCCAGGTCATCGTCACCGGCGCCTTCACCGGCGCAGTTTTTGCCGCGCAGGTTTATTACAAGTTCAACCAGCTCGGCTTCGAGAGCACGGTGGGCGGCATCGTCGCCCTCGCCATGGCGCGCGAACTCGGTCCCGTGCTCACCGCGCTCATGCTAACCAGCCGCGTCGGCGCCAGCATGGCCGCCGAAATCGGCACCATGAAAGTCACCGAGCAGGTGGACGCACTGCGCTCGCTCGGCGTGCATCCCGTGGACTACCTCGTGGCCCCGCGGTTTCTCGCCATACTCTTTTCCGTGCCTCTGCTCATCGGCGAAGCCATTCGCTTCGGCATGGCCGCCTCCAAGCTGATTTGCGTGGGCCTCTTCACGGTGCCCGCGGCTTTTTACGACGACCAGATGGAGAAGAACTTCGCGCTGGAGAGCCTCTGGTTCGGAATGACCAAGGGGTTCGTCTTCGGCTATCTCATCGTCATCATCTGCTGCCACCAAGGCCTCAATGTCCGCCAGGGTGCTGTCGGCGTGGGACGAGGCACCACGTCCGCCGTCGTCATTACTTCCCTCGCCATTCTCATCGTGAACTTCTTCCTCACCATGGCCCTCAATTTCATCTGGCCGGTGGTGCGGACGTAAGCGCGACGCCTGCGCCCGGGCCCGGCGGTTGCGGTTGAGCCGGGTTGACGGCGGGGCCATGATGTGCGGAGTATTTAGCATTCAACCGTCCCCACCGCCCGCCATGAGCCTTCGCCGCCTGCTTCCGCTTCTTCTTTCCTGCTGTCTTCTGATCCCTGCAGCGCCCGCGCAGCAAAAACCCGCTGCGGGCATGACCGCGGAGGAGATCGTGCAGATGGTGCACATGAGCCGCGCGTTCCGGAACGATGAACTCAAGGGGGAGTTGAACAAGAGCGGGAAAAGCGTGCCCTTCACCGTGAAATTCCAGGACACGCTGATCCATTTCAGTTTCGACAATCCGAAACAGATCATCCGCCTCGACATCACGGACAAGAGCTACCGGCTCAAGGAGGTGACGGCGAACTCCAACAAAGAAGTGCCCGCCGCGCAGTACAGCGTGGGCATCCGCGGCACCGATCTGACGTATGACGACATCTCCTTCCGCTATCTTTACTGGCCGAAGAAGCAGCTGATCGGCGACGAAACCATCCGGACGCGGAAGTGTTATGTGGTGGACCTCTACAATCCGGCGCGTCTCGGCGAATACTACATGGTGCGCATCTTTGTGGACAAGGAGAGCGGCGGTCTCGTGCGCATGCAGTCCTACGACTGGAACGGCAAGCTCATCAAAAGCTGCACGGCGACCGGCGTCATGAAAATCAAGGGCGCCACGGTGCTCAAGAGCATGGACGTGGTGCGCTACGTGCCGGGGACGAAAAAAGTCGCGGGCGAGACATCGTTCGAGCTGCAGCGGCCGAAGGATAAATAGCCGCACTGCAGCACTGCCCGGCTGCTGGTGGTTTGGGTTCGAAGCAGGCGGGACGCACTGCGTTTCAGCAGGCGGGACGCACTGCGCTACAGCAGGCGGGACGCACTGCGTTACGGCGCGGGCGAGGCGTGGTGCGCGGTTGGGGACGGACTTAATTACGTTTCCGACAATGAGTCCGGCATGAGTGGTTGAAACGCGGTGGTGCACGCTGAAACTGTGATCGCTTTGTTCCGCCCCATCACCATCCCCCGCCATGCCCGACCCTCCGCGCGAAATCATCCGCCCGTCGCTCCCTGACGTGATGCCGCGGAAGGAATCCGTGATTTCCGGCAAGCGCTGGGTGCGGGTTTTGTTCTGGGTCGTGGCGGGGCTGATGGCGCTGTTCGTGTTCGGGGCGTTTCTGCTGCCGAAGAATGTCCAGTTGAGCCGCTCCACCGTGATCCGCGCGACTCCGCAGGAGGTTTTTGCCAGGGTGGAAACGCTGAAGCACTGGGAGAAGTGGGGCCCGTGGTTCCGGCGCGATCCCTTTCTGGAAAAGACCTACACCGGCCCGGAGTCCGGCGAGGGTGCGATGCTGGCGTGGAGAAGCAAAAAAGAGGGCGAGGGCCGGATGAAGATCACTTCCAGTCACCCGCCTGGCTCGGTGGTGCTGGCCGTGGAGTTCGATGGCGGCAGCGAGGCGGAGATGTCTTTCCAGATCGCGGGGAACCGGCCCGACGCCACGGAAGTGACATGGAATTTCCGCGCCGATTTCGGCGGCAACATGGCGCGGCGCTACTTCGGGCTGCTCCTGCCGCGGTTCGTCGGCGGCGACATGGAGGAGGGCCTGGCCGGTCTGAAACAGCTGCTCGAAACGCCCGCCGCCGCGCCGTGATTCTCCGCGCCCGCCAACGCACCCTCACATTTCCCCGCCGTCCGCTGGTGATGGGGATCGTGAACCTGAACGACGATTCCTTTTGCGGCGACGGCACGCTGGATCCCGCCGCCGCCCTCGCGCAGGCACAGCAAATGGCGGCCGACGGCGCGGACATGGTCGATGCCGGAGCGGAAAGCGCGCGGACCAATCGCGAAGCGATCAGCGCAGCGGAGGAATGCGCGCGGCTGCTGCCGTTCGTGGAGCGGTGGAACGAATGGACGCGCTCGCTCCCGCAGGAGCCGCCGGTGCCGGACCAGGTGTGGCCGCCGCTGCTTTCGATCAATACATGGCGGACGGAAGTCGCCGCCGCCGTGCTGCCGGCGGGAGGTGACCTGCTCAATGACATGAGCGCGCTGCGCGACGACGCCAATGCCCGGCTCTGCGCGCAGCACGGCGCGGCCCTGCTCATCATGCACAGCCGCGGCCTGCCCAAGCAGCGGCACACCCACGTGCAGTACGACGACATCATGGCGGAACTCGACGACTTCTTCCGCGACCGCATCGCGCGCGCCATGGCCGCCGGAGTGCCGGAGGAATCCATCGTGCTCGACCCCGGGCTCGATTTCGCCAAGCAGCGCGACGACAATCTCCGCATCCTCCGCGAACTGGAGCGGCTCCACGTTTTTGGCCGGCCCCTGCTGCTGCCGGTGAGCCGCAAGACGGTCATCGGCGACGTGCTCGGCCTGCCCGATCCGCTCGACCGTGATGCCGGCACGCTCGCCTGCCTCGTCGCCGGCCAGGTGCGCGGCGCGCATCTCTTCCGGGTGCACCACGTGCCCGCCGCCGTGGCCGCCGTGCGCGTGGTGCATGCCTGCGGGACCAGGGCCAGGGAATTTTCCTAAATTAGGAGTTGCCATCGGTGCCCGGATTCCGCAATGTCGCCGGCGTATTTCCCATCCCGCATGAAAAAACTCCTCATTCTCGTCCTCACCGCCGGAATCGCCGGAATCAGCATGGCTGACTTTCAGGCACCTCCCGCTTCGAAGTATGGCAGCATTCGCAAACTGAGCCGCGGTCTGGCCAACATCTGCTACGGCGTGACGGAAATCCCCGTGATGTGGGAGAAGACCGAGTTCACCGGCGGTTCCACGGAACAATCCTCCTACGGGCTGATCTATTCCGGCGGCAAAACCATCGCCCGGTTCGGTTTCGGGGTGTTTGAGGTGATCACCTTCCCGTTCCCGGCTTATAAAGGCGGTTACCGCCCGCCGTATGGCCCCGATATCCGTGAGGCGACTCATCCCCACACCGGCTACCTCGAATTCCCGCCTGAAGTGGGCTTCGTTTCCGGTGTGCAGCACTGCCGCACCCAGGTGGACATGAGCGTGCCCTGATGACCGCGCTCCGCGGGCGCACTTTCTTCGCGTCCCTGCCTTAACTTCTCTGAAAGGCTTCCCGGTGACGGGGAGCCTTTCTTTTGTCCGCGATGATCCCTGACAACATGAATGCCGGCGTGCAGCCGCTGGACGGGCTGGTGGAATCCGCCGGCCTGAAGAATCACGACCTCGTCGCCGCCGTGCCGGACCTGCATCTGACGCACAAGGAAGTGGCCAAGGCTCGCAAAGGCCGCCGTCTCACCGCCCACACGCAGCGGCGCGTGCTCCAGGCTTTCAATGCCTGCCTCGCCGCGCGCGAACTGCCGGCCGTGAAACTGGAAGCAGCGTTCAACTACCGCGGGCGGTGAGTTTGAGATCGGAAGCGGATCTGCGGCGACCCGTTGCCCCAGGCGCGTGCAAAACCGCGTCCGCGCCTGCAGGAAAGTTGGCCGATCCTGCCTGCTCGACTACGGCCGCTTCTCCGCCCCGCCTGGTTGCCAGCGCGAAGCGTTTACCTGCGCTCCGGATTTCTGCTGCATGGATATCGAGGGCTCGCGCTGGTACGGTGCCATTGATCTCGTGCACGCCGAGGGCGGCCGCATCTTGGCCACTGCGGGCGCAAAGGAGTCGCTGCAAACCTCCGGCCGGTGAAGGTGCACGGTTGTGACCGCCGCGTGATGTAAGGATTGCCGGAGGCAATCGCGGCGCAGCCGCTTTGGACTGCGGCGACTCGTCGCCGCCTTCCCCGCCGCGGACTTGTCCGCGGCGCAGCGGGCGCGGGAAGTCCACCGAACCCCGGCGGGCACAAGAGGGCCTTGCATGTTATCCGGGAACTTGCAGGGCACCGGTGACGCATGGGGGCCGGATGCCGCTGGTGTGTAGCCTTCAGGCGATCCAAAACAAATCAGCGGCCAGGCCGCCACTTCCCGGGGGGAGTTCCGCTGCGCGGAGAGCATCATGATCGGCTGAATCCTGTACACCAACCAGTGCTGCGCGGAGAGCATGGTAATCGGCGACGAACTGACGGTGCGCCCCATGGACAAGGACGGCTGGCCCGCGTTGCGCCGCTGCCACGCCCCGGGCGCGGTGCCGGTGAAACGGGAGGCCGCGTTCAACTGCCGCGCAGGGCCTTGCATGTTACCCGGGAACTTGCAGGGCCCGCGGGAACTTGCAGGGCCCGCGGGAACTTGCAGGGCCCCGGTGACGCATGGGGGCCGGATGCCGCTGGTGTGTAGCCTTCAGGCGATCCAAAACAAATCAGCGGCCAGGCCGCCACTTCCCGGGGGGAGTTCCGCTGCGCGGAGAGCATCATGATCGGCTGAATCCTGTACACCAACCAGTGCTGCGCGGAGAGCATGGTAATCGGCGACGAACTGACGGTGCGCCCCATGGACAAGGACGGCTGGCCCGCGTTGCGCCGCTGCCACGCCCCGGGCGCGGTGCCGGTGAAACGGGAGGCCGCGTTCAACTGCCGCGGGCGGTGAGTTTCAGATCGAACCGGTTCTGCGGCGACTCGTTGCGTTCGCCGCGGACCGGCGAATAATCCATCGCCAGCAGCGAGCCGTCTTTGCGGAATTCCAGAAGCCGCAGCCAGCCATCGCCTCCTTGCGGGCGCATCTGGAAGTTCACCAGCATCTGATGCACCGCCCGTCCGTCCGGCGTCGCGCTCGTCAGCCGGCCCAGTCCGTCCTCCAGCACGTGACCGTTGATGGTGAAGATGAAGTTTTTGTGTTTGCAGATCAAATTCTGCCAGAGTTCCTCGCCGTCGCTCACATCGTCGCCGCCTGATTTGGCCATGCCGTAGTCGTGAGGATTCCATTTTTGCTTCGGCCCGAATTTCTTCCAGTCGTAGCGCGCGTCATCGTAGTAGGTGAAGGCATGGGTCACCAGAATGGCCTCGCGGGACGCGTGTTTGGCCGCCATTTCATTGGCCCAGCGCACCACGTCTTTGCGCGGTCCGAATTCGAGGCAGAGCACCACGAAGTCCCGGCCGCCGGCACTGAAAAGATGACAGCTGTTCTCCACGCGGTCCGGCTCGCGGTCGTAAAAACCGCCGAACGTGGAGCGCCTTTTGAAATCCTCCGCCGGGAAATATTCCGTGAACGCACTCTGGCGCACCGAGCCGTTGCCGCCGGGCCCATAGTCGTGATTCCCCGGCGCCATGAAGCACGGCACTTTGCCGTCGAGCACCTTCATGGCGCGCACGGCGTTCCTCCACTGCTCCGGCGTGTTGTTGTTGGTAATGTCACCGAGGTGAAGCACGGCAGCGATCCGGCGCGCGTCGCGCTGTTCCGCAATCCACTGCGTCTGGGCCATGAAATTCTCCGGATACTTGGCGCAGTAGTTCTGGGTGTCCGGCAGTGCCACCAGAGTGAACGCCCCCTCCTCCGGCGGCGGCGGCTCACCCTTCACCAGGACAGCGTCCGCGTAGGGATCCTTTCGTTCCTTCTTGTCAGGACCGGACGCGGGCGCCGGGAGCGGATCGGCGGAAAAGACAGGTGCTGCGCCGGCCATGACGGAAAGGCCGGCGCCACAGCGGAGAAACCGGCGGCGGGAAAACGGGTGCATGCCGTGCCCTATGGCCACGGTTCAGCACGATTGCGAATGCGGGTTCGCGGGTGTGCGGTCCCGCTTTCAGCGCGCGGCACGTCTGCGGCGCAGGCCGGCGGCGGCGGCGGCGAGCACCAGCGCGGCGGCGCCCGGCTCCGGCACCGCAGTGAGTCCGTTGATGACGATCGTCCCCGTCTCGGCGGACGTGCTGCTGACCGCCCAGTTTGCGGCGCCAAGCATGTTATATCCGCCGGCGGCGAGGTAGTAGTCCCCGGCCGCCAGATCTGCGAGGGAAATGCGGCTCAGCAGGCCGAGGCCCGCCGTATCATCGTCGGCCGCGATCAGCGCCCCGGAACTTCCGTAGAGGAACAACTCCGTGTCGTTATCCGGACCGAGCGTGGAACCCACGGTGTCCACCAAAAAGGCCCCGCCGGCATGGCTGAAGGAATACCACAGCACCTGCGCCGCCGCCAGCGGCGTGCTGATCGCGCCGCCGGGGATGGCAGGCGTGGAAGCCGGGGCCACCGCAGGAGCGGAAATGACGAGCGAAGCGCTGAAGGCCCCGGCGAGGCCGGTGCCGGCGGAGTCTCCCCCCGCGAAGGCGTCCACAGACAGATAGTAGGTGCCGGCCGGGAAATTCCCCAGCGCGCCGCTCGTGTAAGCGAAGCCCACCGGCGCGGCCACCGCGAAGCCGCCAACAATCGTGGTGGCCAGCGAGTTGAGCAGAAAGAAGTCATTGTCCAGCGTCGCGCTGTCCGTGTCCGTCGAGTTGAGCGTCAGCGAGGAGTCGGCTGCCAGGGTGAATTGATAGACGTATTCCGACCCCCAGAACGCCGTGGGGCTCTGCCCGCTGTACTGATTGGCGTTGTTGGCGCCGCCGACGGTCGTGCCGCTGAGCGGCGTGGTTCCGATTCCCAGCGTGCCGAGATCCTGATTGACGATGAGCGCGGCGTTCGCGGCGGCAGCGCTGCCGGCCATCAAGATGGTCAGCCATGCGCGCAGCGAAGGTGAGGAGTGGTGGTTCATGGTTTCGTGTGGTGGAAGAATGAAAGGGAACCTGTCTCAGCAGAAAGCCGGCCAGATGGGCTGTCAAAGTCTGCTTTTACCGCATTTCAGAATCCATCCAAAGCCCCTGCGCCTGGTGCCCCGTTCTGACAAGAGACGCCATTGCCAACCGCCTCCGGCTCTCCATCAGCGCGCACCTTTCACCCTGTTTATGAAAACGCTTCTGCTCACCTGCCTCCTTCCGTTCGCCGCATTCATCCATGCTCAGGAGGCCGCGCCACCGGAGCCGGCTCCTGCGCCTGAGAAGTCCGCCGCTGCGGAAAAGGCCGGAGACCCTGACAAAACCATCAAAGGATGGGGCGCGCCCGTGGACCCGGCCGCCGACTGCAGTTTCAAGAAGGACGGCAACAAACTCATCATCAATGTCGCCGGCTCGGCCAGGCCTCACGACCTCAGCTCCGAACTCGACAGCATGACCGCGCCGCGTGTGCTCCAGCCGCTCCAGGGCGACTTTCTGCTCCAGGTCCGTGTGGACGGCGAATTCAAACCCGGCGGTGAATCCACCCAGGAGGGACGCACCGGCTACACCGGCGCCGGCCTCGTCGTCATGGCCGACGAGAAGAACTTCGTCCGCATCGAACGCGCTTCCCTCAACCACGGCGAGGAGGACGTTCCCTATATCAATTTTGAAATCCGTGTGGACGGCCGGCTCGAGCGCATCGGCACCACCGGCGACTTCAAATTCGACGGCGAGAATCCCGTCTGGTTCCGCCTTGAACGGAAGGGCGACAAAATGCTCGGCAGCATGAGTCAGGACGGCAAGAACTGGGTCAGCGGCGAACCCAAAGAATTGCGCGCCGACGCCTGGCAAAAGCCCGGCGTGTCCGGCGGCGTCGCCGCCATCAGCACCTCCGTCAAATCCTTCGCTCCCGTTTTCGCCGACCTCTCCGTCGTCCAGTCCGCGGCGCCAGCTCAGGGCGGCGAGCCGGAGAAAAAGGAGAAGTAATGCGCTGCGCGGGGACTCATCCCGAAAAGCGCGATGACTTATCAGGAGCAGGCACCCGGGCAAAGCGAGCCAGGCGAACACTTCGAATCGACAACTGAGCCCAGGGAAGCAGAGAACGAAAATGTTGCGCAAAAGGAGGCCTTCACCCGCCGGGTGAGAACCCTTTTCCCTGCGATTCAGCCATTATTTACTGAGCCTCTGCCCTCTCTGCTTCCTCCTGTTCAATTCCATTCCTGTTTTCCGGCTCATTGATGACGGAACCAGGCCCGGGCTACAGCGGGAGTTCCCCCGTTGATGGCCACCGGGTGCCCCGTCAGCAGCACGCGGGAACAGACGGAAGAACATTACGGCTGAGCTGGAGCGACTCGTTCCGGTGACTGAATTGTCACCCGGGCAGGTTCCGGAATTAACCCTGAGTCATGGCACGGGGACTGCCGGCCCCGGACCTTCCTGCGGGGAAGAAAATGCTTCCCCCCGGCGGCGAGGTTTCATAGCCTCGCCGGCCACCTCACCTCTCAACGCCATGAAAACCCGGTCCTGTTACGCGGTTCGCCCTGCTCATTGTCTTCTCGCTGTTCTGCTGTCGGGCGGGGGCGGTGCTGCGGCCGATGATGTCACCGGGCTCAAGGTGCAGCGTACGCCGGACAATACGAAATGGCGGGTGCAATGGGACACGGTGGCCGGCGAGCGCTACCGGCTGCAGAAGTCCGGAAATCTGAGTCAGTGGAGCGACGTCACGGAGATCACTGCGGCGGGGACGGCGGCGCAGCACGACGACCCTGGTGTTACCGGCGCCAGCCGCACGTTCTGGCGGGTGACGCCGCTGGGAGAGGCGCTGAATGTTTCCTCCGTGGTCGCGTCCTATCAACTCGGGGATACCGCCTCCAAAGCGATGCTGCAGGTGACGGTGGAAGGCGCTGAGCCGGCGGACACCGTGGTCTTCTTCGACAATGGGGTGGCACTGGGCAACGCGGTGCCGGGGCAGGGGGATACCTGGACCTTTGATCTGCTGTGGGACGGGCGGAGCCCGCAGCCCGGCAGCATCTCGGCGGAAGTGACGGGTGCCGGGGGCACGCAGCGGACCACGGCGGTGAAGCGGTTTCTCCTCGCAGATCCGGCGAAGTACGTGCCGCTCGGTCCGGACGGCAAGCCTGCCTACGGGGAGTTCGTTCCCATGAATGACCAGGGGGAGCTGGGGGCGTTCCACTTCTATCCGGAGGGCTTTGCGGATGCGGTGAAATCCAGCGGCGCGCACTTCGTTTTTCCCTCCGGGGCAACGATGCAGTTTCCTGGCGGAACTGCTGAAATCCATTTCACATCCGGCGCCTTTCACCGCGGGCACCGCGATCCGGCACCGCTGAATGCCGCACCGGGGCCCCGCGCGCTGCCGGTGGACTCCATCCTGCCGGAAACCGTGGCCGCAGCGCTGGGGCTGCCGCCGGGCACGGCGATCCCGCTGCTGTGGGGGCCGGTCGCCCTCCACTGGCGCTCCGGCGCGCTGGCGGTGAATGGCTGGGCGGCGCTTCAGGTGGATCTGCCCCTCGGCGACATCCAGTTCCCGGGCACCCGGTCGAATGCCTCCGTCACCTTCAATCCGGCGACGGGCGAAGCGTCGCTGGTGGTGTGCTTTTCCGGAGACTGGAATCCATTCGGCTCCGGCCCCGCGTTCCGCATACCGCCCTCGGATCCACTCAAAATCTACCTGGATACGCGCGGCCGCTTTTCGGCGAGCGGAACCGCGGAGGCGGAATTTTCCAACGGCTCGGTCGTGCGGGGCTCTCTCTCATGGCGCGATCCTTATTTTGAATTCCGCTTTCAGGGCCGCGGACTGACGATTCCCGCGCTCTCATCTCTGCGGCAGGTGCTGCCCGACGATCCGGCGCAATGCGTGCCCGCGGGAGCGGGCGAGGCGGAACTCGATGAAGCGGCGCGCTGTCTCGCGGCGTTTCGGGATTCGTTCCGGCAACTCGCGACCGGCGGCGGCGGCCAGGGCGATCCCGCGGCGCAGGGCACGCAGTCCGCCCCGCTGGCGACGGCCGAGGATCCGGCCGCCTCCGCCCTGGCCGGATGGGCGGCACGGATGGAAAGCTGGGACGCGGACCGCGCCGGTCAGGTGCTGGATACCGCGGCTCTCGCCGCGCTCCGGGGCGCAGTGGACAATGCGGTGAAACTCGCCGTCTCCGCCCACGACGCCCCCACGGTTCTGAAAATCGCCCGTGACCTGCTTTCCCTGTCGCGCACCGTGCCCAACCACTCCGGGGCTTCGCCGGAGGCCGTTGCTCTCGGCACGGCGCTCACGTCTGCGCTGCCAAACATTTTCGCGGCGGCGAAACGCGTCGCTGCGTCCCTGTCGCCCGATGCACCTCCTGGTGATCTGGCCGAGGCCGCGCGGCTCCTCAGCCAGTGGGCCGTGGCGAATCCGGCGCGGGCTCCCCGCGGCGGCGATCCGGCTGCCATCGAAGCCCGGCTCCAGGCGGAGGACCTCGTGCGCAGCACTTACGGGACCTTCTTCGATGAATTCGACATTCAGGATGAGGACTTCGACGGCACCGACAACGCTGTCCTCTTCGGCATCCTCTCCGCGGATGAGCTGATAGAAATCGTGGAACGCGCCAAAACCCTTCTCGATCTGCTGCGAACGGCGCATCCCGGCACCGTGACCACGCTGGACACGGCCCCCGTGGACTTTCCGATGGAGGAACTGGTAAGCCAGGCCCACGTGTGGGTCACCGACCGGCACAATGCGTTCTGTGCGGAGGCCCTGGCCCGGGGCGAACTGGGGCCGCTGGTGGCGGCCGTGCGCCAGCGCGTGCGCATCTTTGAACTCTACAGCGACCTCGGATTTCCCGTGCCGGCCAAGGGGGCGGATTTCGTGCCCTCCGTTCAGGAACTGGCTCTCGCCATGGAGGAGCCGTTTTCCAAACAGCTGGGCACCGTCTCCCGCGAACTGCGGCTCAACCTCGTCAAGTCCCAGGCCGAAGTGCTCCGCAAGGCCGCGTCCTTTCTCAACAACCAGGACCTCAACGACTATCTCAATGCCACCTGGGTCAAACTGAGCAATGTGAACAGCGAAATCGCCAGTCTGATCTTCGGAGCGCCCGACTGCAACGAACTGGAACGGGTCCTGACAAATTCCTTCGGGTTCCGGCTGCGCCCGCTCGCGGACACTGACGAAGGGACGCGCAACCTGCCGCTCAACGGCAAGTACGAGAGCGTCAGCGGCGTGAAAACCCTGCAGCTCAACCAGGCCGGGCGCTACCTGAGCGGACACTATCAGACGCACAGCCTCGTGCCCAACGGCGGCACCTCCCACCGTTCGCGCGTGGAGGGGATTCTGATGACCGACACGCCATCGAAGGTCGAATACGCCTTCGTGCTGTATTCCGAAACGCAGCCCGCCTCCATCTCTGCGGGGGTGCTCTCGGCGGAACTCGATGCCGGGGCCCAGCGGCTCAATGTCACCATGCGGCGCACCTTTCCCCGGGAGAACATCTTCACCGACCAGTTCCGCCAGATCAGCAACACTCCGTTCCTGCCCGCCAGTGTGGTGACGGCGTTCGGCTCCAGATTCGGCGGCGAAGCCCACCGGATCGTCAAGGCGCTGGCGGAGAATCCTCTCCACACCCGGCAGCTGACCCGGCTGCTCCAGGAGGTGCCGGACATCATCGCGAAGCTCGACGAATTTGCCGCCCTCGAGCCCGAGTCGCCCGCCGCGGCCGCGATTTCCAGTCAGTTCGACGGCCTCATGGAGCGCATCAAAGGCGAGATCGTCACCGTCCAGCAACTCCCGCTCGCGAGGGTCGTGCTCCAGCAGGTGCTCTCCAAAGCCCGCCCGGTCAACTCCACCCGCACCTACTGGGAGCAGCTCGTGCTCATGATGATCAATCATGACAATGTGCTCGACACCACCCGTCAGATGACCGGCAGTTTTCTGAACACTCCGTTCAGCGCCGACACTTTCACCTACACCTGCACCATCTCCGCCGACGGCATCGGGCGCGATTTCAAAGTGCTGAAACTCGGCGGGCTGCTCGTGAAAATCCATTTGGTAAAGACCGGCCCCGGCGGCACGGAAATCTTCGATCTCATCGGCCTCGCCGGTCAGGGCGGTGCCGGCTTCGAATCCAATCCCGACCCGGAGAACGGCGGCGGCGGCAAAAACGGCGGCCTGCCCGAACTCCCCATCGAGAAACTCGAACTCGAAGCGGAGACGATCGTGGTCAACTCCCCGTTCGACTACCGTCCCGAGGATTTGAGAGGGCCCATCTTCGGTTTCAGCGGAGAGGCCAACTTCGGACTGGAGCTGAAGATTCCGGAGTTTGCCGGAGTCAGCATCGACCTCGTTTCCGTGGACGGCAGCGGACTGGCACTCTTCGGCACCGGAGCTCTCCCTCCGCTCATCCTGACAAAGGAGCCCGAATTTCAGGGCCCTGAAGCGCCGGAGGTCGAGGACAATCCGGAGTCCGGCGAAATCGAATTCAAATCGGGCACGGAGGCCTCCATCGACGCCATGGTCGGCTACGTGACGGATGAGGGGGACCCGCTCGCCTTCCTCGCGGATCCGCTGCCGTTCCGTTTCGAGGCCAGTGTCGGCAGTGAATCCGAGGGCGCGGTTTTCTTCGATACGGACAGCGACGTCATCCGCCCCTGCGGACGCCAGTTCCTGCGCCGTCTCGTGGCGGAATACGCGGGGGTCTTTGTCAGCACGAATCCCAAAATCCGGATCATCGGCATGACGGACACCGCCGGAACGCTGGAGCACAATGACGACCTCTCGCTGCGCCGCGCCAAGAGTGTGCGTGACGCGCTGCTCGAAATCGCCGGACCGCTCGGCTTCGAGCCGGAAGACATCCTCGCCATCGGCCTGGGCGAAGAGGCGGCCGTCAGCTCCGGCAGCAATCCCAATGCGGGCCTCGAGCCTGAGGACATGCGGGCCTTTGGCATTCCGCCCGCCTCGCAGTCCCCGCCGCTCGTATTTCCCAACACCCGCACCGAGTCTCTCGCGTCATCCGAACCGTGGCTGCTCGAACTGATCCGCAGACGGCAAGCGGCCCTCGGACGCATCCCTGACGAAACCGGCGGCGAAGCCGGCGCCCGCTGGCGCAGCGTGGTGGTGCTGATCAACAACGTCGCCGCACTCGAACTGACCGATCCCGGTGATCTTGCCCAGTGAAACCCCCAGCCCGCCCCGTGTCATGAAAACGCGACTGATTTTGATTCTCTGCCTGTTCTGGGTCCCGTTCGCCGCCGCTCAGAAGAAGACGGTAACGCCGCAGGCGACGGTGGAGTGGCTGCGCTCGCTGGTGGTCGAAGGACGCATCGGCCTTGAAGCCACGCCCGCGCTGCGCCCGCGGCTCTTCACGGAAACCATGCCGGACGGCCGGACGTGGATGGAACTCATCGCCGACACGCTCGGCCCGGCCGCCGGCGGTGATCCGGGACAGCCGGGCGCCGCCGGCCAGTGGGCGCTCCTCGACGAAGCCGCGACCGTGCTGCTCGCCGAAGCAGAGCATCTCAAATCTCTAGCCGCCTCCCGCACCGGCGACGATGCCATCACCGTTTCCCTGACGAGGCGCGACTGCCTCGCCGGATGCGCCCGCCTGCTCCAGGCTTACAAGACCGCGGCGGGCAGCGTTTTCGACTCCAGCACCGCCGGACTCGGCGATCCCGCGCTGCTGCCCGACTGGCTGCTGCCGGCCGACATCGAAATCCGTGAGATCGCCGGCGCGGGGCGGATCAATCTGCGCACCGGTGAGTTTTCCGGGCGTTTGTCAGGAACGATGGCCGTCCCGCAGTTCGAGTCGCTCTTGGTGGTGCCGAATGCCTCGTTCGATTCCCAGGGCAACTTCGACCTCACCGCCTACGGCACGACACAACTGCCGCCGGGCGATCCCCGCGCCCTGACCCTGACGGTTCCGGCGCGGCGTCCGCTGACGGTCCATTTTTCAAATGACGGCGACTTCCGCGTCGCGGCCGGCGTGCAGCTCGACCTGCCCAACAACATCCGGCTCGATGCCTTCTTCGACGTGGACGATCCGGAGTATGAATTCGGCCTCGGCTTCTCCGGCGGCATCACGCTGAAGCTGGCCAAAGAGGTCGTGCTGGTGCGGCCGGTGGTGAATTTCTCGGCGGCCGCGCCGCTCACGGTCGAGGCGCTCGACGGCTTCGCGCAGTTCTTCGGCAGCCTCGGCAAAGGTGCGGAGAGCTTCCTCGCCAACGCGCCGGAACTGCCCGATCCTTCGCAAATCGAGGTCGGCCGCCCGCCGGATTTCGAAGCGCCGGAAAGTGTCGTGCCCTTCGATGCCATCGACGCATGGATCGTGATGATCGGCAACGACGCCGTCAGGCCCGCGGTCAACGGCACCATCGGGGCCACGCTGCAGCCGGTACGCGACATCATCACGGGCCTGCGCGCGGAGGTCTCCGCAGTCCAGACCCAGCTGACGCCGCAGATTGCGGAAATCCAGCAGCTCTCGCGCCTGATGGAGCTGAATGCCCGGGCCCGCCGGATGGCGGACACCGCGGCGGCGCAGCAGGCCCTGGGGGCGGACGGTGCCGCCATGCTCGCGGAGATGCGCGCCACTTCTGAACTGGCAGCGGGCAAGGCAAAGTCCTGGCTGCAGAACCTGCCCCCCGGCACCGATCTGAAGACCCTCCTCGGCGTGCTGCGGATTTATCTGGACGCAGCCGCCGAATCCGCGCAGGCCGGCTCGCCTCAGCACGTGGATCAGGCACTGGCGGCCTCCCGGATGGCGGACTTCCGCGCACGCCTCCTCGCGGATTATGGCCTGACGCCGGCGGGCGGTATCGCCGACACGGTGCGGGTGAATGCCCTCAACGAAAGTGATCTGCGACTCCTGCTGGGCGCGCTCCTGGAGCTGACCGCGATGGAGGAATTCTTCGGACCCTCCACGGGGCTGGAGCCGTCGCGGGCGGTGGGCCGGCTCCTCTTCGAACGCCTGCGCGACCGCTACCAGGAAGCCGCAGCGGCCGGCGACGAGCCGCGCCGGACCGTGCTGGCGCTGCAGTTGCTGGACCTGATCGCCGAAACCGAATCGCTCGGCATCACCGTGAGTGACGCGGAACTGCAGTTCATGTCCGGGGCGTGGCAGGAGACTTACGATGCCGTCGCGGCGCGCAGCGGAGACCCGGTGAAGGGATTTGCCAGGGCCGCGAAGGTCTTCGAGCAGTCCCGCCGCTCGCTCGAGGAATCCAACGATGCCGTCACCCGGCGCCGCCACGAACTGTTCGGACGCACGGACAAAAAGGGTCCGGAGGACGAACTGCCGGGACTGGTGGAACAGTCGTTTTTTGTGAAGGTGCGCGAAGCCATGAACACGCTGCAGGGCCGCGGCCTGCTCACCGGCGCAGTGCTCAGCGGCTACCACAGCCGGCTTTCCGCATGGCTGGACAATGCCCGTGCCATCCTCGAATCCGACTACCCCGACACGGCGTCCGTGGAGGCCGCCCTGACGGATGCGGGCGACCGCCTCACGGATCTCGCGGACATGCTGGCGTTTCTCGACGACCTCGTGCCAGCCGACGCACAACTGCTCGGGCGCTTCCAGACCTCATGGCAGGCGCTGCACATCAAATGGACCGGCGTGGCCGAAGCGCAAAAAGCGCACTGGTACCTCGCATCTTATGCGCGCGAACTGTCCGCGCTGACGTCACGCTACGGCGACGGCACGGCGGCGGCCCTGACAACCGCCTTCCGCACCGCCGGGACCGAGGCCGTGGCCGGACTCAGCCGCGTCGTGGACGCGCTCTCCGGGCTGCTGGATACCCTGAGCCCCGAGGACTTCGCCTTCCCGCTGCCCGGCGATCTGCGCATCGACCGCGCCAGCGGACGGCTCGCCTTCAACCGGATCACCGGCGACTGGGAAGTCGGCTTCGGCGCGAAACTGGCCTTCCCCGATTCCGGATTCACGCTGGATGTGCGCAACGCGACACTCGCGAAGAACGGTGATTTCTCCCTCTCCCTCGGCTCGTCCGGCCAGGTTCCGCTGGGCGGCAGTTCCAGGATCAACTACGACATCGCCGATTTCAATGTGTCAGGGAACACGGGACAAAACCTGCTCTTCAACGGCAATGGCACGTTGAGCTACGACGGCTCGCCCGCGGCGGGCGACGAGTTCAGCGTGGGACTGGGCGTCGCATTCGACTCGCAGACGGGGGAGGTGGAACTGAACGCCAATCTGAACAACTCGCCACTGCGGTTCAGCGAGGACATCGTCCTGCTGCAGGGCACGGCGGCATTGAACTTCGGCACGCAGTCACCGGAGGGAGCGCTCACCGTCGGCGGCCGGCTCGGAATTCTGGCCCGGCAATCACCGCTCCCCGCCGGTGCGCTCAGCGAAGACGACTTCTGGCTGACGATCGATGCGCTGCCCACCACTTTTTCATTCAACGAGACGGAAATGCGCGCCGAATTCACCGGAGGCAGTATCACGCTTCCGCCGGACCTTTTCTCCAGCACCGCCCAGCCCGGGGATCCTCCGGTCACCGTCGGCATCACCGGCCTGCTCTGCGTGCGGTACGTTTTCGCCACCGGCCAGATCGAATTCTGCAGCGACCCCGGGCAGCCGTTCACGCTCGCGCTGAACAATCTGAAGCTGGCCCTCGCGGAGCTTCCGGGATTCGAGCTGCTCATCAGCAACGCGACATTCGAGCTGTCCGGCACGCAGTTTCCCCTGCTGAAAAACCTGACCGCGTCCGTGACCATTCCGCTCCCCGGGGCCGACGCGTCGGATCCGTCGCAAAACCGCAGCGGCACGTTCAACATCACTGCAGAGAACTGGCGCATCGACGGCCTGCCGGAGTCCGCCTCCATCGGCATCGCGTCGGATCTGCGTCTCGCGGAGTTCAGCGGCTTCACGGTGGATGTGCTCGGCGGCTCCGCCTTTTCCCTGACCAGTGACAACGGATCGCCGCGCCGTCTCAGCATCGGCCTCACCGGCGGCATGCGCGCCGGCTTCGACCAGCGCGCCCTGACCAATGACAGCGACGGGGCGGCCGTGGTCCTGACCGGGAACGGCACATTCACATGGGATCTGCAAAACCTGCCGGTCATCCAGAATCTCAGCCTCGCCCTCGCCGGCACGTTTCGGCTGGGCGAGGACGGACCGAAGATCACCGGGCTTGAAGAGGGACAACTGGCCCAGCTCAATGTGAGCAACATCGAGAACCTGTTCAATCAGTCGAACAGCCCTGTGATCATTGCGCTGGAGGGTGCCATCGAGATCCCCGATGTCATCAAGTTCGGACTCGTGAACAGCCGCTTCATCCTGCGCGGCGGCGGACTGGAATTCGAGCCCGGAGGGGCGCAGTTCGAACTGCGCGGGCAAACGCTGGAGGCGGCGAAGGACGTGCTCCCCGTCTATCTCAGCAAGATCGGTCTCGAATTCAAAGACCAGCTGCCCATCGTACCCGCGCCGGGTGAAACGGGTTTGTTCGACCTGACAAATCTGAAGTTCATCTTCAGCGGAGGCGTCAATTTCCCCAACGGGGCCGCCATCGAATCCGGCTCTCCGGGAGTTTCCGGCACGGTCGAGGATCTGGTGATGACCCTGAACCGCGGAGTTACCGGCGATTTCATACCGCAGTTCAGCATCGACGGCATCACCCTGCGCGTGGAAAACCTCGACATCCCGCCGCTGGGCGGCATACAGGGAGGCATCGGGCTGCTCAACCTCAGTCAGCTCAGTCTCGATCCGCCGCATCCCGAACGCGTCACGTTCGTGGGGGAACTCGGCTGCGAATTCAACGGCGTGGGGGCGGGCGTGCTGCTCGCAGCCTCACCGCTGCAGCTCCACGGTCTCTGTCTCCGCGCCAGCGCCGGGCCGGCGGGTATTCCGATCGACGGCGGCACCCTCGGCGGGGTGCTCTGGACCGGCGCCGAAGGCGGCATCCATTTCAAAGACAGCTTCGCGAATCCCTGCGAATTCGAGAGCTACCTCCACCCGGACCATGCGGAGGAATTTCCCGGCGAGGGCGATTCGCGGCTCAACGACAACGCTCTCGAGGATCCGATCGTGGAATCGGAACGGGACATGCCCTCCGACCTCTACACCAAGCCGGCGGAACTGCCTGATGACGGGACGAATTTCGATCCCTTCGACTGCCTGCGCGACAACTGGCCGCCGCGGGCCGCCAATCCGCTTTGCGAGGAATTCCCGCCAGGATCGGGACGGCGCGTCTTCCTAGGATCGCGTCTGACCGTGGCCCAGGCCGAACAGTTTCTCGACAATATCGGCCTGACCGCGGCCGACACGCGCAGCGCCAATAAGCTGGCGGCCGACATTGTCGCCGGACTGCTCGGCGATGTCACATTGCAGGCCGACAACGCCGTGGCGGCTCTGATCGCGGTCAGCGGCCAGCAGGGAAATCAGAGAATCATCGATCACTTCGACCGCCTCACTGATCGTCTGGTGGCCTCCTTCGACGACGCCGCGCGGCCCATGCTGCTGAAGATTCTCGAGCCGGCCACCGGCGGCGGCGCATCGGTGCGGGATCAGGTGCGCGATCTGCTGACTCAGGGCATTCCGTGTTTCAATGTCACCTTTCTCGGCAGCGGCACGTTCTCGCACTCGGCCGTTTCCTCGGTCATGGATTTGAAAGGCACGGTCAGCATGTCCACCACCGGCGCGGCGCTGGCCAAAGGAGAACTCCGGCTCATCGGCATTCCCGTGGCGGAGGCCAGCGTCGGCGTTTCCCTGACAAACAAGGACGGAAAAATCTCGCCGTTCATGGGAGGTTTGGCGCGGGTCGGACTCGGCCCCATCGAACTCGGCAAGCTCACCATGTCCGCGGCGATGCCGGACGCGACGGCGGTGCTCGATCATTTCAATGCCTTCATCAACTGCGTGGGCACAGTCCTGACCGGCAATGCCCGGAATCATTTGCAACTGCTCATGGAGGGCATCACCGGGGAACTGATGCCCGCCGGGATGACGGTGCAGCAGTTTCTGCAGTCGCGGGACGACCAGGAGCGGCTGGCCCTGATTGCCGGCCTGTTCAATTTCTTCGCGCTCTCGGCCGCGGACCGCGCCGGCGCGGGGGTGCCTGGCTACGTTCCGAAGCTCCCGCCGGAACTGCAGCTCCTCGGCGCCGATCTGCTGAGTCTGCTGGGGTGTTTCGAGACATTCGTCGCCGCCACCCTCAATTCACTGACACCGGAAATTTGCTTCGGCGGCAAAATCTCGCCGAGCATTTTCGACATTCCGATGACTGCGAGCGGTCAGGCCTTCGCGTCCGCCCGGATGCGTTACGGTCCGGCCCTGCGCATTCCGGCGGAAGGCGAAAGCGTGATCGACATGCTGGGCAATCCCGCAGCCAACCTGCGCCCCGGCGCGCCGGTGGCGATGCGGGAATTCAGCGCCTACACCCAGTTTTCCCCCACCGCCGCCATGCTGGCGCCCCTGACGGGGGTCGCGATCGCACTGAGTCCCTCCCTGGCGCCGTATGCCGGGTTTACTGCGGTGGATTCGGCGGAATTCGGCATGTCATTCCTCATCCAGGAATGGACGCAGGCCTCGGTCCATGACTATCTTTTCGATCCGTTGAAGTACTACACCGACCGCGCAGAGGAGTTCTTTAACACCGCGGTGTTTTCAGCGGCTTATTCGATGAGCCCGTTCGGCATGCAGCTGGCCGATGCCCAGATGCGGGTCGTTTTTCCCCGCAAGGAATTCCATCCGCTCAATCCGGCGCCGACCGGATTGAACACCGCGCGGCGCGACAATCCGCCGATGCCATCCTTCACCGGGAACCGTCCTGTCGCGCTGCCCACTGCGGAGGAACTCATTCTCGCCGCGATCAATGCGGGCCGGCTCAAGGATGCGTCGTGGCGCGGCGATCCCGATGACCTGGACGATCTCTTCCCCCCGCCGGCACCGGTGCCTCCGGCCGACGGCTGCGCCGCCGCCACCGACCGGGTCTCCGGAGAAATGCGGGCGCTCGATCCGAACCTGACACTGCTCAAACAGAAGTCGTTCGCCAAAGACTACTTTCCCTACGGCGGCATCATCGGAGGCGGCGAACTGGCCATGCCGAAACTGCTCACGCAGGGCCTGCCGCCGGAATGGGCCACGCTGCTGAGCCGCAGCGATGCCCTGATCAGCGGCTTCACGCTGCAAAAGGGCCAGGCATGGCTGGATTCGCTCCAGGCGGTCATGACTTATCTCGGCTCCAGCGAGTGCGTCGGCCAGCTCGGGTTTTATCTGCCGGCGCCGAATCCCGTGCTCCTCCCCGGCGAGACGCAAATCGACTGGAGCACCATGACCGTCGACAGCCTGATGCGCCGGCTGCAGACCGACCCCGCGGCGCTCATCGGACGCGCCGTGAATTCAGATCTCTATGAACTGGACGAGATCGTCTTCGCGGGATGGAGCAACGCGAAGCTCCTCGGCGTGGAACTGGCGGAAGCAAAGGTCTCGTATGCCAACCGCACGTTCCTCGCCACCGCGCAAATCCAGCCCAATCCCGCCCAGGGCACGGACAGCAACTGGTTCAACGATTTCTTCAGCGGCGAGGCGCAGTTCAGCATCGCCCTGCCCCATGATCAGGAAACCGGCCTCGTGACTTACGCCGCCTCCAGCCTGTTTGAACACATCGGCAGCGAAATCGCGCAGCTGCGCACCCTGCCGGCCGCCGAGATGGAGGCCCGCATTGCGGAAGTGCAGGCCAGCCTGATCGGCGCCATGCCGCGGATCGCACTGGAAGTGAACGCCGGTGTGCAAATCCCGCCGCTGATCAGCGACTTCATCGCCGCGCAGGCCGGTGCCGGCATGCAACTCTTCGCGTTCTCGCCATTCTTCGATCCCGGCTTCAGTCCCGCCGACCAGAGTGGCTACGCGGTGGCGAAGCGCCGCGGCGGCATGGGCTTCTGCGGCAATATCCGGCTCGGCTACTTTCCGAATGGCCAGGAGGTCTTCGGCGTGGATGTCAGCCAGGCCTGCCTCACCATCGCGGCGCCTTCCGGCCCGGGTCTGCTGCCCGCCGTGATCGGGGATCTCGATGTCCCGTCGTTCACCCTTCCCGGCGGATTCAACTTCTCCGGCCGGGCGCACTTCGCCTCCGACCCTGACATCAATGACGATTTCCTGTCCATCACCGGTCAGATGTCACCGATCCTGCTGGGTGACTTCGTCCATGTGACTCCGCTCGCCGCCGGACAAACCACGCTGGCCGGCACGCTGCACGTTACGAGGACGGCGGGTGATCCTGCGGTCGGCCTGACTCTTCGTCCTGCCAAAGTTACCCTCCCGGTACTCGGCTCCATCCAGGGCAGCATTTACGGTGAAGACCGCGGGGGCGGCCGCCTGACGGATTTTTCCTTCTCCAGTGTTCCCGGCCAGGACTGGGAGGCGACCGTGGAGCTGGACGGCGGCATCGAGATTCGCGATCCATTCAATCCCGCGGCCGATGTGGTCTTCCGCGCCAGCGCAAGTCACGGCGCGAAGTTTTTCGGCCGAATCGAAGGCACGGGCCTCGATTCGTTCACCCTGAGCCTGCAGATGCCGAACGGCATCACGGTGGAGCTTTTTCCCGGCAAGGCGCACGGAGCCAAATACACCATCGGGGACGCCAGCGTTTCCTGCCTCTACATGAAGAGCGACGGCACGTTCTACTATGACAGCGGCACGCGCACGCTGGCGCTGGGAAGTGTGACTCCCGCGCAGTCTTTCGCCTCGCTCACCGGCCGCGTCGAGTTTGGATTCAACCCGCCAGGTCTCGCCCCCGCCCCAACCGTCAGCTTCGGAAGCGTCAGCACCTTCAGTGCGGGGATCGGCGGCACTCATGAACAGTTGTTCAGTGTCACCGCCAGCGGCGGCGACGCGCGCGGCCGCGTCATTGTGGACGCCTCCGTGGGAACCAACAGCCAGTGGTCCGTGGAGCCGGCGAGACTGATCGTCGGCGCCGGCCAGACCTCGAATTTCCGCGTCCGCTATCAGCCGTCGTCAACGGCCCAGAGCCTGACCACACTCACCCTGACTGAAGTGCGCGACGGAACATCCGTGAACACCCTGCGGACGCTCACCGGCATTCCTCTGACAGGCGCGGATCTGCGGCTGAGCACCGGCGGCGGTGATCCGGATGTCGTCGATTTCGGAGACGTGCCGCTGGGAACGGCCCGGGGCAAAGTGCTGCGCATCACCAACGTCGGAAATGCTGCGGTTTCAGTGACCATCCCGGATCCCCCGGCACCGTTCGCGAGAAACAGCGGCGGCAGCGTCAGCATCCCGGCCAACGGCACCGCCGATATCGTGTTCTCGATCCGTCCGGCGGCCCAGGGTTCGGTGTCCGCTCCGCTGACGCTGACAACCAACAGCGTCGATTTCCCGGAACTGGACATCACGCTCCAAGCCAACGGGAGTTCCGGCGCGGGCTGGATCCATGTGCGGCGGGGCGACGGCACGGACGTACTCCAGGCCGTGGCCGTCCGGCTGGGGTCACCGGGCATGGTCCAGGCGGTAGGGGAGAACGGAGCATTCCTGCGCAACCGCGGGACGGCCGTTGTCTGGGAGCGTCAAACGGGAACGGACGGATCCGATCTGCGGGCGATCCTGCTTCCCAGCGCCACCCTGGGGTGGGCCGCCGGCAATGAAGGCAAGGTTTATAAGTCCACCAACGGCGGTCTCTCGTGGTCGGATCAGTCGGACGGCATTCTGACGGGTTCCGACTGGCGGGCGATGGCGACGATCTCCTCGTCCACAGGATTCATCGCCCTCGCCGGCACCGCCAAGGAGAAGGACGACGGATTCATCGTGCGCCAGACCGCGGCCGCGACATTTGCCGTCTGCACGATTCCGTCAGGAACACCGGGTCTCAACGGCATCGCGTTTTCCACTTCCACCAACGGAGTGGCCGTGGGCGAGTCGGGCACGATTCTGCGCAGCACCAACGGAGGCGCCAGCTGGTCCGCCCGTCCGCTGCCGGCCGGTGTCCCCGCCGGCACGACCCTGCGCGATGTGGCCAATATCAACTCCACCACCCTCGTGATCGTCGGCGACGGCGGAACGATACTGCGCAGCACCGACAGCGGCGCCACATGGTCGGTCGTGACCTCGCCGACCTCCGAAGACCTCAATTCCGTGGCCACTTTCACGTTCGGCAGTTCAACCTCAGGGGTCGCCGTGGGCAATCGCGGTGTCATCCTGATCACGACGGACGGCGCCTCATGGACGGCGGACGATTCCGGCACCGTGGAGAATCTGACGGGTGTCTCGATCAGTCTCATTCCGGTGGTTTGCAGCGAAGCGGGCGACATTCTGATCAAGGGCAATCTCGGTTTGGGGGCGGCGGCCTCGATTCAGAACAACATCAACTACGAGGCGTTCGCCTCCATGACCAGCGGTCAGGGCGCCTGGGGCGACATCATCGTGAACAATTACGGCGGCAGCCCGATGACCGCCTCGGTGGCGTCCTCGAATCCGGCGTTCACCCTGACACCGTCGGGAGAACAGACAGTGCGTCCCGGCGGCTCGGTGCGCATCACCCTCGGGTTTGTCTCCAGCGGGGCCGATGCCAATACCGATGTCACGGTCACGACCAGCGACACCAACCTGCCGTCCTCTGTCTTCAGCATCACCGAGAAGGGGCTGGCCGGCGTCACCGAAACCATTGCCGCCCTCCACGGCCCGGCCTCGGTGGACCTCGGCATGGTCGCCGAAGGGGCCACGATTTCGGGCAACTTCACCATTCAGAACATCGGGCTGCGGTCGGCCAACATCAGCCGCTACAATATCCGCGCCGACAACAATGACTTCACGGTCACCGGCACCTCAGGCACCCTAACCGTTGGCGGCAGCCGCACAGTGACCGCCGGAATCACCGGAAGGACCCCGGGGCTGAACCGCGCAGTGATCGAAATCTACTCCGATGCGTGGAACGGCATGCTGCCGGTGGAAGTCACGGCCACGGTCGTGCCGGTGCCGGATCAGATCGTGCTGCGTGCCAATGTTTTCGGAGTGACTGCCAGTGTGGACGGCGTGAACTACACGCTGCCGGCAGTGTTTGAGATCACGGAGGACACGCACGACATCGCGGCCGGACTGTTTCAGCGCGGCAGTCCCGTCACGGTGATTCCACCCGTGTTCAGCGGCACGGGCGCCAACCGCCGGGAGTTCGAGTCATGGAACTGCGGCCCCACCCGGGCGCTGACCTTCACGCCCGGAGCCACCTCGCGCGAACTCGTCTGCAATTACGACCGCACCCTCACGGCATCCGCCACGCCGGGCACCCCTCCCGCCATTCCGCCGTCCTGTGACTTCGAGGTTCCGCCGGATTCGCCGGACGGTCCATGGGTTCGCGTCACCGAAGCGCGCCTGACACTCCCCTGGCTGGGCGATGCGGCGGGCGGCACGCGCTTTCAGGTGGAGGGAGCGGCGTTTTTCTCGCTCTTCCGCGGCGATGCCAGTCTTACCAGCAGCGGTGTCAGGGTGCGCGTGCCAAATGTGCCCGGCACCTTCGGTCAGTTCGCCAACCGCGAGGTGCTCGAGATCACTCCCGGCTCGTGGAAAATGGCCTACGTCAACAACAATTCAGCCGGTGAGGGCAGCTTCTCCCTCAGTGCCGGCAATCCCGGACTGCAAATCTTCAACACTTCGGTGCTCCCGCCGGCGACCATGAATCTGGCCGTCCAGAGCAACCTCGCCGGACCGCTCGGCAATGCCGCAGTCAGTTTCACCACCCGCGACAATCTCATGCTCGTGCCGCTTCATCTCGCACTCGGGGCCTCCGCCTTCTCCGGGCAGATCGGACTCTTCGCCAACCAGCCGGTGCTGAACATGAGCGCCTCGACGGTCCTGCGCGCCATCGCCAACGGGTCCGGCGGATTTCACATCAACCGGTCCTTCGGTTTCGTGTTCGATCCCTCACTGCCGGCCATCGCCCCGCTCTCCGTTAGTGCAGGCACGGAGTTTCTCAACGCCGGGAATTTCGTCCGCCTCACCGCCGGCGCCGGCGGTGCCACCATCGGCCCGTCCGTCACCGCCACCGGCTTCCAGTTTGCCGCGAACAACTGGAACCTCAGATTCTTCGGCAGCCCCGATACCGTCAATGTTTCGACCTCCATCGACTCGTCAGGAGAATTCACCTTCAGCGGCAATTTACCATCCGCCGGATTCCGCCCGTTCAGCAGTTCGATCTTCCGGCTCAAACCCGTCTCCGACACCTCGTTCTTCGCCCGCGTGCAGCCCCTGGAATCCCGGGTTCAAGCCCACTGGCCAGCCCTCCTTGTCAACAGCACCAACACCAGCGGAAACTCTGTG
The DNA here is from genome assembly GCA_964523105.1 of uncultured Akkermansia sp. Taxonomy (GTDB): domain Bacteria; phylum Verrucomicrobiota; class Verrucomicrobiia; order Verrucomicrobiales; family V1-33; genus V1-33. The sequence goes on from CAZFZN010000007.1 coordinate 78,400, forward strand.
TGGGATACCGATATCATCCAGCTGCCGGAGGTGGATTTCGACTCCGCCAATCTCGCCATCCGCATACCTCTGCCGGCCATCGATTTCGGGAACGGCTTCAATGTCACCGGGCGCAGCTCACGCTCGCCGGATAATTATATCGAACTCGGCACCACCAGCGGCGCCGTCTTTCTGAAACTCCGGGAGCGCCGCGATTTCTTCATTGGCTCCATGCGCCGGGACTTCGATGTGTCGAATTCCGGTACCCTGACGGGCACGTTGCATGGCAGACTGGGATTGACCGGCCCCTCCCCGCTGGAGAATGCCAATGAGCAAATCTCGTTCACCTACAGCAACACTGCGAATCCCTCATTTGTTGCCAACCGCTCCATTTTCCTCGTGGGCGCGCGCTTCAAGCTGGGCCGCAGCGGCTTTTTCCCCACAGGGAGAGCCTGCATCCTGACACCCGGATCCGGCGCCCTGAGCACCTGGTCCGAGGCGGTCTGCGCGCCATGACCTGCAGCACCTCCGTCCACATGGAACGGTGTGCGGCTTCCGGGCGGCTCCTGTAATCGAACGTCACCCCGGCGGGTGATGAAGACACGTCCGGCGACCGCGCCGCACCCGCCGCCGGCCGGTTGCGGAACGGTTTCTCATGACCCCAACCCGGCGGAGCCGGAAACCAAGCGCAGCTCGACTTTCCAACATCGAGTGCCGCAGGGAGCACTCCACGACACTCGACACCGGATTGCCGGTCTGTTTCCGCCATTGCCGCCGCAGTTGGATCCCGTGAACCGACGCAAGACTGTTCACTTTTCACCGCTGAGCCTGAAAAGGAAAATGGAGCGAACATTTCATCGTAACTGATGAGTCAAATGGACACTGATTCACACGGATTGATGCTTAAATTCGGATCCACTCCCCGGAGGAGGATTCCCGTGAGCACAACTTGCTGAGTATCCGTGATCATCAGGGTCCATCCTTGGTTCTACTTCCCTTTTAAGGCTGAGGGGCCAAAATCAAAATGGGCAGGAAGATAACCAGAGCCTGCCGAAGGGAGCCGGAGCGCAGCGGAGACAGCCGCAGGCAAACAGGCGAACCCTTCATCTCCAGGGAGGAGCCAAAGGGAGACTGATGGACACGGATACACGCATGATTCCGGATTCACTCAGGGGAAGATGATTCAGGTGAACACAACCTGCTGAGCCTCTGTGTTCATCAGTGTCCATCTGTGGTTTTCTTATTCTCCACTTTGCTTTTGAGGTTTAAGGATAACCCGCTATCCCGGAGTTCTCACAGCCCTTCGCTCCGGGATGTGAGAACTGCGGGCCAGCCGGATGCGAATTCCGCACCAGTTTGCGTTCCCCGCCGTTGTCAGGCCTACTCGATGTTCACATCCACCCTGGCGATGAGGTCCTCGCCGGCCTCGCTCACGCCGCCTTCGGCATTGGCTTTGAACAGCGACCGCACCAGGGTGTTGGCCACGCAGGAGAGGTCGTTCACGCGAAATCCCGAGCCCCTGCTTCCGGTCACTGTCAGCTCCGCAAACACATTGCCGGTGCAGGGTGTGTGCTGCGCGTCGTCGGCCTGAGCGATAAAGACGCCCTGCTGTCCGTTGTCGCGAATGGTGAGGCGCGAGAAGTGATTGAAGTTGCTGTCGCGCATGAAGATGCCCTGGCTGCCGTTCCTCTCCAGCAGCGAATGGGAAATGATGTTGCGGTTGAAGCGAATGTCCGCGCTGATGCCTGCGGCGGCGTTGTCATGCAGATGAAGCCGGGTGAAATACGAGTCCTCCGTCTCATAGGCCGCCAGTCCGTCGAAGTGATTGTCATGCGCCTTGAAGTCGCTGATGTGGATGCGCCGGCAGTCTTTCTCCAGCACCACGCCGCCGCTGCGGGCGGACCGCGCCGTGACATGCTCGATGCGCACGTCCTCCGCGCCGCGAATCGTCAGCGCGTTGTTGCGGATGTGACTGAGTCCGCCCTGATCGCAGGGACCGCCGTTGCACTCGTGCTCCTGGGCGAGCCGGTTGCCGTCCAGCACCAGTTTGCGCACCACCACGCCGGACACCCGCCGCGCCGGCGGTGTGGCCATGTCTCCCACCACCAGCAGGGGAATGTCCACGCGGTCGGCGAGTTGGAGCACTGTCAGTTCCTGATCTCCCGCCAGTTCCACGTGATCGCGATCCATCACGAGCGGCTCCGAAATGAGAAAAGTTCCCGCGCCGAGCATCACTCTTCCCCCCCTGGCGGGCAGCGAATGGAGCGCCTCCTGAATGTCGCGTCCCGTGCCGGCCGCGAGGAAGATCTCCGTGCGCTGCCCGGCGCGCACCCGGGGTTCGGGATTCCGGTCCGGCCCGGCGCCGGTGGCGAGGTTGCTCACGCCGACGACGGCGAGGGGGACAGCCGCGAGCAGTGCGCAGGCGGAAACGAACCGGCGGATGGCTTGAATAGTCATGGGTGCACCGAATTTTCGGCAATCAGAACGCGATATGACAATGATTATCTCTCTGAAAAACTCTAACCGGCACGAAATAAAATGATTGACTCGAATGGCCGCATATGGCCCGGCGACGCGGTTTGTCGAAAGAGCGGAACGGAGCGGGGACCACAGTACGCTTGCAGGTCCGGGCCGGCCGTGGCCTTGAGCGCCTATGCCGTTTTCCATTCACACCATCACCAACAAACCCTGGTCCGTGGAGCAGTGCATCGCGAAGTACGCCGCGGCGGGTGTTTCGGGGATCACCCTCTGGCGCTACAATTTCGACGGGCGCGACCCGGCGGCGGTCGGACGCGCGATCCGCGACGCCGGACTGGTCTGCACCGGTCTCGCCCGGGGCGGTTTCTTTCCGGGCACGACAGCAGCCGTGCGCGCCGCGGCGGTGGATGATAACAAGCGCGCCATCGATGAAGCCGCCGCCTGCGGCGCACCGGTTCTGGTGCTGGTCTGCGGCGCGGTGCCCGGGCAGGCGCTGGATGTTTCGCGCGGACAAATCACGGACGGCATCGCGGCCTGCCTCGACCACGCTCGCGCCGCAGGCGTGAAACTGGCCATCGAACCGCTGCATCCCATGTATGCCGACGACCGCAGCGCCGTGGTGACCACGGGTCAGGCGAACGATGTCTGCGACGCGCTCGGCAGCCCGCCGGAAATCGGCATCGTGCTGGATGTCTATCACACATGGTGGGATGCTGCGCTGGAGCGGGAAATCGCGCGCGCCGGAGCCGCGGGGCGTTTGTTATCGTTCCACGTCTGTGACTGGCGCACGCCGACCACCGACCTGCTCAACGACCGGGGACTGATGGGTGAGGGATGCATCGATATCCGCGGCATCAAACGATGGGTGCAGGCGGCCGGCTTCGACGGCATGGACGAGGTGGAGATTTTCTCGACGCGCTGGTGGGCGGCCGATCAGGATGACTATCTCGCCCGCATCGTGGCGGCGTGGCGGGAACACTGTGCCTAGCCGAATCTCGCGGGATCGAACAGGCCGATGTCGTGCCGCGTGCGACCCTCGCAGGCAAGGTCCGCGAGGACTTCGCCGACGACCGGACAGAACTTGAACCCGTGTCCGCTGAATCCCGCAGCGACGATGACCTGCGCGTGCCCGGGATGGGGCCCGATGAGAAAATGCTGATCCGGCGTCATGGAATACAAACACACGCTCCCGCGCAGGAAGTCGCCGTCGAGGTCGGGAAAGAAAAGCCGCAGCGTGGCGCGCATCGACGCGATGTCGTCAGGGCGGATGGTGCGGTCCACGGATTCCGGCGTTACAACTTCGGGCACCGGACTGTGAAAGAACGCCGCTTTCATGCCGCCGGCGGTTCCGTTGACCGCGGGAAAGCCATAGCATTCCACGCCGGGCCGCTCCTGCCAGATGTAGATGGGAAACTTGTCCTCCGTGTATTCCCCTGTGCCGCCCTTCGGCTGAAACCAGAGCAGCACCTGCCGCTCTACACTGATCGGCACACCCATGTCCGCGAGCAGCACCGGCGCCCACGGGCCGGCCGTGATCACCAGCTTCGCGGCGTGACAGGTGCCGCGTCCCGTCGTGACGGCGACACCGCCGCCTTCCGCTTTCCATGTCAAGACCGGCTCGTGGAAGTGGAGTACGGCACCGGCCCGCTCCGCCGCCTGCAAGTGTGCGCGGACGGCGTCCTCACACCGCACATAGCCCGCGGATTGTTCGTAAAGGCCGATGGCGTCACCGGCGAGCTGGAAAGCCGGCCAGCGGCGGCGGATTTCCGCAGCGTCGAGCAGTTCGTGTGGCAGGCCGTGCTCCTGCGCGCTGCGCAGACTGCCGGCAACCACGGCGCTGTCCGGCGTGCCCATCATCAAACCGCCGCACAGACGCAGCAGCGGCGTTTGAGTCTGCTTCTCCAAATCCTCCCAAAGTTCATAAGCGCGCCGCAACAGCGGCACGTAGCCGGGATGCTCGAAATATGCCTGCCGCACCACGCGCGTTTCGCCGTGACTCGATCCGCGCTCATGCGGCGGGGCATACTGTTCCAATCCCAGGACGCGATGACCGCGCGCCGCCAGATGATGCGCCGCCGCGCTGCCCATGCCGCCGAGGCCGAGGACGATGTGGTCGTACGACTTCATGCCGCCTGCTCGCTGAGTTCCTGTTTCAGGCGCAACTGCCCGCAGGCGGCGTCAATGTCGTGGCCCTTCTCGCGCCGGATGGTCGCGGGCACGCCGGCCTTTTCCAGAATGGTGAGGAACGCATCCTGCGCCTCCTCCGAAGGCCGCACCCAGGGTAATCCCTCGACCGTGTTGTAGGGAATGAGATTCACCTTGGCACCAATCGCTTTCGCCCGGCGCGCCAGCGCGGCCGCGTGCTCCGGCTGATCGTTCACGTCCTCGATGAGGATGTACTCCAGCGTGATCTTTTGCTTCCGGCGCGTGCTCCAGTAAGCCAGCGCCTCCATGAGCACGGCGAGGGGATACTTTTTGTTCACCGGCATGATGCGGTCGCGCACTTCATCGGTCGCGCCGTGAAAACTGATGGCGAGGCGCACGGGGATATCGAAGTCGGCAAGCTTCCTGATCTGCGGCGCGAGGCCGCTGGTGCTGACGGTGATGTGCCGCGCGCCGATGCCGAGGCCCCAGGGCGCCTGAATGATGCGGATGGCGCGGGTGAGTTGCGTGAAGTTCGCCAGCGGCTCGCCCATGCCCATGAAGACGATGTTGTCGAGCTGCTGGCCGCTGTGCATTTCCACCTGGAGGATTTGCTCCACGATTTCGTCGGCGCGGAGATTGCGCGTGAAGCCGGCGAGGCCCGAGGCGCAGAACTTGCAGTCGTAGGCGCAGCCCACCTGACTGCTCACGCAGATGGTGCGGCGGTCGCTCATGTCGCCGAATGCGCCGCGGTTCGCCGGGATGAGCACGCTTTCCACATAGCGTCCGTCGTGCAGCCGGAAGAGAAACTTCTGCGTGCTGTCCTGCGCGCCCTGCACCTTCGCGACGGTCAGGGTGTGCAGCGGATGCGTCTCCGTCAATTTGGCGCGCAGCGATTTGCTCAGGTTCGTCATGGCCTCATAGCCGGCGGCGCGCTTCTGGAAGACCCACTCCAGAATTTGCGCGGCACGGAACTTCGGCTCACCCCGGGATGCCAGTTCCGCCGCCAGTTCATCCGGAAGCATTCCGGTGAGGGCGGGAGCGGCTGAGAGAGCGGGCTGAGAGGGCATCAAAGGATTTGAACAGAAGGCCGCGAAGGACGCAAAGGCTGGAATGGAAGGAAACAAAGGGGCCTGCTGTTGCCGGCGCATCCTCCGCGCCCCCGGGTTCAATCGCTGCCTTCCGGCTCCTCTCTTCAGGATTCCCGCTCCCGGGCAGCGCCGGATTTGCGGGATTGCCAGCACCCGTTCCGTTCTATCGAATGCCCTGCAAATTACCGCCATGCACGCCAGGATCATCCAATTCACCCCCGGTGCCGGCTGGAAAGCCGTCTTCGCCGCCGCCGACGGCACGCCCTGCACCAAAGAACTCATCGGCTTCGGCCTCGTCGAAGACCGCGCCGAAACCTACCTCGAAGGCTTCATCGCCGTGGACAGCATGATTCGCCCGGCCTCCGACGACAGCCGCTTCGCCGGCTATCAATCCCCCGGCGGGGAACCGCCCCTCGCCAGCTTCGAGAAGTCCTGCGCCCACCTGGCGAAACACGCGCACTAGCGCTGGACCACGGCCAGATCGACGGGCAGGGCGGGCGTCATGCCTGACAGTCGCGCCATCCTCACACGCGCGCTGTGGTTGGGATTTCGGTTGAGGCTGCGGATGCCTTCCAGCCAACCGGCCGCTGTTCCGTCCGCTTCCGCCGCCGTGTTGTCGCGGTCAGCAGCGCACGCATTCAAAACTCCGGCGCACCCTCGCTGAAAGTCATCCGCGCAAAGAAGTCCTGACACTTCAAAACCTGACATCCCCGGCCTTAAGCCTGAGGATAGAGCAGGACGCGGTCGTGGAGCAGGATGAGCAGGTCGTCTTTGCCGTCGCCGGTGAAGTCGCGGATGAAGGCTTCGCGCACGTTTTCGATGCCTTTGCGGCCGCGGAAGTGGATGTTCTGCTCGAAGAGCACGAAGTGCATCAGACTCTTCCACGGCTGACCGGCGGCGGGGGCGGGCGCGAGCACTTCCATGAGTTTGCTGGCGGTATCGAAGGCGGTGATTTCCTCTTTGCCGTCGCCGTTGAGGTCGCCGGGCAGGGCCATGTAATAGCGGCAGTTCTTGAGGTCGGTTTCGTAATTGGTGACGAGTTCGAGGCGCGGGCGCGGTCCGGCGAGCGGTGCGGTGCGGAAGCGTTCCTTGCCGGCCAGCAGCATGTGCGGCACGCCGGATTTGCCGAGCTTCACGGGCAGCAGCTCCGCCGTGTCGGTGCTGCCGGTGTCGAGCCGCCGCGCAGAGCGGTAAACGCCGGCGCTGTCGCGCTGGAGCACCTGGAGAAAGTTTGTGCCGCCCTCACTGAAAACGAGTTCGGCCGCGCCGTCGCCGTCGATGTCGGTGAAGGCGGGCGTGGCCAGTTTGTCGTCCGGCTGGCGGGCGTTGTATTGATCGGAGATGGCGAGGTCCTTTCCGTCGGGGGTCAAGGCGAGGGCCCGGGCATAACCGGCGCCGCTGGTGACGATTTCGGCGCGCCGGTCGCCGTTGAGGTCGAGAAGAGCGACGCGTTCGGGAACGAGATCGGCAAGCTGACTGCGCAGCGCGGCGGTTTCCGCGAGCGGTTCGTCGTAGCCGCTGCCGTCCGCTTTGGCCATGAGCACGAGCGCCGGATCTTTGCCGGTGAGGAGCAGCAGGTCGGGTTTGCCGTCGCCGTTGAGGTCGCCGGTTTTCACGGCGAGCGGCTCTTTCTTGAGCGCCTTCAGAGCGGTGCTCACCGGCTCGCGCTTTTCTCCGGCGGGACTGCTCACGAGATGCATTTGCCAGTCGCGCGATTCGCCGGCGAGGACGATCAGCGAGGCGGTGCCGTCGCCTTTGAGATCGACGGCGGTCATCGCCGCGGGCGTGCCCTTCAGGGCCATGAGGGCCGGAAACTCCAGCCGGCCTTCCTTGTTATAGGTGCTGATGCCGACGCCTTCTTTGGCGCTGCTCACGGCCAGAGCGCAGGTCCCGCCGGGGCCGGGCAGGGCGGCGAGACCGTTGATGCCTGACAAAGACGGGAAACTCACGGGCTCGGCATAGTTGCCGTCCTCGCGCTGGAGAAAGACGGCGACCTGCGCGCTTTTGCTGTCGGCCATGGCGATGTCGGCGAGCCCGTCGCCGTTGAGATCGCCCTGCGCGTAGAGCGCCCCTTTCACGCCGCCCGGCGGTGCATAGACGGTGGGCAGCAGCACATCGCCGTCCATCGGCTGATCGCCGCTGACAAAAGCATGGCGCTCGATGAGTGTGGACTTCGGATTGACCCGGGTGAGCACAAGACGCTGCTGCGCATCGCGGGTCGCAAACAATCCGTCGGTCGGGAGCAGCAGAGGAATGGCCACCTCACTGGCAAAGGCGCCGGGGCCGGTCTGACGCCGGAAGCGCAGCGAACCTTCGCCCGCCGCCGTCATGTAGAGCAAATCCACCGCGCCGTCGCCGTCGGCATCCTGCGCCATGAGATAGCCGGCTTTTTCCTCGCCGGTGACATAAACCGACGGCTCGCCGAACCCGCCCTCAGGCTTCTGGCGGAAGAGGAGCAGTTTGCCCTTCGCCAGCACGGCGAGGTCCGTCTTTTTATCACCGTCACAGTCCGCCGCGGCGAGCGTCATGCTGTTGGTCAGGGGCTCGAAGTTCTTCCACTTCCATGTCTTGCTGAAGGAGACGTCCGCGCCCTGGAAACGAATGGTCAGGGCATCCGTCGCGCCCGTCATCGCGAGGTCGGGCCGTCCGTCGCCGTCGAAGTCACCGGCGGCGAGGCAAAAATGCCGCTGGTCCGCGGGCAGGGTGCTTTTTTCGAATCGCGAGTCCTCCAGCACCGGCTCCCAGCGGTTGCGTGAAACGACGCGCTGCTTTGCGCTGTCGCCGCCGGCGCCGGGATTGCGCTGATAGAGAATCACCAGCTTGGCATTCTCGTTGTTGAGCAGCGCGAGGTCGAGCCGGCCGTCGCTGTCGAAATCCGCCGGCACGGCCGAGCCGCAATCCCATGCGATTTTGGCAACCTCCGGGCCATTGAGCCGGACAGGCGCAGCCTCCTGCGCGGCGAGAGTGAGAGTGAGGGCGGAGAGAGTGAGCAGAATCGGGCGCATGGCGGAATAGGGCCGCCATCCTGGCACCGATTCCGCGGGCGACAAGTCACCGCTTTTCCCCTGCGCCCCCGGACCGGAGCGGTCAGCGCGGCTTCCTGGAGTCCGGCTCTGCCTGCGCCTCCGGCTCCGGTTTTTTCTCCCTCACAAAGACCATGGCGGGATCGGGATCGAAGCATTCCAGCACCCTGCCTTTCACGGCGAGCGGCAGTTTGTCGAGTTCCGCGGCGCCGAACTTCTCCAAACTGGTGATGTCGTAGTCGAACTGCAGATCCGTCGTGTCCCCCGGAGGCCGTTTCTTCGCCTCCTTCACCTTTCCGGCCAGCGTGCCGCCTTTGACTGCTTTCTTGAAGATGTCCTCCACGGGCATGAAAACGGCGATGTGATTTTCCGTGGCGGCGATGCGGAAGAAGGGCAGCCCTTCTTCGTCGGGCTTCTCGCCCGGTTTCGGCAGTGCGGTCGCCACGAGCCGGTCCTTGAGCTGCCGGACCTGCAGCCTCAGCACCTCGTCCTCCTCCCCGGGAGAAGTGGCGCGGATTTCGACCTGCTTTCCATCATCGATGATCTTCGACGTGCAATGCATGCCGTCGGCGCCGATCCAGCGGCCCTCCCAGATTTGCGCATCCAGTTCCGCGGGCTGGTCGCCGGCGGGGGACTTTACCAGAACATTGGCGCAGCCGGGCAGCAAAAGAACGGCGACGCTGAGAATGAGTGCGAAGAGCGGCGTTTTCATGGCGGCAGTATGACGCGGAAAAACTGCAGGGCAACGCCTTCGGGCTGATTTACCGGCACATTTGAAACCATCCGCTGCGGTGATCACCCCGCTGCCTTGGAACACCGGTTGGCCCGGGCCGGTGTTCGCCGCATCCTGGCTTGATTCGACCCGGGCACTCCCGCATGGAGGGAAACCGGGCCGTGCGGTCCGCGATGCCTCACTTATGAATGCAGATGAACCCTCCTCTCCGCCCGGTGCCCTCGCCGGCATGCGGCGGCACTACGACCGCGCGCGGCTGACACGCGACACGCTGCTCGCCGATCCGGTCGCGCAGTTCGAGTTGTGGCTGAAGGATGCTCTGGAGGAGAACGTCATCGAGCCAAACGCGATGACGCTGGCCACTTCCACGCCCGACGGACGTCCGCTGGTGCGCACCGTGCTGCTCAAGGGCCTCGATGCCCGAGGCTTCGTTTTCTTCACCAATCTGGAAAGCCGCAAAGCGCGGCACATCGTCGGCAATCCGCACGTCGCGCTCTGCTTTCCCTGGCTGGCGCTGGAGCGGCAGGTCATCGTCACCGGCACGGCGGAGAAGGTTCCGCTCACGGAGACACTAAAATATTTCCTGACACGCCCGCGCGAGAGCCAGCTGGCGGCATGGGCCTCGCAGCAGAGCCGCGCCATTTCCTCGCGCAAGGTGCTCGAGATGGAATGGGCGAAGCTGAAGGCGAAATTCAGTCACGGAGAAATTCCCGTGCCGTCCTTCTGGGGCGGATTTCGCGTGAAGCCGGCGACCATCGAGTTCTGGCAGGGCGGACCGCACCGGCTGCATGACCGCTTTCAGTATTCACGTCAGGATGACGGCTCGTGGCACATCGAACGGCTCGCGCCGTAGGCCCGGGTGAAACGCATTGCGCCCGCCCGGGTGTCGCATTTCTCTTTCCGAGGATGATCTATCTCGACAACAACGCCACCACGCCGCTCGACCCTCTGGTCGTCGAGGCGATGCTGCCATTTTTGCGCGAGCATTTCGCCAATCCCTCCAGCAATTACGAGGCGGCGAAGCCGGTGCGGAAGGCGCTCACATTGGCCCGGGAGCAAACCGCATCGCTGCTCGGCTGCACACCGGAGGAAATCATCTTCACCAGCGGCGGCACGGAGTCGGACAATGCCGCCATCTTCTCCGCCGCGCGTCTTTATCCTGACAGGAAACATATCATCACCTGCGCCACCGAACACGACGCCGTGCTCAACGCCTGCGCGTGGCTGGAGCGGCACGAGGGCTTCGAGATCACGCGCCTCGGCGTGACGCCGGACGGCGCATTCAGCCTCGACGAACTCTCCGCCGCCCTGCGTCCGGGCCGCACCGCGCTCGTGTCACTGATGTGGAGCAACAACGAAACCGGCGTGCTCGCTCCCGTACATAAGGCCGCGGCGCTCGCCGAGCAGGCCGGCGTGCTCTTTCACACCGATGCCGTCGCTGCGGGCGGTAAGATTCCCATGAAGCTGGAAGGCGGGCACATTCACTATCTCTCGCTGTCAGGGCACAAATTCCATGCACCCAAGGGCGTCGGCGTTCTGTATGTGAACCGCCGCGTGGCCTTCCATCCGTGGCTGCTGGGCGGCGGTCAGGAAAATAAACGCCGCGCCAGCACGGAGAATGTCGCCGGCATCGTCGCGCTCGGCACCGCCGCCGAACTCGCGCACCGCCACATGGAGAGCGGCACGGACCGCACCGCCGCGCTGCGCGATCACTTTGAAACCGAACTCGCGCGCCGCCTGCCGGGTGTGTCGTTCAATGGCCGGGGCGCACCACGCGCGGCAACCACCAGCAGCCTGCGCATCGCCGGCTGCGAAGCCGCCGCCATGATGGTCCTGCTCGACCGGGCGGGAATCTGCGTCAGCGCCGGCAGTGCCTGCCATACCGGTTCGCACAGTATTTCCCATGTCCTCGCTGCGCTCGGGCTGACGAGGGAGCAGGCGGGTGAGACGATTCGCGTTTCTCTTTCCCGATTTACCACGCCGGCGGAGGTGGACGAAGCCGTGACCCGGTTCGTGGCGGCAGCGGAGAAAGTCAGGTCGCTGAGGTGCCCGCAAACGTAAGAAGGGTTAGATGCGTGCCCACAGGCGACAGGGGCATTGAAAGAATATATAACCACCAGGAAATCACTGGACCCACGGCACCGGCACCTACCATACGTTCAACTCCTTTGAGGAACTTTCATCGCGGGCTGAGCTTTGGAAGCAGGTCAAGGTAAGCGGTTGATCGCCGGTCGGCGTTCAATCTCAGTTTGGAATAGAGCCGGGTTCTATCTTGAGACACTTTAGTTTGGGCAGGGACTCAGGGTTTCTCGCTATGTAGTCATCAACCGCGGCAAGTGAACCTATTGTTTCAATGCTGCGCAGGAATAATTCACCTTCCTCTGTTGAACTTTGCGCCAGAATTTCGGGAATTGCGAACAGGACTCCCAGTCTTTGCTGGTTTGCACGCCAGTCCAGATTGGCATTCTCACTTTCAGTTTTATCAGGGATTCCGGCCTTTTTTCTCTGGAATTCCAATACTTCATACTGAGTAATAAGGAGATTTTCGTAATCATCATTAGACAACGACTTGTTTTCTGAGACAGCCCCGAGTAAATCAAGAAACCTCTCAGCGGCGCCATAATCAGACAACTGAGCTGTAATATCTTTTCCTGCTTTAATTTCGGATGCAGCTTTATGCAGGAGATTTGAAAAAGGCTGCGACCAATACAAGCTTGCGTAAGCTGCTGTGTCCGAGGGCTCTCGTCCGAGGCTGCGCAGCAGCTCATCAATGGACCTTACTGACTCAAGGGATGACATCCTGGTGACATCCACCGCCTCAGAGTGTGGCGAAAAAGACTCAAGGACTTTCGTACTCATGATGTGGTTCGACAACTCGGCCCATATCGCCGCAGAGCGAGGGTTTTGTTCTGCCCACCTTGAAAGTACGACACTCTTCTGCTCCAACGAAAGATTCTCATCCAAAAGGAGAAAGGATGCCTGCGACGGGCTGAGCGATTTGAATAACCGTTCGTCTCCAAGAATCTCGGCGGCCTTGAGTTTTCCAAGCATGAATAGTCCAGTCACTTCTCGTCCGTTGCAGGGATTTCTGGAAATAACCAATGCAACTTCAGGGTCAGTTACTGTGCCAACTCTTTTGTGTAAATCATTGAACAGGGCTGTCCAATTGTGCCTCGCGGCGTCCGCAGGAACCACTCGCGCAGGGGGCACACCACCACCGGTTTTTGAAAGTCGCCGAGCACTTGCTGCACGTGAGTTTGGATGGTCCGGCTGATAAATGGATCGTCCGCTGGACTTCCCAGGATTGTAACCTGGTCCCATGAGCATAATCCATAATACTGCACACAGTGCCGCTATCAGAACAGCACAGCACGCAGTAATCGGTTTATTGAAATTCACACGGCGGCAAGTAAATGGCTATTTTCTCAAAGTGGCGCTAGGAACCTGGCGGCTGTTGCGGAGTGCATTTCGATGCTGTGCAGGTCCTTGGAACCACACCTACTTTGCAGGTGAACTCACAAAGCCCGCCTGAAGATGCAGACTCGTTGTATTTGATATCAGTAGCGCCCTCGGGGCACCCGTTATTTCCACCTGGCAACAGATCCGTGCAAACTGTTCCCGGATGCGGAGTGCTGCTGCTCGTATCGCCCCCCTGCCCATCCGCAACAACCAGCGATGTGCTTGCCAGAATGGCACCCGATGCCAATGCGGCGGTAACGAAGGAGCTTTTCTTAACAAACGAGCGGCGTGTAGTCTTCATGTTTATGCAGTGCGTGGATTGTTGTGAGGCGGCTGAAATAACACTTGCAACATGCCCCCCCCCCCCCCCCCGATATAGCAAGCAGAATTTTATGTCTGCGCAAACTTTTTTCCGTAAGCCCGCGGGCCCGGCGAAGCGGCCGGCCAAGACCTTTATCCTGCTGGGCGGGTTTCTCGGCGCAGGAAAGACTACATGTCTGGTGGCACTGGCGGCATGGCTCCGGGAGCGAGGATTGAAATGCGGGATCATCACGAACGATCAGGCCGCCGGGCTGGTGGACACAGCCTCCGTGGAGGAGGCACTGGCGGCGGCGCGCGAGCCGAAGCGGAGCGGAGACAGGCGAAGCGGCAAACACCTGGACAATGTTCGCCAAATCACGGGCGGGTGTTTCTGCTGCCGGGCGGACGAGTTGATGACGGCGCTGCGGGAGTTGGAGCGGAAGGCGCGGCCGGATGTGTTTCTGGCGGAGCCGGTGGGAAGCTGCACCGATCTTGTGGCGACAGTGCTGCTGCCGCTGGAGCAGGTGTATCGCGCGGGCTTTCGGCGCGCGCCGATGAGTGTGGTGCTGGATGCGAAGCGGGCGTGGGAACAGTGTTTTGGCCGGGCGCGCGGGGGAGGTTTCAGCAAGGACGTGCGCTACATTTACCTGAAACAGATGGAGGAGGCGGAAATCCTGGTGGTGAACAAGTCGGACTTGTTGACCTCAACTCAGCAGTCGCGCCTACGCGCCCGGCTGGAGCGGGACTGGCCGGGGAAACGCGTGCTCCTGGTTTCCGCGCGGGCCGGAGAAGGCCTGGAGGAGTGGTTCCGCCTGCTGCTGGCGGAGGAAGCACGGCCGGAGCGGGTCATGGAGGTGGACTATCGGCAATACGGCAAAGGAGAGGCGCTGATGGGGTGGTACAATGCGCGACTGGCGCTGGAATTGCCGGGAAGCCGTGGCGTGGACCTCCGGTCCACAAGGGGAAAGGGGAAGACGGGTGGACCGGAAGTCCACGCCACGATGGCCACAGTGGATGGAAATGTCTTTCTGCTGGAATTGGCGCAGGCGGTTCAGGCGGACCTGGAGGAAGCGGGGGTTGAAATCGCTCATTTCAAGATGAGCCTGGATGGCGGGACGGGACTGGCCGTGGTGAATGCGGTGAGGAACGGCAGCCCGGCGGAACTTTCGCGGCGTATGAAGGGACAGGTGGCGGCGGGGGAACTGCTCATCAATCTGCGGGCGGAAGGTGCGCCGAAGAAGCTGGAGCGCATCGTGGCGCGCCATTTGAAAGGCCTCCCGGTGCGCTGGGCGGGGAGAACGGCCTTCCGTCCCGGTCAGCCGAAACCGGTGCATCGAGTTGCCGAGGTTTAGAAGTCGGCTCGGCGGCAGCCTCACCCAGCTGGTTCCAAGCTCCGCCTTCTTCCCGCTCCATTCGTCCTGACAGGTTTCCTCCTTTAGCCTTCATCCTTCAGACTTTCACCCCGCCCCCATGAGTTGGACTGACGTATTCCCTGTGCTCGATGATGACATGGTCTCCGCCTACGAAAGCGATGCCACCCCCGAAGAAAAAGCCGAAGCCGATGCCTGGTTTGCCGTGGACCGGATCATCAACCGCTCGAAGGCCAAACACCTCGTCGCGTTTTCTCTCTTTTGGAAAAATGCACGCAGCGACGAGCCGGACCTGCCGCCGTTGGACCGCGAGACGCTGATGCGGGTGCAGGAAAAGGGGATCGTGTCGCGCTTCGCACCATGGGAGCACTACGTTCAGCCGTTGCTCAACGGGGCTCGGCGAATGCAGGAGAAGCGGCCGGATGTGGCCTTCCGCATCTACCTTGCAGCGGACCTCCAGTTTCTGATCGAAGATTTCACCGCGCCGGGATGCGAAGTGGCGCTGATGCAGTCATCAAGCCTGCGGCACAACCCCGGCGCGATGTGGCGCTTTCTGGCACTGGAGGAGAGGGGAAAGCTGATCACCATCTCCGATTCCGACCGCGCGCCGCTGGTGGAGGCGGACATCCAGCGCACGGAACTCATGGCGAAAATCGGCCTCGGATTCTGGCGCGTGCCGGTTTGGGGGGAATTGAACGACAAAGGCATGATGGGCTACCGCCCGGTGCTGGCCTGTCAGTTCGGAAGCAATAAGCCGCTGCCCGCGGCCCAACTGATGAAAGCGCTCATCTGGCACAGGCGGAAGGGAAGCATCAGCACCCAATGCAAGCCGCCCGGCTGTGGCGAGCAGACGATTTACGGCACGCAATGGCCGGACTATGGATTCGATGAATGGTTTCTCCAGGCCGCAGTCTATCCGCGCGCGGCACGGCGCGGCGTGCTGAGCTTCATCCCCGCCTCCGCACGCTCCCGACTGCTCCCAATCGATATCGAATACTGCACCTGGTCGAATCCGCGCTCTGAGGTGCATTACTTCGGGAGCGACGGGAAGTGCTGTGGGGGCGCTCCGGCCACGGTGCAGTCAGGAGTCAAAGCGTGGCGGACAAACCAATCGCGTTTTCCGAATCCGTCGTGGCGGAACTATAATCCGTCCATTATTCATTGGCGCGGAAAGGTCCTGATGGCTTACCGCAGCCAGCCCGGTTTTGACAGCGGGGATGATGCCGCAGGCACCTCACGCATCTGGATTTGCGAACTTGATCGCAGCCTGCGCCACACGCGTAACCACCGGATGATCCGGGGCCTTCTTGGCGTGCATCAGGAAGACCCGCGCCTGTTCGAGCATTCGGGCAAGCTGCACGTCAGCTACACCGCAGCCTCTTACCCGCCGGGCCAGCCCTGGCAATGCCGCATGCAACTCGCCGAACTGTCCCCGCGCCTGGCCGTTGTGCGTCATTACGACCTCGCATTCGGTGTCAACGGAGCAGGCCGGGAGAAGAACTGGCAGTTCCTTTCCGACGCCGGCAGACTGCGGATATGCTATACCATTTCGCCGCACACGGTTTTCGACTATGAAACGCGGGAAACGTGGGGCGATTTGGCAGCTCCGGGCTGGGATTATGGCACGCCTTCAGGCGGCACGCCCCCAGTCAAAGTGGGGGACCAGTGGATTTCGTTCTTTCACTCCCATGACGGGGGGAAACGCCGCCGGTACTTTGCGGGTGCCTACGCCTTTTCGGCAGATGATTACAAGGTGACCGCCATCACCCGCCGCCCCCTGCTCTCCGCCAGTGAAGAGGACGGCTTCGTCTTCAACCGCTCGAAAGTGAAGTGGCAGCCACTTTGCGTCTTTCCCTGCGGTGCCGTGTATCAGCCAGGCAAGAGACAATGGCTGGTAAGCTACGGCATCAACGACAGTTACTGCGGTCTGTTCTCCATTCGGCACAAGGAGCTGTTGCGGCTCTTGACCCCTGTGAGGTGAAGGAGGAGGCGTTTTTTTGCCACGCGGCCCGGCCCCTGATAATTCATTTGCAAAGCCGGACCGGATACCTACGCTCCGCCCCCTTTCCGCCGCCCGGCACCCGTGGCGGCGGCGTCATTTCAACCACTGCACACACCATTATGGGATCTCTCAAAAAGAGACGGAAAACGAAAATCAATAAGCACAAACGCAAGAAGCGCATGCGGGCGAACCGCCACAAGAAGCGTTTGCGTTATAAGTCCTGAAGCCGCAGGCTCAGGCCATGAAGGCTGCGAATCCCCGGCTGCTTCTGAATCGAAGTGCTGCAGTGCGGCGGTGCAGTGGTGCGGCGGCGGCGCTGGGTTGTTTGATCGCGTGCGCTGCGGCGGACGACGCCGGGGTGTGGCCGGCGGGAAACGAGCGTCGCGCCGAATTTGCCCTGAGTTCCGCCGGTGCCCGGCAGGCGAGGGCCCACGCGCTTTACCTGAAGGCGGCGCAGGTGCTGGCGGCTTCCGGGCCGAAGGCTGCGCTGCCGCTGTTCCGGGAAGTGATGGCGCTCGATCCTGGCAGCAGTGCGCTCGCCGGACGGGTGGCCTCGCTCGCGGAACAGGCCGGGCAGCCCGCCGAGGCGCGCCGGCTTTTGGAGGAGGCGGTGCAGCGGAATCCTGACGCCGAAGGCCCGGCCGTCGCGCTCGCGAAATATCTTATCAGCCGGCAGCAGGACAGCGTGCAGGAGTTCGCGGAGGCGCTGGAGACGGTGCGGCGGCTGCAGGCGAAGTTTCCCGGTTCCGTCGAAGTCTGTGCGCTCGCGGTGCGGCTTTATGTCGGCGATCAGCGGCGCGAGGAAGCCCGGGCCGCGGTGCGTCAGGTCATCGCGCGGGGCAGTGCGCGGCCGGATTTCTGGCTGCGTCTCTCCGGCATCGCGCGCGAGGCCTTTCCGCTCGATGATCCTGACACCCGCGCGGCTCACCTCGCCGTCGTGGCCGGCTGCGTGGAAAAAGCCGCCGCGCTCGCGCCGGACGATCCTGACGTGCTGGAAGCCGCGGCTGATTTTTATGCGCGGCTGCAAATGAATGACAAAGCCGGCGGCTATTATCGCCGGCTGGCGGCGGTTCAGCCCGGCAATCTCACGGCGCGGCGCAAGCTCGGTCAGGTGCTGCGGCTCACCGGCGACACAGCGGGCGCGAGGCAGCTGTTCGAGGAACTCGCCGCCATCGACCCGTCCGACACCGTGGCGCACCGCGCGCTCGCGGCCATGCACGAGGCCGCCGGACGCGCGCCGGAAGCCCTGCGGCACCGCGCCGAACTGCTCCGCATCGAAGGCGGCGGCGAAAAAGACTATCTGAATCTGGCCGCCCGTCTCGCAGAAGCGGGACTGAGCGATGAACGGCGGCTCACTCTGGAGCGGGGATTTTTCCAGTTCCCGAAGTCGCCGCGGCTCGCCATCGCGCTGGCGGGTGCCCGGCACCGCGCCGGTAAACTGCCGGAAGCGACCGCCCTCTACGAAGAGGCCGTGCTGCTGGCCTCGGTGCACGACCCCGCGGCGCTCGACGACGCCTATTACATCGCAAGGGCCGAGTGCGCCCGGGACAGCGGCGAGCCCGGCACGGCGGCGATCCATTTCCGCAAGGCCATCGATGTCACTCCCCGCGGCAAAGCGGAGCGCGCCGTGCCTGCCTATACCGGCCTCGCGCTGCTGTGGCTGGAGGAGGGACAGCGTCTCGACGAAGCCCGCGAACTGCTGCGCCTCGCGGATTCGCTGAAGCAGGGGGACCCGGAAGTGGCGCGCGCCATCGCGCTTTACGAGGAAAAGCGGAAAGTGCGCGATGCCGCACAGTCGGTGCAGAAAGACTAACTACTAACAGGAAAGACGGACGCAGATGGACACGGATGCACACGGATGCTCAGCAAATCGGGTTCATGCAGGACCTCCTCCTCCATGGGCATCCGCCCCGGGCGGGCAAGTCGTGCCGATTCGTGCCGGTCGGCGGTTCCCTTCACTTCCATCATCCTTCGCGGGCTGACTTATGCCGGAGCTTGCGGAAGTCGTTTACAATTCCCGCCGCTGGGATGCGGGTCTGCACAAGCGCGTGCGGCGCGTGCAGGTGCATGCGAACTCGCGCGTCTTCCGCGGCGGCGATGCCGCGGGGCTGGCCCGGGCACTGACGGGCGCAGAGTATTTGCAGCCCTTCACGCACGGGAAGAATCTGCTGTTCTCTTTCACCGGCGGCGTCTGGCTCGGAGGGCATCTCGGCATGACGGGCGGGATGCTCTGTGAATCGCCGGACTATCTGCCGCAAAGGCACGATCACCTCGTGCTTTTCACTGCGGACGGCGCGCTGGTCTATCGCGACCCGCGGCAGTTCGGACGCTGGCGCATCGACCGGGGCGCGGAGCCGCCGGCATGGTGGCGCGCGCTGCCGCCGGAGATCCTGTCCGGGAACTTCACTGCGGCGCACGTCGCCGCCTTTCTTCGCCGCCATGCGCGCGCGCCGCTCAAGGCCCTGCTGCTCGATCAGTCAGGGTTTCCGGGCATCGGCAACTGGATGGCGGACGAAGTCCTCTGGCGCCTGCGCCTGCATCCCGCCACGGCGGCGGGCCAGGCCGATCCCGCCGCACTGCGCCGGGCATTGCAAACTATCACCCGCACAGCATTGCGGACCATCGGGCGCGACTGGTCGGACCCGCCGCGCACCTGGCTGTTTTCGCAGCGGTGGAAAAACGGCGGCCGCTGTCCGCGCTGCGGGGCAGCCCTGGTCCGTGAGGAATTGCGCGGCCGCACGGCCTGCCGGTGTCCGGTGTGTCAGGGCTGAGCGGCCGGTGCCGGCGACCGGCGGTGAATCGCCGCGATGGTTACCACGGCGCACGCCATGAGGCCGGAGGACATCCAGAAGGCCTGCTCGAATCCGCCGGGCATCAGATAGAGCAGCCCGGCGGCGAGGAACGGTCCGATGAACCGCCCGAGGCTGCCGGAGCCGGTCATGGCGCCCATCGTTTCCCCCTGGTTCTGCACCGTGCCGCACTGTGAGGCGAGAGCGTTGAGCGTCGGCGTGGCGAGGCTGTTGCCCACGGACATGAGGCCGGCCACGGTGAGCAGCGCGAGCCACGGTGCCGCGACCGGCAGCAGGGCGAGGCTGGCGGTCATGAGCACTGCGCCGGTGAGGGCGAGGAGGCGCTCGTTGCCGTTCCTGACAATGCGCCGGATCAGGCCCCCCTGGATCAGAATGGCGATGATGCCGATGAAGCCGAAGACGAGGCCGATGGTCATTTCACTCATGTGATGCCGCTCCTGCAGAAACAGCACCCACGCGGTGGTCATGACGGAGAAGGCGGTGATGACGAGGAAATTCGCGCCGAGGATAACCGGAAAACCGGTGGCCTTCATCGTGCGCACGGTGGCCATGATCGAAGTCCGCGTGCGCACCGTGGCCCGCCGCTCCGGCGGCAGCGTCTCCGGGAGCTTTCGCCAGCAAAACCATGAGTTCGCAAGGCTCATGGCGGCGGCGAGATAGAACGGCAGTGACGGACCGAGCGGGGTGTGACTTGTCAGGCCGCCAATGACCGGCCCAAGGACGAAGCCGATCCCGAACGCCGCGCCGATCATGCCCATGACGGCGGCGCGTTTTTCCGGAGCGGTGATGTCGGCGAGCGCGGCCTGCGCGGTGGAGAAACTCGCGCCGCACACGCCGGTGACCATGCGCGCGAGGAAGAGCAGGGCGATGGCGAAGGGACCGGTGTAATTCGCCGCTCCGGCGATAATCAAATAGCCGATCATGGTGCCGATGAGGCTGGCGAGGATCACCGGCCGGCGGCCGACGCGGTCCGAAATGCGTCCCAGCACCGGCGAGAACAGAAACTGCATGAAGCTGTAAATGCCCATGAGCACCATCGCCTGCGGCACCGAGGCCCCGATGCGCCGCGCAAACGGCTGCAGGATGGGAATGAGAATGCCGAAACCGATGAGATCGATCAGCACCGTGAAGAACACGGCCATGTGCGCCGCGCGCTTTTGCGGCATGTCCATCGGCGTCACATCCGCGGCGGGCGGCGATTCGGAGGATGGAGGAGCAGCGCTGGTCATGGGGAAGGGGGAGCGCCTTCCCTGGAGCGTCGATGCCCCGGCGCAAGGCCGCAGGACAGCGCGGTCTATTTCACCGGCGCGACCCCGAAGTAACGGCGGCACAGGTAATCGACGGCGGCTTCGCGGTCCGCGTCGTCCAGCGCACGGTTGTAGAAGAGCAGGCTGGCGATGCCGCCTTTGAGGAACTTGTCAGGCCCGCTGGCGCCCTGCCGGTAGATGGCGCCGACGCGGATGTCGCTGAGGTCGCCGAAATCGGTGGTGCCGCTGATGGCGGTGCTGGAAACCGTGCGCCCGTCAGGGGTGGTGAGCCACTGGCGGAGGCGGTCGTGCGAGCCGTCCCACACCACGGCGAGAATATGATAGCCGCGGCGCGCCTCCCAGGGCAGCCGCGCATGATTGTCGCCGCCGTCTTCGTGGCGGACGCCGGAGAGCACTTCGCCGCCGCGCACCAGCGTGTCCCACGCACCGGCCTCCCGGCCGATGCGCGCGGCGAGCAATCCCGTTTCGCCGGCACCGGGTTCCGTGGCGAACACGGCGATCCAGCTCAACTGCGCGCCGCTCAGTTCCCGGGCCACGGGGTCGCCGGCTTTGTCCCGGTCGCGCGCGAGCACGAGACAGTTCTCGCCGTTGAAGGACAGGACTTCGTGCGTGCCCTTGAGTCCGTCCCTGTCCGTGAGGCGCAGCAAAGTGGGGCGGCGTTTGGCCTTATCGGCGGCGGGGGAACTGCTCTTATGATACTGCGCCGGGTTGTTGCCGCTGAGCACGGCGCGGTCGTCCCAGTGATCCACGCGGTCGCCCGGCGCGGCCTCGCTGGCGCCGTTGTCTTTGCGCGCGCCGCGGGAGGCGTCGAGCCAGACGACAAGGCCTTTGTCAGGCGGTCCGGCGGGCACGGTCACTGTAGTCCCGTCCGCAGCATCGCCGCCGCCGGCCGGCGTTTCACCGTCACGTGTCAGGAAAAAGATCACCGCGCCCGCCGCGAGGGCGAAAAGGAACATGCCTGTGACGAGCGGTGCTTTGGATTTGCCGGCCGCTTTGGGGCGTTTCGCGGTGCGGGCCGCGGACTTTTTGGCCGGGGCGGGACCGGGACGCGGAGCGGCCCTCACTGCAGGTTTTGGCGCCGGCCGCGATTGCGTCAGCGGCGGCGCCGGCACCGGCGGAGCGGGCGTGCTGCGCTGCGGCGGCGTGGCAGGCGCGGTGATCTGGCGGGCCCGGGCGGCGGGATCCCGGAGCAGCGGCGCGGCCACCACGGCGGTGCGGCGCGGCACCGGCTGGGTTTTCAGAACGCGCTGGACCGGCAGGTTTCGCAATTCCCCGCTGAGAATGCCGCGCAGCACGCGCAGGGCCTCCGCGGCGCTTTCCGGACGTTCCTCCGGCTGCCGGCTCATGAGCCACATGACCCAGTCGGTCAGCAGCGGATTGACGTCAGGACGCAGGGACCGCAGCGGCGTCAGCTTGTGGGCAAGGTGCGCCGTGGAGACTTCCTCCACGGTCCCGCCGCTGAAGGGAAAGCTGCCGGTGAGGGCATAATAAAGGACGCACCCGAGCGAGTAAAGATCGGTGCGCACATCGAGCGGCTGACCGAGAAACTGCTCGGGCGCCATGAAGTGCACACTGCCCGCCACCGTGCCGTCCTCGTTGATTTGCTGCCGGGCGGGGCGCAGGCCGTATTTCGCGAGTCCAAAATCGAGCAGCCGCGTCTGCCATTTTCCGTCCGGCAGCCAGTGGAACATGATGTTCGAGGGCTTGATGTCGCGGTGACACATGCCCTGGCGGTGCGCCGCGCTGAGTCCCTCCAGCGACTGCTCGGCGATTTGCCGGAAGTCCTCCGGCAGGAGCGCGCCGCGGCGGACCGTCACCTCGAGGGTTTCCCCGTTGAGGAATTCCATGACCACGAACTGCTCCGGGCCGTCGGTATCGAGGTCATAGACCGCGACGATGCAGGGATGGTGCAGGGATGAGAGCGCGGAGGCTTCGGCGGCGAGATTGTCGCCGGCGCCGGCGGCCAGCCGCTGCTCCGGCGGCAGGAGTTTCTTGAGAGCGACGTAGCGCTGGAGTTTGGTGTCCCATGCCTTGAACACACTGCCGGCGCCGCCCTCGCCGAGTTGTTCAAGGATTTGATAGCGCTCCATCATGACGGTCAGTTGCCGGGCGGCACCGCGGCGGCGGGATCGCCGCTGGGCACTTCGCCCGGACCGGGCCCGGGAGCGGGTGAGGGAGCGGGGTCGGGCGGCGGCGGCGCCGGATTCGGCTCGGGCGTATTGATGTCCGACTCCGGTGCGGGCGGCACGGCCGGCTCAGGTTTCTGCTTCAGACTGGAATGCACCTTGGGCGACCGCCGGGGCCGGCCCTGACTTTTTCCGATGGGGATGCCGTTTTTCACGCCGCGCACGGCGACAGGCGTGCCGAGTTCGACGTTTTCAAAGAACCACGCCGCCATGGTGCCGGGCAGCCGGATGCAGCCGTGGCTGGCGGGATAACCCGGCAGCACGCCGCGGTGAAAGCCCATGGCGGTGGACTTTCCGTTGTGATGGAGGCGCATGAAGTATTTCATGAGCGCTCCCTGGAACCGCGCGCCGGGCGGCGTGGGGTCGAAGCCGTTTTGCACGTCGCCCATCACCGTGCCGCCTTTGCTGTTTACAAAGTCGCCGTAGCTGGTGCTGCGGTGGTTGAGGTCTTTTTGACCGATGGTGTAATCACCCGTCTCGGTGCGGTAGTATTTCCGGCCCGAAGCGATGGGCGAATAGGCAATGAGCCTGCTGCCCTGATAGAAGTAGGCGCGCTGGGCATCTAGGTCCACCACGAAGCCGGAATTGGACTTGTTGATCGGCCCCGTCACGGCATCCCCCTGCGGGTAGAAGCCGCCTTTGTTGCCCGCGGCTTTCCATGCGTCCACCTGAGCGGCATCCTCGGCGCGGACTTCGGTGGGTACGCGGCCGTCGTCATATTTCGCCGCGACTGCCTTGTCGGTGGTGCGGCAGTTGGAAAAGAGAAACGGAACGAGAACAGGGAGAAGAATGCGCCAGGAATTCATGTGGCGCGAAAGTGCCTCCCCGGACGGCAGGGGCAACCGGAAGCTTGCGGGAATGACACGGGCGGACGATCCGGACCTGAGCCCGGCCCGGCGTTATCGCAGCGTCACCAGGGCGCGCAGAAACACGCGGCTCTCCGCAGACAGGGCCGCCGGCGCACGAAAAGTCAGGCTCGTTTCCGTGGAGGCGATCAGCTCCGCGGCCGTCCAGCCGGTGAGCGCGGTGCTCGCTTCGCCGGTGATGACCGCATCGTCGGCGTTGGGGACGCGGGGGATGGTGAAGGTGAGGCCCTGCGGCGTGAAGGCATGCGTGATTTGGGGATCGGGACCGAGCGCGTATTCCACCAGATCCGTCCAGCCGTCGGCATCGGCGTCGTCATGGGGATCGCCGGTAAATGGCAGTGCATCGTCCGCGCCCGGATTGCCTCCGGCGGCGGTGCTGGCGCGCCAGTTCAGACCGTTGCTGTGATCGGGATTGGTTTGCGGAGCGATGAGCACGAGGCTGGGCCCGGAACCGTCGGCGGCGGCGGGCCAGGGAGGCGCGTCGGAGTAGTCGAAGCGTTTGATGATCACGCCGCCGGGCGCTTCGAGTGTGAGGCGTTCGCCGCCGTTGTTCAGCGCGGTGCCGTTGAGGAACTGCGCGGCGGGAATCACGAAACGGGCTCCCGGCGGCAGGACGGTGCCGGCGGGAAAAGCGTAGTCGATGCCCGCGGTGAACGCGCAGCCGGTGAAGTCCACGAAGTTCACCGGCGAGATGTTCATCACCTCCAGAAACTCCGCGCCGCCCGCCGCGGGGTGATAGTGGATTTCAGAGACGACCGTGTTTTCCGCCGTGGCCCCCTCCGCGGCGGAGGTGTTCGTGATGTTGATGGTGTCGCTGCCCGCGGCGACTCCCTGGTGATTGAAAGCGGTGAGGGTGACGGCATTCAGTCCGATGCCCAGCGGCACCGTCAGCTGCCACGAGTTCTCATCCAGCCACACCACCGGCAGGGATTCCGGCGAACCGTTGAGGCGGATTTCCCGGACGTCCACCCAGCCATCGCCCTGGAGCACCGCCGCAGCGCCCGCGGTGGAGAAATCCGCGCCGCCGTTGGTGCTGATGGAAAACGTCACCGGCGGGATTTGCGCGGAGATCTGGGCGTTCACAAACGCGGCGCGGTTGGCGATGTTCGCGGCATAGCCGGTGTAGTTTTCGCCGGTCAGGGAGCCGAAATGCGCCAGCCACGGATTCAGATAGGCGGTGTTGAACGTCCGCGCGACGAGGTCTTTGAAGTGGCCCAGAAAGAGCCGCTTGAAGCGCGGGCGCGCGATGACTTTCTGGATGTTCTTGTCCCCGCTGAGCGGCGCGGAACTGCCCAGGCTGAAGACGAAATTCCAGTCCCACGGAATGGCGGAGATTTTGCCGTCGGGAGTGGGCGGCATGTAGAAGTTCAGATTGTGAGGATTGCTGATGGTGGCGACCGTGCCGGGCGGCTGGGAATAGACGTCGCCGATGCCGAAGAGCGACATCATGGCGAAGGTCCGCATCCATTCGTCCACATCCATGAGCGGCTCGATTGCCGCCTCGAAGGCCTGCTGCTGCGGCCCGGTGCTCACGGGCAGGCTCAGAGTGCGGCACAGCTCCACGAAGCGCGCATTGTCGTTGCGGGAGTAGTTGTTCAGCCACCGGAAGGCGTGGCGGTACTGCTCGCCGTCAGTGCCGAGATCCGCGAGATCAAGGTTCACGATCCAGCCCATGCCGGCGGTGGTGTAGTTCTTGAATCCCTCCGGATGGCCGGCGGGGAAGATGCCGTTGGCGAACGTCTGGCCGGGATCGCGAATCCCCTCCAGCTTGAACTGGGTGCCGTCGGAGCCTTCGGGATAGAATTCATCCAGCCAGCTGTTGCTGAACCGCTCCATTTCCATGCGCGCCGCGCCGACGATGTCAGGGCGGAAGCTGATGAGATGGATGACGTCGTTGTAATTGTCCGGCAGTCCCCCGGCCGCGTTGATGGCGTGCTTGACCACGATCTCATTCATGCCGCCGCGGCGCACGGAAACGGTGCGCTGCGTTCCGCGGAAGAGATGGTCGGACGGAAACGTGACACTCTCGCCGGCGAGGGCGGGGTTGCTGCGGCTGTACATACTGCCCCGCAGGCGGATTTTGCCGTCGTAGAAAATCTCGCGCTCGTTGTGAATGATGGTGCAGCCGCGGCGGCGGTTGCTCATCATGTTGACCTGACTGGCAAGTTGAGCGGCATCGGCGGCGGTGGTGATGACGCGGAGGTTTTGCTTCGCGGCGACGGCGGCGTTGTCGTTGACCTTGATGAGAGCCCGGGAGTTCGCCCCTGCGGCCGGCCACGACGCCGTCACCGGTGCCGCGGCACCGTCCGCGGCCTCCAGATAAAACTGCGTGACCGCGCCGGAGGCCTGGCCGGGAATGACTGCCGAATACATTCCTCCCGCACCTGCCGTCATTGCTGCGGAGGCAAAGGCACCGCCATTCACCGCGTAGCGCAGCGTGACCGCGCCGACCCCCTGGGGATCGGTGACCCGCGCGGTGACGGTCACGGCCTCGTTGGCCGCCGGCACCGCGGGAGCATGGATCACGCCGGTGAAGGTGGGGCCGGTGTTCGCCGCGTAAGTGGAATTCTGCGCGCCGGGCGTGCCGCTCTGCGCCGGCAGGTCTAGCAGGAACGTCTTCGCCACTTTGTTATAGTAGAACTCCGTGTGCAGCCACGGGCAGCCGCGCAGCCATTTAGCGCGCAGGGAAATGGTGTACTGCCGGCCATTGACCACGGGCACGAGCACGCCGCCGGACTTAAGGCTCGTCTCCAGCAAATTGTGCATGTAGAGCAGCGGACCGGACGCCCGCAGCGCCAGCACCGGATTTCCGGCATCGCTCACGATGGAACTGCCGTCGTGATTTCCCAGCACCCGCCAAACCGGCGTGAGCGGCGACGAGAAGGCGCCGTTCTGCATCAGTTCGGCCGCCGGTGCCGTCGTGATGTCACGCACCGAAACATCGTCCACGAGCACTTCGCCCTCCTCCAGCAGGCCCATGCGAAGCTCATGGAAGGAAGTGGTCGCACTGGTGCCGGGATTGACTGTCGCCGAGTAGATCGGCGTTGCCGCCGCGGCGGTGAAGGTGTAATTCCGCCACTCCGAACGCGTGCTTTCATCGCTCGCGGCCCAGCTTTCCGGCACTGAGTTGTCAGCGTCAGGGTTTTTCAGTTCCAGGCTGGAGCCGAGGCCGTCCGTGTAGACCGGCCATGGTTCCTTGTCGCGGTAGAAGACTTCATCCACGGCATTGCCCGCGGCATCGCGAAGGATGATGCGCTCGCCGCGGTTGCTGAGGCCGCCGGAGAAATTTCCCGCCGCGGGCACGCCAGGATGCGCGGCGGCAAAGGCGGTCAGGTCGTTGACGACACACAAATAACCTCCCGCCGGAATGACGGTGAGCGGCGGGAAGGTGAACGAAACCGCCTCGTCCAGTTCCCAGCCGCTGAGGTCCACGGCGGCGGCGGACTTGTTATGCAGCTCGATCCATTCCTCCGGGTTCTCCACATAGGGCGAGAACTGCGGGCGGCGGTGGTACATGATTTCATTGATCACCACCGCATCGGGGAGCGTGACCTGATTCGCCGCCCCCGGCGTGATGTCCGCGGCGACTTCAGCGGTCATGAATTCACCCGGCGCACCACCGGCCGGCGGGGGACGGCGCAACTGGTGCTTCTGTGCCTTTTGCAGCACGCCATCCAGCACCGTCGCCCTGCCCGGGCCGTAGAGAAAGATCCGGTCGCCGTCGAGCGGATGCAGGCCTGTGACGGCTTCGTCGAGCACGAGAAATCCACCGGCAGCCAGCGTCGTTTCCGGCAGCGTGTAGCCGGCGCCCTGACTGGTTTCGACTACGCAGCCGGTGAGTGTCAGCGGTGACGCGCCGTGGTTGTAGAGTTCGATCCACCAGCCGGGCAGGGCACCGGGTGTCACTTCATTGATAACCAGCGGCAGACGCGGCGGGCGTCCGGTGCCGCCGCCGCTGACGCGGGTGCCGAAGACTTCGATTTCATTGAGCCCCACATGGCCCGTGTAGCTGGAGGTGAGCGCTTCGAATTTCAAATATCGCGCCGTCACCGGCGTGAGGCCGTTCGACGACGTGAACGAATCCGCCGGAATCGGCGCCTGACCGCTGCGTGTGGTCAGCGTGCCGCTGAGAATCTCGACCGGACTGACGGGCTGATTTCCGCCGTCCACCGCCTGCGCGGCCAGCAGCCGGAAGCCGGCCGTGCCTCGATCGTTGTACTGGGCGTTGTGCGTGTTGCGCAGGAGGATTTGCGAAATCTCCACCGGCCCGCCGAGATCGAGAACGAAATGCTCGTTGGTGACGCCCTCGCGGCCGAGCCAGTAGCTGTAGCCAAAGAGATCGCCCGCCGAGCCGTCGGTGACATTCAGCGCGGAGAAGTCGTTCGGCGCGGTGCCGCCGTTGAAAGGCAGATTCGGATAGGCGCCGCTGCCGCCGATGACCGCCGCACCCAGTGCGAGATTGTTGACGGCAGGCTCCGCCGGTGACCGGAATCCCGTGGCAATGTGCCCCACCTGCGAGGCATCCATCGGTCCGTGCCAAAACGCAACTTCATCGATCTTGCCGTCGAAATACGTCAGGGCCGGCCCGCCGGGGAGGCCGTTGCCGCTGTTCGAGCCGATCAGCCAGCGCGTGCCGCCGGACCACAGCGTGCCGACATTCTGCGGCGTTCCCTCCTCCACGCCGTTCACATAAAGCCGCGCCGCGCCGCCGTTTGTCGCCACCGCAGCCACGTGATACCAGGTATTCGCCACCGCGGCCGTGACGCCCGTCACCGCTTTGGCCGCCCCGTCGAAAAAGTAATGCTCGAACCTTCCCGCCGCCGTCATGCGCAACTGGTGGGACCACGACGTCGCCGGACCGTTTCCGTCGGAGCGCACCACGATGGACTGGCCTCGGATGGTGTCCGCGCGCACCCAGGCACTGATCGTGTACGTTGCCGGATGGAAGGCATCGGGCACGTTCACGTACTGGCTGACGCCGTTGAAATCGAGGCACTGCACGCTGCCGGCGACGGGCGGAGAGAGCGCGGCATAGACCGGTCCACCCGCCAGCGTGCCGTGGAAACCGCTGCCTGAGGTGTCGTTCGCATTGCCCTCGAACCTGTAATACCGCCGCAGCGCGCCCGGCACTCCGTTGGTGGCGGGGATTCCGCCGTTGTCCGGCGCGGTGAAATTGAAAACGCCCGGGGTCCCTCCCGTCTCCACGCTGGCGCGCCAGTTTTCCGGCGACGCGCTGTCGTGCAGTTCCTCGATCTTTGCCAGCGTCGCGCCCGATCCGTCCGCCGCCACCGGCCACGGCTGCCGGTCGTTGTAGCTGATTTCATCCATGCGCCGGCCGTTGATGTTTTTCAGCGTCACACTCTCGCCGTCGTTCGCCAAAGCGTTCGCAAACGGCCCCAGCACTCCCGTGATCCCCGCCGCCGCCATCAGCGCCGCCGGATTCGCCGCCACCACCAGATAACCACCGCCTGGAATCACCGTGCCGGCGGGAAACACAAAGTCCACTCCGCCGTCCAGACGCCAGCCTGACAAGTCCACGTTCACCGAGTTCTGATTTCTGAGTTCGATCCATTCACCGGAGGTCTGGCCGGAAGCGGGGTTGTAGTGGACCTCGTTGAACGTCACGACCGAGTCCACACCGGCCCGGCATACGCCGGCGGTGAAGCACAAAGCCGATACCAATGGCAGGCTGCGGGGACGAAGCAGGGTTTTTAAGGGCATGCGGTGTTATCGCGCGAACCGGCCGGCCCGGGCAAGGTTCATTTCGCTGCGCGCAGGATTCGGATCGAAACTGGTTTGCTTTTGATCCCCCGCCTGCGGGGACAACCCGCTGACGGAGCGCTGCGTGATCCCGGGTTGCGCGCGCGGTATCCTGGCGTTGGAAAACGGAAATGTTGACTGACACGCACGCGCATCTCGACAGCCGGCAGCTCCGCGACGAACTGCCGGCGCTGCTGGCGCGCGCGCAGAACGTCGGCGTCTCGCGCGTCGTCGCCATCGGCTGCGACCTCGGGAGCAGCCGCGCGTGCCTTGAAATCGCGGAGCGTTTTCCGCAGGTGTGGGCGACTGTGGGAGTGCATCCGTGTTACGTCACAGAGGTGACGGAGCCGGACTGGCTGGCGCAGTTGCGGGAGTTGTCGCGACATCCGCGCTGCGTCGCGCTCGGCGAAATGGGCCTCGATTACTATCACAACCCGCCGGACGGCTGGAGTGTCGCTGACTACCAGATGCGGCAGCACGAGTTTTTCTCCGCCCAGCTCGCCCTCGCGGCGGAGGCTGGTAAAAACGTCGTCGTCCATCAGCGCGACCGCAAAGGCCTCGACTGCTGGCGCGACATTGTAAAACTGGTCACGCCCTGGAATGACAAACTGCGCGCCGTCTTCCACTGCTGGATTTTGCCGTGGGTGGAGGCGGCGCCGGTGGTGCAAGCCGGGCATCTCATCAGCTTCACCGGCATTGCCACCTATCCGAAAGCACCGGAGACGCATGAATCCGCCGCCAGCGTGCCCGACGGCAGTTTCATGCTGGAGACGGACAGCCCCTACATCGCGCCCGCGCCGCACCGCGGCCAGCGCAACGAGCCGGCGTACGTGCGCCACACGGCCGAAGCCGTCGCCAAACTGCGCGGCGTGAGCATGGACCACCTGGCGGAGGTGACGAACCGGACAGCGGACGGATTCTTTGGCTTTTGAACAGGCGGAAACCGAGGGAGCAGAGGCTTGGGTTGCTGAGAATTGAACATAAGGGAACGAAGAGAACGAAGGATTGGAGTATGCAGTCCGTGTTTCTCATCCCTTCGTTCCCTTTCCTCATGTAGAGCCTCTGTTCTCTCTGTTTCCTCCTGTTCAAAATTGTCATCGTCCGCCAAGTCTCCGCTCCCTCTGCGTCCTCCTGTTCAAACCCCATGTCCCTCGCCGCCCGACTCGCCGACATCCGCGCGCAAATCGCCGCCGCCGCCCGCGCCGCGGGCCGCGATCCTGACAGTGTGCAGCTCTGCGCCGTGAGCAAAACCTTCCCGGCCGCCGCCGTGGAGGAGGCGCTCGCCGCCGGCCAGACGCTCTTCGGAGAAAACCGCGTGCAGGAGGCGCTGCAAAAGATCCCGCTCGTGCCGCCGCAGGCGCGCTGGCATCTCATCGGGCACCTTCAGTCGAACAAAGTACGGAAGATCCTCCCGCTCGTGGACATGATTCACAGCGTGGACAGCGCCGAACTCGCGCGCGACATCAGCCGCATCGCTGTCGAGTTGAGCCTGCGCCGCGCGGTGCTCCTCCAGGTGAATGTGGCGAGCGATGACGCCAAGTTCGGATTCACCGCTGCCGGGGTGCGCGCCGCCTTTTCCGAACTCACCGAACTTCCAGGCATCGAAATCCGCGGCCTCATGACCATCCCGCCGCTCGAAGGCGACCCGCGTCCTCACTTTGCCGCTCTGCGCCGCTTGCGCGACGAACTCGCCACCGCGGAACACCCGCTGCCCGAACTCAGCATGGGCATGAGCAGCGACTTCCCCGCCGCCATCGCCGAGGGCGCGACCATCGTGCGCGTGGGCAGCGCGATTTTCGGCTCGCGGTAACGGAGCGCGAAGTTGCACTTCGCCTCGTTCCAGCCGGCTTCGAAAGAATGAAATAAGGCGGAGTGCAACTCCGCGGTCCGCAGATTCCTGAAAATCCCCTGTCAGAAACCGGCCCCTTCCGTCGATGAACCGGGTGACATGCCTTCCGATCACGCCCGGCGCGAACATTTCCTCGATCTGCTAAGCGGCTGCGAGAGCACGCTGCGCGCGTTCATCGCGGGAGCGCAGGCGCCCCCGCCTGCCGTGGCCCGCGCCCCCGCGGGCCGCTTACAACATTCCGGCGAAGCCGCATTCTCGAATCGGACGCGGGAGGACACACCCTTGGGGAAAGTGCGGCTGCGCCGATTGTTGCCAGTGAACGGCGGGGGCGCCGTTCACTGCAGGCGGGGCGCCTGTGCTCCCCATTTCCGTCCGTGAGCCCGGCCGCTGCGATGAATCGGGCGACTATTTCGTCCGCCAGAGCCAACGGAGGGAATCGGGCAGAATGCTGCCGCCGTGTTTGCCGCTGTGGGCGCCGTGGTCGTCGAGCACGAACTTGCTGTCGTACTTGGCCCATTCCAGCGAGTTGGCCATCATCTGATTAGCCAGCACCCAGTTGCCGTGCTCGTTGTCGAGGTCGTGTTTGCCGTCCTGGAGAAAGACGCGCAGGGGCTTGGGCGGGGTCTTGCGCAGCAGGAAGGGATAGTGATAGCCGCCGCGGATGTTGGTGAAGCTGCCCACATGGCTGAGCACCTTGCGGAAGAGGTCGGGCCGCTCCCACGCAGCGGTGAACGCGCAGATGCCGCCGCTGCTGATGCCGCAGATGGCGTGCTTGTCAGGGTCGGCGGAATACGAAAGTTTTTTCGCCACCTCCGGCAGCAGTTCCGTCTCCAGGAACTTCGCGTAGGCGGGCGAAGGCGTGTCGTATTCCACCGACCGGTTGCTGCGGAACTTCCGCAGCACCTCCCAGTTCGTCTCCTCCGGCAGATTGTCCGTGAAGACACCGGGATCGATGAACACGCCCAGCGTCACCGGCATTCCGCCGGATGCGATGAGGTTGTCGAAGACGATCGTCGTTTTGAATTCGCCTTTTGGATTCACATAGGTGTGTCCGTCCTGAAAGACCATCAGCGCCGCGGAGCCGTCGGGCTTGTATTGTGAGGGGACATAGACCCACACGTTGCGCACGGTGCCGGGGAACACCCCGGAGCTTTTGAACTGAAAGCGCTCCACCGTGCCCGCGGGCACGCCGGGCTGCACCACGGCCTCCGGCGGGACGGGGAAGTCGGGCTCTTTGTATTTCTCGCGCTGCTGTGCGGGGAGCAGCGAAGTGCAGAGTGCGAGGAGAGTGAGAATGAGCGCGGGTTTGATCATAAGGGGCAAGTGGGATGAGAAATGGCGGCGGCAATGCGGGAGGTATCCGTTTTTGTGGAGGTCGAGGAAGGGGAGACGGACCGGGCTGGAACGAGGCTTGCCAGCCTGCGCGGCCCGGGGCATGGTGGCGGCCATGCCGTCGGAAGACCTCCCGCCCCTGGCCCCATTTCCCGAAGTAACCCACCCGCCGGAGTCCGGAGGAGCCCCGCCGAGCGGGCTCTCGCTTCTCTCCGCGGCCCAGCGCCGTGAACTGGCACTGGCGGCGGATTCCCTGACAGGACGCGCGCCTCCGGTGGCCGACGCCGGGCCGGCGAGTGCGGCGGATGACTTCCTGCCCGGCTCCCCTGGCGCCGTAACACCGGTGGATCTGTTCGACATTCACGTGCCGCCTCCGGAGGAGGAGAAGCCGCCGCGCGAGGACTTTCTCGACCTCCCGCCCGCGGAGGGCGCGGTGCCTGCTGCGAGCCTGACAGATGGATTCAACCTTCAGAGCATCGCGGCGTCGCTGACGGCGCCCGCGACGATGCCGTCGTTGTTCCCGCCTGCGCCGTCAGTCCCGCGCCGGCGGGATGACTGGGAACCGCCCGCGGTGCCGGCCTTTCCTAACCTGACGGATGCGGGCCTCAAGGCGCCGCCGTCCGGGGAATCGCCCGCTCCCGTGCCGCTGCCGAAAAGCGGTGAGGGCGCGGACGGGTTTTTTGTCAGTGTCGCCCCCGTCGAGGCGCCGCCGGCTGCGAAGTTTCCGCCGCCGCGCACGGAGGTGCCGGAGGAACCGGACTTCGACGAGCCGCTGCTTTTTCCGGTGCCCTCGGCGGAAAGCCACCTGCCGGCGCACCCTGCGGAAACGGCCGACCCTCACGACCGCGCACTGGCACCGGTGCTGTGCGGAGCGCTGCTCATCGTGCTGGGTCTCTTCCTCGCGTGTCTGGTGCCGCCGCTCGCGCTGGAGGCGGATACGGCGGCGGGAGCCGGGAAAACGGTCAGGGCCGGTCATGTGCGCGGCGAGATGTTTCTCTGCATCGCCGGCGCCGCGGCCTGTCTGCTGCTCGGCACCGGTGCCGTCACGCTGCGCCGCTGGGCCGCGCCGCTGATTCATGCCGCGGGCTGGGCGGTGCTGTTGACGGTGCTTTGTGAAATGGCGGTGGCCACGGCGTCGATGTTTTATTTCTCCGCCAACGACACCCCCGGCGATGCCGTGCCCGGCGACGGCACCGCGATCTTCGTCGCGGCCGGCATTCTCGGGGTGGCGCTGCCGCTGCTGCTCATCGCGATTTTCCAGCGTCCCGGGGTGGCGAAACTTTGTGCGCTCGCCGATGTGCGGCCGCGGTGGACCGATCACCGGAGCGTGCCCGCGCTGATGGTTTTTGTCTGTGCCGTGCTGCTCTCGTCCGTGGCGCTGGCGATGGCTCTGGCGGGCGCGGCTTTTCCCGCCTTCGGACGGCTGATCGACGGCACCGGAGCCTGGGCCGGCACCGGAGTCGCGGCGCTGGCAGCGGCCGGCCTGGCCGCGTCAGGGCGCCGTGCCGGATGGTGGCTGCTCGCCCTGCTGGCCGCGGCATTGCCCGCAGCGGTTTTCCTCACCTGCCGGGAGCACGCGTGGCGGGAGATTTTCGGACTCGCGGCCACGGCTCCTCCCAACACGCCCGGGGCGGTGCTCGCGGCCGCCGCGCTGTCGCCCCTCGCGGTCATCGTGCTCATGACGCGGCGGGCGTTCGCCGGACCCGGACACTCCTGAAACCTACGCGTCCCGCTTTGGCGGCGAAATGTCAGGCTGTCCGGTGCTGAGCACCACCTGTTTCCAGAACAGACCTCCCAGCGCGAGGCTGCGCTTGCTGGCTGCGAGTTTCAGCGGCGCCAGCACGTACTCATTGAGCCACTGGCTCACCATGCAGCCGGTGTAGCCCGCGAGTCCGGCCTCCACGGCCATCGCACCGAGGCGTTCACAGTAGGTGCGGTCCGCGGCATTCGGCGGAATGGCCCGGATGTGATGCCGCGGCCGGTTGATGAACGTGGTGACCTCCCGGTCCTTGCTGTCGTAGAGATAACTCTTCTGCAAAAACGTCGCGATCTGCTGCACGAAGCGGTCATTGTCAGGCTCGCGGCCCATCATCTTCGCGCCGCGCCGCACGAACAGTTTGCGCACCCCTTCCGCCACCACCACCACGCCGCCCGCGCGTTCCTGACGTTTCACCCGTCCTCGCAGAAACTCGAGGCATTCCGCGAACGCCTGCTCGATTTCCCCGGGCGTCCCGTAGCCGGCAAACATCTCCGGCACCAGCACCAGCATCGCCCGACCGCTCGCCATGGCCGCATTCGCCGCCACAAAGCCGGAGTCCGCCCCGAACAGTTCCATCACGCAGATGCGCCGCGTCGCCACCGCCTCGGTGTGCATCGCGCCGATGATTTCCGCGGCCTGATCCACCGCAGTGCTGAATCCAAATGACTGACCGACCCACGGGATGTCGTTGTCCATCGTCTTCGGCAGACCGATCACCGCCGTGTCAGGCAGCACGAGACGGTGAAATTTCTCCGCCATGCTCAGCGAGCCGTCGCCGCCGATGACGTAGAGAATCTGAATCTGGAGGCGCCGGATGTTGGCGGCCACGCGGTCCGCGAGCGCGGACTCGTCATAGCGCGACTCCCGCCGCGAGCCCAGAAACGAGCCGCCGTCGTTGCACCACGTGCCGGTGATTTCCGGCGTCAGCCGGATGACGTCCACTTCATCGCCCACCAGGCCGGCCATGCCGTCGAACACGCCGAACACCACGCCGTTCTGCGCCGGATCCAGTTTGTAGATGTCGTGATGACGGCTCACAATGGCATGCACCATGCGGTTCAGGCCCGGGGCCACCCCGCCGGTGGTCACGATCGCCGCCCGCACCCGCGCGGGATTGAAGAAGAGCATCTCCCTCGGTCCGGCCTCGAGGAAACTCGGCACCGGCTTCCCGGCTTTGATGAAGTAATCAATGTAATCCATGTCCGCGAGCACCGCCCGCCGCGAGTCGCGGGGACGGCAGGATCCCGCGCGGTCCTTCTGCGGATTCGGAACCACCGCCAGCCCGAGACTTTCCACCTCCGTGGGCAGCTGCTCCAGCATCCGCCAGGCCATGAGACGTTCGCCCACCCCGTGCATCGTCGCCTGCAGGGGTGTCCCGCGATGCCCGTCCTTCGTTGCGTGATCAGTGTTCATGGCGATGCCGCGGCATAGACAGATTCCGCTTCGTTGTCACGCGCGAGGTTGCAACAGCCGCCCACTCTGGAGTCGAAGCAGCCGGCCTATGTCGGAAACGATTACACTTCGCTGCAGGCCGGCAGGGGAGGCCGGGAAGGACAGAATTTTTGCCGGGGCTCAAGTTCTCCTTGCTTAATCAGTTATGAATTACGCAGACTTGGGAATATTCGGGCGGTCAGTTCATGGCACATGCGCTGCTGCACGATTTCGGCGCCTCCGGGGAACATTCCCCGTCAGGTTTCTTCCACTCCTTCAGTCAACCACTCACCCTGTTCCGACTTGTGAAATCCGCACTCACTCTCGCCGCTTTGACTCTGATCGCCGGAACCTGCACCGCCACCGCCGCGGTTTCGTTGACCACGATCGGGACTGCTTACACGCAGGATTTCGACACGCTGGCTGCCACTGGAACCAGTTCCACGCTACCGACGGGGTGGTTTATCCATGAAACCGGGTCGAACGCGAATATCCCTACCTTTCTCTACACCGCCGGCACTGGAGGCAGTAATGCCGGAGATAATTATTCCTTCGGACTCGCCGGTGTCGGCGAGCGAGCGCTGGGCGGACTGCTGAGCGGGTCATTGACCCCCCTGTTTGGAGCAGAGTTCATCAACAACACAGGAGGGACGATCACTTCACTGGATGTGGCCTATACCGGTGAAATGTGGAGGCTCGGTGCATTGAATCGTCAGGACCAACTCGACTTCCAATTCAGTGTGGATGCCACGTCGCTGACCACCGGCACCTGGATTGACCTGAATACACTGGATTTCGTTGCCCCAGTCACAACCGGAAGCACCGGAGCATTGGATGGAAACCTCGCTGTGAATCAATTGGCGCTCAGTTCTATAATCGGTGGTCTCACCCTGGCTTCGAATGCCACGATCTGGCTCCGCTGGACTGATCTCAACGCATCCGGCGCCGACGACGGACTCGCCGTGGACAACTTCTCCATCACACCGCTTGGCGCTTCCCATCCCACACCGGAGGCCGGCTTGGGCACGGTACTGACGGGCTTGGTGTTGTGCGGCCTTCTGCTGGTGGCCCGGTCCCTGCGTCAGCGGGCGGCGGAGCAGAAACTGGTGCCCTGCCGTGTCGCGGAAAGCCGCGGATAACAATCCCGGCAACCGGCGTCCGTCCGAATCGCGGGGCACTCGGTGAATCAGCGGTCCGGCGACTGTTCCCACTCCCGCATCCGACGGTCGAAAAAAAACGGCACCAGCGGGATGAAGGAGAGCGCGAACACCAGGGCGCACCGCTGCACGGTCCAGCCCGCGCGGCGAAGAACCTGGAGAAGCGCCCAGCAGAACACGACGAAAAGCACGCCGTGAATCCAGCCGACAACCTTCACCGCCATTGGCATGCCGGCGAAATACTTCAGCGGCATGGCGATACCGAGGAGCAGCAGATACGAAGTCGCCTCGGCCAGTGCGATGCGTCGGAGGAAAGAGACGGGGTTCATGGCCGGCTGGACGGTTTTTTTAACCACGGATGGACACAAATGAACACCAATGGCTCTGCGGATGGGAGAGTTTCGATCTCAACCCTCCTCCCTGTCTGTGTCCATGTGCGTCCATCCGTGGCTCCTGCTCACAGTTCACATGTGCGCGATGATATTGTCGCCAAACTCGGAGCACTTGATCTCGGTGGCGCCTTCCATGAGTCGCGCGAAGTCGTAGGTCACGCGCTTGCTGCCCACCGCGCCGTTGAGGCCCTTGATGATGAGGTCCGCGGCTTCGATCCAGCCCATGTAGCGGAGCATCATTTCGCCTGACAACACGACGCTGCCCGGGTTCACCTGATCCTTGCCGGCGTATTTCGGCGCGGTGCCGTGCGTGGCTTCGAAAATCGCGTGGCCCGTGACATAGTTGATATTGCCGCCCGGCGCGATGCCGATGCCGCCGACCTGTGCGGCGAGGGCGTCACTAAGATAGTCGCCATTCAGGTTCAGCGTGGCGATGACGTCGAAGTCGGTCGGGCGCGTCAGCACCTGCTGGAGCGCGATGTCGGCGATGGCGTCTTTGATGAGCACGCGGCCCGCGGCCAGTGCGGCCTTCTGCTCGTCGTTGGCGGCGGCTTCGCCTTTTTCCTTCTTGGTTCGCTCCCACTGCGCCCAGGTATAGACTTTGTCGCCAAAGATACGCTCGGCGGCGGCATAGGCCCAGTCGCGGAAGGCGCCTTCGGTGAACTTCATGATGTTGCCCTTGTGAACGATGGTCACGCTCTTGCGCTTCTGATCGAGCGCATACTGGACCGCTGCCTTGAAGAGGCGGATGGTTCCCACCTGAGACACCGGCTTGATGCCGATGCCGACGGTCGGCGGGTAATTCTCCATCACATGCTCGGGCGCGGCGAGCTTCATGTATTCCACCACGGCTTCGCTGGTGCCGAAGCGGATTTTTTTGAAGTCCTTGGGAAACTCTTTGGCCAGGAAGTCGAGCACCTTCTGTGCTTCCGGCGTGCCGCCCGCGTATTCGATGCCGGCGTAAATGTCCTCGGTGTTTTCGCGAAAGATGACCATGTCCACCTGCTCCGGCCGCTTCACCGGCGAAGGCACACCGCTGAAATACTGCACGGGGCGCAGGCACACATAGAGATCGAGCATCTGCCGCAGCGCCACATTCAGCGACCGAATCCCGCCGCCTACCGGCGTGGTCAGCGGGCCTTTGATGCCGACGAGGAATTCTTTGAAGGCCTCCACGGTGTCGTCCGGCAGCCAGTTGTCGAATTTGTTCTTCGATGTCTCGCCGGCGAACACTTCCATCCAGGCGATCTTCTTCGCGCCGGCGTAGGCTTTCTCCACCGCGGCATCCAGCACGCGCACACTCGCCGCCCAAATGTCAGGGCCCGTGCCGTCGCCGCGGATAAACGGCACGATCGGGTTGGCGGGAACGTTGAGCTTGCCGGCGGAAATGGTGATCTTTTCTCCGGAGGGGACGGTGCAGGTGGTGTAGGGCATAAGTCTGAGGGCTGAGGGCTGAATTCTGAAAAGGCGCGGCTGATAAGCAGGCGGGATGCCGCGCTGCAAGTCGCAATTGCCGGGGCTTCGGCTCGCTTCGGTTCGGCCCGGCGGCAGTCTCGCCCCACCCTCGGCTTCAGGTTTCACGCCACCAGTCCTCCGCGCCGCAGAATATCCTGGATGACATGCTCGAAGGGAATTGCCGGAGTCGTGCTCGCCAGCCCGATGCCGCGGCGGGCGCAGGATTTTTTTAGTCCGGCATTCCAGTCGGCCACGGCCTGCTCGTAGAGCCGGGCTTCGCGCGGCGTGATGGTGACGCGCTGACGCTGATTCGTCTCCACACAGGTCAGCTCCACATCTCCCTTCCAGT
Source organism: uncultured Akkermansia sp. (assembly GCA_964523105.1). Classification (GTDB taxonomy): domain Bacteria; phylum Verrucomicrobiota; class Verrucomicrobiia; order Verrucomicrobiales; family V1-33; genus V1-33. The sequence continues at coordinate 117,591 of CAZFZN010000007.1, forward strand.
CGCATTTGGTGTCGGTGTCGTCCTGCACCTGGAGGCAGAAGACATCGTGCTTGTGATACTGCAGCAGCTTGAGGCCGTCGTCGAAGCCGGCGGGAAAAAGGAAGTCGGAGATGACGACGATGAGTCCCTTGCGCCGGTGACGCGCCATGAATTCTTTCGCGCAGGCGGTGAAGTTCGTATCGCCGCCGAAAGTCTGCGCTTCGTCCAGGGAGCGGAGGAATGGCAGCACCTTGCCACGTCCACGGCACTTCTCCAGCAGCGGATTCAGTTTATCCGCCAGACCATAAACACAGAGCTGATCCAGCATGTGCAGCGCGATGTAGCCCAGCGCTGCGCCCAGCTGCCGGGCGAAGAGAAACTTCGACTTCATGGAATGACTGGCATCCACCAGCACGAACACCGTCGCGTCTTCATCGATCTCGAACAGCTTCACTACCAACTGCTCGAACCGCGCATACACCCGCCAGTCGATGCTGCGGAAGTCATCGCCGAGGTGATACTCCGCGTAGTCGGCAAAGGTGATGCCCGCACCCTTTTTGGTGCTCTTGCGGTCCGACTGCAAAGAGCCGCCCAGCACCTTGCGCGCCAGCAGGTAGAGGCCGTCGAGTTTGCGAATGAAGGCGGGATCGGTGAGCATAGAGGGACAGTATGGGCAGTTCAGCGGGGAGGGGCGCCTTGACCAGTGGAATCCGACTTAAGGGGCGCCGCCCTCCGTTCCGGGCCGTTCATGGCCACAATCACAATGGTCACTGCGTAACAGAGAATGACGGCGGTGACTGCACCACACATCCATAACCACCCCGGCTTGACCTTTGGTACGCCGCCCTGTTTGCGGGTCCGTCCAGTACCAGCGAACATCAGCACTGCCGGCACAAACAGCAGCGGCCACACCGCCCAGCGGGCGAACTGCATCCATCCGGGCCAGGACGACCCCTCAGCAACTCTGTTTAGCGGCAGCCGGTCCCAGATCTGCGTGTAATGACGCATCACGAGGTAGCTGCCCGTGAGGGCGACCGTCTGGAGGATGCAAAGCACAGCGAATAACCGAGGGGACATGAGAGTCAGCGGTTGCGAAGCTGGCGGTGAATCCATTGCGGATCGCGGCGCATGTCGAGGATTGCTTCGACGTCAGTCTCATCAGGGAAATCACGGTAGAAAATGCCGCATTTGAATCTGGCTGCGAGCATTCGGTGAAAACCGCAGCGAACCGGATGGATGCCGTGCAGCGTGGCCAGTGCGGTGATATCCGCCTGCAGGCTTGCCAGAAAGTAATCGCCCAAGCCCTCTTCCTGTGATTCGTAAAACTCCCAGCCAGCCATGAGGTCGGCATTCGCCGAGACGGTAATCCGAACCGGCCTCATGGCTTCCGGCTGCGGAACTCGCGTTTGTGGTCCTCCAACTGCTGCCAGGCTTCCTCTAGAGTGAGCACTTTTTCTTCGCCGGAGTCCAGCCGGCGCATTCTTTCTTTCAGCACCTCCTTATGCCACTCCGGCGGCTCATGGTCGTCCTCAGGGCTGCTCGAGATCACCTCGATGGATTCCAGGCGTTCTGCCTTTGTCATCTTTTCTTTGTCAGATTGGGCGATCATGGCGGCTGGTGTTTAAGGGTGTAGCTTACGCCACAGCATACCCTGCGAATGACATCTTCTCAATGATCTCGTTGATGATCGCCTCGGTGCGCACGCCTTCAGCTTCGCCTTCAAAGCTCAGGATCATCCGGTGGCGCAGCGCGGGGACGGCGACGGCGTTGACGTCGTCTTTGCTGACATGGAAGCGGCCGCGCAGCAGCGCGCGGGCGCGGGCGGCGGTGAGGATGGTTTGGGCGCCGCGGGGGCTGCTGCCGTGACGGATGTAGTTTTTTACGGCCAGCGGCGACGCCGGCTCGGTGGGGTGGGTGTGGCGCACCACCTTTACGAGGTAGTCTTGGATCTCCTTGGCGATGGGCACCTCGCGCAGGGTGCGGCCCATATTGAGAATATCCTCGCCCGTGGCCACGGCGGCGATTTCCGGCGGCTTGTTGCCGGTGGTGCGGTTGAGGATTTCCACGAAGTCGTCGTGACTCGGCACTTCGACGAAGAGCTTGAAGAAGAAGCGGTCGAGCTGCGCCTCGGGCAGCGGATAGGTACCTTCGTTCTCGATGGGATTCTGCGTGGCCAGCACAAAGAACGGCGCCGCCAGCCGGTGCGTGGTGTTGGCCACGGTCACGGTCTTTTCCTGCATCGTCTCCAACAGCGCCGACTGCGTCTTGGGCGTGGCGCGGTTGATTTCGTCGGCGAGGAGCACGTTGCAAAAGACCGGGCCGGGCTGGAAGTCGAACACCTTCTGCCCGCCGCGATCCACCAGAATCTGCGTGCCCACCACGTCCGCCGGCAGCAGGTCGGGCGTGAACTGGATGCGCTGGAATTTCAAATGCAGCGCCTTCGCGATGGTATTCACCAGCGCCGTCTTGCCCAGCCCCGGCACCCCCTCCAGCAAAACGTGGCCGCCGCTGATGATGGCGATGAGAACGTTCTCAACAATGTCCGCCTGCCCGACGATGAATTTGCCGATCTCGGCGCGGATGTTTTCGAAAGTGGTTTGGAAGTGCTGGGCGGATTGTTCGGGGGACATGGATGATAGTGAAGGTGAAAGTGGAAAGTGATAGGCGGCCTCAGGTGGGAGTGGGTTGGCGGGCAGAGTTTCGTTGTCTGTCACTTCTTCACCTTCTTCTTCTGGAGTTCGTCTTTGCGGGCTTTGGACTCTGCCAGTTGCTTCCGTTCTTCATCGGTGACAGGCATGGCAGATTGCAACCCGGCCAGCAGTTCGTCGGAACTTAGCCGCCTCCACACCGCTGAATCGACGGGATAAGGGTAGCTGAAAAAATAGTTTGAACACTCCCAGCACAGCGATGTGGCGAAAAATGGCGAATCGCCGAAATCAAAACGGACAGCGTAGAGGGGATAGTGACAGCCGGCACCCAGTCCGCTGCCGGGTTCCAAAGGTTTCTCAATGGCAGTCGCCATCAGCCGCCCAAGGTCGCGGGCCTCGTCCCCCTCAAGCTGCTTCTGTCGCAGAATCTTCACCTGTGTTTGATACGGAACGATGTGAAACCAATCCGGGTCGGATGAATCGTAGGCAACCACCGGATAATCGTCAGTGAACCGGTCCAATAGCAGAATCGCGGCCCGTGCGGGATTCTTGATCGCTGCGACAACCGCCGATTCGTAGGCTTCCTCCAACTTAGCGAGCCCTTTGGAGAACTGCTCTTCGGCCGCTTCGAAATCCGCTTTCGAACGGTCCACCCCGGTAACTGGTGCCGTGTCTTGTTCCCGCCCCCTCAATGAGGGTGCCATGCAGACACTTCCCAAACCGGAGAGAAGAACCGAGCGACGGGTAAGCGGGGTGTTCACGGGAGCCAGGTTCGACGGGCAAAGCCTTTCACTTTCCACTTTCACTTTCACTCCCTTTCGCCGGCTCCGCCGAGTGCAGCGACTCAAAGTACTGCTTCACTCCGTCCTTCACGTCTTCGGGTACATCCTCGCGCTGCACGAACGACTCGAACTGCTTCTTGAACGCGCGCTCTTTGGCTTCGGCCTTGCGGTTGCTCACGCCGGAGCCGTCGTCGGCGGCTTCGATTTTAGTGAGGCTGGGGCCGGTGCCTTTTTGGCCTTTGAGCTGAGTGGTCTGTCCGTTGTCCTTGAGTTCGTCCTTTTCATCGCGGGTGCTGTCCACCGTGCCGTCGCCGGGCTTGAGGCCGCCTTTGGCAGCGAAGGGTGACTGACATATGCCCTGCATGTAACCCTGGCACTGGCCGGCGCACTTGCCGAGAGCGAGCAGCTTCTTCTTAGCGTCTTTCTTGAGACCCAGCTTCGCCAGCTTGTCGCCGAGCTTGTCGAGGCGCAGGCGCAGCTTCTCGCCGTCGCCGTCGCACTTCTCCAGCTTGGAGGGGTCGATCTTGCCGAGGTTTTCCAGCTCTTCGAGGTCCTCCAGGCTCTCGTCGTATTCGTCGGCTTCCATCTCCAGCTTCTCCAGTTCCTCGGCGAGTTCGTCGTCCATTTCCTGCGCTTTGGTCAGCTTGGCGTCCTTCGACAGCTTGCTGTTCTGGTCGCCGTTTTCTTTGGAGTTTTTCGACTGCTGGCTCTTTTGCTGGCGCGCGGCCGCGGCCATGCGTTTGGCGGCGGCTTTCAATTTGGCGGCCTCCTTGCGCTTGTCGGACAGCTTCTTGTCTTTGGCCAGCTTGGAATCCTCCGGCTTCATCTTTTCCAGATCCTTCGCCGCTTCCTTGAACTGCTCGTTCTTCAATTTCTTCGCCAGATCTCGGGCCTGCGGATCTTCCTCCTTTTCCAGTTCCTCACCGGCCTTCTTGAGCAGTTGTTCCTCGCGCTTCGTCTCCATTGCTTTGGCGGCGAGGTCGAGCTTGCGTTCCAGATTCGCCAGCTGCTTGAGGGCTTCCGCCATGTCTTTGGTGGACTCCAGCTGCTTCACCAGTTCGCGCAGCTGGTCGGGATCGAGCGCTTTCTTTTCCTCTTCGTCGGTGGTGGACTTTTCGAGTTCCTCCACGGCCTTGAGCAACTCCTCCTTCACCTCTTCGAGGCGGGCTCCGGTGAGCCGTTCCTTCTCCCACTTGTCGAGAATCGCCTGATCCGTCGATTTGAACGCGGTCAGCAGACAGCCCATGACGATGATCACGGCACAGGCTCCGAGCGCCTGCGGCCAGACAAAGGGCACGCGCTTCGCATCCAGCGGGCGCACGACGTCCGCGGTCTGGTTCGCCTGGAGATCATAATAGCCGCCCTCCTTGTGGTCCGCCTCAAAGCGCCGGTTGGAAACGATGGCGTCTTTGATGCCGAAGAATCCGTCCGCGTATTCCGCCGCTTCCGCGACAGAGGTGCGATGTGTCAGGGCTCCGATCAGCGCGCCCAGAGCGGTGCCGGCGGCGGCGATGGCATACCAGTAGCGCGGCACTTCATAGCCCTGGTAAACATACACCAGCGCAATGGCCAGGAGCACCCCGCCTCCGGCGATGACGGCCCACAGCGCGGCCCGTGTGGCACGGTTTCGATTGAGACGACGGCGGACAGCGAGGACAAGGGAATCTACCGGTTTCATAGGCGGAATGGGCGGGGTTTGCGGGCGGACACTACACATCCGCAACGAATTTGGGAGGATTTTTCCTGGAATTTGCGGGGGCGTCCCCTGACTCCCTGCCGGTCCCTCTCCCGACCGCCCGTGCGACGCGCGGGAAGAGGCGCCGGTTGCCGCCCGGGAGCACAGGTTGTCTTTTTTGTTATTCTGGCGGCCCATTCCAGGGCCGGCGGCAAGGTTTCTCCAGGCAATCATCAGGCTTTTACGTTGCGACGGCTATTGTATTAATGCTTTTAGCCTCCCCCCAAATCCCGCACCCACCCATGCCCCCCCTCCCGACCGCCTTCCGGCGTTCCCGCATTGCCGTTCCCTGTGTCCTCCTGTTATCAGCCCTGACCGCCGCCGCACTGCCCACGGCGGTGAACGATGCCTACACGGTCGCGGAGGACGCGGTGCTGACCGTTGCCGGAACCGGCTCGACGGTGATCGCCAGCGGCTTCGACAGCGGAGCGGAGGGATTCAGCTATGTGGATGATCCTTTTGGAACCGCCCGACCCAACAACGCGTCCGGCACCCATGATGCCGCGGCCGGCAATCCCGGTGGTGCCCTGCGGGTTGAACTGGGCCGGGTGAATTTCAGCGGCGGCTTTTCCGGCGGTTGGCGCCACACGTTTTCGCTCGTGGCCGCCACGACCGTCCGGGTGACCTTCGACTGGCGGGTCGCTACGCGCGGGGGGCTGGAGAACGATGAATTCAGCGCGGCGGTCTTCGATTTGAATGGCACCCGCTACGGCAGTGAAGGCACGGCCCCCGCGCTGTTTCTCGGGCGGATTTACGGCACCGGGAACGGTGCGCCGGACATTTACTCTGCATGGACGCCGGCCAGCTTCGACATTCCCCTCCCCGCCGGCACGCACACCCTGACACTCGGAGGCTATGGCAACAAGACCACTGTCAACACCGAGTACACCAACCAGTGGTTCGACAACGTAATGGTCACCGATCTCTCCGGGGGCAGCGGCGTACTCGGTAACGACACCGGCACCGATCCCGTGACTGCCCAGCGGCTCACCAATCCGGCCAGCGGGGCCCTCACCTTCAACAGCGACGGGACTTTCGTTTACACGCCGAACGCCAACTTCTTCGGCGCCGATTCGTTCACCTACCGCGCCGTGGACCCGACCGGGAATTCCGCGCCCGCCACGGTGAACCTCACAGTGACGCCGGTGAACGATCCGCCGGTGGCTAACAACGACAGCTACAATGGCACGGAGGACATTTCGCTCACGCTGGTGGCGCCCGGCCTGCTGGCCAACGACACCGACATTGACGGCAATCCGCTCACCGCGGCACTGCGTTCGCCGCCGGGAAAAGGCTCGGTGACGGTCAATGCCAACGGCAGTTTCACCTACACTCCAAATCCCAACACCAACGGCGCCGACTCTTTCACCTATCGTGTCAGCGACGGAACGGTGAACTCCAACGACGCCACTGTCAGCCTCACTATCAATCCGGTGAACGACGCGCCGACAGGAGTGCCTGACAGCTATCGCACGCCGGTCAATACGCCGCTGGTCGTTTCCCTGACCGATCCGTCAGGCCAGCCCACCACCACGGAAACGCTGGTGGCCGCCGGCAGCCCTGTGCCCATCGGCGATCCGGCGGAGGTGGACCTGCCGGATTGGCGCTTTCTGGACGACGGCAGCGATCAGGGCACGGCATGGCGCAATCCCGGGTTCGCCGACGCCTCGTGGTCTTCCGGCAAGGCGGAACTCGGCTACGGCGACGCCGCGGACGGCCGGCCGGAACGCACGGAAGTGCTGTTCGGACCCGACTCCGGCAACAAATACGCCACGACCTATTTCCGGACCACGTTTGAAGTGACTGACAAGAGTGCGCTCTCGGGTTTGGGCCTGCTGCTGATGCGGGACGACGCTGCGATCGTCTATTTGAACGGCGCGGAGATCTACCGCGACCAGTCGGATAACGGGTTTCCCGATTTGCCGGCCAACCCGGCCTACGACGCCTACGCCAACGGCACCATCAGCAACGCCGACGAAGCGACGCTGCGCGACCTGACGTCACTGATGACACCCGGAGCCGTGCAGTTGCTGGCCGAAGGCACGAACACCCTCGCGGTGGAAGTCCACCAGGCCAACGGCGGCAGCAGCGACATGAGCATGGACCTGGAACTGACCGCCGAACGCGGCCCGTACGCCGGCGTGCTCTACAATGACATCGAAGCCGACGGGCAGCCGATGACGGCGCAACTCATCACACCGCCCGCCAGCGGGAGCCTGACATTGAATGCCAACGGCACGTTCAGCTACACACCCGCGGCGAATTTCACCGGCATCGTCACGTTCGTCTATCGCGCCAGCGACGGTGCTCTGCAGTCGGGCAACACCACCGTGACGATCACTGTCGCCTCCGCCGGCAATGCTCCGCCCCTGGCGGAAAACGACGCCTATGCCACCAATGAGGACACGCCCCTGACGGTTTCCGCTCCGGGCGTTCTCACGAATGACAGCGACCCGGAAAGCGGCGCCCTGACGGCTCAGCCCGTAACCGGTCCCGCCAACGGCACGCTCACGCTCAATGAGAACGGCTCGTTCCTTTACACCCCGTCGCCGAATTATTTTGGCCCCGACAGTTTCACCTACCGCGCGCGCGATCCGTTCAACGCAAACTCACAGCCCGCCACGGTCACCCTGACCGTACATCCGGTGAATGATGCGCCCGTCGCGGCGGCGGACACCTACGGCACCAATCCCAACACCACGCTCAGCGTTGCCGCCGCGCAGGGGGTGCTGGTGAACGACACCGATGTGGAGGGCACGGCGCTGACCGCCTCTCTCGTCACGCCGCCGGCCAGCGGCACGCTGACACTCAATCCGTCCGGAGCTTTCACTTACACTCCTCCCGCCGGCTTCTCGGGTGTGCGCACGTTTTCCTATCGAGCGAGCGACGGCCTGGCGTTCTCCAACACGGTGACGGTGACCATCAGCATCAATGGCGCTCCGGCGGCCGGCGCGAACAGCTATACCACCGCCGAGGATACGGCACTCAACGTGATCGCACCGGGTGTTCTCCTCAACGACAGCGACCCCGAGAGTCAGCCGCTCACGGCGGTGAATCCCACCCAGCCGGCGCAGGGAAGTGTGGCGCTGAATGCGAACGGTTCCTTCACTTACACGCCGGTTGCGAACTTCTTCGGCAGCGACAGCTTCACCTATCAGGCGAGCGACGGAGTGCGCCTGTCCGCGCCGGCCACCGTCAACATCACCGTCACACCGGTCAACGATCCGCCCGTGGCGCAGAACGACAGCTACACCGGCCTGCCGGGAGCAGCGCTCAGTGTCAGTGCCGCGCAGGGCGTGCTGGCCAACGACAGCGATCCGGAGAACGCCCCGCTCACCCTCACCCAGCTCAGCGCCCCGGGCAGCGGCGTGCTCAATCTCGCGGCGGACGGCTCTTTCAGCTATGTGCCGAACGCCGGCTTCACCGGCACGGATTCCTTCACCTATCGCGTCAGTGACGGCACGCTCAATTCCGCTCCGGCTGTCGTCACGCTGAACATCGAGCAGCCCGGCGACGACATCGTCCTCAACGAAATCTTCTACCGTCCCGGCGGAGGTTATCCCGAAGATACGTCACTGGAGTGGATCGAACTCCACAACCGCGGCGCGATCACGATCGACCTCACCGGCTGGACTATCAGCAGCGGCGTGACCTATGCATTCCCCGCCGGCCGAACGATGGCCCCGGGCAGTTATCTGGTGGTCGCCGCCAGTGTGCCGGCATTCCAGGCGGCGAATCCCGGCGTCACCAGTGTCATCGGCGGCTGGACGGGCACGCTCTCCAACGGCGGGGAGCGCATCCGCCTCACCGACAACCTTGGCAACGACCAGGACGAAGTCACCTATGCCAGCGAAGGCGACTGGGCCGAGCGCGTGCGGGAGACGCAATTCAACGGCTGGGAGTGGAGCACGCTGGCGGACGGCGGCGGACGCAGCATGGAACTGCGCAATCCGCAGGTGAGCAATGACAACGGCCAGAACTGGATCGTCTCGCAGACGGTCGGCGGGACGCCCGGTGCGGCCAACACGGCGCTCACAACCAACATTCCCCCTGTCATCAAAGCGGTGAAGCATTCGCCTCCCGTGCCGGCGAGCACCGACCGCGTGCGCATTTCCTGCGAACTTAACGACGAATCCGCATTCTCCTCGCTGAGTGCCACGCTCTTCTGGCGCAATGCCACCACCACCACGCCCGGGGCGTGGCAGCAGGTGGCGATGTCGCAGGACGGACGCGGCGAATGGTTTGCCCAGCTCGAGCCGCTCGCGAATCTCGCCATCGTCGAGTTTTACATTTCCTCCACCGACGGCACCAACACCCGCACCTGGCCGGCTCCCACCAGCGAAGGCCAAAACGCGAACTGCCAGTATCAGGTCAGCAACGAGGCCGTCTCCACCACAGCCGAAACGGTGCGCCTGACACTCACCGCGGCGGAGAACGCCGCGTTCAACGGCGTCAACTCCAACAGCGACCGCCAGTTCAACAACACGCTCATCATCATCCGCGGCCAGGAATCCGAAATCCGTTACCGCTGCGACATGCGCATCCGGGGCAACTCCAGCCGCAACTATCAGTTCCGCCCGCTGCGCGTCAACATTCCCTCGGACGACGACCTCGACGGGTGGACGCGCTTCAATCTCAATCCCCGCAATCCCCATCTGCAGCACTTCGGCATGCGGCTCTTCCAGGCGGCCGGTTTGCGCGCGCCGGACAGCATCCCGGTGGAACTCCGGCGCAACGGCAACGAACAGACCACCAGCAGCGGCAGCACTCCGGACTTCGGCATGTGGGTCATGATGGAGGATCTCAGCGGGGAAATGGTGGACAACCACTGGCCGGAAGCCAACACCGGCGGCATCTACAAAAAGGGCCGCAACGACTACTACTGGCGCGCCACCGCCAATCCTCCCAACAATCCCGACGGCCAGCTCGACGGCTGGCTCAAGCAGAACAATTCCGCGGCCAACGACTGGACGGACTGCACGAACTTCTTCGATGTCTGGATGGCGGCCTGCGCCCCGCACTTCCCCGGCGCCGATCCTGAAGATGTTGCCGGCACCAACGGCAGCAGCAGCACCGGCATCGGCGACTGGGACGGCACTGCGTTCAATGCCGCCCAGCTCGCCAGCGTGGACACCGTCGCCGATCTTGAACAATGGGCGCGCTGGTTCGCGGTGATGACCATCCTTCAGGACAACGAAACCAACGCCTCCAACGGTCAGGACGACGACTACGGCGCCTACTTCGCGCCGCGCACCGTGGGCGTCACGCCGCAGCGCCGGCTCCAGTTCATCGCGCACGACCTCGACACCATTTTCGGCCTTGGCGACAGCCCGCTGGCCTTCGATGCCCGCGGTTTGTATGACATGACGGACAACAACTTCGTCTTCCGCCCGCTGCTGCCGCTGTTCGGCAACAACTCCACGCCCGGCAATGCCGCGTTCCTCGCGATGTACCACGGCGCCCTGCGGGAGCTTTTCGGCACCGTGTTCGACGCCGATAACTCGGTGAATCCCAATCCGCCGTTCTATCAACTCGTGGACTATCACCTCGGCGGCTGGTCCTCCACTGCCAACCGCAACGCCGTCAAGAATTTCGTTACCCAGCGCCGCAGCTATCTGCTCGGACTGATTGGTGCCGGCAGCACCACGCCGCCTCCTGGTACTTCGAATGCCACTGTCACCTCCTCGCATGGTGCGCTCTTCATCAGCGAAATCATGACGGACAACGTCTCCGCCTACAACTACAGCGGCACCTTCCCTGACTTCATCGAGCTGCAGAACACCGGCGCCTCCGCCGTGAACCTGGCGGGCATGAGCCTCACCGACGATCCGCTGGTGAAGGCCAAATATGTCTTCCCGGCAGGCACCTCCATCGGCGCGGGCGCACGGCTCGTCATTTACGCCGACAGCGCGGCAACTCCCGGACAGCACACGGGTTTCGGACTCGATAATGACGGCGGCGTGGTGCAGCTCTACAATACCGTCGCGGCAGGGCAGGCCCTCATCGATGCCGTGACCTATGGCCTTCAGCCGGCTGACTTCAGCGTCGGCCGCACTGGCGCGGGCCTGACGACATGGGCGCTCTGCACACCGACCGCCGGCGCAGCCAACACCGCGGTCGCCACCCTGGCCGATCCCGCCGGTTTGCGCATCAACGAATTCCTCGGCAATGCCGACTACCGCGCCGCGAACGACTTCATCGAACTCTACAATTCCGCCGCCCAGCCCGTCGCCCTTGGCGGCATGAGCCTGACGGATGACTTCATCAACTATCCGGCGCGCCACGTCGTGCCGCCGCTCAGTTTCATGGCGGCCGGAGAGTTTGTGGAATTTGAAGCCAAAGGCGGCGGCGCCACCCCCGGCAATGCCCGCGAGCTGCCCTTCAATATCGATTCCACCTTCGGCTCCGTCGCCCTGCTCGGCGCCAACGGCACCGTGGTGGACCGTGCAGAAACGCTGCCGCAGTTCCGCGATGTCAGCGTCGGCCGGCTGCCCGACGGCACCGGCGCCTTCGTCGTCATGGCGCCCCCCACGCCCGGCTACAGCAACGCGGCGCTGCCGGACGGCTCGCTCGAACTGCTCAATTACCTGCGCATCACGGAACTGATGTACCATCCGGCTTCCGGCGCGCAGTCCGAGTACATCGAGTTCCGCAACATCAGCGATCTCGCCGGCTCGCCGGTCGAACTCGACTTGAGTGGAGTCGCGTTCAAAAACGGCATCACTTACACCTTCCCTGGCGGCACGACCCTGGCGCCGGGCGCCTTTCTCATCCTCGCTGAGAATGCCGCGGCCTTCAGCGCGCACTTCCCCGCCGTGCCGGTGTTCGGAGTTTACTCCGGAAGACTCGACAACGGCGGCGAACGTCTGCGCTTCGACCTTCCGGGGCTCAGTATCCCCATCCTCGATTTCAGTTATAACGACAACTGGCATCCCTCCACCGACGGCGGCGGCGACGCACTGCAAATTGTCAGTGCCACCGGCTCGCCGGCCCTGTGGGACCGCAGTGAAGGCTGGCAGGCCAGCCCGGCCAATCCCGGAAGCGTCCCGCCCTACAGCGTTTACGCCGGGGCCGACTTCTCCGCCCCCGCCGGCGTGCCGGTGTTCCTCGACGGCGCGCTCAGTCCGGGGACGTTCTCGCCGCTCAGCAGCATCGCCCTGCAGTGGACGCGCGACAGCGGCCCCGCGGCCGTCACCTTCACCACTCCGGCATGTGAGGACGCCAACGCCGTCTTTACTTCGCCGGGTGTCTATGTGCTCCGGCTCACCGCCACTGCACCCGGGCCCGTCACGGTCACCGACCTCGTCACCGTCAGCGTGTATGAAACCTACGATTCGTGGGCGGCCTCCGCTCTCGCGGGCCAATCCCCGGCCAACCGGCTGCCGACTGCGGATACTGACAACGACGGCACGCCCAATGTCGCGGAATGGATTCTCGGCGGCAATGCCCTCAACGGAGCCATCACCGGTCAGCCCGTTCCCTCGTCCTCCGGCGGTCTGCTGTCCTTCACATGGCAGCGCAATCTCACGGCCGACCCGTCCATCGAAGTGATTCCGGAACTCAGCACCGGACTCGACGACTGGCAAAGCGGCCCGGCGTTCCTGACCAGCGTGCCCGGCGCCGTTTCCGGAACTCTCCAGACATGGACCTCCACGGAAGTCCCCGCCGGCCGCACCCGCGCCCAGGCCAGACTGCGTGTGGTGATGCCATAAAACGCATGCCCTGTCCGGGCCGGCACGGCTCGTCTTTGCCTGACAGAATTTCCGGAGACGCATGGAACCCCGGGGAGACGCGGCGGCGTTCGCCGGGAGCCGCCGTTCCTGTGCGGCTGCCGCCGATTTCCAAAATAATTGCAGCCCCCGCGCCGCTTCTGTGGTAGAATCCTTACAAAATTCAGTTTCGTCGCGACCTCACAAATTCACATCCACTCTCAAACGCCGGACCCCCGCCGGCGACAGGGCGGAGAGAAGTCGAACAGTTATGCTGAACCGCTGATTTCCGCACCGCCGCAGGCGCCTCCCGGCCAAGGAGGCCCCCATGAATGACAAATCAAGATTCCTGCGATGGATCGGACAGCCGCCCGCGAAGCCGGGGGGAGTTCCGAAGGTGGGACTGGCGCTCTCTGCGGGCGGTGCCCGCGGTCTGGCCCATGCCGGCGTCATTCAGGTGCTGGAGGAGAACGGAATTCCGGTGCATGCCGTCGCGGGCAGCAGCATGGGCGCCTACGTTGGCGCGCTGTGGGCTGCCGGATTGAGCGGGGCCGAATTGCAGGAGAACGCGGCCAGAATCGCCGGCCGCTGGGCGCTCCTTCGCCTGCTCGATCCCGCGATTCCCCCGTTTCGCGGTCTGTTCCGGGGAAACCGGCTCCGTGCGCGCCTCGACGCCGACCTCGGCGGTGCGGACTTTTCCGATTTGAAGCGCGAGTTCTACGTGACCGCTGCCGACATCTCCTCGCATGAAATGCAGGTCATCAGTTCGGGGAATGTAGCGCTCGCGGTGCATGCCAGTGCGGCGGTGCCGGGACTGTGCGTGCCGGTGCGCGTCGGCGAACGCGAACTGGTGGACGGCGGCGTGGTGGACCCGCTGCCGGTGGATGTGCTGCGTGAGGCGGGTTGCCACATTGTGATTTCCTCCAGCGTCATTCCTTCACGTGCGGAGGTGGATGCCGGCATGGAGGGGCCGCACCGCCGTCCGCCGGGATGGCTGAGTCAGTGGAATCCCTTCGCCGCCGGAAATCTGATAGACATCCTCCGCCGCAGCATCACCTCCTCGCAAATTCGCACCGCCGGCATGAGCGAGTGCTTTGCCGACATCGTGCTCCGTCCTCACACCGCCGGCACCCGGTGGCACGACTACTGGAACTGGCAGCATTATTTCGCCCTCGGGCGCGCCGCTGCGGAAAGTCAGCTGCCCGCCATCATCGAACTGACAACCCCGCCTCCCTCCGTTCGCCATGAACACGATGAACACCCGTCTCTGGCACTCGCGGCTTGATGCCGGTGAGTTGCGCGACCTCCAGGCCGCGAAGCTTCGCCGTTATCTCGCCACCCGGGTCCTCCCGTTCTCCGCCTTTTACCGCCGGCGCTTCGCCGAAGCGGGACTCAGCGCGGCCGACATCCGGTCGCTCGATGACCTGGCAAAAATCCCCTTCACCTCCAAGACGGATCTGCTCAGCACGCCGGACGAACCGCAGCGCATCCGCGACTTTGTGCTCATTCCGGACGAACGCGTGCTGCGCCGTCAGCCCGGCACCGTTTTCGGCGCGCTGCGGCACGGCCGCGCCGGCATGAAATCACGGCTGGAGCACGAATTCCGGCCGCTGCTCATGACGAGCACCACGGGGCGCAGCAGCGGGCCGGTGCCCTTCGTTTTCACCGGGCATGACCTCGACATCCTCACTGAATCCGGCCGGCGCATCATGGAAGTGGGCGGTTCCGCCGTGACCAACCGCCACGCCAATCTCTTTCCCTTCGCCCCGCACCTAGCCTTCTGGCAGACGCACTACGCCGGCATCGGTCACGGCACGTTCTGTTTGAGCACCGGCGGCGGCAAAGTGATGGGAACGGAGGGCAACGTGGCGCTCCTCGAACGCATCGCACCGGAGGTCATCATCGGCATGCCCACGTTCATTTACCACGTCCTGACGCACGCCGTTTCGGAAGACCGGCACTGGCCGCAGTTGCGCAAAATCGTGCTCGGCGGCGAGAAGGTCCCCGCGGGATTGCGCCGCAAATTCCGCGCGCTCTGCGCCGAACTCGGCGCGGGCAGCGTGCAGGTGCTGGCCACCTTCGGATTCACCGAAGCGAAAATGGCATGGATGGAATGTCCGCCGCCCGCGGGGGAGGAAACGTCAGGCTATCACCTCAGCCCGGATTTCAACATTGTCGAAATCATCGATCCGGAAACCGGCCGCGCCGTCGCCGACGGGGAGCCGGGCGAGATCGTTTATACCGCGCTCGACAGCCGCGGCACCGTGGTGCTGCGCTACCGCACCGGCGACCGGATTGACGGCGGCCTGACCCATGAAGCCTGTCCGCACTGCGGGCGCACCTGCCCGCGGCTGGCGGGGAACATCTCCCGCGTGTCGGAAATGCGCTCCGTGCGCACCGACAAACTCAAGGGCACGCTGGTGGACTTCAACGAACTCGAACATGTGCTCGACGATCTCGATGAGCTTGGGGCATGGCAGATTGAGATCGGCAAAGTGCATGACGATCCCTACGAGTGCGATGAACTCGTGGTGCACGCCGTTCAGGTGCGCGGCGACCGTGCCGGACTGGAGCATGAAATGGCGGCGCGCTTCTATCGGGCTGCGGAAATCCGTCCCAACCGCATCGTGTGGCACAGCGCGGAGGAAATGCGCGAGCGTCAGGGCGTGGGCCGGCTGCTCAAAGAGGAGAAGATCGTGGACCGCCGACCGAAAGCCGGCCACTCCGCCGCACCTGACAATTCCAGCCATGCTCCTTCCCCTGCCGCCCGTGTGTCATGAAACCGATGGTCATCGTCTCCGGCATTCGCACGCCCTTCTGCCGTGCGGGGACGGCCCTTGCCGGACTCTCCGCGGCGGACCTCGGGCACGCGGCCGTCAGCGCACTGCTGGCGCGGACGGGATTCGATCCGGCGCTGGTGGACCACACTGTTTTTGGCTGTGTTTGCCAGCCGGCGGACACGGCGAACATCGCGCGCGTCATCGCCCTGCGCGCCGGCATTCCTGAATCCGTCCCCGCCGTCACGGTGCAGCGGAATTGTGCCTCCGGTTTGGAGGCGGTCACTGCGGCCTGTGAAAAGGCCGCGGCGGGTGACGGAGAAGTTTTCCTCGCGGGCGGAACGGAAAGCATGTCGAATGTGCCGCTGCTGTTTCCGCCCTCCGCGGCGCGAAAATTTGCGCGCCTCGCCAAAGCGAAATCCGTCATCAGACGTCTGGGCGCGATGGCCGGTTTTCGTCCGGGCGACTTCAAACCCGTGGCGGCCCTTCTGCAGGGCCTGACGGATCCCGTGGTCAACATGGGCATGGGCGAAACGGCAGAACTGCTGGCGCGTGAAATGAACATCACGCGCGAATCGCAGGACGAATTTGCCGCGGAGTCGCACCGCAGGGCCGTGGCGGCGAGGGACCGGCTGGCGGAGGAAATCGCCCCGGTCTTCACCGGCGGGGGCGCAGTTGATGCGGACAACGGCGTGCGGCCTGACACTTCTGAGGAGGCGCTGGCGAAGCTCCGGCCGGCGTTCGACCGCGGTTACGGCTCGGTGACGCCGGGCAATTCCTCACAGATCTCCGACGGTGCCGTTGCGCTGCTGCTCATGACCGAAGAGCGCGCGGCCAAGCTGAATCTGCAGCCGCTGGGCCGCATCGTGCGCTGGGCGTGGGCCGGCTGCGACCCGCGTCGCATGGGTCTTGGACCTGTGGCGGCCATCACTGCGGCGGGACTCGATCCCGCGGAAGCCGATGTCATCGAAATCAACGAGGCCTTCGCCGCGCAGGTGCTGGCTGTGCTGCAAAAGCTGCCGTCTCTGCCGCGTGAGCGGCTCAATGTGAACGGCGGTGCGATCGCCCTCGGGCATCCGGTCGGCGCTTCGGGCGCGCGGCTGGTGCTCACCGCTCTCAGGGAACTCCACCGCCGCGGCGCGCGCCGTGCGCTCGTTTCACTCTGCATCGGCGGCGGTCAGGGAGGCGCGCTGTGGCTCGAACGAATCTGAACTCATGAATGCCGAAATGCCAGTCCCAAGCCTGACGGAAGCGCCCGACCGGACGCCGGCCTTCCGCGTGGAGATGACGATGGAGAATGTAGCGCATCTTGTTTTCGACCAGCCCGGTACTTCCGCCAATGTCTTCAATCCGGCGTCGCTTCACGATCTGGAGCAGGCCATCGCCGCGCTGCGCACCAGTCCCGGGCTGCGCGGCGTCATTTTGCGCAGTGCGAAGCCTGACATTTTCTGCGCGGGCGCGGACCTGGATTCGCTGGAATCTCCGGATGCCGGCGCGCTGGGTGAATTCATCGCCCTGGGGCAGCGGGTCTTCAGCGACCTCGCGTCCCTTCCCGTGCGAAAGGTCGCCGCGATTCACGGCGCGTGCGTTGGCGGCGGATTCGAGCTGGCGCTCGCCTGCGATGTGCGGGTGGCAACCAATGCGCCGGTCACAAAAATCGGTCTGCCGGAAACGAATCTCGGCATCCTTCCCGCATGGGGCGGCTCTACACGGCTGCCGCGACTGGCCGGACTGCCTGCGGCGCTGAGTGTGATTCTGCCGGGGGCGGTGCATCCGGCGCGCCAGGCGGTGAAGCTCGGGCTCATCGACGAAGTCGTGCCGCCGGAGTTCCTGCTGCGCGCGGCGGACCACTGGATCCGTGCGGTAAAGCTGCCAAAACGCCGCCGCACCTGGCCGGTGAACAATCCTGTGTCCGCAGCGCTCATCGCCCGGCGCGCGAGGCGCGATCTGATGACAAAAACCGGCGGACACTACCCTGCGCCGCTGCGGGCGCTGGATGTGATCACGCAAAGCGTGCGCGGTGGCGTGGATGAATCGCTGTCCCGCGAACGCGCTGCCATCGCGGAACTCACCGGGTTGCCGGCGACGCGGCATGTGCTGAACACTTTTCTGCACCGCGAGAAGCTGCGCCGCGGCCCGCGCCGCCCGGGGAGGGAAATCACCAACGTGGCCGTCATTGGCGCCGGCGTGATGGGTGCCGGCATCGCGCAGTGGATCGCGTCAAAGGGCTGCCGGGTACTGCTCCGCGACGTCAACGTTGGCGCACTGGCCAGCGGCATGAAACGCATCCATGCGCTGCTCGGCGAGGGCGTGAAGCGCGGTCATTTCAAGCCGCACGAGGCGCGCGCGGCGCTCGACCGCATCACGCCATGCAGCGGCGAAGTCCCGCTCCAGCGCATGGACCTCGTCATCGAAGCTGCGGTGGAGGATATGGAATTGAAGCGGCGGATATTCGAGGATCTCGCGGGCCGCGTGCGGCCGGACACGATCCTGGCGACCAACACCTCCGCGCTTTCCGTGAGGGCGATGCTGGCTTCGCCGCGCATGGCGGGACTGCATTTCTTCAATCCGGTGCACCGCATGCCGCTCGTGGAAGTTGTCAGGCCGGACGGCGCCGATCCCGCGGTGGTGGAGGCGCTGGCGGATTTCGTGCGCCGCATCGGCAAGCTGCCGGTGATCGTGGCGGACCGCCCCGGCTTTGTGGTGAATCGCATTCTGATGCCCTGTCTCATGGCCGCCGGTGAACATGTCGCGGAGGGCATGCCGCCCGCGGAACTGGATGCGGCGATGCGCGATTTCGGAATGCCGATGGGACTGCTGCGACTGCTGGATGAAGTGGGGCTCGACGTGGCGCTGCATGTCGGCCACACGCTGGCCGCAGCGTTTCCGGATCGGATGAAAGTGCCGGCGAGGCTGGAGGAAATGGTGGCTGCAGGAAAGCTGGGCAGGAAGAACGGCCGCGGCTTTTACGAGTACGGGAGGAAGGGAAACGATCCGTCAAGGCTGCGGCGGCGCGATGAAGCATGGCGCGTCAAAGCCGGCGGGGCCGCGGCGCAACTCGCGCGGCTCATGAGCGAAGAAGCGCAGCGCTGCCTCGACGACGGGGTGGTGTCCGGTGCGGCGGATATCGATTTCGCCATGATCGCCGGAGCCGGCTATCCGGCGTTTCGCGGAGGGCCGCTGAGTTATGCGGCCGATGGCTTCCCAGTTCACTCCAACCCCCCAGTGCCATGAACACAGAACCCGCCAGCCTCATCGACACCTCCAAAATGTCCGCCGGTCAGCGCGCCGCGCTGGAAACCACGGAAGCCGCGCGCGAGACCGTGAAGGAGGAAAGTTTCGCCGCATCCCTGTTCATGGGCCGGCCTGACTTCTCCCGGCTCGTGCCGTTTCCGCAACAGTCGCTGGAGGACGAAGACCAGGGAGACGCCTTTATCGAGCGGCTCAGCGAATTCCTCACGGCGCACGCCGATCCCGATGCGATCGACCGCGAGGGCGAAATTCCTGACGAAGTGATCGCCGGTCTGGCAAAACTCGGGGCGTTCGGCATCAAGATTCCGGCCGAGTACGGCGGGCTCGGTCTGTCGCAAACGAACTACGCGCGCGCCGCGATGTGGCTGGGCGGCTTTTGCGGAAATCTCACCGCACTGCTGTCCGCGCACCAGTCCATCGGCGTGCCGCAGCCGCTGCTGCTGTTCGGCACGGAGGAGCAGAAGAGAAAGTGGCTGCCGCGCTGCGCGGCGGGTGAGATCAGTGCCTTTGCCCTGACAGAAATGGAGGTGGGTTCGGATCCCGCGCGAATGCGCACGGAGGCGGTGCCCTCTCCGGATGGAAAAAGTTTCATCCTCAACGGCGAGAAACTCTGGTGCACGAACGGCACGCGGGCCGGCGTCATCGTGGTGATGGCCCGCACGCCCGCGCCGCCGGGCGCGCCGGCGGGCCGCACTCCGATCACGGCCTTTATCGTGGACATGAAGACGCCGGGCGTGGAGGTGGTGCGGCGCTGCCGGTTCATGGGCCTGCGCGCTCTCTACAACGGTGTCATCCGTTTTTCGGATGTGGTGGTGCCGCGCGAAAACATCCTGCTCGGCGAAGGCAAGGGACTGCGCGTGGCCCTGACAACATTGAACACGGGCCGTCTCACGCTGCCGGCGGCCTGCGCCGGCGCGATGCACCGCTGCATGCAGTGGTCGCGCGACTGGGCGGCGAAGCGCGAGCAGTGGGGCGCACCCATCGCGAAACACGAAGCCATCGCGGAGAAGCTTGCGCGCATGGAGGCCCGGACCTTCGCACTGGAGTCCGCCGTGCGCCACGTCTGTGCCCTGGTGGACCGCGATAAGCACGCGGACATCCGGCTGGAAGCCGCCATCGCCAAACTCTGGGGCACCGAACGCGCCTGGGAAACGATTCACGAGACCATGCAAATCCGCGGCGGCCGCGGATATGAGACGGCGGAAAGCCTGCGGGCCCGCGGCGAAACGCCGGTGCCCGTGGAGCGGTTTTTGCGCGACGCGCGCATCAACACCATCTTCGAGGGCTCCAGCGAGATCATGCGGCTGTTCATCGCGCGCGAGGCGCTCGATCCGCATCTGCAAAAGGGCGCGGCGGTGCTGAACCGCAGGCTTTCGCTGCGCTTCCGGCTCAAGGCGGCGTGGGGTGCGTTCAAGTTTTATGCCGGCTGGCTGCCGCGTTCGTTTTTTCCCGCGCACCGGCTGCCGGCGGACCTGACGGATTTGCGCCGCGAAGCCCGCCGCGCCGCGCGGCTCAGCCGCCGGCTGGCGCGCCGCATTTTCCGCAACCTGCTGCGGCACGGCCCAAAACTCGACCGCCGCCAGCTGGTGCTCGGTCATTTGGCGGATGCCGGCGCGGAACTTTATATCACCTGCGCGGTCATCGCGCGGACAGCGGCACAGGCGGGCCGCGTGACAGACGCGGGCGAGAGGCGGCGGCTGCTTGCCCTGGCGCGGTATGCCTGCCGGCTGGGGTTCGATGCCTGCGAAGAGCATCTGCGGCGCAGCGGCAGCCCCACTGAAAAAATGGCCATTCGTCAGGGCGGGATGGAAATGTGAGAATTTCCCGCAGCTGAGGCGCGATGTGAGGATTTCCGGGCGAATCGGGGGAAGAATTTGCCTTTCCGGGCCTGAGCCCGTAACTTTGCGGCCGCGATTCACATGGAACCGACCAGACCATGCCGACCAGCCAAGCTCCCGACACCTCCGCCCGCCTCACATCCTCCAGCCGGACCGCCGCCGCATTCTGCACAGACTGCGGCGCCCGTTTGTCCGCCGGTGCCTGCCCGGCGTGCGCGTTGAACCTGCTCATGGGAAGCGGCCCCGCCTGTGAAGAGGCTGCCGAACTGCGCGTGGAGGAGAATGTGGAGTTCGGGCGCTACACACTGAAGCAGAAGCTGGCCGCCGGCGGCATGGGGGTGGTCTATCTGGCGGAGGACAAAAAGCTGAAGCGCACCGTGGCCCTCAAGATGATCCGCGGCTCCACGTTTGCCGACGACGGCGAGGTGGCGCGGTTCACGCTGGAAGCGGAGGCCGCAGCGGGGCTGGATCATCCGCACATCGTGCCGATTTATGAGGTGGGCCGGCTCGACGGGCAGCCGTTCTTCACCATGAAATTCATCGAGGGGCAGACGCTGGCGCAGCGGCTGCGGGAGCACGGCGGCAATCTGCCGGCGCGCGAGGTGGCGGCGCTGCTTTCCAAAATCGCCCGGGCCGTGCACCATGCTCACCAGCGCGGCGTGCTTCACCGGGACCTCAAGCCTGGCAATATTTTGCTCGATGGCGAAGGCGTGCCGTGGCTGACGGACTTTGGCCTCGCCAAAGTGGCGAACACGGATTCCGGACTGACCCTGACAAAGGATCACATCGGCACGCCGCATTACATGGCGCCGGAGGTGGCGGGAGGAAACTCGCGCTCGGTGAGCACCGCGAGCGATGTCTGGGCTCTGGGAGTGATGCTGTGGGAGATGCTTTGCGGCATGCCGCCGTTCCACGGGCCGGGGCCGGTGGAAATCATGCGGCGCATCGTTTCGGAGGAGCCGTCGTGGCCCCACGGCACCCGCGCAGACGGGGACCTCGTCACCATCGCGCGGCGTTGCATGGAGAAGAATCCGGCGCGTCGTCCGCAGAGCGCGGGCGAGCTGGCCGATGAACTGGACCGCTGGCTGCGGGGCGAGCCGATCAAGGCCCGGCCGGTGACGCGGCGCGAACGCTTTGTGAAATGGGTGCGCCGGGAGCCGGCCATGGCGGCGCTGTATGCGGTGCTGCTGCTGGCCATGAGCACGGGCCTGCTGCTCTGGCACCGGGCGGAGGATGCGGTGGTTTCCCTGACAGAAACCAACGGGCGGCTGGAGAACATGAACACCCGCCTCGCGGATGCGCTCTGCATTGCCACGGCCACCAAAATCGCCGGGGACGCGAAGCTGCAGGTGGAGGAGGACAGCACCCGGGCGCTGCTGCTCGCGGTGGAGTCCGTGGAAATGTCAGAGCCCTCCGGCGTGCTGCCGGAGGCGGCTTCGGCGCTGACGGCGGTGCTGCAGCAGGTGGGCGGTCTGGACGCCACGGCCGGAGGCAGCAACCGGAGCATCAACGACGCCTACATCGCCGCCAGTGATGCCGACCTGCTGGTGGCGCAGGCCAGCCCGGACGGGCGCTGGCTGGTGACGATCGACTTCAACGAATTCAATTCCAAAGGCATTACCGCGGCGCTGTTCGATCTGACGGCGCGGCACGATTCCATTCCGCTGCGGCGCTGGCTGCTGTGGCCGGCGAGAGTCAAGGAACTGCTCCTGAACGTGGACTGGTGCTGGATGCCGGATTCCCGCCGCATTCTGGCTATTGGTCAGGACGGAGTGGTCAGGGCATGGGATGTGGTCAGTGCGGATCTGAGAGCCGGCGAAACGGTCCCGGAGCCGCCGCCGTCGCGGCCGCTCGGAGCCCTGGCGCGGGAGGGGATGGTGCTGCGGGTCGCGAAGCTGCGCCGGCCCGGCCCGTCCCGCCCCCCTGGAGTGGCATGCGTGTATCAGCGCGACAGCGATCCGCCGGAGATTTTTCCCGGCTGGACCGAAATCGGTGAGGACGAATCCCTGCGTCCGGGCGAACTGCGGGGCGTGAACCGGCCGTGGATGGAGAGGGGCGTGCATTGTCAGGTTTCGCCGGACGGGCGCTGGATGCTGCTGGGTCTGGATAACATGGAGGCTGAGATGATCGTGAAGGACTTGACACTTCCGGATCAGCCGGCGCTGCGTCTGCCCGGCCCGGCCGGGATGATTCGCCGCAGTGCTTTCAGCGAGGACGGACGGCTCCTGGCGATCCGGCGCGAAGACCAGCAGACGCTGCTCTTCACGCTGCCGGAGCGGGGCTCGTCGGAGGAGATCGTCTCCCGCGAAGTGGCGACGCATTCCGGCGAAGGCGAGAGCCTCTGTATTTCGCCTGACAACCGCTGGGTGGTCGCCACCGGACGGACCGGGCGGATTTCACTCCAGCCGGTCTCCGAAGGCACGGAGCCGCTGCATCTGCAGCTCTCCGCCGGCAACGGCCGCACGGTGGCTTTCAGCTCTGACGGACGCTGGCTCGCGGCGGGCGGAGACCGCCGGGTGGTGAATCTCTGGCGCATGGAGGGACTGCAGAGCAGTTTGCCTCCCATGGAATTGCGCGGCATGCCCGCCGCCGTGCTCAATGTGAAGTTCGCTCCTGACAACCGGACCATTCTGGCCTCGGGATCGGAGCATGTCTGCCGGCGCTGGTCATTCGACAACGTCACCGCCGCCGCGCTGCCGCAGCATCTTCCGTCACCGGGTGTCAGTGTGCCGGAGGTCGCCGTGTCGCCGGACGAAAAATGGCTCGTGAGCGCCTGCGAAGCGCCGCCTGCCGCGGCGGCGGGGGAATCCGGCGGCATCGTCGCATTGTCACGCATCGATGGCCCGGAGCGGCTCGTGCTTGGCAATCACGGACCGCAAACCACCGGTGTCGCTTTCAGCCGCGATGGCCGCTGGATCGCCAGTACCGGCAGGGACGGCATGGTGAAGGTGTGGGACGCCGGCGCCTGCACTGCCGCCGCTGCGAAAGGCGGGCGCGCGCCGCGGCCCCGGTTTCTGCTGCCCATGGAGGGAACGCGGCTGGAGTACTCGCGTCATGTCAGCTTCCACCCTCGCGGCACGCTCTACTGTGCCTGCGGCGACGGTGTTCTCTTTGAATGGGATCTCACCCGGGAGGATCCGGCCGCTTCCCGTCAGGATCACCTGGTGCATACCATCAATTACCTCCTGCCGGACCTGATGATTTCGCCTGACGGACGATGGATGGCCATTTGCCGGCACGGCTGGGATCACGAGCCGCTGCCCGGCCAGCGGCAGTTTGGCAATCAGGTGCTGCTCTACGATGTGAGCGAACCCGGCCCGCCGGTGCCCGTCACGGAATTGCGCGCCACATTCATCGGCATCAGCAATCTCGCTTTCAGCGCTGACAGCCGGTGGCTCGCGTGCGGGTCCGCCGGCGCGGGTCCGGTCGTGTGGGACCTCACGGCTCCAAACATTGCCGCCACGGCCCGGACCGCTCCCGTCACCGCTCACCTCATTTCCGGAGTGGCCTTCTCCCCGGATGGACAACGCCTTGCCATCGGCGGCGTGGACGGGCGGCTCGGACTCTGGGACTGGCGCCAACCGGCGGACCTTCGCACGATCCACGCCGGTCACGAAATCCTCGCACTGGCCTGGCTGCGGGACGGAAGACTGCTCGCCGCGGGAAATTCCCGCAACATCACCGTCTGGGAAACTGATGTGCAGCGCCTCAAAACCCTCGCCCGGCGCATCGCTGGACGGAGCCTGACCACGGCCGAGCGCCTGCGTTTTCGCCTCCAGGCACGCTGAATTCCCGGGTTTTTCTCGGAAAAAACAAATTCAGTATAATTTCCGTAACGTCGTCGGGGCGATTTGCATGATTGGAGGTGAAGCGCGTTTCCACCGCGCGGACCGCCACACCACCACACCTTACCGCCCATACATGCATTCCATTATCCATACCCGAAAACGCCGCGGCTTCAGCCTGCTCGAACTGCTCATCGCCATCGCCATCCTTGGCACCATCGCCGCCATCGCCATCGTGAGTCTGACCGGCGTGGGCGACTCGGCCAAAGTCACCACGGCGAGATCCCAGGCCCAGCGCATTGCCACCGTCTTTGCCGCCGGATACGCTTCCGGAGCTCCCGTCTTCATCGGCGCCAACAGCGTCAACGCGGCCATGAACGCCGTGGGAGCCGGCTCCTCCGGATCGGGCACCACCCGCACTGCATGGTTCCAACTGCCTGGCATTTCTGCGGGAATGGACAGCGGCAAACCGGCGGCCCACCGCGCGCAGCACTACCTTGCGTGGGAGGACGGCATGCTGGTTTATAATCCGGAAGGCGGCGGTGCCTCCGGCGGATACAGCAACTTCGATGAATGGATCGCCGCGCTCAACGGCGCCATGTCGCAATTCGGGCTGCAGAATCCGGGAGCCAGCATGGAACAGGCGATGGCCTACTACGGGTCGTGGATCACGGCCCATCCTCCCCCCGATCACTTCGTCGCCATCAACTGAACTTCCCCCCGGTGCCCTGAACGCCAAACCCTGAAGCCCTCCGTACCCTGTGCGGAGGGCTTCTTCATTCCTGGCAGGGCATGCCTCCGCCGTGACGCGAACGGAGTTGCCCCGCACGAAATCACCGCCATGAGTGCATGGCATGATCGTTCCACAATTCTGGGCCGAAGCGCGCGTGGTGAAGCATTTGCCGGAGCGGCAAATCACGGTGCGCCGGTTCGGGTGGTCGGATGTCAGTGAGGCGGAGGCGCAGGAAAATGCTGAGGCACGGGCGCAGGAGGCGATGGAGCGCATCCTCCGGGGAGAAACACTGCGCCGACGCGAGCCGCGCGTGCCTTACAATGGCGCGGACGGCGTGCCCATCCGGGAGGAAATCGTGAGCCGTCACGGGGACACGGTGCTGACGCGAAATTGCTATGGCGCGCTGTGCCTCAATACGCCGGAGGTGGCTTTTGCCGACGTGGATGAAGCCATCGAATGGAGGGCGAAAGGATGCCTGACGCTGTTCACGGTCCTGGCCGCGGTTTCGGTCTGGACCGGATGGAAATACGGAACGTGGCAGATGGCCGCCGGCATGCTGATTGCGGCGCTGTTTCTCAGTTTTGTACTGTCATGGGCGGCCCACCGCTTCGCCATCCGGCTGAGAGGCGGGGCAGCGTCGATCGCGCGGCGGGGCATTGAACGATTCATGAACCTGCACCCTGACTGGCTGGTGCGGCTCTATCGCACGCCCGCCGGATACCGCGTGCTTGTTCTGCACAGCGTGATGGACCCGCGCAGTGATGCAGTGGCGGAGTTCTTCTCCGCCACCGGAACGGACCCGCAATACGCTGCCATGTGCCGCGCGCAAAACTGTTTCCGCGCGCGCGTGAGTCCGAAGCCCTGGCGCATCGGCATGGACCGGGTGCTCCGCCCGCGCCGCGCTGCATGGCCGGTGCCGCCGGAACTCTTGCCGGAGCGCCGGGAATGGGTGCGCGACTACGAAGCCCGCGCGGAGGGCTATGCGTCCTGTCATTTTTTGGGCGAATTCGGAAACGGCCCGGTGCATTCCTCCGCCCGCGCCGTGCAGCAGCTTCACGATGACCTCTGCCGCGCGGAATCCAGTCTGCCGCTGGCCTGAGCGCGGTTCTTGACAGCCGGAGGCCAACCCGTCAGCCTGTCCGCCTATGAAAACGAATCCTGTCGGATGGTTTGAAATCTACGTAGAAGACATGAGTCGCGCCCGCGCCTTTTACGAGGCCGTGTGCGCCGTCAAACTCGAAAAGCTCCCGGGCTCTGATCTCGAAATGTGGGCGTGGCCGATGGGCGACTGCACCTCGCAGGTCTATGGTGCGCCCGGGGCGCTGGTTCACATGCCCGGGTGCCCGTCCGGCGGGAACAGCACCATCGTTTACTTCTCCTGCGAGGACTGCGCCGTGGAGGAAGCCCGCGTGGTGCCCGCCGGAGGCAGCATCTTCAAAACGAAATTCTCCATCGGGCCCTACGGTTTCATCGCGCTCGTCAAAGACACGGAGGGCAATCTCATCGGACTGCATTCGATGAAGTGAGGCCACTCACTCCAGTGGCACCCAGTTCCCCCGCCAGTCGTAGCACTGGAGCGGGCGGAAGGTCTTCTTATAGTCGTAGTGGCTCGGCTGAGCGGTGGCGTAGCCGGGATAGAGCCAGCGCTTTCCCTGCGCCGCGGCCCACTCGATTTCATGCAGCAGCGTGAACGTGCCGAGGCTGCGGCGCGCTTCGTCAGGCTCAAACATGGCATAGACGCTGGAGACCGCCTCCGCGCCCGCGTCCAGATAACTCACCGCAATGAGCCGGCCGGAGAGCCGCACCTCCACACTGACACATTCGCAGGGCTCGCGGGCGGGATGTTCTGAAGGAATGAAGGTGCGCAGCGAATCCGGCACGTTGGAAACGAATCGCGCGCGGTGCCGCAGGAATATGGCCTCGCGCTCCCCGTCCACCAGAGCGGGCACGATGCGCACCTCCGTGTCGTCGTTCCGGCGCAGCACGCGGCGCTGGCTTTTGGAAATCTGGAAGGCGGCCAGTTCCATGCGCAGAGGCTGGATGAACTGCACGCCGCCGTCCTCGCCGAGGCTGAGGCTGTAGCGGAAGAAGTCGCTGCCGAAGTGCCGCCAGCCCTGCGCCCACAGGGCATCCATCTGCTCCGGCGCGGCGCAGAGAATGCGGAGTGATTCGAAAACGGGCGGGGGAAACTGCATGCACCTAAGCCAGCAGCGGCTTGAGCACATGTCCATGCACGTCGGTGAGCCGTCTGTCTATCCCGCCGGCGCGGTAGGTCAGCTTTTCATGATCGAGGCCCATCAGGTGCAGAATGGTCGCGTGAATGTCATAGACCTCCGTCGGCTGCCGGCGGTTCTGCGGCTTGTAGCCGAATTCATCGCTCGGGCCAAAGGTCACGCCGCCACGGATGCCGCCGCCGCAGAGCCAGTTGGTGAAGCAGAAAGGATTGTGGTCACGGCCCTTGCCGCCCTGGGTGCTCGGCATGCGGCCAAACTCCGTGGTCCAGAGAATGATCGTATCGTCCAGCAGGCCGCGCTGTTTCAGATCTTTGATCAAAGCGGCGGTGCCTTTGGCAAACCCGCGGGCCAGCGGGCCGTGGTCGCGCTCCACGTCTTCGTGACTGTCCCAGTTGCGGCGCGGGAAGCCGTTGTCGTTGCCACTCCAGATTTGCACGAAGCGCACCCCGCGCTCCAGCAGCCGGCGCGCGGCGAGGCACTTGCGCCCGAAGACATCCATCTCCTCGGCCGCGTTGATCTCCTTCGGCCATTCCTTCACATCGTCGCGAATGCCGTACATCTCTTTGATGTAAGCCGGCTCCCTGGAAATATCCAAAGCCTCCGGCGCCGCCAACTGCATGCGCGCGGCAAGTTCGTAGCTGCGAATGCGCGCCTCCAGGCGGTCGTCGCCCGCGCGCTGTGAGGCATGGGCTTGGTTGAGCACCGCCATCAGGTCGTGCGCCGCCGCTTCACTTTGCGGCGTGGTGAAGTTGGCGCGCTTGTCAGGAAACAAGTCTGTAATGGGTGTCTCCATGCCCGGATAAATGACCGTGCCCTGATGCTGCGCCGGCAGGAACGCGGAGTCCCAGTTCTTGGTGCCGTTCGACGCCAGCCCGCGGTGGTCCGGCAGCACGACGAACGCCGGCAGGTTTTCGTTCATGCTGCCCAGCCCGTAACTGACCCACGCGCCCGCCGCCGGAAAACCGGGGCGGTTGAAGCCCGTCGTTTGCAGCAGCGTTCCCTGGCTGTGTACGCCCGTCTTGCCGACCATGTTATGCACGAACGCCATCTCATCCACGACCGCGCCCAGTTCCGCGACCGGTTCGCCGAGCATCTTGCCGCTGCGACCATACGGTTTGAAGTCCCACACCGGACGGAGCCACGGGCCGAGGCCGTTCTGAAACGCCTCCACGTGCTCGCCGAAGTCGCTGGGCTGGCCGTGACGTTTGATGAGTTCCGGTTTGAAATCGAACAAGTCGATGTGGCTCGCGGCTCCCGCCATGAAGAGCTGGACCACGCGCTTGGCACGCGGTTTAACTTGAGGCGCGAGGGAGGCTGTGGACTCGCTGGCAAGAAGATGAGCGAGCGCGAGGCCGGGGAAGGTCTGAAGAAGGGCGCGGCGGGTGAACATGAGTAGAAAGGATTTTGAACAGGAGGAAGCAGAGGGAGCAGAGGCTTGAGTAGTTGGGACTATGAGTCAGGGGCGTCGGCACCGGGGAGGATCAGGCGGTGAATTCCGTCAACGAGTTTGATTTCGTGGAAGTTGATCAGTAAACCGAGCGGCACGTTGAGCAGTTTCATGTAGCTCATCAGTTGTGCTTTATGGATTGGCAGGATGGCTTGCACGGCTTTGGCTTCCACCAGCAGGCAATCCTCCACTAGAATGTCGAAGCGAAGGGTCTCTTCAAAAATCAGCCCCTTGTATTCGATCTCGACTTTGCGCTGCGCCACTGCGCCAAGTTGGTTCAGTTCCAGTTCCCTCATGAGACAGCGCTCATAGATACTCTCAATCAGCCCCGGCCCCTTAAGCCGATGCACCTCAATCGCGGCGCCAATGACCTTTCCGGTCAGCGATGATGCTTTGGAAAACAACGGGTGCATAAACAATAAGAACTCTGCTTCCTCTGCTGCCTCCTGTTCAAAAATCTAATCCACAAACACAAACTCATTCAGATTCAGCACCGCCCGGCACACCGCCTCCACTCCAAACTTCTCCGCCACCTTCTTCATCTCCTGTAATTCCCCCGCCGACCCTTCCCGACCGAAGGTCAGCTTCATCACCATCCGCAACTGCCCGTCCAAATCCTTCTGTGACTCCTTCACCCGCGCCGCGAACTTTTGCGCCGCCACGAGGGTGAGCTGGTTGTTCAACTGTGCCAGCGCCTGGAGTGGCGTGATGGTCTGGGTGCGCTTGTCCACCATCATCGACGGGTCGGCGCAGTCCATCGTCGCCATCCACGGCTGGGGTTTGCTGCGGGCGAGGAAGCGATAGACCGAGCGGCGGTGCAGCTTCGGATCGCTGAGGTCGGCGAGATGATATTCGTAATGCGGCGAATGCTCCGGATGCAGCACCACAAAATCCTGAAACGCCGGACCGCCCATGGTGAGGTCGAGCAGTCCGGACACTTTCAAAATGCTGTCGCGCACGGCTTCGGCCTCCAGTTTGCGGCGGTTGGCGCGCCAGAGGTATTGGTTCTCCGGATCGATCTGCGTGTTCTTTAGAAAGTGCTCAGTGCTCAGTTCACGGTGCTCAGTGGCTGCGCCCGGCGACGGTGCACTGAGCACTGCGAACTGTGAACTCCTGCGGTAAGCCGCGCTCGTCACGATCAATTTGTGCAGCCGCTTGAGCGAGCCGCCGCTGTCGCGGAAGTCGGCCGCCAGCCAGTCGAGCAGTTCCGGATGCGACGGCAGCGCGCCCATTTTTCCGAAGTCGTTCGGCGAATCCACGAGGCCGCGGCCGAAGTGATATTGCCAGACGCGGTTCACGATGCTGCGCCAGGTGAGCGGATTCTTCGGGTCGGTAATCCAGCGGGCGAGCGCCGCGCGGCGCTGACCTTCGGATGCGCCCCGGGGAATTTCAAAACGCGCCGGCAGTTCCGGCACGCAGGACAAAGCGCCTGGCTCCGCCTCGGCTCCGGGTCGCGTCACATCACCGCGCGCGAGCACGAACACCGGGCGCGGCTCGCCGCCTTTGGCGCCCGTGCCGGCGAAGGCGCCGCTGCCGTTGTGAATGGTGCCGCTGTACACCCGGCGCGGCGCCGGCAGCTCCTTGAGCTTCCTCTCTGCTTCCGTCAGGGTGCGTTCGGCCGTTTCCAGTTCCGTCCATTCGGCTTTGGAAAGCACGGCCTCCAGCAGGAGGCGGCGCGCCTGCTGCAGTTTGGCGACATCCACTCCCGGCGCGGCGACTTTGTCCGCAGGCACACCGGGATACCAGCTGTCTGTCAGGTTCGTCCGCTGCCAGCGCGGCGGGGCTTCGATGGAATCGAGCGATGTCACCGCCGCACCGAGCGCCCGGTTCTTGCCGGCGGTGTCGAACACCTCCAGTTCCGCGAGGGCGAAGATGTAGTCGTTCTGCCGTGTGGCCAGTTTGGTGGCCGTGATGCGAAGGTAACGCGCCGCCCCGCCCGCGCCGAAGCTGACGGCTTTGATCTTCGGATTCGGCGCATCCTGCTGCGTCTGGTCCACGAGGACGCGCGCGGCGCCGGCGAACTTCGGATCGTCACTGGCCTCGATTTTATAACGCACGGGAAATCCGAAGCCGTCGCCGATGCCGGCGAAGTCATCGTGACACGGATGCAGCACCACCTGACTGAGCATGACGCTCTCGCCGAGGTCCAACTGCACCCACTTCGTTTTGTCAGGGGAAGGTTCGATGGCCGAGTGCCAGCCGTTCTGCGCCGCCAGACTGGCGGCGGGCTTGCTGAGACCCGCGATCGTTTTGTCCAGTGCCGCGAGGGCTTCCCCCGCGAGCGGTTTGGCCTTTGCCTGGAGAGCCTCCACCTTCGCCCGTGCGGCCTGCAGCGCCGCCTCCAGGGCAACGCGCTGCTTGGCGACCGCGGGGTCGGTGTCGTAAGCGCGATCGGCGCGGTCGAGAGCCGCGAACACCGACTGCAGATTGTAGTAATCCTCCGCGCTGATGGGATCGAATTTGTGATCGTGACACTGCGCGCAGTGCACCGTCATTGAATTGAACGTGCCGATGGTGTTGGCCACCATGTCGTCGCGGTCGAGATGCCGCGCGATCTTACCGTCGGTTTTGCTCTCCGGCACCTCTGCGTGCCCGATGAGGTCCCACGGCCCGGCGGAGATGAAACCGAGCGCCTCGATGCCGTCGCGGGTGCCAGGGTAAAGCACATCGCCGGCGATTTGTTCCTCCACGAAACGCGCGTAGGGTTTGTCTTCGTTGAAGGCGCGAATCACATAATCGCGATAAGGCCATGCGTTCGGGCGCGGCTGGTCTTTGTCATAGCCGTGCGTGTCGCCGTAATGCACCACATCCAGCCAGTGCCGCGCCCAGCGTTCGCCGTAGCGCGGGCTGGCGAGCAGTTTGTCCACCAGTGCAGGGTACGAAGCGTCCGGCGCACCGGCATACTCTATCACAAAAGCATCCACCTCCTCCGGTGCGGGCGGCAAGCCGGTGAGGTCGAAGTAAAGCCGGCGGATCAGCGTGCGCGCATCCGCCGGCGGCACCGGTGTCAGACCCTCTGCCTTCAGCCGCGCGTTCAGGTAATAATCCACCGCATTCCCCGGCACGTCCGCGCGCGGTGGAATCGGCTGCAGCGACCACCACGGTTCGCTGCTTTTCGGCCCCGCGCAGACAAAGCTGGCGGACAGGAGCAAAAGCACGGTGGCGGAGCGGGGGATCATCCGATACCTTACGGGCCGCGGAGGCGGTTCTCAAATCGCACCTTCGCGTGAGTGGCGGGCCACGCTTTCGAGGGCCGGGAAATTCCTTGCGCAACACGGCCCGCCCGCGGCACATGTCTCCGCCATGAAGCGCTCATCCCTTCTCATTCTTCCCGTCACCGGCCTCGCCCTGATGCCGCTGCTTTCCTCACACGCCGATCCGCAGCCCGCCGCTGCCAAAAGTCAGGAGAAAGCGCGCGCGCAGGGCGTCGCCAAAAGCGTCGCCGACATGACCGCTGCCGCGCGGAACTTCCTCGCCAGCCTCGACGCCGATCAGAAGGCGCTCGCCACGTTCAAACTCGACGACGCCGAACGGCAGAACTGGAAATTCACCCCCGTGGAGCGCAAAGGCATCACGCTCCAGCAACTCCGCCCGGACCAGGACTATCTCGCCATCGCCCTGCTCAACTCCGCTATGAGCAACGAAGGTTTTGCCAAAGCCGTGACCATTATGAGTCAGGAAAAAATCCTCTTCGATCTGGAGAACCAGTCGCCGCGCCGGAGTCCGGAGAAGTATCACATCCTCACTTTCGGTGAACCGTCCGCGAAAGGCTCATGGGCGTGGCGATTCGAGGGCCACCACTTCTCCTGCAGCGTCACCATTGCCGGCGGCAAACTGGTCAGCATGACGCCTTCGTTCTTCGGCACCAATCCCGGCGAAGTGAAGGAAGGCCCGCGCAAGGGCCTGCGCATGTTGAAAGACGAAGAGACCATCGCCATCAATCTCGTGAAGTCCCTGACCGAAGAGCAGAAGAAAGAGGCGGTCCTCCCGGGCGACGCGCCGGCGGATGTCCTCAGCGGCGAAAAACCCAAAGCCGACCCGCTCAGCCCCGCCGGCATTGCCTCGTCGAAGCTGGATGAAAAGCAGCGCGCGCAGCTCTGGCGCATCATCCGCGAATACATCGGTCGCTTCCGCCCGGAACTCGCCGCCACCGTCGCCGACCGCCTGCGCGCCGCGGGCGACGACAAACTCACCTTCGCCTGGATCGGCGGGCTGGAAAACGGTCAGGGCAAATACTACCGCATTCAGTCACCGGAGTTCTTATTCGAATACGACAACACTCAAAACAACGCCAATCACCCGCACGCCACCTGGCGCGACTTCAACGGTGACTTTGGCGCGGACATTCTCGCGCAGCATTTGAAGGCGGAGCACGGACAGTAACTCCCTGCGGTTACATTGCGGGGCGGTTCCGGCGGCACCGGGCTTTGCTTGTTTTCCGGGAACCAGCAGGCTGAGCCACCTCGCCCCGGGGCGCTCTCACTTCGCTTGACGCGGTCACCGGGGGCGCTCTTCATCGCAGTCTGGTGGTCCCGCAGACCCGGCGTATCGCCGCCCGGCTGTCAGGATTAACCAGGGTCGCTGCTGCAGTTTTCCAGGTCCCCGCTGTGCTTCAAATAACCGGAACCAGGCTCCCCGCCTGGCGTCATCCCATGAAAATGAACACCCCTGCCTCCATCCTGCCGGCTTTAGTCCTGACATTTCTGGGAATGTTGCTGAGCTGCACTTCCTCGGTGGCGCAAACGGGCACCGGCACCCACCTGGACCTCACGCTCGATGAAGCCAGTCAGACGGCGGTCCTCAGCTGGTTTGGCGACCAGGGGGTGCTCTATCAACTGGAGTTGAGCACTGATCTGATCACCTGGGCGGATGCGAGTCCGGTCTTCACGGGCAGCGACAATTACCTCGTGGTGACGCGGTCCATTGCCGGCCAGCGGCGCACTTACTTCCGGTTCAAGGAAATTCCGGACGTCGTCACCGCGGTGTTCTATCCGATTACCGGCGTGCTCACGGTCACCGGCGGGGATCTCGACAGCCAAATCGAGATCAGCCGCAATGCCGCCGGAGCGATCCTGGTGAACGGAGGTGTGGTGACCATCACCGGCGGAGTGCCGACGGTCGCCAACACCACCCTCATTCAGTTGTTTGGACGGGCCGGCCATGATCAGCTCACGCTCAATGAAGCGAACGGTGCGCTGCCGCGTGCGGAAATGTCCGGCGAGGCGGGCAACGACACGCTGCGCGGCGGTTCGGGAGCGGACACGCTCGACGGCGGAACCGGCAACGACACCCTGTCCGGCATGGGCGGGACGGACACCCTGTTTGGCGGGGAGGACAACGACACCCTGACCGGTGGCGATGCGAACGATCAGATTTTCGGCGACGGCGGGACGGACCGCATGATTTGGAATCCCGGGGACGACACCGACCTGAACGAAGGCGGTGCCGGCACGGATACCGTGGAGGTGAATGGCGGCGGGGGTGCCGAGCAGTTCACGACGACCGCCAACGGCACGCGGGTGCGTTTCGACCGGCTGAATCCGGCGCCGTTTTCGCTCGATATCGGCACCTGCGAACAGCTTGTGCTCAATGCCGGCGGCGGGAATGATTCGTTCAGTGCGACGGGGAATCTGGCGGCGCTCATTCAGATTACCGTGGACGGCGGCGCCGGCGATGACACGCTGCTGGGAAGCAATGGTGTGGACCTGCTCCTCGGCGGTGACAACAATGACTTCATCGACGGCCAACAGGGCAACGATGTTGCGCTCATGGGGGCCGGTGACGACACCTTCCAGTGGGATCCCGGCGACGGCAGCGATACGGTCGAAGGTCAGAACGGCGCGGACGCACTGCTCTTCAACGGCAGCGCGGGCTCTGAGATTTTCGAGGCTTCGGCCAACGGCGCCCGTGTGCGCTTCACGCGCAATCTCGGGAATATCGTGATGGACCTCGATGACATCGAGACGCTCAATCTGAACGCGCTCGGCGGAACGGACAGTGTCATCGTCAACGACCTCACCGGCACGGACCTGACGAGTGCGAATGTCAGTCTCGCCGGCACGATTGGCGGCACGGCCGGGGATGCCGCGGCGGATATCGTCACCGTGAACGCCACCGGCGGCGGGGATCAGCTGACGGTGACCGGCACGGGGACGGCGGCGACGGTGTCAGGGTTGCCGGTCGCGGTGGCGATTACCACTGCTGAGGCCGCGAACGACCGGCTCATCGTCAATGCCCTTGGAGGCAATGACAATCTTCAGGCGACCGGTTTACCGTCGGGTGTTATCGCCCTGACGTTGAGCGGCGGCCCGGGTGATGACACCCTGACCGGCAGTGCGGGGGCTGATCAGCTTTTCGGAGACGATGACCATGACTTCATCGACGGCAATCAGGGCGCTGACATTGCCTTTCTCGGCGGCGGCGACGATACGTTTCAGTGGGATCCGGGCGACGGCAATGACACCATCGAAGGTCAGGCGGGAACAGATACCCTGCGCTTCAATGGCTCGAATGCCGCGGAGAACATCAATCTCTCCGCCAACGGCGCCCGGCTGCTCCTGTTCCGCGACGTTGGCAGCGTCACCCTCGACTGCGATGATGTGGAAGCAGCTGACCTGAATGTCCTGGCCGGCGCTGACAGTGTCACTGCGGGCGATCTTGCCGGCACGGATGTCAGTGAAATCGCGGTGGACCTCGCGGCGGCGGGCGGCGCCGGCGATGCCCAGGCCGACAGCGTGACCGTCAACGGCACGAATGCGGACGACACCGTGGCCATCAGCAGTGCGGCGGGAACGGTCTCGATTACGGGATTGCCGGCGTCCGTCACCATCACCGGCGGAGAGGCTGCCACCGACAGCCTGACATTGAACGCTCAGTCCGGCATCGACATTGTGAATGCCTCCGGCCTGCCCGCGGGTGTCATCCGGCTGACGCTGAACGGCGGTCTCGGCAACGACACGCTCTTTGGCAGCCAGGGGGCAGATTCCTTTACAGGCGGCGACGGCAACGACACTGTTTTTGGAGGCGCCGGCGACGATGTCTTTACCTGGAATCCGGGAGACGATCTTGATATCCTGGAAGGCCAGGCCGGCACGGACCGGCTCGTCTTCAACGGGTCCAATGCCGCGGAGATATTCGATCTCTCCGCCAACGGCTCCCGCGTGCGGTTCACCCGCAACGTGGCCACAGTCGTCATGGATCTCAACGACGTGGAAACTCTCGATCTCAATGCCCTCGGCGGCGCGGACGTCCTCACCGTCAACGATCTCGCCGCCACCGATCTCACCCGCATCAATGTCAACCTCGCCTCCACCATCGGGGGTAGCCTCGGCGACGGCGCGGTGGACCTGATCACGATCAATGGCACGGGCGCTGCGGACGCCATTTCACTTACCGCCAGTGGCGGCGCCGTGGAGGTTTCGGGACTGGCGGCACTGGTGCGCATCACAACCCCGGAAGTCGCCAACGACGACGTCGTGATCAACGGACTCGGCGGCACGGACACCTTCTTCACCGGTGTCGGGGTGACCAGTCTGATCGGAGTGACCACCAATCAGTGAGCGGCCCGGGGCAGGCAAATCGTGTATATTTCCGCCCGCAGAAAAGGAGTTGGAAGCCCCCGCGTGCTGGATACTGTGCCGCCCCATGAGTGAAAAAGTAATCCATGACCGCAAGCCTGCCGTGATGTCTCTCGAAGCGGGGGACTACTGGTGGTGCGCCTGCGGCCGTTCGCAGACGCAGCCGTTTTGCGACGGCTCGCACAAGGGCACGGGGCTGGCACCGGTGAAATTCTCCCTCGCGGAGGCAAAGACCGTGGCGCTGTGCAACTGCAAGCACAGCGGCGGCGTTCCTTTTTGTGACGGCAGTCATTCCCGTCTCCCCGCCTGAGCCCTGCAGGCCATTCCCCGTTACCGACCACCAGCCACCCATGAAACCAGCCAGCAATTCGTCTCTCGGAATCGGCCTCACCATCAGCCTCGTCCTCTGTGCCTTCGGCGCGGTGATGGCCTTTCGTCACTGGCAAAAGGACCCGCCGCCCGCTCCGAAGGTGGCCGCGGCCCCGGAACCTGCACCTGCTCCCGCTCCTGTCCCCACCCCCGCCCCCGCTGTGAAACCCGAACCGCCCGCCAATCCGAAGAAAGTCTTTGCCGAACAAATCAGCAAACTGACCGAGGAGGAATACTACGTCACGCAGAAATCCGGCACGGAGCGCCCGTTCACGGGGAAATTCTGGAACCACCACGAGCCGGGCATTTACGTGGACATCGTCTCGGGCGAACCGCTGTTCTCGTCGCTCGATAAATTCGATTCCGGCTGCGGCTGGCCGAGTTTTTCCAAACCGCTCGTCGAAGGCGAAGTGAAGGAGTTACACGATGACTCTCATGGCATGATCCGCACCGAAGTGCGATCCTCCACGGCCGACTCGCACCTCGGGCACGTCTTCGATGACGGTCCGGCGGAGCTTGGGGGGCTGCGTTATTGCATCAACTCCGCGTCGCTGCGTTTCGTGCCGCTGGCCGATCTGGAAAAAGAGGGGCTGGGCGAATACCGCAAGCTCTTCGAGAAGCAGCCCAAACCCTGAGCGCGCTGCATGGCCAGGGTCACTCCCAGAGCCCCGCTCGTCATCGCGCTCGTCGGAGGACTGTTGCTGCTCTGCGGCTGCCTCATCGTGATGATGGAGTATGCGAAGGTGGAAATCAAAAAGCGCGACGAAACCCTGGAGCAGCAGTCCTCCCGTCCGGGCACTGCGGTCAATCCTTACAAAGAAAAGCTGCAGCAGGAGGACTTCACGGCGTTTGCGCGCGCCTATCTGAAAGAGGACGATCCATCGTCCTCCGGCCGCTACGTCAACAGCTCGGAGCCGGGCACTTACCTGGACATCGCCAGCGGAGAACCGGTCTTTTCCTCCGCGGACAAACTGGAGCCCGTGTTCGGCTATGCGGAATTCTCCCGGCCGCTCGATCCGGCCCGTCTGACGGAGGAAGCAGGCGTCATCGAAGGCGAGCAGCGGCTCAATGTGTTTGGCAATACCTCGGGCGCGCGGCTGGGCTGGATTGCCACCGGCGCGGACGGTCTGCGGCGGTATGTGATCAATTCCTCCGTGCTCAGATTCGTGCCGGATCAAGGTGCCGGGAGACCCGCCGGCGCGGATGGAACGCCGTCCCAAGGACCAGCGCCCGCCCAAGAGTGATGCCCGGCGGCGCGGCGTTTACTCGCGGCCGACGCGGTAAAACTGCACGCCCTCCGGCGGAGCCGGGTCTGCGAGGGAAGTCGTCAGGGAATCCGCATCTCCTGTCAGGGCTTCGCCCGCGGGGCTCCAGTTCAGCAGATCGGGCGAGCGGAACAGCCGGTAACTGCCGTCCGGGCTGGAGGGAAATGTCACGGTAAAACCGGCCCCGCCGGGCGCGGCGTCCAGCACGGACCACTGCGCGGAGGCGGGGTTGTGGGGCCGCCGGAACAGTTCCCACACCTGCTCGCGCGAAAGTTCCACGCCGTAAATCTGCACATCGTCCATGTCCCCCGAATAACCGTAGCCGGCGATGGTGCGGGTGGCGAAGAACATGGTCGAGTACACCGGGTTGGCCGGATATTCATCGAACCCGCGCGCCTCTCCATCCGCCTTTTCGGCAATAAGCCGGCCGTCGAGGTAAAGCCGCGTGCGGATGGCGGTGTCGTTGCCGAATCCATCCGTGTCCGAATGTGTCAGGACGACATGGCGGGACTCGCCGCTGTTGATCGCCGGCAGCGGCGGATCGTTGATGCCGGGAATGATCGTCGTGCTGCGGACCCGCCACGCCAGAGTCCCGTCGTCCAGCAGGTGCAGACCGTAAATCTTGTCGTACGGGGCCAGCGAATCGTAGTCGCGCTGGAAGAGTGTCCGCTGCGCCCCGGTCGAGACCGGGCGAATCCACATCGACACGCTGAAAGTGGGCGTGTGGACCACGCCCGTGGTGAAATAATTCCCCGTCGTGGAGGACTGCGCCGGCAGGAAGCCGATGGAGGTGCCCGCGCCTGCCGTGTCCGGCACCGGCGGTTGACCGTAAGCGACCGCCTCGCGCACCGTGAGCACCGCGTTCGGGCCGACCCTGGAAGAATCCGCCAGGGCTGTGCCGGCGGTCTCATCCAGTTTGTAGTGAGCGTGCAGGAAGGAGGCGACACTGCGGCGTGCCCGAAGGTCGCCGAGGGTGTAGCGGGGCGTCTGCGGATCATCGCTCACAATGGTGAGGGTCGCCGTTTTCAGGCCATTGGGAGCCGCCGGTTGGAACAGAATCTCCAGCGGCATGATCGAACCCGGCCCCACCACCAGGGGAAGCGGCGTGAGGACGGAGAAATCGGCCGCGTTGGTTCCTTCGATTTCCACCGCGGTGACGGTCAGATCACCGGCGAACCGGTTGTTATAAATATCCCACGCGGCGGTGACCGGAGTGCCGGTGAACGTACGCAGCGGCGCGCCCGGAGAGGCGGTGACCACCATGGTGGACGGCGCCAAATCCTCCACCACCACATTGTCCAGCAGCATCCACTGGTCATCCGGCGCGAAGCTCACGCTGGAGTAGGCGTCTTCATAGCCGATCATGACTGTTCCGCCCACGGGACCCGGCACGTTCTCGAAAAACTTCGTTTTGGTGCGGCCCGTGGCTCCAAATTCCACCGTGACCTGGCCGGCCCGGACAGTGATGTCCGCCTCCACCCACTGATTGGCCGGGCAGTTAGGCACCGGCGTAGCATCCGCGCCGAAGGCCGGGGCGAACCAGGTCGCCACATCCGCCGGAGCATTCACCGTATCCATGTTCCGGCCGCCGTAGAGCGTGGTGTCGGTCCAAAGCGGCGCGTCTGCTCCGTTGGCGGAGCCGTGACCTCCCTCAGTGGCCAGCCAGCCCCAGGTTCCGGTGCCCCGGGAACTCCGCCAGCTGCGCCCGATGGGCAGGAACGAATTGTAACCCACGCCCCACAGCAGGTGCTCCGTGGTTCCCGCGTCGGAGGGCACCCCGGTGGCGTTCAGCGTCACGCCGGGCGAAAGCCGGAGATAGAAATCGAACCGCAGGCGATAGTCGTCAGCCATGTTGAGGCGCGTCCCGCCCGGAGCGTCGAGCATGGCCAGATTGACGATGCGGTCGCTGAACGTTGCCGTGTGGTCCACTTTCATCAGCAGTCCGCGCGTGGGCAATCCTCCCGGCAGCGGACGCGGCGCCTCGGGAATATTGTGCGGCGTCACCCCCACGATCATATTCGAGTAATCAACAAACGCGACACTGGCTCCAGGACCGTTGACCTGCTCGAACTTGACCTGGAATTCGTCATCGAAATTCTCCGTGGCGATTTCCGCCGCGGCAGCGGGGCCGGCGGCAGCCAGAATCATGAGCAACGGAAAAGCAATAAGCGGAGCGGTGGAGTTCATGGCGCCTTGTTTAGCGGTTTGGATACCAGGAGGCCAACGAAATTCTTGCGTAGGGCGGCGGCTCCGCCCGGCCCGCCGGAACCAGGTGCTCCGCATGCCGGCAATTGACTTCCGGGCCTGACTCGGCGAGAACCGCCTCCCTTCCACCCGCTTTCCTCCGCAATGCGTCCCGCCCTTCGATTTTCCGCCCTCCTCCTGCTGGCCGCGCTGACGGCGACGGCACCGGCGCGGTTCGTCCAGCCGCATGAGGCGGTGACCGAACCGGCCCTCAAATCCACCGTCGATAAACTGAAGTCGCTCAAGGAGGCGAAGGACGCCCAGCCGCTCTTCGCGGAGGTGCAGAAGGCCGCGGACGGCGGGAGCGCCGAGGCGCAGTTCGCGCTCGGTTTTCTCTATCAGTCAGGACTCGGCACGGAGCAGTCGAATGACAAAGCCCGGGCCGCCTATCAGAAAGCGGTGGATAAAAACCTCATGGCCGCGAAGAACAATCTCGCGCTGCTGCGGCTGGCCACGGGGGAGACGCCGAAGGACTGCATCGCGCAGCTCGAAGAGGCGGCCAATGCGGGATACAGTCCCGCCCAGGTAAGCATGGGCCAGCTTTACCTCGAAGGGCTGCCCGGCGCCGGCATCGGCCGGGACCTCGAACTGGCGCGGGTGTGGTTCGAACGCGCCAACGACGCCGGCGACGAGAATGCGGCGCTGCTGCTCGCCCAGATGTACGAAAAAGGTGCAGGTGTGACGGCGGATCAGGAAAAAGCACGCGCACTCTTTCAGCAGGTGGCGGAGAAGGGCAACGCGGAGGGCATGATCCGGCTGGGCGCGAAACTCATCGGCGGTCAGGGGATCAAAGCGGATGCCGCGAAAGGCAGAGAGTGGATTGAGAAGGCCATCGCTGCGGGCGCCACCGGTGCGAAGAGCACACTGGCGCAGATTTACGAAAGCGGGACCGGCACCGAACAGGAGCCCGGGATTCCCAGGGACTTGAAGAAAGCCTACGCGCTCTACACCGAAGTGGCGGAGGCCGGAGACGCCTCAGCTTATTACAAGCTGGGAGTCTTTCACGAGCAGGGTCTCGGCGTTCCGAAAGACGAGGCGAAGGCCGTCGATTTCTACAAGAAGGGCGCGGCGAAAAATGTGGCGGCCTGCCTGCACGCGCTCGCCGTCCTGCATGCGGAGGGCAAAGGCGGGCTCAAGCAGGACGACAACGAGGCTTTCAATCTTCTCTACCGCGCCGCCATGCTGGCGCATGTGCCCTCACAAATCGCTCTGGCGCTGCGGTATCGTCAGGGCACCGGCGTCATGCAGGACACGCAGGCCGCCCTCGCGTGGCTGGAGCGCGCCATGCTCAACGGCAACACCGATGCCGCCGTGGCCTACGCCGCCATGATGGAGGCCGGCGAATCGGGCGTGCGCAATTACGACGTGGCGGTGAAGATTTACCGGGAGGCCGCCGGCAAAGGACATCCGGGCGCCATGCTCGCGCTCGGCGCCATGCTGGAGCAGGGCCGCGGCGTGAATGGTGATTTCCGTCAGGCATGGCTGCTCTACGCGACGGCTTCGCAGATCGGACTCAAGTCCGCCGCGGAGGCGCTCGACAGTCTCAAAAAGCGCCTCAGCCCCTCGCAGCTGGAGATGGCCGAAAAGTACGCCGCCTCGGGTGGCAAGGACAACTCCCCGAGTCCTGGACCGGCACCGGCACCGCCGCCCGGTTCCACTCCCGCCGCGGCATCCGAAGGCAAACCGAAACCGGCCGGCGAAACCCCGCCGAAGTCACCCGCCGCCAAACCCTCCGGCAGTACCAAACCGGCCAGGCCCAAAAACGCGCGCTGAGCGATGGAGGCGGTCGCGGCGGCATTTGACAGGAATTTCGCTGAACGCGGGGAACTGGGCGCTTCGCTTTCGGTGTGGCGACACGGGCGGGAAATCGTCTCACTGCACCGCGGGGCGCGGACCCGCGAGGAGGTGGAAACATGGAACGCGGATACTCTCGTGCCGGTGTGGTCGGCCACCAAAGGCCCGGCAGCCCTGACATTTCTCCTG
This sequence comes from uncultured Akkermansia sp., assembly GCA_964523105.1. Classification (GTDB taxonomy): domain Bacteria; phylum Verrucomicrobiota; class Verrucomicrobiia; order Verrucomicrobiales; family V1-33; genus V1-33. The sequence goes on from CAZFZN010000007.1 coordinate 159,948, forward strand.
GTCCTGCATGACGCCGGGCTGAGTCTCCAGGATCGCGTGCGGCGGGTGTGGCCGGAACTGCGGGCGGACTGCACCTTCGGACAAATGCTCTCGCATCAGGCGGGGCTGTGTGCGCTGGACGGAAAGCCGTCCGTATTCGACCACGGTGCCGTCGCGGCGGCACTGGCGGAGCAGGTGCCCGCGTGGGAACCGGGCACGGCGCACGGCTATCATCCGCGCACGTTCGGATTTCTCCTGGAGGAATGCGCGCGTCGCCTCTGCGGGCGCGGCATCGGCGCCGTGCTGCAGCAACGCATCACCGGACCGGTCGAGGCCGACTTTTGGATCGGACTGCCTGCTGCGCAGCATCATCGCGTGGCGCGGCTTTATCCTGGCAGGGTGAAAGACATGACCGGCACGCCGGAGGAGGAGTTTCACCGCGCCTTCGGCACTCCTGACAGCCTGACAAGGCGTTCCTTCGCCTCGCCCGCCGGGCTGCACGCCGTGGCCGGCATGAACGAGCCTGCGGCGTGGAGCGCCGGATTCGCCGCCTTCGGAGGCGCCGGCTCCGCGCGCGGACTCGGTAAAATTTATGCGCTGCTCGCCGCCGGCGGTATTTGGCAGGGCCGGGAACTGGTGCCGCCCGGAGTGCTGCAGCAGCTGCAATCACCGCTCGTGCAGGGACACGACCGCGTGCTGCTGATGCCAACGCGCTTTTCCGCCGGCTGCATGATGGACCCGGTGGATCCGGAGGGCCGCAAGCGGCGCCGGCACTTCGGTCCGTCGCCCGCCGCGTTCGGACATCCCGGCGCCGGCGGCAGCCATGCCTTCGCCGATCCGGAGACCGGCCTCGCCTTTGCGTATGTGATGAACCAAATGGAGCAGGGTGTCTTACCCAGCGCGAAATCGCTGAGTCTGGTGGAGGCGGTTTACGGAACGATGGAGCGTTGACGCCCGGAGGATTCCTCCGCCATGCTGCGGCCCAGCCTTCACTCCCGCACCATGTCGCAGTCCCCGTCCGCCCGGTCCTTTCCATGGCCGGCCGTGCTGGCCTTCGCTACGGTGCTTGTCTTGATAGGGTTCGTCTTTCTGCGCGGGCGTGAGGAGGATTCGTTCCGACTCGCCGTCTTCAAGGTGGACGTGACGGTGCCGCTGAATCACGGCATGATGGGCGGCTCGTGGCTTTCCAGGCGTGTCGCCGATCCGCTGGAGGCGAACGGTTTTGTGCTGCTCGGCGGCGAACTGCCGGTGGTGTTCGTGTCCGTGGACTGGTGCGAAATCCGCAACGAGGCCTACGAGCGCTGGCAGGCGGTGCTGGCGGCGGCCGCAGGGACCCGGCCGGACCATGTGATCGTAACCGCCGTCCACCAGCACGATGCGCCGGTGGCGGACACCGCGGCGGAGCAACTTCTGCGCGACCGCGGGCTCGCGGGCAGCATCTGCGATCCGGATTTTCACGAAAGCGCGGTGCAGCGCGTGGCCGCTGCGCTGCGCGCCTCTCTGCCCCTGGCGCAGCCGTTGACTCACATCGGCACAGGTCAGGCAAGAGTCGAAGCAGTGGCGTCGAACCGCCGCTACACCGCGCCGGACGGGCGGGTTCACTACGACCGCATGAGCCGCACGCAAAAACGTGAGGCGCGCGACGCGGACGAAGGGCTCGTCGATCCCTGGCTGAAAATGCTGAGCTTCTGGAACGGCGACCGTGAAATCGCAGCGGTGAGTTTTTACGCCGTGCACCCGATGAGTTATTACGGCGAAGGGGAAGTCTCGGCGGACTTCCCGGGAATGGCCCGGCGACAGGTTCAGGCCGCCACGCCGGAGACCCTCCAGATTTACGCCTCCGGCTGCAGCGGCAATGTCACCGCCGGGAAATTCAACGATGGCGCACGCGAAAACCGGGCGGCGCTCGCCGGCCGCCTCGCGGAGGCGATGCAGCGTGCGCGGACTGCGACAAGGCGCACGCCGCTGCGGCATGCTGACTTTCGCGTCGAGCCATTGCGGCTCGAGCCGCGCCAGGACGCCGGATTCAGCCCGGCGGAACTGGAAGCGAAACTCGCACCGTCAACGCCGCCGTTTCACCAGTGCCTCGCCGCCATGGGCCTCAACTGGCGCCGCCGCTGCGATGCCGGACACCGCATTCAGATTCCGTGTCTGGATTTCGGTTTCGCGCAACTGCTGCTGCTGCCGGGAGAAAGTTATGTCGAGTACCAGCTCGCTGCACAGGCGGAGCGGCCGGATTCCTTCGTCTGTGTTGCGGGTTATGGTGAAGCGGCCTGCGGGTATGTGCCCACCGAAAAGCACTTCGCCGAAAAGGACCCTAACCTGACAGACTGGTGCTGGGTGGCCCCGGGCTGCGAAGTCCGGATGCGCGAGGCGATTCATCGCGTGCTGCGGCGTCCTCAGTAGCGCAGCTTGTCAGGCTTCGCGTCCCATTCACTGAAAACAGCGAGCGCCTCCTCCCGGAGCAGGGGCGCCATGTTCAGATCACGTGCGGCGGGGGGAAGCGGCATCTGCCGGTAGATGAAGTCGTCATCGAACCCGATGGCCGCGGCGTCCGTCCGGGTGCAGGCATAATACACGGCGGGAATCCTCGCCCAATAGATCGCAGCGAGGCACATGGGGCAGGGTTCACAGCTGGCATAAAGCGTACAGCCCGGGAGCTGCCACGTCTGCAGCCGGGCACAGGCTTCGCGAATGGCCATCACCTCCGCATGCGCCGTGGGATCATTCGTGGAGGTCACCCGGTTGCAGCCTCGCGCGATGATCCCTGCCTCACTCACCACGACGCAGCCAAACGGCCCGCCCCGTCCGGCGTTCATTCCCTCCTCTGCCAGCCTGATGGCTTCGCGCATATAATCTTCACTGCTCATGGTGCCGGACCTACGAAAAATTTGCCGCGCGAAAAACGGAAATCCCGGGTAAGAATGCGGCCATGAAAGAGATCACGCTCGTCACTCCGCCGGACCGTCCCGGCACCCTGGCCGACATCACCGAACTGCTGGCCGCGCGCGGCGTGAACCTGACCGACATCGAGGTGATCGACGACCACCGGCACGGCATCATCCGGCTCATGGCCGAGCCCTACGACGAAGCTCTGCGGGTGCTGACGGGCGCGGGCCATCACGCCCTGAGCGAAGAGGTCATCCTCATCCGCATCAGGGACGAGCCCGGCGGCATCGCAAAAGTCGCGGCCCGCTTCCGCGAACCGGCCATCAATGTGAATTCCCTCCGCATCCTGCGCCGTCAGGGCGGCGAGGCCATCCTGGCCCTCGGCACCAGCGACAACGCCCACGCCCGCCTCCTCCTGAGTGACTGCCTGGTGTGATGGCGGCGGTACCGGCAAAAAAAACAGGGCAGGCCTTTCGACCTGCCCTGTCATCTTCTTAGGTTTTGGAACTCGATGAAGCAGCGGAGTTACTTGCGAGTTACTGCCTTGCGCACCCCCGCGAGAGCGAGCAGGCCAAGCCCAAGGAGAGCGAGTGACTGCCCGCCTTCCGGCGTATTCACGACGACACCATTGCGGACCTGGAAGACATAGCGGCCGTCCACATTGCTGTTGAGCCGGTTATCAATCAGCGCGTTAGCACCGGAGTCGAGGAAGGCACCGTTCACGCCGGATCCAGTCAACTCAAAATCTGTCGCTCCGCCGTTGGTCCACCCGACACGGGCCGAAGAGCCGCCAAAGCCATTCGTACCGCCGCTGGCACTGCCGGTCTCCCACTCGATCTGATCGTAGTTGAACTCGAAGTCGAAGTCGCCGGGCCCGATGTCCGAACGATCGATCAGAACAAGTTGGAAGGAGTTCAGCTTATCGGCGGCGGATGGGAAGTAGCCAACATCCACCCAGTTCACTCCAAAAGCCGCGTGACCATCGACGGTGGAAGTCCCAAAGGTGACCAGGCTGGACCCCGCCCCCCGCGTGTCCACGTCGGCGAAGAAAGGCGCTATGATTGGACTGCTGGCTGTCAGCAGTCCAAAAGGCGTGAATGTAGAGAGTGGGCCGGTAAAGGTCACGTTCCCGTTGTTGTTCACGAAGAGATTCGGGCCCGCGACCCCGAAGAAGTTGAAACTGATTCCGGTGTTGATGACACCGGTGGAACCGTCGTCATTTGCTGCGAGAGAAGTGGTGGTGAAGCCGGCATCCGTGCGGACCGCGGCAGCTTCGAGCGAAGCTTGAACCGTGCAGAGGGCCACGACTCCTGCGAAGAGAGGCAGATACGCAGATGGTTTACTGATGGAGAACATAGTCTGTGTTGTAGTTAGTGAGAGTTTGAGGGCCGGTCATGAGCGGAGGCGTCAACCTCCGGATGCGCCCACAAAGCACAATCGATGCCATCCCGAAAGGCTGCATCCATTACTTGTTGATCTATAAGGGTATATGATTTATGGATGCCTTGCTGATTCACAGACGCCTCTCACTCAATGTAAGATTCCCCGACACTCGTCTCGCTCCCAATACGTTGCCCCCAGTCTGGGAGGAGCTACCGCGCAAGGATTCGAACCTTGACAAAGAGAACCAAAATCTCTTGTGCTACCGTTACACCACGCGGCAATGCAATTCGTGAAACCGCGGGACGTTTAAGGGACTCCCCGGCGCTTGCAAGGGGCCGGCGCAGAAATTTTTTCGCGGAGGCGGCGGACGGGCCATTGAGGGAGCGTTGCGGGGGAGTGCGGGGCTCAGTCCGACTCGCCGCTTTCCCCGGTGACGAAGCGCTGCACATCGGGGTCCGGGGAGGCGAAGAGTTCGGCGGGAGTGCCCTCGAAACACGCCGTTCCCTCTCGCAGATAGACGACGCGGTCGGCCACGGTGCGCACGCTTTTCATGTCGTGGGTCACGATGACCGTGGTGCATTTGTAGAGGCGCTGAATGCGGCGGATGAGGTGATCGATGCTGTCGGAAACGACGGGATCGAGCCCGGCGGTGGGTTCGTCGTAGAGCACGCAGCGGGGGCGGGTGACGATGGCACGGGCGAGGGCGGCGCGTTTTTTCATGCCGCCGCTCAGCGCGGACGGGAGTTTTTGTTTGTCGTTGGCGAGGCCGACGGCTTCGAGCACTTCATGGACGGCGGCGGCGATTTTGGCGGGATCTTTTTCGCCGGTTTCGCGCAGGGGGAAGGCGACGTTATCTTCAAGCGTGAAGCTGTCGAAGAGCGCGCCCTCCTGGAAGAGCATGCCGATTTTCCGCCGGTGCGGCCCCAGCTGGCGCTCGCTCAGGCTGGTGATTTCCTGACCATCGACGCGGATGCTGCCGCTGGTGGCGGGCATCAGGCCCATGATGAGTTTGAGCGTGACGCTTTTGCCGGTGCCGCTGCCGCCGATGATGGCGAGGCTTTCCCCGTGGCGGATGGTGAGGTCGAGGCCGCGCAGGATGTGCTGCGCGCCGATGCGTTTGTGCAGGCCGCGCACTTCGATGAATGGCTGATGGGATTCGACCGGCATGAGGATGGGAAATGCGACTGCTGTAACACCCTGATTCCGCCGCGCAATCCCCTTGCCTGGTCCGGCGGGGGAAGCCGCGGAAGCGGATGGGATGGGGCTGGCTTTTGGTTGAAAGCGGGGAAGTCTGGCAGCCGTCCAACAGGGCATTCCGATCTCCATCCCCCATCCCACCATGAAGACCCGCCGCCATTTTCTCCGCAGCCTTGGCACCACCGTGGCGCTGCCCGCACTGACTTCACTCCGCGGTTTTGCCGCTGCGCCGGAGGGTGCGGGAATCGCGACCACGGCCGCCGGCGCTCCGCTGCGCACGGCGTTTTTCTTTTTCCCCAACGGCTCGATCCCGGGCTTCTGGTGGCCGGAAAAGACGGGGACGGATTTTGAGTTCAGCCGTTCGCTCGCGCCGTTGGCGGAGGTGCGCCAGCATGTGCAGATCATGGGCGGCCTGGAGAATCTCAACGGCGAGGGGCGCCAGGACGGCGCAGGCGATCACGCACGCGGCGTGGGTACGTTTCTCACCGGAGTGCGCATCAAGAAGACAGCCACGGACATCCAGGCGGCACAGTCCATCGATCAGGTGATGGCGGCGCAGGTGGGGCATCTGACGCGGCTCTCATCGCTGGAACTGAGCTGCGACGCGGTGCGCAAGAGCGGGGCCTGCGACAGCGGCTATTCCTGCGCCTATCAATTCAATTTGTCGTGGGCCGGTCCGGCCTCGCCGATGACGCCGGAGGTAAATCCGCGGCTGGTGTTCGAGCGGCTCTTTGGCGCCGGCAAACCCGGCGAGCGCGCCGCCAGCCTGACGCGCCGGCTCGCGGAGCAGAAGTCGGTGCTGGATTTCATTCTCGATGACGCCAGAGCGATGCAGCGCCGGCTGGATGCGCGCGACAACGAGAAACTGGATCAGTATTTCACCTCGCTGCGCGGCATCGAGGAGCGCATCGCCAAGGCCGAGCGTTTCGGCGCGCCGCAGGATCCGGGCACGGAAGCGCCCGCCGGCGTGCCGGGCAATTACGGCGAGCACATTCAACTGCTGGCGGACCTGCTGATCCTGGCCTTTCAGACGGACCAGACGCGCGTGGCGTCGTTCATGCTCGCTCACGACGGCTCGAACCGCAGCTTCAATGAAATCGGCATCAGTGAGGGGCATCACGAGATGTCACACCACCAGAACAAGCCCGAGTTGATGGACAAGGTCGCACAGATCGATCAGTGGTATGCCGGACAGTTCGCGCAGATTCTGAAAAAGATGGACGCGGTGAAGGACGAGGACGGAAAATCGCTGCTCTACAATTCGATGCTGGTTTATGGCGGCGGCAACGGCGACCCCAACCGGCACAATCACGACAACCTGCCGTTCGTCCTCGCCGGTCACGGCGGCGGCACGCTGCAGCCGGGACGTTTTGTGAAGCATTCGCCCACGCCGAGCATGAACATGTTCCTGAGCCTGGCCGACCGCATGGGAGTGAAGAACCTGGAGCGTTTCGGTGATTCCACGGGCCGGCTTGCGGATGTGTAAGCCGCGCAGTAACGGCAGCGCATGAAGCGATACGGCGTCAAACTGAACAACGGCAAGATCATGTGGGTGCAGGCGGAAACCGCCGAAGTGCGCGAAGGCGCGCTGCTGTTCTTCCGCACTGTGGAGGGCCAGCGCGAACTCATCGCGGGCTTCAGCCTCGCCCAGGTGAATCACTGGGGACTGCCGGATGCGTTTGTCAGCGAGCAGTCCTGAGCCGGCGGCTCAGGGCTTCTTTTCCAGCTGCTCCGCGCAGGCTTTTTTCCAGTCCTCGCCGAGTTCCTCCACGGTCTTGCCGGTCCACTCCTTCCAGAGGCCGGGTGAGTAGCGGCCTTCACGGCAGGCGGTGTTGAGGTTGCGGATGATTTCTTTGGGATGCGCGCCGTTGACCCAGTTGAGGAAATTGGCGGACACGCGGTAGCTGTCGTCGAACTTGACGCGCCCGATGTTGCGGGCGGTGATCTCCGCGCCCTTCGACTCCGGTTCGTAAAGAAACCAGCGGATGTAGTCGGGAATGCCTTCGACGATCCAGCCGGGGTTGCGCACGGGCCGGCGATTTGTCAGGCGCGCGCGTCCGTAGGCCTGCACGACGTGGACCAGTTCATGCACCACGGCACCGCGGGCCTCGCGCTCCAACTCGCGGCGGAACCACGGGGCATTGAGGCTCACCTGATTCCCCGCGGCATAGGCCGGCACGCCGCGCATGTCGTCCTTGAACTGCAGCATCACCTCCGCCGGCGCCGTATAGCCGTCGGAAGGCAGCAGGGCGACGATTTTCGGATACCACTCATGCACCACGGGTATGAGCTTCTTTTCCGCCCATTCCGTGAGGTCGGGAGCCACGGTGGTGTCCACCACGAATTTGTATTTGTTGTCAGGCGAGGGATACGTTTTAAGAACTTTCTCCCGCGGCGGCGCGGTTTTGATCCTCTCCAGAGCCGGCCCGGCGGCGTCCACGACATCGATTTCGCTGAAGAAGGTCTGCCCGAAGACATCGCGGTCGCTCGCCGGCTGGATGTCGAAAAGCAGATGCCGAAAACCGCCGAGGGCACCCTGCGCGGCGGCGATGCTCACGGCGTGCTGGCCGCCGCCCTTTTCCCGCGTGTCCACATTCGCGAGCCGCTTCCAGCCGCACGCTGCGGGATCCGTGCCGGCTCCGGGCGCGGGCTGAAAATCCTTCGCGGTGCCGTCCGCGGTGTAGAGATGATAGACCTGCGGCCCGCGCACCCCGGGATGCCATGAGTACGTGACCACCGACTGCACGCTGACGACGCGGCCGAGGTCCACGGCGATGCGGCCGCTTTTGGTGCCGCCGGCGAAGAAGAAATTTGCCGCAGGCTCGTCCGCACCGGCGGGAACTTTGCCGTCGTGCAACACATCGAGGCTCCCGCCATTCCGGTCGCGCGCTCCGTCCACGAGAGTGAAGACCGCGTCTTTGGCGGCGTCGTTGAGGGCGGGCGCGGCGACTGGATCGAGGTTGAAGCCTGCTCCGCCGGCGCTGTGGCGGGCGGTGACGACCGGTGCGGTTTCGCCGCGGGCGGCGGGAACAGCCGGGACAAGACAAAAGAGGAGGAGGAGTCGTGAGTGCATGGCGGAGCGCCGGCTGTTACTGCCATCGCACCGCGGTGTCCAATCCGCAGTCGGGCAGGGATGCGTTCCCTCCGGGCATGGCAGCGGCTGTGGAAGCGCACCCCGGAGTCGCGCACTTTTTCAGGTTTTCCTGCAAGGCCCGGGCGGGCGGTGCGGATAGCGCTGCCGATGAATACAGACCGCTTCTTTCAAATCCTCGCGCTCACCGGTGTCGTCTTTGGCATCACCGGTCTCACCCGGGCTCTCAGGGACAGTGGAGATAAAATCGAAGGCGCCATCAGCGCCGGGGAAGTCAGTGTCGCGCGCGGACGGCACCTCATCCGCATCAGCGGCTGCAATGACTGCCACACTCCCGGCTACATGGAGAAGGGCGAACAGGTGCCCGAGAGTGAGTGGCTCACGGGATCGTCGCTCGGCTGGCGCGGACCTTGGGGCACGAGCTATCCCTCGAATCTCCGCCGCCAGCTCGCGGCATGGCACGATGCCGGAAAGTGGATCGCAATGGTGCGCACGCGGCACGGTCTGCCGCCCATGCCATGGGCGGGGCTGCACGCCATGACCGACGATGAGCTGCGGTCCATTCACGCCTACGTCCGCAGCCTGCCGGTGGCGGGCGAAGCAGTGCCGCCGCCCGTGCCGCCGGACCAGGAACCGAAGACACCCTGGCTCAATCTGACGCCGGTCCTGCCGCTGTGACCCGCTCCCAACCCAACTCTGAAAAAACTGAAATCATGAACATCCATCCGCCACTGCTCCGCCAGCCGCGCCGTCCCGAACCCCTGCACCTCATGGGCGGCGAAGTCATTCCCTGCTTCACCGGCGAGGAAAACGACGGCCGCGCTTTTGCCGCCATGAATCTGTATCCGCCAGGCTGCGGCGTCCCGCTGCACACTCACACGCTCGAGGACGAGATTTTCCACGTCGCCGAAGGATCGCTGGAGGTGACGCTGGGCGAGCAAACCCTGACACTTCGAGCCGGCGACTCCGCCTTCCTCCCGAGGGACGTGCCGCACGCATGGCGGGTGGCGGGCGACAAGGCGGCGCGCTTCCTTCTGGTGGTGACACCGGCGGGCATGGAAAGCATGTTTCGTGAAGTCGCGGCGCTCGGCGAGGCGGCGACGCCGCAGCGGGTGGCGGGCATTTGCGACCGCTACGGCATCGCCTTTGCCTGAGGTGCTTCAGAATCGATTGCCGGACTGCCGCGAACCACTATTCCCTGCGGCATGCCAACCGCGCTGCGCCGCACGCTCTTCGATCTGCTCGATCCGCGCCTGACATGGACTCTGGGCAGGGCCGTGCTGCTGAGCGTCGCCGCCTTTGGTGCGGTGTGGGCGCTGGCATGGTGGCTCATCATGCGGTCTCCATGGACAGAAACCGCGTGGCTGGATCACACGCTGCACGCGCTGGGAGGGCTGGGAGTCATGGCGGTATCGCTGCTGCTCTTTCCCTCCGTATTCGTCGTGCTGCAGTCGCTTTTCCTCGACGGCCTCGCTGACAAAATCGAGGCGCGCCACTACCCGGAATTGGGTTCCGCGCGGGGCACCTCATTCCGCGACGGGCTTTTCATGGCCATCCGGGTGATGGTGCTGTTGATCTTTGTGAATCTGCTGATGCTGCCGGTGTATGTGCTGGGTTCCGTTTTTTTCGGTGCGGGCATGGCGCTGTATTACGCCGTGAACGGCTGGCTCACCGGCCGGGAATATTTCGCCCAGGTGGCGCTGCGGCGCATGACGCGGGCCGAAGTGAAGCGACTCGCCGCACGCCATCGCCTGACGATTTGGATGACCGGCACGCTGATTGCGCTGCTGGGCACCGTGCCTTTGGTGAATCTTGCCGCCCCGGTGATCGGCTGCGCCATGATGGTACATGTCGCACGCAGCCTGCAAAACGGCCACGGGGGCCGGACATAATGGTCATGCTGCCGGCCTCACCCGGAGAAAAACCTGGATGCCATTGCGGAAGATGCGTGAGCACCGCGTTTTTTCTCGCCATCCACCGCCCGGATTTGCTAAGGAGAAGGAAATGTCTCCGCCGGGTTCTGGCGGGGACATTTCCCTTATGCACCCATGAACTTACCGTCCTCGCATTCCCGCAATCCATCCCGGCTCCTCTCACTCCACCTCCTGATGCTCTGCTGCCTCCCGGCTCATGCCGGATTGCAGGGTTACTGGAGATTCAACAACAACGGCGCCGGCGGCATCGACTACAGCGACCTGTCAGGCAACGGACGCCATGCCGCGGGAGCCGCCGGGACGCAGGCGCCCGTGCTTTCCAGTGATGTCCCGCTGCCGCTCGCCGGACCGAATGCGGGATCGCTGGACCTGCGCAACCGGACCACGCCCAGCACCGGCACCAACTGTTATGCCTCTGTGCCCGGATCCGGCCCGTGGTTCAATTTCACCGGCCCGGCGACCGTTTCCTGCTGGGTCAAGGGCTGGCCCGCTGACAGCTGGGTGCCGTTTGTCGCCAAGAACGGGGAGCCCAACGGCTGGCAGGTCCGCCGCAACGGCGCCACCAATGAAGTGGACTGGACCACCCGCGGCACCGCCACCGGTTTCACCTCCGGCAATGGCGACTTCAGCACGGCCACTGTCATCACCAACGCGGGCATCACCTCTCCCGGCCTGCGCAATACGTTCTGGCATCACTTCGTCACCACGTGGGACGGCACGAACAAAAGAATTTACCTTAACGGCCAGCTCGTTTCCCAGCAAACCAACATCGGCGCGGTGATTCAAACTTCGCCCAGCCTGCTGGTCTTCGGCGCGCGGGACAACGGCGGCATCGGCGGCTACTCCCGCATCCAGCTCGATGACGTGGCCATTTGGGACGAGGCCCTGAGTCAGGAGAAAATCGCGGACCTCTTTTCCGGCACGGACCCGCGCTATCTTCACAGTGTGGCGACGCCGTGGAATCTCGGCGAACCCTGGGGCAAGCCCGGCAAGTGGGGCGTCAAAGAGGCCAAAACCCCCAACGCCGCATGGCAGATCAACAATTTGAACACCGCCTGCGACGTGCTCATGAACAGCGCGGGCAGCACCAGTCAGGCGTTTTCGGTGATCGATTTCAAAGACCCGAACGCCGCCGGCGGCGGTTCGGCGACCGCGGCCACCTATCTGACCAACACCGCGGCGGATGACAACGATTTCGCCATGATCGCCACCTGCTGCATCCGGGTGCCCAGCGCGGGAGACTACACCTTCGCATTCAACGGCGATGACGGCTTTCTCGCCGCCATCCTCGGAGGCAGCTGGACCGGCATCGGCACTCAGAACGGCACCGCCACCTTCAGCGGTGAAATCCTCGACAACATGGTGCCCACCGGCGACTCCAACACCTACGCGGTCGCATCTCTGGCAGCGGGTGATTACAACTTCCGCTACATCTGGTACGAGCGTGCCGGCGGCGCCTTCAACCGCATCCGCATTTCCGCCGGAAACAAGGCCGGCGATGACGGCACCTTCAAGCTGCTGGGCGATCCCACAGGTCCCGTGACCCTGGTGGACCAGGCCCCGATGATTCACAGCTTTGCCTCCAGCGCCTACCTGGTGACCACGGTCCCGTCACTCACGCCTCCGAACATCACGTTGAGCTGGGACACGAAATATGCCGCCGCGCTGAGCATTTCCCCCACTCCGCCCGGCAATCCCGCCCTCACCCCTGGCATCAACTCGATCACCTTCCCGTCGCCGGTCGCCACCACCACCTACACGCTCACCGCGACGACCGGCGCCCAGGTGCGCACGGCGGACCTCACCGTTTTTGTGGACCAGCCGCCGCAGATCAACAGCTTCACCCTAACCGACGACACGCTCACTCCGGGCGCCCCCCTGACGCTGAACTGGAACGTGATCGGCGCCGCTTCCCTGACCATCGACCAGGGCATCGGCAACGTCACGCCCGCCGGCACCGGCTCACTCAACACCACCGCGCCCGTCACCAATACGACCTACACCCTGACGGCCACCAACGCCTTCGGCAGCGTGCAGTCTCAGGTCACGGTGAGTATCGGCCCGCCGCCGGTGATCGATTCCTTCACCGTCAGCGATTCGCAGGTGGAGCCGGATCAGCAGGTCACTCTCAACTACGGCACCACCAACGCCACGACCGTCACGCTGTCCCCGAACAACAGCGGAACCGCCACGCCGCCAGGGACGGGTTCGGTAAACGAACGCGTCTATGCCACCACCACGTTCACCCTCACGGCCTCGAGCGTCTTCGGTGTCGCCACCAGTCAGAGAACCGTGACGACAGCCAGCTACCTCGGCACCACCCCCGCGAACTGGACCCTCACGCTTTATAAGTCGGCCTCGACGCAAATCACGACGCTCGCCCTCGCACAGCAGCTCATTGACGGCACCGTCGCGCGGGGACCGGTGACCGTGAACGCCGTGGCCACGCCCACCCCGATCACGATCACCGGTCAACCGGTGGTGAATCTCACGGACAATCCCGCGAGCGGCGATGGCGCCATGTCCGGCGGCACCTGGCCGACGGCGAACTGGGGCACCGCGGCCATCGAGGACTTCGTGGTGCGTGCGACCGCCGTGCTAAACGTCGGCTCGCCGGGCGAATTCGTTTTCAACATCAACAACGACGACGGCGGGCGCCTGCGGATCGATTTCAACAACGACGGGGACTTCGACGACGCGGGGGAAGCCGTCATCATCGATGACGTGCTCAGCGGGCCGCACACTGTGAGCACGCCGGTGGAGTTCGACGCCGCGGGGTCATTCCCAATCGAGTACATTTACTTCGAACGCAGCGGCGGCGCCGAGGGCGAGGTTTTCGTCACCAACGCCTCCCTGCAAAACTCACTGCTCACCAGCTCCGGGGCGCCGCCGGCCATTGTTTTCGGCGACCTGCGCATCAACGAGTTTCTCGCCCTGAACCAGTTCGGGCTGCGCGACGGCTATGGAAACCGCGAGGACTGGATCGAAATCTACAACGGCACCGGCGCCCCGCGCAGCCTTGCAGGTTATTACCTGACAGACAACGCGACCGTGCTCAACAAGTGGGCCTTCCCGCTCACCCCCGCGGCCCACACGATTCCCGACGGCGGCTATCTCGTCGTCTTCGCCTCCGGCAAAAACACCACGCTGGCTGGACCGGAATATCACACGAACTTCCAAATCGCCGCCGCCGGCGAGTATCTTGCCCTGACAAAAGACGACGGCATGGGCGGCTACACCGTGGTGCATGAATTCGCGCCCGCCTTCCCGCCGCAGCGGGCCGACTTCTCCTACGGCGAATACGACACCGAGCACTACACCGGATTCTTCGTCAGTCCCACGCCCGGCGGGCGCAACTACGGCGGCTACGATTTCGTCGTGCTCGGGGAAACTCACGTCAGCCTGACACAGGGAGGCAATCCCGTCACCACCCGCCGCGGATTCTTCAGCGCGCCCGTCGAGGCCGCCATCACCGCGGACGATCCCCTCGCGACCATCCGCTATACCCGCGATGGCTCGACCCCGACGTTCACCAATGGCATCGATTACACCGGTCCGGTCGTCATCACCAGCACGACGGTGCTGCGCAGCGCGGCCCTGCGCGCCGGTGCGAAGAGCAGCCCGGTGGACACGCATTCGCTCTTCTTTGTGGACGATGTCATCACGCAGAACTCCGCGCTCGCCGTATCCAAAGGCTGGCCCGCCGCGCCGGTCAACGGTCAGCTGTTCGACTACGACATGTCCGCCAGCGTGGTCTCTCCAAATCAGACCGCAGTGAAAAACGCCCTGCTCGCCATTCCGACCATTTCCATCGTCACCGACATGACGAACCTGACCAATCCCGCCAGCGGGATCTATGTGAATCCCGGGCAGCGCGGGCGCATCTGGGAGCGTCCCTGCTCCATCGAACTGCTCAACGAGGACGGGCAGCTGGGCGGGCAGTTCCAGATCGATGCCGGCCTGCGCATCCGCGGCGGCTTCTCGCGCTCCACGGACAACCCGAAGCACGCGTGGCACTTCTACTTCCGCAACGAATACGACGGCGACCTGCTCTATCCGATTTTCGGCGAGGAGGGCGCGTCCGACTTCGAGCAGCTCGATCTGCAGTGCCCGCAAAACTACTCGTGGAGCTTCTCCCCGCAGAACAACTCCTACACTTACACCGCGCCCGGCGGTGCCGCGACCACGCTGCGCCTGCGCTACAACACATTCGTCCGGGAGCCGGTGTCGCGCGATCTCTTCGGTCAGATGGGACAGCCCTACCCGCGCACCCGCCACTATCATTGTTATGTGAACGGTCATTACTGGGGCATCTACATGTCGCAGGAGCGCCCCGAAGCCTCCTTCGGCCAGACCTACCTCGGCGGCGACAAGGACAACTACGACACCATCAAGTCCGCCGGCAACGCCGCCGGTTATAATACCGAGGCGACCGACGGAACATTCGCCCAGGGCACCAGCGCCGCGCCGGGCAGTGCGTGGGCCAGACTGTGGTGGCGCACCAACGACATGCGCACGCTCGCCGGTCAGACCGAGGCCACGCGCCGCGCCATCTACTTCGAGCTGATGGGGCTCGACCCGAACGGCGTTCCCTACAACGACCCCGTCAATCACCCGGTGGTGCTCGATGCGGACAACCTCATCGATTACATGCTGGTGACGTGGTACTGCGGCAGTTTCGACGCCCCGCTCTCCACCTTCCTCAACAGCGCCTCCAACAACTGGTTTTCCCTCCGCGACCAGCTCGGCACCCGCGGCTTCGTCAATTTCCCGCACGACTTCGAGCATGGCATGGGAACCGATCTGCAAACCGGCAACGAGCGCAGTCTCGACCGCACCGGCCCGTGGGGCGGCAGCGGCACGAACTACAAGGGCCAGACGATGTACAACCAGATCACCACCTACACCAAGAGCAACCCGGAGTACTTCCACGAGAACCTCGCGTCCTGTCTGGAATATCGCGTGCGCTTCCATGACCGCGCGCACCGTCAGCTTACGCGTCCCGGGGCTCCTCTGAGCGTCGCGAATGTCAACGCCACGATCGATGCCCGTGCCGCAGTGGTTCGCACGGCCATTCTCGCCGAGAGCGCCCGCTGGGGTGACGCCAAGGGTGTCGGCTCCATCGACTTCATGCCGTCGGCATGGGACGAGAGCATCACGCAGCTCAAGGGCTGGGTCAGTCAGGGCAGCAATGCCGAGTATCTCGCCAGCATTCCCACGCAGGCGAATCCCTCCGGCACACCCGGCCTCGGACGCACCCTCCGTCTCGTGGCGCAGCTCCGCGCCTATCAGGACAAGGTCAACCTGTCCGATGCCTCCAACACCGCGCTGCCGCTCTACTCCACTCTCGATGCGCCCGCCTTCTCCAGCTACGGCGGCGTCGTGCCGTCCGGTACTGCGCTCACCATCACCAATCCCAACGCCGGCACCACGCTCTACTGGTCGCTCGACGGCACCGACCCGCGCCTCATTGGCGGCGGCATCAATCCCTCGGCTTCCGTGCAGACCGGGGCCAGCCCTGCCAATGTCAGCCTGACCACCACGGGCCGCGTTGTCGCACGGGGCTACAGCGCAGGAAACTGGAGCGCGCTGCAGTTCGCCGATTTCATCGTGGGCACGCCGGCCTCCGCCGACTCGCTGGTGATCACGGAGATCAATTACAACCCGCTGATCGGTGCGCCGGGCACGCCCACGGCCGGCGATGTGCAGAGTTTCGAGTTCGTGGAACTGCAGAACATCAGCGCCGGACCGGTGGACCTGACCAGTGTCAGCTTCGTCAACGGTCTTACCTACACCTTTCCCACCGGCCGCATTCTGGACGCGGGTGAGCGGATCGTCGTCGCGCGCGACCCAGCCGCTTTTGCCAGCCGCTATCCGGATGCAGGCTATCCCGGCCTTTCCGGAAAAACCGTGGGCCCGTGGACCGGCGGACTCGACAATGGGGGCGAGCGGCTTGTGCTCACCGGCGTGGACGGCAGCGATGCGGACACCGATCCTGACATCATTGCCGACTTCCGCTATGAGGACGATCCGCCGTGGCCCGTCGCGGCCGACGGCAACGGACGGACACTCTGGTTCACCTGCTCCGGCCCCGCAGCGGCCGACAAGAACCTCGCATCCAACTGGCACGCGCACTCGCTCCTGCACGGCAATCCCGGCGGTCTCGACTGCGGCTACGAACTGTGGGCGCAGACCAACGGCGGCAGCGCGGACGGACTGGGAGACGACGACGACGACGGCCTCCAGGACCTCGTGGAGTACATGCTCGGCGGCAGTAATTCCGCGAGCGACGCCGCGAAGGCCCCGGCGGCCCTCGTGCAGGAAGTGACCGTCGGCATGAATCCTCCGGAACTCTATGCGACCATGACCTTCACCCGCGCGCCGTTCACGACCGATGTCGGGGTCATCGCCGAAACCGCTACGGCTCTCAGCGGATGGAGTGCGGATGCTGAACTTGTCAGGGAGACGGTGCATCCGGACGGCAGCGTCACCTTCGTGTTCCGTGCGCCGGTGCCGTTTGCCGCGGACGTGCGGCGTCAGTTCCGCGTGCGCGTTCTCAGGAACTGATCCCGGCAGCCATCCATGAACGCCCTCACCGTGGCGCGCGGTGAAGGCGTTTTGCTGTCGGGCAAAACTACCAGCCGAGGCCCTTCTTCGTCAGTTCTTCGCGAATCCACGCCAGATCCCAGACCATGACGCGACTGGTGCCGCCGGTGAGGGCGAGCCGTTTGCCGTCGGGACTGAAGGCGAGGGAGGCGTCGAAGGGCGTCAGCGCGGAGTCCAGCGTGAACAGGGGCTCGCAGGTTTGGCCGTCGAGCAGCGTTACTTCCGTCGGTCCTGTGGTCACCGCGATCAGTCCGGCGGCGGCGCTCACGGCGGAATGAGAGGGGATTTCCTGCACATTGCGCCGCGGCACCGGCGGAGCGGCGGCGCTCAGGTCCCCCGGCCGCGTGAAGGTGATTTCCTTTTCCGTGCCGGTGATCAGAATGCGGCTGTCGGCGGAGAAGTTGAAATCGGCGCGTGCCGGAGTCTCCACATCACGCGCCGTTGGCGGATCCGTGCTCAGGTCGAAAAGGGTGCCGCCGGCGCCGGGGTAGCGCGCCACAGCGGCCCAGCGGCCGTCCGGCGACGCGGCGAGCTGATCCGGAAGTTGTGAGGGCACGAGAAACCGTCCGCGGCCCGACGGCGGGAGCAGCGCGACGCCGCCGCGGCGTTTCTCGTCGAATCTTCCGCTCACGGCGAGCGTGTCGCCACTCCACTTCAGGAACGAAGTGAATCCATCCAGCACCTTCTCGCGCGGTCCGAACTTCACCGTGCCATCGTCCTGCAAGGTGACGGTGCGGCGCAGGAGCCCGTGAATGCCGCTGACATAAAGCGCGCCGTCTTTTGGATGAAACGCGCAGTTCCTCCACTCCATGGGATCCTCCGGAGTCTCTGCGGTGAACGGAATGCCGGTGGCGACATTCCAGACAATGACGCCGGCGGCGCCGGCGCAGGCGATGAGGTTTCCGTCAGGGTGCCACACGACATTGGCGAAGAGCCCGAGCGGCGTGTGCGGGGGAATGTTGTAAACCCGCAGGGCGGTGCGCACAGAGATCTCCGCCGCGTGAAATCCGGTCCGGTCCCAGCGGCGCAGCAGCAGTTCACCGCGTTCGCCGCTGATCATGATTTCCTCACCGCCCGCGGGGATGGCCATGATTTCCCGGCGCGTGGCGATGTCCCACAGGCGGGTGGTTCCGTCCCACGAGGTGCTGGCGACGATATTGCTGTCGTGCGGATGAAACGCGGTGCCGCGCACGCTGCGCTGATGCCCGCGCAGCCAGCCGATCTGGGCCAGGGAGGGGACTTCCCAAATGCGCAGGCGGTCTTCGCTGACGGCGGCGGCCACGTAGCGGCTGTCCGCGCTGATGCTGACTCCTTCGAGGCGGATGTCGGAGTCGATGATCTTTTCCCTGACCTTCTCGGCATCCTCCGGCGAGGGCATGCCGCCGGGTAGACCGGTGTAGATGCGCAGGCCGAGGTCCTTCACCGGTTTGCCCGTCTGTTCGTCCGGCGGCACCGGCAGGGCCGCGATCCAGCGGCCGTCCGGAGACAGATAAACGCCGCGCATCACCGGCGCGCCGGGCATCAAATTCACGGGCGCGCCCTCGCCGCATGGCCTCGCGAACAAGCCGCCGTTTCCTGAATGGATGATCCAGTTGCCATCGGCGCTGAAGGACGGACGCGCCATGCTTCCTGACGGAGGAGTTTCCCAAACTCTGCGCCGCTCCGCGGTGTTCCAGAGAGAGATGCGGCCTTCGTTGTGCAGCAGGGCGACGTGTTCGGCGCGCGGACTGACGTTCACCTCATGAATGTCAGCGCCGGTTTCAAGCACGGCGATGACCCGCTGTCCGGCGCGTTCGCGCACCTCTGCCCTTCCGCCCCACCGTGCCGCCACCACACAAAAGGCGCCGTCCGGCGACCACATGACGCGGTGCCCTTCCGTGTGGAGGCTCAATGCCGGATCGATTTCCCCGGCATCCATCAGCGCCAGAGCGGAGGCCGCCTGCGTGCGCAGTTCCCGCCGGGGAGCCCCGGCCGCCAGGGCGCGCTGCACGGCATCCAGCGCTTTCGTCCGCGCCCCGGCCTGACGGCTCAGCCGCACGGCGCGCGCCTCCGCGACGAGCGAGTCGCCCAGCAGTTTTCGGGTCTGCGCCTCGGCCTGCGTGGCTTTCTGCTCCGCTGCGGCGATTTGATTGCCGCGGTGTCGTTCGTAAAACCACGCGCCGCCCGCGGCCGCGATGCCCAGCGCGGAGAAAGCGAGGACCTGCAGCGTGCGCTTCAAGCGCGTCTCCATGCGGCGCAGATAGCGCAGGGATTTCCCCGCCTTCAGCAGCGCGAGATCAGCCAGCATTTCATCCGTGTCGGCATAGCGGCGCTCCGGATTGGACTCCGCCGCGCGCAGCACGATCTCCATGAACTCGAACGCCGCGCGCGAATCCGATCCGCCGCTCCACGACCCGGGAACGTCAGGAAAATCCATGCGGTCCTGTCCGGTCACACACTCATAGAGCACCTTGCCGAGGCTGAAAACATCGCTGCGCGGCTGCCCCGTGCCTTCCGGCGCATAATACCCCTCCGTACCCACCATGCTGCGCGAATCGCTCAGCCGCGCCACCAGGCCCACGTCAGCCAGCTTTGTCAGGCCGTCCACGAAGATGATATTCGACGGCTTCACATCGCGGTGCACCAGGCCGGTTTTGTGCAGATGCCCGAGAGCGCTCGCCAGCGTGATTCCGATTTCGATGCACTCCTCCACGGGCAGCATTTTGCGCCGCTGCAGTTCGCCGCGCAGCGTCCGCGGCACGTATTCGCCGTCGCCGGCGGCGGCGTTGTCCGCCAGTTCCATCACATAATAAAAACACGATGCCTCCGCATCCCGGCCCACATGGAGCACCTGCACGAGTCCGGGGTGTGTGCGGGACACCGGCTCATAGCGTTGTATGCCCTCGAACTCCCGCTCGAATGGCCGCGCCGAATCAAAATCGTGACGCCGCACCACCTTCACCGCCCGCGGCGTGCCCATGACATTCCGCGCCTCCCACACTTCGCCGTAGCTGCCGCGCCCAATGACGCGAAGCAGCGTGTGGTCCGGCACGGCCACTGCCATGCGCAGTTCCTCCCCGCGAACGATTTCGGTCGGCGCGCTCATCTTATTGACACCGGCGGGGCACACGCCGCGGTTTTCCCGCCCGGACGCGGCCGGCTGCAGTGGAGAAGGGAGCACAGGAGTACATGGCAGGAGAATTCTTCAGCTTATTCGCACGGAACTCCCGGGTCTTGCTGAAAATGTAAAGAATTCCTCCGGCTCCGCGACCGCCGGCCTGCGCCGCGGTTCAATTTTCCGGATCCTGTGTAACATGGCCCGCGCAATCCCCAAGAAGAAGCCGCTCCCGGCCTCTCTCCGGGATGAGACCCGCCATGACATTCCGCTGCCCTGCTCTGTTCGTCCTCGCCTGCTCCGCTGTCTGCCTGCGGGCGCAGGTGACGACTGCCGGCTTTGCCAACGCGCCGCGCAGCGAGGCTCCCGGCACCCTGTTGAGTCACCCGGTGACCAATGGCTCCGAGCCGATCGGGCGCACGACCTCCATCAATTACCTCAATGGCTGGATCATCGTCGGCGGCGAATCGCCGGGATCGCGGCCCGGGTCGGATTTGAGAGTGCGCGTCTATGACATTGCGGACCCGGCGAATCCGGTGCGGCGGTTTCCCTCCGACTTCGAGCTGAGCTATGCGAACGATTCGTGGATTCAGAACAACTACGGCTGGAATGCGCACGGGACGGCGCAGTGGGGGAATCTGCTGCTGCCCGATCCGCTGCGCGTGAGCACGTTCGGCGGACCGGTCGAGCGCGGCGGTTCCAATGGCGTGCCGATGCTTTCCGAGCTGCCGCTGTGGTACAACCGCAGCAGTCAGGCGGGCCCGTGGAGCGCCACGCTGCTGTGGTACGACACGGACGATGCGCCTGTCGAGATCGCGAAAGTCGGCATCGGGCCGAACGGGCTCGCGCAGCGCCGCGTGCTGGCGACGCTGGACCACACCGGTCAGTTTGGCGGCGGCGACTGGCATCCCATGTTCTTCGGCGATTTGCTGATCATGGCGCGCAGCGGCGGTGCGGGGAATGACGGCGTGGTGGTCTATCGCCTGACATATCAGAATTTCGAGGACGGCAACGCCGCGAACGACGCGGTGACGGCACAGTTCGCCGGGGCGCTGCAGGGCGGGTTTCACGGCTACTGGCCGAATTTGTTCAGCGACGGCACGGGGCTCTACGTTATCGGCTCGACCACGGATATCCTCATGGCCGCGGAGATCACCGAAGCCGCGCATCCCTCCGGCACCGGCGAGGTGCGGACGGCAGCCACGCTGACGGTGCCGCAGTTCAGCAATGCCTCGTATCCGGTCTATCAGGATCAGTTCGGATTCATTCATAACCGCAAGGTGGACATGACGCGCTTTCTCGCGGGCGACGCCCATCCGGTCGTGCTGACCCTGAACGAAGTGAATCCGCCGCGTCCGCCCGGAGCGCCCGCGCTGCCTCCCGGTGCGCTCGCCGGCGTGAACACCTCGCAGATGTCTCTTCCCCTGGGCAATCTCTGGCTCACCGGCGGCTATCCGATTCCGAATTTCAATCAGGGCATGGGCGTGTGGGTGCATCAGCAGGCGCCGGACACAAACGCGCCGCGCGTTGCCTATCATATCCCGCAGGCAGGCCGCACCAACTACCCGCGCCACGCCCCGCTGAGTTTTTTGCTTCACGAACACCCGCGCAACGGCGGGCCGCGCAACGGCGTGGACTTCACCGTGCGCCCGGTCGGCGCGAATGACACGCCCGGCACCGCGGTGAGCGGCATGTTGCTCCATGATTTCTCCGGCAACCTGACGTTTACGCCCGACACGGGCCTCGCGGCGGATACGACCTACCAGGTGGACTTCCATTCCGATCCCGCGACGGAGACCGGTTTCCGCGACGCGGCGGGCAATTACATCGAGCCGTATTCGTTCCGCTTCTCCACCGGCGGCGGCCTGAATGCGGTGGCGCCGCCGGTGATTTCATCATTTACGGCGACGAATTACCAGCCTGCACCCGGGCAGCAGATTACGGTGACTGCCGCAGCGAGCGGCGGCAGCGCGCTGGAGTATCGCTTCAACTTTGACGGCACGTGGACAGGGTGGAGCGCGGCGGCGGGTGCGGCGCATAGTTACACCACGACGGGCCGTCCGCGTGTGCTGGTGCAGGTGCGCGATGCGGCGGGAAATGTGGTTACGGATTCGCTGCGCGTGCTCGTCATCACGCCGCCCGCCGGTCCGCGGCCGACGCAGAGCGGCCCCCTGGCCATCGGAGACGATGCAGGTGTGCGCCGGGTGTGGAGCGTGAATCCTGACGCAAACACCGTGACGGTGCTCAACGCCGGCTCCGGCGCGAAAGAGGCGGAGATTCCCGTCGGCGTGAACCCGCGCAGCATCGCCCGCGATGCGAACGGCCGCTACTGGGTGACGTGTCACCGCAGCGATGAAATCCGCCTCTTCAACCCGGATGGATCGCCGTTTCAGACCATCGCGCTCCCTTACGGCTCCGCACCGTTCGGCATCGCACCGTCACCGGACGGCATGCTGCTTTATGTGACGATGTACGGCTCCGCGCGCCTCCACCGCTACAGCGCGGCAAATCCAGGTGCCGCGCCGCTGACGCAGACGACTTTCCCCACGCCGCGCGCTCTCGCCGTCAGCGGTGACGGCTCGCGGGTGCTGGTGACACGGTTCATTTCGCCGGACCTGCACGCGGAGATTGGAGAGTTCAGCGCCTCCCTGGCGAATGTGCGCACGATGACGCTCAGCTCGGCCAACACCATCGACGGCGGGGACCGGGCGGCGGGTGTGCCGAATTACCTCGCGGGCATCGCCCTCTCGCCGGACGGCACGCGCGCCGCCATCGTTTCCAAGCAGGACAATGTGCTGCGCGGAACCCTCTACGGCGCTGGCAACCACACCCACGAGACCACGGTGCGCGCCGTCATTTCCTTTCTCGACCTGACACAAAATGCGGAGATCCCGCATTCGCGCCGCGACTTCGACAACAGTGACAGCCCGGCCGCGGTCACTTACACGCCGCCGGGCGACACCCTGCTCATCGCACACCAGGGGAACAACCGCATCGTTGGCATCGATGCCCTGAGCCTGGCGCCGCTCACCACGCAGATCACCACCGGCAGCACGGAGACCTCACCCGCGGTCATCACACTGCAGGCCGGCACCGGTCCCGCGCCGCAGGGAGTGCTGGTGGATGCGCCGTCGGGGAGGCTGTTCTCCCATGATTTCATGGGCCGCACGGTCACGGTGCGCGATGCCTCGCCGCTGCTCCTGGAGAACCGCACGACCCTGCCGCTCATCGCGACGACGGACTGCGTGGAGTCTGAACTCCTCACTCCCGGCGTGCTCGCGGGGAAGCGCATCTTCTACAACGCCGCGGACCCGCGCATGAGCGCTGACAGTTATTTATCCTGCGCCAGCTGCCACCTCGACGGCGGACACGACGGGCGCGTGTGGGATTTTACCGGGCGCGGTGAGGGCCTGCGCCGCACGACCGATCTCCGGGGCCGCGGCGGCATGAGCCACGGGGCGGTGCACTGGAGCGGGAACTTCGATGAAATTCAGGACTTCGAGCATGACATTCGCGCGGCCTTCGGCGGGACCGGGTTGCTCAGCCTGACGCCGGAGCAGTTCGCGGCGCAGCACCCGGACCCGGCCAGCACCAAGGCGGGGCTGAGCGCAGACCTCGATGCCCTCGCGGCCTACGTCACTTCGCTGGGTCCGGAGCATACTCCCCGCAGTCCGCACCGGAATCCCGACGGCACCCTGACAACTGCGGCGGTCCGCGGCCAGACGGTTTTTCAATCCCTGAACTGTGCGTCCTGTCATCGCGGCACTCCGCTCACGAGCAGCCTGCCGGCGGAAGTGGGAACACAGTCGCGTCTCAGCGGTCTCCGCCTCGGGGCGCCGCTTCCCGGCATTGACGTGCCGACGCTTCACGGATTGCACAGCTCCCGGATTTTCCTCCACCACGGGCAGGCGGCCAGCCTCCCGGAGGTCTTCAGTTATGCCGGAGGAGCCTTCCTCGGGCCGCGCGATGCGCAGCTGCTCACCACCGTCGATCCGGGGGCCGCAGGAATTGCCGTGGAGGAATCCTGGCAGGGCGGCGGCGGCTTCCTCCGCGGCGTATTCACCGGCGAGTATCTTTACCTGCGAAATGAAGCCGGTGCCGCCACTCCGCCGGCGGTGCGGTTCAACGGCGTGCACGGAGGCCCCGGCGGCCCGGCGCGGCTGACCATTCGTTATGCCCGGCAGTACAACGGAGGCACCGCCCTGCTGCGCATCAATGGCGTGGAACAGACCATCACGGTGCTGCGGCAGTTTCCTGACAACAGCTGGCAGCTCAGCGGGTGGCGCGGACTCAGCGTGGATACGGTGCTCAACGCCGGATCCTCGAACACGGTCGAGATCGCCCGCGGCAACGGCGATCTCATGATCAACGCGATCATCGTCAGCAATGCCTCCAGTCTTGCCGCTGCCGCGCCGCACCGGATGGTGTCCGGATTGTCCGAAGGAGACCGCAATGACCTGCTCGCATGGCTGGGCCAGCAGGACGGACGTGATGCCGGCGGTAATCTGCTGCCTCGACCCGTCGATCCGGCTTCAATCGGGAACGGACCGGCGGCCATCGCTTTCGCCGTGCCGGGGGCGCTAACCTTCGCGGCTCCTGCGCTGGAAAATTCGCCCGGATGGCGCGTCAGCCTGGAGTCTTCTTCCAATCTGGAGCAGTGGAGTTCCGTTCCCGCAGCGCCTCTGACAGAGCCGATGGATGCCGGCTGGGTGCGGTATCAGTTTGAATTGCCGCCCGCCGCCGCAGACCAGCGCCTGTTTTTCCGCGGGCGGCTGACAAACCGCTGATGCCGGAATGGCAGCGACGGCTGGTCCTGCCGCATCCCGGCCGGGTGATCCGTGATTGCAGCGGCACCGTTCGACGTCTTGCTGGCGGGCAAAGTTTCACCTCCCCGTGACCCCCGCCCTGACATGGCTTTACAGTGTGCAGCAGTTCGGCATCAAGCCGGGACTGGAGAACACCCGGCGGCTGCTGCGGGAACTGGGCCTGCCAGGAAGCAGACAGCGGTTCCTGCATGTCGCGGGCACCAACGGCAAGGGCTCCACGTGTGCCTTCATGGAAAGCATTCTGCGCGAGGCCGGCGAGCGAACCGGATTGTTCACTTCACCGCACCTGGTGAGCTTCGGTGAACGGATGCGCTGCGGCGGGCGGATGATCGATCCTGACGAAGTGGAGAGCGGTATCGAGGCGCTGCGGAGTGTCGTGCGCGGATGGGAACCGCATCCGACTTTCTTTGAATTGACGCTGGCGCTGGCGCTGGACTGGATGGACCGCGCGGGTGCCGAGGTGATCGTGCTGGAGACGGGCATGGGCGGCCGGCTTGATGCCACCAACGCCCTGACGCCTCTTGTGAGTGTGATCACGCCCGTCGCCATGGACCATCAGCAGTGCCTGGGGGACACTCTGGAAAAAATCGCCGCGGAGAAGGCGGGCATCATCAAACCCGGAGTTCCCGTGGTGAGCGCGCCGCAGCAGCCTGCGGCCAAAACCGTGATCCGCGATGCCGCCCGCCGCGCCGGTTCCAGCCTGACAATGGTCACAGACCCGTGGCCGGATCCGCTGCCGTTGCCGGGAGAGCATCAGCGCTGGAATGCCGCGCTGGCCGTGGCCGCCGTGCGCTCGGCCGGCTTTGAAGTGCCACAAGAGACGGTGGCCCGCGGTCTCGCCTCCACCGTGTGGCCGGGGCGGTTTCAGTTGTTGGACGAAGGCCGCATCGTGCTCGACGGGGCGCACAATCCGCACGGGACGGCGGCGGTGGTGGAAGCATGGCAAAGCCGGTTTTCGGGAGAGAAAGCGACCGTGATTTTCGGAGCCGTGGCGGCGAAGGACTTCGCCGCGTCCCTCCGGCTGCTCGGCCTGGTTGCCGCCCGTTTCTTGTTCGTGACCCTGCAGAGTCCCCGCGCGGTGCCGGCAATGGAATTGGCCGCCTCAGCCCCTGCCGGAGTAGAATCTGAAGTTTGCACAGGCGCCCGCGAGGCCCTCGCCGCCGCAGCCGCGTTTCCGGAGCGCCTTCTCGTCTGCGGCTCCCTCTTTCTTTGCGGGGAAGTGCTGGAACTCAAGGGCTGGGGAACGTTTGAATCGAGCCTCCAGTAGAGCACGGCGGAACGGCATGCTCCGGCGCTTACCACCTCCCGGAAGCTCCGGGTTTTTCCATTTGCAATGAGACAGGATGTTCTGTAATTATTAGAAATCATTAGCTCCATCAGAATTTCCCTCGTCTAGATTTTGACTCGAATTATTCATCGCAACCATATTATCCAATCCTACCGAACAATGAAGAAACTCACTGCCTCTGCCATGCTGGCCAGCGTCCTGACCGTGACCGCCGGTGTCCAGCCTGCTCCCGCCCCTATTGTCGTCAAAGCGCCCGACCCCTGTGCCGGACCGATCAGTTACAACAATGTTGAACTTCTCTATGCCTATACCGACTACGATCTGGGATCAGACAGCGGTGATGGAGTTATCCTTCGGGCTGAATATTCGGACTGGGATAATTTCTACATCGCCGGCGGTGCCTCCTACCACGAGGCGGATGACATCGATTTCTGGTCGTTGTCAGCCGGAGTCGGCGGCTACGTCCCGCTGACGCAGAATGTTCATATTGTCGGCGAGGCCGGTGTGCTGTGGACTACGTGGGATGGAGAGGATTATTGGGTGCCGGACGGCAGCAGTGACCCGAACGGCGGTTTCTGGGCCGACGGGGAGGAAGACGAATTCGGCTGGTATGTGCGCCCGCACCTGCGCGCGAAGTGGGGCTGCTTTGAAGCCCATGCCGGCGCTCTCTACAGCGACTACGGCGGCGACTTCGAGGACGAATGGGCCGGATTCGTGGACCTCTTCTACCAGGTGGCCCCCAACTGGGACATCACCGCCGGAGTCACCTTTGGCGAAGACGCCACCATGGTGACCGCAGGTGCCCGTTATCGCTACTAATTTCGCTTGAAACCTCTTTGGGAGGCTTGTTTGTCCGCGCGTCGCGACAGCAAGCCTCCCAATTTTTTTATTTGCAAATCATTCGAAAGTTCTGCAAATATTAGAAATCAGGGTTTTGACATTCGATTCTTTATGAGGAGAATGCCAGCCTTGGTGCGGTTTGACCCGCGACCAGAACTAACAAAACCAAAAACAACCTGATGAAAAAAACTGCAACCATCCTCACCGCGCTCGCCCTGAGCACGGCTGCCTCGTTCGCCGGCCCGCCGCCGCCGATGACCCCGCCTCCCGGCCCGCCACCGCCCATCCCGAGTGACCGCTGCGCCGGCGGCATCAGCTACAGCAACGTGGAGTTGCTCTATGCCAACACCGATGCTGATTACGGCGGCGATGATGCAGATGGAGTTCGTCTGAACTTCGAGTATTCGCCCGCCAGCAACTTCTATGTCCGTCTCACCACGGGTTACGACGAGGCTGATTACTTTGATGCATGGCACGTGACCGCCGCCGTCGGTGGTTACATCGCTCTCTCCGACAACTTCCACCTCGCCGCTGACGGCGGGATCATCTGGGCCGAGTTCGATGAAGACATCTTCGAACCGGATCCGATCGATCCTGAGTTTGGAGTCGGCACCTGGTACAGCTACAGCGATGACGACACCGGCTGGTTCGTCCGCCCGCACGTTCGCGCCAAGTGGGGCTGCCTCGAAGTTCATGCCGGTGTGCAATACACCGACATCTGGGACGACGAAGACTGGGCGTTCTTTGCCAAAGCCTACTACCAGGTCTGGCAAAACTGGGACGTTACGGTCGGCTATCACGAAGGCGACCTGGACGCCGACGCCGAGACCTGGACGGTCGGTGCCCGCTACCGCTTCTAAGCGCCGGTCTTAAGAGACCAATCCTTCAGAGAGACTTTCCGGTGTTTCGCCGGAAAGTCTCTTTTTTTGCAGTGTCAGGATGCGGGAACTGAGAGGGCGCGCCTGTCAAACGGTGCGGGCACCGTTGACTCCGAGGCTTTGGCCTGAAATAAATGCCGCTGACCCGCTCGCGAGAAAGGCGACTGCGGCGGCGGGATCCTCCGGTGTGCCCCAGCGGCCGGCGGGGATCGTGGCGAGATAAGCATCTTTCTCCTCCTGCGGATCGCCGGCGTGGCGCTCCACCGGAATCCAGCCAGGCGCGACGCTGTTCTCGGTGATGCCCCACGGGGCGAGTTCGCGCGCCAGCGAACGGGTCAGTCCCTCCTGCGCCCCCTTGGCGGCGACGTAGGGACTGAAATGGGGAACGCCTTCCGCGAAGACTTCGCTGGTGATGTTGATGATGCGGCCCCAGCCGCGCTGTTTCATCTCCGGCACTACCGCCTGCGCGAGCAGGAACGGACTCTTCACGAAAAAGTCGAGCATCTGCTGGCAGAAAGCCCAGTCGTAATCCTCCAGGGGTTTGTGAGGCTGGTCCGGTGTCGCATTCACCACGAGGATGTCCACCGGGCCGAAATTGGACCGCACGGCAGCGATGAGTTGTTCAATCGCGGCGGGGTCGCTGACGTCGGCTTTGAAGAGTTCCGCTTCACACCCGTCGGCGCGCAGCGAGGCCAGCGCACGGGAGGCGACAGCGTCGTCATTGAAATAATTCACCGCGACGCGCGCACCGGATTTTCCCAATGCCTGGGCCATGGCCAGTCCCAGCCCGCGGGTGGCACCGGTAACCAGGGCAGTGCGGCCATTGAGTTCCAAATTCATGGTGTATCGGTGACTCGAAGCCGCAGATAGCGCCGGCTGCCGGGTGTGATTGCCACGGCGTCACGAACGGTGATCACCGTCCGGTCAGGCTGATCCGCGGCCTCTGCCACAAGCGTATGCGTAAAACCCTGGTCTGAGTTCCACAACTCCGTCCAGGTGCCTGTCAGGGCATCGTGACCCTCTACAGCGTAGCGGAAACCGCCGCCGGTGAATTTGCGCACGGGAAAAGAGAGGGAAAGATACCGCCCGGCTTCTACAGTCACCGTGCCCGGAGTGATGGATGGACTGAATTCCTGCGGGTTCGTCAGGAGCGCGAATTCCATAATATTCACCAGGGTATCATGGTCCGGATTGGCGAGCGGCACGGCATCGCCGGGATCGGGAAAGTTCTGCCCTGAGAGCCAGTCTGTGAGATGTTCCTCCACGATGATACCGAAGGTGCGTTGAATCGACTGGCCATCGAGATCGGTGGCGGTGACGGTGATCGTCGCGGTGCCGGCGGTCAGAGGATTCAGTGACAGTTGGGTGCCGCTGGTCGAGACGCCGCACACCTCCGGCGCCGATGACAGCGCGGAGAAGGAAAGCGGTGCGACCGGGCCCGCCGACAGGAGCTTCACGAGCGGGTCCACTGAAAATGCCGGCGTGGCTGGCTTGGGAACCGGGCACACGGGCCACGTATTGACCGGGCAGTCGGTGAGCACGGGATTGGTGGCGGCAAAATTGAAAGTGCAGTAGGCTGCGATGGCATCCGCCACCGCCATGCCGGCCGCAGGCACCCGGGCGAAGACTGTGAACCCCTCATTTTGATTGTTAAGGTTCGCGGCGTTATTCGCGAGGCTGATGAAATACTCACTGGTGGCGCTGTCGGGATTGCCGGCGCTCTTGGCCATGGCCACGGTGCCGCGGACGTTGGTGATGTCCGGTTCGTTGACCACCGGCGCCTGTCGCGTGATGGAGGGTGTGCCGGCTTCGGCTTTGTAGCCTCCGCCCTGCAAAACGAATCCCGGCACGCTGCGGTGGATGATCGTGTTCACAAAATCCCCCCGGGAAATGTATCCTTTGAAGTTCGCCACCGTCGCCGGCGCCGCCGCCGGATAGTAAACGAAATCGATCGTCCCGGAATTGAAGACGAGGCGCGAAGCGTCTGTGACATCAGGGTCGTCGAAGTGCGTGTCCAGGTTCACGGTCGAGGGCGCAGCGCCGCGGCGCAGTGTGAGATCCTCCAGCGGCAACGTATTCTCCGGCGCCTCAAGTGCCGGCACCGGGCGAAAGAAGCGGATTTTCAGCGTCTGTGTCACAGTCTTCCCGCCTGAAGTCAGAGTGACATTTACCGGGTTCAGCCCCGGTGTTGTCCGGATGCCGCTGATGGTGCCCGAGGCGGCATTGAAGGTCAGACCCTCTGGCATGGGGTCCGCCGTCCATGCCGGGGATGGGCACGTGGTGGTCAGGGTGTAGCTGAAGTTTTGCCCGATCAGGCCAGAGGTGTAATCGGCACTGGTAATCCTGGGCGGAGCGACAACGGTAACGATGTTCGATACCGTGCTGCCCTCGGCGTTGTAGGCGAAGACGGCCCACTCGAAACTCGTGCAGCCCGGCCACGAGTTCGGCGTGTTGGAGTAGGTGGTGCTGTTGGCACCCACCGAGTCGTAAATGCTGAACTGCGCCGTTGGGTTTGTCCGATAGGTAATGTGGTATCCGGTTTCATTGCCCGACCGGTCCACCCACGAAGCGCTGATGAGGCCCGAAGTGGCCCAGGTCACTGTAAGTCCCGCCGGAGCGGCGGGCAATTCAGCACGGACTGCGGAAACGCATAACAAAACAGGGGCCAGCAGTTGCAGCACGCGGGGAAGTGGTGACGGACTCATGGGAGAATTCGTAAGTGGGGAATAGGGGATGCATTATAGGGACGGGAACGAAACTCCGCCATAACTGAATGCATGGCGCAGCCGCACCTCTGATTTGGCGGGGGCACGCCCTGCCGCCTGTTCCCATCCGCACAAATCGTGTGGACAGCCCAATGCCGGTGCCGGAGGTTTCGCGGCACCACAAGCAAAACTCATGAAATCCGCACTCCTTGCCGTCTCAGCTGCCCTCATCCTGCCCCTCCACGCCCAGGACCGACCCGATGCTCCCCGTGACGGAGCCGGTCCCGAGCGGGAACGAATTGCCCGTCAGAAGGAGGAAATCGAGCGCCACATCAAAGCAGCGCTCGCGGAAGCGGAGGAATTGGAGAAAGCGGGCAAGAAGGACGAGGCTGAAGCGCGGCGCCGGGCGGCCAGAACACAGGCCGCAGAGGCCCGGGCTCATTTGGAACGTGCTGCCAGTGAGCGCGGCGAACGCCGGGAAGGCGAACCCGGGCCCCGGCGCGAAGGCGAACCGCGCAGGGAGGGCGAACCCCGGCGTGAAGGCGAAGCCCGGCGTGAAGGGGGTGACCGGCGTGAAGGCGGTGACCGGAGACCCGAAGGACCGGCCCGCGCGGAACTGGAAAACAAACTCCGCCATGTGGAGCAGGCGGTCGGTCACTTGCGGGAGGCCGGAATGCCCGATGCGGCGGAGCATGTGAATCAAATGGCCAACCGGTTGCGCGCCGCCCTGCGCGGGGAGGGGGACCGGCCCCGGCCGGATGGAGAGCGGCGCGAAGAACCGCGCCGCCCGCAGGGCGAGATGGAAGCGCTGCGCCGCGAAATCCACGAACTGCGCCAGGCGGTGCGGGAACTGTCCGAACGGCAGCCGCGCTGAGCCTGCGGCAGCCGGTCAACCGGCGATGCAGGCTTTGATGTACTTGATGCCTTCCCGGTAAACCTCTTCTTCGTTCTTGAAGAACGGACGCCACACGCGCGTCGCCGCCGCGAGATCCGGCAGCGCGCTGCCGAAGGCCTCGACCGTGAGGTAGCCTTGGTATTTCTTCTTCTTCGCGAGTTCGATCACCGGCTTGATCAGCGTCGGGCCGTTATGAGTTTTGCCGGGCACGCCGCGGTCGTTCGCCGAGATGTGAATATGCGCCACGCAGCCGAAGTCCTTGGCCAGCGCGCCCACAGGATCACGCTCCTCGATGTTGCTGTGGAAGGTGTCGAACATCGTTTTGAAGTTCGGGTGATTCACCAGTTTCACATAGGCAGCACCCTGGGCCATGGTGTTGAGAAAGTGGCTCTCGAAGCGGTTGAGCGGCTCGATAGCCAGCAGGATGCCGGCTTTCTGCGCGAAATCCGCCAGCGGGCGGTGCACGTCGGCGGCGCGTTTCATTTCGTCGGGAGTCGGTCCCTTGCCGGTGAACACTCCGAGCACCTGGTAATACGGACCGCACAGCAGTTTGATGCCTGCGTTGTGACCGCACTCGATGACGCGTTTGAGATGATCGAGCCCGCCCTTCCGGTTTTTTGCCACCGGGCTGATGGGGTTGTGCGCTTCATCCGGGGATACCGTGACGGCCGTGCTTTCAAGGCCGTTGTCCCGGAGCGCCTTTCCGATTTTAGCAAAGTGCGCCGGATCGCTGGTGTCGAAGATGGGAATTTCCACGCCGTCGTATCCGGTCTTCTTCAGTTTGGCGAGCAGCGCGAACTGAGCTTCGACGAAGTGAGTGGTCCAGAGCAGAAGGTTGAAGCCGATTTTCATAGAGGCGCGGTTCTAGGGTGTGGCGCAAGGGGTGGCAAGGGAAATGGCGCGATTCGCGCGAGGCGGGGACACCATTGCCGTCCGCGCAGGTCCGGCGGCTCCGGCCGGCTTACAGCTTGCCGTCGGCGGCGGAGGCGCACATAAGTGCCGTTCATCCCTCCCCTCCCATCCTAATGTCCACCACTCCATCAGCGAAGGAATGGCTTATCCTGCAATGTCAGGCCTGCGGCGCGGCCATGAAGGTGCGCGCCGGCGAGCTGGCGGGGCGGCGTGTGGCCTGTCCCTCGTGCCGTTCGCCGGTGGCGGTGCAGCCGCAGAGTGCGCATAGCGCGCCGGAATTCCGTGCGCCCATGGCGCAGGACAGCGACCGGAGTGCGGCACCGGATGCGCCGGTTCACCCGTCGGAGGAGTTTCAGGGCACGGTGGACTTTTCCTCCTATCCTGGCCGCGTGGAGCGCCGGCCGGCAGGCGAGGAGCCGGAGGAGGACGAAGAGCCCCGCACTCTCAAGAGCACCGAAGACTTTCAGACGGACGAACATGTCAGGGTAAAGAAGCGCCGGCGCCGGAAATCCGGCAGTCACCGCGACATCCTGGCCGACTGGGACACGGTATTGGAAACGCTCCCGGAAGCGGAACTCTACAGCGACCCGTGGACCGAGTCCGTGCCCATCCCCGAGGAGGTGATCGAAGAGAAATCCCGGGACACCGTGGTTTCCGAACACCGGGAGGAGGACAACACCGTGCGGCGCGTCAAACGCGTGCGCCGGCGCCGGCTCTTCACATGGGCGCAGCTTTTCTTCCGCCGGCTTTCGCTCGGCATGCGCATCTTGACGGTGACTATCGTCGCCCTCATCGCCCTCGCGGGCCTTGTGTGGGGCGTCGTGATTTTCCGCAGTCACTTCCAGCCGGTAACTTTCGACGATGTGGTCGCGGAGTCACGGCTGCCGCAGGATTTCATTACCAGTCAGGACGAAAGCGGAGCGGCGGATGCCGTAGCCGGATTCCTCGCAGCCGTAGGGACGGAGGCCAAGTTGAAATACGTCCGCCTGCCCGCCCGCGTAAAGCCGCTCATGGAGCAGTGGTACACCCAAACCGCCGACCGCGCCTGGTCCGCGGGCGAAGTCCGGGGCCGGAACAAAATCCGGAGCGGCGACCAGTACTTCGTGCTGCTCGAAATGGAGGTGATCGACCCGGAGCGGCAGGGGGATTCCTACGACTGGAGGCGCGTCCGTCATTTCGCCGTCGAGGAGACGGAGAAGGACGGCGTGCGCCGCTATCTCGTGGACTGGGAAACGGCCGTGGAATGGCGCGTGATGAGTTTTGAAGAATTCAAGAACACCCGTCCCTCCTACAACGTGCCGTTCCGCGTCAAGCTCCGCGCCAGCAGCTATTACAACCACGAGTTCTCCGACGAAAAGCAGTGGCTGGCCACGGAGATCTATTTTCCACACCCGCAGACGGGCAATGAACTGCTCTTCAACGGCTACATCGAGCGCGGCACGCCTGCATTTCGCGAAATCGCTCCCATCACGGAAAGCGGCCGCAATCCCTCCATGATTCTCAATCTGCGCTATCCGGCCAATCCCGTGTCGCGGGATCAGGTAATCATCGACAGCGTAGTGCTCGATTCGTGGTTCTACTCCGCGGATGTGCCTCCAGGCCAGGAGAGAAAGCATTCCTTCCAGTAACCGCATGTCCCGTCCCCCCGCACCCGCCGCAATGCCACCGGATCCCCCGCGCCGCCCGCGGCCCGCACCGCCGGTCGTGGCGCCACGGGACGCCGCCCGTGATACCTTCGAGCAGAATCCGCTCAGTGAAGTCGCCGGCAGGATTTCGCTGCAGGCGGCGGAGAAACTGGATGATGCGGGCCGCGTCAGGGAAGCGCTGCGCACGGTCATCGACGACGGCATCTCCATCAACGAAGCCGCCCGGCGCTGCCACGTCGCTCCCAGTTCGCTGGCTCAATGGCGCGAGAAGTATCTCGCTCTGCTCCAGGACGCCGCCAGTGTCGCCCCGCAGCCGCTGCTGGAGAAAGGCGCCCTGCTCCGGAACGCGGACCTGGTCACCATTCCGGGCGCCGCGCGGGAGCAGTTTGCTGAAAACTGGGATCGCCTCATGGAGGTCACCCGCTCCACGCCCTCCGCCTTTCGTCAAAATCCTGTGGCGGTCTTTCTCGAAAACTCATGGCTCACAGGCTGGCTCTACACCGAAGGCAAACTCGACCGCGCCACCTTCGCCGGCGCAGGCGTGGCGCTGCTCGTTCTCGTGCTGACCTCCACCTTCCTGGCCGCCGGCCACTTTTACCGCCGCGACGATTCTCCAAAAGAGGAGGTGCTCAATTACGATGCGGTCATTCGTCAGGCTTTCGATGTGGCAAAGCAGTATTTCAGCGCCGCCACCGCAGCGGAAAAAAGCAAATTCGTGCATCTGACGGACGACACGCGACCCCTCTTTGACCGGTATTTTCAGAAGCATCCCGCCGCCTCCCTGACCGATGCCGTGCTCGCCAAAGCCATCCCCGGCACCGGCATGGTGCTCCTGGAGTGCGAACTGCCGTCCCTCCAGCGCCAGCATCAGTGCGTCGTCGTCGAACTCGGTGGCCAAATGCTGCTGGACTGGGAAACCGCCTCGTGGTTCCAGGAGGCCAACCTGACGGAAATCCGGCAGTCGCAGCCGCGCACCCCGGTGCGCGTGGCGGCACGCGTCTCCGCCGACACCTACTACAACTTCGGCTTCGATGCCGGCGGGTGGGAGTGCTTCCGGCTCAGCTATCCCGGATTCGAGCACGACTTGTTCGGTTATGCGCGGCGCGATTCCGCGGAGCAGACGACCCTGACATCTCTGCTGACGCCTTTGATCGCCGGAGAACGTCCCGTCAGCGCCGTGCTCGAAATCCGTTATCCCGCAGGCGAAAATGTCCCCGTCAACCAGGTGGAAATCGTCCGGATTCTCAGTGAGGACTGGGTGATCCGCTGACGCCCGGGGGCATCAGCTGATCCTGAAAAGGAAAATGGAGAGGAAGCAAACCTCAGATGGACAGTGATTGACACGGATTTACGCATGAATTCGGACTCACTCCCCGGAGGAGAATTCCCGTGAACACAACCTGCTGAGTATCCGTGTTCATCCGGGTCCATCCGTGGTTCTATTTCCCCTTTAAGGCTGATGCCTCCGGAATTTCACCGTCGCCGCAGTCATGCGACCGATTCCCGGGGCTTGGCATAAGGACTCCCGCTACCATAGTACAAGAAAACCGCCCCGTCTGCACGGCCGGCAAACGGGGCGGAGATGAGCGTAAGGTCTGCGCCGTAACGGTCAGCGGCGCACCACGCGGCGGATGAATCCGAGGCCGCCCAGGGCGAGTCCCATGAGCATGACTCCGGAGCCGCCCTCAGGGGTGTTTTGCGCCGGCTCATTGTAATAAAGCTGGTCCTGACGGTGCGTGGTGCCGTTGGTGTCCATCATGTTGAGGACATAGACCCCGTAACCGCCCGCCGCGTTGTTCGCCTGAGCGCCGGCAAGGCTGCCGAATACGCCGCTGCCGCCATTGTTGTTGGCATCATAGAGCAGATCGAGATACGGATTCGTGAGGACATTCAAGCCCTGTTGGCCATTCGAGATCTCATTCTCGAGGAACCAAAACGCCTGCTGCAGCATGCGGGAATTCTGCTGACGGCTGCCGTTGAAGTAGTTCGGCAACTCCCCTCTGGCAAACAGCCGGTAAAGGTAGGCTGTACCCGCTGAAATGAAGTCTCCGGCGTTCGTGTTGGCACCGCCAAGAATCGCCAGACCAATCGTGCTCAGCGTAGCGACCACGGGACTGGCCACATACTCGTCGATCTCCACGCAAAAGGTCTGGAAGCTGGGATCGTTCGTGAAGTTTCCGAGATTGCTGGTCAACGGGGAGTAGGAACTGATATCAAAGAAACCCGCTTGGGCTGCGGGCGCAGCGTGATTCTGAAAAACGGTAAACTCACCGCCGTTGAAGCCGGCGTCGACATAGTCAGGAAGGCCGAGCGCCCCCTGCCCATTAGTTTGAACCATTTTTACGTTGTAGGTGAGTGCGTGAGCCACGGGGGCGGCGGAAACGAGAGTCAGGGCGGCGGCGCAAGCCAGCAGAGGGTTTCGGGAAACGTTCATTGGGGGGGGTGAGGTATGGTCTTCACTCAGGAAGGCCGCCCTCCTAAAGAAGCCTCTGTGCCAAGGGCAGGCAGATTACCGGAGCCGCATGTGCGGCAAATTGAAAATCAGTGCTTTGTGTGCAGAGAAAAATCTCTGCAGGGTTCGGCATCACGAATCCTTAAAGTTAGGGATGTAATGATTTCCGACAGCCCGTGCTCCCGGCCGGCTCCTCCGGTTTCGCACAGCCAGGCGTACCATCCATCGCACCAGTGGGAGAGCATGCCGGTTACTTCCGCTTCCGCGTGTGAAAGCGGAGCGAGGGCTACATCGTTGCCCCACACTCCTTGAAACTGACCACCTTCCACCGCCTGCTCCTCAGCCCGGTCTGCCTCGCGCTCGTGCCGGTCACCGGCACGGCCGCGCCGTCTTTCCGGCACGAGGTGATGCCGCTCTTCAGTAAAATGGGGTGCAATGCCGGGGCCTGTCACGGCAGCGCCAACGGTAAAGGCAATTTGAAACTCTCCCTGCGCGGGGAGAATCCTGCGGCAGACTTTGCTGAGCTGACCCGGAACAAGAAGTCGAAGCGCCTCAACGTCGGGGATCCGCAGGCGAGCTTTCTGCTGAGGAAGCCGGCGGAACTGGTGGAGCACGAGGGCGGACAGCGGTTCGCGCCGGATTCCGAAGAATATCGTCTGCTCGAAGCATGGATCGCAGCCGGCGCAACGGATGACCCGGAGACGCCTGCCCTCTCCACCCTGACGGTGACGCCGGCGGAATCGGTCCAGGAGTCATTGAATGTAACGCTGCGCGCCGCCGCCACGTTTTCCGACGGCACGAGCCGCGATGTCACGCGCTGGGCGGTGATGGAGCCGTCGAACCTGCTGGTCGAGGTGAGCCGCGACGGACAGGTCACCGCGCAGCGCAGCGGGGAGACCACCGTCGTCGTGCGATTCGAGCACCTTCAGGTTCCGGTGCCTCTCGCCTTCCTGCCGTCGCGTCAGGATTTTACATGGACGGCCCCGGAGCCTGCCAATTTCATCGACGAACTCGTCTGGGCGAAACTGCAAAAAGTGCGAGTGGCGCCGTCGGCGGTTTGCGACGACGTGACCTTTCTGCGGCGCGCCTATTTCGACCTCGCCGGCCGCCTGCCCTCCCGCGCCGAGGCGGAGTCCTTCACCGGCGACCCCGCGCCTGACAAACGCTCCCGGCTGGTGGACGCGCTGCTCGCCTCGCCCGATTTCGCGGAATGGTGGGCTGTGAAATGGGCGGACCTCCTCCGCATGGAGGAACGCGTGCTCGACGAAACCGGCACGCAGGAGATGCACCGCTGGATTCGCGACAGCCTCGCGCAGGACAAGCCGATGGATGAATTCTGCCGCGAAATCCTCACAGCGCTCGGCAGCACTTACGAAAATCCGCCCGCCAACTACTACCGCGCGCTCCGCGAGGCCACGCTGCGCGCGGAAAACACCGCGCAGATTTTTCTCGGCACCCGGCTCGCCTGCGCGAAGTGCCACAATCATCCGTTCGAGCGCTGGACGCAGGACGATTACTACCGCTTCTCTGCAATATTCGACGGCATGGATTACACCGTGCTGCAAAACCGCCGCCGCGATGAAAACGACAAACTGGAGTTCGTCGGCGAGCAGGTGGTGCACCTTGACGGCAAGCGCGTGCTCAAGGATCCCCGGACGAAGCAGGAGCCCGCCCCGGGGCTCATCGGCGACGGCGTGCCGGCGCTCGACCCCGGTCCGGAACGGCTGACCCAAATGGCCGCGTGGATGACGTCGGCGCAGCATCCGTTGTTTGCCAAAGTGCAGGTCAATCGCGTCTGGGCGCACCTCATGGGCCGCGGACTGGTGGACCCCGTTGACGACTTTCGCCTCACCAATCCCGCCAGCAATCCGCCGCTGCTCGACGCCCTGGCCGCGCAGTTCGTGAAAGAAGGCATGAGGCTCAAACCGCTGATTCGGCTGATCTGCAGTTCCCGCACCTGGCAGCTTTCCTCCGAGCCGAACGCGACCAATGCGGACGACGAAATCAATTTCGCCCGCGCTTATGTCCGCCGCCTTCCCGCGGAGCCGCTGCTCGATGCGCTCCATGCGGCGCTCGATGTGCCGGTGGAATTGAAGTCCTATCCCGGCGCCGTGCGGTCCGTGGCCATCCCGGGAGCCCGTTTCATCACCAAATCACGCCGCCCGTCCGACGCGGAACTCTTCCTCAAGGAGTTCGGCAAGCCTCCCCGGGCCACCGCCTGCGAATGCGAACGCAGCAGCGCCAGCTCGCTCAGTCAGGTCTTCACCCTCACCAGCGGCCCGGGACTGGACCGGCTGCTGCGGAAAAAGGAAAACCGTCTCGGCGAACTGGCCCACAGCGGGAAGTCTGCGGCCGAAATCCTCACCGATCTGTTCTGGCACACCCTGAGCCGCCCGCCTTCCGAAGCGGAACAGGCCCGGCTCGTGCCGGAACTGGAAACCGCGGCTGATGCCCGCGGTTTCCTCGAGGATGTCGCGTGGAGTCTGGTGAACTCGAAGGAATTCCTGCTGCGCCGCTGAGGCTGGGGCTATTCGTAGTCCCACTTCTGAATCCACGGATCGCCGGTGTCCTGCTGCAGTGATTTGAGCCGGGTCTTCAGGCGGCCGAGTTCCGTGGCGAATTTCGCATCGTCCGCGAGATTCTTCGATTCCGCGGGATCGTTCTCCAGATCGTAGAGTTCGAACGCGGGGCGCTGGATGTAGGAGGCCACCGTGCGGTTTCCGTAGAGCGCGTCGGGGCCCTTTTGATACTGCGCCTGCCATGTGGAGGCGGCCCAGAGATCCGAGGCAAACGGATAGGGGAGCGGCGCCGCGATGTTCCAAATGAGCTTCCAGCGCCGGTCGCGCACCGCCCGCATCGGATAGTACATCTGAATCTCGTGGAAGGTGTGCGAAGCCATCACCTCGCCCCAGCCGTCCCCCTGGTCCGTTCCCGCCAGGCCCAGCCATGAGCGGCCGTGGTAGCGGGTGAACTTCGGTCCCGGATTCTCACCGTGGCCGGATTTCGGCACCGGCAGCAGATGTTTCGGAGCGCGTTTGGCGGAGTCATAACCGCCGGCGGCATCGAGCAGTGTGGGAGTGAGGTCGGCGTGGGAAATCATGGCGTCGTTGACCCTGCCGCCCGCCGCGCCGGGCACTTTGACCACCAAAGGCACGTGCAGGCCCGCCTCGTAAACCGTCGTCTTCGCGCCGGGAAACGCCATGCCGTGATCCGCCGTGAACACGATCATCGTCCGCTCGTACTGGCCCGCGGCTTTGAGCGCTGCCACGAGCGCTCCCAGGGCTTTGTCGGTGCGCGTACAGCTTTGATAGTACTGCGCCAGCTCGCGGCGGCATTCCGGTGTGTCAGGAAGAAACGCGGGAACCGGCAGCTTCGCCGGATCGTACTCGACCTCCTCCGTGCCCGGCCAGGACTGGCCCGGCGGCGGGTTTCCGAAACGGTTGGCCTTCAGCTTTTCCGGGGCGCTCTCCACCACCTCACCGCTGCGGTGAGGATCGGTGGTCCAGAAGCAGAGAAAAAACGGCTGGTCCGACTTTTCCTCGAACAGCGGACGGCAGGCCTCGACCCAGCGCGGCGTATTATGGGTGCCGGCGGACTTCAGCCAGCGCTCGAATCCGTAAACGGATTCCGGCGCCACATGCAGCTTTCCGATGTGAGCCGTCCGGTAGCCGAGTGCTTTGAGCTGCAGCGGGAGGCTCAGCGCCGCGCAGCCGGCAAAAGTTTCGAACTTGTGATAGTCGTGCGTATGCCCGTACTGGCCGTTGGCGTGATTGTGCAGGCCCGTGAGCAGCACCGACCGGCTCGCAGAGCACGAAGCCGTGGTGGCGAAGGCCCTTGTAAAGCGCGTGCCCTCTTTGGCCAGGGCGTCCAGATGCGGGGTCTGAATGAGCGGCGAGCCATAGCACCCGGCCACGGGACTCTGGTCATCGGTGACGAAGAGAACGATGTTCGGCCGCGGCGCCGCGGCGGCGGACATGGCGCAACAAGCGGCCAGCAGAAGTGTCAGCAAAGATTTCATGGCGTGTGGGGAATGAGATTACTCTGCGCCCCCGCGTTCCCGCCACGGCCAGGGAAGCACGTGCGCCCGCTTTCCCCATGCCTCCCACTTCGCCGCGAGGTCTTTGACGCGCCCTGGCTCGGTGGCAGCGAGGTTCTGCGACTCCGTGCGGTCGTTCGCGAGATCGTAGAGTTCCCACGCGCCGCGCGGACCTTTGGCCACGAGCTTCCAGTCGCCCTCACGAATGGCGCGGTTTCCTTCATGCTCCCAGACGAGCGGCTTGGTTCGCTCCAAAGTCCCGCCGGTGAGCAGAGGCACCAGGCTCGCGCCCTCCAGCGGCACCAGTGCGGTGCCGCCGTGTTCCGCAGGATACGCCGCACCGGCGGCGTCGAGGCACGTCGCCATGATGTCGGGCAACTGTCCCGGGGCGCCAATGAGGCGGCCGCCGTTGTCCTGTGTTGCTTTCAATCGCGCCGGCCAGTGGACGATGAGCGGCGTGGCGATGCCGCCTTCGTGCACCCAGTGCTTGTATTCGCGGAAGGGCGTGTTGCTCACCGACGCCCAGCCGCGGCCGTAGGCCACGTAAGTATCCGCCGGGCCCGGCATCACGCCCCGGCCCTGACGTACCGGCCAGCCGTCGCGCGTTTGCTTCGGCGTGCTGTTGAACTGGAATTCCTCCGCACTCATCGGCGTCAGCGCCGGCTTCTCCGCTTTGGCCGTTCCTTTCGGCCCGCGACCGTTCCCCTCCGCGCAGCCGCCGTTGTCCTGCAGATAAAAGATGAGCGTGTTGTCGAGCTGCCCCTGTTGCTTCAACTCCGCCACGATGCGCCCGATCCCCTGGTCCATGCAGTCCACCATCGCGGCATAGACCTCCATGCAGCGCGCTTCCCATGCCTTGTCAGGAACGGCGTCCCATTCCTCCGGCAGCGGTGCTGGCTGCCACTTCGCGTCCACCAGTCCCAGTTGTCTCTGCTTCGCCAGCCGCGCCTGACTGATCGCGGCGTAGCCCGCATCATAGCGCCCGCGGAATTTCGCAATGTCCGCCTCCTTTGCATGCATCGGCCAGTGCGCCGCCGTGTAGGGCACATAGAGAAAGAACGGCTGCTGCGCATGGTCGCGCGCGTGCTCCCGGATGAACCGCACTGCATGATCACTGATCGCATCGGTGTAGTAGTACTCCGCCGGCTTGTAGTCAGGATCGCTGAAAGCCGTGATCTGTTTGTCATCGCGCACCAGCGCACTCGGATCCCAATAACTCCCCGCGCCGTGGATGGTGCCATAGAACCGGTCGAACCCGCGCTGCCGCGGCCAGTTCGACTGGTCCTCGAGTTTCTTTGCCGTCTGCCCCGGCGTCACATGCCACTTGCCTGTCATGTACGTGCGATAACCCGCGGGCCGCAGCGCTTCGGCGATGGTGACACAGCGGCGGTTCAGATTCCCGCGGTATCCCTCCAGTCCCTTGTCCTCCATCATGTGCCCGATGCCCGCCTGATGCGGATGCAGCCCCGTGAGCAGCGACGCCCGGGTCGGACAACAGCGCGCCGTATTGTAAAACTGCGTGAACCGCGCCCCGCCCCTGGCCAGCGCGTCGAGATTCGGCGTGGCAATCTCCCCGCCATAACAGCCGATGTCGGAAAAACCCATGTCATCGCTGAGGATGACGATGAGGTTCGGCTTCGTCGCCGCAGTAGCGAAGGCGCAGAGAGCAGTCAAAATCGAGCAGAGTAGTTTCATGGTGAGGAATGATAATCTGCCGGCGTCTTCCACCGGTCCGGCCATCATGAACGTGCTCCACGGCAAAGCCACGCTGGCAACCTCCGCGCCCGCGTGCCGCCTACCGCACCGCCGCAATCGTCACCGCTGACCCGGGACGCCCCGCCTGGAGTTCGATGCGTTCGCCAGCGCGGCGGCGCATCAGTTTGGCTCCCAGCGGAGAAGCCGCAGTGATGACCAGCACCTCCGTTCCGTCGCATGTCACTTCCGTGCCTCCCGCCGCCGGGCCGATAAAATAATGCTGCGTGCCGTCGGCTCCCGTCAGTGAAACCAGCGCTCCCTCACCCACTCCATCCCCTGGCGCGAATGCCCTCGGCGTCAGTGATTCAAACTCCCGCAGCGCCTCCATCGTCTCCGCCACCCGAAAAGCCTGACCGCGGGCCAAATAGGAAGCCTCCAGGTTCCGCGTGTCATACTTGTTCTCCGCTTTGCTGTCCGGATCCGTCGCCGCCGCCGTCGTCGCCCGCGCCGCAGTGGTGCCCGCGGCAAGCAGCTCGCGCAGATGCGCCGCGATGGCTTGGATGAGTTCGCCTTTATTCACGGGCGGTTCGTGAAGGCAGTCCGCCCCGCCGGCAACCGAAAGCCGGTTCACCGCCAGCGCTCTTCGCAGGGAACGAGGGTATCGCGGTGACAAAGAACGACGGGGCACACGGCACAAAACCCGTGGCGCGGGCACGCTTCCGCGATCCGGCGAACCGCTTCCAGGACCCTTGCGAAGACGTCCCGGCCCCCGGCTGCCTCCCTGGTCCACAAAGAGCCCGCTGCGGAGAAATCTGTGCCGCGCGACAGCGCATACTGAGAACGCCTCATTGAGGCCCGGACCGACGGCAAAGAGGCCGCGTATTGATTCCCCCCGCCGAGTGACGGCCGATCGGTGCAATTTCGGGTTCTGCATGGATGCAGGATTGCCGCGGATGGGGGACCGCAGGGCCAGGGAAGGATGGTGTCCGGCAGGAAGCGCCCGAACCTTCATGCCGCACCCCCACTGTCCGCAAAACGCGGCGCTGCAATGCAGCAAATGGCAGCAGGACCCTGCTGGCGCTCGCGATTTCCCTCCTGTCCCTGTGCCGCGCGAAATGTCACTTTTCCCGACGCATCGCATCTTGACCCGCAGAGCACGGCCCGCGTAATCTGTTGCTGCAACCGCCCGCCGGCCCTGGCGCGGGTAATTCTCCCTCCCACCCATGCCCCAGTCAGCCCATGCCGTGACGGCCGGAATCGCCGTCGGCCTGTTACTCTGCGCGCCCGGTTTCGCCGCGCCGGTCATCAGTGAAATCATGTATCGCCCCGGCACCGGCTATCCGGAAGTCACGGCGCTGGAATACATCGAGATCCACAATCCGGACACAATGGCGGTGGACATGAGCGGCTGGGCGCTGCGGACGGGCGTGAACTACACGTTTCCGGCGGGCACGAACCTGGAAGCCGGAGGCTATCTCGTCGTGGCGGCGAACCCGGGGGCGCTGCAGTCGGTCTTTGGCAGTGTCAGTGTCATCGGCCCGTGGCCGGCGGACAACTCGCTCTCCAACAACGGCGAGAAAATCACCCTGTCCATGCCCGGCGCGGCCGCCGGTAACTGGGACAAGGTGGACGAAGTGACGTATGCCAGCGAAGGCGACTGGGCGCAGCGCGTGCGCGAGAGCACCTACGGGGGCTGGGACTGGAGCACGCCCGCCAGCGGCGGCGGAAAATCGCTGGAGCTGCGCAATCCCGCGCTGAGCAACGACAACGGCCAGAACTGGGCGCCGAGCACGGCCTCGAACGGCGGCACGCCGGGTGCGCAGAATACGGTTCACACCGCCAATGTGCCTCCGATCATCAAGGCGGTGAAGCATTCGCCGGCGGTGCCGACGAGCTCCCAGAGTGTCAGGATTTCCTGCGAAGTGAACGACGAAGCCCCCGCCGCGGACCGCACCGCCACGCTCTTCTGGCGCAATGCCACCACGACGTCGCAGCAGGTTTTCTCCAGCACGGCCATGAGCAATGACGGAAACGGCAAACTCACGGCCGTGCTCCCGCCCGCTCCGGACAAGACGATTATCGAATTCTACATTTCCAGCACCGACGGAAACAGCGCGCGCAACTGGCCGGCACCCACCAGCGAAGGACAGATTGCGAACTGTCAGCTGCAGTTCGACAACGAGCCGCTCTCCACCACGGCCGATGTCTATCGACTCACGCTCACCGCCGCGGAGAACAATGACTTCAACAACGTCAATTCGAGCAGCGACCGGCAGTTCAACCAGACGCTCATCGTGCAGCGCGGCACGGAGTCCTCCATCATTTACCGGGGCTCGATGCGCATCCGCGGCAACAGCAGC
This sequence comes from uncultured Akkermansia sp., assembly GCA_964523105.1. Classification (GTDB taxonomy): domain Bacteria; phylum Verrucomicrobiota; class Verrucomicrobiia; order Verrucomicrobiales; family V1-33; genus V1-33. The sequence continues at coordinate 204,654 of CAZFZN010000007.1, forward strand.
CGCAGCTATCAGTTCAAGCCGCTGCGCGTATCCCTGCCCAATGACGATCCGCTCGACGGCGTGACGCGCTTCAATCTCAATCCCAAAGCGCCGTTTCTGCAATACCTCGGCATGCGGTGTTTTCAGGCTGCGGGACTGCCGGCTTCCGACGTGATCCCGGTGGAGTTGCGCCGCAACGGACGGGAGGACACCACCAGCGGCGGCAGCACGCCCGACTATGGCCTGTGGGTCCGCATGGAGGAACTCGGCGGCGAAATGGTGGACAATCACTGGCCGGAGGCCAACTCCGGCAACATTTACAAGAAGGGCCGGCCCGACGAATTCTGGCGGAGCACGGAGGGCGCACCCTCGAATCCCGACGGCCTGCTCGACGGGTGGAGCAAGCAGAACAACAGCGCCGCGAACGACTGGAGCGACCTGACGACTTTCTTCCAGACCTGGCAGACGACCGCCGCCTCCCACTTTCCCGCAGCTCCGCCGGGCGATGCGGCCAACGCCTCATGGAACGGCGTGCCCTTCGACGGCGGCGAGGTGGAGGTGCTGGATAACGTCTCCGACACGGCGCAGTGGGCGCGCTGGTTTGCCATGATGACCCTGCTCCAGTCCAACGAGACGAATATTTCCAACGGTCAGGATGACGACTACGCCTGCTATTTCGTGCCGGCTCCGGGCGGCCTGCGGCGCATGCAGCTGCTGCCGCACGATCTCGACACCGTTTTCGGAATGGGCGACAGTCCGCTCAGCCCATCGGACCGGGGGCTCTACGACTCGACCGAGCAGGGCTCGGCCTTCCGCACGCTGCAGCCGCTCATGGGCACCTCCTCGAACCCGGGGAATTCCTCCTTCCGCACCCGTTATCACAATGCGGTCAGAGAGTTGTGCGGCACGGTGTTCAATCCGGCGACGTTCCCCGGCTTCGTGGATTACCAACTCGGAGCGTGGGCGCCGCCGAACATCCGGACGGACATCGTCAACTTCATGGCGGCGCGCAGCACTCATCTGCTGGGGCTCATCGGTTCCGGCCCGCTCGCTCCGCCGCCGCCGTCCGCCAGCTTTTCCCAGACCAAACCGCACGGCGCACTCATCCTCTCAGAAATTCTCGCCGCCAATGTCTCCGCCTACGCCCACGACGGCGGATTCCCTGATCTGATAGAACTGCAGAACACCGGTCCGTCAGAGCTGGACCTGGGCGGCATGTCCCTGACCGACGATCCCGAGGCGCCGCAGAAGTTTGTCTTCGCGCCCGGCACCATGCTCGGGGCCGGGGCGATGCTGCTGGTCATCGCGGACAGCAACTTCGCAGGCCCGGGCCTGCACACCGGCTTCGCTCTCAGCCAGACCGGCGACACCCTCCATCTCTTCGACGCACCGGCACGCGGCGGGGCGGAACTCGACTCCGTGACCTTCGGCCCCCAGGCCGCAGACTATTCCATCGGCCGCACCGGGGCGAATCTGAATACCCTGACGCTTTGCACTCCGAGCCCCGGCGCCGCCAACACCGCCCTCACTACAGCCCAGCCCGGCGGGCTGCGCATCAACGAGTGGGCCACCAATCCCGATTTTCGTCTCAACGATGACTTCATCGAGATCCACAATCCGGGCGCGGCGCCAGTGGCCATGGGCGCCATGCGGCTCACCGATGATTTCATCAATTACCCCCAGAAGCACGTGCTGCCGGTGCTGAGTTTCATCGGCCCCGGCGGATTCCACGTCTTCAAGGCCAAAGGCAATGACGCCTCGCCGGACGACCCGTCGGAGCTGCCCTTCGCGCTCGACAGCACGTTCGGCGGCGCGGCCCTGCTCGGCACCAACGGAAGCATCGCCGACCGCGTGGATACCGTGTCCCAGTTCCGCGACGAGTCCACGGGGCGCAGCCCCGACGGAGGCGATGCCTTCGCCGATTTCGCGGTGCCCAGCCCGGGCCTGCCTAACGAATCGCTGCCTCCGGCCCTGCAGGATCTGCTGGATCATCTGCGCATCACCGAACTCATCTACAAGCCCAACGGCGGAAACGACTACGAATTCATCGAACTGATGAACACCGGCGGCACTCAACTCCAGCTGGAGGGAGTCCGGTTCACGGACGGTGTGGATTATACGTTCCCGGCCGGCACCGTGCTCGCGCCCGGCGCCTTCACGGTCGTCTGCCGCAACCGCACGGCCTTCTTGAGCCGGTTCCCCAATGCCGCCGCCGTCCTCGCTCCCGGGCAGTACAGCGGCGCCCTCGACAACAGCGGTGAAACCCTGACGCTTTCTCTGCCGAATCCCCGCGACATCGCCATTCTCAATTTCCGCTACGACACGGACTGGGAGCCGCTCACCTTCAATGCCGGTTATTCTCTGACCCATGTGGATGCGGTGGCGCTGGCAGCCCGGGACTATAACGAACGCGAGTCGTGGACCGCCTCCACCGTTCCTGACGGCACCCCGGGCAGCGACGGGCCGCCCTCCATCACCAGTCCGCTGACGGCATGGGTCATCGCGGGCAGCGGCTTCAGCTACACCATCACCGCCAGCCGCGGCCCCGTGATGTTCGGCGCGGCCCCGCTGCCGGCCGGGCTTTCCATCAACACCGCCACCGGCCTCATCTCCGGGACGCCTTCTGTGCCGGGAGATTACTCGGTGAACATCAGCGCCACCAATACGGCGGGCACGGACACGAAAACCCTCGCCCTGACCGTCGCCTCCAGCGGACCGCTGCATCACTTCACATGGGATTACACTCCGTCGGCCGCGCAGGCCGGCATTCCGTTTCCCGTCTCCATCTCCGCGCGGGACCTGCAGGAGCGCGTAGTCACGTCTTTCAACGGCACCGTGCCGCTCAGCGCCACCGCCGTGGCCGGCGGCGTCAGCAGCGCGTCGGTTTACATCACCGAACTGACCGATGAAGCCGAGGATCAGTTCGAACTGCAAAACACCGGCTCCACTACGGTGGACACGACCGGATGGTATGTGGCTGTCAACAGCAGCAGCGCGATCAATACGGTCAATTCGGTCACCTGGGATCTTCCCAACTCGGTAGCTCCGGGGGAAATGCTGCGCGTTAGCGAATACGACGAACAGCCGGGCCGCGACTATTTCGGCGGCGGCATCAGCTGGACGGTCGCGTTCAACCGCGGCTGGATTATGCTCTTCGATGCCGGAGGCGCCATGCGCGATTTCATGGCATGGGGCTGGAGTGCTGAGGAAATCGAGGGGCTCACGGTGACGGTCCGGGGTGCCCAGGTCACTGTGGGTTCCCAGTGGACCGGGGCCGGGGCGCCTCCCGGCACGCGGTCGAACAACAACAACTCATGGCAGCGCACCGGCACCGGCGACACCAACAGCGCCGCGGACTGGACCTACGCCACCGACGCCACGTCGTGGTCCGTGACGAACACGGGACTCAGCCTCCCGTGGGTCACGATGGCCAGCGTGCCGGTGCAGCCCTCCGGCGCCGTTTTCACCGGCGGCGTATTCGCCGGCTTCCTCACCATCGCTGAACCGGCCACCGGCGTGCGCATTACCTCTGCGGACAATCAGAACCATTCCGACCAGTCGGAGCTTTTCGATGTCACCGCGGCGGCACCGGACACCGACGGAGACCGGATGCCGGATGCGTGGGAATCCGCCCACGGTCTGAACCTTTCCTCCAATGACGCTGCGGCCGATCCCGACCGGGACGGGCTGAGCAACCTCGCCGAATACTACGCCGGCACCGATCCGCGCTCCGCCGCGTCTTCCCTGACGATTTCCGCATGGAGCGCCACCCCGCCTTCGCAGGTCAGTCTAACGTGGGAAGCGCAGCCGGACAGGCTCTATCGCATCGAGTACAGTGCGGGGCTTGCTTCATGGAGTCCGGTGCCTGCTCAGGTGCACATTCAACCGGCGGCCGGCCTGCGCACGGCAGTGTTTCCTCCGCCTCCCGGCCTGGTCGGGCGCGGCTACTACCGGGTTCGGTTGCTGATGCCTCCCTGACGCCCGGTGGCACCACCACCGCCGGCGGCGATTCATGCGGCGCTCCCTTCCCTCGCGGCCATCGCCGCTCCAGGAACGATCCGTCAGGGAATCGTCATCACGATCTCATTGCTTTTGTGCCGCGTCTCCTCGCCGCCGTAGAGCAGCATGGCGAAATAGCGGCGCACCTCAGGCCGCGCCGGGTCGAGTTTGGGACGGTCGTCCACGACACACTCGTGCTCCGCGTCGTCGTTGATCGGGATGAATTCCAGCTCTCCTTCGCGCCGGGCGTAGAAGGTCACGTCATCCGCGGTGCCGCGGCGGCAGGTCAAAACGACCCGCCCTGATTCGATCCGGGCTGCCAGGGTTTTATTTCCGGTTGGGTGCATACCTTGCTCCTTCGAGTTGTTTAATCCTTGCCCAAGAATGGCACGGAATGGAGTTTTCGCAAATTCGCGTTTGTGACGGAACTGCCACCCTCACCCGGAGGCTGGAAGCAGGCTCCATGCCGGCCGCAGAATCTGTCAGGTTCCGGGTGCCCTGAGCAGCAGCCTGCCGCCGGTGCCGCCGGGCGGAAAAAAGGAGGGCGGGCCGGTCGATGACCGCGGCCCGCCCCGGGAGCAGCGTCGGGTGCGCGAAGCCCTATTTAGTGACCTTGAGCACGCCGTGCATCAGGCGCCAGTGGCCCGGGAAGGTGCACAGGTAGGGATAGTCTCCGGCTTCGGCCGGCGCGGTGAACTCGATGACGTCGGACTGGCCGATGCCGATGAGTTTGTGGCCCTTCACCAGAATGTCCGCGGTATCGGGCACATACTGCTTGGCCATCGCCCCGGCGGCATCCGTCGTCAGCATTTTGTCGGCGAGATTGCCGACTGCGTCCTTGGTGCCCGGCTTGAGCAGCAGGAAGTTGTGCTGCAGCACGCACTTTTCGTTCTTGAAGGTCAATTTCACCTTCGCGCCGGCTTTGACGGTCAGTTCCTTCTTGTCGTACTGCATCACGTTGGGAATCACGCCGAGCGTGAGTTCCACGGCTTCGCCGGCCGCGGCAGGTTTCGGATCCTGCGCGAACGCAAAGACAGCGGCAACGGCCAGAAAGGCGGGGAGGAGGAGTTTTGTCATGGGAGGGTTGGGGTGTGGACGAAAGAGCCGGAGCGAATGCTCCGGCCCGCATCCCTTACGCGGATGCGGCGGCTCTCTTTCACCCCGGCTCCCCGCGCCGGTCAATGGGGCGCTGCGCCGGCCGGAGCCTTCCCCGCCGGGCCAAAGGTCGGCGGCTTGAAGAAGAACGCCAGCAGGACCATGCCCGCGACCGCCAGTGCTGTGGGGTAGAGGAACAGAGATTGCCAGTCCACCGTCGCGATCTCTTTGCCGTCGGCACCGGTGGTTTTGGTGGTCAGTTTTTCCAGATAGGGGAAGAAGGTCCATTTCGCCGCGAGGTCACCGAGGCCGAGGATCAGCAGGTTGAACCAGCCCTGGGCACTGGTGCGCACGTCCGGCGGGAAGACGGCATCGATGAAAATGTAAACCGTCGCGAAGAAGAAGGCGTAGCAGATGCCGTGCAGCAGCTGGATGGCGACGATGAGCGCCTGACTGTCCGGCATGTAGGCAAAGACAAGATACCGCAGCGCATGGCCGGCGATGCCCAGCAGCATGGTGGTGCGCCAGCCAAGTTTGGACAGCACCTTGCCGAGAATGATCATGGTGAGGATCTCCGCGATCTGGCCGAGACTCATCACCGGCATGATCCATTTTGACTCGATGCCCACGCGGTTCATCAGGAAGTTGTCGGTCACGAGGAAGTATCCGTTATGGATCGTGGCATCAATGAAGGTCACCACGAAGAGCACCAGGACGAACGGAATGGCGAGGCGTTTGCCCGAAGCCAGCCATGCGAACGGACTGGACCCATCTCCCTGCTTCGGCGGGGTATGCGGCAGCTTCAAACTGTACGCCGCGAGAATGAGCGAGGCGACACCGGAGACAATGAAGATGAAGCGCGACGCCGATGTCAGGTCGGATCCCGAGCGGCCGTCGAGAATGAAGTAGATCGGCCATGCCGCCAGGATCCACCCGACCGTGCCTCCCATCCGCACAAAACCGAAGTCGTGCGCCGGATCCTTGATATTCGCGAAGGCCAGCGAGTTGGCGACAGAGATGGTCGGCACATAAAAGATCGAATGGATCAGCATCAGGGCGAAGAACAGATTGAAGTCCTTCACGAAGAAGAGACCCAGCATGGCGGCTCCCCCCACAAGGTGGCTGAAGCTGAGGAATTTCTCGGCGGAGAACCGACGGTCCGCGAACTGGTTGCTGAAGAAAATCGCCAGGATGGACGCAATGGCGAAGGCGCTGCCGATCCACGCCTGCTGAGACGCCGAGAATCCGAGGCCGCCATCCACAACGGGCGCCCCCATGTAACCCCAGATCTTGGGCAGCCATGCCCCCCAGATGAAGAGTTCCAGGATCATCATGACGAAGAGCTTGTTGCGGATGGATTTGTCCATGGGCGTGTCGGTTGGTTGGTGGAATTTCGGCGCGGAGACTAGGGACCGCTCCCGGGCGCGGCAAGTCCCGAATCAACTGCTTTTCCGATTTCTTGCGGATCAGCGGACCGATCAGCGGACCGGTGCGGCGGCGGTCATTTCAGGCGGAGGCAAACCACGTCGCCGGCGGCATTGCGGCAGTAGAGATGGCCGTTGGCGAGGACCGGTGTGGTCCAGCAGCGGCCGCCGAGCACCTGCACCCGCGTCACGGGCGCGAACTTCTCCGGGCTGACCGGCGCGATGAACAGTTCACCCCGGTGGCTCAGCGCGATGAGCTTCCCGTCGGCCACGGTCACACCGCCGACTCCGAACCCCTGGTGCCGCCACTTTTCCTTTCCGGTCATCAGTTCGATGCATTTGAGCGGCCCCTTGTCGCCGTCGTTTCCGTCCGGACCATAAAGATGGCCGTCCACCAGCACGCAGCCGTTGAACTGCGAGCGCATCACTTTGCTTTCCCAGACTTTGGCAGGATCTCCGCTGCCGGTCTGCAGCAGCGCGGCGCCTTTGTTGTATCCCGAGGAAATGAAAACATGGCCCGGCGCGAGCACGGGATCGGCGGCATTGACGCCGTATTTCGTCGGCCAGGAAAACTCCCAGAGTTTCTTGCCGGTGGCCGGCTCGACTGCGAAATAGAATTTGTCAGAGCTGAAAAGCAGGGAGTTGCCGGCGGGCATCGGCGTGGAGTAGCCGGCGGGTTTGGCGGCGGATTTCCATTTCACGCTGCCATCCTTTTTGTGCAGCGCCACGCCGTGTTCGCAGACGCTGAGAAAGACGGTGTCGCCCTGCACGAGCGGCGAGCCCGCGAAGCCCCAGTCGGGAATCGGGGCGCCGAGTTCGTTGGCGAGGTTCTTCGACCACACCGGTTTTCCCGTCGCCGCATCGAGGCACATGGCGTCGCCCCAGCGGCTGAGATGAAACACCCGGCCGCCGCTCACGGTGGGTGTCGCCGAGGTGCCTCCCTCGTAATACTTGTCGCCGAGTTCCGACGGATAATCGTGCCGCCACACCAGCTTGCCGGTTGTCGCGTCCCAACACCAGACGGTGTCCTTCTCGCTGGCAAATCCCGTCGTGTAAGCCCGCCCGTCCGCGACGCTGAATGAAGCGAATCCGATGCCCGCCTCCGCCTTCCACGCCACCGGCGGGCCGTCCCCGCTCCACTCCGCCTTCCAGCCGGTTTCGGCGGAAATCCCGTTGTGTGAGGGTCCGCGCCAGTGCGGCCAGTCGGCGGCGGAAACGAATGCGGTGGTCAGGAAAAAGGCGAGCAGGCGAGCAGTCATGGGCGGGCCGATAGCCGGCATTTTGCCAAACGCCAGAGCAGTCCGCGGGTGCGAACACGTGCGGCTGAAATGTCCGCTGGCGCCGCCGGGCGGACCGCCGGAAGCCTGCGCACGCCATCCAACTGTTCCCCCGGGACATGTCCCGCCCGCCGCCCTTGATTTCCGCCTTCCAGAAAGACGACGACCTGCTGGCCGACATCGCGTCGGCACCGCAGGCGGAGGACCGTTTTCATCTCTGGTGGCTCGGGCAGAGCGGGTTCCTGCTGGGGTGGAACGGCCGGCACCTGCTCTTCGATCCCTATCTGTCAGACTCCCTCACGGAAAAGTATGCGGCGACGGACAAACCGCACGTCCGCCTCAGCGAACGGGTCATCGCTCCCGGCCGGCTCGGCATGGTGGACGCGGTGACCTCCAGTCACAATCACACCGATCACCTCGATGCGGCGACCCTGACAGAATTGATCAGGGCCAGTCCGCGCCTGGAAATGGTGCTGCCGGAAGCGAACCGCGGTTTCGCCCGCGAGCGCCTCGGCGGCACGGCACCGGTCATGACGGGACTCGACGACGGGAGCGGCGCGGCGGTCGCGGGGTTTCAATTCACCGGCGTGGCGGCGGCGCACAATGATATCGCGCGGGATGTGCAGGGGCGCTGCCATTACCTGGGGTTCATCGTGCGCTTCGGTCCGTTCTGCGTTTATCACAGCGGCGACACGCTCTGGCACGACGGACTGGTGGCGGCGTTGCGCGAGGCACGGCCGGATGTGGTGATGGTGCCCATCAACGGCAACCGGCCGGAGCGGCGCGTGGCCGGCAATCTCAACGGGACCGAGGCCGCGGCCCTGGCCAAAGCCTGCGGAGCGCAACTCGCGGTGCCGCACCATTTCGATATGTTCGCCTTCAATACCGAATCTCCCGACGAATTCGTCCGCGCCTGCGAACGGCTCTCGCAGCCCTGCCGGGTGCTGCGCGGCGGGGAACGGCTCACCTTCTCCCGCTGACATGGACGAGTCCTTCATCCGCATGCAAATGAACGGCGACAGCCTGCGCCGGCTTGTCAGTGCCTTTTACCGCCGCGTCCGCACGGACGATCTGATCGGTCCGATGTATCCGGAGCAGGACTTTGCCGGCGCGGAGCAGCGGCTGGCGGACTTCCTCTGCTTTCGTCTTCTGGGGGAGCCCAAGTACGTCGAGGAGCGCGGCCATCCCCGGCTGCGCATGCGGCACGCGCCGTTCTCCATTGGCCTCGCGGAGCGCGACCGCTGGCTCTCGCTGATGGGCGGGGCGATGGAGGAATGTGCGGTGCCTGAGCCCGCCGCCAGTGCGCTGCGGGCCTTCTTTTCCCAGGTGGCGGACTTTATGCGCAACCGGGAGGAGCCGTCTTGACGGCACGGGCGCACGGGGGCTTGTTCCGGCGTGAATCTCCCGATCAAGTACTTCATTCCCCACATGATTCTGTTCGGTGCCTACCTCGCCGTGCTGATTCCTTTCCTTTACTATTACCGCCGGCGGAATCCCAACCCGAGATTCCGCCCCTCCGCGGGTGAGATGACGATGGTGGCCATCATGCTGCTCATGATCGGCGGCACCGCCTGCTGGTTCCTCGGCAACATGTTCAACAACGAGCCCGATCCGAACAAAGCCGTCCCCGACCACGGTGCCGGCTGGTCCGGCGGCACCTCCGGTCCGCAGGAAGGCCCGGACTACCGCAGGGAGTAAAGACGAACCGCGACAGGAGCGCGAACTGTTTTGCGGCCTCCCGGGCCCGTCGAGGCCCGGCGGACCCGGCGGCGCACCGGGAAAATTGTCTTGTCGGCCGGCGGGAGGCGCCACTACAATCCGCCCCGCTATGAAACCCCTCTCACTTTTCGCGGCGTTCGCTCTCGCCGGCACGTCTGCCGTGGCGCAGAACACTCTGGACGACTATCCCAATGCGCCGCCGGGATTCATGCTGCCCATCGCTTCGGACGGGGCGACCGCCGGCGGCCGGATCAATTACAGCACCGACCTCGACGTGTTCTCCTTTCAGGCGGGCCTCAATGGCGGTGTCAGGATTTACACCACGGGCAACACCGACACCAACGGGGTGCTGCGGCGGGCTTCCAATTCCTCCGCCAGCGGCTGGACGACTGTGGCCAGCGAAGAGGGCGGGACGGGAAATTTCACCATCAGCCGCGTCCTCGAACCCGGGCTCTACAGCATTCAGGTGGGCGGCCGGCTGAACGCCGATCCCGCCGGCACCATCGGCGGCGCCTACACGCTGCGCGTGGAATTCACTCCGCCCGAACCGCCCGCTTCGGGCGACATCGATGTGCCGGAAATCCCCATTGGCAGCACCCTGGCATTTGGAGACCTGGCGCTTAACACCACGGCTGCCAGGACGGTGACGATGCGAAACACCGGCGCCGGCAGCCTGCAAATTACCGGCATCACCCTCGCTTCGAGCAACACCGCCGGCGGCGGACTGGTCGGTAACGCGGGGCCGTTCTTCATCGAGTCCGGCGCCGCGCGCACCATCGCGCCCGGGGCCTCCTCCACGTTTCGCATTGTCTTCCGGCCCTCCGCTGCGGGTCAATTCGCCGGCACGGTGATCATTTCCTCCAGCGACCCTGACGAAAATCCCTGGCGCTTCACTGTTACCGGGACCGGAAAATCGGACACGCCTCCGCCGCCGCCCGGCAAGCCGGAGATCGGTCTTTCGCTCGGCAATGCCGCAGTGCCGAGCGGCGGCACGGTGGACTTCGGCCTCATCACGCTCCCGGCGACGGCCACCGGCGTCGTGGTGCGCGAACTGGTCATCAGCAACACCGGTGACGGCAACCTTCACCTCGGAGATGTCAGGATCAGCGAATTGCCGCTCGGCTCGCCGCTGCCCTCCGCGCCGCCCGGATTCTTCCGCGTGCTCAGTCCGCCGGCCCCGGTCGTCGAACCCGGGCGCAGCACCGTGCTGCGAATCGGCGCGGGACTCGTCTCCGCCGACAATCTCGTGGTCCAGCCCCGCTTCTCCGCCGAGGCGACGCTCGTCAACGATGACGACGACGAAAATCCCTATCGTTTGCTGCTGACCGCGGAAATCCGCACGGCGCCGCCGCCCGCGGCCGGCGAAATTGCCGTCAGTTCCGGCGAGACTGAAATTCCCCAAAACGGCACGCTGGATTTCGGAACCACCCGCACCGGCACGCCGGTGGAAAAACGGGTGACGATCAGGAATGCAGGCGACTCCGACCTCCGCCTCCACAGCATCGTGGTCGAGTGGGCCGGACCCATCATCGCCATCTGGCCGCCGCCGCCGCCGCCGTTCCGCGTCGAGGGCGTGGAGCCGCGCACCATTGCCCCCGGCGCGAGCACCGGCTGCCGCGTCATCTTTCCCGCGGCATGGCAGGGGCCCGCCGAAGCGCTGCTGAAGATCAGCAGCAGCGATGCCGACGAGAACCCGTTCGTCATTCACCTCAAAGCGTTGGCCGGGGGCGAGCCGCCCGTCCCGGAAGCGCCGGAAATCGCCGTGCGTCTCGGCAAGCAGAACCTGCCCATGGGGGCGACCGTGGATTTCGGCCGCACATCCCTAACCGTTCCCGTGAAGAAGGAGATCACCATTTCCAATGAAGGCACCTCGCTGCTCACCGTGCGCAGCGCCATTCTGCCGGCGGGCCGCACCCCGGTGCTGGTCAATGCCGCAGGCGATGCGAATGCCGCGGGGCTCATCGATCTTCCGCCGCCGTTCCGCTTTACCGGCGATCCCGTCACCAAAGTGGAACCCGGTGCCAGCAGGGTGCTCTCCGTCATCTTCCAGCCGCGGATCAACGGCGACTTCGAGGCCATGCTCTGCCTGAGCAACAACGACCGCGACGAGAATCCCTACAAGCTCCGGCTCAAAGGCACCGGCGGCACCGATCCCGCTGCCGAGCCGGACATCGCCCTCAGCCTCGGCGACGTCCCGCTGCCGCAGGGCGGCGTGGTGGATTTCGGTGAAGCCGCGCCCGGGACCTCCGTGACGAAGGAAATCCGCATCACCAACACCGGTGAAGGCGATCTCCGCCTTGGCCGCATCAGTTTCCTCGCCCCGTCCACGAACGATCCTGCGGGCGGCATCCCCGGCGTCGATGCCAACGGGCTGCTCATTCTCCCGCCGGTCGGCGCGCTTCCGTTCCGCGCCCTCCCGCCGCCTAACAACGTCGTTCCCGCCGGCCGCTCCGCGGTGCTGCGCGTCGTCTTCATGGCACCGCCCTCCGGTTCGCACGCCGCGGTGATGAGTCTCGAATCCAACGATCCTGACGAAAGTCCATGGCGCCTCCATCTGCGCGGCAAGAGCTCCGGAGGCGGTCCGGCCACGCCGGAAATTTCCGTCACCGCCGGCGACGCCGCGCTGCCCATTGGCGGCACGCTGGATTTCGGCATCATCGCCACCGGCAGCACTGTGCGCCGCGAAATCAAAGTGGCCAACTCCGGCCGGGGCGACCTGCGCATTTCCAGCTTCACCATCCTGCCCGCGGAGTTTATGGCCAACGACGCCCTCATCTGGACGCCGCCCAACGCCCTCGTCCGCGTCGTCAGCGGCCCCGGCATTATCGCCGCCGGCAGCGAGGGCGTCTTCGTGCTCGAAATGCTCACCTTCACCGACGGTCCGGCCCGCCTGCTCGCACGCATCGGCAACAACGATTCGGATGAGAACCCCTACTCCTTCGCCATCACCGGCACCATTCTGTCACCTCCGGTCATCATCGATCCGCCGATCTTCATCGGGCCGCCGATCGTCATCGATGATCCGCAGATCGATCCCAACGGAGTGCTCCGCTAGCAGCCTGTCGGACTTAATTGCACCCGTCTGCTTCCTGCCTGCTACCCAC
>CAZFZN010000008.1:0-198504 GCA_964523105.1 uncultured Akkermansia sp.
GGGGAGTCCTTCCTCTCCGCTTATGAATAACGCCGGAACTGGTATCGGACGGCCTCGCTACGGCTCTCTCGCATCTCCGGGCCCCATTGCGCCATTCCGCTGAAATAACATTGACGAAAAATCTCTCGCCGCTAGCCTCCGCGCCCATGTCGCATGTGCCGCCCTGTTTGGCTCATCGGTCCGGCCCCTCAGCGGCGAGGGGCGCCTGCTGCATTCCTCCGCGGGGCGGCGGGCTCGCGGAGGGGCGGCGTCTTTCCATTTCCGCGCGTGCCTTTGCGGATTCTGCGCGTACATTTTGCCTGCGCACCGGTCCCTCAGATTCCTCCGGGTAACCATGCCGCATTCGCATTTGAAAAACCTCAACCCCGCCGATCGACCCTGTAAAAACGGAAGACCGGCATCAACCACCCCACCATATGAAAACCCTGCTCTCAATTCTCATTCACGCGGCCATCCTGTCCTCTGCAATCTCCCGGGCCGCGGAGGCTCCGGCGGCATCCGGGCAACCAGTCAATGTGGACAACTTCAAGCGCGCCGAGAGTGACCTCTACTTCGCCAAGTTTGCAAAGGACGGTGCGTTCGGGAAATTCAATCATGCCCGCGAACCGGCGCCCATCGACAAGCAGGATGTCATCCGCATGAACCGCGACACGCTCTATTCCAATGCCCTTGCCGATCTCGATGCCGGGCCGGTGACGGTGGTCCTGCCGGACACCGGCGGGCGTTTCATGGCCATGCAGGTGATCAACGAGGACCACTACACGCCGGCGGTGGTCTATCAGGCCGGAAAGCACACCTTCACCAAAGAGAAAGTCGGCACCCGCTACGTGCTGTTTCTCGTCCGCACCTTTGTCGATCCCAACAGCAAAGAGGACCTCAGCAAGGTGCATGCCCTGCAGGACACGCTGAAACTGGAACAGGACTCGCCGGGCAGATTCGAGATTCCCAACTGGGACACGGCATCGGCGAAAAAAGTCCGCGACGCCCTCAACAACCTCGCCGCGGCCAATGGCGGCATCGACTCCGCCCGCATGTTCGGCCCGAAAGACAAAGTGGATCCCGTCCAGCACCTGCTCGGCACCGCCGCCGGCTGGGGCGGGAATCCGGTGGAGGACGCCTATTACGCCGGGGTCACGCCCGGGCACAACGACGGCAAGACCGCCTATCAACTCACCGTGCGTGACGTGCCGGTGGACGGTTTCTGGTCGATCAGCGTTTTCAACAAGGACGGCTTCTTCGAGAAAAACCCCCAGAACACCTACTCATTGAATAACGTTACCGCGAAACCGAACGCCGACGGCTCGGTGACGGTGCGCTTCGGGGGGAAGGACGATGGAAGCCCCAACCGCATCCCCATCACACCGGGCTGGAACTATCTGGTGCGCCTCTATCGGCCACGGCCGGAAATCCTCAATGGCTCGTGGAAGTTTCCCGCCGCAGAGCCGGTGCAGTAATACAGGGGAGATTCCTCTGCGCATACGCCCCGGGGCAAATGCCACATCCCCGCCTTTTCGACATCATCCAGGAGATCAAGGAAAACAACGCCTGCACCGACACCATGTGCGCCGACCTCGGAATCATCGGCGCCACAGAATCCGACCCCGACCTCGAAACCTTCCGCCCTGGCTTCACCGCCGTCCGCAGCGGCAACACCGTCAAAATCTCCCAGGGCTGGGGCGGCCACCGCCAAATTCCTCGACGCCTGCGAAATCATGGTGGACCGCGCCACCGGCACCTTCGTCCCCCTCGTCACCGACACCACCCCCAACCACACCGACCCCGCCCCCCAGCCCCCCCCGCCCAGGCCATCTGGAAATACAAAGCCATCGACCGCATCGACGACCAGCAGGCGAGTCATCGAGCCGGTTCGCTAACACCGGGCCGGCTCCTTCACGACAATGAAATCCAAGGACTCACCCTTAAGAAAATCCAGTAATGGCTCAAAACAAACTTTCCGTGCATGGGTAGTCTTTTGGACCATCGGAGAAAACAAAGTCAATAAAAGCACGGGAACGGTGGTAACCCTGCTCCCCTATCGCTTTGGGATCGACACGGTCCGGATAATTGTTGAAGCGCTGTACGCAGCATACGCACTTCCATTCTCAAGACAGGAAGATTACGTCCGGCATCTGGGAAAAAAGCAATCGATCTCGCGAAGGACTTTTGACGGCAAGGTCTCCATCGATAAAAATCCTGGCTTGATGGCTGTACTTGCAACAGATGTCAGGATCGAAGTTGATTCCAGTGGTTTAAATCAGATTATCTCCTGGACCAACCCTGACACACTGGAGCCAAGCAATGAGGAGCCCTATTTCAAAACGGTCAGCACAGGCGCACGCAGAAAATTTCGTTTCAATTACCACACATTGGAACAAGAAAGACTTTAGCTGTCGCCAAGTCTCAAGCCTTGGATTAGACCAATTCAAACGAACCTGCCGTCAGCACACATGAGCATGGACGACCCCGACAACGCCGCGCTCGACGCCCTTTGCGTGCGCTCCTTCAGGCACCCGGAGGTGCGAGTGGAGTTGTGCCGCACGCTGCTGGAGGCGGAGTTGTTCACGCTGATCCCGCAGGGGCCGGTGGACGGGGCGGAGGATGGGGAAGAGGTGCAGATGGAGGCGGCGGCCATTCCGCTGATGACGTGGATGCGGGACGGGAAGCCGCATTTTTTCCTGTACACGTCGATGGCGATGGCTCGGAAGGGGCTGCGCCAGCTGGCGGATCGAGTGCCAAAGCCCACGGTGGCGATCGGCATGGAAGGGCGGCAGCTGCTGACACTGATGAACCGCCCGGGCGTGTGCATCGTGCTGAATCCCGGAGCAGTGCCATTCGAGCTAAAATTCAACGATGCAGTGCTGGCCGGGATGCTGGATGGGACGATGTTTGCGCCTCCGCCCACGCAGCAGGTGGAAGCCTGCATGACGGCGCTGCGGCCGGAGGAGTATCCGCTGAGCTTGGTGCAGCCGGTCTTTGACTATCTGAAGACCCGCCCGGAGGCACACGCGGCGTGGGTGCTGGAGATGATGGCCGCCCGGGAGCCCGGGGAGCAGCAGTTTGTCTTCGCCCTGCTGACGTCCATGGATGACCCGCGCGAGTTGCACGATGCGGTGGGCACGGTGCTGGCGATGGTGAACCGGGATGACCGCAAGGGCATGAAGTTTGGCGTGACGTCCTTCGATATCGGGAATGCGGCGCACGTGAAGCTGATGCGGAGCTTCGTGCCCTTCTACGCGGCGCCGGGTTATGAGGGGCCAGGGGTGGCCGGGAGCCGCTGAATCCCTTGACGCGCGGAGCACGCCGGGGGATGCGTGGCTTCTGCTATTCACTCACTGCCCGTAACCCCCCGCATGAAACTTACCATTATCGGCTCCGGCTATGTAGGACTCACCACCGGCGCCTGCTTCGCCCATGTCGGCCACCACGTGATGTGCGTGGACAACAACCCGCAAAAGATCGAGAAGCTGCTGCGCGGCGAGATTCCCATCTACGAGCCGGGCCTCGAGGAGATGGTGACGAACAATGTGAACGCGGGGCGGCTGAAGTTCACCACGAGCACCGAGGAGGGCGTGGAGTTCGGTGACGTGATTTTCATCGCCGTGCCGACGCCGCCGCAACCGGACGGCAGCGTGGACCTGCGGTTCATCGAGAAGGTGGCCCGCGAGATCGCCGCCGTGCTCAAGAGCTACAAGGTGATCGTGGACAAAAGCACGGTGCCCGTGAAGACCGGCGAGAAGGTGACGGATACGGTGAAACGCTACGCGCCGGGCGTGGAGTTCGACGTGGTGAGCAATCCGGAATTCCTCCGCGAGGGCTGCGCCGTGGAGGATTTGATGAATCCGGACCGCATCGTGATCGGCGCCAACAGCGACCGTGCCCTGGCGCTGATGCAGAAGGTGTATGAGCCGTTCGTGGCGCCGGTGCTGGTGACGGACATCAACAGCGCCGAGCTGATCAAACACGCGGCGAACAGCTTCCTCGCGCTGAAGATTTCCTACATCAACGCCGTGAGCGCCATTTGTGAGGCGAGCGGCGCAGACGTGGAGAAGGTGGCCGAGGGCATCGGAATGGATAAACGCATCGGCCGGAGCTTCCTCAACGCGGGCATTGGCTACGGCGGTTCCTGTTTTCCCAAGGACATCGCGGCCTTCATCGCCATCAGCGACCACCTCGGCGTGCCCTTCAACCTGCTGCGCGAGGTGCAGCGCATCAACCGGGAGCAGTTGCAGCGGTTCGTGAAGAACATCCGCGATGCACTCTGGGTGCTGGGCGAAAAGAAAATCGCCGTCTGGGGCCTCGCCTTCAAAAACAACACGGACGACATCCGCAGCTCGGTAGCGATCGATCTGGTGGAGGCGCTGGTGGCCGAAGGCGCGCAGGTGACCGCCTACGATCCCAAGGCCATGGAGAACGCCCGGACGCTGCCGCTGGCGGAGAAGATCAAGTTCGCCGACAGCGCGCTCGAGGCCGCGACGGGAGCCGAGGCGCTGGTGATCGCCACGGAGTGGCCGGAGTTCGCCCAGGAGGACTTCGCTGAGGTGAAGTCCCGCATGATCGCCCCGCTCGTGTTCGACGGCCGCAACCTGCTCGACCCGGCGACGATGCAGGACCTCGGCTTCAACTACCGCGGCATCGGCCGGGCCATGGCGTAGCCGGGGGCGCGGTCATCGGAAATTAAGGCAAATTCCCGCGCTGGACTCAGGCAATTCCCTATAAAAAAGTCTTGCCGTCCAGGTGCTGAGTTCATAGATTGAGAATGGAAATTCCGTCCGGCGCGAGCCAGCCGGGGTTTCCTCAACATAATACCAGACATAATCGAACCCGCGGCTCCCGCCGCACAACCCAACATCATCCATGAAAACACACGCAAAGCGCAGGGGCTTTACCCTGATCGAACTGCTGGTGGTGGTGACGATCATCGCCATGCTCGCCGGAGGCGCCTACCTTGGCTTCTCCGCTCTGCTCCCGAAATTCCGCTCCAAGCAGGCGGCTACCCAAGCCAAGACCATCCACGGCTGGCTGGTGGCATGGGCCAATGAACGCGGCGGCAACTTCCCCGAAGGAGAGCAAAGCTCCAACCAGGCCTATCGCGAGCTGTTCAAGATCAGCGTGGGCGCCGACGAAAAGCAGTTCGCCATCTCCGGCGACGCTTATCACAAAACCGCTCCCAAAGGCGAGCCGGACGGCGACATCGGCCGCGACCCGGACTACACCCAGGCGCTGGAACAGGGCGAAAACGCCTTCGCCTACGTCAGCGGACTCTCCAGCAGCGACTCCTCCCGCCTGCCGCTCATCGCCAACGGCTTCGGCCCGCAGCCGGGTGTTTGGACCAAGAACAAGAATGAAAAGGGCGGCGTCTTCCAGGGCAAGTACGGCGTCGTGTGCCGCGTCGGCGGCAGTTCCGTCGCTCACGAACTCAAAGACGGCGAGTTTCAGGTGAAGGAGAAGAGCGGCGGCCAGGAAGTGAATATCTTCAACTCCGGTTTTGAAGACATGAGCTTCAATGTGCTCAATCCGCAGTAACCCGCGGCCCCGCCCGCCTGACAGAATCAGAACCCGGCTCTCCGCAGTGGGAGCCGGGTTTTTTCTTGGCCTTGCTGCGGCGCCAAAGACACCAACCTGTGCCCGTCTGAAGCCCCGCACCCCGCCCGCGTGACCGACCGCCCGCATCCCTCCCCACCTGCCGCCGGCGCGCTGCGCCGCCGCGGGCCGGGAGCGCTGGCGGCGCGGCTCGTGCAGTTCTGGCTCTCCGGCGGCATGCTTTTCATCGGCACTGCGGGCTTTCTCGCGGGCTACCTGGTGATGAACAGCGTGGAACTGCAGTTGCAGTGGCTGCTGGCAACATGCCTGCCGGCGGGCATCGCCGCTCTTGTCAGGCAGCGCGGCGCAGGCATGGCGCACGATCCGGTGATGCGCCTCGCGGCGGCGATTCTGGTGTGGAATCTGGGCGTGAGTCTGGTGCGAAACCGCTGGGCATTCGAGGACTTCTACACGTTCGAGTTCCTGGCCGGCTCGGTGCTGCTGCCGGTGTATCTCGGCTGTGTCTGGCTGGTGTGCCGCACCGGAAGCGGCGAACGCGGCCTGAGACTCACACTTCTGGCAGCCGGCGGCGTGGCGGCGGTGGTTTCGTTTTTCTACTGGCGGCTGGTCCAGGTGGCGGAGGATCCCGGGACGCGGCTGCGCAACCTGCTGGTGCACGGCGGCCAGCATCCCGTGGGCACGGCGATGTGCCTCGCCTTCGCCATGCTCGCCGGGGCCACGCTCTACGGAAGTCTTCGCACGCGATCTGCCCGGGCCGGCACGCTGGCGCTCCTCGCGGTGATCATGCTCACCGTGATGCTGACGCTGAGCCGCGGGGCGCTGTTCGCCCTCGCCTGCGCCCCGGCGGGTTTTCTCGCCGCCGCCGCCGCCGCGGCCCTGACAAAACGCCCGCGTGCTCCCTTCACCGCCCCGCTGCGTCAGGCATGGCCCCCGATGCTCACCGCCGCGGCGGTAGCGGTCGGCTTTCAATTCTTTGGCAACCTGCTGGCACCGCCGCCGCCGCGCCCGGCCGGCCTCCCGCCGGAAGTCAGGGTGGTTCAGCTCGAAAAGCTCAATCAGGTTCCGCTGCGGGAAATGATCGCGCGCAGGGACACCGGCCGCCGCACCTTCTATCTTGAGGGCCTGCAAATGGTGGACACATGGGACAAGCATCTGCTGGGCGCCGGCATGTGGGGACCGGAAATCAGGCTGGAGCGCACGCTGGGCATGGATCACTTCCACAGCCTGTTCGTTGCCACCTACATTCACGGCGGTGCCGTTGGCAGCCTGTTGCTGCTGGCGCTGCTTTACTGCGGCATCCGCCGGGCCCTCGCGCTGGCCCGGGCCGGCGAGCCGCAATGGCTGGCGCTGCTCGCCTTCGGTCTCGGCGGTTTGATTTTCGACGGTCAGAGCCTCTGCTCGCTGGTGACGCACCCGAGATTCGAAAACCTCATTCTCTGGTTCCCGCTGGTCGGCGCGGCGGCGCAATGGAGCGCGCGTCAGGAGGGCCGGCAGCCATCCAGCAGCGCGTCAAGATAGCGGGTGATGCCTTCGAGCGCCGCGGCGTGGTCGTTGCCCGGCAGAATCAGCAGCGCAGTGCGCGCCTCGGCCAGCATGCCCTTCGCCGTCGCCACGGCGCGGCACACGGCACCCGCGTAGTTGGCAATGCCCGCCAGCACCGTGATGTCGAGCGGCTCCTGGCGCAGGATGAGAGTATTCAACTGCGTGCGCTGGCTCTCCGTGGCGTCCTCCATCAGATAGAGCACGGGCAGCGTGAGCTTCCCTTTGACGAGATCCGTTCCCAGCGTCTTGCCGGCCTCGGTTTCCTCGCCGCAGAGGTCGAGGCAGTCGTCATATATTTGATAGGCGGTGCCCAGCAGTTCGCCGTACAGCCGCAGACTTTCCTGGACGGCTTCACTGGAGCCGTTGAGCCATGCCGACAGTTCTGTCGCCGCCGAAAACAGCGCCGCCGTTTTCATGCGGATGATGCGGAAGTATTCCGGAATGCTGAGCGCAAGATCGAACCGGCGCTGCGTCTGCAAAATTTCACCGCTGCAAACTTCATTCGAAGCCCGCGCAATTTTCCGGCTGATCCACGTGCTGTCGAAACTCGCCGCCATTTCCAGGGCATGGGCAAAAAGGCAGTCGCCCAGCAGCACACTCAGCGAGCTGCCCCAGCGGGCCGTGGCCGTGGGCAGCGAACGGCGCAGTTCCGCTCCGTCCATGATGTCGTCATGCACCAGCGTCGCGAGGTGAATGAGTTCCAGCACCACTCCCAGTTTCTCGTGATCCGCCGTCGCCTCTCCGGAAGCGCCGCCGGCCAGCAAACTGAGGGCCGGCCGGATGCGCTTGCCGCTCGTGCCCAGCACATACTCCACATAGCCCGTCACGGAAGGATCGAAAGCTGCCGACTGTGCCCGGATTTGCTGCTCCACGGAAACCAGCCGATCAGCGATGAGCTGAAAAGGAAACTGTAATTGGGGCGGGGGAGGTGACTTTGTGAAATTTTTCACAAGCTTTTTCTACGACGGGCGGATCACGGTGTCAAAGGAGGAAACCGCGCCGGCAGACTTCCGGGGACGGTCAATGCTCGGCTACGCATCCAGTCGTCGGGTTGGATGCCGGTCCACTGCCGGCGGCCGGTCGGCCCTGGAATCAATCCGCAGAGGAAAAGGGAGGCGAACGAGCCACGGATGGTCACTGATATGCGCGGTTCCACGAATAAACCCGGATTCACTAAACCTGAAAAGAATGTGCAGAGGAAGAAAACCGCAGCCGACCGAAGGGAACCGGAGCGCGGCAGAGATAGCCGCAGGCAAACCGGCGAACATTTCCTCTTAACTGATGAGCCAAATGGACACCGATTCACACGGATTTACGCATGAATTCGGATTCACTCCCCGGAGGAGAAATCCCGTGAACACAACTGGCTGAGCATGCGTGTCGATCCGGGTCCATCCAGGGTTCTATTTCCTGATTCAAATCAAACGGCCTGGCATGGTCGGGCTGACTGGTTTTTGCTGCTGTAAGATCACCCTTCATCCATCTGCTTTGGCCATTCGCCGCAGGAACGTGGGAGCTGCCAATGCTCCACGTTATTTCTGAAAATTATGATTGCCCTTCATGTTTCCGGGAGTTATTTCTTTCACTATGAAATCTTGGCCTTCCAAAATAACGACCGGCATGGCTGCGTTTGGCGTCTGTGGTCTTCTCAATTCGTGCCAGTTGGGAGCGGGCAAGTATTCGAGCCAGACTGAAATTGAAGCGGACGTTCCGGAGAGCCTGGAGCAGGGCAAACCCTCCGAAGGTCCGCCGCAGGGCCCGTCGAGCTATGCCGGCAATCAGGGGGTGCCCTCCAACAGCAACCTCCTTGAGACGACGGAAGCCTTTCCTCCGAACCTGAACTCCACCGCCTTCAACGGCGACACCTCCACTGGGGGAGCGCCGATTCCGTCAAATCCCGCCGATCCAGCTCTCAACCTGATCGACATCCCGAAGCCGGACTTTGCCAGTGTCTCCGTGCACAGTCCAAGGCCCCCGGCGAACATGATCAAGCTCGACAGTACCCAGGCCGCCGCACGCATGAGTCTGCCGCCGGGTCCACGACCCGGCAGCGCGGTGGCCAGTGAAACGGTCCAACCGCTTCCGCCCGTCTCCCCGTCTGCGGAAACCTCTCCCGCAGCCCCCTCCGATGCGGAAATCGCCAGCGCTCCGAAGGCTTCCCCGGCAGAGACGGTTGAGTCCATCACTCCGCTGGAGCCCGGCGTGCCTCTGCTTCACAGCACTGCCAGTCTGAGCGATTTCTACGCGCAGCTGCACCAGCCGCTGTTTGATCACACGGTGGTGGAAAACACCGCGCCGCCGGCCGAGGCCGCGCCGGAGCCGGTGGACACCGAACTTCCGCCACCGCCCCCGCCGGGCGAAACGGCCTTCGGTTCGCCCGCTCCGCAGTAAGCCGGGACGGAAATGTGAGGAATTGAGCAGTCCCGTCAGAGGGAAGAAGCCGTGCCATCACGGCTTTTCCGTTGCGCCCCCTGCCCTGCCCGGCATGGCCCGCAGCGAACTCCTTCTCCTCACTCCATGAAAAAAGTCCTCATCATCGGCGCCGGCGGCGTCGGCCGCGTCGTCGCCCACAAGTGCGCCCAGGTGCCCGAAGTTTTTGGCGAAATCCTCCTCGCCAGCCGCACCAGGTCCAAGTGCGACGCCATCGCCGCCGACATTCTCGAAAAGAAAGGCCGCACCATCCAGACCGCCGCCATCGATGCCGACGATGTGAAAGCGACTGCTGCGCTGATCCAATCATTCGGTGCCGACATCGTCATCAACGTCGCCCTGCCCTATCAGGATCTCAGCATCATGGACGCCTGCCTCGAAGCCGGCTGCGACTACGTGGACACCGCCAACTACGAGCCGCCGGATACCGCGAAATTCGAATACAAATGGCAGTGGGCCTACCAGGAGAAATTCAAAGCCGCCGGCCTCACCGCCCTGCTCGGCAGCGGCTTCGATCCCGGCGCGACCAACGTCTATTGCGCCCACGCCGCGAAGCACCATTTCGACGAAATCCACACGCTCGACATCGTGGACTGCAACGCCGGCGACAACGGCCTGCCCTTCGCCACCAACTTCAATCCCGAGATCAACATCCGCGAAGTCACCGCCCGCGGCCGCTTCTGGAAGGACGGCGCATGGCACGAGACCGACCCCATCAGCGTTGGCGCCACCTTCGACTTCCCCGGCGTCGGGGAAAAGAAGATGTATCTCCTCTACCACGAGGAGCTGGAAAGCCTTTCCAAAAACTTCCCCACCGCGCGCCAGATGCGCTTTTGGATGACGTTCTCCGACCGCTACCTGACACATCTCCGCGTGCTGGAGAACGTCGGCATGACCAGCATCAAACCCGTGATGTATGAAGGCCGCGAAATCATCCCCCTCCAGTTCCTCAAAGCCGTCCTCCCCGACCCCGGCAGCCTCGGCGCAAAGACCGTCGGCAAGACCTGCATTGGCGATCTCATCACCGGCGTGAAGGACGGCCAGGTGAAGCACTACTTCGTCTGGAACGTCTGCGATCACGAAGAATGCTTCCGCGAAACCGGCGCCCAGGGCGTCAGCTACACCACCGGCGTCCCCGCCATGATCGGCGCCAAGATGATCCTCGAAGGCAAATGGAAAAAACCCGGTGTCTGGAACATGGAACAGCACGATCCCGATCCCTTCATGGCCGACATGAATCAATACGGTCTGCCCTGGCAGGAGAAGACACTGGAGAGCAATCCGCTGGCTGGGATTTCAGCGTGAGGCCCATTTGGCAGGAATGATACCGTTGAAGCTACTCAGCTAAAGGCACCTCGATCTCCACCGCGCGCGGGTCATTCGCATTCCATCCTGACTTGCCGCGGAGCAGACCGCGGAGTCTGGTTTGGTCTTTCGGGGGGAATTCGGACATTTCCAGTTCCGCGGTGAAGCCGCCGGCGGTTTTGATCCAGACTTGTTTGGGGTGGGAGCAGATGAGGTTGTCGCTGGAGAAGAACTGCGGCTCCTTTGGCAGGGTGAGGCCGGGTTGTTCCGGGGTGCCGGTGAGGGTGATCTTTTTTCCGGTGCGTTTGGCGGAGAATTTCCAGCCCTGCACGGCGACCGGAAATGCGGCGCGCTCCTTTTCGAACTGCGGGCGCCACCGGCGGTTCCATGCCGGATCGTCCGCCGCGGCGACGGGAAGTGTGAGGGTGAGGTCGCAGAATCCCGGATGGCAGGTGCGCGCGCAGCACATCCATGAGGCTTTGGTGCGGAGCGTGATCTCCTTTTCCTTCACCCGGGCGGGCGGCTTGAGCTCCACCATGAGCAGCACGTCGCGCTCGTAGCCGTGGGTGTCGTACATGGCCATCTTCACTTTGTCAGGCGCGGGCCATGCGATGGCGCCGGCGGACCACCCGTCCGGCAGGGACCAGTCCAGTTTGGTGGCCACTCCGGCGATGCCGGGATTCTTCCAGTAGGTATGATAGCCGGCTTCGTGACGGATGAACATTCCCGCGAAGAACGGCTGCCCGGGCCGGATGGACGTGACCTCGCTGACCAGTTCCACGCTGAGGCCCGCCCCCTTGAACGAAGCCTCCGCCCGCGCGGCGCCGGTGAGCACGGTGAAAGCGGAGAGCAGGATCAGGAGAAGGCGGGGCAGCATGACACGGGAAGTTGGGTTCAGTGGAGCGACAGATGGACGCAGTTAAACACGGATTTTGCCGGGGAAGCACGATTCATGTTGGTGATTCCGAAGGCCGGAACTCCGAGTTTCTTCGCGTTCATTTCCGGTTCCGGCAACGCCGCGCGCAGGGCAACCTTTCCGTTCTGGCGGAAAACTCGCTGCTGGAAACCGGCGCACAGCGGCTACACTGATCGCCATGCGTCTGCTTGTTTTCCTTTGGCTCACTTCATTGCTGCTCTCCCCCACCCGCGCCGCCGTGGATGAGGCGGCGATGGCGCCCATCCGCAGCGCCATGCAGGCTGCCATCACTGCGCGGAGCATTCCCGGCGGCGTGCTCTGGATGGAACGCGGCCCGGGTCCCGTGTGCGAAGCCTACGGCAACCGCAGAGTGGACCCGCGCACCGAGGCGATGACGAAGGACACCATCTTCGATGCCGCCTCCCTGACAAAAGTTCTGGCCACCGCGCCCAGCATCATGCTCTGCATCCAGGACGGCAAGCTCACACTCGATGCGCCGGTGCATAAACTCATTCCGGCCTTCAAAGGCGGCGGCAAGGAGGCAGTCACGGTGCGTCACCTGCTCACGCACACCAGCGGCACCCGCAGCGGCATTCCGCGTGAACGAGTGTGGAGCGGCTACAAGGGCGGTGTCGCCGCCGCCGTCGCCGAGCCGCTGCAAACGCTCCCGGGTGAAAAGTTTCGCTACAGCGACATCAACTTCATCCTGCTGGGCGAGATCGTGAGGGTGGTTTCAGGCAGCCGGGTGGATCAGTTCGCCGCGGCGCGCATTTTCCGGCCGCTCGGAATGACGGACACCGGCTATCTGCCCCCGTCAGGCAAGCGCTCGCGCATCGCGCCGACGACGCGCGAAGGCAATACGGTGGTGCACGGCGTGGTTCACGATCCGACGGCGCGCCGCATGGGCGGCGTGGCCGGCCACGCGGGAATCTTCACCACCGCGCGCGACATCGCCGTTTTTTGCCGCATGATGATCAACGGCGGCAAAGCCCCCTCCGGCAAACAAATCCTGACACGCTCCAGCCTTGCGCTCATGACGCGCGCCAACCCGCTCCCGGGAGGGGTGCAGCGCGGCCTCGGCTGGGACATCACGAGCTATTACTCGGACATCAAGGGAGCCCGTTTCGGCCCTCACAGCTACGGCCACACCGGCTGGACCGGCACCGCTTTCTGGATCGACCCCGACTCCCGGGCTTTCGTCATTCTTCTCACCAACCGCAATCATCCTGACGAAAGCGGCGCCGTGCGCGACCTGCGCTATCTGATCAGCACTCTTGCCGCGGACGCCCTCGGAGTGAAGAAGCGCACCGCGTCCCTGTCTCCGCGCCGCGCCGCCCTGCGCTGCCGGGTGAAAAACGGCATCGACGTGCTCGCGGACGACAAGTGCGCTCCCCTGAAAGGAAAACGCCTCGGACTGATCACCAACCACACCGGCCTGACCCGCACCGGCCGCAGCAGCATCGATGTGCTGGCTGCCGCGCCGGAGGTGAAGCTGGTCTGCCTTTTCAGCCCGGAACACGGCATTCGCGGCACCGAGGACCGCGAAGGCATCGGCGACAGCACTGACAAAGCCACCGGCCTGCCCGTGTTCAGCCTCTACGGCAAAACGCGCCGCCCGCTTCCCGCGCAGCTCAAAGAGGTGGACGCGCTCGTCTTCGACATTCAGGACATCGGCTGCCGGTTTTACACTTACATCTCGACCATGCTCGAAGGCATGAAAGCCGCGGCGGAGAACGGGCGCGAGTTCATCGTGCTCGACCGCATCAATCCCATCAACGGTGTCACCGTGGACGGCCCGCTGCCGCAGGGCGCGGCCACCTTCGTCGCCTGTCATCCGATCCCGCTGCGCCACGGCATGACCGCCGGGGAACTGGCCAAACTTTTTGCTGCCGAGTTGAAGCTCGATATGAAGCTGACCGTCATTCCCGTGGAAGGCTGGAACCGCCGCCGCGACCATGCGGCCACGGGTTTGCAGTGGATCAATCCTTCACCTAACATGCGAAGTCTTGACGCGGCGACGCTTTATCCGGGGGTCGCGCTCATCGAGTTTTGCAATGTCAGCGTGGGACGCGGCACGGACACGCCGTTCCTGCTCGTCGGCGCCCCGTGGCTGGACGGTGAGAAGCTCGCGGCGGCACTGAGCGCCGAAAAACTTCCCGGTCTCAAAATTGCCGCCGCGGAGTTCACGCCCGACGCCGCCACCCACAAGGGCCAGGCCTGCCGCGGCGTGCGCTTCAAAGTCACTGATCGCGCCAAAATTCAGTCCGTGCGCACCGGCATTGCGCTGGCCACCGCCATCCAGAAGTTGCATGCCACAGAGTTCAAACTCGATCCCGTGCAGAAACTCCTGCTGCACCCGTTGGCACTGGAATCGATCCGCCGGGCGCGGCCGGTGGAGGAAACGATCGCACTGTGGTCGGGCGAGACCGCGTCTTTCCTCAAACGGCGCGCAGGCGTGCTGCTTTATCCTGAGAATTGAATGCGGACGCTGCTCCTGCTGCTGTGCCTGTGCCTGTCCGTTCGCGGGCAGCAGGCATACCAGCGCCCGGACCTCGCGGCGCCGCTGTTCGATGCGGCCGCACTGGAACTGACGGAACCGGAAAGCGCCACCCTCCTGCGCGAGTTGAATCTCCTTGCGCGGAACTTCCCTGACGCGCCGGCGGTGACGAATTTGATCCGCTCGCGCGCCATCGGCCTGGCATTGCGTCTGCGACCCGGCGACCGCGACGCGGTGGTGGCCAATGGCCAACTCGCGCGCGGTGTGCCGCCGGCTCCTTTGTCCTGCGAATTCACGCCTACCGCCTCCGGCACGGCCATCCGGCTGCACGAGGCCGCGCGTCCGCTGCTGCACTCACCCTCCAATGCCACGCGGCAACTGGGCCTGCTGGTGTGCGACCTCGCCATTCAACTCGAACCCCGGCTGCGCCGCCGCACGGCGCCGCTGAGTTATCTTGTCAGGCCCGAATGGCACGATCCGGCGCCGGAGGTGCCGCTAGATGCGACGCGCACCTTTCGTCTGCGGGAAGCGACCGCCCGGATGCTGCTGCCCGGCCTGCAGGACGGGCAGCTGGAAACCCTCACCGTCAGGGCCGCCGCCGCGCCGGCGCAGGAAAAGCAGGGGCTGCGCGTGCAGCTGCCGGAGGATTTGCTGAACGCAATGAAGCATCCGAAATCCGGCGCGGCCCTGCGCACGCAGGTGGAACAGTGCATGGCTGCGGTGCGCACCGCCCTCCGCCACCAGCATGAATCATGGCCGGAGGGCTGGGTCGTGAGTTTCGACGCCGCCCGGTCAGCGGAAACGCTGCCGCAATTTTTCACGGGCGCGGCCCTGACGCTCGATTCCCTGCTCGCTGCACAGCCCCCAGATGCCAGCCTCATCATTGCCGCATCTCTGGACCCTGACGGAAATCTCCAGCCGGTGCTGCCGCCCGGCGAACTGATCCCGGCGGCGGCGCTTGGGGAGTCCCCGCCGCTGATCATCCCCGCATCGGAGGCGCCGGATGTCACCGACTGGCTGCTGCTCAATCCCGACCAGTGGCCGCTGCTCTATCGCGTCACGCTCTACACCGCCTCCGGCCTGACAGATTTGCTGCAGTGGTCCCGCGCCGCGCGCGCGCCGCGGCCCGCGCAGAGCTGCGAGGCGTTCGATGCCCTGGCCGCGAAACTGCGCCGCGCCGCCGATCCGCTCGCGGAAATCCGAAAGCCGGAAAGCGTGGCCACCCTGCGCGGGATCACCACGTGGACCCCCAACCACCTCAGCGCCGCGGCCCTGCTGGCGGTCGCTGCGCCGCAACCAGCCACCCTGAGCCTGCGCGGCAGTCTCGCGCAGATCGATGTCCTGGCCGCGCCCCTGCTCAGCACCGACCGCAAAGCCCATCCCCTGCACCTGGCGCGCGGACCGTTCGAGAAAACGGAATTCGCCAGGGCCTCAGAGGCCCTGCAGTCCGCGAGGTTTCTCCATCCCGCCACGCGACCGTATGTGGCGGAACTGCTCACTCTGGCAAAAATGCTGGACCGTGCCAGCGGCACATGGCGCGCCTACCTGAAGAACGGGCCGCCCGATCCTCCGGAGGCGGCGGCGCAGCGCAAAGCCGCCGCCGCGATGCGTGCCACGCTCCAGTGAACTGCGCCTCCTTTCCCCTGGAACCGTCGCGGCGCAGAACCGGCCGCAGTCACAGCCGCTCCAGCAGCCGCGGTCCGAAAATAAACGCCGCCGCCGCCGCCGCACCCAGCGCCGCGGCCAGCACTCCGCCCGCGGCGATGTCCTTCACGGTGCGGATAGCCTCCTCCTTTTCCCCGCTGACACGGTCTGCCAGCCGCTCCACCGCCGTGTTGAGCGCCTCCGCCGCAATCACCGCGCCGCAGGCCAGCATCACGACCGCCCATTCCACCCGGCTGATTTCCAGCCACAGGCCGCAAGCGGTCACCGCCACCACCGCCAGCGCATGCCATCGCGCATTCGGCTCGCGAATAAAAACCGACAGCAGTCCGCGGGCGGCGCATTGGAAGCTTCGCATCAGTCTATTCATCAATAAAATAAGTTGTGCCGGTCACTGGATCCGGACTGCCGTGAACTTGTCCACGGCAGTTTCCGCCGATCAGCGCTTTTTCGGGCAGCAGCGCCATCGAAATGAGCGTCAGGGAAACATCGATCGGCACGATAAGGCCTTCCGGAGTCTTGATGAAGTTTCGGGGCATGGCATCACCCATCAGGATGTTATCTGCCGGGCGATACCAGGCGGAGCCGGCAGGGACACTGCCACGATCCTGACAGTTCCGCGCGATTGCCAGAAAGCCCTGCTCGTGCAGCCAGTCGGAGACTTCCGATCCTTCCGGGATGGTACCGTCAATCCATGCCTGAGCAGTGGCGATTTGAGGCAGGCCACAGGGATTGGAAACGATTCCGGTCACACGAACAGGAACTTCGAAAACAGTCTCCATGAGTCCAAGTCGTCCCAAATACTCTGAGGCGAGCGCAGGCCGCAGCCAAAGCGTATGGTTCTGGACATCCAGTACAAAACCATATCCCGCAGCATCCGGCAGGGTAAGCTTTCGCAGATCGTGATCTCCTGGCCGGCGGAACAGAATATGCTCCCCGCCGCGGCCGACTTCCGGACCAAAGTCTAATTGGACCGCGACTCTGCCAAGTGCTGCAATTTGGAAGGCAGCGGCAGCGGCGCGCTCCGGTGCCTGAGACCTTCCTGAATGGAACGGACCTGCTCCTCGCAGGACATCTGTGAGGGCCGGATACAGACGGCTCTCAGTTCCCCGGGTCTCATTTTGCGAATCTGCGCTTTTACATTCATGGCTCAAAATAGCCGCCATTGCCCGGCGCGCAAGTTCTGCGCCGGCGGCTGTCAGATCGGTTGGCTGGAGCATGCGCCGGGATCATTCTGCCAGCCGCCGGGCCAGCATTTCGCCTGCCAGCGCAGGGTTGGCCCTGCCGGCGCTGAGTTTCATGACCTGGCCTTTGAGGGCATTGATGACCTTGTCGTTGCCGGCTTTGTATTTCGCCACGGCGTCCGCATTTTCCGCGAGGACGGTGGTGATGATATCGTCGAGAAAACCGGTGTCGCTGACCTGTTCGAGGCCCTTCTCTTTGATGATGTCAGCGGGAGCTTTGCCGGTGTCGAACATGGCGGCGAAGACTTCCTTCGCCTGATTGCCGTTGATCTTGCCGGACTCAACAAAGCCGGCGAGAGCGCGAATGCCGGCGGCGGGAACGGGATTCTGCTCCAGTGTCATGGCGCGCGCGCTGAGCTGGCCGAGCAGGTCGTTGATGATCCAGTTGGCGACGGCCTTGGGCTTCGAAATTCCGGTGGCTGCCTCTTCAAAGTAGTCCGCCAGCGGTTTCTCGCTGCACAGCACACCGGCGTCATATTCGCTGACGCCGAGTGTGTTCACAAAACGTGCGCGGCGGTCATGCGGCGTTTCCGGCACGGCGGCGGAAATCTCCGCGACCATGCCGGCGGTGTGCAGCGGGAGCAGGTCGGGGCACGGGAAGTAGCGGTAGTCGTGCGCGTCCTCCTTGGTGCGCATCACCGTGGTCTCGCCGCGGTCGTCGTCCCAGCGGCGGGTGCTTTGGATTTGCGGGACCGCCCGGTTTAGTTCGTCCGTTTGGCGCTCGATTTCAAAGTGGATGGCGCGGCGGACGGCGGAGACGCTGTTGAGATTCTTCAGTTCGATTTTGGCGCCGAATTCCTTTTGCCCGGGCGGGCGGAGGGAAATGTTCACGTCGCAGCGCATCTGACCCTTTTCCATGTCGGCATCGCTGACTCCGGAATACTGCAGGATCTGGCGCAGACTGTTCAAATAAGCGACGGCTTCCTCCGCGCTTTCGATTTCCGGCTCGCTGACAATTTCCATGAGCGGCGTGCCGGCGCGGTTGAAATCAATGGCCGTGCCATTGGCCATGTGCGTGCTCTTGGCCACGTCCTCCTCGAGGTGGATGCGGGTGAGGCCGATGACCTGCCCCGGGCGCGCGATTTTCTTCTGCCAGTCCTTTGGATAGGCCATGTCGTAAAGCGGCACCCCGCCGCCGAGGCAGAGCGGCTGATCGAATTGCGAGAGCTGGTAATTTTTCGGCATGTCCGGATAGAAGTAATTCTTTCGGTCCCACTTCACCACGGGCGGCGTGGTGCAGCCGAGCATCATGCCGGCGAGAATGGTGCGGCGAATGGCACCTTCATTGAGCACCGGCAGCGCGCCGGGCAGGCCGAGGCAGACGGGACAGGTGAGGGTGTTGGGCGATTCCCCGTACAGGGCCGGGCAGGCGCAGAACATCTTGCTCTGCGTGTTGAGCTGGCAGTGGACTTCGAGGCCGATGGTGACGAGGTAGGGCATGAAAGGATGAAGTATAAAGGCTGAAGGATGAAACCTCATCCTTTGGCGGGCAGACAATCCGTCCGGTGCCCGAAAAGGGGCCGCTGAAAACTGAAAACTCACGCGGCTGGAGTGAGCCTGAAAGAAGAAGGCTCCCCGGCGCGGGCCGCACCGGGGAGCCGTGTGGATTGAGACTGTGGCGTCAGGGCGCGGGCGAAACTTCCGTTGTGAGGAACCGCCGCGGGCCGGTGGCGATCGGGATATTGTCCCGCACCTTGAGGGTGGTGGCATCATCCACCAGAATGGTGGTGTCCGCGGTGCTGAAGCCTGAGACGGCGGAGCCACTGAGCACACTGTAGGCGATGCCCGGGACTTTGGTGATGGTCATGGTGAGGTAGCCCCCTTCGAGTTGGGCGCCCGGCGGCTGATCCGGAACGCCAAGCTGCATGTTGAAGGCGCATTCCAGCAGCGTGTCTGAGCCGTCGTGATCTTCATCGGCCTGCGGATGCTGAGCGTGAACCCAGCCGAACTTGGTGACTTCCCATGCGTCCAGCAGGCCGTCGTTGTCCATGTCGCCGGGCGTGCCGCCCTGGAAGGCTGCGATCTCGAAACAGCCGAGAAATCCGCCGCTGGCGGTGCCGCCTTCCAGACCGATGAGCCGAATTCCCGTGACCGCGAGCGCCGGCGCATCCAGCGTGAAAGTCGCACTGACGGAAGTCGGATTCATGACCGCAGTATTGCCGATGGCATGACCTGTCAGGGCAGTGAGGTAGTTGGAGGTGTGGGGCACGGTGGTCCACGTCACGCCGTCGGCGGTCACCTGGACGGCCGGTTCCACGAGATACTCCGGCGCGAGCACACCGCCGTCGCCGGGACCGAATCCGTTTTGGCCGAACCACCCGCCGTCGAAGAAAGTGGCGAAGGTCATTTCCAGCGCCGTGACCGTCTGAGGACCGGGAAACATCACGCCGGCGTAGCTGTACTGCGTCACATTCGCGCCGTTCCATGTATCCACCCGGGTGAGCGAATTGCCGTCGTTGACGCTCGCCGGCACTCCCGCCTGACCGTAAGGCGTGCCGCCGTCGGCATCGAGCGCATCGTTCACACCGATGATGCCGGTGCCGATGAGGGCCGGATTTCCCGGGAAAGAGAGAGCGTTGAGCGGATTGGAGGCGAGACCGATCTCCTGACCGTCGCGGAAGCGGTCGTTGTCGGTGTCGTTGTCGAGCGGATCCGTTAGATGGACATTGACCTCTGCGCCGTCCAGCAGGCCGTCGTCATCGCTGTCGTCGTCCTCGGGATTGGTGCCGAGCGTGGCTTCCTGATCATTGGAGAGGCCGTCGGCGTCGAGGTCGTTGGATGTCGTCGTGTCCTGAATGACGAGTTCGTAAACGCCGATGAAGCCACGGTTGCTGGTGGTGTTTCCGGCGACACCGCCTTCGCTTCCGATGATGCGCACACCGCGGATGCCCGTGGCCGGTGTGGTAAGGGTGAAGACCGCGCGGCGCGAAGTGGGGTTCGGCTGGCCATTACCGCCAATCCGGTGACCGGTAAACTCAGTCAGGTAATTGGAAGTATGCGCCACCGTGGTCCATGTGTTGCCGTCAGTCGTCGTTTGAACGGTCGGTTCCGTCAGGTGTGTGGGATTGACGAGCGGATTGCCGGCACCGGGGCTGGAATTGCTGGGACCGAACCAGCCCCCGTCCTGAAAGCAGGCCATGGTGAGTTCGAGCCGGTTCACCGGCTCGGGCCAGTCGGCAGCCCAGCGCACACCGGCAAAGCTGACGGGATTGGTGCTGGTGGCGTTATAAGTATCGATGCGGTTCGTGAAATTGCCGTCAATGATCCGGTTGAGCACCGCCGCCGTGGTGCCCTGCTGCGAGTAGGTCGTGCCGTTGTCGGTATCGAGCGCATTGTTATACCCGAAATGGGCATTGCCGGCCCGCGCAATATTCGCAATGCGGCTGGTGCCAATGAGCGGATCGGTGGAAAAGGTGAGCAACTCCTGGCCATCGCTGAAGCCGTCGCCGTCGGTGTCGCGGTTTGCCGGCAAAGTTCCGTGCGTGTTGATCTCCGCGAAATCGGTCAGTCCGTCGCCATCGGTATCCGCGGAGCGCGGATTGGTGCCGTGGGTATTGATTTCGGCCCCGTCGGTGAGGCCGTCGTCGTCCGTGTCGGAATCGCCGGGATTCGTCTGGTGCGTGAGGACTTCCGGGCCGTCGTTGAGTCCGTCGTTGTCGCTGTCCGTATCCTCCGGATCGACATTGGCGAGAAATTCATTCACGTCGAGCAATCCGTCCGCATCGAAGTCGCCGGTCAGCGTCAGATTGTCCTTGCCGCCATGCGCGTCCTCCCACGAGTCCTCCATGCCGTCGTTGTCAGTGTCCACCACCGGGCCGGCGTCCACGGCCAGTTCCATGATACCGAGGAAGCCGTTGGTGTCGGAGCCGGCCAGACCGCCGTTGGTTCCGATGAGGCGCACGCCGTTGATGCCGGAAACGGGGGTGTCTAGGGTGACGGTGAACGCTTTCGGATTGGGGTTGGGAAAAGTTCCGCTGCCGCCGGTGCCGCCGATGTTATGCCCCTCCAGCAGCGCGAGATAGTCGGTCACGGCATCCACTGCGGTCCACGTGACGCCTCCGTCGCTCGTGACCTGGACAGACGGCTCCACCAGATAAGAGACATTGTTGAGCGGGTTGCTCGCGCCCGGGGTGGCCCCGGGGAACCCAAACCAGCCGCCGTCACTGAAGCAGCCCATGGTGAGAGTGAGTGTCTTGACGGAATCCGCGCGCAGAAACGGCCAGACGATCCCGACATAACTGTGATCGCTGGCATTGCCGCCGAACCAGGTGTCCACGCGGGTGGTGAGGCTGCCGTCGTTGATGTTGGCCACGGTGCCGGCGTTGGCGCGCGGCGTGCCGAGGGCCCCGAGCGTGGCGGAGGTGTTGAGACCGCAGATGCCGGCGCCGCCGTAGAGCGGGCCGGCGACGTTAAGGGCGAAGACCGCCGGAGCGGTGCAGAGCAGAGCCAGCAGGCTGACTCCTTTGAGTGGTGGATGTGAGTTCATGGAGTGGTGAGGCGGGTGGTGAGAGAAAACCATCAGGGGCCGGTGACGAGCAGCCGGACGAAAAGCCGCGGCACGGCCGGCGAATCGTGGAGGAGCACTTTCACCGTTTGCGTCAGGCCATCACCGGCGAGCACCGTTTGGGTGAATGCACCGGCGGCGGGCGGCTGGAAATTCTCCAGCGAAGTCGAAACCTGCACGGCGACCGCGGGGGAGAAGGGGCCGGTCTGCCGGCGGAAGGTGATCGCGATGCCCCCGGCCTCCCGCGCCACGGTGAAGGCTGCGCCGGCATCCGCGAGCGCAGGATTTGTCAGGAGACCGAACTCCGCGAAATTCGTCAGGCCGTCGCCGTCGCTGTCGTCGCCTTCCGCACCGGTGCCGGGATTTCTGACCTGCCATGCGCTGTAGGTGTCGTGCGCCAGGACGGGAAAATCCCGCTGACTCGTGAGCACGCTGTCGGTGGCGCCGAGCCGCAGAGTATAGGCTCCCGGCAGTGAGAAGACCGCGGTCGTGGCGGCCGCGTCCGGCGGCAGAAACTGCACGGTGCCGGGGCCGCTCACAAGGCTCCAGCCCATGCCCACGGTGCCGGGATTCTCCGGCTGCCCGTCGTCCGTCACCGTCACTGGAAGAACGGAGCCGGACACCACTGCGTCGATGGGATCCGGTCCCGCGATGGTGGGCGGCAAATTGGGCTCCCCGGTGCCGGGAGTGCCTCCGTCGGCGGTGCTGGCGCGCCAGTTGGGGGCATCGCTGTATCCTTCCGTGAGGTAGGGATTGTAAACAGTGAGCGACTTGCCGGGTCCATCGGTTTCGGGCCACCATGCATCGTCCCAGATGATTTCCTGAATCAGCGCCCCGTTTGCCGCCACGAGCCGCAGCGTCTCGCCGCCATTGCTCAGACTGCCGGTGAACGGACCGGTGACGACCGCGCCTCCACCGTAGCGCACCGCGTAGCCCGCGGAGTTGGCGCAGACCACCACGTGTCCGCCGGGAGGAACGGACACGGCATCGTCGCCGGTGAAGGTGAAAGTCACTCCGTCCGTGAACTGACATCCCGCGAGATTGATCGTGCCCTCGGAGATGTTCCGCAGTTCGATGAACTCGAAATCGTTGTCTCCGAGAAAGGCGTTCTGTGCGAGTTCGGCGGGCGTGGGGTCGGCGGGATGATAGTTGATTTCGGTAATAACCAGATTCCCCGCCGCCGCCGCGGTGTCGGTGCTGTAGAGCACATTGGTCAGGCCGCCCCAGCGGCTCACGAGCGGCGGATTGTTGGCTCCCGTCAGGGCGGTATGACTGGCCTTGTAGGCCCGGGCGCGGAGACGGGTGGTGGCATTCAATGTGATGGGCCCGCTATAGGTGAGCACGCCTGCACCGACGGTGCCGCTGCCGCCGGCCGGCCGCGGGTCGGCGCCGTTGAGCGTATAATAAATTACCGACGACGCCGGCCCGGTCAGGGTCACGGTCGCGCCGGCGGTGATCTGCCCCTCCGGCAGCGATGCCGATACCGGTCCGACCCACTGCGAATCCATAAAATTGGCGCGCTGCTGCAGCCAGTCCTTCATGCGCTGGATTTCGGCCGTCTGGCCGGCATAGCTGGCGCCGGTGAACGGGCTCGTCCAGTTCCGCTTGGTGCGCGACCAGCGGGCGAGGTCACGGGCCACGGCCTCCGGTCCCATCTCATCGTTCAACTGATCCAGCAGCGCATTGACCGCGGCGGGCGAGAACGGCCCGCGGCGCAGTTCCTGCCAGCGGTCGATGTATTTCTGATAGAAGTCGATGTCCGCAAACATCCGGTTCCACCACGGATAGTTGAAGAAGTCCGTGCCGTAGTCGGAAACGGTGGAGCGCCACACGTTAGGATCGTTATCACGTCCATCGGTCGAGTCCACGGAGCGGTCGTAGTCCCAGATCGGTCCCACCACCAGTTTGCCGCCGCGTTCCTTGTGCCAGTAGCCGCTGAGGCGCAGGGTATCGAGATTGAACGGCCAGACGTTGAGCAGGTGATGATCGATGGCCGCCGGCACATCGAGCCACGCCGCATAGCCGGTCACGGGGTTGTTCCATGTGGGGCTCAGCAGTGCGGCATAGGTGCTGTTGATATAGCTGGTGAGGTACTGCTCCTGGGGATCGCGCTGCGGCGATTTGATTTCGACTTCCTTGGGGTAGTAGTATGCCCGGCCCTGCCCGCCTGCATTAAAGCCTGTATCATTGGGATCGAGCCGGTCGATCTTCCAGATGTAGCCGCCGGTTTTGGCGACGTCGTCGTTGTCGTAGGTGTCCAGCCGGCGCACATCCACGCGGTCACCGCCGCGGCGGATTTTTTCGATGATGTTGTAAACGCCGTAGTAGTCGCCGGTGCCGCCGCCGGAAAAGCTCAGATAGGCCCCGTTGGTGTCGATAAACACCTCCGCCATTTTGTTGCGGGGGGCGTAGCGGCCGATGATGTTGCTCAATTGAAGAATCCACGGGTTGCGGATGAGCGCACGGTCGAAATCATACGGGGCGTGAAACACCCAGTCGCTGTGCTCCGGCATTCCGAGCAGCGCATAGTCCTGCTCGTCGTCGTCCCGGGATTTGCGGATTTCCACATTCAGATTGTGCTTGGGATTGCCCAGGGTGCTGGAGCCGCGGCGGTCGATCACGGCACGTCCCGAGAAGTCAGGCAGATTGGTGAACCGGGCGCGATTGTCAGGCTCCTTCGGCATCCAGACCCAGATGCTCGCCGCCTGGTCGCCGTCCGCCGGCGGAGTGCCGCCATTGAAATTCGAGATCACAATGATCGGAATGGCGGAACTGAAGTTGAGCGAATGGTCGGCGGGGCTGGTGGCCGGTTTCACCTGAAGAAAGTTGGCGGTTTCTATTTCTCCGGGGAGCAGCCCGGCCTTGTAGGCGCGGGCGCGCACCCGCAGCGTCGTGGTCACGTTGTAGGCGCCTGGAAAAATCGTTGAGGTCGCCGTCGGGGGCGTGCCGTTGGTGGTGAAACGGATCACGGTGTCCGGATCCGGCGGATCGACGGTGATGGTCACCTGCCGCGTGCCCTCGAAGGCGCTGCTTCCCGGGGTGATGATCACTTTCCCGGCCACGCCCGGGCCGCTGTAATTGTTCCGTTCCCCGGGTGTGGGGTTCGTGTATTTTCCAACCTGCGTCGGAGTGCTCGCAGCGTCCCACTCGTCCCGCCCGTAGGACACGTTCGCCTCCTGCTCAGGATAATTGATGCGCGACATGATCGAGTTGTCGCTCCGCCGCAGGATCAGTGAACCGCTGGAGGGCAGCGTAAAACTCGTGTGCAGAGGGGCGCTGCTCACGATCCGGTTTTTGCCGCTGGCCCAAACGAGCACTCGCTCATCCGGCATAATTTCGAAAGCGGGGAAGGTCCACTGCTCCGTCCCATTGTCGATCTTCGCGCCCGTAATGTCCGCCTTCGCGGCGGAGTTCGGATTCCAGATTTCGATCCAGCCCTGATAAGTGCCATCCTCATCGGTGATGCCGCTGGTATTCTGGACCATGAATTCCGTGAGACGGACGTTTTGAGCGGCGGCGTGGAGACAGAGCAGGGCGAGGACGGCGGCAACGAGGAGAGTTCGCATGGTGGGGGGGGGAAGGGAGGAGCCCGCCGCTCAGCATCCACGAGCGAGGCATTCCTCGCCCGGCGCGGTGAACGCAGGAGCACCGGGGTGTTATAGGAGAAGAATTCCGGTCGGAGGGAGGCGGCTTGGCGGAGTGATGGACGCGGGAACAAACGGAGTGTGCAAAATCCGGCGTGGACATGCAATAAAAATTCCCCGGCAGACCCTGCGGCTTCCCGGAACCCGGCCGCGCGCCGCAGGTCCCCTGCCCCTCAGCCGCCGCGGCGCGCGGCGAGCGCCTCGTATTCCGCAACCCCCGGCTGCAGCGCGGTGATTCCCTCCGCCCAGAATTCCGGCGACTGAAGATCCGCGCCGAGGGACTGCCGCGCGACTTCCTCACAAGTCGCACTGCCGGTCATGGCAAGGAACCGCTCGTAAGCCGGCAGGAACGCGGAGCCCTCCTGTTTGAAGCGCGCGAAGAGCGCCTGACTCAGCAGATAGCCGAAGACGTAGGGAAAGTTGTAAAAGCTGACCCCGGTGATGAAGAAGTGCATCTTGCTCGCCCAGAACATGTCGTCGCAGCCGTCCGGCAGCAGGGTGTCGCCGTAAAGTTTGCGCTGCGCCTCCGTCATCAGTTCACGCAGTCGCGACACCGGGAGTTCGCCGCTGCGGCGCTCGCTGTAAAAGGACTGCTCGAACTCGTAGCGCATGGGAATGTTGAGCAGGTAGCCGTGGGCGCGCAGCATTTCCTGATCCAGCAGGTGCGCGCGCAGAGCCGGAGTCAGGGCCGGGTCCTGCTGCAGCCCGTTCATCAGAATCATTTCTCCGAAATTACTCGCCGTCTCCGCCAGCGTCATCGGATAGGCCGATGCCATGGGCCGCGCGGGACGCAGCACCCGGGAATGCCACGCATGACCGACTTCGTGCGCCAGCGTCACCATGTCGTGCATCGTGTCATACCATGTCATGTAAACACGCTCCTCCCGCCGCAGCGGGGAGCCGGTGCAAAAGGCGCCCGGGCGCTTGCCCGGCCGCGGCTGGGCTTCGATCCAGCGCTGCGCCAGCATTTCCCGGAAGTACGCGCCCAGCGCCGGATAGGCCGCGGAAAACGACCGGTCCACCGTGGCGCAGGCTTCGTCCCACGTGAGCGGCTTCTCTTCCGGTGCGGCGACCTGAGGTGCTTCCAGATCGAAAAACTGCAGCGCCGTCGTCCCCTGCAAACGTGCCGCGGCCCGCAGCGCGCGGCGCGGCAGTTCCGCGTGCGTGTGGATCGCGTGCAACATCGCCTCCAGCGTGGCGCGGCTCACCCGGGCATCGTGCAGCGGTGTTTCGAGAAAATGATCGATGCCCCGGCGCTTATAAAGTGTCAGGCGCGTGCCCGCGATGCCGTTCAGCGCGGCCGCCAGCGTCACTTCGTGCGCCTGCCACGGCTTCTGGCCGTCGCGAAACGCCGCCTCGCGCAGGGCCCGGTCCGGTTCCGACATCAGGGCGCGGCGGCGCGACATCGGCACCGTCTCCACATGCCCGTCGGGAAAGGTCATGGAAAACTCCAGCTTCCCCGTGAGGGACTCATAGAGCCGGCCCCACGCCGCGATGCCGTCCACACCGAGGTCGGCGGCGAGCGCTTCCAGTTCCTCACTCATCTGGCGCGCGCCGCGCTCGCGCATGTGCCGCACCGCATACTCCGCACCCGCCAGCTCCGGCGCCGCGAGCAGGGCGGCGAACTCCGATTCGCCGGGGGTGGCCAGCGCCGCCTGCAGCCGTGTGCACAACTTGGTGCATTCCGCATCCAGCGCGGCGCACCATGCCTCCTCCGCCTTTACCGCTTCGTCATTGGCATCGTCCGCCGACAGCGCTCCCAAATAGGCGCACAAATGCCAGTAGCGCGCCGAGAGCGCCTCATATTCCGCCACCGCCTGCGGCAGTTTCGCCGTTTCCGGCGGAATCGAAAACGCCGCCAGATCGCGCACCAGTTCCTCCTTGAATGCGAGATAGTCCGGCCCGCGAAACGCGGTGAACCACGATGTCAGCGACCAGCGGTCGGGTGTCCTGGGATTGTCCATCCTGTGCCATAGCCAGCACCGCCGGCATGACAATCCGTTCGTGCCGGAGCGCCGCGGCCGGGCGTGGCAGGCTGCAGGTCCCGCGGAGGAACGGACTTGAACCCTCCGGCGGCCGGCGGCAGGACGCGGCATGCAAGAGGAACCGGTTTTGTCAGTCAGGAATCTCCGCCGCGAGTTTGAGAAAGGCGCGGTGGCGGTGGCGGATTTGTCCTTCGAGGTCCGGCCTGGCGAAGTGGTGGGCCTGCTGGGCGCGAACGGTGCGGGCAAGACCACGGCCATGCACATCATCCTCGGACTGATGTCGCCCACGTCCGGCACAGTGCGCGTGTTCGGCATGGATCCATTCAAAGACCGCACGGCCATTCTGCGGCGCTGCAATTTCGCCTCCGCCTACACCGACCTGCCGGGGAATCTTTATGTCTGGCAGAACCTCACCGTCTTTGGCCGCATCTACGGCGTCAAGAATCTGCCGCAGCGCATCGATGAACTGCTGGAGCTGTTTGAGATCCCGCACCTGAAAAAGCGTGTCACCGGTCACCTCAGCGCGGGCGAGTCCACGCGGCTCCAGCTTTGCAAGGCGCTGCTCAACCGGCCCGGCCTGCTCATGCTGGACGAACCCACGGCCAGCCTCGACCCTGACATCGCGGACAAGGTGCGCAAAATTCTCCGCCGCGTGCAGCAGGAGAGCGGCATCGCCATTCTCTACACCAGTCACAACATGCGCGACGTGGAGGAGGTCTGCGACCGCGTGCTCTTCATGCACAAAGGCAAGGTCGTCACCGAAGGCAGCCCGCGCGAAGTGGTGGCGCGCTTTCACCAGACGGACATGGAGGGCGTCTTCATCCGCATCGTGCGGGAGGGGGACATTGAGGAGGCGAAATAGCGCCCGGGAATCCTGCTCCACCGCTCCCGGAGGGAACCGGCGACCGCATTCGCCCTGCAAATCCCGTCAGCCATCACCCGGTGCGACTGTCTGGAGTATTTCTCATTGCCCACGCACGCGGAACTCTCCAGGAATATGGCTTCACCGTCCCCTTCGGTCACCACGCCCTCATCTTCCATGCATCCCGCCACCCTTCTGATCACCGCGTTGAGTTGCAGCGCCGTTTCCTGCCTGCACGCCACCACCGTCAGCGTGAATTTCACCGACAACGGCTCTGCCGATTCCACCATGGCCTCGACCGACATCGCCGGCGTCCCCGGAGCGGACACGCGCGTCGCCAACTGGAACAATGCCCACGTCAATGGAGCCGCCGGCTCCCTCGGCGGACTGGTGGATCAAAGCGGATCGCCTGCCGGGGTTTCGATTTCTTGGGCCACCGATCTCGGACAATGGCGTCTCGGCCATGCCGTGGCGGACGGCGATGACCGCATGTGGAAAGGTTATCTCGACGTGCAAAACAACGCCACCGTCACCGTGACCGGCGTTCCGTTTGTCGGCACCTACGACGTGTATGTCTATTTCGACGGCGACAACGGCACTGCCTGGCGCGTGGCAAACTTCGCCATCGGCGGCGTGGCGGATGGCGGTGAGGACTCCGAAGACGCCAACTGGGGCGTCGCGGGTCAGGAAAATCAGAACCGGCTTTATCAGCTGCCGGTGGCCGGAGGAGCCGGCAATCAAATCTGGCCGGTCAGCCCCAACAACGACGAAGGCAATTACGTGGTGCTCTCCGGCATCACCGGATCGTCCTTCACCCTGTCTGCCGCCGGCGGACCCAACGCCAACATTCCCCGCGCCCCCATCAACGGCTTCCAAATCGTCGGCGTCATCCCCGAGCCAGGCACCGCGGCCCTTGGACTGCTTGGACTGGCCGCACTCTGCGGACGGAGACGGACCCGGCGCTAAAACGCGCGTCGCCGGTCGCTCTCAAGCATCACCCGCCAGCACCCCAGCCAATCCAGAGAAAGGAGCTCTCCCTCGCTGGCCTGCGGCTGATGGCCGGAGGAATTCTATGCACTGGTTTCGCCACGCTCTTCACGCAGCGAAGTCATGAGCGTGAACAAGTCCCCGCCGGCGCGGGATTTGATCTCCGCCAGCGGACCGAAGGCACGGACGCGGCCTTCGTGCAAAAGGCAGAGCGTGTCCGCGAGGCTTTCGGCTGCTTCCAGAATCTGCGTGGTGAAGAGCACGGTGCGTCCCCGTTCCACGGCGGCCCTCGCATGACGGCGCAGGGCGTGCAGACCGGCGGGGTCCATGCCGGAGGCGAACGGTTCGTCGAGAAGCCAGAGATCGGGATCCACCGCCAGCAGTCCTGTCAGGGCGACCTTGTAGGACTGTCCACGGGAAAGCTCACCCGTACCACGTTCCGCCAGGGACAGAATCTCGAATTCCTTGAGCAGTTCAAACAGGCGCGGGATGGCTTCGGGCCGGTCGGCTTCATAAAGCCGGAGCAGCATGGCGAGATTTTGCAGCACCGTCTCTCCATAGATGAGCGGCGGCACATCCGGCAGGAACATGAGCCGGCGGCGCTGGGTCATGTCCTCGCGGCGCAGCGGCACGCCGTCCCAGGTGATCGTGCCGCTGTCAGGAGGGGAGATGGTGGACAGCGCGCGCAGCAGAGTGGACTTCCCGGCCCCGTTCGCTCCAATCACGGCCACAATGCGGCCCGGCGGGATGGTGCAGGTAACTTCGTGCAGCGCGCGAACAGCGCCATAGCTGCGGGAAACACTTTCAAGATCGAGTGACATGGCGGGAGATCAGGGACGGGGAAAACAAAGGTCCACCAGCCCGCGGCGCAGAAACCGCAGGCGGAGCGCGGTGATGACGAGGGAAAACAACAGAAAAACCGCTCCAAGGAACAGCCACAGTCCAGGGATTCCAAAATATCTGAGGAGGTCCCGGGAACTGAGCAGCCAGTATGCGGCGATGAGGCACCCGTAGAACAGCAGGCCGCTGCAAAAATGCAGGATCGCCGCGCCGGGCTGGGCTCTGCTGCTCCAGAAATTCCGCTGCGCCGCTTTGAACGGCTCACGAGGCAGCGTATTTTGCCACTGAAAGGCGGGAATCAGTATGGCCAGGGTGATCACCGTCATGGGGAGCGCAATGTCCTCCGGAGGCCGAAGTGCCCACCACAACAGCGGTGCGGCCAGCGCCGCCCAGCCGGCCAGCAGCAGAAAACGGAAAACGAGAGATTTCATGCGCAAAGCGGCCACGTCGCGCCATGATACCGGCACCATCGCCAGGACCACGATGTGTGGTGGATGCGCTCCCGCGGGATAATCGAGCAGGGCAAAGGGATAGCCGTCGCCGCCAGGTTGAGAGAATGCGTTCCAGGCCCGAATGCCTGCGTAAAAATAGAGTCCATAGTTGAGGACAAAATTCACCAGATGCCAGGGAGTCAGCGGATCGGGACCGAACTGCGCTGCCTTCGCTACGAGCCCTGCGAGCAGGAGCCACATCACGTTGAGCAGCCACGATCTTCCAAGGGTGTGGTGGCTGGCCTCCACCGGGGTTCGCGCCCACTCGCAGATTAGAACCTGGCGCGGAGTATACCAGCGGACGATGAGTCTTTCCCAGAACCCCTGCACTTCCGGGGGGCTTTTCGCAAAGAGGTCCGCCATGTCCTCCGCACGCATAATGGCTGGCTGCACCGGCGCTCCTGTTTCCGGCGCCGGCATTGTTTCACCGCCCGCTGCGGGCACCGCATCGTCCTCTTCCAGCAACAAGTCGGTCTCATCAGTCGGCTCCGTCACCCACGGGTTTTC
The DNA here is from genome assembly GCA_964523105.1 of uncultured Akkermansia sp. Lineage (GTDB taxonomy): Bacteria > Verrucomicrobiota > Verrucomicrobiia > Verrucomicrobiales > V1-33 > V1-33. The sequence goes on from CAZFZN010000008.1 coordinate 30,958, forward strand.
CCTGGCGATCAGGCCGGGCACGATCCGCCGCCAGAGTGGAATCGCGGCGACGGCCATCACGGCAGCCAGGACAGTAAAAACTGCGGGAACGGCATCGCCGCGCGCGATGCGAAACGGCCACGCCAACGGATTGATCGCATTGATGAATTGCGCTTCGGCATCCAGTCCGCTGTCGAGATTCTTGCGGCCAAACACTTGCAGCAGCATGACGCCCGCTCCGGCGGCGACTGTCAGCAGGCCAACCCCGCGAAGCAGGATGGCCCATCCACTCCCGTCGTCGCAGCGTTCCCGGTCACAGAAAAACGAAAGCGTCAGGGTCAGCAAAGCCGCTGCCAGCGCCGCGGTCAGCCCGCGCAGCCACGCGAGCACATCCGTTCCCGCATGGAAGGTCAGCAGGATCACCGTGAAGGCACCGAGACCGACTCCGGCCTGGACGAGCGTGCTGCGGCAGGCCCTCTGCACTACAGTGGCCACGAGTTCCGAACCAGCCGGGTGATTCGCCAGAAACCGGGCATACTCCACGCTGTAGTGCCCGCGCGCCGCATGGAGCCACGGGGCTCTCGCCGCCAGAGCCAGCAACGCGGTCGCGACCACACATTCCGGCCACCAGGGAGCATCCCGTGTGAGGAACGCCATGAACGTTGTCAGGAAGACCATCAGGAAACCAAAAAAGGCCCAGGACTGAATATCGTTCCAAAACTTCCCCAACAGGTTGGGGCGCCGAACGCCGGACCGGCGGGCTTCCTCCCGCAGGGATTCAAGGAATGTGGGATCGCTCAGCCGCTCCATGCTTGTCTCATGTCAGGCAACCGCGCTGCGAATTCAAGCAAGGTTCCGGCGCAATTCCGGCCGTGAGCCCGCCATCCTGCCGTTGCGCACCGGTTGCATTTCCGCGTAGCGAGCGGCCCGTGTCGCATGGCCTCGCTTTCCGACCACATCCTCGCCGCCGCCGATGAAATGCGCTCGGCGCTGCGCCCGCTCACCTTCACCGCGCCGGTGACGCATGTTTACCATCCGCTGGACTATGCGTGGCGCGCGCATTCGGCATATGTGCGCCGCTTTGGAGACGCAAAGAAGCGCGTGCTCTTTCTCGGCATGAATCCGGGCCCGTTCGGCATGGCGCAAACAGGCGTGCCGTTCGGCGAAATCGCCGCGGTGCGCGACTGGATGGGCATCAGCGAACCGGTGGACCGCCCCGCCAACGAGCATCCGAAGCGGCCCATCACAGGCTTCGACTGCAATCGCAGCGAAGTCAGCGGGCGCCGCCTCTGGGGCTGGGCGCGCGACACTTTCGGCACTGCGGAGGACTTTTTCCGCGAGCATTATGTGGTGAACTACTGCCCGCTCGTCTGGATGAGCGAAAGCGGCGCCAATCTGACGCCAGATAAGCTGCCCGGCCCGGCGATGGCGCCCGTGGAGCGCGCCTGCGATGCACATCTGGCCAAAGTGATCGGCATTCTGAAACCGGAATGGCTCGTCGGCGTCGGTGGCTTCGCCGAGGAAAAACTTCACAACGTGGCCGGCGACAGCGGAGCGAAGATCACCCGCATTCCCCATCCCAGTCCCGCCAATCCCGCCGCCAACAAAGACTGGTCCGGCGCCGCCATGCAGGCGCTGCGGGCCGCCGGCGTTTTGCGGGCGTGACCGCCGGCAGTGAACTCACTCTGCCGCCCCGGGTTCGCCGGGCTTGAGCAGCACCGCACCTTTGAGCAGACGGCAAAATTCCTTTTTGGTGACCTTGTGCAGTGTCCCTTCCCTGGAAGCCGGGTTCGCCATCACTTTGTATTCGATCGCCATGCGCGCCCATTTTACGATGCGGTAGTACTCCGCGTCCTTTTTCCAGATCTGTCCCTGTTCGAGTTTCATGCGGTGCGGTAGCGCCAGCCGGAGACGCCCGCCAGGGTTTTTGCCTGACGCCACTGCTGCTGATGGTTTCCAGGTCCGCGCGGCTGGTGGACCGGGAACCAAACCAGGCAACCGGCGAAGCGGCGATCGTTGCACCGCGCCTGCCGGCATTGTAAGTGACTGCCGTATCCATGAAGCCCGCCGCCGCCCCACAACCCGACACCCGCACCCTTCGCGTCGCTACTGTGCAAATGGAGAGTCTGCCCGGCGACAAGGAAGCGAACTTCCGCAAGGTGGAATCCTTCGTGGAAGAAGCAACGCGACGCGGAGCGACGCTGGTGATCTTTCCGGAGTGCTGCCTCAGCGGCTACTGGTTCATGCGGAACCTGACGCCGGAACAACTGGCAGGTCTCGCGGAACCGGTGCCGGACGGGCCGTCCGTGACGCGGCTGCGGGCGCTGGCGAAGGCTTCAGGCCTCACCATCGGCGCCGGACTGGTGGAGGCCGCGCCGGACGGCGGGTTCTTCAACTGCTACGTCGTGGCTATGCCCGACGGAAACTGGGTGCGGCACCGAAAACTCCACGCCTTCGAGCACCCGCTGATGCGCAGCGGCGCGAAATACACGGTCTTCGATCTGCCGGATGGCTTTCGTGCCGGCATCTTGATCTGCTATGACTGCAACCTCATCGAAAACGTCAGGCTCACTGCGTTGCAGGGCGCGGAAATTCTCATCGCCCCGCATCAAACCGGCGCCGTGCGCAGCCGGAATCCGCATCTTATGGGATTGATCGAGCGCCGCGTCTGGGACGAGCGGCACACGAATCCCGCCGCCATCGAAGCCGAGTTCCGCGGCGACAAAGGCCGCGGCTGGCTCCTGCGCTGGCTGCCGAGCCGGGCGCACGACAACGGACTCTTCCTCATCTTCAGCAACGGCGTCGGCGTGGACGATGACGAAATCCGCACCGGCAACGCCATGATCCTCGATCCCTACGGCCGCATCCTCACCGAAACCTGGAAAGCCGGCGACGACATGGTGATCGCCGACCTCGACGCCGGCCTGCTCGCCGACAGCACCGGCCGGAGCTGGATCCGCGCGCGCCGTCCTGACCTCTACAAACCACTGACTGTGCCAACGGGCCTGGAGCGCGACACGCGGGAGTTGAAGTTCGCGGAGTGAATCATGACAGCAACGTCTAGTCCCTGGAAGTGGCCGCCGCGCCTTAGATTTCTCCTGTGGCGTTGGAAACGGCACCACAGTGAGTTGGATATTCCTTGGCAGGACTTCGCGGAGTTCGATCTGTTCCCATCGGCTGAAGTGGTGCTCAAAGAGTTCTTCGGTTTACGACTCCCCCCGCTTGGAGGCGGACGCGTCGAAATCAATCCGGTTCTACTTATCGGAATGAGAGAGCATTTAGATGAACTGGCCGCTGCCCGTGGAATTTCATTTTTCCCGCTGGGAGAAATCGATGGTGGTGATGCCTTCATACTCATCGACGAAGCCGGCCGTCTGTATTCATGGTTCGGACCGCTCTTACAAATGGGCGAACGTTTCGATGACGGATTGAAGCGGGTTGTGCATGGGAAGAAATTTCGCGGAGTCACCTACAGCGGAGTTACGTAATGGAAAGCCGCGCGCTTTTTTCGTTTCATCGCAGGCACGCTTATGAAACGCCGCCACTTTCTCCAAACCGGTACCGCCGCGCCGTTGGCCTGCTGCGGCCTTACGCATCTGTTCACCGCGGAGCCCGGCCGCGCGGCTGAGGCTGCCGTCGCCAGCCGGCTGGTGCTCGGCAGCAACATTCGCGATTACCTCTCAGGGGAAGCCAAACGCATTACCGACGGCGCGCTCGCGGACTTTGTTTTCGCCGCAGATCACAAGCGGCTGCTGCCGGAAAAGCGCCGGCAGTACTTCGAGATGATGGGCCTCGATCACTGGTGGACAGAGAAGCGCGATGCGCCGCCGGTGACCGTCACCGGCGTCGTCGAGCGCGAGCACTACCGCATTGAGAAACTCTACTTCGAGAGCGTGCCCAAACTCTGCGCGACCGCCAATCTCTACGTGCCTAAGAAGATAGACGGCAAAGTGCCGGCAGTGCTTTACGTGTGCGGGCACTCGAAGAATCAGAACGTCGCCTTTCAGGCCCATGCGCGGAAGTTCGCGGAACTCGGCTTCGTCTGCATGATCGTGGAGACGATTCAACTCGGCGAAGTGGAGGGTTATCATCACGGGTGCTACCGCGAAGGCTGGTGGCACTGGTATTCGCGCGGCTATACGCCCGCCGGCATCGAACTGATGAACGGCATTCGCGCGCTCGACGTGCTGGCGCAGCGGCAGGAGGTGGATGCGGAGAAACTCGGCGTCACCGGCATCTCCGGCGGCGGTGCCGCATCGTGGTGGATCGCGGCGGGAGACGAACGGATCAAAGCCGCCGCGCCCGTTTGCGGCACGGCGACGCTCTTCTCACACATTCACGACCGCACCATTGACGGTCATTGCGACTGCATGTGGTGGGTCAATTCCTACCGCTGGGATCTCGCCGACATCGGCGCGCTCATTGCTCCGCGTCTGCTCATGATTGCCTCTGCGGACAAGGACGGCATTTTCACCATCGAATCCATCCGGCAAATTCATTCGCAGCTTCGCGGTCTGTATGGAAAGCTGGGCGCAGAGAAAAACCTGCGGCTCGTCGAAACTCCCGGCGGGCATTCCTATCACGAACGGTCGCGCACGGAAATCTTCTCGTTCTTCATCAAGCACCTCATGGGCCGCGACGTGCCCGCGGCGGAAGCAGGCGACATTGACGAGCGTCCGGAGTCGCAGGAGAAGCCGGAGACGCTGCGCGTCTTTGTGAACGAGCCGCCGGCCGGTAACCGCACGGCCACGATTCAGGATGACTTTTTCAAGTGGCCCTCGCATGTAGAGATCGGTGATCTCGCGGAGTATGGAGGCGAGCGTGCAAGAGTCATTACCTTACTAAAGCGTAGAACATTCGGCGCCTTTCCGGCAAACCCGCCGCCGCTGGATGTGCAGGTGGACTACGAATTCGATGAAGACGTGCGCGGCTACCGCTTCGGATTCACTTCCGAGCCCGGCTGGCGACTCAAGGGTCAGACATTCCTGCGCAAACAAACGGCGGTTCCTGCGCCGGTTGTCGTGGGGCTGCGCTCACCCGCGGAAGGCCGCTGGGAAACACGCTCCTTTCTGCTCGGACTCAATGCCCCCTGGCTGCGCGTCGCCGTGGAAACCCGCGGCACCGGCGACACGGCATGGGCGGAGGAACTGAACTGGCACCTTCGCCGCGCCGCCGCGTGGACCGGCCGCACCATTGCCTCCATGCGCGTCTGGGACACACTGCGCGCACTGGAAGCGGCACGGCAACTCCCCTCAGCGGATGCGAAAATCGTCTCCCTCGCCGCCCGCGGCGAAATGTGTGCCGTCGCTCTCTACGCCGCGCTGCTGGACGGAAACTTGCGCACGCTGTTCCTGGAAAATCCTCCAGCCACGCAGAACGCACCCGGCGAAAAAGACGGCCGCGGTCCGGCGCTGGAAATGCTCGCCTGTCTCCACATCACCGACCTGCCGTACGTGGCCGGCCTGTTGTGGCCGACTGAAGTGGTGCTGATCGGAAACGCTCCTGCCACTTATGAATGGGCCGAGGGGCTCTACAAAAGACTCGGCGCGCCCGGACGCATTTCGCGAGTGAAGAACATTGGAGAATGGAAACCGGCATAACGAGCGGGCACAGCTTTCGCTGCCCGTGGTGCGCCAGCCGGCATCCTGGCTGAAACGCTGCTGCGCCGGAGAAGTTTGTTCAATCGTCCGCGCCGGATGTTGAGAGGATGCGGCGTGCCGCGACTTGCTCGTCGGCAGGCAGTGCATTGAGCCAGGGTTCCAGCGCCGCCTGATTTCCGGCGCGGGCGGTGCGCTGGAGGATGCGGCGCACGGCGGCTTCCCGCAGGGCGCGATCGGCGACGCTGCTCTGCGTGGTCGTCAGCAGGGCCGCGGGATCGTCGAGCGGGCGGCCGGCGTAATGACTGGCGAGCAGCCAGTCGCGCTGAGCGGGTGCGAGGTCTTTGACGGCGGCGACGACGTAAGGTGTTTCCAGGTCGCCGAACTTGTGGATGAGAACCGGCGCGGCGGGATCGCTGAAAAGCGCGAAGTCCTCCGCGGGGCGTTGCCGCATCCATTCCAGGGCACCTTTGGCATCCGCGGTGGCCATGTTGCCGAGAAGCATGGCCAGCGAACGCCGCAGCATCTCGTTGTCTCTGGCGTACGGCAGCGCGGCCTCCAGCATCTCGCGCGGGATTTTGTCACCGCCGGACATGGTCAGCGAGTAGAGCAATTCTGCGCGGCTTTCGTCGTCGGCGAGCTCCTCCAGGCGGGCGAGCGCCGCGCGCGGGTCGTTCAGCCCCTGCATCATGATGCTCTGCTCCAGGGCATCGTCGTGGACATCGGGATCGGCAAAGCTGCCGCTGAGCTGCTTGAGTAATTCGGGATCGCTCTGCGCCAGCACCATGCCCGCCACGCCCATGAAGCCGGCCTTCGCGTTCGTGTCCGGCTGGGCGTGAAACCACTTCAGCGCCGCGGCCCGGTCGCGGATGAGCCAGTCGTGCATGATGAGTGAAAAGGCGCTGGAGTCGTTCTTCGTTCGCGCCAGCGCTCCCGCGAGCTTGAGAGCCGCCGCGGGATCGAACTCCGCCAGTCTTGCCAGCGCCATGGCGGTGTAGGAGCCAGTCAGGTCATCGCCGTCTTCAATACCGGCGGCGAGCAAAGCCTCGACTTCACCGCGGTTCAGATGCCGGAAGTAATCCATCGCCTCCAGCATCCCGCGGAACATGCTGCGCGAGGTGACGACTTCACTGCCATCCGCGCGGCGAAGTGCGGAATCGTCTTCGCGCCTGGTTTTGGGTTTCGACTTTGTCGCCGGCGTTGTGGGAGAAGATGCCGGCACCGGAGCCGCCGCAGGCGAGGCGAGCTGTGCGCGAAGATCGGCGACAGCAGCGCGCTGCTGCCACCAGAGCGCGGCGGCGAAAGCGGCGGTGAGGATGAACGTTGTCAGAAACGGGCGCATGGATTCAGGGAGTTGCGAGAATGGCGACGCGGTCGGCGGCGTTGAGGTGATCGCTTTGCTCGATCCATGCGCGCGCCCTTTCCGGTGATTTGCCGAGCCACGCGCCGCCGAGCTGGCGCACGAGTTCACTGCGCGCGGCTGCATCCTGAATGCTCGCCGCCCAGATGACCGCGGCATCCGGCTCTGACTTCGCCAGCACGGGCGCGAATCCGGCGATGGCGGCATCTTTGTCAGGACTGGCGGGCAGGTCCACGAGCCACTCCGAGGTGCGCACGACCGATTCACCGGCGCGGATGGCTCCATAGCGTTCGTAGGCGTCATGGCGCGGCGCGTCGGGCAGATGCGACAGCAGACGCAGCGCCTTCTCCGGATCGCGCGCGGCGGTTTCGAGCGCGATGTGCTGGAGCGAATAGTCCCGCATCGCGGAATCCGGCGCCGTGGAGGTGATGCGAAGAATCTCCTCCTCAGTCTGCCGGCCCGCTTCTTTCCAGACCTGATCCGTGAACTGCTTCGGCCCCTGCCAGCCATAGGCCCATTTCAGCGCGCCGGCCAGGTCCTTGGCCGCCCATTCGTGTACCGCCGCATCCATCGCCATCTGTGAAACCTGACCCCGGGGATCTGGGTGAGCGATGACAAACTCCAGAGCCGCCCGGGGATCCTTTGCGGCCAGATTACTAGCGACATCGCGGAGCAATTGATCCCGCCGGTGATCATCCGCGGCCCTGGCGAGCAGTCGTTCACCGACCGCCGCGATGTCGCCGTCCTCCTGCTGCGACTCAAATTCCAACTCCAGCGCGCCCGGGTAGTGCCCCGTCGGAGAAACATCGCCGAGTTGCTGGATTGTCGCGCGGTCGAAGTGTTTCAGGGACAAGCCAACGATCGCCGCCAGCACTCCGGCCATTTTGTCTTTGGGATTGGCTTTGAGCCACGCCGCGAGGCCCTGCGGATCACGCTCCATCCATCCGCTGGCGAGCGCATGACGCGCGGCTTCGCCGGTGAACATATCCAATTTCGCCGCCTCCAGCGCCGCGAGGCCGGACTCCGGTGCGAGTTCGCCCCAGCGCGCGAAAACCATCGCCCGCAGGATGCCCGCGGGCAGCAGGCCGGTAAAGCCTGACATGGCTTCGAGGGCTTTGGAAAGGTGCGTCTCCGGCAGAGTCAGGATCTGTCCGCTGACTTCCGAGATCTGTGTTGACGTCAGCAGCTTCCCCTGCAGCCCGCGGAGCATGGCGATGGTGCGCTCCGCCTCTGCATCGCTTACTCCGGCTATCACGCGGATGCCGGGCGGTTCGGGGGTTATCGCTTTCTGTGAAATCACCGCCGAGGGAATCCCGGACGCAGGCGTCAGGCCCGTGCGGGTTTCCAACTGCGTGCGCAGCGCCGCGGCTTCGCTGTAGCTGAAACCCAGCGGCACCGAGACCAGCAGGGCCACGAGGCCCGCGGCGGCGGCGATTTGCTTTCCGGTGCTCATGGTGTGGAGGATGTGAGAGGTGAGTGCGGCGAGAGAAACTTTCGGCGCGGCAGAGATGGCGGCGGCGCTCACATTCACCGCCGCGGCGGAGGCCGGCGTGTTCAGCACCGGGACGAGACCCGCCGCGAGCGCCGTGGCGGTGACACCGGCCACTTTGCGCGAAAGCACCGAGCGCAGGCGGTCCAGCGCGCGGCTGGTTTGCTTTTGGCAGGCGTCCGCACTCTTGCCGAGACGCGCGGCCATCTGGTCGTAGCTCAGTTTTTCGCCGAATCGCAGCAGCACCACGCGCCGGTCGTGCTCCGGCAGGGTGTTCAGCGCATCATCGAGATGCGGCAGCGCCGCGTGCGGCAGAGCGGAGTCCCGGGAAGTGTCAGGCAGAATGAGCATGGCGGCGGCGAGTTTGCGGTGCTTGAGTTCGCGGCGCAGGGCATTGGCGCTTTCGAGCACCGCGGTGCGGTGGAGCCAGGCCGCGGGACAAGGATGTTCCGCCAGCGCAGCCGCACGCCGCGCCGCGAGCGCGAACACTGCCTGAGCGACGTCTTCCGAGAGGTCCACGCGCGCCGTCTTTCGCAGCGCCGCACCCTGCACCATGCCCAAATGCCGGTCCACGAACTGCGTGAACGCTGCCTCGTCCCGGCCGCGGCTCCATGCCTGGAGCAGCGGTTGATCGGCGGCGGTTGGATGGTCGGCAGCGGTCACGGCGGAGATGCTTTCTTCAAGGTGTCGCCGCCGGTCGAAATCCGACAAAGTATTTTCGCGCCTGTTCTCCGGACACCGGACGGCACTGTTTGCCAATGTAAAGGAGTCGGCCTTCCCGCCGCGAAACCGGCGTTGCCGGAGCCGCCGCCTCGCCGAGAGGATGACCGCGTGAAACTGTTCCTCTGCATGTCCGTACTCACCATTCAATCCAGCGTCGCGGAGATCGTGCCGGGACGATCCGTTGTCACGACACGCTATGGCGTGGTGGCCGCGAGTCAGCCGCTCGCCGCGGCGGCCGGCGTGCGCATTCTCGATGCCGGAGGCAATGCGGTGGATGCGGCCATCGCGGCGAATGCGGTGATGGGCGTCACGGAGCCGACAGGCAACGGAATCGGCGGTGACCTGTTCGTGCTCTATGCAGAGGCGAAGTCAGGCAAGGTCTTCGCGCTGAATGCGAGCGGCTGGTCGCCGGCGGGACTGACGCCGGAACTTCTGGCAAAGCAGGGCCTGACAGAAATGCCGGAGAAAGGCATTCACGCGGTGACGGTGCCGGGAGTCGTCGCCGGCTGGGATGCGCTGCGCGAAAAGTTCGGCACGCTGCCGATGACGCAGTTGCTGGAGCCGGCCATCCGCACGGCGGAGGACGGCTTTCCGCTCATGGAAGTGACGGCGCGTCTGTGGGCCGCATCGGAGGAATGGCTGCGCGGCATTCCGGAGGCTGCAAAGACATGGTTGATCGAAAGTCGCGCTCCCCGGGCCGGGGAGGTTTTCCGCAATCCTGCGCTGGCGGTGACACTGCGGCACATCGCGGAACACGGGCGCGCGGGATTCTATGAAGGACCGGTCGCGGAGAGCATCCTCGCAGTCTCGCGCGAACTCGGCGGCACCATGAGCGCAGCGGACCTCGCGGAATTCCGTGCGGAATGGCAGGAACCGATCAGCGCTGAGTACCGCGGCTGGCGGGTCTTTGAAACGCCGCCGCAGTCGCAGGGCATCGCGGCGCAGATGATGTTGAACCTGATGCAGCAGTTTCCTCTCAGGGACTGGGGCCTGCATTCGCCGCGGGCGCTGCATGTGATGATCGAAGCCAAAAAGCTCGCCTACGCGGACATGCTCGCGGCGGTGGGCGATCCTCACTTTTCCAAAGTCCCGGTCGCGGAAATGCTCGACCCGCATCGCGCCGCGGCCCGCGCGAAACTCATCAGCATGGAGAAGGCCAACGCCACGGTGGAGCCTGACAAGCTGCCAGGCATCACCGACAGCAAAGGCAGCGACACCATTTATCTCTGCGTCGCCGACAAATACGGCAACGTCGTCTCGCTCATCCAAAGCAACTACATGGGCTTCGGCAGCGGCGTGGTGCCGAAGGATTGCGGCTTCATGCTGCACAACCGCGGGGCGCTTTTCACGCTGAAGCCGGGTCAGCCCAACACGCTCGCCGGCCGCAAGCGCCCGCTGCATACGATCATCCCCGGCATCATGCAGAAGGACGGCGTCACCATCGGTTTCGGCATCATGGGCGGATGGAATCAGGCGCAGGCACACGCGCAGTTTGTCTCACACATCGCGGACCACGGCCTGACCATTCAGCAGGCGCTGGAGGCGGGGCGGTTCACCAAAGGCACCTTCACCGGCAACGACGTGCAGGTCGAAGCCACGGTGCCGGAACTCGCGCGCGCCGTCCTCACCGTGCTCGGCCATGAAATCACCGTCGTCGCGCCGCGTTCGTCCACATTCGGATTCGGTCAGGCGGTCATGACCACGCCGCAGCGTGTGCAAAGCGGCGCGTCCGATCCGCGGCATGATGGCACCGCGATGCCGCAGGTGCTTCCTCCGGAACGGTGAGAACCAGGGTTGTCTTCCCTCGTTTCTAAAATAAGTTCTGCGCCATGACCACCGTTACCAAATCCACTCCGATTGGCTCCCTCGGTCTTGAGCCGGGAGAACACCTGGTGAGGATCCATGTCGGCAGCGATACGGTTTCCTTTTCTGTGGAAACGGCTACCCGGCCCGCGCACCGGCGGCCTACCGGCTTTCTTCAGCGATGGAGCGGGACGGCCCGCAAAGTGGAGGACCCCGCTGACGAATGGTTGACGCATATCAATGACAAGCATCTCCGCTGATCCATGCGTGTGCGTCTTGGTGCCAACGTGCTGCTGGATTGCCTCGTTCTGGAAAAAGACGGACAGCCGCGTGCGGGAAAGGTAGCGAGTGCCGGCATCCTCGACTGGTGTGACCGGGGCATCCACACAGGATTGGTCGCATGGCACACGCTGCCCATCGTCGCTTATTACCACGGCAGGCAGAATCCGGAGAAGGAAACCGCTGAGATGATGGATGCGCTGCTTCTCTTTCTGGAGGTGCCACATGCCGGTCACGCTCATGCTACCGCGTGGCGCAGCACCGGCCTCCGTGATTTCGAAGATGCGCTTTAGGTTGTCTGTGGACTCGCGGGACAGGCGGATGTTATCATCACGCGAAACCAGAGTGATTTTGCCGCTTCGGTAATTCCTGCCATGACTCCGGAGGAGTTTCTCGTCGCCTATCCTACGGCTCAGGCAAGTAGCACCCCACCACCTCCGTGAACTGCGGCTCCGGCTTCTTCCCTTCCAGCACAGCTTCCAGCGCGAGGCGCAAGTCCTGCCGTCGCGGTTCGGAGCGTGTCACACCGGGGCTGACGGCGCGATCGTCGATGCGGCCGCGGTAGAGCAGTTCGCCGGTTGGAGAGAAGACGGCGGCCTCCGGCACGCGGGTGGCGCCGGCGCGGCGGGCGAGCTTCATTTCAGGATCGGTCAGGCCGGGAAAAGGCAGGCTGTATTCCCGGCGGTGGGTATTGATTTCCTCCGCGGTCTCGGTGGCATAGACGCCGAAGAATTTCACGCCGCGCGGCGCGAAGTCCTCCGCCAGACGCTGCAGCGCCGGCGCGCTCACATTCGCCACGGGGCAGTCGTGCATGAGGAAGAGGATCACCGTGGCCTTGCGCCCATCGGCGGACTCCAGGGGCGTGCAGGCGTTGCCATCGGAATCCGTCAGAGTAATGGCCGGCGCTGCGGATTCCGATGGCGCGACCGCGCCGGTTCCTCCGCACCTTCAGCATCCGGAGAGCACGAAAACAGCGCCAAGAGCAGACAGAATGCCGAATAAAGTTTTCATGGGGCGGGCGGCGGAGTGGTTGCTTTCCTATTTCATCCTGCGGAGCATAATTCAATCGAACCCGATCTCGCCGAACCCCTTCATGAACGGCAGCATGAGATCGATGCCCGGCTGCATTTCCGCCATGTCGAGTTTGCCGTCCTTGTTGCGGTCCAGCGGCAGCACGAGCTGGCGCAGCCTTCCGAGCCTTTCGCCGGTGGGCACGTGCTTCACTTCGGCACCGATCTGACTGCGCACGGCGGCCATGCCGGCGGTGTCGTTTTCAAACGCCCGGGTGATGAACTGACCGGTGAGGGTGCGCTTCAGCGCGGTGTGCAGCGCCGTCTTGTCCTCCGCGGAATTGAGCATCACCGCGAGGGTGATCGTTCCCATTTCATCAATGGAACGCGGCCCCCAGCGCACATCTTTGGGCGGATGCGACTGCTGGTGAGGGTTGGTGTCGCTGTTGTCCCAGGAAATGAGCACATCCAGCCTGGTCCCGGCGGGAAGTTTGACCGGTTCCTTGAAAGCATAATCCTCCTGCCACGCGAAGTGCCAGTGCGACATCTTGAGCAGCCACTGCTTTTCGCCGTTCGGCAGCGTGGCTGTCATTTCCATGCGTTTGCCGAGGTAGTGCGCGTGGGCGTTCACGGCGATGGCCTCCACGTCCACGGGCAGGATCATGCTGTTCTCTTTGATGTACTCTTTGGTGCCGGCGGGAATGCTGATGCCATCCAGAATGCCGAAGAACGGCGGCACCGGCGCGATGGTCCACGGCCGCGCCGTGGGCTGGTCTGAAATGTGAAAGCCAATCTTTGCCTTATCCTGCACGGCTTTGCCGCTCGGATGATAGTGGACCTGAATGACGAGGTCGGAGCCTTTCGGCAGCAGCCATGCGAGGCCGTAGCGCAGCGGCGCCACCTGTGTGCCGAGGTCCCAGCCGCCGATGTAGCGGAACTGCCCGTTGCTGCGCCCCATGCCGTTGTAGCCCGGCGCGGGATCTTTGGCATCGTACTCCCGCGCTTTGCCGGAAGTATCGAGATAATAAAGCACATGATGCACCGCCTCCGGCGCGCCGGCTTTGAACTCGACGGCATTGACCCACGTGTCTTTCTCCAAATTGAGCGGCATCACGAAGTTGCGGTAGAGGTCCTGCCCCTCCGCAGGCACATCGAAGGCCTCGGACACTTCCGCGACAAAGTCCGGCTCGCCCAGTTGCCAGTCTTTCGGAAACTCCGGCAGCGCCGGAAGTTTCGACGCGTCGCCCTCCGGCGTTCCCGCTTCCAGCCATCGCTGGAACAGCGCGATCTGCTCATCCGTCAGGGAGCGGTCGTTTGCGTAATCCACCACCCCCTTGTCCGCGTGCCACGGCGGCATGACGCGTTCGGCGGTGACCTCCGCGATCTGTTTGGCCCGCTTCTTCACCTGTTGGTAGTTCAGCAGGGAAAACGGCGCCACCTGGCCGTCGCGATGACAGCCGGAGCATTTGGAAAACACTAACGGCGCGATGTGTTCAGAGAACGTCGGCGGATTGGCCACGACGTCTGCGGCGCAGGCGGCGGAACTCAGCAAAGCGAAGAGGAGGGCGGGAAGTCTCATGCGGGCGCACCATGGCACGCCCCTGCTCCATCGCAACCATCTGCCCGCCGGCATGCGGGACATCAGTCCACTCATTGAGCGAACGGCCGGGCCCGGGCTTCAATTTCTCCTCGCAGACGACGCAGGAAAACGTAACTTTTCGCTCCCCTCGTCCGACTTTCCTGTCCACTCCGCCGCATGAAGCCCCTCCTCCTTTCGATTTTGTTCGCCGCAGCAGCCGCCGCATCCGAACCCCTGACGGAACACCCGCGTCCGCTCGCCCCTGCTGAATCGAATGCCGGGGCGCTGGCGCCCGACGTGCCAATCACCGACATGGAGGGCCGCACGGCCACCCTGCGGGGACTGGCGGCGCAACAAAAAGCTCTGGTGGTGGCCTTCACCAGTCACACCTGTCCGCTCAGCGCGAAACTGCTGCCGGCGCTCGCGTCAGTGGAGCAGGAGTTCAGCGAGGGCACCGGTTTTCTCTACGTGAACCCCACCGCCAGTGACAAGCCGGAGGACATTCGCGCCTCGGCCCGTCAGCACGGACTCAAGGGGGCGCTGGTGCATGACAAATCCCTCGAACTCGCCGGCGCGCTGCAGGCCGCGAGCACCACCGAGGTCTTCGTGCTCGACGGAGCCGGCACGATCATTTACCGCGGCGCCGTGGATGATCAATACGGGCTCGGCTACGCGCATGATGCGCCGCGCAACGAATGGCTGCGGACCGCCCTCCGCGCGGTGCATGACGGCCAGCGTCCCCGCATCACCGCCACCACGGCTCCCGGCTGTGCTCTGGATCTTCCGCAAAAGAATCCGCCGGCGACGGCGACGGTCACATGGCACCGCCAGGTCTCGCGCATTCTCCAGGCGAACTGTCAGGAGTGTCACCGCTCCGGCGGTATCGCCCCCTTTCCGCTGGAGACGATGGAGGACGCGGTTTCGCACGCGGGCATGATCAAAAAAGTCGTGAACAAAGGCATCATGCCGCCGTGGTTCGCGGAGCCGCAGCCGGGCGTACTGCACAGTCCCTTTGCCAACGACCGTTCGCTCACCGCCGCCGACAAGGCCGATCTTCTCGCCTGGCTCGACGGCGGCCGCCCCGCCGGCGATGCCAAAGACGCCCCGCTGCCCCGGCAGTGGCCGGATGCGGAATGGGCCATCGGCAAGCCGGATGCCGTCTGGGAACTGCCGCGCGATGTCGCGGTCAAAGCCACCGGCAAAATGAACTACGTGAATCTTCAGGTGCCCACGGGCCTGACAGAAGATCGATGGGTGCAGGGCATCGAGGTGCTGCCGACGGCGCGCGCTCAGGTGCATCACGTGCTGGTTTTTGCCATGAAGCCTGACAAAGACGGCAAACTCCGGGTGCGGGACGGCAACAACTTCTTCGCGGCCTACGTCCCTGGCAGCAATCTGCTGCAGTATCCCGCCGGCTACGCCAAACGCCTGCCGGCGGGCACCGTGCTGCACTTCCAGCTGCACTACACGCCCACCGGCACCGCCACGGTGGACCGCACGCGCCTTGGTGTCGTATTCGCGAAGGAACCACCCCGCTACGAGGTCAACGTCGCCGCAGCGGGGAACCACCGCATTCTCATTCCCGCGGGCGCCGCCAATCACCGCGAGCAGGGCGTGCTGCCCGTGGCCTTCGATGCGCAGATTCTCGCATTCATGCCGCACATGCATGTCCGGGGCAAATCGTTCCGCTACGAACTTGTCATGCCTGACAACTCCCGGCGCACGCTGCTGGATGTGCCGCGCTACGACTTCAACTGGCAACTGCTCTACCGTCTCGCCGAGCCGCTCCATGCGCCCGCCGGCAGCCGCATCGAGGCCACCGCCGTCTTCGACAACAGTGCCGGCAATCCCGCCAATCCCGATCCCTCGAAAGTGGTGCGCTGGGGCGAGCAGACCGACGACGAAATGCTCCTCGGCTACGTGGAATACGTGAACCCTGCGGACAATCCCTCGCTCGCCGCGGCCGGAGGAGAAAGCGAACCGCTGCGTCTGACAGGCAAGTCGCTGGGTATTCTCGGCAAACGGCTCGACCGGGACGGCGACGGCCGTGTTTCCCGGGAGGAAGCCGGAGCCGCCTTTGCGAAACTGCATGCCCAGCTCGACACGGACGGCGACGGCTTCGTCACGGCGGAGGAATCCCGCGCGGCCCTGCGCCGCGCCGCCGCCAGCCGCCGCGAATCCTGACGGAATTTACTTCCAGAGACCGCGGCGTCCGGTGCGCACCCGCAGCCGGAAGGAGAACAGGCCCTCTTTTCCGCTGATCTTGATGCGGGGAATTGTCAGGCAATCCGCCAAAGGCATTGACGGCGCGCCGGGTTCCGTCGTGACGGCTGTTGTGAAGCCCGCCTGCTCCACTGCCGCGCGGTCGGCCGGGCCAAAAATTCCGAAGGTATAGGCGAACGACTCCACCGGCACGCCGAACTGCTCCTGCAGCCGTTGGCGTGATCCGGCGATTTCCGTCTGCCGCTCCGCGTCCGTCAGAGCCGTCAGCAGCGGATGTGTCAGGGTGTGCGCTCCCAGTTCCCAGCAGCCGGTCGCGAGCATGTCGCGGATTTGATCCCCGGTGAGTTTCGGTTCCCGCACCAGTTCGCCCGAGTTGTGGTGCGGTTTCTTCCGCGCCGCCCAGTCGGTCCCGTCGTCCCGCAACGCGACGGGATAGAGCGTGGCGCGCGCCCCGTACTTCTGCAGCAGGGGCGTGACGGTGTGATAGTTGTCCGCATAGCCGTCATCGAATGTCAGGACGACGGAGTTTTCCGGCGCGGTGCCCTCCGCCAGCTGACGCATGGTGACGAACCGGAAATTCCGCCGGCACAGCCATGCGAGCTGGCGTTCGAACATTTCCGGAGGCACGCGCAGTCCCCGGCAGCGGGTGCCGGGCGGATGCGGCGTGACCATGTGATACATCAGCACCCGGGGCCGGTGGCGCGGCAGGGCGCGCCGCCACCACGCCCAGCGCACCGAGAACCACAGCGCCGCCGCGGCCGGCAGACCGGCCCCCAGCCAGACATGCCACTCTGACAGTGCGACTGCGGCGGTCATAACACTTTTGCAGTCACAGGACCCGTTCGAGCGCGACCGGTTCCGCATCACCCGGCACGACGCGGCGGTAGAAACAGGTCCGCGCACCGGTGTGGCAGGCACCGCTCCCGGTTTGCTGCACCCGCAGCACGAGGGCGTCCTGGTCGCAGTCCGTCAGGATCTCGACGATCTTCTGCACATTGCCGCTGGTGGCGCCCTTGTGCCACAGTTCCCTGCGGCTGCGCGAGTAATACACCGCCTCACCGAGGGCGAGGGTGAGCCGCAGCGATTCTTCGTTCATATAGGCCACCATGAGCACTTCACCCGTCAGGGCGTCTGTCGCCACGGCGGTGATCAAGCCGGCGGCATCGAATTTCGGAGCGAACGCCAGACCGGATTCGATGACTTCTTTGCTGTCGCGCGGAACGAAGCGAAGGGCGGTGGCGGCGGCGGTGACTTCTGGAGACATGGTAAAAACGGAGGATGCTGGCGCTCTGGAAACGCCGCCCGGCGCTCCCCGCAAGCCGCTTCCTGCCGCTGCGGACTGCATACGCCCGTCACTTGACCGCTTCCGGATGCCACGAATCCGCGGCCACTTCGACCAGTCGCACGTATTCCACTCCCTTTGGAGTGCGCACCCACTGCAGCTTCAGGACCATCATCGCCAGCTGATTCCACGGCAATTTGTCGCCGCCCGCGAAATCCTGCTTCCAAACCGCGCTGTCCTTGTCGAGCCACAACGGGTAGGGGCCGGTGCGGTCGGGCGGATTGATATCGAAATAGATTTTTCCCTCCCGGTTGGGGATGTCAGTTTCGAAGTAGTGTCCCCGGCGAATGAGGACGCGGAAGGTGCCGGGTTCCCTGCGCCAGGACGAGTAAAAATTCTCCAGCAGCATGTCCTTGCCTTCGACGAAGCTGGTCCACTCGATGCGGCATCCGTCCGTGGTTTCTTCGATGGAAAGCGGCACGCCTTCGGCACGTCCGGCAAAATAGACCATGAAGGCGAAATAGTGGCGGCCGGGATCGTCCTCCACCGGCTCCATGCGCGTGAGTTCGACATCCTCCGGCACGACTGGTCCGTCAGGATGCGATTTATAATAGGCCTCCATCAGCGGCTTCACCTTTTGCGGTGCCAGCGTGTATTGCAGCCGCTCCTGCCAGTTTTTTGCCGCGAGAAACCGGACCAGCGCATTGCCCGGAGCCGCCAGCGGCCCGCTGGTGGAGACAATGCGGCGGATTTCCTTTTCCTCCTCGCTCATCGGCGCCGCCGGAACCGTGACGCCCGGGGAAGCCGCCCTAACGACCGGCGTGTCAGGAAATGAAAGCGCAGCTCCGCGGGTTGACGCAGTCACTGCCGGTGATGCGATCATATTGGCCGAAACATCGCGAATCACCACGCCGGGCACGGAGAGCGGAGGAATCGGCGGCACTTCGTTTTCTGAACCGGACTCCGCGTCATTTTCGTCCGGTGCCGGCTCGCCGGCGACCGCCAGCGCGGCGGGACGCGGACGCGGCACGACGGGCAGCGGAGCCGGCTCCTCCGGCGACGGCGCGATCGCCATCGGCCGGTCACTTTCCCAAATCTTCCACACACCCGCCACACCGCCCGCAAAGAGGGCGAGTCCAGCCGCGACTTTGAGGGCCACGTGGCGCGGTCGAGGCCGCAGCACCGTCTGTTCGACCGACATCAGCAACGAAGGGAAGCGATCCCGGAGGGGCTTCTCAGCCGCCGCGACGGCTGGATTCGCGACCGCAGTAGTGTCAGGCGCGAATTCCTCCCGGGCTTCCACGGGCACCGCATCTTGGGCGGGCGAGGTAACAATCGTGCCACAATATGGACACGGTCCGCTGATCCCGGATTGTTCCTCCGGGATACTCAGCACTGCGGCGCAGTGATAACAGGAAAACGAAACGAGCATGGACGGACCCGTGGACCTTGAAAAAGTCGCCGTCGGTCACGGACCGCGCCTATATAGACCGCAACGGGAAAAAGCTCAAGCATTCTTAATTATTTTGCCCAAAACCATAATTCCCCGCAATAACAGGGCAGAATTTGCCAGGATTTCGCGCCTTTGACACGCCCGGGAACTGCCTCATCAATCGCGCCCCTTGCAGACCGAATGCGACTTGAAGACCTCAATCCCGCCCAGCGCCGCGCCGTCGAGACGATCGCCGGGCCGCTCCTGATTTTGGCAGGAGCAGGGACGGGCAAGACGCGGGTCATCACCACGCGCATTTGTCATCTGCTGAGGAAAGGTGTCAGGCCCGAGGCCATTCTCGCGGTCACTTTCACCAACAAAGCCGCCAATGAGATGCGGGAGCGTGTCGCCCGCATGGTGAAGAAGGAGGCGGCGGGGCGCCTCACCATTTCCACGTTTCACAGTCTGTGCGTGCGGATTCTGCGCCGGGACATCGAGCGCCTCGGCTACAAGAAGAACTTCACCATCTACACTCAGAGCGAGCAGACGGGCCTGATCCGCCGCATCATCGTCAAAGCCGCGGCCAAAGGCGAGAAACTCGATCCCGGTCTCGCCCTGTCGCTCATCTCCCGTCAGCGCAACAAAGGCATCCCGGCGAGCGACGATCCTGACGCTCTCATCAACGTGGTGGCGCAGGAGTACGCACGGCAGCTGAAACTGCTCAACGCGGTGGATTTCGACGACCTGCTGATCTTCGCGGAGCAGCTGCTGCGCGGGCACCCTGACGTCCGCGAGGCGTGGCAGTCGCGCTTCGATCAGGTGATGGTGGACGAATTCCAGGACACCAACAAACTCCAGATGGACCTGCTGCGCTGTCTGGTGGGACCGCACCGGAACATCTGTGTGGTCGGGGATGACGATCAGTCCATCTACGGCTTTCGCGGCGCGGAGATCAGCAACATTCTGCACTTCGAACGCTACTTCCCCGATCCCGCCGTGGTGACACTGGAGGAGAATTACCGCAGCACGAATCCGATTTTGAATACCGCCAACGGCGTGATCCGGCACAACCGCGACCGCCGCGCCAAGAAACTCTGGAGCGCCCGGGAGGGAGCCGAGCCCGTCCGCGTCGTTTCCATGCCCGGCGAGAAGGAGGAGGCGGCGTTCATCGCCGACGAGATGGAACTGCTCCAGAGCCGGGAGCAGCTCACGTGGGACGACTTCGCGCTGCTCTTCCGCACCAACGGGCAGATTCGCGTGTTCGAGGAGGAACTGCGCAGGCGCAAGGTGCCCTATCGCATCATCGGCGGGCGCAGTTTCTTCGATAAGCGCGAGATCAAGGACGTGCTCGGCTGGCTCCACGTGCTGGTGAATCCCGCGGACGACATCAATCTGCTGCGCATCATCGCAACGCCGCCGCGCGGTATCAGCGAGACCACCGTGGAGAATCTCACCGCGCTGAGCGGCCGCCGCAAGGAGCCCATTTGGCGCACTGTGCAGAGCGGCGAGTTTTTGGGAACCCTGAGCGCGCGCGCGCACCGCGCCTGCACGGAATTCGCCGGTTTCATCCGCGAGTGGCAGGAGAAACTCGCCGGCGGGTATCCGGATGCCGCGGCCTTCACCACCGCGCTGCTCACCGCTTTGGACTACATTCCCTGGCTCAAGCGTCAGTGCAAAAACAACGAGGAGGCGGCGCAGCGCGAGATGGCCATCTTCGAGCTGTTCTCCTCACTGCAGGACCGCGGCGTCCGCACGGAGCCGGAACTGATCGACTTCCTCGCCAGTGTCGGTCTCGAGGACGACCGGGACAGCGGTGCGGACGAGCTGGAGAAGAAAAAAGGTGTCAGCCTCATCACTGTGCATGCCAGCAAGGGACTGGAGTTTCCCGTCGTCTATGTGCCGGGATTCGAGGAGGGCATTCTCCCTCACAAACGCAGCGCCGAAGAGGGCACGCGGGACGAGGAGCGCCGCCTGCTTTACGTCGCCATCACCCGCGCCATGAAGCGCCTCACCCTCACATGGTGCCGCGCCCGCGTGAAATGGGGCGACCCCACCCCGTGCATGGCCAGCAGTTTTCTGCGCGAACTGGACCGCAACTACGTGCAGCAGTTCACATGGGAGGATCTGCGGCGCGCCCCCGTCAGCTTCGCCGAAGCCCGAAGCGGATTCGCCGCCCTGCGCGCCCAAATGGGCCGGCCGGAGAGCTAGGGCGCGGTGACCTTCAGCCGCATCAGGTGCCGCGCGGCGGCGGAGAACGGCGCAGTGAGGCGCACGGTGATCCGTTCCCGCCCGGCCGCATCCGCGGGCTCCGTGGAATGCGTCAGGATGCCGCTGCTGCTCCATCCGCCCCCGGTGCCGCTTTGCTCCGGCGCGCAGGTGACGCCCAGCCGGCGCGCGGCTCCCGCCGGCTTCCAGTAACGCAGACCCGGATAAGACTGTCCGCCGGCGGTGACGACGACCGGTTCCGGCGCCGCGCCGGCTTCAAATTCCAGGGGATGGGTGCCGAGGGCGTACTCGAGCAGGTTGTTGAGTCCGTCGTTGTCAGGGTCGGCGGTGGCGGCGGCGTCCGCGGGAGTGGCAAAGTTGTAGAGCGAGGCCCAGTCGTTGTAGGAAATGCCGTCGCGGGCGGAGAGGGTGATTTGCACTCCGCCGGTATAAGTGATATCAGCCTGCAGCCCGCTGGAAAGCCCGCGCACGAACACCTGACTGAACGTGCCTGTCAGGGAGCCGGTGATGAGCGTCCATGTCTGCCCTGCGGCGGGGGTGAAGCCCGGATCGAACTCCACGGTGAGCTGGCCGGCGAGTGTCACCGGTCCTCCGGAGTTGATAAGGCTGACCGCCCCGGGCGCCGCCGGGGCTCCGGAAATGTGCTGCCGCAGCGAGGACGCCGCTCCGAAAGTGATGCCGGCCGCCGGAGTGAGAGAACTGCCGGCACCGACCGTCAGGGCGCCATGGTTGGCGAAGACCGCAGTCGGAGCAAGCGCAGCGCCATGGCTCAGGGCGAGGCTGCCGTTGTTGGTTGTCAGGCCGGCGAGTTGCGCGAACTGCGCCTGCGCGCCGTCGAGTTCGATGGTGGCGGCATTCGTGGTGATGTTGCCGCCGGGCAGCTGCATCGAAGTGGCTGTGTTGCGCCCCTGCACCCTCCAGGTGCCGCCGGTGAGGGTGCCGCCGCTGAGATTGATGAGGTTGGTGTTGTTGTCGAACTGCACGCGCCCGCCTTCGATGGCCTCCATGCGTCCGGTGGCGCCGACAAAGATGTCGCCGCCTCCGAACGATGAGAGATTGAGAATGCCGCCGTTCTCGGCGCGCAGTGTGCCTTCGTTGGTGAAGCCGAAGAGCGGGGAGGGATCGAAATTGAGCGTGCCTCCCGGCACGTCCGCAATGACGAGTCCGTGCTCACCGACGCTGATGCTGGCTTCATTCCAGCCGATGTTGCCCGTGCCGCGGATCGTTTGGTCTTCGACGATGAGCACCGCCGCGCCGGCGATGCGGGCGTTTCCGCCCACCATCTCGATGGCGCCGCCTCCTGCGAGGGTGGTGTTGTCCTGGAGAACGAGGCTGCTGAGGTTGGCACCGGAGACGAAGCGCATTACGCCGGAATTGGTCAGCCGGGAGCCGACAGAGACGGTGGCGTTGTTCTCCGCAATGAACAGTCCGGTATTCGTGGTGCTGGCGGTGAAAGTCATCCCTTGGCTGCCGGGCAGGACCAGGGCGCCGCTGCCGGAGGTGCGAAAGACGCCGCCGCTGATCGCCGCTCCATTCACAAAGAAAACGCGCGAGCCGTCGAGGGCTTCGACGATGCCGTTGGCGTTGTCGAAGCTGCCGCCGCCGAAGCCACTGAGATAGAGATCGCCGCCATTGGAGGCGCGGAAAATGCCGCGGTTGGTGACGAGTTTGGTTCCGCCGGGATCAATCGTCAGGCCGCGGGCGGGAAAATTCGCATTCACCAGTCCGGTGGCGGTATTAAAAAAGGCGCCTTCGTTGATGCCGATGTTGCCGTGACCTTCGATGGTGTGGCCGTCGCTGGTGAGGAGGAATCCGCCACCGACATGGGCGTTGCTCAGACTGCCGGCCATGATGAGCCTGCCGCCGCTGTTGAGGGTGGTGTTGGCTTCGAGCTGCAGACGCGTGCTGTTGCCGGCGGCCTCCAGGGTGATACTGCCAGGGTTCCGGATGATGCCCCTGGTGCGCAACCAGGCATTGTTGTTCACCACCGTCGCGCCGCTGTGCTGGAGATCGGTCCAATAGACATTGCGGCTGTCCATGACCCGGAGCCGTCCCGTGCCTTCGCTGGTGAGCGTGCCATAACCGATGCTGAGGTTGTCCGCCATTTGCACCTCCGCGCCGTCGAGCGCACGAATGACGCCGGCTTCGTTGTCGAACCATCCTCCTCCGAACCCGGTCAGCCAGAGAAGGCCGCCGTCCCGGGCCTGGAGGGTGCCGCGGTTGATGAAACCGGGAAGGCTCTCCGCGTCGCGGTTGCGAGGATCGATGGTAAGCAGGGTGCCGCTGACATTCGCCTGAATGACGCAGCCGGTGTCGTTGAGCACCGGCGTTTCGTTGATGCCGAGGTTGCCCTGACCTTCAATGGTGTGGCCGCCGGTGTTGGTTAGCAGCGGGAGCCCGCCAATGTGGGCATTCTGCGATCCGCTCATCACGAGCCTGCCGCTGCCGGTGAGGGTGGTGGGGGCGTGCATCTGCAGGCGGGTGCTGTTGCCGGCGGCGTTGAGCGTGATGGTGCCGGTATTGGTGATGGTGCCGCTGCTGCGCAGGTAGGCGTTGTTTTCCACCACCGTCCGGCCGCTGTGGGTAAGGTCCGTCCAGTAGGCAATCTGGCTGGCGGGTACCTCCAGGACGCCCGTGCCTTCGGTGGCCAGGCTCCCGTAGCCGAGGCTGACACTGTTCACGAACTGCACGGTGGAGCCGTCCATCGCAAGCACGGTGCCGCTGGTGCTGTCGAACCAGCCGCCGCCGAAGCCGTTGATCTGGAGCACACCGCCGTCCCGCGCGCGCAGGAGGCCGCGGTTGGTGAAACCTGGCAGGCTTTCCCCGTCGCGGTTGCGCGGATCAATGGAGAGCACGGCACCGCTGACATTCGCCTGAACGATGCAGCCGGCTTCGTTGAGCACCGGCGTTTCGTTGATGCCGAGGTTGCCCTGACCTTCAATGGTGTGGCCGCCGGTGTTGGTTAGCAGCGGGAGCCCGCCAATGTGGGCATTCTGCGATCCGCTCATCACGAGCCTGCCGCTGCCGGTGAGGGTGGTGGGGGCGTGCATCTGCAGGCGGGTGCTGTTGCCGGCGGCGTTGAGCGTGATGGTGCCGGTATTGGTGATGGTGCCGCTGCTGCGCAGGTAGGCGTTGTTTTCCACCACCGTCCGGCCGCTGTGGGTAAGGTCCGTCCAGTAGGCAATCTGGCTGGCGGGTACCTCCAGGACGCCCGTGCCTTCGGTGGCCAGGCTCCCGTAGCCGAGGCTGACACTGTTCACGAACTGCACGGTGGAGCCGTCCATCGCGAGCACGGTGCCGCCGGTGCTGTCGAACCAGCCGCCGCCGAAGCCGTTGAGCTGGAGCACACCGCCGTCCCGCGCGCGCAGGAGGCCGCGGTTGGTGAAACCGGGCAGGCTTTCCCCGTCGCGGTTGCGCGGGTCGAGCCCGAGCACGGCACCGCTGACATTCGCCTGAACGATGCAGCCGGCTTCGTTGAGTACCGGCGTCTCGTTGATGCCGAGATTGCCCTGGCCTTCGATAGTGTGGCCGCCCGTGTGGGTCAGCAGCGGAGTGCCGCCGACGTGGGCGTTGCCTCCGCTCATTACGAGTTTGCCGCTGCCGGTGAGCGTCGTGGGCGTGTTGATCTGAAGGCGCGTGCTGTTGCCGGCGGCGTTGAGCGTGATGGTGCCGGTGTTGGCAATGGCGCCCCCGCTGCGCAGGAAGGCATTGTTGTCCACGACAAGGCGGCCGGTGTTGGAGAAGTTGCTCAGGTAGGCATTGGTGCCGCTGTTCACGCGGATGAGACCGGTGCCTGCCACAGCGAACGTGCCGCCGTCCAGGCCGGCTTCGCTGTGGAACTGCACTTCCGAGCCATCCTGCGCGCGAAGCGTGCCGCCGGTGTTATTGAACCATCCGCCGCCAAAGCCGCTCAACGCCAGCACGCCGCCGTTCACCGCCTCCATGAGGCCCTGATTGATCAGGCCGGGATCGCTGCCGCGGTTGCGCGGGTCGAGCGTGAACGCCTGCCCGCTGATCGTGGCCGCGAGTCGTCCTGGTGCCTCCACGGTGAGCATGGTTTCATTCCCGCCGGCATTCCCGGCGCCGGTGAGCGCGCCGCGGATGAGCAGGGAGCCGCCGCCATGAATCCGCGTGCCGGGCTGCATCCTGACTTCTCCGCTGCCCTCCAGCACCGTGTCGGCTACAGGAACATGCAGCCGCGTGTCTCCACCGCCGGTGAGTTCCAGCAGGCCATCGATGGTGTAGCCGGCGGCATTCGTCTGAATAAACGTGCTGCCATTCACGCGCAGGGTGTCGCCGGCCGAAACGCTGAGCCGGTTCACCGCACTGCCGCCCGAGTCCAGGTTCACAATGCGTGACGTGGCGGTCTCTCCGTCAATGACCACATCACTGCCCGCACCCGGCACGCCGGCGGGAGTCCAGTTTCCTCCCGTGTGCCACGGACCGGTGTCGGGGCCGGTCCAGGTAACTGTCTGGGCAGACGCGCCCATCGTGAGAGTAAAGAGCGCGGCAGCGGAGAGGCGGGCCTTGCGACGAAGCGGCTTCATGGTGACTCGTGGATGACTGTTCTTCTGGACTGTTGAACCGGCCTGGCGCTCAGGGACCAAAATAGAAATTCCATGCGGTGCTGAGGGCATTGGGGATGTTGAATCCCACGACGCCGGTTTGAGTGGAGAAGGCGTGGCCCTCCACTGGCGTACCCACGCCGAGTCCGATATTGACCGCTCCGCCGATCGGCTCCGCGTTCAATCCCTCACCGGAAGAGACAACGTCAAGGCCGCCGACAATGATTTCACCGCCCGAGGCCCCGGCATTCACACCTGACCCGCGCAGGGTGTAGATGTCGCCCCCGGTCACCTGTCCGGTCGCGGTGAGAGAACCACCCGCGCCGGCTACGGGGCCGATCCCGTAGGACCCGGCCAAACCGACATTCCCCGTGGTGTCGAGAACGATGCCAAACGTGAACGTGAAACCACCCCCTCCCCCCAGAGAGAAAGTGGGTCCGACATAGAGACTGCCTCCTCTTCGCGGAGGGGCCAGCCCCATGGGATCGAACTTGTTCACCGGATCTCCTCCGCAGTAGGCATAGAGGTTTCCATCGCCTCCATAGAACCCGATGGGATCGCGTGAGAGCCAGCGTCCGGTGGCCGGATCGTACGTTCTCATGCCGAAGGTCACCAGACTGGTATCGGGATCGTAGAGACCGCCGGCAAATCCGAAGGGCTGGAAGCCGGGGTTGCTGTCGGTGAGCACTTCGCCCCACGGAGAATAATCCAGCTTCTGGGCGATGTCGCCCGTGGCAGTATTCACCACGAGCCGCACGCTGCCGCGCAGATCGGTGACAAGGCGATAGGTCTCGCCGCCGCGGATCATGTATTCCGGCAGGTGCGGACGCAGTCCGTAAACGAACTCCGAAACCGGCTGTCCGGCCGCATCCAGTTCACCGCGCAGCCGCAGGAAAGCGCTCCAGAGAAAGGCGCGAGTGCGCACCCCGTTGACCAGTTTCACCGTGCGGCGTCCATCGCCGTCGAGCAGATAAGAAATCACGGTGCCGTCGCCGCGGGTGACCCCGGTGAGGTGGCCGATGCCGTCGTGCGTGCAGGTGAAGGCACCCGGACCGGTGCGCCCCGCAAGGTGCCCGGCGGCGTCCCAGGTGAATGTGGAGGCGCCGTCACCCGTGATGCGGTCGAGGTTGTCGAAGGTGGCGGCACGGGTTCCGCCCGGACCGGTGACCGAAGTGCGGTTGTTGTTTTCATCCCATGCGGCGGCATACCACGGTGAGCCGTTGCGCGTCACGGTGATGAGGCGTCCGTCGGCGTCATAGTTGTAGGCATATGTGACCGCGCCGCCGCCGGTGTCCTCCTGTTCACTGACAATGCGGCTCAGTTTGTCGAAAGTGCGCGTCCATGCGGCCAGCACCGTCGCGCCATGCCGCACAGTGCGCTCCGATTCCTCGGCGAAGTCGTTGTTGCTGACACTTTCACTGACTCCCCCGATTGTGGCGGTGACGACTCTTCCGGTGGTGGCACTCCGGCTGTATTGGAGTGCCCCGGCGGACACGAGCATGCTGTCGGCGTTGTAGCCGTAGGAAACCGCGGCCCGGTCGTTGAGTTTGGTGGACTGGAAACGGCGACCGGCGTCATAGGTGTCGTTCACTTCACCGGTCACGGGGCCGGAGAAGGCCACCCGGGTCATCAGTGGTCCGCGGCGCTGGAAAGTCTGCATCACGCCATCCGCCGATTGCGCCGAGGCGAGCAGGCCGCCGTTGTAAGTGAACGTGGCGGCCCCGCGGGGAAATACCGCGCGCAGGATGTTTCCAAAGGCATCGCGTTCCAGGTTCACCGCGATGCCGCCGGCACTGATGCGCACGGGCCCCGCGGGCTGATGCGCGTAGAAAACAGACGTGCCGCCCGCCGGCGGACGGTACTCCACGACGCGCCCCATGATGTCGCGAATCAACTGATGCTGGGGACGGCCGGGCGGCGTCACGGCGACCGGCTGGTTCGCACCGTTGACGCCGAACTGGATGATCCGTCCGCCGGGTGTCGTCAGGGAGGCCATTTCTCCGCCGGGGTGCCATGTGAAAGTGGTCACGCCATTCATCGGATCGGTCTTCTGCACCGGGCGTCCCGATGCGTCGTACTGGAAAGCGGTGGTGCGCGCCTCCGGACCGGTGCCGGTGACCATCGAGAGGACGCTGCATGAATTGTCCCGGGTGAACGTCACTCCCGCCGGCAGCGCAGGAAGTGTCAGGGAACTGAGCGCCCCGCGCATGTTATAAGCGGCGCTGACGGTCAGCCCCGAAGGCGCGGTGAATCCGGTGCGGTGGCCGGCGCCGTCCAGCTGGGAGGTCCATGTTTGATTGAAGGAGTCGGTGTAGCTGACGACCTGCTGAAACTGCGAATCGCGACCGCGCTGCTGCCGCCCGCCGAAGAGTACGTCCGTGCGGTCCACTTCCATGCCGCTGCGGTTGAAGACACGGGTGAAGACTTCCCCGGTGGGCAGTGAAGTCCGCGTTGGCAGGCCATTGGCATCGCGCTCCACGGTGAGGCGCTGTCCATCCGGAAAGGTCACATCCGTTTCCTGGCCGAAATTATTGGTCTTCGCCACCGTGGTGCCGGCCGGACTTTTGAAGGTTCCCTCCACTTCATCGCGCCGCACCACGGGTGCGGGATTTTCCTCGGTGCCGTAGCTGCCGTTGGGATTCGGCGCCGCGGCGGACATCACGGCGGCGACTTCGCGCACGGTGCCGTCCGGCCAGCGCGTGCGCACCAGCCGCCCGCAGGCGTCGTACTCCCGGTCCACCTGGAATCCGCCGGGGGTCGTTTCCCGCACCATGAGATGCCGGTCATCGTAGGCGAAAGCATACGTCCCGTTCCCCGGCAGCGACACGCCCGTGAGATCGCCGCGCGCGTCGTGCTGAAAGCTCGTCGTGCGCCCCCCGGGAGCCACGACATTCGCGAGCATGGCGCCGTTGTAGTTGAGTGCGGTGGTCTTGCCCCCGGGATCGAGGATGGAGACGACGCGGCCCTGGCCGTCGTAGGTGAACATCCAGGCGTTGCCGGCCGGATCCATCGTCAGGGTATGCTGGCCCGCCGCGTTGAACCGCACTTCCCGCCCGTCCACATAACGCCGCGCGAAGGTGCCGTCGGCTTTCAGCAGCAGCCGGGAAAAATCGCCCTTCGGTCCGCGGAAGACAAGGTCCGCGCCCGGCGGTTCCTGAGTAGTCAGGAAGGAATCAATCGTATTGAGCAGCAGGGCGCGGTGATCCGTATTTCCAATGCCCGCGCCGCCATCGAGGAAAAGCTGCGCGTCCGTGACCACCAGCACCTGGCCGCTGCCCGCAGCGATGCGGTTCTCCGGCACTTCCACCAGCCCGATGCCGCCCTGCGGATCAATCGCGATGCTGCGGCCCCAGTTCCCCGGCGAGATCACTTTGCGCCCGCCGAAAGCGCGCGTGTAGCGCGGCACATCCCCGTGAACGCCGCTGGTGATCGGGCTGTTCTCCGGGGAGACGAATACGATATCACCGGACGAGTTCTCGCTCGTGATGCCGAACGGTGAGATGAGCGATTCATCCGCGGCATTGAAAGCGGCGCGCCCCAGATCGTGGTCCACGCATATCAGCGCACAGCCGCCGGTTCGCACCCAGGCGAAAAGCGCGCTCTGTTCCGCCGCCGTCAATTCTGTGGCGGTGGTGGGGCCGGTGATGGGTGACAGCACCAGCAGGTCCACCGCCGCCAGCCCCCCGGCGCTGATCGTGTCCAGTCCCTGGAAAGTGGCCTGTGGATACGCAGCCAGGATCGCTGCGCGTGCACCGGCAAAACTGCTCCCCTCCGGGAACGACTGCGTGCCCGACCGCGCCGCACTGAATCCGCCGACGACGAAGGGACGGTCGGTTACACCCTTGCTGAAGAGACTGTGCCCGCCGTCTCCCGAGGTCACAAGATAGCGTCTGTCGTCTCCGGGCACCGGATGCAGCCGTTGCACTCCCTCCAGCGTCCAGCCGGCGCCGAACGGGCTCCTGCTTTCATTGATCACCGTGCAGCGCCGGTTGAAGCTCGCGCCGATGCTGGAGAAACTGTAATTGCTCGTGACCAGTGCCCGGTAGGGATAGTAACCGGTCTCCATGTTCGAGGCATCGAAGCCGAACGCCATGCGGACGAACTCATCGCGACTTTCACTGAGCCGGCTGGTGTCGTAGAAAAACCTGGACGACACGGCATATCCTGCGGCACGTGCGGCTGGAGCCGCCGCCACATAGGTAAACCCCAGCCGGCTGCCGCCCAGCGTGATCTCCTGGGAGATGCTGTTCGGCACCGCCGCCCGGATGGAATTGACCGCGTTGTAGGGCACGATGATATAAGGATAGGCGAACCGGCTGTTGTAGATGAACCGCATTTGCTGGCCCGTGCCGCCGGAATACCACGCCGGCAGTTTCACCGCCGTGCGCAGGCCGCCCGTATGCACGCTGACTTCCGATCCCGAGGCGCCATTGCAATTCCCGTTAGGATCATGATGTTCCGGATCGTCCCCGCCATTCTCCGGGCAGGGCTGCGGCGGCATGGTCGCATGCCATTCCGCGGCCCGAATGCCGCCGCTAACCGTTTCGATCCACTGACCATCCGGCGTCACGCGCCCCGTGCCCACAATGACCCATGAGCCGCTCTTCGGGTCCAGTGACCACAGGTCCGTGCCGGCACCGGGCGGGAGATTGTCCGTGTTTGGAAACGTGATCGGCGCCGGCGTGGTGAAGGTCACGCCCACCGGCTGGATGGTCACGAGACTGGTCTGCCCGAGTTCGTCAGGCAATTTGGCCGGCGCGAGTTCCTCCGGCACGCGCGTGATGCTCAATTCACCGGTGAACCCGCTGCCGTCGTCCGTCACCGCCGTATTCGCGCCCACGGTCATGGCGATGTTCAGGGTTGGATTCACGACCCCCGTGGGTAATCCTGGCACCACCGGCGTCATGCTCGATTCATCCAGCCGCGGCAGATAAAACGGACGGTCGTCCACATTCGCCACATTCGGTATGAGCCGGTAGTTCTCGCGGAAGAAGGCATACTTCGCGCCGCCCGGTCCGGGTTCGGCATTCGCCGTGGTAATGTCGAGCACCTGCAGCCCGCCGGGAATGCCTGACATGGTAAAGCGACCCGTCGCATCGGTGAACGCCGCGTGCGCCATGCCCAGCAGCGCCACGCGCGCATTCACAATCGGCACGAATCCTCCCCCGGCCGTCGCATCGAGATCGATCACCAGCCCGGTGAAGGAAGTCGGCGTGCCCGCCGGCGGCAGATTGACCGTGAGCGTCACCGTGCGCGTGGTGCTGTTTCCCCAAATGTCTGTCGCCGTGAAGGTGAGGGTGTAATCGCCGCTCATGCCCTCCACCGGTCGAAACGTGAGCACGCCGTCCTCATCGAGATGCGCTCCTTCGGGCAGCGGACTGGGCTGGACGGTATAAGTCACCGGTCCGCCGAGATCCGTCGCGGCCAGCCGCAGGCGCGTGACATTGCCCAGCAGCACACTGGTGCTGCCCGTCGGCGGAGGAAACACCGGCGGCACGAGGTCCGGCCGGCGCAGCCTCCAGAAACCGCCCTTGTCTCCCACGTCGAACTGCAGCGAGAAAGTGCCGGCGTTGAGCAGCGGTTCGTCCGGCACCGGAGCCCATGCCGCGCGCGTCCCGGTATCGCCGCTGTAGTCGAGCTTGAGTGTGTCTCCGGTATCAGGCCACGAGAGCTTCACCCGCTCTTCGCCGGGAACCCCTTCGATGGTCAATTCGGGGAGCGCCTGAGCCCGCGTTTCGGGGACGGCAAAAGCAAACGTGGCGCACAGGAATCCAGTCAGCAGGCGGTGCAGTCGATCAGGTGAGTTCATGGTGGAGTGAGAAGAATAAGGCACGGCCAGTGGCGGTGGCGGGACCTGGAACGGCATGGCACCGCGTCATGTCGCCGCCTGCCGCCAATGGATGTCTCGCCAAAGGAAGGCGAATGTTACGCGGTAAATCGTTCCCCTGACCCCCAACCGGGGGAAAAAACAGGGCAGGGGCACCGTTCTCATGGGGCACAAATTTCCCGTCCAGCCTCTCAGAACCCGCCAGGCAATGCAATTTTCTTTTGGCTCATGGGAGCCATGCATGAAATGCGCCGGCGCTTGAGACCCGGGTTCTGCGCTCTATGGCCGACGTTCACCCACCCGACACTCACACCATGTCCTTCCCCATCCGCAGCCCGCGCCACCAGACCGGCGGCATTTTCGTTTTCGCCCGCATTCTCGACAAAATCCGGCTCGATGCCGCGGGCCAATTGCCCGCCGGCTATCACGTCGGCCTCGTCCCCGGCAACCGCACCTTCGACGACCGCGTCTGCCGGTTCCTCCACGTGGACTTCGACGCGCTCAAAGCCCGCACCCTCCAGGGCGGCACCGATGAAGAAATTCTCGAATGGTGTTTCGCCAACGGACGCCGGCCCGACGCCGAGCAAATCGAAATCTGGAACGGCTTCATGTCCAAACGCGGCTGGCGCGACTCCGCCCAGTCGGGCTTCGACACCGCCAAAGCCGAAGCCGGCTTCGCCGGGCGCGACGACATCCAGTGTTACTTCGACCTGATGGATGCGGAGGAGGGCAGGGCGTGAGCGCTCTGGTGCACCCGGATTTCCGCTGAAAAATCGGTTCCCCGGCGCGGGTTATTTGAGAAATTGCGCTCATGGTTCACCGTCTCCTGATTATCCCGTGGCTCGGCACCGCCTGCACCGCCGGTGCCGGCGAGTTGTCGTTCAATCGCGACATCCGGCCGATTCTCAGCGAGAACTGCTTTTATTGTCATGGTCAGGACGGCAACAAACGGAAGGCGGACCTGCGGCTCGATGAGCGGGCTGCAGCGGTGGAGGCGAAAGCCTTCGTGCCGGGAGATGCCGCGGCCAGCGAATTGGTGAAGCGGATTTTCTCCAGCGATCCCGATGAGCAGATGCCGCCGCCGGATTCGCACCGGCATTTGTCGGCGGCGCAGCGCGAACTGTTGCAGCAATGGATCGCGCAGGGAGCGAAGTACGAGACGCACTGGGCGTTTGTCGCTCCCGTCAGGCCGGCGGTGCCGGAGGTGGTGACGCCGGGCTGGGCGCGGAATGACGTTGATCGTTTCGTGCTGGCGAGGCTGGAGGCGGAAAAACTCGCGCCGTCGCTGGATGCGGACCGCGCCACGCTCATCCGCCGGCTGCACATGGACCTGACAGGATTACCGCCGTCGCCGGAGGAGGTGGATGCGTTCATCAATGACCCCGCGCCGGAGGCTTATGAAAAACTGGTGGAGCGCGTGATGGCGTCGCCGCACTACGGCGA
Source organism: uncultured Akkermansia sp. (assembly GCA_964523105.1). Lineage (GTDB taxonomy): Bacteria > Verrucomicrobiota > Verrucomicrobiia > Verrucomicrobiales > V1-33 > V1-33. The sequence goes on from CAZFZN010000008.1 coordinate 63,775, forward strand.
GCGAATGGCCCTGCCGTGGCTGGATGCGGCGCGCTTTGCGGACAGCAACGGCTTCCAGCAGGACGGCGACACGCATCAGTACATCTGGCGCGACTGGGTGGTGAAGGCGTTGAATGCGGACATGCCGTTCGATCAGTTCAGCATCGAGCAACTGGCGGGCGATCTGTTGCCGAATCCGACGGAGGACCAGCTGGTGGCCACGGCCTTCAACCGCAACCACCTTCTAAACGGCGAGGGCGGCAACATCGCCGAAGAGCAGCGCAATTTCATTCTCTTCGACCGCGTGGACACGACGGCGACGACGTGGCTGGGCCTGACCATGGCCTGCGCTCAATGTCACGATCACAAGTACGATCCGATGACGATGCGCGACTACTATGCCATGTTCGCCATGTTCAACAACGTGCCGGAAAGCGGCGTGCCGCCCGGCGGCGGGCAATACCGCATCGCCGATCCGTGGATTCCCGTCGGCTCGGAGGACGAGCGTGGAAAGCTGAAGGAAATGGAAGACGCGCTCGCCAAAGCGCGTCGCGAGGAAAACAAAATCGAGCGGGCGCCGGAAACCATTGCAGCGCTGGAGGCGGCGGAAAAAGCGCTCCTCGACGAAGCCCCGGTGGAATGGACCGTACTGCAGCCCGGCGAAATGTCCGCCACCGGCGGGGTGCAGCTTAGTGTCCAGAATGACAATTCCATCTACTCCAGCGGTCCGCTTCCTGACAAGGCCGACTACGTCATCACCGCGCCCGCGGCAGTGCCGGCGATCACCGGTTTCCGCATCGAGACGGTGCCCGACCGCCGCCTGCCGAACAAAGGCGCGGGTCGCAGCGACAGCGGCAATGCCGTCTTCTCGCGGATCACGGTCAAGGCCGACGGACAGGAAATCAAACTCACATCCGGCTACGCCACGTATTCGCAGAACGGTTTCTCGCCGGAAGGTGTGCTCGACGACAATCCCGAAACCGGCTGGGCATTCTGGCCGGAAACAAACAAGCCCTACACGCTCATCCTGCAGTGCGCCGAACCAATGCCGATGACGCCGGATTCGATGCTGGAAATGAAGTTCGAGTTTCAGACCGGCCACAAGCAGCACATCATGGGACGATTCCGCATCTCCGTCACGGCCGGGCGCGATCCTGCCAGGCGCACGCCATTGCCGGACGACATCGCCGGCATCGCGAAGAAGCCGGAGCGCAGCAGGGAGGACGACCGGAAACTGCGCGACTACGTTTCCAAAAACTTCGCGCCGGCCGCGCTCGCCGCTGCGCGGGACAAAGTCAAAACCGCCGACAAGGCGCTGGCCGATTTCAAACAGAACCTGCCGCGCGTCATGATCATGAGCGACAAACAGCCGCGCAAAACGCATCTGCTCGACCGCGGCAACTACCTCACGCCGAAAGAAGAACTCACCATGAACACGCCGGCCTTCCTGCCGGCACTGGCGGACGATGCACCGAAGAACCGGCTCGGCTTCGCGCAGTGGTTGTTTCGTCCCGACCATCCGCTCACCGCGCGCGTCCAGGTGAACCGGCTCTGGCAGTATTTCTTCGGCACCGGCCTGGTGAAGACGAGCGAAGACCTCGGCGTGCAGAGCGAAGTCCCCGTGCATCGCGAACTGCTCGACTGGCTCGCCGTGGAGTTCCGCGAAAAGGGCTGGAGCCAGAAGCACATGGTGCGGCTCATCCTGCTGAGCAGCACTTATCGTCAAAGCAGCCGCGTGCCGCCGGAACAGCTCCAGCGTGATCCGGAGAACCGCCTCATGGCGCGCGCCTCGCGCTTCCGCATGCCGTCGCTGGTGCTGCGTGATGTCGCGCTCGCCTCCAGCGGACTGCTCAATCCGAAAATGTTCGGCAAACCCGTTTATCCCTATCAGCCCGACGCCGTCTGGGAACCCCTCGCCATTACCAAAGAGCGCGACTTCACCTATCCCGCCAGCAGCGGCCCCGACCTCTACCGCCGCAGTCTCTACACCTTCTGGCGCCGCACCATCGGCCCGGTGAACATGTTCGACAACTCCGCGCGCCAGGCCTGCAAAGTCCGCAGCACGCCGACCTCCACTCCTCTGCATGCCCTGACCACGATGAATGACGTCACCTGGGTGGAGGCCGCCCGCGCGCTCGCCGGCCACTCGCTCAGGTCTTCACCCGATCTCACTGGTCAAATTTCTCACGCCTTCCGCCGCGTGCTGGGCCGCGCTCCCGCGGCGAAGGATATGGAAATCCTCACGCGCGCCTTCGACAAACAGCTCGCCCATTATCAGGGCCAACCCGCCGCCGCCTCCGAACTCCTGAAAACCGGCGCCACTCCGCCGGATGCATCGCTCCCCGCCGTGGAGCACGCCGCCATGACCGCCGTCTGCCTCGCCATTTTCAATCTCGATGAGGCGCTGACGCGGGAATAGCTGTGGAATGGGCGCAGCTTCTCCGGAGATCGCCAGGAGCGAACGAGTGGAATCTGCCGGGGCGGTCGTCTGGAGGATAGACCTTGATAGGAAAATGGCAGCACGGATGGCCCCGGATTAACGCGGGTGATCAGCAAGTTGTGTTCACTTGAATCGTTTTTGTGAGTGAATCCGCATTCAGGCGTAGATCCGCTTCAATCAGTGCCCCATTGACCCATCGATCGGCATGAAGTGTTCGTCAGTTTGCCTGCGGCTCTTCCGCTGCGCTCCGGTTTCCTTCGGCCGGCTGTGGCTATCCTCCGCGCCATTTTTCTTTTCAGGACAAACACTGCCGGGGCTGGTGTGGAAGCAACACGGGAGGCCGCAGCACGGCTGCGGCGTGCGGCGCGCTTCAGTTCACGGCAGGGGCATCAGGGACTGACTCCGTGTCACCGGGTTCGTGCGACAGGCCGAGGAGTTTGCGGAGGTCGGCCAGCACGAGGTAATTGATCGGCACGAGGAAGAGAGTGGCGGCGAAGGAGAACATGACGCCGAAGGCGATGCTGATGCTCATCTGGCTGAGAAACGGTTCGCTGAGGTTTTTGGCGAAGATGATAGGGAGCAGCCCGGCGAAAGTGGTGAGGTTGGTGAGGAAGACGGCGCGGAAGCGCCGGGCGCCGGCCATGCGGGCGGCCTCACCGACGGACATGCCCTGCTCGCGGCACTTGTTGACGTAATCCACCAGCACGAGGCTGTCATTCACGACCACGCCGCTGAGGGTCAGCATGCCGAGGACACTGTAGAAGGACATGTCAATCCCCTTGATGTAATGTCCGAGCGCCGCGCCAAACCATCCGTAGGGGATGACGAGAAGGATGATGAGCGGCATGAGGTAGTTCTTGAAGGGAATGGCCATCAGTGCATAGAGCATGAAGAGCACGGCGGCGATGCTGTAGGTGAGGGCGCGTTTGGTTTCGCGTTCGTCCCGGGCTTCGCCCTCGAAACTGAAGGTCAGGGCGGGATGAGCCCGCTGAATCTCGCCGAGGTAGCCCTCCATCTCGGCGCGGATGGCCTCCTTGTCGCCCTCCAGCGGATTGATGTCGGCGATGACGCGGATGGTGCGGGCGCGGTTATAGCGCCGGATATCGGTGGGACTGCGGCCGTAGGAATACTCCGCGGCATTGGCGAGGGGGATTTCCGTGCCGTCGGGAGCGCGAATTTTCATGCGTTCCAGCGTGTCGAGCGAAGTGCGCTCGTTGCGCGGATAGCGGACCATGACGCGCACGTCGTCGCGCCCGCGCTGGATGCGCTGGGCCTCCGCTCCGAAGAAGGCCTCGCGCAATTGCCGCCCCACCATTTCGAGTGTGATCCCGCGCGCCGCGGCTTCGGGCAGGACGCGTTCGGCTTTGATCTCCTGTTTGCCGCTGGCGTAGTCGTCGAAGACATCCTTGACGCCGGTGAGGCCCTTGAGTTTCTCCTGCAGCCGGTCGGAGGCTGCGAGCATGTCCGGGAGCTGCTGACCGGCGATCTGGATTTCCAGCCCCGCGCGCCAGCGGCCCCATGAATCGGAAAAGCGGAGTTCGCGGGCACCGGAGATTTCCCCCACGAGCCGGCGCCACTCCTCTTTGATTTCACCGGAGTCCCGGACGCGGTCGTCCACAGGCGGCAGTTCAAGGGTCACTTCGCACATGTGAGGCTGCCCGGTATTGCCCACACCGCCATAACTGTTGTAGGATCCCATCACGGACATCACATTCAGAATGTCTTTGCTGCCGTCTTCGTAGGTGTATTTCTGCTGCAGTTCGGAGGCGATGCGGGTGATGTGTTTGAGGTGCCCTTCCGTCACTTCCGCGGGAGTGCCGAGGCTCATTTCGAGCTGACAGGTGATGGAATCGCCGGGAGTGCGGGGGAAGGAATTCCATTTGAAGAATCCGCCCTGCCATGCGCCCCAGCCGATACACAGGATGCCGAGGAAGACCGCCAGCGTGGTGTAGCGGTGGCGCATGGCGCGGTCGAGCAGTGGTAGATAAAGCCGCCCGACGACGACGCGGTCGAGCCAGTTGGCGATACTCTGCTGCATGCGTCCGAGGCGCCCGGGTTCACGATCCCACTTCACCGTGGCGAGGTGGGCGGGCAGAATGAGTTTGCTCTCCACCAGCGAAGCCAGGAGCACCGGCACGGCGACCACCACGATCTGCTGAAACCATGTGCCGTGACGTCCCGGCATGAAGTAGAGCGGCATGAAGGCGGTGATCACGGTGAGCACGCCGAAGGTGACGGGCGTGGCCACGTCGAGCGTGCCCTGGAGCGCGCTGTCCGGCCCGCTCATGCCTTCACGGGCGCGCGAATACACGCTCTCTCCCACCACGATGGCGTCGTCGGTCACGATTCCCATGACCACGATGAATCCGAACAGGCTGAAAATATTGATGGTGAAACCCATGTGGTGCATGACCACGAGCCCGCCGGCGAAGGCGATGGGGATGCCGAGCACGACCCAAAAAGCGAACGAGAGCCGGAGAAAGAGAGCCAGCGCAATGAAAACGAGCAGGGCTCCCGCGAGGCCGTTGCTGAGCAGATAGCTGAGCCGGTCTTTCACCGGCTTGGAGTTGTCGCGGAACAGGCTCAGTTCGACGCCCGGCGGCAGATTGGCGGGCGCGGTTTTTATCCACTCCTTCACGGTGTCGCAAATCTTGAGCAGATTCTGATCGCCGGTGCGCTCCACGCGGATGAACACGCAGGGCTTGCCGTTGTAGAGTGTGTAGAGCGGGTCCTCGTCGAAACCGTCCTTCACGGTGGCCACGTCCTTCACCAGCACGCGCGCGCCATTCTCCTCCGCCCGCACGATGAGGTTCTCGAACTCCTCGCGCGAATAGGCCTGGCCGCGCGTGCGCAGGAGCACATCGCCGGCGGCGGTCTTCACGCCTCCGGCCGGCACGTCGATGCTGTTGCGGCGCACCGCCTGACTGACGTCCTGAATGGTGAGGCCGTAACGGCGCAGTTCCTGTTCGCTGACCTCGATGCTGATCTCGAACGGCTTCACCCCGCGCAGATTGGCAAGGGTAATGCCCGGGAACATGGCGATCTGATCCTGCACCTGCTCGCCCAGCCGGCGCAGGTCGCGCTGATTCATGTCGGCACTCACGATAACGGTGAGCGCGGAGATGATGCGCTGATTGAGTGCGATGACGGGCCGCTCCGTATCACTGCTGAAAGTGTTGATGGCCTGGACCCGGTTTTCCACCTCGCTGAGCACCGTGCGGGGATCCTTTCCCTTCTGAATTTCGATCTCCACCGAAGCCCGCCCCTCACGCGCGACGCTTTCGATTTCCTGCACTCCCGGCATCCCCTGGAGCGCCTGCTCGATCTTCTGCACGATGCCGGTTTCCACGTCCTCCGGCGTGGCGCCGCGATAGGTCATGGTGATATCCACCTCGTCCGGTTCGTTCTCCGGGAAGAACTCGACGGGGATTTTCTCCCATGCATAGAAGACACCCAGCCCCAGCATGAAAAACATGAGGAGATTGGTGGCGACGTGGTTCTTTGCGAACCACCTGATGAGACCATGCATGGAGAGAAACGGGGACGGTCGATTTCAAACCGCCGGGTTCCACGATGTCAATCCGGCCCCGGTCCGCAGGAGGGTACCGCCCGTGGCCCCGGGAGTTTTCCCTTGCACGCAAAATGGCCGGCCCCACGCTCGGTTAATATGAGCGATCACTCCCTTCCCTCCACCGGTGTCCTTGCGGGCGCTTCCGCCACGGCGCGCGAGGCCCTTGCCCGGTTCGGCAAATTCCATGCGCATGCCAAGAACAGCCTGATCGTGGAGCAGGGTGGTCCCGCCAGTGCCCTGCACGTAGTGGTCAGCGGGGAACTTCGCGTCACGCTGCGCACGCCGGACGAACTAGTGCCATTTGGCTATGTGCACACCGGCGAAACCGTCGGGGAAATGAGTTTCATGGAGCCGGGAGCCATCGCCAGTGCCGCGGTCACCGCCGTGGTGCCTTCAGTGGTGTGGACCATCGACGCGGTATCGTTCGATTCCTTCCTCCACAATCATCCCGCGGCCGGCTGCGAAATTCTCAAAGCCATCCTCAAGCTGGTCGGCCGCCGCGCTCGCAAAGGAAACGAACGTCTCGCGGATGAAATCGAGGAGAACGACTGAACGTGCCGTCCCCCGCAAGGAGTCCTGAGGGCCGCAGGCGGTCCTAACGCAACCTCACCGGCGCGGCTGAGGCACCGGCCTGGCCGCACGCACTTCGATGGCGCGGCGAATCTCGACGAAGAAAGCGCCCGAGGATTTACCCTCACCGGACAGCCATGTCTGCAGCGAAACGGGACCTTCCTTGAGCGCGACGCGGAAGTTCACTCCCGGGGCGCCGGGCGGCACGGCTTTGGTTTCATCCACCGTGCCGATGCGGAGGCGCGCCTTGTCTGGCCGGAAGAAGCCGTCGCCGAGGGCGCGGTTCACGGTGAGCGGCCAGCGGCGCAGGAGAATGTCGTAATTCCCCGCCGCGGCGATCTCGAGCATCCAGCGGCTGTTGGCGGGAGTGCCGGCGATCACCGACTCCCGGCTCACAGCGGTTCCGCCGCGACCCAGCCAGTCCCGGGGTGTCAGCAGCACCGGATCCTGCACACCGCCGACGATGGCGCGCACAGGCTCAAGTTTGTCAGGAGAAAGCCCCTGCCACCACGACTCCGCGGCTTCGCGCAATTGTTGGACGGTTTCCGGACGGGAGGCCGCGAGATTGCGGCGCTGCCCGGGGTCCTGACTGATATCGTAAAGTTCCCGGCCATTGATAAGACGCCACGGGCCTGACATGACGCACTGCCGGCGCCACGGAACCGGCACGGGAACTTCCTGGGCATCCACCACAAGGATGCGCTCCGGCGGCGCTGGCGGCTCCGCTCTGACGCTGATCCAGGGAGCGAGACTGATGCCATCCGGTTCGAGCCGCGCGGGAAGATTGCCTTCCGTGAGGGCGACGACGGTGGGAAGCAGGTCATAATGCATGGCCGGCAGGGTCACCTCACCAGGCCTGACCCGGCCGGGCCAGCGAATCAGCAGGGGCACGCGATGCCCGGCCTCGTACGGCGAGCCGCGATGACCGCGGAGCACCATGCCGGACGATTTTGAAATGCTGCCGGCAGGAGTCCCGCCCGTGGAAGTCAGCACCACCACCGTCTGCTCCGCGACACCGGACGACTCCAGCTGATCCAGCAGGCGGCCGATCGCAGCGTCGAGTTCACTGAGCCAGGCGGCCCGCACCGGATTGGGAATGCCATCCCGCTGACGAAAAGCAGCCACCGCGTCCTCCGGCACACCGGCCGGCTCCGAGGGTGCCAGATGACAGAAGAACGGTCTGCCCGCCCTGCTTTCGGCAAGAAACGCCGCCGCGGCACCGAAGGCAGCCGCCGTCCACGTGCCGGACTTGACCATCATCTCGCCTTCCTCCAGCCACAGGTCGTCCACTCCGTCGTTGGACAAGGCATCCGCCGCGCAGCCTGGCAGGCTGCCGCCATGAGTCAGGACACGTTCATAGCCGTGATCCGCGGCGCGCGAGGGAGCCGTGTCGCCCAGCGCCCACGTCCCGAAAAGTCCCGTGCGGTATCCGGCACTCCTGAATAACGCGGCCACGGTCTCCGCATCGCCGCGCAGCCGGTGACGTCCGCTGTGATTGCCCCACACGCCGGCGCGGGCCGGCTCCAGTCCTGTCAGCAGCGCCGCCCGCGAGGGTGCATCCAGCGGACTGACATGAAAATCGCGGAACACCGCACTCTCTTTAAGCAGTCCCGTCAGTCGCGGCAGCGGAATCTCCGCTGAATTCAAGTCACTCCAACCCAGTTCCGCCACCGTGATCAGCACGACCGGCGGTTTTTCCGCGGCCATCGCGGCGCAGCAGAGGAACAGGGCGGGCAGCAGGCGAAGGAGCATGGCTGGGCAGTTCATCGCACCGCCCCGGGCAGACGCAAGTTTCATCCTTCCGGTCAGGATGATTCACGGTCATACAGCAGGCTGCCCACCATCGAGTTTTCCGACGGAGCCCACCACGCCACTTTGGCCAGCGGCACATTGGGGCCATAAACTTTCGTCACCGCACGCACGCCCAGATCGACCCCGATCAGGTGCAGCACGACGGCAATGAAAATAGCGAAGCCGCCGATGGAGTCCACTTTCCAGGTCCACAGCAGCAGCGCAATGCACAGAATGCCCAGCGGCAGCGCGTAGTTCAGAGCCTGGACCACGATCAGCTCATTGTCCGGCCCCGGCTGCTCATACCAGGCCATGTGCTTGATGACATCACCCCAATGCATCGCATAGATCGCCATCCCGATCTCGGCGAGGGCGCAAAACAGCGTTGTCAGAAAAAGGAAGTGTTTGAGGCGCATGACGGCCAATGACTCGTGGATGGGAAGTTATCGCGGATTGAGAATCCGTGCCAGGAAAAACTTATGGAAATTATGCCTCTTGTTTATTATTTGAATACTTAAGGGATTCTCCTACCCCGTGCGGCCTCGGCGATAGCGTACCAGTCCTCGCGTTCGAGGGAAATCCCGGCACCGGCGGCCAGCGAACGCAGCCGATCCGGCTTATTTGTTCCCGTGACCGCGAGGGGGGCCGACCCCTGAGCGAGGATCCAGGCATAGCAAAGCGCATCCGGCCCCGCGCCGCCATATTTGCCGCTGAGGCCCTCCATCACCCGGCGCACGCGCGTGCCGCTTTCATCATTTTCCTGAAAGAGCCGGCCGCCTCCAGTGGGACTCCATGCCATGGGATGCAGGCCCAGTTCCTGACACTGATCGAGCGTCCCGTCGAAAACCGCGTCCATGCAGAACGGGGAGAATTGCACCTGATTCGTGACCAGCGGATGCCCGACGAAGGCGGCGAGGGCGCGAAACTGGGCCGGCGTGTAGTTGGACACACCAGCCGCGCGGATTTTTCCGGACGCGATCAGCCGGTTCAGTCCCTCCGCCGTGTCGTCGTGCCGCGTCAGCCAGTCCGGGCGGTGCACGAGAAAGAGATCGAGCACCTCCATTCCGAGCAGCCGCAGCGATTTCTCCGCGCTCTTCACCAGACGTGCGGCGCCGGTATTGTAAAAAGCGGTCTTCCGCTCCGGGTGGAAATCGCACGGCACGTAAATCCCCGCCTTGGTCACGATCTCCACTTTCGATTTCACGCCGGAATCCAGCGCCAGCGCCTGACCGATGATTTCCTCCACGCGGTAAAGCCCATAGATCTCCGCGGTATCGATTGTGGTGATGCCAAGGTCGAGAGCGGATTTCAGCAGTGTCAGGAATCCCGCTGGGGTCGCCGCGGCGGGATCGTCCCGCAGGCGCCACGTGCCGAGGCAAAGACGCGAAAGTTCAGGACCGGAGGAGGAAAGGCGCAGGCGCTGCATGCCTCCCCCTGAGCGGAAATCATTCGGCCCGCAATGCGCCAATGAGCCGCCGCGTCACCGCCAGCCGCGCGGCGAGTGCGCAAAACGCCAGGCCTCCGGCGAGCAGCCCGCCGAGAATCAGCGCGAGCGTACCCAGCGGAATGCCGCCCGCTCCGGCGAGTTTCAAATTCGGCCACACGGCGATGACCGCGGCGCCGCAGCCGAGCACGATCGCCGCAAGGAAGAGAAACCAGTGTTCCGCGAGGATCATGAGCCGCAGCTGGCCCGGCAGGAAGCCGCACGCCGTCAGCGTGGCGAACTCGGCGCGCCGTTCCATCACGTGACGCGCCACCAGCACCGCCAGCCCGATGGTCGAGAGCAGCAGCGCCAGACCGCCCAGGGTGCTGAAGATCGTCAGATAGGTATTCTGCACCGCCTGAAACTGCGCCAGCCGGTCCACCGCGGGAGTCAGTGCGAGATCACGCGTGCTCAACTGATCCGTCGCCAGCCTGCGGAAAGCCTCCGCGCGCGCCGCCGGCGCATCCACGAGGAAGAAGCGGTAACCGCCCGTGTCCGGATAGAGCCTCACAAAGTTTTCCTCGCTGATAATCACATTGCCCTGGAGCACCGATCCGGCGAGCAGCCCCGTGAGTTTCAGTTGCACCGGTTCGCCGCGGCTGTCCGGCACAGTGACAATATCTCCCAGCGATTTTCCCAGAGCGAACATCGCGGAATACTGGTCCATCACCGCCGGGATGGCCTCGCCGGTTTCGTCCAGCGCCGCCCAGCGGCTGCCGCCTGAGACTTCTTCGGCGAACGAAAACGCGTCGCCCGGCATCGACGCCGTACTCAGCCCGAGCACGCGCGGCGTCTGCGCGCGGTTGAGATTCAGGCACGAGGCCTCCTCGCCCTCACGGACCCGAAACGGGACGAACTTCACCCCGGCGAGTTCCTCCGGATCGAAATCCCACTGCTTCTGCCCTGCGGCCGTGTTGAGGTCCTCGTAAACCGGCAGCGTGCTTTCACCGACGAAAGCGAATCCGCCCGCCCCGCCGGAACGCGTGTTCTCCGACAACCGCGCGTCCTGACGAAACGCATTCAGCGCCGTGACCATGAAAATCCCCATCGCGAGCAGTCCCGTCAGGGCCACACTGCGCCCCCGGCGGCGCGTCGTGTTCTTCACCCCCAGCGACCACACATTTCCAAAATGGGCCAAGGCTGCCGCCGGCCCCCTGCCCTGCAACCTCCAGTTCAGAATCCTCAGCCCGTCCACCAGCAGCAGGAATCCCGCACCGAAAAACAGCATCGGCGCGATGTGCTGCGGGGCGCGCGGCGTGAACACCAGCATCACCGCGGCGAACACCGTCGCTACGCCAATCGGCAGGAATTTCAGCCACCGCGACCATCGCGACGATTTCTCCTCCGTTGCTGCCGACACTGATCCGCCCAGCAAAGTCTTGGGCCCGGCCTTCAACAAACGCCGTGCCGCCCACCACACCACAACAAAAGCCAGCGCCAGTGTCGCCACCGCGGCCATCACCAGCGACAGAGGTTTCGCGGCAAAATAAAAATGCAGTCCCAGCGCGGCATCCGCCCAGTCGCCCTCCAGCTTCGCCAGCGTCCACTTTGAATAATACAACCCGGCGAAAGCCCCGGCCACCGCCGCCGGCACCGCCAGCCACAATGCCTCGCGCAGAAACAACCCGCGCACCTGCTTTCCCGTCCAGCCCGCCGCGCGCAGCACGCCGCACTGCACCGCGCGCTGCTCGATGCCAAACACGAAAAGCAGCGCCGACAGCAGCAGCGCCGCGCCGATGAGAAACGCGCTCATGCTGACAAACAACATGCCGAAATCCAGTCCCTGACTCACCGCACGGCCCGCCAGTTCCTCCACCGCGACGACCTGAATTCCCGCCTCCGCCGGCGTCAGGGCCGCGGCGAGTTTCGTGGAAATTTCCTCAGCCGGAACACTGCCCGGAATGCGAAACGACGTCAGCGAGCCGAAGCGGCTCGACCACAGTTCCTGCCCCGTCGCCAGCGGCAGCCACAGCTTTGGCGTGCCTTTGTAATCGCGCCAGTAGGCATCGTCCTTCTCGCGAATGATCTCCTGATCGATCGGAATCCCCGGCTTCCAGTCGCGGCAGTTCTCCGATTCCGAAACACCGGGAAAATCCGGCGTCCAGTCGCGCCGCACCAGCGGATCGTCCATAGGCACCACGCTCCCGACGGTCACTTTGGCTTCCGCCTCCTCCAGCTGCCGCGCGCGCGTCACGCGATAGAATTTCAATGTCAGGGTGTCGCCCGCCTTCACTCCCAAATCCTCCGCGAGCCATTGATTGATGGTCGCCCTTTCACGGCCCGGCAATTCCGCCGCGGTTGCCATGCTGTACGGCGTCAGTTTATCCCCTGCACGGATTTCGTTCACCAGATAAGTCAGCACGCCCTGCGCGTCCGGGAACTGGTCTTTCACGCGTGCCGCGATGTCGTCCGACATGAAAATGCGGCTGGTGGAAATCACCCGGACGTCGCCGGCATCGGTCACGGTGAGGCCGGCGTCCTCCGGCGTTAGGCCACGTTTGAGTCCCTGCTCCAGTTCCGCCGCGCTGGCGTGGCTGGAGAGCACCAGATTCGCCCGTCCCGGCAGGCCGGCCAGCTCCTGAAGCTTCGCGCGGTGCATCCAGGCATTGAGCGGCGGTGATTGCCCGGCTGCGAGACTGAAATTCCCCAGTTCATCGTCCGCCAAGATCCGGACCACCTTCATTCGCTGAGTCACCGTCTGATCGGACTCGCCGGAAAGCGGCGCATCCCGCGAGATGAATCCGGGTTTTTCAAAGCGCAGAATGACTTCCGTTCCGGGCACCGCATGGAGAGCCCTGGCCAAGGCCTCGTTGAGAAGGATTCCTTCACTCTCCGAATCGGAAAGTGGCATCACACGACCGCTCCCTTTGTTCCTTTCTCCGGAAAAGTAGTACGGTGCATAACCGGCCCAGAAACCCGCATCCACTCCGTAAAGGTTCACCCCGCCCGTGCGCTGTTTCGATGCCGGCTCGGTCAGGGATCCATTGAGATACAGCACTGCGTCCACATTCGGACGCGCATCCGTCGAGGATTCTGTCGATGCTTTCAGTGTACTCCTGGCTTTCTCCACCAGCGCCTGTGTAAAAAAACCGTCGGTTGCCGCCGCCGCGGTCGAGACCGCACCGAGCCGCATTTCCGCCTGACGCTCCAGCGTATGCCGCACGGAATCTCCCGTCACCAGCGAGCCACTGATCACTGCGGCCGTCAGCGCCACGCCAAGGAACAGCCCCAGATGCCAGCGCCAGTAATGCGTCAGGCTTCGCACGGTCAGAAGGGTTCGCGTCATGATGCATCCCTGCCCCGCCCGCGTCCGAAGTCAAACCGGCGGCGCACCCGAAGCCGGCCGGCAGTTCTTTTCCGGTGCATCCGCCGCAGCCCGTGATAACGGCACTTATGGCTGCGGAAAAACGACTCTTCCTCCTCGACGGCATGGCACTGCTCTACCGGGCGCATTTCGCGTTCATGCAGCGTCCGATCTTCACCAGCTACCGGATGAATGTCTCGGCGCTTTATGGATTCACCAACGTGCTGCTGAATTTGATCAAAGAGGAGAAGCCGACGCACCTGGCGGTGGCTTTCGACACCGCAGCGCCCACCGCGCGGCATACCGAATTCCCCGCCTACAAAGCCCAGCGCGAGGAGATGCCGGAGGACATCAGCGTGGCTATTCCTCACATGCGGCGGATGATTGAGGCCTTTCGCATCCCGGTGCTGTCTCTCGACGGCTATGAAGCCGACGACATCATCGGAACGCTGGCGCGCCGCGCGGAGCGCGAGGGATTCACCACCTTCATGGTGACGCCTGACAAGGACTTCGCGCAGCTCGTGGACGAACACACGTTTATCTGGAAACCGGGACGTCAGGGCAACGAGCATGAAATCATCGGCGTGCCGGAAGTGCAGGCGCAATGGCTCGTGGAGCGGCCGGAGCAGGTGATCGAGGTGCTGGGACTCTGGGGCGATGCGTCAGACAACTTTCCGGGTGTGCCCGGCATCGGCGAAAAGACCTCCAAAGCCCTGATCAAAGAATGGGGCAGCATCGAGAATCTGCTGGCCAATACCGACAAATTGAAGGGAAAGCAGAAGGAGAATCTGATCACTCACGCAGAGCAGGCTCGCCTCTGCCGCAAGCTCGCCACGATCTGGCTCGACGTGCCGATCGGGGTGTCGCTGGACGATCTGACACTGCGTGAGCCTGACAACGAGGCGCTGCGGGAGCTGATGGTGGAGTTTGAATTCACCGCCATCGGGAAGCGGCTCTTTGGCGATGACTTCAAAGCCGGTCGTGGATTTCACCGCCGGGAGGAGAAGCCGGCGCCGGCGCTGGATGAAGATCTGTTTTCCGCGGTGACGCCGGAAGTCCCCGCCGCACCGGCCAGACTGCGCACCCTGGCGGACACGCCGCATTCCTACACGCTGGCGGACACCGGGGCGCAGCGCGCCGCGGCCCTCAAACAAATGGCGCAGCGGAAGGAAGCAGGTTTTGCACTGGACTGGGAAGGACCCAATGCACGCGAGGCGTCGGTGCGCGGCATCGCACTGAGCATGGAGACGGCGCAGGCGGTTTACCTGACCGGTGCGGATGCGGCGACACTGGTGCAGGAGTTCGCGGCGCATTTGCCCGGCGTGCTGCTGACGGGGCACGATGTGAAGGAGTCGCTCCAGGTGCTGCTGCTGGCGGGTGCGGAACTGCCCTGCACGTTTTTCGATACGATGCTGGCGCAGGCGATCATCGAGCCGGAGCAGCGGCAGTCCCTGACGTATCTTTGCGAGGCCCTGCTGGGCTACACGCCGGGCACGGTGACGAAGTCGGAAAAAAGCGGTCAACTCCTCATGCCAGGGCTGGATGACGAACAGTCGGCGCCACGCGGCGAACAGGCGATGGAGCGTGCGGATGTCGCACTCCAACTGGCCGACAAGCTGCGCCCGCAGCTGGTGGCGCACAAACTGGAGCGGGTCTTTTACGAAATCGAATCCCCTTTGCTGCCCGTGCTGGCCGGCATGGAGGCTGCGGGCATTGCCATCGATGTTAAAGTCCTGCACGAGTCGTCCGCCGTGCTGGAGCAACAAATCCGCGAACTCGAAGAATCAGTTTACGCCGCGGCCGGCAAACGCTTCAATTTGAACTCACCGAAGCAGCTCGGGCAGATTCTGTTCGACGAGATGCGGCTCATAGAAAAGCCGAAGAAAACGAAGACGGGCCAGTATCAGACAGGCGAAGACATTCTGGCGGAGCTGGCCGGTGAGCACAAGATCGTCGCTGATCTGCTGGCCTATCGCGAAGCCAGTAAACTGAAGAGCACTTATGTGGACGCCCTGCCCCATGAAGTCTCGCGCCGCACCGGCCGCATTCACACCACCTTCCAACAAACCGGCGCCGCCACCGGCCGGCTCGCGAGCAACAATCCGAACCTGCAGAACATTCCCATCCGCACGGAACAGGGCCGCGCCATTCGCAAGGCCTTCGTCGCCGCCCCGGGCATGATTTTTCTCAGTGCCGACTACAGCCAGATCGAGCTGCGCGTCATGGCCGCGCTAAGCGCGGACCCGGCGATGATGGAGGCGTTTCACAAAGGTGAGGACATTCACGAAAGCACCGCCGCGCGGGTCTATGGTGTTCCGCCGGATCGTGTAACGACGGAGATGCGGCGCACGGCGAAGATGGTGAATTTCGGGATCATCTACGGCATCAGCGCCTTCGGTCTGGCCCAGCGGCTGGGCATCGCCCGCGGTGAAGGCGCGCGCCTCATTGACGAGTATTTCATTCAATATCCCGGCGTGAAGGACTACATGGACCGCACCATCGAACTGGCGCGCGAAAAAGGCTATGTGGAAACCATCACCGGCCGCCGCCGTTACTTTCGCGACATCAACAGCGGCAATGCCACCGTGCGCAAAGCCGCCGAACGCACCGCCATCAACACCCCCATCCAGGGCACCGCCGCCGACATGATCAAGCTGGCCATGGTCCACATGGATGCCGCTCTGAAAAATTCAGACCTGCAATGCCGCATGCTGCTCCAGGTGCATGACGAACTGCTCTTCGAAATGCCGGAGAGCGAACTGACTGCCGCCAGCGATCTGGTGAGCACGACGATGCGCGATGCACTGAAGCTCAGTGTGCCCGTAGTGGTGGAAATGGGCAGCGGCAGGAGCTGGTTTGAGGCCCATGCGTGACGAGAAGCTTTTCGTCTGCCATGATTTTCGCACAATACAAAATGGTCCCCGGAAGGAAGCATCCGGACTTCGGCAGAATTGGAGCTGCTCTCGTCAACTGCTGGCTGAGAGTGCGCTCATTCGAGGCTGCGAAGATGGCGGCAGCCCAATTCTTAAGAGAAGAGGGATGGAAGTCCCTCGCGTTGCAGGAGATTTGGCGGATACCCCCGGGACATTTCAAAGAGCCCAGCCCGGGATTCGAGTGTTTTGAACAGGCACAAACTGACAGGACAGTCTTCGTAATCTATACATGCCCACTTTATCCGGTTTATTGCGTTGAATTTGAAGCTTTCGCAAACCCGCGCAATCGTCGCAAGTATGCTCCCGGCACCCGGGCTCGGGCAAAGTACTGGGTGGTGAATGAGAAGGTATCCAGAACTGCGGACTGCTTTGATGACTTTTGGGGCAAACCAATTCACCAAAGGAGAGCGGTGAACATGGGAAAGCGCCGCATCGAAGCGGAAGGTTGGCAGGTTACCCTGGTGACATCCCATTATCCGGCAAGTAGTCAGACGAATTCACGCAGCAAGCTGCTCACGCAATACTACGACGAAGCGGAAGAGACCGGCGACTGTCTTGCCTTTTGGGTCGAATGAAGCCGCATACCGAGGCCACCCTGCACTGCTCCGCCTGGCGCCGCGACGCCCACTGGATTCGAGCGGAGCCGGAACGGCTGGCCGCCCTTTGGGACCGGTGGCCTCACATTTCCGATTACGAGGCGGGTGGAAGCCCGGCCACCGTGCTCCCTTGACCGGAGGAGAGTGCCCCCGCGGAGCCCATTTCACGCTGGCCGCCATTCGTGGCTGGGAACGAAGCGGATTTCAGCGATGCCCCTTCTTCCCTGTTGTCCGCCGCAGCTCTTCCCGGATGCATTTATTCAACACTCCAACCGCCATGAACCTCATTCTGCCCCGTAAATCCATCCTCACCCGCCGCGAAACCCTGCGCCGTATTGCGGCCGGCTCCGCGCTTTTCGCCGCGCCGGGCGCCTTTGCCGAAGCCCTCACGCAAACGCCCAAAGCCACCGAGGGGCCGTTCTATCCGGACCATCTGCCGCTCGACACCGACAACGACCTGCTGCGCATCAACGAAGCCACCACGCCCGCACTGGGCACCGTGGCCTATGTTTCCGGCCGGGTGCTCGACGCCAAGGGCAACCCGCTGCGCAATGCGGTGGTGGAAATCTGGCAGTGCGACCACAACGGCGCCTATCTTCACAGCGGCACCGGCAACAAGGAGAAGCAGGACAAGGGCTTCCAGGGCTTCGGGCGCTTTCTCACCGGCGGCACCGGCGAGTATCTGTTCCGCACCATCAAACCCGTTCCCTATCCGGGTCGCACGCCGCACATTCATTTCAAAATCAAACACGGCGGCAAAGACCTGCTGACGACACAGATGTACATCAAAGGTCACGAGGGCAATGAAAAGGACGGCATCTGGCGCAGCATCCGCGACGAGAAGCAGCGCGAAAACTGCACCGTCGATTTTGCTCCGCTGGAGGGAGCGAAGGCGGGCGAACTGGCCGCGAAATTCGAGATCGTGCTCGGCTGGACGCCGGAGGGCTGAGGCGCCTCAATAGACGACGATTCCATGCGCCGGCACGCCAGGCGGGAGTTTCTCCCGGCCGTTGAGAAAGCTGAGTTCGACCACGAACGTCATGCCCGCGAGCACGCCGCCGAGGTCCGTGATCAGTTTTGCCGCCGCGGCGCTGGTGCCGCCGGTGGCGAGGACGTCGTCCACGAGCCAAACGCGCTCACCCGGGAGCACGGCGTCGCGGTGCATCTCCACGATGTTCTCGCCGTATTCCAAACTGTAGGAGGCGCCGATCGTTTCCCACGGCAGTTTCCCTTTCTTCCGCACGGGAATGAATCCGGCCTTCAAGCGGTCCGCCACGGCGCCGGCGAAGATGAAACCGCGGGCATCGATGGCGGCGACTTTATCGATCCGCTGGCTGCCCATGGTTTCCACGATGGCATCGATACTCATGGAGAACAGCGCTCCGTTCCCGAGCAGCGGCGTGATGTCTTTGAAGGAAATGCCGGGCTTGGGAAAGTCGGGCACGTTGCGAATGGCGGCCTGGAGGAGCTGGCTGACGTGTGAGGGCATGGCGGTCCGGAGTGCGGGAATGACCGTCAGTCCTCGCGGACCGGCGGAAAATTGCCAGTCGTTTTTGCCTTCCCGGTGCGACTCCCGTGCCGCGGATGCGGAGACTGCGCAGCACCGCATCGCATCCCAGACTCAGCGGCATGACATTCTCCCTGAGCCGTCCTGACTTCTCCCCCGCCCTGCTGTCGCTGGTCCTGTGCTGCCTGCCGGCAGGACGTGCATGGACTGCAGAGATTTATCATGCGCAGGGCATCCTGTCCGGAGAAGTGACCTCCTCCTCCGCGCTGCTGCAGACGAGATTGACGGCCGTGCCGGGGCCGGAACTCGATGCGCAGAATGATCTTCCCGGAGCAGCGGGCTCGGTGCAGTTTGAGTGGAGCGAAGCCGCGGACTTCAGCGCATCGCAACGCTCGCCCTGGCTTGACGCCCGGGCGGAAAGTGATTTTATCGTGCGCACGTCGGTCGCGGGACTGAAACCGGCCACACGCTATCACTACCGCGTTCTGCACCGCGCCGGAGAGGAGGCGGTGCACCCTGGACCGGCCGGCACTTTCCGGACGCTGCCGGCGGTGGACGATGCCGGGGCCCGGGTGACGTTCTGCATGGGCAGTTGCATGAATTACTATCCGTTCATGAGCGGGAAATCCAACGGCGGAGGTCCGGCGACGGCCACCCCGGAGGACAAGCGGCTGGGCTACCCCTCCTTCGCGGCCATGCTCGCTCTGAAGCCTGACTTCTTCATCGGCGCCGGCGACATCGTTTATTACGATCAGCCTGCGGCAACTGCCGCAAAGACGCTGCCGGAACTGCGCCGCAAGTGGCACGAGCAGTTCCGCTTTCCGCGGCTCACCGCCTTCTTCGCCGTCACGCCGGCATGGTGGTCGAAGGACGATCACGACTTCCGGTTCAACGATGCCGACCTCAGCGGAGATAAACTGCCGGTGCCGGCCACCGGCATCGATTTGTTTCGCGAACAACTGCCTGTCACCGCCGCGGGCGACCGCACCGCGCCAACCTGGCGCACGCACCGCATCCACCGCGCCGTCCAACTCTGGTTCACGGAAGGCCGCGACCACCGGTCGCCCAATCGGATGCCGGACGGTCCGGAGAAATCACTGTGGGGCCGGGAGCAGCGGGCATGGCTGCAGCGCACCCTGACGGAAAGCGACGCCACATGGAAAATCATCGTTTCGCCCACACCGATGGTCGGACCCGACGACGCCAGCAAACGGGACAACCACGTGAATCTGTCAGGCTTCCGCCACGAGGCGGACGCTTTCTTCGACTGGGCGAAAACGAACCGGATTTCCAGCCTGCTCATCCTCTGCGGCGACCGGCACTGGCAATACCACAGCATCCATCCGTCCGGCGCGGAGGAATTCTCCTGCGGCGCGCTCAACGATGAAAACTCGCGCCGGGGCGTGCCGCCGGGATCCCAAAAAGGCACCGATCCGGAGGGACGAATCCAGCAGCCATACACCTATGCCGGGCCCACCGGCGGCTTTCTGCAGGTCTCCGTCGCGCCTGCGGAGAACGGGGCGCCGCAGCTGCGCCTGATGTTTCGCGACGACACGGGCCGCCTCCTTTACGAAACGATCAGGAATCCGTAGTCCTGCCAGGCGGCTCCGCTTTAGCGGATTTCCTCAGCGCCAAAATACGGGCGCAGCGCGGGAGGCACATCCACGCTGCCGTCCTCGCGCTGATACGTTTCCAGCAGCGCCACATAAAGCCGCGCCAGCGCGGTGCCGCTGCCGTTGAGCGTGTGGCAGAAGTGGTTCTTCTTCGTCTCCGCGTCCTTGTAGCGCAGCTTCATGCGGCGCGCCTGATAGTCGGAGAAGTTCGAACAGCTGGAGACTTCCAGATAGCTTCCCTGGCCCGGGGCCCACACTTCGATGTCGTAGGTTTTCGCACTGCCGAATCCGAGGTCGCCGGTACAGAGTTCGATGACGCGATAGTGCAGGCCGAGAAGCTGGAGCACTTTCTCCGCGTCGGCGGTCAGGCTCTCGAGTTCCGCCATGCTGTGCTCCGGCAGGCAGATTTTCACCAACTCCACTTTGTCGAACTGATGCATGCGGATCAGCCCGCGCGTACCCACTCCCGCGGCGCCGGCTTCGCGGCGAAAGCAGGGCGTGTAGGCCGCATAGCGGACCGGCAGGGCGTCGGCCTCCAGGATCTCCTCGCGGTGCAGATTCGTCACCGGCACTTCGGCAGTGGGAATGAGGTAAAGATTGTCCTCGCCGCAGTGAAAGACCTGGTCGTGAAACTTCGGCAGTTGTCCGGTGCCGATGAGTGCGTCAGGATTCACCAGGAAGGGCGGCAGCACTTCGGTGTAGCCGTGCTCTACAGTGTGCAGGTCGAGCAGGAAATTGATCAGGGCGCGCTCCAGCTTCGCGCCTTTGCCGCGATAGACGACGAATGCACTGCCGGTGACTTTCACTCCGGCTTCGAAGTCCACCAGCCCGAGTTCCTTCGCCAGGGTCACATGGTCTTTCGGCTGGAAATCGAATTCCGGTTTCGCTCCCCAGCGGCGCACTTCGGGATTCGCCTCCGCGTCGGCACCCACCGGACAGTCTTCGTGCGGGAGATTCGGAATGCCCAGCAACAGCGCCTCCTGCTGTGCGTCGAGCGCAGTGGTTTCGTGATTCAGTTCGTCAATGCGGGCGCCGATGCCGCGCATCTGCGCCTCGATGGCTGACGTGTCCGCGCCCTGCTTTTTCGCCATGCCGATTTCTTTGCTCGTCCGGTTCCGCTCGGACTGGAGATGCTGCTTCTCCGTCTCCGCCGCACGGCGTTTTTCATCGATGGCCAGCACTTCGTCCACGCATTGCCAGACGTCCCCGCCGCGCAGCTTGAGTCGCTCTTTGATTTTGTCAGGATTCTCCCGGATGCTTTTGATGTCCAGCATAGGGCGCCGACACTGCCAGGCGGGCCGGGAGCGGCAAGGCGTTTTTCCCCGGGGCGGGGCGACAGACGCCCCCGGGTCCGTCAGGTCCGCTCCGCCTGCTTGCCGCCGCCGCTTCGCGGGAATTGACGCCGCGGCGGCGCGGGGCATAATCCTGCCAATGGCAGCGATCTGTTCATGGATGGAATGCCGCACCAGCGGCGCCAGGCACTCACTGGAGGAATCCGGTGTGGTGGGACGCGGCCCGGCCGCGCGGATACGCGTGGAGAACAGCGGGGTCTCGCGGGAACATGCCTCCATCACCAGGCGGGAAGGCGCGTGGTGGATTCAGGACCTCGGAAGTGCCAACGGGACGTTCGTCAACGGTCTGCCTGCCAATGTGCCCACGCGTCTGCGCAACGGCGATGAAATCAGTTTTGGCCCGGCGCGTTTCGTGTTCCGGTCCTCCGACGGCGAAGGGATGAGCACTCACGGCGATACGAGCGAGGTCACCATCGTGGGATTCGGGAACCGCGAACAAACCGTCACGATGCTGGTGGCGGATATCGTTGGCTTCAGCGAACTCTCGCGGCGGTTTTCCGGAGCCGACGTCAGTCAGTGCATGAGTCAGTGGTGCCGGGAATGCCGGAAGGTCTTCTTCGACTGCGGCGGGCATGTGGACAAATTCATCGGCGACTGTGTCTTCGGATGGTGGCACGACATGACCGCCGCGGTGAAGACCCGGGCGCTGCAGGCGGCGCAGACCATCGCGGCAGGTCTGCCGGGAGTTGAACTGCCCGACGGCACCGCCCTGCGCTGCGGCGTAGGTCTCCACACCGGCGAGGCCGTGCTCAGCAGGCTGGGACCGTCGAGTCACACCCTGCTCGGTTCCGATGTGAACCTGACCTTTCGCATCGAGTCCCTGACAAGAAAACTGGAGCCCGTGGTGGTCAGCCGGCCTTTTGCCAACGGCTGGCCGGATGAAAATGCGTGGTCATTCCCAACGCTGGGCACACACGATGTGAAAGGCTGGCCGCATCCCGTCGAAGTGTGCGGCGTGCGGCAGGCATAACCGCGCTCGCGGTGAGGGGCGATGGCTCCAGCGAACAAAAAACGCCAATGGCGCGTTGACAATTCCACTGAGATGCGTTCTCAACAGCATCAAATTGATACGCAGTCTCATTACCTGAGTTGACCATGAAACCGCCGCCGCTTCCCCCTGCTCCCCCAGCCCCTGAGGCTCCTGGCGCAGCCGCGGCTCCCTGCTGGAACTCTCTCCCATGATCGCCGCACGCGCTGCCAACGTTCCGCTGTATTCCTCGCCTGGAAGTGCGAGGACTGCCTCCCGCCGCGTGTTTGCCTCCTCCGCCAGATCCTTATCGGTGCCCGCCGGCACTGCGACCACTGCCCCGCGCCTTTTGGAGCAGCCGCAGGAGTCGTGGCGCGGCATCGCATGGATGCTGGCCGTCGCCGTTTGCTTTGCCGGAGCCGGGTTCGCCGGTGCGGCGCGTCCAGTGGTGGACCTGGATCATAACAGACAGCCAAAGGTCGAAACCCCCGCGCCGATCGTGCCGGTGGAGGACATCACAATGTCCGACCTGGCAGACTCGCCGGACGAACCGGAAGCCGCCGCCGGCCTGCCGGAGGATCCGGCCCCGGCGGAGGAAACACCGCCGGAGCCGATGCTGACGGAAGAGGATGTGTTCGAGGTGCCGCCCGCCGCGCCCATTGAGACAGCACTGCGAGTTTTCGAACCTGCTCCGGTCAGGCCCACGCCTTCCCCTCAACCGCGACGGGCCGAACCCGCCCGGCCCCGGCCCGCGACAGCCTCTTCGGCAACGGGCGGTTCGACTGCACCGTCGGCCGGAGGCGCCGGAGGAACGGCTGCCGCCGGACGCGGCGGTAAAGGCAAATTTCCCAAGCCGCCCTATCCGGCTTTTGCCAAAGCCAAAGGCCTCAGCGGCACCGTGACGCTCAGCATCAAAGTCTCCGCCGCCGGCGATGTCACCAGTGCCAGTGTCGCGGGCAGCAGCGGTTCATCGGAACTCGACGGCTACGCCGCCTCCTGGGTCACCCGCCGCTGGAAATGGCCGGCTGGTGTCGCACGCAGTTTCAGGCTGCCGGTGTCTTTCCGCCTTCGATAATTCCCTGACACTTCCGTTTTTTTGCCACGCTGCTGCGACTGACTCTCATTTTCATTCACCTCCCCCGTATGACCCCAGAACCCCAGAACCTCCGCTCCACCTCGCTCGTCACCTGCCTCGTCAGCCCTCAGGGTCTCGCCCTCGGCACGCTGCTCTGTTATTCCACGCCTGCAGTCGCCCAGGAAGCCGCCAAAACGGCCCAGGGCGAGCAACTTCAGGAGGTCGTCGTCGAAGCCGACCGCGACAAGCCGACTTACAAGCCCGAGGCCGTGCAATCGCCGCGCTACACCGAGCCGCTGCGCAACATCCCGCAGACGATCACGGTGATTCCCAAAGAGGTGATCCAGGAACAGGGGGCAACTTCGCTGCGCGACGTGCTGCGCAACGTGCCGGGCATTTCCATGCAGGCCGGCGAAGGCGGCGGTGGTCCGGCGGGAGACAACCTCAGCATCCGCGGATTCGCCGCACGCTCTGACATTTTCGTGGACGGCTTCCGCGACACCTCCACCGGCGGCTACATTCGCGACCCGTTCAACATCGAGCAGGTGGAAGTGGTCAAAGGCCCCGCCTCCACCAACAGCGGCCGCGGCTCCACCGGCGGCTCCATCAATCTCTTCTCCAAAGTCCCGACGCTGGATCCGTTTTACCGCGGCGAAATCAGCGGCGGCACGGACAGCTTCTTCCGCACCACGCTCGACATCAATGTCCCGCTGTGGGTCAACGGCGGAGGTGTCTCATCCACATCCGGCAAAGACCCGGTGACGGGCAAGGACGTCTCCGGAGTCGCCACCTTTCCGCAAACCGGCGCGGCCTTTCGTCTCAATGCACTCTATCACGACCAGGACATTCCCGGCCGCGATTATGTGAATAACCAGCGCTGGGGTGCCTCGCCGAGTATCACGTTTGGACTCGGCACACCGACGCGCTTCACGCTGAACTACCTGCACCTCAACCAGGACAACGTCCCCGACTACGGCATCCCCTGGGTGCCGCGCACGAGCACGAATCCCGCGCTGCCGCCCGGCATCCCGCCGGTGAGTTTTGAAAACTTCTACGGCCTGCTCACGCGCGACTACGAGAACGTGACCACGGACATCGTTGTCGGCGTGCTGGAGCATGACTTCAGCGACAATCTGAAGTCGCGCACTGCGCTGCGCTGGGGACGCAATGACCGCGACTCCATCACCACGGCACCGCGGTTCGTGAACGTGAACATCAGCAGCACGCTCAATCGCAACTTCCAGTCGCGCGACCAGGTGGACGAAACGTGGGGCATGACCTCCGACCTCCGCTACGACTTCATGGCCGGCGGCATGAAGCACGAACTCGTGTTCGGCGTGGAAGCCTCGCGCGACCTTTCCCACAACGACGCCCGCGCCTCCAGCATCGGGAACAATCCGCAGACGGACCTGTTCAACCCCAATCCCTACGATCCGTTCAATGGCACCATCACCTACACCGGCGCCTACACGGACACCGCCACAGACTCCCTGGCGTTCTATCTCTTCGACACCGTCGAACTGAGCAAGCAGTGGCTCTTCACCGGCGGGGTGCGCTGGGACTCCGTGGACGTGGACTACTCCGCCCGCGCCGCCGCGCCGGCCCTGACGATGACGAATCTCGCCCGCGACGATTCCGAGCCGAGTTTCAAAGCCGCCCTCACTTACAAACCGCAGGAGAACGGCAGCATTTACCTCGGCTACGGCACGTCGTTCAACCCCTCGACGGAAAACCTGACCTACATCGCACCGCCCACCGGCACGAACAGCACGGACAGCCTCTTCAACACTCCGCCCGAGGAATCGAACACGATCGAACTCGGCACCAAGTGGGACCTTTTCGACGAGAAACTCGCGCTCACCGCCGCCATTTTCCGCACGGAGAAAACGAACGCACGTACGGTCGATCCCGCCGACCCTACTGTCGTCACCCTAACCGGCGAGCAGGTCGTGCAGGGATTCGAACTCGGCTTCAGCGGCGCCATCACCGAGAAGTGGCGCATCATCGGCGGCTACACGTATCTCGACAGCGAAGTGAAAGAGTCGGCCAATCCCGCCGAAGTCGGCAGCGAAGTCAGCAACACGCCCGAACACAGCTTCAGCCTCTGGTCCGTGCATGAACTCACCGACAAACTCGACGCCGGAGTCGGCGTGCAGTACGTCGGCGAGCGCTACAACAACAACAACCGCGACACCCGCCAGCAGGCTCCGGATTATTTCGCCGTGGACGCCATGCTCAACTATCAGGTAACCGACAACATCGCCCTCCGCCTCAACGGCTACAATCTGTTCGACGAGGAATACATTGACCGCGTGGGCGGCGGGCATTTCGTGCCCGGCCAGGGACGCTCCGTCGCTCTCACCGCCTCGTTCAACTTCTGACAACATGCTCATTCAAATACCCGACGTTCTTACGCCCGAACAGGTCGCCCACGGCCGCAAACTTCTTGATGAAGCAGACTGGATCGACGGCAAAGTCACCGCCGGTCATCAGTCCGCCAAAGCCAAGGACAACATGCAGCTGCCCGAAGGCAGTCCCGTGGCGCGGGAACTCGGGGACATGATCGTCTCCGCGCTGGGGAAGAATGCGCTCTTCGTTTCCGCCGCCCTGCCGCTGCGCGTCTTCCCGCCGCTCTTCAACCGCTACAGCGGCGGCCAGTCGTTCGGCACCCATGTGGACAACGCCATCCGTCAGGTGCCCGGCACGCCGCACCGCATCCGCACCGACCTCAGCGCCACCCTGTTCTTCGCCGCCCCTGACGAATACGACGGCGGCGAACTCTGCGTGGAGGATGCCTACGGCGTGCAGCGGGTGAAACTCCCGCCCGGTCACATGGTGCTCTACCCCGCCACGAGCCTGCACCACGTGACGCCGGTCACCCGCGGCGCGCGCATCTGCTCGTTCTTCTGGCTGCAAAGCATGATCCGCGATGACGGCCGCCGGTCGCTCCTCTTCGACCTCGACCTCGCGATCCAGCGCCTCAGCCGCGACCTGCCTGACAACCCCAGCGCGCAGCAGTCCACCGTGCAACTCACCGGCGTGTATCACAATCTGCTCCGTCAGTGGGCGGAGATGTAGGATGTTCCAGGTTGCTTGCGTCCTGCATTCCGGGAGCAGCCGTACCGGCGGCTGCTCCCTCTCTTTTCCTCCTTCATGAACTCCTTCCGCAAAATCATATTCTGGCTCCATCTCATCGGCGGGGTCACCGCGGGCGTGATCATTCTGCTCATGTCGCTCACCGGCGTCATCCTGACTTATGAGCGGCAGATGCTGGAGGCCGCGGACACGCCGTCATTCACCGCGCCGGCCGGCGAGCGGCTCTCCGTGGAGCAGCTGGCGGAAAAGGCCCGCGCCGCCGCGCCGAACGGGGCCGCGCTTTCCGGCCTCACGCTCAACAGTGATCCCGCCGTGCCCGCCTCCGCATCGTTCGGGCGCGACACCGTTTGGCTCCACCCCTACACCGGTGAAAAACTGGAAGCCGGCGCGCCGGGCCTGCGCCAGTTCTTCCGCACCGTCACCGATCTGCACCGCTGGATCGCCCTGTCAGGCGACAGCCGCCCGACCGGCAAAGCCATCACCGGCGCGGCCAACCTCGTCTTTCTCTTTCTCGTCGTCAGCGGCCTTTATCTGTGGTTTCCGCGGCAGTGGAAATGGAGCAGCTTCCGTCCCGTGTTGTGGTTCCGCGGCAAACTGTCAGGCAAAGCGCGCGACTGGAACTGGCACAACGTCTTCGGCTTTTGGTCCTGCGTGCCGCTCTTCTTTATCGTCGTCACCGCCGCGCTCATTTCCTATCCGTGGGCCACGGGACTGCTTTATAGAGCCTTCGGTGAAACCCCGCCCGCCCAGGCCGGTCCGCCCGGCGGCGGCGGCCGTCCGCCGGAACGCGGCCATACCCCCGCCGCCAGCCCTGACATTCGGGGCCTCAACGCCCTTTGGGACAAAGCCGAATCCGAATCCCCCGGCTGGCAAACCATCAGCCTGCGGCTTCCGGCGGACAAATCCGCCGTCTTCACCGTCATGGGCGGCCACCGCGGACGCCCCGACCTGCGCAGCACCCTGACACTCGATCCGCAAACCGCCGCCGTGACCGCCTCCGAGAAATTCGACGACTTCAGCCCGGCCCGCAAAACGCGCACCTGGGGCCGCTGGCTCCACACCGGCGAAGCCGGCGGTGCAGTCGGTCAAACCATCGCCGGAATCGCTTCGCTGGCCGGGGTCATCCTCGTCTGGACCGGCCTTGCGCTCGCATGGCGACGCCTCTTGAAGAAAAATCCCGCCACCGCGAACTGAGCATACCCAGTTCGGCTAAAGCCTCTACACCAACCAACAGTTATGATCCTTGCCAACGCCGTCGTCGAGTTCTTCATCAAAGGCGGTCCCATCATGTATCCGGTCGCGCTCGTCGCCCTGGCGGCCGTCGCACTCATCACCGAGCGCATCATCTGGTGGACCCGCACCGTGCGCGGACGGGATCCGCGCAAACTGGATGAAGTCTTCGCTGCGCTGGAATCCGGCGATCTGGCAAAAAGCATCCAGCTATCCGCCGGCAGCAGTGATCCCGTGGTCCGCATGATGCACCATGGCCTGCAGCACCCTCACAGTTCCATGCAGGGCGCGCTGGAAGTCGCCGCCGGCACGGAACTGCGCAACGCCGGGCGCTTTCTCCCTGCCATGGACACCATCGTCACGCTCGGCCCGCTGCTCGGACTGCTCGGCACCGTCACCGGCATCATGGGCAGCTTCACCAGCATCGGCGGCGCGGAACTCGCCGTCGAGAAAGTCACCGGCGGCATCGGTGAGGCCCTCATCGCCACGGCGGCCGGCCTCGGCATTGCCATCGTGACCCTCATTCCCTTGAACCACTTCCACACGCGACTCAGTTCCCTTCAGTTCGATCTGGAAACCGCCGCCACCAACGCCCTGATCCTCGCCAGGCGCTTTGGCTTCGACAAAGAGACCGATGAAAAATGAACCCGGGCCACAGATGGACACAGATAAACACAGATACCTCGAAAACTGGAACTGCGGTGAGCTGGATGCCGTGGCTGATCCTGGAAAGGAAAATGGAGAAGAAGAAAACCACAGATGGACGCTGATTAACACGGATTTACGCATGATTTCGGATTCACTTTGCGGAGGAAGATTCACGTCATCACAACTTGCTGAGCATCTGTGTTTATCCGGGTCCATTCGTGGTTCCATTTTCCTCTTAAGGCTGATCCGTCCAGTGCAGCACCATCTGAGTCCATCCGTGTCCATCTGCGGCCTGCTTCAACCGCCCTGCTGAAATGAAGCTCCGCTCACCCATACCGCCGCGTAAAACGCGGCTGGAGATCATCCCGCTCATTGACGTGATGTTCTTTCTCCTCGCGTCGTTCATGATGGTCAGCCTCACCATGACCAAGCAGCAGACGGTGAAGGTGAATCTCCCGGGTTCCACCACCGCGCAGGACGATCTGAAGCCCGACCGGATCAGCCTCGCGGTCAACACGGCCGGCGATATCTTCCTCGGCGAAGAGCGCCTCGCCCTCACCGAACTCGAAGCCCGGCTTGCCGCCAGCTTCAAAAAGAATCCCGCGCTCCCCGTCTATATCAGCGCCGACGGCGACGCGCGCCATGCCGACACCATGCGTGCGGTGGATGCGGCACGCCGCGCCGGATTCTCCGTCGTCTCGTTCCAGGCCAAACGCCCTCAGCCGTGAACCGCGCCCTCACCATTGCCCTCGGCTTCATGCTCGCCGTCCTCTGCGGCGTCTGCATCTGGCAGTGGAAACGCGAAGCCTACTTCCGCGCCGCCATCGCCGACTTCGCCGGCAGGCTCGATGCGGAAAAACAGGCCCACGAAGAGTCGCGCCAGCGCATCACCGTGCTGGAAGCCGAAATCGCCCGCCTCACCAAACTGCGGGACGACACCGAGGCCAAATACCTCGCCACCCTGACCGAGCTGCGTGCCATCGAGCCCGACTGGATCGCCCGCGGCCACAGCCTTCTGGCCTTGAGCCAACTCGCCGCCGCCGCCCCCATCGCGGAAAGCCAGAACGAAGCCATCGCGAAACAGAACGAACTGCTCCAGCAGCTCACGGCGGAGCGCGATGCAGCGATTGAGAAGCTCAACGCCCGCACCCGGGAGTTCAACGCGCTGGCGGAAAAGTACAACAAGCTGGCCGGCGGACGCTGAACTTCTGCGGTTTCCCGTTCGCCCGCAGACGACCGGATTCCTCCCGATTCCTGTCACCGGCATACACCATTGCCCGGGGAATGCCGGGGTACCCCGGCCGGCAGGATTCCCGGAAACATTTCCGCGGAAACTCCGAATATAAAGATAGAGGGCTGTCGTGCCCTCTCCTGCTATGAAATGTGCTGTTTTCGGAGATGTTCACGCCAATCTGGAGGCCCTCACGGCGGTGCTCGCGGATGCCCGGTCGCTGGGAGCGGAGGCGTTCGTCTGCACCGGTGATGTCGTTGGCTATCACGCGAATCCGCGCGAAAGCCTCGCCCTGATCCGCAATCTCGGCTGCCCGGTCGTGCTCGGCAATCACGACGAAGAAGCCGCACGTGACGGGGAAATCTACGGCATGAATCCGCTGGCCCGCACCGCCATTCAATGGACGCGCGCACAATTGACGCCTGACGAAAAGCAATGGCTGCGCGCGCTGCCGTTCACGGCGCAACTGCACGGCTTCACGGTCGTGCATGCGTCGCTCGATGAACCGCAGTTGTGGACCTACGTGCTGAGCCGCTTCGATGCGCTTTGCAGTTTCTCGCGCCAGCGCACCGCGGTGTGCTTCCACGGTCACACGCACCGTCCGCGCTTCTTCGTGCAAACCGGCCAAAGCGTGCGCGAAGAGGACCCGGCGAAGCCGCTGCACATCGTGCCGGGCAACAAGTACTTCCTCAACACCGGCAGCGTCGGCTGCCCCCGCGACGGCGACCCCCGCGCCGCCTACGCGATTTACGATACCGCAGCAGAGGAAATCACCCTCCGCCGCGTGGAGTGGGACAAGGAAACCTGCGAACGCTCCCTGCGCCGCACGCCCATGTGGGCGGAAATGGAATCGCGCCGCCAAAGAAGCCGGCAGCTCATCCGCAACATGTGACCTTCTGCCGGCTCCTCGGTGCTGCACGACGAAGTCCGGCGGTGGCAATTGCGGTACTGGTTGCGTCAGACGCCTCCCAGTGAGATGAAGAGGACTGACACCTATGACGAGTCCCACGGTGCCTCCGTCCAGCGCATCACTGCTTTCAGGAGACCTTCCAGTCGTCCCGCTGGATGCGTCAATGGAGGCGGCACTTCAATCCGCCGCCCGGCTGGCCAATGGGAACGGACAACAGTTCGCCGGCCTTGAGCATCTGTTACTGGCCATTCTTGATCACGAGGACGGGAACGGACCGGGACATTCCTTCCTGCACACACTCGGAACCGACATCCCGGCGCTGCGCCGTTCTCTGGCGGCTGGGATGAAACAGCAAAATCCTTCCACTTCGCCGGTCGCCGTCAGCCTTCGGTCGGACTGCCGCCGGATATTGAAGATGGCAGATCAACTCCGGTGCGGGCGGACGGAATCTTATATCCATTCCGGCCACGTCGTGGAGGCGATCGTTTGCCACGGAATCGGGAAGACCGCCAAATGGATCAGCCTCTGTATCGGCATCGAGAATCTTACCCTGGCAAAGTTGTCCCCTCTGGTGACCCGGGGCCTGCAAAAGACCGGGGTCGCACTGGGGCTGGCGTGGGAACTTCCGGAAACGGCAGAGGATTTCCTGGGCCGCATGCTTTATCTGGACACATGGACCGCACGGTCGGGTCCGTGGGCGTGCCTGCAGCCTGGTTTGTGGGACCGGATGGAATGCTATGTATATCATCGCAATAATAAGCTCCGTGTCATGTTGTGCCCGTCGGAAATGACGACACGATTCGGCCGGTGGCTTTGCCGCAAGTCTGTCATCAGGAAGTCCGCCAACCTCGCAGCAAACGCGGGAGCCCGTCAAATCTCCGTCCCGCGGTTTCTCAGGGAATGGCCCTCGAATCTCACCGATTTCGCAGGCAGTCTGAACACCCGGTTCTTCACTTCAGGCTCGCCGTCGGGCAAGCTTCGCCCGCTTACAGAGGCGGACGTTCCATTTTGCCGTGAATTATACGCCCACCTTGAGCAGCGGCACCAGGTGCCGGCCGGATACTCTGATTCGATGAATGAATGGCTTCACGAAGCTGAAACTTTGCGGCTCGCGATAGAACTGGACGGTTCCATTGCGGGCTGCGGCGGCTTCAGTCTCCGAAGGGATCCGATTTCATCCGGAAACGGTGCCGCAGAGCATGCGATTGCCTGCCTTTCATTCGGCCTCGTCCATCCAAAGTTTCAAAGGCGGCGCCTGGGCAGCACTCTGCTGGCATTCCGGATGGCGGCAGCATATCACTTGGGATATTCCACCATCTCTGCGGAAGCCACGTCCTGCTCGGTCGATTTCCTGGAGCGCGCCGGCTTTAGATTTTGGCGCACCTGGCGCTCCCCGGCGGGCGAGGAACTTTTCAGCGGCGCCGTAACTCTGACGAGCGCAGATTCCGGCATGCTGGAGGAATGGCTCGGACCCGAACGCCTCACGTGTCTCCGCGCCCTGACACCTCCACCGCTGCGCACTTCAGAGTCCTGACACAACCACCCGGCAGACCTATCTCTCCACCCGCTTGCTGCCGCCCTTCATTTCCTTCTCCACCTCGGTGAGGTTCGCCATGCTGGTGTCGCCGGGAGTGGTCATGGCGAGGGCGCCGTGGGCGGCGCCGTAGTTGACGGCTTTGGCGGCGTCGTTGTGCTTGAGGAAGCCGTAGATGAGGCCGCTGGCGAAGCTGTCGCCGCCGCCGACGCGGTCCATGATTTCGAGGCCGGGGCGGTGCGTGGCTTCGTGGAATTGACCGTCGTGCCAGAGGATGGCGCCCCAGTCGTTGATGGTGGCGGTCTTCACCGTGCGCAGCGTGGTGGCGGCGACTTTGAAATTCGGAAACTCCTTCACGGCCCGTTCGATCATGCGCTGGAAACTGGCGGTCTCGATGGCGCTGATATGTTCGTCCACGCCTTCGACTTCAAAGCCAAGGCTGGCGGTGAAGTCCTCCTCGTTGCCGATCATCACGTCCACGTACTGCGCGATGCGGCGGTTCACTTCCTGCGCGCGGGCTTTGCCGCCGATGGTTTTCCAAAGACTGGGGCGGTAATTCAGATCGTAACTGACAATCGTGCCGTGCTTGTGCGCGGCCTGCACTGCTTCGATGACCACCTCAGGTGTGGTGTCGCTGAGCGCGGCGAAGATGCCGCCGGTGTGAAACCAGCGGACGCCCTGTTTTCCGAAAATTTCCTCCCAGTCAATGTCACCCGGCTTGAGCTGGGAAGCGGCGGTATTGCCTCGGTCGGGCACACCCAGTGCACCGCGGATGCCGAAGCCGCGTTCGGTGAAGTTGAGGCCCACGCGCACGGTGCGGCCGATGCCGTCGTAGGGCACCCACTTGATGTGGCGCGTGTCCACACCGCCCTGCATGATGAAATCCTCCACGAGGCGGCCGATGTCGTTGTCGGCAAAAGCGGTGACGATGCTGGTGCGGAGGCCGAAGCATTTCCGCAGGCCGCGGGCCACGTTGTACTCGCCGCCGCCTTCCCAGACTTTGAACTCTCGGGCGCAGCGCACGCGGCCTTCACCGGGATCGAGGCGAAGCATGATTTCGCCGAGGGAAATGCAGTCGTACTGGCAGGCGGAGGCGTCTTTGATCGAGAGCATGGCGGTTGGAAAATGGGCCGCCACCGTGAGAGCGCGGCCCGCCGATGCAATGGAAACCTCGCCGGGGCTGACTCAATGAAGCGCGGGCCTCACGCCGGTTCCACGCGCAGTTCCACTTCCAGCGCGCTGGTGGCACCTGGCGGTCCGTCGAAGTGTCCGATCACCGGCGCGGCGTCATTGTAGTCGCGGCCGGTGGCGATTTTGATGTGCCGTTCGTCGGTGCGGGTGTTGTTGGTGGGATCGAGTCCGAACCAGCCGTGTCCGGGAATGAAGACCTCGCACCATGCGTGCGAGGCCTGCGCGCCGCGCAGGTGCGAGCCGGAGCCGTTATAGAGATAGCCGCTGGCGTAGCGCGCGGGAATTCCCAGCGCCCGGCAGAGGGCGATCATGAGGTGGGCAAAGTCCTGACAAACGCCGCTCTTCGACGCCAGCACTTCACTGACGTGGGTGCTCGCCGTGGTGGTGTTCGGGGCATAGGCCCAGTGGGCGTGGATGTGCTGCATGATGCACTCGCACACGGCGAACGCATCCGTCTCGTCACCGGCGATATCCAGTGCGAGACGCCATGCCTCCGGCGAGTTTTCCACGTAGCGGCTGGACTGAAGATACACACTGAGCATGTCTTCGCGCAGGGCGCGCACCTCCGACAGGGACACGCCGGACGGCACGCCGTCGCGATAAGCGGAACGCGTATTGATGGTGAACTGCACCTCGATTACCAGTTCCCGGTGCGGCTCGCTGAACTCGAAGTAATGCACGTAATTGAGCCAGACATCGCGAAAGTGCCGCAGCCTGACGGGCGGCTGCACCTGCAGCAGAAAGAACTCGAGGCGTTCCCTGTCTTCAGTGGCGGGATGCAGGCGCAGTTCGTTGTAGCTGTCGCGGACCGGAAGCCGGTAGAGGTAGCGGGTGCGGTGAAAGACCTGGAGACGCATTTGGAAAGGCTGAAGGATGAAAGCTGAAGGATGAATCGTTCAACCTCGCACCGAAAAAGAGCCCGGGACAGCCGCCATCGAATGTCTGTTCCTGGCATGATGAATCCGGCGGCGGTGTTTCATACTTTATCCTTCAGCCATCAGCCTTTCACTGCTGTTGCTGCTGCTGCTGCATTTGCAGATCTTCGGAGTCAGGGGTGTGCCATGCGCCGGGCTGCCATGCCGCCGCCGCGGCAGGCTCCTCCACAGGGGTCAGGTCCGCATAGAGCACGAACGTTTGGAAGACACTTTCTCCGATCTGATTGAGCCGTGTCTGAAGATCATCGATGAACGAGTGGAGACCGGCGTCGAGGATTTCGTCCACGGTGGCGTAGCGCAAGTCCGCCGCGAGCCGCCCGGCGAGCCTGACAGGCTGGCTCATTTCCTGCAGCGTGCCGTGACCGCTCAGCGCGAGCAGGTGATCGTGAACTTCATTGAGACAATGGGCCACCGAACGCGGAAAGGTTTCGTCGAGCAGGAGGTACTCGGTGATTCTGACGGGATCGAGCTTCGCGCTGACGGTTTGAAAGGCATGCCACGCGGAACAGGAGCGCAGCAGGGCGGCCCAGCGCAGCGGCAGACTGCCGGGGCCGGTGGCCACTTCCACCGGGAGACTGGAGCAGGTGTCGAGCAGCCGGGAAATCTTGTCCGCGCGCTCCAGCGCGGTGCCGAGGCGGAAGAAGTGCCATGCCTCGCCGCGCGGCGTGGTGCTTTCGGCGATTCCCTGAAACTGATAGGATCCCAGCAGGACGCGTTCATAGATCACGGCGGACTGATGCCTCTGGTGCATGCGTGCGTCAGGGCCTTCGATGAAGAGGCGCAGTTCATTGACACAGAGCCAGATTTCATCGGAGATCTGATCGCGGACGGTGCGGGCGTTTTCGCGGGCGGCGCGCACGCTGTTGAGGATGGAGTTGGGGT
Organism: uncultured Akkermansia sp.; assembly: GCA_964523105.1. Taxonomy (GTDB): domain Bacteria; phylum Verrucomicrobiota; class Verrucomicrobiia; order Verrucomicrobiales; family V1-33; genus V1-33. The sequence goes on from CAZFZN010000008.1 coordinate 98,613, forward strand.
TGTCCGTGCGGAGCGTGAGAAACTCCGTCACCCGGGCTCCGGTAATGCCGGCGTGCAGCTCGGCGTAGGCTTCCTCGTCGCCGGTGGCCATGAGGACCGGCTGCCAGAACTGGGCGGCGTCCGCGGCGCCGGCGCCGGCGTCGAGCATCAGGTTTTGCGTGCTGAGCAGCAGGCGCGCGAGGTTTTCCGCCCGCTCCATGTAGCGGGCCATCCAGTAAATGCTGTCGGCTACCCGGCTAAGCATGAGTATTGGTCAGGTGGAGGGTGAACTAACGGCATCATCCCACAGCACCCACGTGTCCTTGCTGCCGCCGCCCTGGGAGGAATTGACCACCAGCGAGCCCTTGCGCAGGGCCACGCGGGTGAGCCCGCCGGGCACCACGCGCACGCGGTCGCCGTAAAGCACGTAGGGCCGCAGATCGATGTGCCGGCCCTCGAAATGATCGTCCACAAAAACGGGATGCCGCGAGAGCGCGAGCACGGGCTGCGCGATGTAGTTGCGCGGGTTCGCCTTAACCTTTTCGGCAAACACGGCGCGCTGCTCCGCCGATGCCTGCGGTCCCATGAGCATGCCGTAGCCACCGCTCTCATTCACCGCCTTTACCACCAGCTTCTCGAGATTCGCCAGGATGTAACTGCACTCCTTTTCGTCGATGCCCAGATAAGTCGGCACGTTGGGCAGGATGGGATCCTGATCGAGGTAGTATTTGATCATCTTCGGCACGCAGGCATAGACCGCCTTGTCGTCGGCGACCCCGGTGCCGATGCTGTTGGCGAGCGCCACGGTGCCTTTCTGACAACACCGCACCAGCCCCGGCACGCCCAGCAGCGAATCCTTCCGGAAGACGAGCGGATCGAGGAAGTCGTCATCGATGCGCCGGTAAATGACATGCACCTGGCGCAATCCCTCGGTGGTGCGCATGAACACGCGGTCGGAGCGGACGATGAGGTCGCGCCCCTCGACGATGGGCACGCCCATTTGCCGGGCGAGAAAGCTGTGTTCGAAGTAGGCGCTGTTATAAATGCCCGGCGTGAGGACGACGACCACCGGCTCCAGGGTGCCGCGCGGCGCGAGGTGCTCCAAGGTTTCCCGCAGCATCGTCCCGTAGGCATCCACCGGACGCACCGGAAGGGTTTGCAGGAGTTCGGGAAACGACCGCTTCATGGCGTTGCGGTTCTCCAGCATGTAACTCGCGCCCGACGGACAGCGGCCGTTGTCTTCGAGCACGTAGTAGTCTCCCGAACCGTCGCGGACGAGGTCGGTGCCGCAGATGTGGATGTAAATATTGTGCGGCACGCGCACGCCGCGGAATTCCGGCCGGTAATGCGACGCGCTCTCCACCAATTCCGCCGGCACCACGCCGTCGGACACGATCTTCCCGCCGTGATAGACATCGTTCAAAAACAAATTCAGCGCGGTAATCCGCTGCACCAGCCCGGCCTCGATGCGGTCCCACTCCCGGCGCGGAATGACCCGGGGCATGAGATCGAAAGGGAAAATGCGTTCGGTGCCCTGATCGTCCCCGTAAACCGTGAATGTCACACCCTGCTGGAGAAAGGATTTGTCGGCCGAACGCTGCAGGGCGCTGTAATCCTCCGGCTTGAGAGAGCCGACGCTTTCCAGCACTGCCGCGTAGTGCGGCCTCCGCTCTCCAGGGGCGGAAAAGACCTCGTCGTAGAAATCGTCGGTGCGGTAGTTGTCAAACATGCCGTGGGTGCTCCATAAGGCAAAAGCAGCGGGCGTGCCAATAGCGGAGACACACTATCTCCACGTGCCGCACCGCGCGCCGCGGACCGCTCCCCGCACCGGCAATCCGGTCGCGCACCGCGCCTCACTCGTGCCGCAGGGCCTCGATGGGATTGAGCCGCGCCGCCTTGTGAGCGGGAAAATAGCCAAAGAGAATGCCCACGGCACAGCTCACACCGAAGCTGAGCAGGATGGAGTTGGTGGAGATGACGAAGGGGATTTTCTGGAAGTGCTCCAGGGCATGGGCGCTGCCGACGCCGGTGCCGATGCCGATGGCGCCACCGACGATGCTGAGGACGACGGCTTCGATGAGGAACTGCATGCGGATGTCCCGCGCGCGTGCTCCAACGGCACGGCGGATGCCGATTTCCCGGGTGCGTTCGGTGACGCTCACGAGCATGATGTTCATGATGCCGATGCCGCCGACCAGCAGGGAAATGCCCGCGATGCCGCCCAGCAGCAGGGTCATGGTGCGCGTGCTCTCGGTGGCCATCTGAATGAACTCGTCCTGGGCGCCGACGGAGAAGTCGTCTTTGGAAGGATCGCTGATGTTGTGCAGGTCGCGCAGCAGCGCATTGATCTGTTCCCTGGCGACGGGCATCACTGCCGCAGAGGCCATCTTCAGGTTGAGCTGGCGTATTTTGGTGGTGCCAATGACCCGCTTCATACTGGTGGTGAAGGGGATGATGACCGTGTCGTCCTGATCCTGACCCCACGGCGTGGAGCCCTTTCTGGAAAGCACGCCGATGACCTGAAACGGAATGCCGCCGATCCGCAGGGTCTTCCCCGTCACGGACTCAGGCGTTTCGTCAGGGAACATGCGGTTGAGCACGGTCAGGCCGATGACAGCGTTGCTGGACATGGTCCTGACGTCCTCTTCGTCGAAGATGGTGCCGGCGGCGAGCGGCCAGTCACGCACCTTGAAATATTCCGGCGACACGCCGAGCACCGAGCCATACCAGTTGTTGCCGCCGGCAGTGTAGCGTTCGGTGCTGCGGAGTTCCGGACTGATGGCGAGCACCCCGGTGACTTCGCGCCGGATGGCTTCCATGTCCTCCAGCGAAAGCGTTCCCGAGCCGCCGAAGCCGCGGTACATGCCGCCGCTGAACACCTGACCGGAGAAGACGAGCAGCATGTTGTCGCCCATGGCGCGGATTTGCTTTTCCACCGACGCGCTCGCACCGCGTCCAATGGCGACCATGGCGATGACGGAGGCCACTCCGATGATAATGCCCAGCGCGGTGAGCACCGTGCGCATCTTGTTGCGAAGCAGAGCGCGCGCGGAAGTGCTGAGGATATTGAGAAGCAGGCGCAGCCAGCCGAGGAGCGAGGGGCGGTGCTCCGCCGCGGCGCGGGGCGGCGCGGCGGCTTCCGGCTCGCGGCGGTCGTCGCTGCGGATTTGTCCGTCGCGCATGACCACGGTGCGGCGCGCGTGCGCGGCGATGTCCGATTCGTGCGTCACCATGATGATGGTGATGCCGCTCTCATTCAGCTCGCGGAAGAGGCGCATGATCTCCTCGCTCGTCGCGGTGTCGAGATTTCCGGTCGGTTCGTCGGCGAGCAGCACGGCGGGCTGATTGACCAGTGCCCGGGCGATGGCGACGCGCTGCTGCTGGCCGCCTGACAACTCGTTGGGAAAGTGATCGAGCCGCTCCGCCAGCTGCACCCGGGTGAGTTCCGCCTCCGCGGCGTCGTCGCGTTCGTCGGGACTGAGGCTGCGCGGAGAATAGACCAGCGGCAGTTCCACATTCTCCATCGCCGTGGTGCGGGCGAGCAAATTGAAGCCCTGAAAGACGAACCCCAGTTTGCGGTTTCGCAGCACGCTGAGTTCGTTGCTGTCGAGATCGCCCACATCCACGCCGTCGAGCAGATAGGTGCCGGCGGTCGGCTGATCGAGGCAGCCGAGGATGTTCATCATGGTGCTCTTGCCGCTGCCGCTGGAGCCCATGATGGCGACGAAATCCCCCTGATTGATCGTGAGATTCACGCCGCGCACCGCATGGACCTCGCCGGCGTCGGTGGCATAGGTCTTGTGCAGATCGCGCAGGACGATCACGGGCTGCGGGGAACCGGGCGGCGGGGCGGCACTCATGGTCCTAGCGCCGGCGGCCGCCGCCCATGCCGCCGAACGGATTGGAAACGGGGCCGCTGCCGGGAGGCGGCTTCAGCAGGGTGATCACGACATCGCCTTCCTTGAGCCCGGACAGGATCTCCGTGTTGATGCCGTCGTTGATGCCGGTCTTGATTTTGACCGCCTTGAGTTCGTCACCGGGCGAGGCGGGTTTCAAATAAACCTCGCGTTCGACGGATGGATCGTCGGCGGGGCGGCGCGGCGGGGCGTCTTCGCTGTCGTTGCTTTCCCTGCTGCGGCGGGAGGCGCCGGAGGCTGCGGTGGAGCCGCTCGAAGGTCTTCCGGCACTGCTGCTCTCGCGCCGCCGGCCTTCCCCGCCGCCGGAGGAGCGGGCGCCTGAAGAAGGCGGGCCGCCAGGGCCGGCGAACGGCGCGGAACCGCCTCCGGGTTTGAAGCGCAGCGCGGCATTGGGCACCCGCAGGACGTCCTTGCGCTCCGCGGTCACGATGTCGGTATCGCCCGTCATGCCGGGTTTCAGCTTCATGTCAGGATTGTTCACGTGGATGATGGCATCGTAGTTGACCACGTTCTCCTCGCTGATGGGCGAATTGCGCACCTGAACCACTTCGCCGGCGAACGGCTCGGGATAGGCGTCCACTTTGAAAGTGACGTTCTGCCCGGGATGCACCTGACCGATGTCGGCCTCGCTCACCTGGGCGTTGATCTGCATGCGCGTCAGATCGTTGGCGAGGATGAAGAGTTTCGGCGCATTGAAGCTCGCGGCGATGGTCATCCCGACTTCGGCGGTGCGGTCGATGATCATGCCGTCCATGGGGGCGATGATGGTGCAGCGGTCGAGATCCACTTTCGCCTTCTTGACGCGCGCCTTGGCCAGGAGCAGGCGGGCCTCGGCGCTGACGAGGTCGGCCTCCACTTTGTCGTAGTCCGCCTGTGGCAGAAGCTTTTGTTCGAGCAGCTGCTTTTTGCGGCTGAGGGTTTTCTTCTGGTAATCGCGGTCCGCCTCAGCGCTGCCGCGTTCCGCCTCCGCCTGAAGGTGCGCGGCCTCGTAGGTGGCCGGATCGAGTTCACAGAGCACGTCACCGGCCTTCACTTTGGAATTGAAGTCCACGTTCAGTTTACTGATGGTCCCGGAGATTTGCGAACCGATCTCCACTTTGGTCAGGGGATTGACCACGCCGCTGGCTTTGACGACTTTCCTGACGTCACCTTTGGAAACGACGGCGGTTTCGTACTCCGGCGGGGTCTCCTTGCCGTTCTGTGAGGATTGCCACCACCACCAGCCGCCGGCCGCGGCGAGCAGGAGGAGAATCCAGGGCCATTTACTTTTTCGTCGGCGTCTCATGGAAGGGGCGGGCGGGGGGACGGGGGGCCGTGAGGCGCTCCACCGCGGCGTCGATGCGCGGAGCCTCGTAGGTGGCCATGACATTGTGGAGGTCGCGGCGCGCGACTTCGAGCGCGTAGGTGGCGCTGACGAATTCGATGCGCACGCGCGCCTGATCACGGAGAGCGGTCTGCACTTCGAGGGCGGTGGCTTCATCCGCGGCGTACTTGCCCTGCTGGACCTTGTAATTCTCTTCGGCCGCGGTGCGCTCGATGGTGAGGCTGGCGAGGCGCCGCTCCAGCCGCTCCATGCTGAACCACGCCTCGAGCACCTCGCTGGTGATCTGCTTGCGGCTGTTTTCCACGCGGAGCTGGTCCTGTTCGAGTTGCAGGCCGTTGACGCGGAGGTCGAGCTGTTTCTGGCCGCGTTCCCAGATGGGAATATCCAGCGAGAGGCCGGCGACCCAGCCGTCGCGGCGGTCGAGATCGGAACCGATGGCGGTATCGGCACCGGCCTGAAAATTGACGGATGGCAGGTAGCGGGCTTTGATTTCATCCCTGCCGGAACGGGTGCGCAGCAGGGTCAGCTCCGCGATCCGGACTTCCTCACGATTCTGGCCGGCCACGGAAATGGCCGGCCCGGCGGCGGCGGGAAGCGACTTCACCGCGCCAGGAAGCACGAGAGAGAACCGCGTGGCCGGATCGTAGTCGAGCATCACGGCGAGACGGCTCATGGCGAGGTCGCGGCTGACTTCCGCCTCCATGACCGCACGGCGCGCCTGCTCATCACTCACCCGGGCCTGGAGCACATCGCTTTCGATGACCTCCTCCGCCACGAGCCGGCCCTGGGCGAGGCGCACCTGTTCGGTGGTCTGTCCCAGGGTTTTCCTGTTTTCCTCCACCAGCTGCGTCTGGCGCAGCACCTCGAAATAGAGCGCCGTCACTTCAAACAAGACCTCACGCAGCCGCTGCCGGAGCTGCCAGCGCGTGGCCGTTTCCACCAGCGCGCTCTGCTGCTGCGCCGGCCGCACGGTAAAGTCGAGGATGGGCTGATTGAGATTGAGGCCGAACGACTGCGAGTGCGAGTCGGAATAGAACCAGCGGTGTTCCCTCACGAAACCGGTCAGGTCCTCCACTTCCGCGCGGGTGCGGCCGCCGCGCACGCTGGCACTGGCGCCGGCGGAGATCGAAGGATGGAGGCGCAGTCCGGGGCGCAGCTTCTCCTGCACAGCCTTGCGCACTTCGTAGTCTGCGATGGCGACGGTGCGGTCGGTGGAAATGACGCGATCGAGCGCCGCCGGCAGCGTCAGTTTCACCTCCCCGGCATGCGACGACACGCCGCAAAGGGTCGCGGCGACGGCGAGACGCATTAAGGGGACGAGGATCCCGGCCGGGAATCGGTTCAGCATGGGAGACGGCTTCTTCCAGGCAGCCGGGCGACATTGCAAGAAATGACTTTCACCGAACTGCGTCCGCAGATGCTGATGAAAGAAGTGCGCCGGGGCCGGGTCTTTCCGGCCCGGGAGCAGGAAATAGCCACCGCACCGTAAATCGAATTGCCGGCGCTTCATCTTCCCGTCATCCTGACTGCGTCAATTCCCGCCCATGTCGCAACTCCTCGAATCTCTAACCGCCCTCGCCCGCCAGTGGGAGGCGTCTGACATTTTTCTCGCGGAGGGCCATCCGGCGAGGCTCAAAGTGCACGGGGCGTTTCACCAGCACGAGGCGGCCGTGAGCCGGGAGGACATGGAGGAACTCTGCAGCGCCTGCGGCGTGACGCCGGCCGGCGTGCAGGACCGGGATGCGGCGTGGTTCGCCGCGGACGGGACGCGGTTTCGCGTCAATCTCCACCGCCGCATGGGCCGGCTGGGCGCGGTGCTGCGGCAAATCCGCACCCAGGTGGCGGACATGAACGACCTCGGGCTGCCGGCGGAGCTGCTTCAGTCATGGCTCACGCGGCGGGCCGGACTCCTGCTGGTGACCGGGCCGACCGGCTGCGGCAAGAGCACCACGGTGGCGAGTTGCCTCGATCATCTAAGCCGGCACCGCCCGGGACACATCGTGACCATCGAGGATCCCATCGAGTATCTTTTCACCGACCGCGTGGCGTTCTTCACACAACGGGAAGTCGGGCTCGACACCGCGACCTACAATACGGGGCTGCAAAAAGCGCTGCGTCAGGCGCCGGACGTCATCTTTCTGGGAGAAATCCGCGACTCGGACTCCGCCATGACCGTGCTCCAGGCGGCGGAAACCGGGCACCTCGTCATCAGCACGCTGCACAGTCCAAATGTCACTGAATCACTCGACCGGCTCGCCAATCTCGTTCCTCCGGGCGACCGCGAAGTCATGCTCTCCCTGCTGTCCCACCAGACCGTCGGCATTCTGAGCCAGCGGCTCCTGCCCGCTGCGGACGGCAGCCGCGTGGTGCTCATCGCCGAGCACATGGAAGTGAACGGCGCCGCCCGGGAATGGATCCGCGCCATGAACATTCCCGCGCTCGCCGAGCACTTGCGGCGCGGCGACGATCCCGCCAACCGCTCGCTGCTCCAGTCGCTCGTCGCGACCTGTCAGGCCGGTGTCATCGATTATGAAACGGCGCTCGCAAATTCAGGGAATGCTTTTGAATTCAATCGCGCCCTGCGCGGTGTGAGTTGAATCAGGAATGAAGCAGTCAGAATGAAGCAACCTCAGCCATCGGTCTCGCTTCTTCCCGTCACTCTGCGCCGGCAACCGCCCCGCCATTCCTGAGCCGTTTTCTTCATTATTCATTCTTCATTTTTCATTCTTCATTCCCATGCGCGACATCCTCGACTATCTCGCCGCCACCCGTGAGCACGGCGGCTCCGATCTTCACCTCACGGCCAACGCCCCGCCGGCAGCGCGCATCGACGGACGGCTCACGCCGCTGGAGGAAACGGACTTCGACGGCCCCCACATTCGCGAACTCATCATGGCCGTGCTCACCGACACCCAGCGCGCGAAACTGGAGAAGGACTGGGAACTGGACTTCGCGCTGCAGGTCGATGGCGTGGGGCGGTTTCGCGGCAATGCCCACTTTGCACGCGGCCATGTCGAAGCGGCGTTCCGCTACGTGCCCGCCGAGGCGCCGGATCTCGACACCCTGGGCCACGCGCCCCAGGTGGCCGAGTTCTGCAAGGCCCCGCAGGGTCTGCTCATCGTCACCGGCATGACCGGCACGGGAAAAAGCACCACGCTGGCCGCGATGACGCGCCGCATTCTGGAAACCCGCAGCAACATGGTCATCACGGTGGAGGATCCCATCGAATTCGTCTTCGAGCACAAGTACGGCCTCATCAAACAGCGGCAGCTGGGCCAGGACACGCACAGTTTTCCGGCCGCACTGCGGGCGGCGATGCGTTCGGACGTGGATGTCATCGTGGTCAGTGAAATGCGGGATCAGGAGAGCGTGGCGGCGGCCCTCACTGCGGCGGAAACCGGTCACCTTGTCATCAGCACCCTGCACACGCGGCACTGCGTCGGCGCACTCGACCGCATCGTGGACATGTTCCCGGCGCAGCAGCAGCCGCAAATCGTCACGCAGCTCGCGAGCGCACTCATCGGCGTCATTTCCCAGCGGCTGCTGCCCCGCGCGGATGCTCCGGGGCGCGTCATGACCAGTGAAGTGATGGTGGTGAACGACGGCATCCGCGGGGCAATCCACGATCACCGGTTCGAGCAGGTCCAGAGCCTCATCCAGATCGGCGCCACTCACGGCATGCATACCTTCGACGACAGCCTGCTGCATCTGATGAAGGGCGGTTACATCAGTCTGGAGGACGCCATGCTCAATGCCCGCGACGGCGAGTCGCTCAAACTGGAGTTCCAGAATTTCCTGCGTGCCCGGGCGAAAAAGCAGGGCCATTGACGCGCTGGAATCCCGGGCGGATTTGAACTGGACGCCCGCGGCGATGCGTCAATACTCGCGGCCTCTCTCTCCCCTCCCTCCGACCTCACCCTTCATGCTGGAGATCATCCTCCCCTGTCCCAAATGTCAGACCAGCCTGCTCGTTGACGAGCAGAATGCAGGCACCGACGTGCTCTGCCCCGGCTGCGAGGCCCGGCTGACGCTGCCGCGCGAACTCGACAGCGCCGCCCGGGCAGTTCTGCACGAACCTGACGGCGGAGGGGAGCCAAGAAATTACCCGCTGGAACGCACGGGGCATCTCACGCCGCCCGTCAGCGATGCCGGGACCGGCGCGGAGCCGGCCCATGCGCACACCAGCCTTCCGGAACGGCGCGGCCACAGCGCCGAGGAGGAAATGCGCCGCCTCGCCACCCTGACCGCCGAACCCGCGGCCTTCGACCTTCACAATGTCGATACCAAAGGCCAGAATGCTTTCCCCTGCCCCGCCTGCCACCGTCCGGTGTGGGTTACCGACGCGGCATGGGGACGCGAAATGGTCTGCACCGGCTGCAATTCCACCATCGTCGCACCCGACCCCGCGAGCGGCTCTCCGGCGCGCGTCGCCCCAGCGCCGCAGGCTGCCCCCGCACGCGCCCGGACGGTCCTGCCGGCCCGCCGGCAGGTGGAGAACCTGACCACGGCGGACCACGCCGCCGCCGGACGCGCGATCCGTCAGGGCGGACCGATTCCGCAGCCCCGCGAATCCGTCCCGGCCGGCCGCACCCGCGGAGACGCTCCTGCCATCGAGCCGATTCCCGCCCGCGGAGACGTGGAGCTTTCCCCGACCGTTCGCAGAGGTTCCCCCATCAGCCGCAAGCCGGTTCCCGCCACGGACCGCGACGGGGCAGCCGACGCCGGAGCACCCGCGCAGGAACCCGCCGCACCGACGCCGCCGCCGCAAAGCAAAGGCGGCATGAGACTCGCCGCGGAACGGCTGCCCAGCTTCACGCCAAAACATGAGGCGGACCTCTCGGTCGAAACCACCGGCCAGTGGGGCGGCACCGAACCTCAGGACCAGTCGCCCGCGTTCCGCCGCGCCCTGACATTCGCCGTGCTCACGCTCATCATCGGAGCCATCGGCGTCACCGCCTTCATTCTGCGCTCCCATTTTGCCCCGCCCGACCTGACCTCCGGCTCCGCCAACGGCGACGAGAATCCGGTGCAGAACAAGGACTGGGCACAGGCCGCCATCGAGCGGTTTTTCAAAGCCGCCACGGTCGAGGAGATGGCCAAAGAGGTGCGCCATCCGGAAATCACGCTGCCCCGCATGCAGGCGTACTACGCCCGTTCCGGTCCGCCCCGCTTGAAGTACGAATTTACCGACGACTGGCGCGAGGTGGACAACCTCATGGGCAGCGGCACCAATTTCATCCTCACCACCATGACGGTGGACGGCGTGCCCGACCGCGAAATCGCGCTCCAGACCTACACTGACGGCAGAGTCCCGCAGATCGACTGGGAATACTTCGTCGCGTGGTCCGAGACGCCGTGGAGCGAGTTCCTGCGCACCACCAGCGAGCAGACCGCGGAGTTTCGCGTCGCCGTGACGCCCTCGGATTATTACAACGGCTACTACTCCGACGACAAACGCTACATGTGCTTCCGCGTGACCGACCCCGGCAATTTCGGCTCGTGCTTCGCCTACTGCGAGAGCAACTCCAATCTGTGCAAGCTCCTGCTCAAGTCCGTGCGCGAGGCCTATCAGTCAGGCGATCCCAAACGCCTCGACCTGAAAACCGGCGAGGGCATCGCCCGGGTCATTCTGAAACTGCGCTTTCTGCCCGAGGGCAAGCAGTTCAACCAGGCCTCCATCGAGGAACTCGTCTGGAACGACTGGCTCGAACCCTGACGCCGGTCCGCCGCCGCCCGCCTTTGCCACGCTGAAAGCCTTCCGCCCATGACTCCCGACGCCGCCTCCGACCAGCCAAACCCGTCTGCCGCGACGGACCCCGATCTCATCGTCTGCCGCTCCACCCCGTGGTATCACAAGCGCCGCATCGCCATGCTGCTGCTGGTGTTCGGATTCAGCATCGCGTTCTTCTACGACTGGTCCATCCGCTATCCGAAACACCGTGAAGCCCAGACCGAGAACCGGCGGCTGGTGAGTGAAATGGGCGAGACCGAAGGCACCGCCGCCTACGCCAAACTCGCGGAGGAAAAGGGCTGGCCGGCGAAGCCGGACCTGCACAAGGACTACGACTACGCCATCAAGGAGCAGCTGTTCTTCGGAATCCTGACAGCCGTGTGCGGCGCCGTGATGCTGTTCTTCTATCTCCGCACCACGCGCGGCGCCCTCACCGCGGACCGGGAAAGTTTCACCGCGCCCGGTGGACCGCGCGTCCCGTTCGCCAGTGCCTTCCGCATCGACCGGCGCAAGTGGGACCACAAGGGCCTCGCCTATGTTCACTACCGCGACGCGCAGGGCAAAGAGCGGCGCGCCGTCATCGATGACCTCATCTTCGGAGGGGCCGTGAAGGTGCTGGACCGGCTCAGTGCGAATTTTAAAGGCGAAGTCATCGACCTCGCGAAAGACACCGGCTCCGGCACGGCGCCGGAGGAGGCAAAGGAAGCCGCTGACACTTCCCCGGCCGAACCGCAGCCGGAGGTTCCTGACAGTCAGGCAAAAGTGTAGCCGCCCGCCGCGCCTACTTTTCCGGCGATGCCGCGGGCGGAGACTCCTTGCGGACTTCGATCCGCACCGCAGCCCCGCCTGTGCCGGACTCCGGCAGCCCCTCCACCTGAATGAGCCCGGGGCCGCGCTCCTTTTCCTCGGCCTTGCGCTGGTCATACACCGCCAGCTGCTCCGGTGTTAGAATACTCTCCAGCGTCGCCCGGTCCAGGTCCCCGCTGCCGGGACTCATGATCTCGCCCACGTCGAAGTCGAACTGCACCGGCTCGACGAATCCATCTCCCGACGCGGCGGAAAACGCGATCGCTCCGCCCTGCGCGGCTGGCGTGACCGTGTCTCCCCGGGCCGCGCCGGCCGGATCCGTTTCGGTCAGTTTGCGCTGCGCAAAGGCCTGGAAAAGCCCGTCCTTTTGCTCCTCTGACAAACTCAGCTGGTCGTTGAGTTTCCTCACTTTCCGCTGGGCATAATCCTCCGCCCGGGCGCGCCGCTGCTCCTCCAGGCTGCGCGCATATTCCGCCTGCTGCTCCGGGGTCAGGAGACCATTGAGGAACTCCTCCATGCCCGGTCCCGCCGGCCTGGACTCCACTTTGCCGCCGTCCCGCATCGCCGCACGGAACATCTCCCGCTCGCGCTCTTTCCGGGCCAGCAGAAACTTCCGGAGTTCCTCCTTCTGGTCCGGCGTCAGTTTCAAGCGCAGCGCCAGCTTGTCAGTCTCGCGGTTCACTTCACGCTCCGCCTGCCGCTTCATCATCTCCTCCATTTTCGACTCATCGAAATGCTGCGCGACCTGCCGGGGCGTGCCCCGTCCGGAGGCGCCCGGCTCCGCTGCGGCATTCGCCCCGCCGCCCGCTGCCGCCTGCTTTTCCAGCTGTTTGACACGGGCTGTCAGTTTCGCATTCTCCTCCTCGAGCCCCGCGCCCCGGACCGTTTGTGCGGACAGTTTTGCGGCGTCCGCTGATTCTGCAGCCGGCCAGAACAGAAAGGCGGCGGAAGCGGCGGCGGCACCGGCGGCGAAGGTCAGAATGGGCAGGGTCTTCATGGCGTAAATCGCGTTCATAGCGCACGGCACCGGGGCATTTATTGAAGTCACAATCCCCCGTGCTCCCGTCCGGCTCGTGCGGGCCCGCCGAATCCGCAGGGGCGGAAGGAATCGTCGTGGACAGAATTCCGGCGAACCGGTGAAATGGCCGGCACCATGAACTCATCATCCTGTCCCGACTGCACCCCTGCGCTGGCGAGCCGCCGCTCGTTTCTGAAATCGTCCTCCGTGCTTCTGGCGGGCAGCGCCCTGCCGGTCATCGGAGCGGAGCCTGCCAAAGCGACCGGCGAAACTCTCGTGGCGCAACTCTTCAAAAGCCTCAATGATGAGCAGCGCGAAAAAGTATGCTTCGCCTTCGATGATCCGCTGCGCAGCAAGGTGGACAACAACTGGATGATCGTGAAGCACAGTGTGGCGGACGTGTTCACTCCGGATCAACAGGCACTGGTGCGGGAGATTTTTCACAGCCTGCACAGCGAGGAGTACCGCAAGCCGGTGTTCGAGCAGGTGGTGCATGACAGCGAGGGCGACGGCTTTGAAAAAGGCACCGCCGTGGCCATTTTCGGCGAGCCGGGCACGGGCAAATTCGAGTTCGTGCTCAGCGGCCGCCACGTGACCCGCCGGTGCGACGGGGACAGCGTGGAGGGCACGGCCTTCGGCGGCCCGATTTTCTACGGCCACGCGGCGGAGAGCTTCAACGAAAAGCCGGACCATCCGGGGAATGTGTACTGGTATCAGGCGAAGCGTGCGAACGAGCTGTTCCAGTCGCTCGACGGCAAACAGCGCGCGCAGGCGATGATGGAAAAGGGCCGGCCGGAACAGCACACCGAGACGGTGAAACTGACCGGCAAAAAAGACGGGCTGGCCGGGATTCCGGCGGGAAGCCTTTCGGGAGATCAGAAGGATCTGGTCAAGAAGGTGCTCGCGGACCTGATCGCGCCGTTTCGCAAGGCGGACGCCGCGGAGGTGATGAAACTGATCACCGCACGCGGCATGGATGAACTGCACCTGGCGTTCTCCAAAAATGACGACATCGGCGGGGACGGGGTGTGGGACGTGTGGCAGATCGAGGGACCGAATATGCTGTGGTACTTCCGCGGGGCGCCGCATGTGCATTGCTGGGTGCATGTAAAAGCATGAGCGCGCAGAATCCACGTTGCCGGAGCGCGGGGCAGGCAGCATAGTCAGGGCATGTCGTTCCAGTCCTCTTCGCGGGAATTCCAGTCAGCACCGGTCAGCTGCCCCGGATGCCATCGCGTGCTCGACGGCCCGGCGGATCAGTGCCGGGCCTGCGGTTATAACGCCTGGACCTGCGTGGATCACTTTCCCTACAGCCCTCCCGCTCTCGAAAGGTACGTGGATGTGGAGAATCGCCTGAGCAATGAGGAACGTGCCCGGCTCGACCGGACGATCGGCGCCCTCGAGAGTGAACTGCCCCAGGTGAGGGTGCATGTCTGTCTCGTCAAACTGCTCCCGGGAACCGACGTGCGCGAGTGCGGCTTCTGGCTGCTCAATGCCAGCATCCCGCGCGACGAACAGGACGCGCAGCACCGGCCATGGAGTGTGCTGCTGCTCATGGACCTGACCGCATCCGTGGCCAGCGCCACCGTGGGCTACGGCCTGGACCGGTTCGTGGACGATGCAGCACTCCGCGCCGCGCTCGCCGCCGCGCGTCCCGACTGGCAGGATGGCCGGCTCGCCGCAGGCATCCAGTCGTTCGTCCAGGAAATGCACCGCGCCCTGAAGGCCTCCCATCAGCTGGCGGCAAAGGCGGCGGCCAAAGGACAACTGCCCCGCCCCGCTCCGGCGCGACAATCCACCCCGCCGGCGCCGCCACGGGCGAGGCATCCGGAGGTGTAGCACGGCATTTGGAGGTTGCGGGAACCGGCTGATTATGGAAATTACAGCCATGAACTCCCAAACCGTAAAAGCAGTCCTGCTGATCGCCGCGTGCGGCTGGGGTCTGTGGAAAATGGCCTCAGACTGGCTGGGGCCGGCGGTGGAGCCGGGCAAGGTGACCATTCTGACCACCGGCAATTTTTACGAAGTCCGCCGCACGGCCGGGACGCTGCTGGCGATTTACATGCGGCCGGGGTGACGCTCGTGCAGCGCGACCGCCGCCATGCTGGAGCCGATGGCTCAGCAGGTGAAAGGACGCGCCATCATCGCCGTGTGCGATTTGAGTAAAAACCCCGACCTCGCCCGGAGAGAGAACGCTCTCGCCGGGACCATGATCATCTACCGCGACGGACGCGAAGTGGCCCGAAGCGACGGGGCCGCCGGTGCCGCCTTCACCACCGAACTGCGGCAGCTGGGCCTGACCATGTAGCTCAGAGCTTCACGCCAAATTCGTCACCCGGCTTGATGGAGAGGGCGAACGCCGTCAGCAGGGCGATGACATGCTCCACGTCCTTGAGGTCCACGCATTCGACCACACTGTGCATGTAGCGCAGCGGCAGGGAAACGAGCGCGCTCGGGATGCCTCCGCGGGCCCAGAAGATGTCGTCGGTGTCCGTGCCGCTGTAGCGCGAGGACGCTTCATGCTGGAGCGGGATGCCGGCTTTTTCCGCGGACTTCATGAGCCGCTTCACCACTACCGGATGGCAGCAGGTGCCGTGCGTCACCGTCGGACCGCCGGCCAGTTTTACGTTTCCGTGCTTCGCTTTCTCAATACCTGGAGAGTCCGTGGCGTGGGTGACGTCGAGGCAAACCGCCACGTCAGGATGAAGCCGATAGGACAACATTCGTGCACCGAATCCTCCGATTTCCTCCTGCACGCAATTGGCGGCAATGACGGTGGCTTGCAGTTTTGAGTGCTGCTTTTGCAATCGCCGCATCACCTCCGCGATGATGAATCCGCCGATGCGATTGTCGAGCGCACGGCCCAGCAGACGGCCGTCTCCGAACTCCTCCACGCTGTCGGCATAGACGCCTGGATGGCCCGGGCGGAGGCCCAGCTTTTCCACATCCTTCTCGCTGTCCGCGCCGACATCCACATAGAGGTCGTGGACTTCCGGCGCCTTCTCCCCGTTCGATTTGTCCCTGATGTGGATGGCGGTGTTCCCGATGATGCCCTTCACGGGTCCCTTGTCGCCCTGAAACACCACCCGCCGGCCCCGGGCCACGGCGTAATCGCTGCCTCCGATCCGGTCCAGATGGATGAAGCCCTCCTTGGTAATGTATTTCACCATGAACCCGATTTCGTCGGCGTGCGCTTCGAGCATCAGCTTCAGCGGCGCCTTGCTCTTGCCGGGCAGCGTCGCCCACGCGCTGCCGTAGGCATCATGGTCCACGCTGCGAACGAACGGACGCACGTACTGCAGCCATTTTTTCTGCCCGGCGGTCTCAAATCCGGTCGGACTGGGGGTGGAGAGGAGGTCGAAGAGGAATGCTTTGGCGGCGGCGTCCATGAAAAGGATGAGGTCTGAAGTCTGAAGGATGAAAATGAATCACACTTTGCGGTTCCGGCAGGCGCCTTTGGCGCGCAATTCCTCGCAACTGGCCTCGATGCGCACCGACTTGGTCGTGGGGCGGAACCCGAGACGCCTCGTGATGCAGTCCTCGAGCACCTCCATGTGCTGGTCCTCAAACTCCACCACCTTGTGGCAGTCCACGCAGACAAGGTGGTTGTGGTGCGGGTGATCGAAGAAATTCGGATCGTAGCAGGTATGTCCGAAACCGAGGTCGATTTCCCGCAACAGCCCGCTCTGCACGAGCAGGGAAAGCGTCCGGTAAAGCGTGGCCCGGCTGGTGGTGCGGTCGAATTGCCGGGCCCGCTCCCAGAGTTCATCCGCATTGAAATGCTCCGTGGTGGAAAAGGCCGCCCGGGCGATGACATCCCGCTGGCGGGTGCGGCGCAGCCCCTGCGACTCGAGGTACTCGTCGAGCCGTTTGAGGATTTCCGGATTCACCGCAGGAAGGTTCATGGGCCGACTCTAAGAGCGCGGGCCGCCGCGTCAATGCGCAGAAACAAGAGTGCCGCCAGAGAACTGCGGCAGTGAGGATCATGCTACCGTTGCTGCCTTCCGGCCCTGGCGGGGTTCGCGCGTCCACACTCCACAGCCCCTGACGGCAACGCGGCGGTAGTCATGTCCCCGCTCCCGCGCAAGCTGAAAGGCGGCACCGCACCCTCCATTTGCCGACGTGCTCCCGCACCACGGCGGATCGCCATTGCCCGGTCCGTCCCGGGCCTCCCCGCGCGGCTCGTCCCGGGCGCGCCTCTCTCAGTTTCTAGTCACCGTGACCCGCAAAAACCGGCGGTCGCCGCTCTCCATCGACTGCGGACCGCGGAAAACCTCCAGCAAAGTGCCATCCCCCGCGTCCTGACTCGACACCAGGACCCCATCGGACGCCCAGTTCGTCATCCCGCCGGACGACTGCACCTCGATCGACACCCGCAAGGCATTCGGGTTTCGCCGGACCGTAAAGGTTTGATAGAGAGCTGTGGTCCCCCCGACTGTGAAAGTCGCGCGGCCGCCCTCGGGACGAAAGGCAGAAGCAGGATTTGTCAGGCTGCTGCCGAAGGTGTATTCCTGGAGGTCGTCGAGTCCGTCCTGATCGGAATCCTTTCGCAGGGGATCGGAGCCCAGCGCCGCCTCCTCCCCGTTGGTGAGCCCGTCCTGATCATCGTCCGGGGCGGGGACGACCGTCAGGAGGACGCTCGCGGAGGAATAGTCGCCTCCGGTGAAGGCCATGCCGCCGCCGGCCCGCGCCACCTGGAAATCAAAAGCGATCTCCGGCGTTCCGGTCCCGGCGCTGACGGAAAAGGAGGTCAGACCGGGGGCCAGACCGATGACCTGGACCTGAAGCAGTTCGACGGGGGCGAGCAGGCCGGCGCCTGGACGGGTGAGGAAAGTATTGCGGATGCCCTGGCGAACGGCCCCCTGCGTCACGCCCCGGGACGAAGTGGGAGCGGTTCCGGAAGGGCTGTCGCCGGCCGGCATGAACAACTGATCCCAAAGCGGCTGTGCCGTCAGCGGGGAGGACAGGGTGCCATCGATATACCAGCTGAAAATCCGTTCCGCTTCGGGTTCGATTTCAGGAGCCACCTTCGCCCAAAACCTGAGCGTTGTCGTCTCTCCGACCCGGATGGTGGCCTGATCGAGCGTGGCGGTCACGAGAACGGCGTCCGCCGCGCGTCCCGACGCCGGCAGGAACGCGAGGGCCGCGGCAAAAAGGAAGCGCCATAGCAGGCACGGGAGTCCGGGAGAGATGCCGAAGGGATTCATAATGGCAGTCATTCGGCCTGCGGAGGAATTCGTTCCGCCCGGGCCGGCAGCAGCGCGTTGCCGCCGGAAGCTCTCAGTTTCGCCGCCGCGTGCGGCCATTTGCGCCACACTTCGTCCGCGCGGCGGTGCTGGAAATCCTGCCATACCTCCGCTCCCGGGGCGGGCTCATTGGGCATGGCCATTGCCAGCGGACTCACCGGCGGCAATTCCAGGGCGGCAAGCCCGGCCGGTGCCGGAGCAGGCCCTTCCGGCGGCAGGACCCCGAGATAACCGCCCGAGACAATCGCCACATCGGCGTCATTCACCAGTCCGTCGCCATTGAGATCGGCATTCAGGTCGCGTTCCGACGCCGGCCGCAGGAGATTCTGCCAGACTTCGTAGAGATCCGCATCGTTGGTGACCCGGTCGCCGTTCACGTCACCGGTGAGCACGAAGAATGCAAAATCCAGATCCGCGCTCAGCGCCCTCCCGAACCCGTCGGGAATGTCGCCCGCGTCCGCGTGCAGCCGGTAGTTGCCGTCCGGCAGCACGCCGCCGGCGAGCCCGGGGAATGTCAGGGTGGCCGTGTTCGTCAGAGCATCGAAGCTCAAAGCCATGTCCGCCGGGCTGATGATGCCTCCCGTCGTCAGGTTGCGCAGTTCAAAATCCTCGGCGGCCAGTCCGGCGGAAACATCCTCACTGAACCGGAGGCTCAGAGCGGCGACACGGGAGCGCTGAGTTCCCCCGGCATTGACCTCCGCTCCGGCGGACACGGGTGCATCGTTCACACGAAAGACTCTGACAAGATTCCCGCCGGCGCTGCCGTCTCCGTCCCCGTCGAGCGGGACCCCCGACAGGTCCACGAGAGCATTGCCGGGACCGCTGCGAACCGTGAGCCGGTAGAGTCCCTCCGGCAGTGGAGCCGCAAAATGGAGATCCACCGAGGAGGATCCGGCGGTGAAGCCCGCCGAAACGACGGGCACGGTAACATCATCGGCCGTGTCGAACAGGCTGTCGCCGCCTGCCTCCACGAGCAGATAAAGCGTGCGGCTTCGTGCGCTCACGGAATTGAGCGCTTCACTGAAATTCAGAGTGATCTGCGAGGGCCGCGGCCCGTCCGCCATGCCGCCGGAGAACACCGCTCCCGGCGAGGCTCCGGTCAGCACGGGCGGCGTCAAATCAAGGCTCGACCCCTGGAATTCATAGACGCCGATGTCGGCAAAGCCGGGCTGCTTCAGGAACTCTACGGAGGGGGCGTTCGTCAGGGAGGCACTGCCATTGTATCCGGCCAGGTGATAGATAATGACATTGCCCATGGAGAGTCCGATGGTGGGCGTGAGGTTCGTGTTGCCCGGGCCGTAGTCGAAGCGGATGCCGCCGTCGCTGTAAAGGGTCACGGAGAACTGCACGTCACTGTTGTCGGCTTCGTTGGTCGCGTTCCAGCGGATGGTGACCTGGCCGGCGACGGAAGTGTTCACGAAAATGTTATCGCCGGCACCGTTGGTCCGGAGGTTGTCCCAGAGCGGAGCGATGATGCGATTGGCGTTGAACTTGTCCGGGGTGTTGTCGCCGTCGGCGCCAATGGAGCCGGCGAGTCGGATAAATCCTTCGGAAGTGACGAAGAGGGAGGAATAGGCACCGTCATAGAACGGGAACGCGAAGGGGAGATTCAGAGTCCACGCACTGCCGTTGCCGGTCCAGTTTTGCGCCGTGCCGGTGGGGGCGAACTGGCTGCCGCCGGGGATGAAGTCGGCGTAGTCGGGACTGCCCTCATTGGCTACCCCCGGATCGTCGCGCTGCGGGCTTCCTTCGGAGTCGAATTCCGGAGCGCCCCAGGTAAAGGCGCGGTCAATGGCGGGCGAATTGCGTGAGAGCTGGAAGTTGTCGTCCTGTCCGCCGTCATAGCCGCCGCCGATAGTGGACCAGGCGAGCACATTGTCGGCGCCGTCAATGTCAATGAAGAGGGGATCTCCGAAAAGCGACTGGGCATCTTTGGCCGTGCCCGTTTGCCAGTCGGCAAAGGAGGGCTGGTCCACATTGTTCCAGCGGCCGATCATGGCGCTGGGGCTGACACCAAGATTGAAGAGATTGTAGTCGCTGGTGAAGCCGGTTTGGCTGTTGCTCGATACGTTGATGCCGTAGCCGGCATTGACCCACAGGATGTTGTTGCGCAGGCTGGCGTTCGCCGAGGATTCGAGACGGACGGCGTCGCCGGTGATCTGATAAATGGTGTTGTTATGGACGGAAATGCCGTCGGCGTGAATGCGGAGGCCGATGTTGCCGTTGGCGTAGATGAGGTTGTGAGCGACCCGGATGCTGGAACTCTGCGATCCGTTAGCCGCCGTGCCGGCGTTGATTCCAATGCCGTTGGCGTAAATGAGATTGCTCCACATCTGAACATTGCTGCTGCCAAAGGTACCGAAGCCGATGCCGGTGGAGTTGTTATACATCCGGTTGCCCCAGACGTGGGAGTTGGAGTTCGTCTGAATGCCGACCAGATTGCTGTGAATGATGTTCCGGCTGGCGACGGAGGGAGCGGTTGAACTGCCGCCGTTCAGGGTGATACCGAAGGAGCCGGCCGCGGTGTGGCCATAGACGGTGTTGCCGTCAATGGAGGCGCGGTAACTCACGCGGAGGCCGACCGAGGCATTCCCAAACACCTCATTCCCCGAAACGAGCGGCCGGTCGGCATCGCTGGTGGCACTGCTGACCGAAACCTCGATGCCCCAGCGCCCATTGCCATAGACCCGGTTATCGAGGATCTGTCCGCGGACGCCGGCGCCCGCGAGGTTGATGCCGTCATTGTTGTTGAATACTTCATTGCCGCTGATGAGCGCGTCGATCGCGTTGATCCACAAGCCAAACTGCTGGTTGTCATGCGAGACGCCCCCGGGAAGGCCAAAGAAGCGGTTGTTGACGACGCGCACGCGATCGTTGGAGGTGTCCCAGTAGATGCCATAGCGGTTGTGGCCGGAGATTTCGTTGTTTTCGAGGAGCAGGTCATCACTGTCGTAGCCGGAGGCAGCGTGAACACCGATATCGCCGTTGCGGATGACGAGATTGACGATGGCTACGCCGTCGGCGTTGACGAGGTCGAAGCCGACGGCACCGGCGGCGGTATTGCCGCGGTCGAGAATGGAGAGGGCTCCGGGCGTGCCTTCGATCCTGACACCGCTGTCGTTGGCCGCGAGGACGATGTTGGCGATGAGATGGTAGGTGCCGGCATCGACGTGGATGATGTCGCCGGGGTCGAGATCGTAGGCGAAGAGCAGCGCGCGCAGTGAGGCCATGGGCTGGCCGGGGCTCTTGCCGCTGTGGACGTTGCTGCCGGTGGCCGTGGTGAAGAGGTCGCCGCTCAGCGAGGCGTCGTTGACGTAGTAATGATTGCCGTTGTTGGAGATGAGGAAGGGTTCATCCGACGTGTCCTGCGGCAAAGTGCCGTCGAGGGCGACGACGCGGAAGAGCGCGGCGGCGCTGGCCGGCCCGGCGGTCCAGTTGAAACTGCCGCGGCCAAAGCGGTCCATGGCCTGGTTGCCGGCGACCGTGATCCAGTTCTGCCCGTTGTCGGTCGAGGCTTCGAGGTTGACGCGCGGATCGGCCACTCCGCCGGCGTTGGGCCGGGTGACTTCCAGGCCGTTGAGGATCGCGAAGTCGTTGGTCCGGTTGACCAGTTCCACCGTGATGCCGGCTCCGCCGGCGGCCGTCACTGTGAAGCTCGCCGCGGCGGCTCTCAGGGTGGCGCCGGCCTGGGCGCGGATGTCATAGTTGTCGGCCACTTTCGTTCCGTTGATGAAGATGTCGAAGCGCCGCTGCCCCACCGGCATGGAACTGACCGGTTCGGCAAAGTGCAGCCGCACGGTGTAGATCCCGTCCCCGGCGGGCAGGGCCCACACGATGCGGTTGCCGGCTCCGCTGGCGGCCGCGGCGTAATCCTGATAGACTGCCATCGGGGCCGGATCGACCACGCCGGTGAGGTTGACCGCCGCGGTGAACGAACCGTTGGAGGAGGCGACGGTTTGGTAGGCCTGCGCCATCCAGTCGCCGGAGCTGCCGCCGCCGATGCCCGGACCGCCCGCATTGTTGAGCATCACCGTGTGATGCGGTGTCAGGCCCGAGGAGCGCCAGCCCAGCAGCACGCTCTGGCCCTCTTCGAATTTCTCCAGCCCGTTGGGCGTGACCACCTGCACGAACTGCTCCGGGCTGGGCCGCGCCGCGGCGGTGTTGCCGGTGTGCCCGAGGTTGGCGCGCCCGCCGTTCTGCACCGGTTCATTCACATAATAGAAGAACGGATGGCCGGCATCGATGGTGGGGGAGTTGGCCTGGACACTGTAGTCGTCGTCGGCACCGTGGTCCGCCAGTTGCTGCAGCCGCACGGCATCGGCCGAAAGGCGGGCCCCGTTGCCGCTCATCGACAGCGAGAGCGTGACCGCGGGCGCAGTGGCCTGGAAGCGATAGACCCACTCCCATGCCGCGCCGTCGGCCGTGAGGTCATCCGGCGCCGCGCGCTGGTCCACGGCCCCCCTCGCCGCCAGCACGGTGCCGCTGCTCAGTCCATAGGAGATGGAACTGACATTGTCGGCGGCCGGCTGCCAGGTCACGGCGAGGGCATACTGCGCCCCCGGTGTCAACCCGCTGAAGGTCCAGCTCGCCGTGCGCGCATTGCCGTCGCCGGTCGTCTTGCGCAGATGGTCGCCGTCAAAGCCCGCGCCGGTGAGCGTCGTCCACACGCCGGTGCTGGCAAAGCCGGTGTCGCCGTCGTCGATGATCTGCGCCGCCCCCAGCCAGGTGTAGCCCGGAAGGTTGTCCGCGCCGTCCACGTCCACAAAGAGCGGATCGGCCGTGCTGCTGTTGCGGTCGAAGCCCAGTTCATAATACCAGTCCGCCCGGGTGAGGAAGTCGCGGTTCTGCCAGCGGCCAAGTATTCCGCTGCCGGTGGTGTAGAGCAGATTGTAGTCGCTGGTGAATCCCGTCTGGCTGTCCGGCGCCACGTTGATGGCATACCCGCTCTCCGCCCACAGGATGTTGTTGATGACCGTAACGTTGGCGGAATTCACGATCCGCAGGGCGTCGCCCGTGCTCTGATGGATGGTGTTCAGATAGACCTGGGCGCCATTGGCCGTCACCAGCAGCCCGACGAGGGTGTTGCCGTAGATGAGGTTGTTGTGGAACTGAATGTTCGTGCCCTGGGCTCCGGCGTCGATGCCGGTGACGTTGGAATAGACTTTGTTGCCGTAGAGGTAGATCGAAGAGTTGGAGAACGGGTTGAAGTCGATGCCGGTGCTGTTGTTATAGATGCGGTTGTTGAGCGCCTGGGAATAACTGTTGGTGACGATGCCCACGAGATTGCCGTGGACCGTATTGTCACTGGCAATCGACTGCGAGGCACCGGAACCGGAGAGCGAGATGCCGACGGAACCGGCCACGTTGTGCCCGTAAACTGTGTTGGCGGTGACCAGGGCATGATTGCTGACCCGGATGCCCATCACCGCATTGGCGATGACTTCGTTGCCGCTGACCAGCGGTCGGTCGGCGACGTTGTTGGACTGGCTCATGTCCGCCGTGATCCCCCAGCGGCCCTGGCCGTAAACCACGTTGTTGAGAATCTGCCCGCGCATCCCGAAGGCGGAAAGCGTAATCCCATCACTGGCGTTGCTGAAGACTTCGTTGCCGCTGATGAGGGCATCCGGAGCGTTGACGTGGATGCCGGAGTTTTGGTTGTCCGTGGTGGCGCCGCCGGGGAGGCCGAAGACGCGGTTGTTAAGAATGCGCACGCGGTCATTGCCGTTTTCCCAGAAGATGCCGTAGCGGTTATTGCCGGAGATGGTGTTGCCTTCGATCAGCACGTCGTCGCTGTCA
The DNA here is from genome assembly GCA_964523105.1 of uncultured Akkermansia sp. Taxonomy (GTDB): domain Bacteria; phylum Verrucomicrobiota; class Verrucomicrobiia; order Verrucomicrobiales; family V1-33; genus V1-33. Next base: position 122,431 of record CAZFZN010000008.1, read on the forward strand.
TAATTGACGCCGGAGTGGATGCCGATGTCGCCGTTGCGGATGACGAGATTGACGATGGCCACACCGTCGGCGTTGACGAGGTCGAAGCCGACGGCACCGGCGGCGGTATTGCCGCGGTCGAGAATGGAGAGGGCTCCGGGCGTGCCTTCGATCCTGACACCGCTGTCGTTGGCCGCGAGGACGATGTTGGCGATGAGATGGTAGGTGCCGGCATCGACGTGGATGATGTCGCCGGGGTCGAGATCGTAGGCGAAGAGCAGCGCGCGCAGTGAGGCCATGGGCTGGCCGGGGCTCTTGCCGCTGTGGACGTTGCTGCCGGTGGCCGTGGTGAAGAGGTCGCCGCTCAGCGAGGCGTCGTTGACGTAGTAATGATTGCCGTTGTTGGAGATGAGGAAGGGTTCATCCGACGTGTCCTGCGGCAAAGTGCCGTCGAGGGCGACGACGCGGAAGAGCGCGGCGGCGCTGGCCGGCCCGGCGGTCCAGTTGAAACTGCCGCGGCCAAAGCGGTCCATGGCCTGGTTGCCGGCGACCGTGATCCAGTTCTGCCCGTTGTCGGTCGAGGCTTCGAGGTTGACGCGCGGATCGGCCACTCCGCCGGCGTTGGGCCGGGTGACTTCCAGGCCGTTGAGGATCGCGAAGTCGTTGGTCCGGTTGACCAGTTCCACCGTGATGCCGGCTCCGCCGGCGGCCGTCACTGTGAAGCTCGCCGCGGCGGCTCTCAGGGTGGCGCCGGCCTGGGCGCGGATGTCATAGTTGTCGGCCACTTTCGTTCCGTTGATGAAGATGTCGAAGCGCCGCTGCCCCACCGGCATGGAACTGACCGGTTCGGCAAAGTGCAGCCGCACGGTGTAGATCCCGTCCCCGGCGGGCAGGGCCCACACGATGCGGTTGCCGGCTCCGCTGGCGGCCGCGGCGTAATCCTGATAGACTGCCATCGGGGCCGGATCGACCACGCCGGTGAGGTTGACCGCCGCGGTGAACGAACCGTTGGAGGAGGCGACGGTTTGGTAGGCCTGCGCCATCCAGTCGCCGGAGCTGCCGCCGCCGATGCCCGGACCGCCCGCATTGTTGAGCATCACCGTGTGATGCGGTGTCAGGCCCGAGGAGCGCCAGCCCAGCAGCACGCTCTGGCCCTCTTCGAATTTCTCCAGCCCGTTGGGCGTGACCACCTGCACGAACTGCTCCGGGCTGGGCCGCGCCGCGGCGGTGTTGCCGGTGTGCCCGAGGTTGGCGCGCCCGCCGTTCTGCACCGGTTCATTCACATAATAGAAGAACGGATGGCCGGCATCGATGGTGGGGGAGTTGGCCTGGACACTGTAGTCGTCGTCGGCACCGTGGTCCGCCAGTTGCTGCAGCCGCACGGCATCGGCCGAAAGGCGGGCCCCGTTGCCGCTCATCGACAGCGAGAGCGTGACCGCGGGCGCAGTGGCCTGGAAGCGATAGACCCACTCCCATGCCGCGCCGTCGGCCGTGAGGTCATCCGGCGCCGCGCGCTGGTCCACGGCCCCCCTCGCCGCCAGCACGGTGCCGCTGCTCAGTCCATAGGAGATGGAACTGACATTGTCGGCGGCCGGCTGCCAGGTCACGGCGAGGGCATACTGCGCCCCCGGTGTCAACCCGCTGAAGGTCCAGCTCGCCGTGCGCGCATTGCCGTCGCCGGTCGTCTTGCGCAGATGGTCGCCGTCAAAGCCCGCGCCGGTGAGCGTCGTCCACACGCCGGTGCTGGCAAAGCCGGTGTCGCCGTCGTCGATGATCTGCGCCGCCCCCAGCCAGGTGTAGCCCGGAAGGTTGTCCGCGCCGTCCACGTCCACAAAGAGCGGATCGGCCGTGCTGCTGTTGCGGTCGAAGCCCAGTTCATAATACCAGTCCGCCCGGGTGAGGAAGTCGCGGTTCTGCCAGCGGCCAAGTATTCCGCTGCCGGTGGTGTAGAGCAGATTGTAGTCGCTGGTGAATCCCGTCTGGCTGTCCGGCGCCACGTTGATGGCATACCCGCTCTCCGCCCACAGGATGTTGTTGATGACCGTAACGTTGGCGGAATTCACGATCCGCAGGGCGTCGCCCGTGCTCTGATGGATGGTGTTCAGATAGACCTGGGCGCCATTGGCCGTCACCAGCAGCCCGACGAGGGTGTTGCCGTAGATGAGGTTGTTGTGGAACTGAATGTTCGTGCCCTGGGCTCCGGCGTCGATGCCGGTGACGTTGGAATAGACTTTGTTGCCGTAGAGGTAGATCGAAGAGTTGGAGAACGGGTTGAAGTCGATGCCGGTGCTGTTGTTATAGATGCGGTTGTTGAGCGCCTGGGAATAACTGTTGGTGACGATGCCCACGAGATTGCCGTGGACCGTATTGTCACTGGCAATCGACTGCTGGGCGCCCGAGCCGGAAAGTGAGATGCCGACGGAGCCGGCCACGCTATGACCCCAAACCGTGTTGCCGGAGACGAGGACGGCGTAACTGACCCGGATCCCTGTCACGGCATTGGCAATGACCTCGTTGCCGCTCACCAGCGGGCGGTCCGCGGGGTTCGAGGACTGGTTGACGTCCGCGGTGATCCCCCAACGGCCCTGACCATGCACGAGGTTGTTGAGAATCTGCCCGCGCAGCCCGAACGCTCCCAGCGTGATCCCGTCGAGGCCGTTGCCGAAGACCTCGTTGCCGCTGAGAACCGCATCCGGGGCGTTGACCACCATCCCGTAGGTCTGGTTGTCGGTCGTGGCCCCTCCAGGCAGGCCGAAGACCCGGTTGTTGAGCACGCGCACCCGGTCGTTGCCGTTTTCCACCCGGATCCCGTACTCGTTGTTTCCGGAAATCGTGTTCCCTTCGATGGTCACATCGTCGCTGTCCGAGGTCCCGGAGAGGAAAATGCCGGTGTTCGCGCCCCGGATCACGAGATTGACCAGCGAGACATTGTCGGCGTTGACGAGTTCGATGGCGTAGTTGCCGGCTCCGGTGTTTCCTCTGTCCAGAATCGTCAGGCCGCCGGGTGCTCCCTCGATGCGAACCGGGTCGCCGGCCCCGATCACGAGGTTTGTCGTGAGCGCGTAGGTTCCGGCATCTACTTTGATGATATCTCCCGGGCGCAGCGTGAAGGCGTCCAGAATGGCACGAATTGAGGATTTCGGAGTCGCCGGAGTGACACCGTCATTGGCATCGTTGCCGGCCGCTGTCGTGAAGACATCGCCCGTCAGGGAGTTGTCGTTCACGTAATAAATGCTGATGAGCGGGGTGATGGTGAACGCGACGTTGCTGACATCGTCGAGCACCGGCGGGCCGGGCCGCGTGATGCGAATGAAGTAGTCGGTGCCGGGCGCCTGCGCTGCGGGAACCGTCCACACGAACGCGCCGTCGTTGGCGGTGTCGTCCGCGATCAGCAGCACGGCATTCGTTCCGTCGAGCAGTTCTATGTCCACGGTGCCCGTGAAGTCATGGCTCCGCCAGGAAATCGTGAAGCTCTGCTCCACGGGCCACACCTGACCGCCATCCGGCACGGTGACAAGCACGTAACCGTCAGGACTCTTCGATGCCTGAGCAGTATTGCCGTAAGCGCCGAGATTGATGAATCCACCATTGGGTGCAGGCTCGGCCGCGAAGGCCGAACCGGGATCACCGCGATCGATCGCCGGCGAAGTCAGCGCATCGGGCGACAAGACCGGTGTGAGGTAAACCGGGAGACCGGTCCCGGCATCCACGGCTGGCGCAAGGGCTCCGCCCTTGAAACTGCCGTGGACACTCTGCTCGTGGAAGTCGTCGTCACGCCCGTCGTTCGCCGTATTGAGGAAGCCCAGCAGGTCATCGGCTCCGTCCCTGTCCACGAAGAGGGGATCCTGCGAGAGCGTGTTCAAGTCCTGGAATGTGGCACTGCGCCACGCTGCGAGATCGGTGCGCTGGGCATTCTGCCAGAAGCCAACCTTGCCGGTGCCGGCAGTGTAGAAGAGATTGTAATCGCTGCTGAAGCCGTTCTGGCTGTTGACGGCCACATTGACCGCATAGCCTTCGTTCACCCAAAGCACGTTGTTTCGAAGCGTGATGTTCTGCGAGGCTTCGATCCACACGGCGTCGCCCGCCAACTGATAGATGGTGTTGTTCGCGAGGTAGGCTCCATTCAGGCGCACCCGAAGCGCGAGCACGGAATTGGCATAAATGAGGTTGTTCTCGATCCGGACGCTCTGGCCGTTTCCGGCATCGACTCCGGTGCCGTTGGAGTAAATCACATTGCGCGCCACCACCGCCCCGTTGCCGGCGAACGACGCAAAGGAAATGCCGGTGGTATTGCTATAAATGCGGTTGTTGAGGGCATGGGCGGAATTGAATGCGAGAATGCCGGTGGTATTGCCAAAGATCACGTTGCCTTCAGCCACGGAAAGCCTCGTATTGTTCCCATTGAGGGAAATGCCCGCACCGCTGCTGCCCGGCTGACCGGAGACGGTATTGCCGAAGGCGCGCGTGTTTTCGGAGATGTAAATGCCCGGGTTGCCGCTGCCGCTGCTGTTGGAGTGCACCCGGTTGCCGTTGACCTGTGAAAGCGCGGCGCCGCCTTCGAGCCGGATGCCCGCGGACGTATTGTTGTGAACATAACTGTCGAGTACCCGGATGTCTTCCCCGGCGGCCTGAATGCCATAGCCGGTATTCGAATAAGAGTGGACGTTTCTGATCTCCGTGTTGGACGTGGCGGTGACAATGATGCCGCCGTCCGCGTTGCCGAAGACCTCGCTGTCCGTGAGAGTGCGCAGCCCGCCGGAGATGATGATGCCGTAGTCGCCATTCTGACCGGAGGTGATATGGTCGAGATTCACCACGCTGACGCCATCCCCGCGCAGCCCGTCCGTCGTCTGGCGGAGGACTGTCAGGTGGCTGCCGGTGAAGTTGTTCGTGCCGCCGCGCAGCCAGATCCCGCGCGGGCCGCCATCCATCGTGAAATGCTGCAGCGTAACGAAATCGCCGTCGATGAGATCGAAGACGGCAGAGCCGGCGAACGGACTGGTGACGCGGATGAGCGCCGTTCGCGCGGTGTCCGTTGGACCGGTGATGATGGCGCCGGCATCGCCGAAAATACTGCCGTCGCCTGTAATCGTGATGCTGCGGAGGTGCCGGTAGTTGCCGGTGTCCACAAACACCGTGTCTCCCGGCGCCAAATCGTAAATCCGCAGCAGGTTCCCCAGCAGCGGCTTCGGGGCGTCAGGACGCTTGCCGGTATTGCGATTGGAGCCCGTCGCCCCGGGGGTGTACTCGTCATCGCTGTCACTGGCATCATCCACCCAGTACTGAGTGCCGGTTTCCGGCGTGGTGAACGGTTCGGTGGATTGATCCACGGCGCGGGCCTGATCCACAAGGCTGACGCGGATGCGCAGCCCATAAGTCGCAACGGCCACGCCGCTGTTCTGCGGAATCCAGTTGAATGCGCCGTTGTCCGCCGTGCCGGGCGTTATGGTGAGGACGAACTCGGGACCGTGCGGCCCGTCCTGATAGAGCTCGATCCGCACCGGCGCCTCTGCGGTGTTTCCAAACGTCTCCCACTGAATGCTGCGCTGCCTTGCGATCTCCCAGTCGGTGTACAAGTCAGGGAAGCGCAGGGCGATGCGGGCATGGTTCGCCGCGAAATCTGCGGGCGTGTTCCCTGTCGCGCCCTGATCCGGCATCGTGTCTTCCGGCACCACATACGCGAACGCTCCATCGAGGAAGGCGTCGGTGGTGGTCCCGGCAATCCTCAGGGCCTGGAACTCGATGCGGAGGCTGCGCGTGTTCACGGGCAGGGTCTGCCGGCTGCCCACCAACTCCCAGCGATCCGTCAGATTGGCCGCCTGCAACTGCAGCGGTGTGCCGATCACATTTCCGGCGCCGTCGAGGAACGACAGGACGAGCGTTCCCTGATCGCCGTCCGCCGATCGGATGCGGCCGCCCATGATGGCCACGAAATCCTGACTGTCCAGCTGTGCCGCGCTGAAGCCGGCGGCGAGAAGGCTCACCGTCTGCGAGGCGGCTCCCGCCGTGTCCGTACTGGCATAAAAGTATCCGCTTCCCGAGTGCGGTGCCGGACTGCCCGTGCGCACTGCCGCCGAAGCATTCGTGGTCCATCCGGCGAGACCCGAGTCGAAGCCGCCGTTCACCAGCAAATTGACGTAGGATCCCGGCAGGCCGATATCCGTCAGCGCATGGCCGGCGTCCACCGTCGGGCTGGTGAAACGCAGGCCCGCGGTGACGTCGAAGACGGCGAAGTCGTCCCTCGCGCGATTGAAGAAACGCGGCTCCGACCAGAGCGGATTGACGGCCGTGCGGCCGATCGAGTGCAGGTCGTGGACGTTGACGTTTTCCTGCCAGTCGAGGATGTCCGCGTAGTCCTCGAACCAGAACACCAGCCGGCCCGCACCCGAGGCATGCAGGTCATTGTAGTCGCTGAAGAAGCCGCTCTGGCTGTTGTTTTCCACATAGATGCCGTAACCGGATTCCGCCCAGATGATGTTGTCGCGGATTTCGACGTTGGACGAGGAGCCCTGAACGCGAATGCCGTCGCCCAGCGGTGCGTAAACGGTATTGCTGACGATGCGCACGTCGGTCCTCCCCGTCACCGCGATGCCCGCGACCGTGTTCCGGTAAATCAAATTGTGAATGACGGTCAGTCCGGTGGTCGCGGCGATTCCGGTGCCGTTGCCGGCGATGCGGTTGAATTGAATCACGCCGGTGAAATTGACGCCGGTGACGTTGCCTTCGATCAGGTTGGCGGTCGCAAGTTCACCGCCGCCGAGCACGCCGGAGCCGGTGACACCGGTGGTGTTGTTGAAGATGTGCTGCGCGCGCATCCTCGAACCCGAAGCCAGCGCCACGCCGGTGGTGTTGGCGTAGATCTCATTGGCCCGGGCCGGGCCCACAAAGCCGAGGCCGGCGGCTTCTCCGGCGGCGGTCACACTGATGCCGGTCGTGTTATGATGAATCCGGTTGGCGCTCAGCGCCGCCGGTGCGCCATAGGCGATTCCGGTGAGCGCGCCGGAAATGTCATTGTCACGGATCAATCCGGTGAAGGCCGCGGCGATGTCGAGACCCGTGCCGCTCGTAGTAAAGACGTTTCCGACAACATATCCCTCCATCGGCGCTCCTATGCGGAATCCCGTCACGGCGTTCGTAAACGAGTTGAACACGACGCGAACATTGGAGCCGCCGTTGATCACGAGTCCGGCGCCTTCGATCGTATTGTCAGCGATTGTCAGGCTGTCACTGGCCACCGCAGTCACGCCGCCGGCGAGGGTGAGCCGGTGCAGGATGACTCCGGGCACGGAAACGGTGACGAGCCCGCTGATGGTGCCGGACCGGTCGGGCGTGGAAAGAATCATCACTCCGCTGTCGTCGCCGCCGATGGACACGGCGCCGGGGTTGGTAAATCCGGCCGGCAGGAAGATGATATCGCCGGGCCCGAGGTCGTTCGCGTCGAGAATGGACTGCACGGAATTGCCGGGGCCGGCCGTGTGCAAATTCTGGATGTCGAACAGGTTCCCGCGGACCAACACAGAGCGGGTCTCCGACGAAGCATCATCCCACGCGATCAACGGATGCCCGGCCGGATCCGCCGTCAGGGTCAGGTGCTGGAACGCTGCGCCCGCTCTGGCGATGCCCTGATAGCTCGCGTCGCCGGCAATCTCCTCCTCGAAGCCGGATCCGTTCCACACCTTTGCGAAGAAGCGGTTGGCCACGGGTGTCAGGACTTCAGAATCCACCCACGCGAGATGCAGCCGGCCTCCGCCGGACGCGAGCACCGGACGGACGGCTTTGCCGGTGCTGTTGGAGACCCCGCCGGGACTCAAGGCCCCCGCTCCGGCGGCAGTCCATGATCCCGCGGCGAAACGGGCCACATAGATATCCGAATACAGCGTCTCGACAGCGCGCTGCTGCTGCCAGGCCACGAACGGAACACCGGCCAGGTAAGCCACTGTCGGCGCTTCGCTGAAGACCACCGCTCCGCTGATGCCCCCGCCGGTCGCGGAGCCGGCCAGTTCATTCCATGTACCGCCATTCAACTCGCGCAGGTGGATGTGTTGGTCGCCTGACACGTCCACCTGCGTCCATGTCACGGCGACCTTTGTGCCGTCTGTCGCTGCGGCAAATTCCGTGATGCTGGCCGGGGATGCGGTGATACCGCCGCCGCTCGCCGCCCCGGCGCCGAGAGAAGACCAGGTTCCCGCACTGAAACTCCTGGCGTAAATCTGTGTGACCCCGGCCGTGCGGTTCAACCAGACGACCGCCGGGCCGGCTGCCGTATGGAGAATCGTCGCGTGTTCCGCCGCGCCGGTGCCGCTGATGCCGCCGGCATCCAGTGACGATCCCAGCGCCACCCAGCCGCCGGCGCCGCCGTTTGCCGAGGGATCGTACTTCGCCGCGCGGATGTCGCTGGCGGTGCCTGCGGCGTTGAATTCGGTCCAGGCCACGATCGGGTTGTTGTCGCTGCCGATGACGATGGACGGATGGCGCGACGCGGTCGCGGTGCGGCTGATGCCGCCGGCCTGCGCACTGCCGGCGAGTTGCTGCCAGCCGGAGGCGTTGTGGCGCGCGACGTAGATTTCGAAGTTGCCATCCCGAAAATCAGCCCATGCCATGAATCGCTCTGCGGCGGTGGCGGCCAGCGAGGGTTCGAGGGCGACGCTCCCCAAGAGCGAAATTCCGGGATCGGTTCCGCCGCCGAGTTCCGTCCAGCGCAGCGGAACATCGAGGAAAGCGGGCAGCGTGGCGGGAGTCCCGGGCACCGTTGCCAGGGGAGGATTCGGAGTCGCTGCGGGAGGCACAAAGTCCGACGGCACTCCCGATTCACCGCTGCCGTAATCCACCGTATTGCTGCCGCCGGCGCCGGCATCGATGAAGTCATCCGCGCCCTCGCCGAACAGCAGATCATTCCCGCCCTGACCAAACAGCCGGTCCTGACCGGAAGCCGCCTCGTTGCCATTGGTTCCGAAATCACCATAGAGATAGTCCGGCGCATTGTCGTCGCCGGCGCCGCTCATGCTGTGGCCGTAGAGCGTATCATGATGCGCGGCGCCGGTGAGCACATCCACCCCGGCGCCGCCCTCGATGGCATCGTCTCCCGTGCCGCCATCGATGATATCATCGCCTTCGTCGCCGAGGATCGAGTCATTGCCGCCCCGTCCGAAAATCCGGTCGCGCCCGCTGCCGCCGCTGATGACATCCGCGCCGTCATCGGATCCGAAGATGAGATCATCACCGGCGCCGCCGCTCAGGCTGTCGCCGGCACCGCCGCCGCCGTGCAGTTCATCATTGCCGGCATCACCGGTGACGACATCCGTTCCCATGCCGGCATCGATCCAGTCGTCATCGTTTCCGCCGCTGATGGTGTTGGATCCGACACCGCCCTTGAGCGTGTCGTTGCCGTCGCCGCCTTCGATCAATTCGGCATCGCCGGTGATTTCGTCGTGGCCGGCATTTCCAGTCAGACGCAGGTTCCCCTGACGGCTCTGCGGCAGCACCTTGATCACATCGCTGTCGCTGTTTCCGGAAATCCGGATCGAAGCGGCGGTCATCGCACCGAACACATGGACGACGCTCCCGAGGCCGGTGTCGGCGTTGCCAAAATCACCCTCGATGATGATGTCGAGAATGGCTGCAATCAGGCTGTCGAGCCCGGCCGTGAGGTCGTCGCCTGCCTGCAACGTGACCGATTGCCCGGAAACATCCGCGCCGTTCTCGACATCCAGATTCTGGCCCGGCCCGGCGGCATCGATCGCGGTCAGCGAAACGTCCGAGGGCGAACTCACGCCCTCGCGGACCGTCAGCGAACCCAGCGTGCTCAGCAGGAGCGGCCCGCTGGCGATCAACCCGGCCAGTTCGCTGAACCCGCCGATGACCAGCGCGCCGGTATTGGTGATCCACAAGCCACCCGTGCCCGCGCCGGCTTCGAGATGATGCGCCTGCGTTTCCAGCGAGTCGGAGGCCTCACCGATGCCGCTGCCCATGATCAATGCGATCCAGCCGGCGATGATGTCCGCCGCGCCGGAGTCGGGAGCGCTGTCCGCATCGATGAGCCCGGCCGGACCAGTGAGAGTCACCGAACCCGTGGTGGAAAGCACCTGGTCCACATTCAAATCACCCGCCGTCTCCACAATGTAAATGCTCTCGAGCGCCGTCGCTTTGAGCAGGCTGGAATCGATCTCCAAATGATTGTCGCGCGAGGCGATGCCGCCGGCGAGAGCCGTCAGCGTCAGGAACGCGCCGTTCACATCACTCGCGGCGTCGTTGAGAGCATCGATCATGGAAACGGCGGCCGTCAGGGTGACATTGCCGTTGAGCGAAGTGATGACACCGATGCGCAGGTCCCCGGCGGTCTCAGTCAGGACGATGTTCCCGTTGGTCTGCACATTGATGCGGCCGCCGCCGAGCAGATCGGTGGAGCCATTCACGTGAATGACCGTTGCCGCGGGGATGCCGAGGACGTCGAGATTGCGGCCGGCGGTCAGCGGGGCAAAATTCCATGTGACATCGATGGGCGCGGGATTGGTGGCGAGAATGCCGGCGTCGAGCGGTGACACGGGACCCGGGGTTCCGGGACGGAAGTGGTCCGCGACCACCGTCGTTTGCGGCACGAAGGTCTCCGTCACGTCCACAAGGTAGCTGGTCCCGGCGGCGATGGTGGTTTCCTTCACAGCGGCCTGCAATGTGAGGTCGAGGTCGCGGCCCGCGCTGACCGGACCCGTGTTCAGAATCAGCGGGTTGACCGCCGCATCGCGCAGCCGCGCCTTGAGATCGAGCACCACATCCTGCCCCGCGGAAGCGCCAAACACGATCGGCCGGCCCGCGCTCTGCACCAGTTCGATCTTCAAGCGCCCGGCGCCGGGAGCGCCAAGGCTCCCTTGACCCGACTCGCTCTGAAACGCGTTGGTCCGGACCAGTTGAGCGGCGCTGCCGGCCAGGATATCGCCGCGCGTGTTCACAAAGTGCGTGCTGCCGATCGGATTCTCGATCACTCCCGACAGAAAAATGTCAGGCGAACCGGACGATGCCAGATTCCGGATTTCCAGCGTGGTCGGCTCGAAGCTGTGCAGGACATCGAACTCAAGGGCCACACTTTCGACATTCAGTTCGACGGTGGACCAGTTGGCGGCGCGATTCACGACATCGAGGTTGCCGATCTCGAGGTCCTTCGCGGAGTGATTGGTGATATTGACGTTGTTGAACGTTTCGTGGAAGTCGAAGGTGGCGGAACTTCCCGCGATGACGCCCGCAGGGAACGGTCCGCCATTGATTCCGGCGAGGGAGTTCGCGCCGAAGCGGACGGAGACCGCGCCGGTGAAGGCGAGGTCGTCCACGATGATGCGCGAGCCGGTGTCGGTGTAGGAGAAGCCGTCGGCGCGCACCACTGCACCCGCGGGATCGACTTCCAGCTCCGCGTTCCGGGCGATGTTGACGTCGGCGTTCCAGACGATGTTGCGCGCGGGCGTCACGCGGTCACCGCCCTCGCCGCTGCCCAGGTCCGCCAGGGCACCGTCGGAATCATAACTCCAGTTCCACCGGAAGTCATAAGCCATGGCCTCGACGACGAGTTCCCCGGTGGTGAACTCCGCGCCGGCCTCGGCATTGACCAGTGACACCGTATCCATGCCGACTTTGGCGGTCGAATCGGTGTCGCCGCCGCCGCAATCGCACGCCGCCTCCGACACGGCGTCCAGATCGATGTTCCGGTGAATGGCGTTGACTGTTAGATAATAAGTCCCGGTGACCGCGGCGCCGGCCCGGACGAGAACCTCAGCGGTCGAATGGAACTGGGCGCGGGCCATCGAGTCCGAGTCCGCGCCGACGGCATCGGCCTCGGCGTAGGCGTTGGTGGCCGCGTTGACGCCGTCCACGATGGAATTGAGTTCGAGGTAGCGCGCGGTGAGGACGGCCCCGGCGGCGATCTCGGTCTGCGTCAGGCCCGAATTCCGTCCGATGCGCACGCCGCGGGAATCGGTGTCATCGAGGTTGCGCCCGTTGTCATTGGCATCCGAATCCCCGCCGAATCCCCACGAGGTGGCCGTGGCATCGGCGACACCTCCCGCCGCGGTTTGCGCCTCCACCACCAGCCGGTTCCCGGCCGCGAGCTGCGCGTTGGGATTCACGCGCGCCGTCGTGGTGTAGTCGATGTCCGCCGTCGCATCCGACTCGGAAAATCCGATGGCCCCCGTGGCGCCGGACGAAGCGAGCACGTCAGACTGATGCGAGGAATCGGCTGTGAGCGTGACATCCCGCGCCGCGACGATGAGGGAGCCGTCGCCGGCCCAAGTGGCAGTGGTGCTGGTGAGGTCGGCGTCGGCGCTGGCCGAACCGCTGCCGACGAGGGAGACGGTCACATTCTGTGCCAGCGCGGCCGCGGCCGCGAGCGAGGTGGCGGTGACACTGACATCGCGGCCCGAATTCACGCTCGCCTGATTGCCGACCCACGCGCGCACGGCCGGGTTCGATGTCGCGAGGGAAACCGATCCCTGGGAACCGAAGAGGAGCGCGCCGGCGGAGCCGCTGGCCGCCGCGGTGGAGATACCGTCCCCGGACGGCGCCGTGCCAAGGGTTTGCGCGCCTCCGGCACCAATGAGGCGATGCGTGCCGGTCGCACTGCCGGGAGTGAGATCGAACGCGAGGAAGTGCCGGCCGGCGCCCGCACTTGTCAGGTCGAGGCCCTCCGTTCCGAGCGTGTGCGTGCCGGCGATGCCTGCGGCGTTCACGGTGACGGCCGTGCCGGAGGCGGCGTCCGCCGGAGTGGCCGCCAGTTTGAGGCGGTCGGCATCGACGACGATGGCGTAATAAGTATTGCCGTCTGTGAGTCCCGGAATCGGATCTTCGCCGGTCCGGCTGATCCGGTGCGTGCCCGTGGCATTGGCGGCATTCAGATCGATCGCGGTTGCGGCGGCGGCATTGGCGGCGGTGGTCGCCAGTTTGATGCGCGAGGCATCCACGGCGATGACGAAATAGCTGGAACCGCCCGTGAGGCCGGCGACGGCCGTGCCGTCCGTGCGGTAGGTGACCTGCTGGCCGGTGGTCAGGTTATGCGTCCCGATGGTAATGACGTCGGTGGTGCCGTCCACCTGACTCTTGCCGAAGACCGCGGCCGCGGGAGCACGATACGTCAGCGCCTGTCCGGCGGCGAATCCGTGGCCGTTCAGCGTGACCGTCCCCGAGCCGCTGTCCACGAGCGCCGCATCGAATCCGAGGGGCGTCGAGGTCGCTCCGGTCAGCGTCGGGGAGAGTTTGATCGTGGTGCCGTCGATGACCCTGACAAAGTAAGAGCTGCCATTGGTGAGGCCGGCCACCGGCGTTCCGCCCGCGGCGTCGTACACCACGCGGTCGCCCGGCTGGAAATTGTGCGCCGAGGCGAACCGGATCGAGTCGCGCGCCGCGTCCACGGCAGCCGCCGCGTCGAACGAGCCGCCGAGGCGGAGGGCGAAGTCGTCGGTTTGCAGGATGCTGTAGCTGCGCCCCTGCGTCAGTCCGCCGATGCTGCCGCTGCCGCCGTTGTTGTAGGTCACGCGGTCGCCATCGTTGAGGCCGTGCGCGGCTGAGAAGAAGATGGTATTCGAATTGTAATCGACATCGCTGGTCGCGCTGAAGTTGCCGCGGGAGAGCTGGAGCGGCTGTCCGTGACGGGACTGAAGTTCGATGTCGCCGCCGGCGACGATCACGGCGTTGTTGCCGACGTAGGTTTCCACGGTCGGGTTCGCGGTCACGGTGGACTGCGATTTGCCGACACTGACGCCGCTGATGGGAGTGACGCCGGTGGCGAAGCCGTCGGCGTCGGTGACGGAGTCCGAGAGCAGGCTGACGCCGCCGTTCACCGCGACGGACGCGCCATTGCCGAGCCATGCGCGCACGGACGGCGAAGTGGTGGCGGTGGCCGTGACGCCGTTGCCGGAGATGATGCCGCCGGCCGCCGCGTCGGCGGTCGAGACCGCGCGGTCGAACGACTGGGCCTGCACGGCGAGGCTGCTCGCGCCGGTGACGCGGCCGTCGAAGTGCGCGCCGGCGGTCCCGCTGGCGGTGGACGAGGCGCTGTTGCTGCCGGTGGCGGCGATAGCGCCGATGGTCAGGGCGTCGGCGTTGGCCGTGGCCCGGTTGCTGCCGCGGGCGGTGAGGAGGACGCTGCCGCCGGTGTTCAGCGTGGAGTTGGTTCCCACAAAGGCATTCACCACGCCGTTGGCGATGGCGGTGGGTGTGGCGCCGCCGCCGCTGATGAGGCCGCCCTTGGAGGAATCGGCTTCAGCGGTGGCTCCCTTGTTCAAGCCGTGATTGTTCGATGCCAGAAGCGTGACGCTGCCCGCGTTGACTGTGCTGCCAGTGCCGATGCGGGTTTCCAGATTCGGGGAAGCCGTCGCTTTGGCGAGGGTGGACCCGAAGGCGCCGGCTCCGATGCTCAGTCCCGACGACTTGGCGTAGGCATCGACCTGTGAGGTGGAGGTCACATTCACGGCGCCGGTGACCGAAACGAGGGCATTGTTGCCGATCGCGGCCTGCAGCACGGGGGATGCGGTGGCATTGGACGTGTGGATCGTCTGGATGATCAATCCGCCGCCCGAGGCATCCCCGTCGGCGCGCGCGTCGTTGCTGGCCGAGGCCAGAACCGTCAGCCCTGCGCCGCCGGTGACGGAACCGTCGAAGTGAGCCCTGACAATTCCGCCGGCGGTCGCATCCGGCAGCGTGGTGCCCACCGTCACGAGGCCGAGGGAGAACGCGTCGGCTTCGGCTTCGGCGCGATTCCTTGCGCGGGAAGTCAGGCTGATCGTGCCGCCGGCATTGAGGCTCGCGCCCGGTGCGACCCAGGTATCGAGATCGGCGCTGGAGACCGCATTGGGATCGGCGCCGGCGCCGGAAGCGATGCCGGCGGCCGGTGCCTGCGCCGTGGACGCGGCGCCGCCTCCTGCGGTATCGTTGTGCAGGGCCTGCAGCGTGATGCCGCCGCCCGCGGAAACCGCAGTGCCGCCGCCGCTCACGAAGGAATTCACCCGCGGCGTGACGGTCGATTCCGCGAGGCTCACGCCGGCCGCGGCGAGGCCGACACTGGCGCTGAAGACTTCCGTGGTCGCCGTCGCCTGCGAGGACGAGGACATATTGACGCCGCCGGAAACTCTAACCAGTGCTCCCGTGCCGACGGAGGTCACGAGCACCGGGTTGACGGTCGCCGTGGCGCGGTTGACGGCGGCGCCGACGACGCCCGCGGCCGCGGCGGTGGTCTCCGACGTGATCGTATGCGCCGCGTTTGCCGACATGGTCAGGGAGGCGACGCCGGGCGGTCCCGCCGGGTTGAGGCCGCCGACATTCGCGCCGTTGCCGAGGAACGACTGCGTGGTGCCGGTTTCCGCGGCCTGCGCGACGGCGACGCCGGCCGCCACCACTCCCGCGGAGGCGGCGGCGGCATTCACATTCAGATTCGAGGCGGCCGCGGCGGTGACACTGACATTGGCAGCGGTCGCGATGGAGGCGCCGGCGCCGAGGCTGGCACTCACGTCGTTGTCGGAGTTCAGGATCGCGATGGCGGCCTCGGCGGCCACAAAGCCGCCGCCGCCGGCGAAGGACGTGATGCCCGCGCTGTTCACCGCGCCATCCGCCGAAATCTGCACATCGCCGCCGGCATGAAGCACGGAGTTCGCGCCGATCTGTGATTCCGTGGTTTGGCGCACCGTGGCGTATCCCACGGAAGCCCCCAGGCCGACGAAACCGACGCCGCCCCCGCCGGTCTTCATGTCCAGCGTCTCATCGGACTCACTTTGGAAACGAATGTGACGCCCCGCGCGGATCATGGCGCCGGTACCGGTGTAGGCGGAAGTGGCCGCGGGCACCGGCACGGTGCTCATTTCGTCGTTGATGGAAAACCTCGTGGTGGCGGTCAGGGTCCGTGCCCTTGCCGCGGTGGCGTCGGAGGGATTGACATTCCGCACGCCGCTGGTCAGCGAGATGGCGTTGTTCACGTCCGGCGCGACGTTGTCCGCTTTGCCGGATCCCGTGGCATCGAGACCGCCGCCAAAACTCACCACCGACACCGCCCCGCTGAGCGAGAGCCACCCGAACGCGACGGCGATGGGCATCGAGTGGATCGTCCAGTCGGAATCCGCCCGCACCAGCAGGTCGCGCGCGGTGTCGATGACACAGAGATTTCCGATCCATGCTGCGGTCGTGTTGCGGATGGTGGCCACATCCACGGCGGCACCGGCTCCGACGACTCCGGCTCCGAGGGAGCCTGCTTTGTCATCGATGGAGGCGGTGTCGTTCGCCAGCACCTGCACGTCCTGCACCGGAGAACTGAAGCCGGCGTCCTGGTTGAGGCTCGAAATTCTCGACCCGCCGGAAATGAAGGCGCTCGTCACGGCGCGGATGGAACTGACGGCGACGGAAGCGGCCACGCCAAGCGACCCGACTCCCAGCGTGCCGACAGCGGCGGTGATGTCTTCGACGGAATCCGCCTGCACCAGAGTGAGGCCCGGAGCGTTGGTCACGGCCGCGGTGAGGCGGGCGGTGGTGGTGGTGTTGATGCCGGTGATGGCGAACGACGCGCCGATCCCGGCGGCGCCGGCGGCGAGGGCCCCGGCATGCACATTGATGGTCGCGGCGCTGGCGGCCAGCACCCTGAGGTCTCCGCCGGAATGCACGTTCGATTCGCTGATCACGGCCTCGATCGTCGAACTGATTTCAATCACCGGCACCGAGCCGGCCAGCGCCACCGATCCGAGGCCGCCTCCGACCGCGGAGGAATCCACCGACTCCCGGGTCGAGGCGCTGACTTCGACTCCGTCCGCTCCATACACCGTGGTGCGGTTGATCTGATCGGAATCGGAGATCGCCGCCCGCGTCATATTTGTCAGGAGAATGTGATCCACGGCCGCTCCGGCACCGACGGCCCCAATCCCGATGACGCCGCTGCCGGTGGTCACGGAAGAAGCATGGTGGGCGCGCACCCTGACGGCCTGGCCCATGTCGGCGGGCGTGTTGACCATGGAATTGTCGATCACCGCCTCCGTCGTGTCGCTGAGGAACTGGGTGCTGACGTTGACCGCCACTCCCGCGCTGCCGCCGGCCAGGCTGACAGACACGACGTTCAGTGACTCCCGGGAATCCGCGATCACCGCGAGGCCGCGCATCGCTTCGGCGGTGGCGGCGCCGGTGACCGGGTCCCACCGGTTCACCGTCATCGCCACGCCCAGCCCGCGCGCCTGGACCGTGGCGCCGGTGACTGCGGCCCTGGTCTGATTCGCGAGGCTGTTGACGGCCACGCTTCCGCCAACTCCGACGGCGCCGGCGCCGAGAGAACCGCCGAGGGAATCATACGTGCCGCTGGATTGCGCGAGCAGGCTGATATTGGCAAATGCGGTGACCGCGGCATTTGTCAGGCACGCGAGGATGGTATTCTGCGCGATGTTGATGGAAACGGAGCCCGCGATGCCGGCGTAGGACCCGAGACTGCCGGCGGCGGCAATGGTTTCGACGGCCGCCGCCGAGCCGGCAAAAATGAGGAGACTGCCGGCGGTGGAAGTTGCCGATGCATTCTCCACGCAGGCCGTGATGACGCTCGCGAGTTCGTTGTAGGCGGCCGCGCCACCGATGGCGCCGCCTGCTCCGCCGGCGGCCTGACCGGAGAGTGAAAAGATGTCCGCGGATTCTTCGGCCGTCAGGGTGATGTCGCCGGCCGCGGCCACCGCGGCACCGTCGAGGATTTTCGCGTGCACGGCCCCGGCGATTTTATTCAGCGAGATGGCGCCGGTGATGCTGACCGTGCCGGCGCCCGAGAGCCCGGCGGAAAGTGTTTTGATGGTCCCGGCGCTGTCAGCCAGCAGTTCCACGCCGCCGCCGGGTGCGTTCACCGTGCCGCCGGAAACCGTGGCCGCAATGGTGCTGGAGAGATCGTTCGTGGCAATCGCAGCGCCGGCCGCGGAGGTTCCGCCCCCCACCACGGTGCCGGCGAGCGATTCGATGAGCGAACTGTCCGCCGCCACGAGCCGGACCGCCCCGGCGGCCTCGATCGTGCCGCCAAGACTGTGCGCGCCGAGCGTGTTGTGAATTTCATTCAAGGAAACCGATCCGCCGAAAGCAAACGATCCCGCGCCCGAACCGGCGGCGGTAATGTTCTCGACTTCGGAAGTGGAGGCCGCCTGCAGCAGCACGTCGCCGCCATTGGAATCCACCGTCGCGCCGCTCACCGCTGCCGTGATCGTGCGCGCGATGTCGTTGGTGGCGATGGCGGCGCCGACCGCCACGCCGTTGGCACCGGAAATGTTGCCGGCGAGGCTCGAGATTTCTGAATCGTCCGCGGCCACGACACTGATCGCACCGGCAGCCGTGACCACCGCTCCGCCGGCGACGCGCACCTCCAGTCCACCGGTGATTTGATTCAGCGTGACCGAACCTCCGATCGTCTGCCCGTCGGCGAAAAATCCGCCGACGGCGACGGCGTCGATGGAAGGCGCCCCCTCGGCTCTGATTTCCACCACAGGGGCATCCACCGTCACGCCGGTGCCGCTCACCGCCGCCGATGCGGTGCTGGAAATCACGTTCTTCGACACGCTCGCGCCGTAGGAGCCGAAGCCGCTGGAGGCGGCGAGTTGACCGGTGACGGCGGTGATGCTGCCTTCGTCCCTTGCTTTTACTCTGACGAGATTCGCGGCATCGAGATCCGCGCCGAGGGTAACCTCCGCATCGAGATCGTTGTCCAGCACATTGAAGGCGACGGAGCCGCCGAACACGATGGACTGCGCCCCGGCTCCGCCCACGGCGATGGCCACGAGGTCCGCATTCTCCAGAACGAGCACTTCGATTAACGGAGCCGCCACGGAGCTTTCCCTCACATAAGCGGTGACGGTGTTGGCAATGTCATTGAGGGAAACCGAGGCGCCGAGAGCCACTTTTCCGTCCGCAATGGCCACATTGCCGCCGACGGCGACGATGGTGCCTCCGTCCGTCGCCTCGACGGTGACGCTGCCAGGGGCTGCGACGGTGGAGTTCGCGGCGATGTGGGCCTCCACCGTGTTCGCAATGGTGTTGAGGGCGATGGAGCCGGCGAGGGCCGAGCCAGGACCGCTCGCCACTCCAAGGGCCACCACGACCGCCAGGGGCGAGGAATCCGCGCTCACGTCCACCTTTCCAGTCCCGGACGTGACTGTGGAGGCCTCGATCTTCGCCTGCACCGTGTTCGCGATGTTGTTGTTCCCCAATCCCACTCCCACCGCTGCGCCGATTGTGAGGATCGGACCTTTTTGTCCGATGGTCATCGCGTCGGTGACGGCGACGGCGGTGGTATCGTCCAGAGAGGAGAGAGCGACGTCAGCGCTGGCAGTCACTGCAGATCCGTTCACGATGGAGGCGACGACGGAAGAGGCGATGCTGTTCTGTCCGGTTTTGAACTGCAGTCCGTCGAAGCGCGGGAGAATGGACCAGCAGGTGGAGAAGATGTCCTGCACCGCCTCGAGGTCCAGGTCGCGGCTCGCGATCACCGTGGAGCCGTCGATGGTGGCGGCGATCACATTTTGAATGGTGCTGACCGAACCGGTCGCGGTCAGCGCGGTGTTGTTCTCGACTTCTCCGCGCACCAGCACATCCACGGCTGTCACCATCGCGCCGCCGGTGATCGAAGCCACGGCGATGTTGCGCACGCTGGCCACCGTATCGTCTTTATAAACCGTCGGCAGCGTCGTGTTCACGGGCGCGAGGGCATACATCAGGTCCACGGCGGAGGTCGTGTCCGCGGCGAAGTCGCTGCGTTCGAGAGCTTTGACCTGGACGAAGCCGGCTTCGACATTCGCACCGTTCACGGTGGCCGTCGTGCCGTCGCCTTCGCTTTCGGCGAGCAAGCCGCCCGTCACCGCATCCTCCGGCGTCCCGTCCGTCAGGGAGTCCGCCAGGGCTGCGGCCGCCGGCCGGGAATCCCCGTAGCCGCGCAGCACTTCCGCCAGTCCTCCGGCCAGTCCGGTAAAGGCGTCGTCCAGTTCGGACTGCAGCGATCCGGCCCCGACGTTGTTGAGTTTTGAAATCGGAATGAGGGAAATGTCAGAGAAGGTGCCCTCGTCAATGCCGGGACGCCCGTTGAGCCGTGACAGGGGAATTGTCAGGAGATCCTCGAAATCGCCGCGCAAAGAATAAAGCGAGAGCGTGATGTTCAGGCCGCCGACACCGGGGCGTCCGACGTTGGCGATGAAACTGTCGCCGGTGATCCGCGACAGGGCGAAGACATCCACTCCCGAGACCGCGCGGACCAGCGCGCCGGGGTTGATGAGCGCCGTGGTGTCGTTGTCCACGACGACGAGGTCCGCTCCCGCGCCGGCGGCGCCCATGGCCCGCGCGACGTTGACCGCGAGATCGAAAGTGGTGACGCGATTGACGGCGGCGATGCTGACAAGGTGCGGGGTGCCTGCGCCGGTGAGATCCTCGTTGAGGCGCGCCAGACGATCCACAAACGCCGCCGTGTCCGAGTCGAGGAGCGCGACGGTGACGGCTCCGGACAGCGCGACCACCGAGCCTGCAGTTCCCGCGCCGGCGAGGCCGAACACGTTCTCGTTCGATTCCGCCTGAATACCGATCCCGCGCACCGGCTTCCTCCCAAAGTCCAGGGCCCCGGCTCCGTCATAGACCTGAAGCACGCCCGGACCGGTGCCTTTGGCATTCACCACTGCCCCTTCGCCGATGAAGGCCTGGGTATTCTTGACGATCACCGTGGTCGAAACCGACACACCGGCGCCGGCGATTCCCAGACCGAGAGCCGCGGATCCTGACATCACGTCCGCGTCAGTGTCGTCGCGCGCGGAGACGAGCACGTTGCCTCCGGCATGGACCGTGGTGGCGCCGTCGATGGAAGCGCTGGTGGCGCTCCTCACGGAAACCAGATTGAACGAACCGTCCACTTTGAAGTAAGTCACGCCGGGCCCTGCTGCCATGCCCGCCGCAAAGGCGAAGATGTCCTCCCGGGCCGTGGCCACGACATGCACATCGCCAGCGGAAGTGACGGTGGCGGGGGAACCGATGCGGGCCTGGGTGAGATTGTCCAGCATGGCGAAGCCGACGGCACCGCCGAGCGCGCCGATGCCCACCGCCGAAGTGTTGAACGCGGCTCCTCCGGTCAGTGCGAAGAACGAAACATCCGACCCGGCGGCCACCAGGACAAACTGATCCGGACCGGCGCCGGTGTTGTCCCCGTTGACCACGGCGCCGCCGCCGATCCAGGCGCGGGTCCGGTTCGTGGTGACGAGCGCCGCGGCGGAGAAGAGCGCGGCGGTCGCAAACAGCGTGGCGGGATCGCCGGTCAATCCCTGGCCGGTGGCCAGCACGGACACATCGTCGCGGGATGCCGCGCCGATTCCAAGCCCCTGCACGAGCCGGCGGCCCGGAGTGGCGGTGCGGAGTCCATCGAGACTCTCGTCCTGCGGCGGAGCGCTCACCGGCGTCAGGTCGATGAATGCCAGTTCGTCGGCGAAATCGAACGAGTCGGTGAGCAAATCGCGCACCGGGTTTTCAAACACGAACCCCAGGATGTCGAGCAGGGTTCCCACCAGTCCGGGAACACGTCCAGGACCGGCAGGATAGGCGACGCTGAAGTCTCCGTTCAAGCTGAGCCGGCCGTTGCGGGTCCCGAGCGCCGTGACACGCGCGCCGCCGTCCACAAAAGCCTCGACGTCCTTGTCGATCAGGACGAACCCGCCCGCCGCTCCCGCGGTGTTTTCCGAGCCGGAAGTCGCAATGCCGGCGGTGTAATGCACCCGGGTGAGGTCATCCGCATTGATGATCACGCTCCCGGGCGCGAAGACCACCGCCGTTCCGCTGACAAACGCGCGGGTTGTGATCAGAAGTGTCAGAGCTTCGACCGCGCCGCCCATGGTCACGTTGCCTTCCGAATCCTCGTTGGCGGCGAGCGTGGCGATGATCTGGTCGGAATACGCGTAGATTTCGACATCCGGGTCCGCGCTCACCTGTGCGCTCCCGCCGATCCACGCGGCGGTGTTCTTGACGATGAGACCGCCGTCGAGCGCGCCGCCAATCCCCTCCCCTGCGGCGGGAGTGGACGCGCCGGTCAGGTGCGTGATTTGGGTGTCGTCCCATGCGAAAAGCCGGACGCTCCGGGTTCCGGCCGCCGGCTGCAGATTGACCATTGATCCTCCGTCAATGAAGGCACTCGTCGTGTGGTCGATGACGGTGCCCGTGATCGAGCCCGCGAGACCGAGTCCGGAGGCTTCCGCGCCGCTGACCACGACCGACTGTGAAACTTCCCGGGAGGTGGCGGAAATGGAAACGCCGCGCAGCAGCCGCGTCGTCGCGATGCCGTCGGGATTGCGTTCCGCGACCACGGAGTCGCCGCGGCTTCCGGTGGCCTCCACTCCCGCGCCGCCGGTGATGCCGGCGCGGGTTTCCGCCTGGACCAACAGCACCGCGGCGGAAATGCCGATGCCATCGCCCGTGCCCGCCACGGAAGATCCCGTCACCGGAGCAAACGTGACCTCGCTGGCCGCCTCGAGCGTGACATTGCCGCCCGCAGCAACCGTCGCGCCGTCCACCAGGGCACTGGTGGACTTCTCGACTGCCGCAAAGGCGGCGGAACCGGCGACGCCGAGTTGGAATCCGGTGGTGTCCCCCGCCACGTCCGATGTCAGGACTTCGGAGGAAACGGCGCGGAGCGAGACGTGGTCGAGCGCGGTGACGGCGGCGCCGGGATCGATGCGGGCGGCGACCCGTTCGTCGAAAAGACTGGCATGGAGGGCCGCTCCGATTCCGGCGTACGGGGCACCGCTGACCGCCCCGGCGGCGCCGAGCACTTCCGTGGTGTGGCTGGCGGTCAGGTCCACACTAACCGCTGTGCCGGAAGTGCCGTTGCCGGCGGTGATGCGGGCGCTGCCGCCGATGACGGATTCGACCGTGCTGTCCATCCGGAAGAGAACCGCCGACGCAGCGAGTCCGAGTTCACGCGCCGACGCGGCGCCGCCGGCGAAGCCCAGCAGATCGTCTCCGGCGCTGCCGCTGACCAGCAGTTTCCTGAGAGGTCCCGTGGAAGAGTCCGTGCCGGCACTCACGCTCCCATCCACCCGCGCGGACACGTGGCGCATGAGGTGCGGGCTGGCAGCCGTGAGGCCGGCCGCGTTGCCGCCGGCGGCATCCGAGCGGGCCAGCACGGTGACTTTGGCATCGTCCCGCGCGATGACCGACAGATTGCCCCCGGCATCCACCGTGGCGCTGACCGCGACCCGGGCCGCGGCATCGCTGCCGGCCTCGAGCAGGTTGGCGGCGCCGGCAGCACCGATGCCCGGGCTGGCGTTGGCGGCGAAAATGTCGAGATCGCTGTCCAGATCCGGATCGCCCGCGGCCAGTGCCGTCACGGCAAAAAGTTCATCGCTGATGTTCGGACCAACGGTGAATGCTCCCGTGCCGTCATTGAAATAGAGCCTGGTGGGGCCGTTGTGGTTGCCGGTGATGAGATCGAGGTCGAGGTCGCCATCCATGTCCAGCAGCAGCACCGCCTGAGTGAGCGGACCTGACTCCGTGATGGTCGTGCCCGGGCCGAAGGTCACGGAGGCCGGCGTGCTGCCGGTGTTCCTGTAAAGCCGGCTGCCGGTCGCCGCGTTTCCGGTGACAATGTCCACATCGCCGTCGCCGTCCACGTCACCCGCGGCGAGCGAGCGCGTCACGAACCGGTCGCTGCTCAGGTCCACGCCCGGCGCGAAATTTCCGCCGCCGAGGTTCAGGTAAATGCGGGTCGGCGCCCCGGCGGCGAATTGTGTCAGGAGGCGCCGGGTGTCGAGGCGTGCCTGATCGAGGTCTGCGGCATCCAGCAGGTTCGCCGCCGCCAGTTCCGCGAGGGTCGCGAGGCCGGATGCAATCAGTTCCCGCACGTCGAGCGTGGCGACGATCAGTTCACCAAGCCCCGTGAGGCCCGCGTCCACGAGGTCGCCGATTTCTGTCAGGGGCGTGGCCAGCAGGTCACCCAGGGTCACCTCCGGGTCGATGAGATCGCCAGGGTCCACGAGGCCGCGTCCAATGACCTGTTCGAGGAACACGAGACCCGAATTGACCAGCGCGTGGAGCGGGACGTCGTCATTGGCATCGATGAGGCCCTCCGCCAGCAACTGAGCCTGCGTGACGAGTCCGGTGGCCACGAGTGCCGCGGCGTCGAGCGGCAGGTCGGTGAAGTCACTGAGTGCGAGCAACCCTTCCCTGACAAGATCATCCAGCCCCGCGATGGCCGCATTGACGAGGTCCCCGGCGGTCAGCAGCGACTGCGGATCGAAACCGAACCGGTCCACAAGCCCCGCGGAGATCAGTTCCGGCAGCGTCGCGACATTGCTCACGATCAGGTCCACGATATCGACCACGGTATCCTCGAGCAGGTCCGTGAGGTGAACGAGTCCCTGATTCACGAGCGGCGAGAGATCGAAGCCGATATTGCCGGCAATGACATCGGGGCGGCCGTCGCCGTTGAGGTCCGCCAGCAGGACGGCGGTGGTGAAATTCGTGTCGCTGGAAATGTCCACCGGCGCCGCAAAGTTCCGGTTGCCCTGATTGAGATAAAGCCGCGGCCGGGCGTTGAAATTGCCCGTGACAACATCGGGCCGGCCGTCGCCATCCATGTCCGCGACGGCGAGCGCCGTCGTCGGATCGGCCAGGATGCCGAGATCGACGCCCGGGCTGAAGTTTCCTTTGCCGTCGTTGTAGTAGATGCGGCTCGGCTGACCGAAATTGCCCGCGACCGCATCGAGGGCGCCGTCCATGTCGAAATCGGCGAGCGCGATGGCAAGCGTCAGGTCGGGAATGACCGAATTGGGCGAGAAGCTGGAAAACTCGAAATCGCTGAGGTTGCCGACGACACTGCCCATGTCTGCGCCGGGCAGAAAGGCGCCGGTGCCGTCGTTGAGATAGCGGCGGTTGAACTGACCGAAATTGCCCGTGACGAGGTCGGGCCAGTCGCTGCCGTTGATGACACCGTCGCCGTTGTCGTCATTCAACTGTCCGAGTGCCAGAGAGGTTGTCAGGGTGTCGCCGCCGCCGGCATCCTCGCCGGCACCGAAGGCGAACTCTCCTTTCCGGTAGAGCCGGTTGCCGTTTCCGGTGCCGCCGTTGACGAGCGAGGCCGCGGTGGAGAGCACCTCCTCCGTCGTGTGCGCGGTGATGGCGACATCGCCGGCTGCGCTGACGGAGGTATTGGCTCCGGCGAACGCGTGGGCCGCCACTTCGATCGAACCCAGATCGAGCGCCGCGCCGGCGGCAAGGAATCCGGCGCCGCTGATGGACGACGCACCGGCGGTGCTGACGAGCCGCAGGTTGCCGTCCGCGTCGAGCGTCATGCCGCCGGTGACCACCGCACCGGTGCGCGCGGCGAGCGCGGCTTCGGTCAGGGCAGCGATGTCGTTGTGTGTCACCGATCCGGCGACGGCGAGGCCGGATTTGGTTCCGGTTCCGCCGTTGGAAACTGCGACCACGGAGCTGTTCGTGACTGCAGCCATAATGAGGTCTGCGGCTTCGAGTGCCACATCGAGCGCATAGGCGCTGACAAGGGAATGCAATCCATTGCGGGCGTAGGATCCGCCGATGCCGGCGTGATTGCCGAACGCCACGGCACCGGCTCCCGCAACAAGCAGCGGCGAATCGGCCGCACTCAGCTGCATCGTATTGCCGGCTTCCACCCGCGTCGTGTCCCGAATGAACGCCTGCACCGCATACGTCAGCGAATTGAACGCCACATCGCCGGAGAATCCAAAGCCAAACTCCAGACCGCGCACGCTTTCGGGCAGTCCTCCCATGCCGGTAAAGGAGCTTCCCGCCGCGGCGCCGGAAACGGAAATCGTCCACGTATGCAGCGCCGACTGAGCCGTCAGGCGCACGTCCCTTCCGGCCGTGACCAGCCCCGGGTCTCCGCCGGTTCCCACCGGCCCCACCGGCTGGAGCGCGTCGCCGATGAAGGCACTGGTCCTGCTGTAACCGTCCAGTTCCTCGTCATCCGCGCCGCCTTCATCGAGGGTCGTCGCCTCGCGAATCACCGTGAAGGCCGCCGAGGCACCGATGCCGGCATCCTGCCCTCCGGCCGCGCCGCCGGCCACATTGATCACCGTGCCTCCATTTTCGACATCCAGCAAAACGTCGCGTCCCGCGAGGACCGTGGCCCGGTCTTCGATCCACGCGAGCGCCTCGTGACCGAGCATCACGAGGCCGAACGCACCCGTCACTGACACATCGCGGCCCTCGGTCCCGGCCTGGACTGCGTGGAGGATGTCGCTGGTCGTGACGGCGTGCGCGGCAACGTCGCGGGCCGCGGAAACCAGCGCCCGGTCGCCAATGACCGCGCGCGCGTAATTGTCCGCGAAGAGGCCGTTGAAGTAACCGCCCGCCGCATCATCGACGCCGGGTGCGATGGCATCGAAACTGATGGAGGAATGGAAGCCCGCGAGATTTGTCAGGTGCAGGGTGGCGGACGAATCGAGCACGACATCCTGATCGGCCGCGGCCGTGAGCTGGCGCTGGTTGACGCGGGCCCCGGCGCTGACGCCGGTGGCCGCCATATTGTAAATATCGAGGTAGTTCACGCCGCCTCCAAAAGCGGTGTGCCCGGCGGCCACCGGTCCGCCGGCATGGACGAGCGTGGTGCCGAAAGTGTCCGCGGCGGCGAGAAACGGAGCGAGATAAGCGCCCAGCGGCACCAGAGCATCCCGCACGGCGATGGAGATGCCGTCGGCATCCGCAAACTCCTCGGCGATGCGGGCGGTGCCGGTCGCGCTGTCCGTATCGATCAGGGAGATGACCGGCGGAAAAACCGGCACCGGGTTGGGGAAAACGGGCAGCGGCCGCGCGACGGTCGCCACGGCGTTGATTCCCACACCGTGGGCGGCGTCCACGATGGCGTTGTATCCGATGAAGGCGGTGGCCTGATTGAAGAGGCGCGACCACACGATCGCGCCGCCGATGCCCGTGTTGGTGGCCGGCGGCGTGGCCGGCAGCCCGGCGTCGAAGGCATTGGCGGTCGCACTGGCCGCAAAGCCCTCCTCCGCGAGCGATTCGATTGTCAGGGCGCCGTCGAGGGTGATGAAGGCCCCGTCATCGATGAGCGCGACGGCTTTGTTCTCCGTCTCCACCAGCACCACCGCGGCGGCGATGGCAATGTCAGGCCCGGTGCGCTGCGGATCGATGGTGGACCCTTCGATCACCTGGCTGAGATCGACCCGGTTCAGAAACGCTTCGAGTGCAGCGAGGGTCGTCGTGTTCAGCGGCGCGTTCTGGACATTGGCGAAGGCGCGGGACTGGCTGTTCAGGTCCAGCGAGCGGGCGGTGACGGCGAGGTTGCCGCTGAGCGTGACGGTGCCGCTCAGGATCGCTTGCGCGGAGGAGAAGTAGCTTCCCAGCACCAGCGCCGCGCCGGCTCCGAAGCCGTCGTTCGCTCCGAAGCCGGTGGCGATGGCCAGATTGCTGATCGAGTTGGTGTTCTCCGCGAGGATCGCTGCATTCTCCGCGATGATGGCGGCGCCCGCCTGAACGTCGGCGGTGGCCCGGCTGCGCGCTTTGCCGTAGGAAACCGAAAGCCCGGCGCTGTCGCCGCCGGCCGGCACCAGCGTGGTGACGGCCAGCAGATTGTCCGCCGCGGCCCGGATCTCGACGTCGCGGCCCGCGGTGAGGACGGCACCGTCGCTGACGGTCACCGCCGCCTCCGGCGAAGAACTTCCGTAAGTGATGCCGAGGTAGCGTCCGCTGGTGGTGATCACCGCTTCAGCGACCGCACCGGCATCGAGGAAAATGTCCTGCGCGGCCGTGAGCCGCACTCCGTCGCCGAGTGTTATTTTCGCCGTGGCCTCCGCAAAGACCGCAGCGGCGAGTCCGGAAAAGGCGATCAGTTCCTGCTCCACAATCTGCTGCTCGAGGCCGGAGGGATCATTCGGATTCAGGATCGTGTCGAGCAGGGCCGTCTTCAGCGTGGTGGCGCGGGATTCGAGGCGAATGTCGTGGCCGGTGATGCGGCTGCCTGTGCCGAGCCCGATGACAGCCTCCGCGGCATAACTGCGGAAAGTGGCGGCACCGCCTTCGCCGGGATCGAACACCCACTCCACGTCCTCCTCGTCGTTGACCGTGATCCTCACATTTCCAGCGGTGAAGGCGCCGGTGGCTCCGGCCAGAATCATTCCTCCTTCGCCCACCACGATCCGCGGCGCCTCAAGCACCACATGGCCGGAATTGCCCACCGAACTGCCGGTGAAGGCATCGCCGCCCGGCGCGACCTGCCGGCTGGAAATCCGCATCCCCGGCAGCACCTCGATGCCGTCGCTCGCCTGGAAGGTGATGTCCCGCAGTCCTCCCCCGCCGACCGACCCCGCGACGATCACCTCTCCGCGCGAATGGATATTTTCGTTGCCGCTGCCGGCGGCATCGCCGGGCCGGAGTGTTTCCGCGACCGTCAACGCCGTGGCGGTCACCGCTGTGATGTGGTAGCGCCCGTTGTTGAAGAGAAACCCGGCGGTCTCGATGGTCTGACCCGGACGGAATCCGTCGGTCAGGAAGCTTCCCGCCGTCCGCAGAAACTGCCCGCCAGGAACATCCACTGACAGCGTGGCATTGCCGGTGAAAGCCGGCGCGACGACGAGGACCAGCGAGTCGGGAGTGCCGTCGCCGTTGCCCGTGACGCCGGCGAGAATGACAGTGCCGCGGAACTGATTGACCGTCATGTTGCCGGTGATCAGCAAATTCAGCCCGGCGGGAATCACCGCCGCCGGACGCGGTTCGAACGGACTGATCAGCGGTGGAATCCTCGCCGGACCGGACGGCGTGTTGGGATCGGGCAGCGCCGGGTCCCCGAGGTCCGGGAAGTCGAGCGTGCCGTTGAGCCAGTCAGTGAACAGCGCGCGGAAAACCGGACGGAGCACCTCGCTTTGCCAGAGCGGGAAGTTGCCGCTGCCGGCGCCGAAGTGCAGCGCTTCCCAGCGCGCGCCCTGCACCGCGAACCCGCCGGGGGTTACCGCGAGGGTGTTCGGGTCCACGATGCGGAAAATCCGCTGCACGGAGGAGGGATTCGCCACCGACTCCACCCGCACCGGTCCGGCGACGACGTCCCCGTCGGCATCGTTCGTCAGTTCGACACGGATTTTCGCGCCGGTGGCCACGACGGTGCCGATCACGTCGAAGGCCAAGCCGTTGCCGACGGAGGCATCGAATACCTGCCCGGGGAAGTTCTGCTGGTTGACAGTGAACGCCGCCGGCTGCGCGGTCTGGAATGTCACCAGCAGCGTGTTGGTCGCATCATCGAAAACGCGGTACACGGCATTCGTCGCCAGCCGGATTTGGCGGTCGTCGTCCCACGGACGCAGCGGGTCTTCGGAAACCGTGTCGTCCAGCAGGTGCGAAATGTTCGCCATCCATGACGCCTGAATCTGATAGGCCTGGCCGGGAATCGAGTCCGCGGTCCACGAGGCCGTCTCCAGGCTGCCGGTGGCACCGAAGCGGGGATTGACGAGGAACAGCTCGTCGTTCGTCGTCCGGTAGGTCTCCCGCCACATGGCACTGCCGTCGATGCTCCGCAGCCACGGGCGGTCGTCGCGGAAGAAGAATCCCGTGGGACCGTCCACCGTCTGCACCGGAATCTCCGGACCCGGCCGGGACATCGTCGTGGTCATGATGTTGCCGCCGTGCGCACCGTTCACGATGAGATTCGACCAGTCGTAATTCACCGGAGCCAGATTGAGATCGGCGCGCACATGGTTCACCAGCTCGCTCAGCTGGTTGAGACTCACCGTTTCGCTGTCCACCGGGTCCTCGTGCAGCAGCAGCAGCTTCGCCATCACCACAGCATTGGCGTAGGCCGCGAACTTCGTTTTGTCGAACTCGACATTCGTTCCCAGTCCGAAGGTGGCGTCGGGATAAAATTCGACGCCGGGAATTTCCATGAGCGCCTCCTGAAGCTCCTCGCTGTGCGCGATGCCGTTGATGCCGAGATAGGCGTCGAGCCGTTCGTGGTCGCCGGGTTTGAACAGGTAAATGGTCTCGCCCCGGATCGTCACCGAGCGCAGATCCATTTTGTTCGAGAGTTTGGTCAGGACCTCAAACTGCTCAATGTCGATCCCCCAGCGCGCCTCGATGAGTTCCCGGATCATTTGGCGCGGGATTTCCCGCAGCTCGGCGATGGAGTCGGTGATTGGATTGAGCGCGAGGCGGAGCGGCCCGGTGATGTTGTCATCGATGAACTGCCCGGCATCGGCGATGAGGATTTGCAGGTCGGTCAGCCGCTCCGGCATGCCGAACATCGGCAGCAGGTGATTGATGATGAAAGAATCGGACCGGTCGCCGTCGAGGTTGGCGTCGTCGAGGTAAGCGACGGTGGCATCCAGCCAGCCGACCCCGGCCTCGGTGTCAGCACGCGATGGGTCGGCATCGTTCCCGACATTCTCGCCCTCGCGGTTCTGCACCCGGCGCAGGTAGTCGGCGTCGAAGAATCCCTTGGTCATCGCGAGCCCGACTTCGGCCCAGTTGCGGATGCCGTCCTCGACCGCATCCCGCCATTGCAGCAAATAGGCGGCGGTCAGTTCGGCGCTCTGGCGCGCCGTCGGCATCGCCGGAAGTTGCGCCGCAAGGTCGTCGAGCAGGCGGTCGAAATCCGCAGACGGCGCCACGCCGTAGGCAGTGATGAACGCCTCCACCGCCTCTGCCGCCGCCGCTTCCACCACGTCCTGGAGCCGGAAGACCTGCTGCATGATCCGGCCACTGTAGCCGTCCGTGTAAATGGACTCGTCGCCGGTCCCGGCGGCGTCGCCCGCCACGAGCGTCTCCGCGACGGTGATCTCGGTCGCCGTCACACCGGTCACCGTATAGCGGCCGTTGTTGGCGTTGAATCCCGAGGTGAAAATGACGTCGCCCACCTCGAAATTTCCCGGAATGTAGCCGTCCGGAAATCCCACGAAGCTTCCCGTCGCCCGAACGAAGGAATTGTGGGCGAGGTTCACATGCATCAGAATCCGCCCGGTGTCGGCCTTGGCTTCGGGATCATCCGGACTGGCGGCGGGATTCCCTGCCCACGGCTTGATGAGGGCTTCGTAGATGAAGCGGACCGGTGCATCGAACACGATGCCGGGTGTGCTGTCGTCGGCGATGTCCCCATTCGGCAGCAGCGTGCGGGTGGAATCGGCATCGACCCGGCCCGGAGTCGCCTCGGCGATGTAGGCTTCGGTCAGGAAGTGACGCAGCAGATTGGCCAGGTTCTCCTCGCTCTTGACCGCATCGAGCACCGCCGGCGCCGCCCCTTCGGCGAATTCGTTGACCAGCGTGTGGGCGAACATGTCGCCCGCCGGGTGCGTCGCAAACCCGTAGGCAAATGCCAGGATTTGCAGTTTCTCCTCCGCGTTGTAGAACGGCTGGCCCTGGTCATCCACCGCCGTCTGCGCCGCCCACGCCATATCGAACAGCCGCTGCAGCCACACTCCGGTATCGACCGGGTGAATCACCCCGGACCCGAAGTGATAATCCGGAAACCCGTCCGGCCCCACGGCGCCTGCATAGTAATAAGACGGATACCGCTCCAGAGCTTCGACGATCTTCGGATGGACCGCGTAGGAATCCCCGGCGATGGTCAGCCTCCCGTCGTCGAGAATGTCCCGGCGCACGTCCTTCGCAATCTCGACGTGCGTGTACGGCTGAAAGGCGACCTCCGCGAGGACATCGCGCTCGTCGCCGGTATGAACCGTGCGCGCGTGCTCGAGTCCCAGCAGGTGCCCCGCTTCGTGAGCGATGAAGCCCGCCAGCGCTTCCGCATAGCCGGCACTCCCGCCGGTCCAGGGAATGAGATCGCTGAAAACGAAAGCCTTGTCCGCCGGGTCGCGGTTCCCTTCGTCCACCTGTTCGGACAGCCCGTAGTAAGTTCCGTAAGCGGCAAACGCCGCTCCGTCCCCGCCGACGTAAATCGCAGAGAAAGCGCTCCCGTCTCCTGGCGCGACCACGGTGAACACCACGCCGGTTCCCGCAAAGGATCGCTCCAGTGAAGCCAATACCGCCGCGATGATTTCCGGCTCCCGGCCTGCCAAAGTTCCGGGCGCGAGAAAAGGCGGCACCTCCAAGTCCGGGATGGTCACCGGACCGAGGTAGGAAACGTGCGGCGCTCCGTCGAAATCCAGCACAAAGATCTGCCCGGCGCCGGACGGCGGGGCATTGGCCGCCCGCAGGGTTTCCGTCAGCAGGGCGGTCATGGAAACAACTTCGTCCACCGTGGAACCAGCGGACTCAGCCGGCGAATGAGTCTTGTGAGGCTTGCCCGCCGGTTGCCGTGCGGCAAATTTCTCCATGGCGGCCGTCGCCACCGGCCTCCGCGCGGCTTCGGCCACGGCGGCCCCTGCCCTCTCCGGGCCCGTGGCGGCTTTCTCTCCGGGCCGGGCGGAGGCATCGTCCGCGCCCGCCGGCGCCGCCTCTGATCCGGATGCCAGCCACAGCGCCTCCGCCGGGTCGGACTCCACATCAAAAATGCTCTCCCCGGCATTCACCGCAGTGTCCGGCCCACTCAATTCCACTTCGATAACCGGCGCCACCCGTTCCTCCTCCCTGACAGCGGCGTCAAACAGCACGGGATCGGCCGACATCATGAGGCGCACTTCCAGCGCCTCCAGTTCGAAGGCCGGGCCCGCCCGGTGTCGCGCGCTCTGGGATGAAGGCTTCACGGCGCTCAGCAGGTGAAATGGTGCAGCTTCAGCCCGCGGCGCCTGACTCCGCTCCCCCTCACAGAATTTGCCCGTCTGAAGAAATCCGGACGCCGGTGCGAAGCGGCGGACAGGCAGACGGAAACACCAGGGGGCATTAGGTCAGTCTAATCAGACTCGGGCGAGGAATGTCAAACTTCCCGCACGGAATTCACTGATCATTTTTTCCTCCGGCGCTCTAACAGAGCATAAGGAAAGCAAAATGTCTGAATCTTATGGCGCCTACAAGGCGCGAAACCATCGCGCCACTGGATCACGGCGGCGCCACATCCGCCCGCGTCGCGCTGTGGATGACATTGTTGCCGTCGGGATCGCGCCAGACGGAGACGAGCCAGGTCTCGCCGGGGCGCGGCTGCGGTCCGCCGAAAATGTACTGCTTGCCGCTGATGGTCATCGTGCCGGTCTCGCTCTTGGCGCGTTCCCCGGCCAGCAGGCTGGCTTCGTCCATTTTCAAAATGCTCACCGGCGGAGCGGCGCCGGACGTGTGCTGACTGACGGTGAATTCCTTGACCCGTCCGAGCCAGAGCGCCACCGGAGCGCGCGGCTGCGTGCTTTTGGCGGACGCGATCTGTTCGGTCAGCGACTTCTTCAGCGCGGCGAGGTGCGGCACGTCGTCCAGCCGCCACTGCATTTGCCGGCGGCGGTTTTCCCGCACGAGAAAAACGGTCAGCCCGGCGGCGAGCAGCACTCCGGCGGCCAGCGCCCCCAGCAAAAAGCCCCGGGTGCGCCAGAACGGCGTTTCCGCGAGTGGATCGTGCAGCCGGCTGCGCGCGCTCATCAGTGCGTCCAGGCGGTGAAGCGGCGGAAATCGGCCACGCGCGCCGCGGCTTCGTCTTTGGTCACAGCGGCGAGCCGCTTCACGCCAAACGATTCGCACGTGAAGCTCGCCACCACCGAGCCGCGCACCACCCCGCGCGCCAGATCGGAGAAACCAGGCTGCGCCTTGCCGGAGGCCGCAATGCTCCCGGCCATGCCGCCGGCAAAGGAATCGCCCGCGCCCGTGGGGTCGGCCACGCCGGTCAAGGGAAACGCCGGCGTGGCGAAAAACGCGTTGTCAGGCCCGAACAACAGCGCGCCGTGCTCCCCCTTCTTCACCACCACGTGCCGCGGCCCCATTTCCATGAGCCGCCAGCCCGCAGTCACGAGACTGTCCGCCTCCGTGAACATCTTCGCCTCGTCCTCGTTGATCACGAAAACATCCGCGCGCTTCATCACTTCCAGCAGTCCCGGCCGCGCGATGTTGATCCAAAGATCCATGCTGTCCGCGATCACAAACGGCCGCCCCTGCACCTGATCGAGCACCGCCAGCTGATTGTCAGGACTCATGTTCGCCAGCAGCACCACCTTGCTCGCCGCGGCGGCCGGCGTGAGCCGCGGCGCGAACTTCTCCAGCACGTCAATGGACACATCCAGCGTCTCCCGGTGGTTCATGTTTTCATGATAGCGCCCCGTCCAGCGGAAGGTCGTGCCTTCGGCAAATTCGATGTTCGCCGTATCGATGCCGCGGTCCTTCAACAGGTCGTGATGATGATCCGGAAAATCCTTCCCCACGATGGAGCACACCTGCACCGGCGATTCCAGCGAAGCCGCCAGCGAAGCATAACTGGCGCTGCCGCCGAGCAGTTCGTGGTGAACCTCCGTGGTGGTATGAATGGAATCGAGCGCGACAGTGCCGGAAACGAGAATGGACATTGGAAAAAGGCCGCGCCCATAACCGCCCCCGCGCCGGTGTTCAAGGTGGAATGCCCCCCGCCCAACATCCCCTCAGCCCGGAAAGCCGCCGGCTTCGGCACTTCCCCTCCCCGCAAACTCCCGGCTCACCCGCCAAACCAAAAAGCCGCGCCGGCACCGGGCCCCTTCAGCCAGCACGACCCTCCGCACCGTTGACCACGCCATGAGACTATTTTCTTCCGCAGCCGGATCACGGGGCCGATGAACGGCATTCCTGTTTCCAACCTCAACGCGGCCCCGCGATCCGCCTGCGGTCGCGGGTTCAGGCTTCCTGTCATCGCGGCGACTGCGGCCAGCTGTAGCACGGGCAACCTGCCCGGGTTTGCCTCCGCCACCTCCTCCTGCGCGGCTGAGGGTGCCGCAGCACGCTGCACATGCCCCGCCCACCATGCAGATTCGTTCGGCAGACACACCGGATAGGCAGAGCAATACAAACACCGCGCATCATGCACCGGCGGGGGTGGATAGAGTGCCATTCAGAATCTGGTGGCCGACTGGTGGGTTTTGACTTCCCCTCCCGGCGGGGGTGGATAGAGTGGCCAGCTTTCTCACGGCGGGGAAGGCGTCGTTTTGACTTCCCCTCCCGGCGGGGGTGGGATAGAGTGCGCGTCGCGGAATTCCTCCGGCCACTCTTGTTTTGACTTCCCCTCCCGGCGGGGGTGGATAGAGTCTGCTGGGCGGTGAGGAGCTGCGGCTCCCGGTTTTGACTTCCCCTCCCGGCGGGGGTGGATAGAGTCTCACGCCGCTGGCGCCGTGATAGACGCCAGTTTTGACTTCCCCTCCCGGCGGGGGTGGATAGAGTCTGTCGTCGCCCGGGCGCGGCCTATGTGGAGTTTTGACTTCCCCTCCCGGCGGGGGTGGATAGAGTCACGCACGGAGCCATCGCCTCAATTTGCTTGTTTTGACTTCCCCTCCCGGCGGGGGTGGATAGAGTTAGTTACTACGGAGTCAACGGCGACGCCTAGTTTTGACTTCCCCTCCCGGCGGGGGTGGATAGAGTCACCATCTACGCCACCTTCATGGACGCCGCGTTTTGACTTCCCCTCCCGGCGGGGGTGGATAGAGTGCATCGATGATTCGTGACAGTGCCCCGATCGTTTTGACTTCCCCTCCCGGCGGGGGTGGATAGAGTCTTAGTGCGCTTCTTGCCCTCCCACTCAGTGTTTTGACTTCCCCTCCCGGCGGGGGTGGATAGAGTGGTGCTGCGCTGCAGGGCGACTTTGATCTTGTTTTGACTTCCCCTCCCGGCGGGGGTGGATAGAGTCCAACCCCACTGGCACCGACGTGAGCTGGAGTTTTGACTTCCCCTCCCGGCGGGGGTGGATAGAGTGATTACCTCGCGCTTCAAGAGGCCGCGCTGGTTTTGACTTCCCCTCCCGGCGGGGGTGGATAGAGTCATCGGGTCGATGCCGTGATGCACGGCGGCGTTTTGACTTCCCCTCCCGGCGGGGGTGGATAGAGTGGCGTCTATTGCGGCGTCACCGCCGGCAGCGTTTTGACTTCCCCTCCCGGCGGGGGTGGATAGAGTTCCCGCAACCGCCGAGTGCCCGGACTCTGTGTTTTGACTTCCCCTCCCGGCGGGGGTGGATAGAGTCACCACGGCTGGACGGCCGCACCATCGACTGTTTTGACTTCCCCTCCCGGCGGGGGTGGATAGAGTTGTCCCCTGGGCCTGAGCGGGCTAAGCTTAGTTTTGACTTCCCCTCCCGGCGGGGGTGGATAGAGTGTGACCCTCACAAACTGAGTCTTGCCCAGCGTTTTGACTTCCCCTCCCGGCGGGGGTGGATAGAGTGGTCGCGTCGCTGGTGTTGTCCACGTTGCCGTTTTGACTTCCCCTCCCGGCGGGGGTGGATAGAGTCTCGCCGTCGCCCTCAAGCTGCTGCGGCAGGTTTTGACTTCCCCTCCCGGCGGGGGTGGATAGAGTGCGGTAGGCGTCCACCATGCCGGCCACGGCGTTTTGACTTCCCCTCCCGGCGGGGGTGGATAGAGTGCGCGCGAATTCCACAAAGTACTCCACCGCGTTTTGACTTCCCCTCCCGGCGGGGGTGGATAGAGTCCGCTCAAGCAGTACATGAAGGCGTTCGAAGTTTTGACTTCCCCTCCCGGCGGGGGTGGATAGAGTTCGGACGCCGGTGCGAGCACGACCATCGGGGTTTTGACTTCCCCTCCCGGCGGGGGTGGATAGAGTCCGGCCCGAGCGCGGAGCGCTCGCTTGCGCGTTTTGACTTCCCCTCCCGGCGGGGGTGGATAGAGTACGCCGGCCTGCCCACCGGCGTTTATATCAGTTTTGACTTCCCCTCCCGGCGGGGGTGGATAGAGTGAGGCCTGGACGCGGGAGCGGAAGGCGCGGGTTTTGACTTCCCCTCCCGGCGGGGGTGGATAGAGTTGGTTTGACAAAAGTGCTTCATTCGCACAGAGTTGAACCCTCTCTATCCATCCTCGCCGGGAAAGATTCAGGGAAGTCTTAACTGATTCGGAGCCAATCGGACCACTGCCTCGCACGTCCGGTTGGCTCCTATTTAGCTCTTACCAAAACTCCGCCTGGGCCGGAAGTTCGAGTTCCATTTGCCTGTTGCCCTGCTCGAAGTCCTTCCCGGTAATGCATTCGCCTTTGGTCCACTGCCAGTCGGTCAGAAAAAGCATCCGCACATTGCCGGCCTCGGGTACGAAGGAACGCAGCCGCTCGCGGTGCTTCTCCATGCGGTCCAGATCGGAACAGGCGCGGGCATAGACGCTGAACTGCACCATGAGGTAGCCGTCATCCAGCAGCGCATTGCGAAAGTCCGTCGCCGTCTTGCGCTGCTTTTTGGTCAGCACAGGCAAATCAAACATGACGAGGAGCCAGCCCATTTTGAACGGAGATTTCTTGTCCAGCGAGAGCATGGGTCAGGCAGCGACGGCGGGCACCCAGAGCGGCTCGGCGCTCAGGTCCGCATAACAGCGCGCCAGCGTGGAGGCGGACTTGTCCAGCGCATCCATCAGTTTGAGAGAAAAGCGTTCGTGATGCACCCGGTGCTCACGCAGTTTGCCGCCAATGAAGCGTGCCCATTTCTCCTCCGTGATCTCCTCGCTCACCATAAACTCCGCCAGCAGACAGTCCACGAAAGGGCGATACGGCTCCATCACATCATAGACCAGCGGCGCAGAACGATAGCGCGGCATGTGGCATACTCCGAGTAGCGGATTCAACCCATGTATCAATAGAGCGCGATGCACGAGTGTGGCCAGCACGGTATAGCCGTAGTTGAGCATCCGGTTGGGCGGCGTATTCAGCCGGCGGTCCCGCCGCGTGCCGCTCCAGCCGATGCTAGGAAAGTAAAGCTGCCAGTATTCCCGGGCACAGTTGCTCTCATCCACCTTCTTCGTTTTCAGTGCGCGCTCCAAATAAGCGGAAAACTGCTCGTGCCGCTTCAGCACTTCCAACTGATTCCGGGTCTTGCCCAGCAGCAGCCGGTTCCAGATGGATTGATTCAGCCGCGCCGGGCGGTCGGTCTGATGCAGAAACGTGCGAGTGTCCACGATGCGCGGCAGCGGCGCTGTCACGCCGCACGGCTCGTACTTCTCATTGCAGTGGAGAATGATGGCCTCCGTCTCCAACAGCGCCGCGATGGCATTTGATGTGAGCGTCACCCCGCGGGCCGCAATTACCACGGCCCGGATGTCCTCAAGCGGCATCCGCTTCTCCCCCAGCCCGGTCTCGGCGGGCGGACGGCACGTCAGAAACCCCCGGTCCTTCCCGAGAATCGCCCCGTGCTGGAGTATGTGCAGGACGTGATACGACATGGCTGGCGCATGGTTTGTTTATAGTAATTATAAACCCGGCCTACGCATCCGCCAGGCATTTGATCCGTTACAGACAACCATTCTCACCCCCGGAGGGGGCACAGAGGGTAGCGGGTGGTGGAGCGAGTCCGGAGCGGAACCACCGGTAATCCAGCCCCAAAAACACCGGCGCTCCGGCAGGAGCGCGAGAATCATGTGGCGTGATGACGGCAACGGACGGGCGTTTCTCGCGCCCCGCCGGGGCGCACATGGTTTTGGATTCGTTTCCGGTGGTTCCGCGTTGCTCCACCACCGGCTAATTTCTGTCGAGCCTCCGGCTCCCTCTCATCTCTTCACCCTGTGAAATCCTGCAGGTAATAACTTCTTCAATGGCACGTCGTCGAACTTCAATCCCTTTGCGGAGGTAAATGAAGCACGCCCGTCACTTTGCAGGGTGTTTAAGGTGTATTTTCCTGGAGGGATTTCCTTGTTTGAGTGAGTCGCAGACTCTGTCAATTCTATGCAGCACATCGTTTGGAAATAGCCGACAAGCTCCACGAAATCTTGCAAGGCACGCACTCTTTTAATAACCTGTGCTCTCGACTCAAACACCAGCACAGGAACTACCCGAGGATCACCGCCTCGGTCAATATAGACAGCTTGCCCTTGATGTCCTTCTTTGGAGGTCCTCCACGCGCCGCTTCCGTCCTTAGACATATCCAAATAATTAGCCATGTTGGGCTTGTTCGACTGCCGCATCGCTTTCTTCACCCTTGGCCCCTCGTCATGGAGCCGAAGCTGAGCAGCAAACTCACGCCATTGTGCCTCGCTTGGATCTGAACGTGCGAAGTCTGCGATCTGTCTCGCAAGGGACTCATCCAGCAACTCTTTGGCCTGCTTAAGCAATCTCTTGGACGAGAAATCCTTCAATATCCCGTCGGGGGTTTCGCTGCCAAATCCTAGTTTTTTGACCTCAAAACGCGATGCGGCAATTGGTACTGAATTCACGAGTCGTCTCGCATAAATTGTGTCCCGCAGCACGGGCCTGCGAAAAGCAAGGAACTTGGGCTCTACCTGATCAAGATATCCGCGAATGAAATCCCGATGCACACCGTCCGGCAGCTTCACGTTCACTTGTTTGGTCGGATTGGAAGTCCACTGCGGCAGGAACGAGAGCACCATCGCATCGAGCGCGTGGTGGCGTTTGTCGGCACGGCACTTCTTGTCAATCTCCGACTCTACTTTAGCATCGCCCTCACCTTTTAGCTTTTCCTCCAGCGCAGCGATGTCCTGACCGAGCAGGGAGTTGAGTCCGTACTTGCGGCGCACGCGGGCGGTGAGTCCGCCCGGCAGCACGACGACGCGGCGCTCGCCACCGGCAAAGTTGCGCGGCCATCCAAAGAACAGACAGACCACCATCTGCGCGAGGCGTGCGATCCATGCCGTCTCGGCCAGCGTTTGATACCGAGTCACCTGCTCCGGCGCATCCTGCTGCGTGAGCAGCCGCACCTTTTTTGCGCGCAGTTGAAACGTGCGCCCGCGGACCCGCTCCACATAGCCATCCCAGCCGCTGCGGTGATCTTCATGGAACCACTGCCAAGGGGTCCGTTTGCCTTTGGCGGAATTGCAGGTCGAGCAGCAGAGGGCAAAATTCCAGTAAGCTCCAGGACCTCCCATCTGGTCCGGGACGATGTGGTCAAGGTGCAGGTTCGGCAGGTCTTTGAGGCCGATTTGTGTCTCACAGTACATGCAGTGTCCTCCCTGGTCCTTCATCAATTGATAGCGCAGACCATCGCGGCCCGCCCCGGCTTCTTTACGGGCCTCGGCGCGGGCTTCGCGGCGCTCTTTCTGGAACTTCGCCAGTTCAATTTTAGCTTTTGACCCCATGAAGTCCTCGCGTACGAACTCAATGGCCACATGGTCCGGCGTCTTGTACTCCTGATGCAACTCACGGAGCAGCTTCCAGAACATTTCGAGCCGGTGGCGCACCACGGGACTGTTCTGCCGCCCGATGAGGGCGCGGATCTTGGCATCGGCAGTTTGGCCGGCGTTATCCACGAATGAGAGCGATTCATCCGGCAGGTAGAAGTTGGCCCAGGTGGCGGCCTCCCCTCCGGATGAACGCACATTGAGAAGCCACTGGAGATCGCCGGGAACGAGGCCGCGCAGGGGATCAGCATTTCCATTCAATCCGGTAAGCTCCTCTGCATGCAATGCCTCCGGTGCCTTGCCGGAAAGAATCAGTTTCTTCACAAGTCGAAGCGCAGGTTTTGAGAACCGCGAACGCCCGGAGAGACGTGGTGGTTCTACTTCTGTCTGATTGGGCAGCAAGCCTACGCCACCGCTACGCTCCACAATCTTTTGAAGCTGGGCCTTCGTCAGCTTGTAGGCTTCGGCATTTTTTTTAACCTGCACCTCCCGCTGCCTATCCTCAAAGATGGTGCGTATCTGTTCCAGCGTAAATCCGGCATCTTCGCCGCCCGCCAAAGCGAAACGGAAGTTCTTCAGCTTCATCAAAAAAGTCACTTCAGCCGGCAATAATGAATCCGGGTCGAACGAGGCGTCTTTCAATCGGCGCGGCTCGCACTTGGCGGCGTGGAAGCGCGGGATGAGGGCGCAACTGTCAATGGCCCGGTTGTCAAAGGTGGGAATCTTCTGCGCCAGCAAGCCCTGCCAGTCGGTTGCCTTGCCGCGGACCAGATCTACGCCAGTGCGCTCTTTGAAGGTCACGGCGGCCTTCCGATTGTTGTACGAAGCGTAGGGCGACTGCGCCGGCCCGTAGAGCAGATCATCGGCATGCGGCGTGAGCGCGGGCAGCTGTTTAACAGCCGCCGCGATGAGCGCCTGCAACTCGCTTTCCACGGCGCAGCGCAGGAAAATCAGGTTTTTTGCCGTACCGGCCTCGTGATTTTGACGAACAGCCGTTTTGTCAGGCGCATCCGAGTGCCACAGGCCCATGAGTTGCGCTTCGACATAGCAGGGAAAGCGGCAGCCGTCCGGCAGGGCGTCCACTTTGGCCTGAGCTTCGTTGGCGCGGGACATGGTGACCTTGGCTTCCGCATCCTCCGCTTTTGCATCGCCGCGCTCCTGCGCCTTCCATGGAATGTCCGGGTCGTAACCACGCTTCTGGATGGCGTTGTGGAGTGCTTTGAAGATTTGCCACGGCTGGAGTTTCTGGCCCTGGAGCAGGCGGATCCGGAGCACGGCCCCGCAGTAACAAGTCTCCGCACCGGCGGCATCGGAGGGTGCGCCGTCTTTGCTGCGCCTGCCCTGTTGCGGCGGGAACTCGCGCTCAAGGCGATAATCGCCGGGCAATGTGCGCCACCTGCCATCCACCTTTTCCTGGCGGCGCCCGGTGAGGATGGCGTCCTGCAGCCCGGCACGGGCAAAACTGTCGCGCAGCCATTGCTCGCGGGCTTTGTGAGTGGCGCGGGTGCGCCACATGCGGCGGCGGGTGCGCGCGGCATCTATCGAGGCGAAGCCATCCGGGATGAGCAGCGAATCCACGTATTCAAATTTAAGCTCCTTGCGAACGGCAATGCCAAAGGAACCGGTGCCAATATCGAAAGACCAGATGTGCTCGGAGTGTGCGTTCATGGCGCGGGAATAACATACCGCCGTCGGGGAGGCAAAGTTTTCCTCACACCCGGGCGCGGGGTGCGGGGGGGCGATCAGGGGGACTGGCCGCGCAGCCAGCCGCCGGGCACTCTTTGCATGGTGACGGTTTCAACGGTGGTGCGGGGTTCCGCGGAATGGATGCGGATTGTCAGCGTCCGGCGGGAGCGGTCGAGAAAGAACTCCTGCGCGGGCCAGGTTCCGTCGCCCGGGAGAGAGAGACAGTCTGCGCTGCGTCCGGCGTTTTGCGGCTGCGTCGTGCGCGCCTCGCGGACTGACCGGGCGAATCCTTCGACACTCTGCTCATGAAAGGCGTACGGCGGGAGTGCGAGAATGTATTCCTCGATGGAGGCGTTCCCGATAAACGCGTCGAGCCTTGCGGGTGCCGCTGCGAATGATTCCCGCGGTGCCGGCGGCGTGGTTTGGCAGGCGGTGAGGATCAGTGAGGGGAGCATGCGGAGGACGCCATTCATCACATCATGCGGTCAGGGGAATTCAGGGTGCCTGCTATGCGCGAGGCTGATTCCTGCAACCGCGGCGGTTGCGACGGCTGCAGCCCGCGCCGCCGCACAGTGGCGGGTTGGGCGATGAACCTGAAAACCGGTATGAGTTTGAACAGGAGGTAACGGAGGTAACAGAGGCTCAGGAAGTTGGGCTCGAAACGGGCCGCGCGCCGAATTCACCCGGCGGGTGAATGGATGTTTCCCTGCAACTCATTGCTTCTCTGTTTCCTCTGTTCCCTCCTGTAAAACCATGGCTCTTTTTAAGATGAACCTGGAAGGGCGGAAACGCGGAGAAGCGGAATCCCTCCTACCGGGTGAGTCCTCTGCTGGTGCGGCATTGGCGTTCGCTGTTTCCTCTGTTGGCTTCTGTTCAATCCTCACTCTTATTGTGTGCATCCCTCGATTATGGAAACAACTCCCGCGAGTATTCAGCTGTCGCAAATGGTGCGGGCGGCGCGGTTTTTCAGTCGGGAGGAGGCGGAGGCGCTGGCCGGGGCGGCGCGGGAGGCAGGGGTCGTGGTCATGGTGGCGGAGAATCGCAGACTGCCGCAGGGGTTCGATGCCTCGCTGGGGGGATTCGATGCTGCGGAGGGGGTGTCGGTTTTTGTCAGGCCGGAGGATGTGAGGCCGTTGCGTCAGGCGCTGGCGGAGGCGGCGGAGGTGCAGCCGGGCGATCCGCTGGAGGCATTATCCAACGGGGAATTGCAGGCGATCGTGCGCCAGCCGCTGCGGGCGAATCTGCTGGAGCAGGCACTGGCGCTGAAGATTCTCGGCACGCGCGGCGGGTCATTGGAGCCGGTGTCTGCGGAGCCGGCGGCAGGGGCGGCGGACCCCGATCCTCACGCGCGGTCCGACGCGCGGCTGGCGCGGTGGATTGGCGGACTGGCGGTGCTGCTGCCGCTGTTGCTCACGGTGACTTCGCTGGCGCTCTCGGTCGATGGCTGGCAGGCCTCGGTCCTGGAGCCGGCGATTTACATCCACACGGGAGTTTCGGGCACGCTGACTGCGGACGACAGCTTTGCGGGGCCGCTGCGGGTATTCCTGTTTGTGCTGGCTCCTCTCGCGGCGGGGGCGGCGCTGGTTTTCTCAAAACGCCGGCTGCCCGACGGCAGCGTGCGGCGGATGTTTTCCCCCGGATGGCGGCGCATCGGCTCGGCATCCCTGATCATCTCGCTGCTGTTCTATCTCATTCCTCTTGGGTATCTTTTATACTGGTCGATCAGGCAATCGGTGTCGCCGGAACCCGTGGAGGAGCCGGAGGAACGGCCCGCCCTCACCCTGACAGACGATGGCTGCGGCAGGACTCGACTTCTCCCGGGCGTTGAAGTCGTGATCAGCCGGCGGGTTTGAGCGTGGATTTTGTGCTTTACACCCTGGCCGGTTTCCGGGGAGTATCACCGCGCCAACCACCGGGGGGCGCCGCAGACCTGACACTCGAAAAACCTGACCGCCTGGCAGTTCCGGGCGGCGGATTCACGGGATGGTTCTTTACAGCCCCGGACCATTCCATCCCTGCTGTGAAAACCATCGCCTCACTCTTTCTCGCCGCGCTCCTGTTTCCGTCCGCTGCGGGCGCTCAACTGGTGGAAACCAATGTCGCCCTCGGCAAGCCCACGACGGGCGATGTGGCCTTCGGTTACCCCACGAGCAACGGCAACGACGGCAACGTGGGAACCTTCACTCATGCGGACAATCTCAATGCGCCGCCTGGCAATCCGTTCTGGTCCGTGGACCTGCAGGGCACCTTCGATCTGATGCGCGTGGAGATCGTGGACCGCATCGGCTGCTGCGATCCCAACCGCTTCAACGGATCGGAAATCCGCATCCTGGATTCCCTCGGCACGCAAATCGGCGCGACCCTGACGGTGAATGACCTGCTCCCGTCGAGTCCTGACGAAGCGGGAGCCACGCGGACATTCGACAACGGCGGGGCGGGCTGGCCGGGCGCGGCTTCTGTGCGCATCGACGGCTACACGCAGTATTTTCAGTTTGCGGAATTCCGCGCCATCGCGCTGCAGCCGCCCACAGCGGTGAATGTCGCGGT
Organism: uncultured Akkermansia sp.; assembly: GCA_964523105.1. Taxonomy (GTDB): domain Bacteria; phylum Verrucomicrobiota; class Verrucomicrobiia; order Verrucomicrobiales; family V1-33; genus V1-33. The sequence goes on from CAZFZN010000008.1 coordinate 166,713, forward strand.
CTATGGTGCGGCGACAGCGTCGGCCCCCACCTGGCCGGGACTGGGGCCGCAGAATCTGATCGACGGCAATGCCCTCACAGTCACCCATCCGCAGGGAGCCGCCGGCGAGACCCTGGGATTCACCTACACCGTGAATCTGGGCACGCTCTATCATTTCGAGCGGCTGGAAATCCTCAACCGCACCGCCTGCTGTCCGGAGCGCCTCACGAATTACAGAGTCCGTCTGCACCATGACGCCGGCGGCGCGCCGGGTCCGGCCGTGTGGTCCGCCGATGTTAGGACTGACGGGAGCAATTCGGGCGACGGCGGCGTGGATACGCTGGTGGCGGGGGACGATCCGGCGGGCACGTTTGCGGGCCAGTTCATCACTGTGGAAAACCTGAGCAGCGAAGCCTACAATCCGCAGATCGCGGAGCTGCGGGCGTTTTCCTTCGATCCCCGGCCGGTCAATCTGGCCACCGGGAAGCCGGTGGAGCTTTTCGATGCGACCGGCACTCCCGCGGCCACGTGGAACGGTTTCCCCGCATCGTTTCTGGTGGACGGCATTCTCGGAACTTTCTCGCACCCGCAGCCGCAGTTCAGCTCCGGGTATTACTACCGCATCGACCTCGGTGCGGAAACGCCGGTGGGGGAAGTGAGGGTCAGCGGCCGCCTCGACGGCTGTTGTCCCGAACGGCTCAATAACGCGCGGCTGGAGATCCGGGACGGAAACTTCAATACCGTCTGGCAACACATCCTGACCGGTCAGGTGACTGCACAAACGGCGGTGGCGACCGGCGATGTCACGGGCCGCTATGTCATCATTGTGAATACGGACGGCGCGGATTACGGCCCGCAGGTCAGCGAAGTGGTGGTGCTGCCGCCGTTGCCGCAGGAGGTGTTCCAGATCACGGCCGCGAACTTCAACATTCCCGCCGGCACCGGCACCCTGACATTCACTTCGCGTCCGGGTTTCGCTTATTTTCTCGAAGGCGGACCGAATCTGATCGACTGGACGCTGCTGCTGGGCGGCATCGAGGCCACCGGCAATACGACGACCGTGAATTTCATCGACCCCGGCATGCCGGGGTCGCCCAACCGGTATTACCGCGTGCAGAAGCTGCCCTGACGGGCCCGCAGGCCGGCGGCAACGGGAGCACGACTTGAGGGATTGCCGCGGGCTGAGGGCCGGCGGCAGGAAAGCACTTGAGTCGCCGGGCAAGGGTGTCTAAGCACCCGGCATGATTCACTTTTGGAAAATGAACGGAGCCGGCAACGACTTCGTGATGCTCGACAACCGCACGCGGCGCCATGCTCTCTCGAAGGAGCAAATCGCCGCGCTGTGCGACCGGCATCGCGGCGTGGGTGCGGACGGGCTGCTCGCCGTGGAGCCGGCGGAAAACGGGGCCGATTTCCGCATGCGCTATTACAATGCCGACGGCGGCGAGGCCGAAATGTGCGGCAATGGAGCGCGGTGCTTCGCGCGCTTCGCGAACATGCTGAGCGGCTGGAATCTGCAGCAGGTGAGTTTTGAAACGCCCGCCGGCGTCATCGGCGCCACCTATCACGGCGACAACGTGCGCATCGCGATGAGCGATCCCCATTCCCTGCGCCTGAATCTCAGCCTCGACGTGGCCGGAGAGCAAAAGACAGTGCACTTCGTCAACACCGGCGTGCCTCACGCGGTCGTGGTGGTGGAGGATCTGGAAAGCGTGCCCGTAGTCACCTGGGGCGCGGCACTGCGCTATCATACGGAATTCCAGCCGAAGGGAACGAACGCCAATTTCATGAAGGCCACGCCGCACGGCATTGCCATTCGCACCTACGAGCGCGGCGTGGAGGGCGAAACGCTCGCCTGCGGCACCGGCATGGTCGCCTGCGCGCTCGTGCATCACCTGCTCACCGGCGCGCCCTCGCCGGTGAAAGTCAAAGTGAAGGGCGGCGACACCCTCGAGATTGCCTTCGAAAATTCCGGCGACGCCTTTCAGAACGTCACCCTCACCGGCCCCGCCGACATCGTCTTCGAAGGCGAAATCAAGCTCCCGGCCTGAACGGGCTCGAACCGACAGCCTTAGCCGAATCTTAAATCATAAATCTCAAATCATAAATGTACCAAGGCACCTTCACAGCCCTCGTCACTCCCTTCACTCCTGACAACCAGATCGACACCGCCGCCTTTCGCGAACTCATCGACTTCCAGTTCGACAACGGCGTCACCGGCATCGTCCCCGTCGGCACCACCGGCGAGTCCCCCACTCTGTCGCACGAGGAGCACAAGCGCGTCATCGCACTGGCGGCGGAATACGCCCGCGGCCGCGGGCCCGTCATCGGCGGCACCGGCAGCAACAGCACCGACGAAGCCATCGAACTCACCGCCGCCGCGGAGGCCGCCGGGTGCGAAGCCGTGCTCCAGGTGTGCCCCTATTATAACAAGCCGTCGCAGGAGGGCCTGTTCCAGCACTTCAAGGCCGTGGCCGGCAGCACGAAGTGCAAAATCATTCTCTACAGCATCCCCGGCCGCAGCGGCATCGAGATCGGCGTGGACACCACCGCCCGGCTCGCCGCGGCATGTCCGAACATCGTCTGCATGAAAGAGGCCGGCGGCAGCGTGGAGCGCGTCAATCAGCTCGTCGCGGCGTGCCCGCCCGGATTCACCGTGCTCAGCGGCGACGACAGCCTGACACTTTCCTTCATGGCGGTCGGCGCCGCGGGCGTCATCAGCGTCGCCAGCAACATCATTCCCCGCGAAATGAGCGACCTCGTCAATGCCGCCCTGGCGGACGACTACACCAAAGCCCGGGCTGTCCACCGGCGCTGCTATCCTCTCATGAGCGCGTTTCTCAAGCTCGACACCAATCCCGTCCCTATCAAGACGGCGCTCGCTCTCAAGGGCATGATGCGCGAAGACCTCCGGCTGCCCATGGTCGGCATGAACGAGGCGAAAAAGGAGGAGCTGCGCGCCGTCATGGCCGGTCTCGGCCTCGTTTGAACCTGAATAGGAAAATGGTGCAGAAGAGAACCGCAGCCGGCCGAAGGGAACCGGAGCGCAGGGGAGACAGCCGCAGGCAACCAGGCGAACATTTCATCTTAACTGATGAGCCAAATGGACCCTGATTCACACGGATATACGCATGAATTCGCATTCACTCCCCGGAGGAGGACTCCCGTGAACTCAACTTGCTGAGAATCCGTGATCATCCGGGTCCATCCGTGGTTCTATTTCCCTTTTAGGATTGAACGGAGCGCTACAGCAACAGCGCGATGATCGCCATGAAGACGATCATCAGCCCGATGAACCACCGCCCGGCCCGGCCGCGGCGCTTGTAGTCTGAGATGAACCATGCTGCCAGACCGCCGAGCGCCCCGAGCACTGCTCCATAAATCACGCCCGGCACGGCAATGGCCGCGAGAGCGCTGCTCAGTGAGGTTAGAAAATCGCCTGGCAAATCCCGCGCCCGCGACAGGGTCGCCCACACCGCCGTCACCACCGCTCCCACCAGCGTGAACCCAATCACCACCAGCGGCAGCAACAGGGCTCCGCTGACCACACCGGTCCCCAGCGCGCTTTCCACCGTCAGAGGCACCTGCACCGGCTCCACTTCGCTGCCCGGCTCCTCCGTCCGCGCGGCACCGTCATCCCCTGCCGGCGCCTGCAGCACTTCCTGCGCCGAGGCCAGATTCTCCTCGTCCACCATCACCCGGCACCCGCCCGTGGTCACCGTTCCGTAGCTGCATGAGGTGACATCTCCCCACACCCACGCCGGAATCCCGTGCTCCCGCAGCAGGCCGGCTTCAATATGTGCCCGGAGCGGATGATAGGCGACTGACAAGGAAACGAGCATGGCGGCACGGGTTCTATTCCGCATTCTCCATACAGACTCCCGGCATACTTGCAATCGCTCCCGGGCTGCCGCGGGGCTCCGGCATTCCATCAGTCAGGGCTGGCGATCTCCAAGTGCTCCGGGCACGAAAAAACCCGGACCGTTGCCGGCCCGGGTCTGGGCATTTCGCGATGACGAAATTAGTAGTTGTAGATCGGGCGGCCGTAGCGGTCGTAGCCGACGACGTAGCGGCCCTGATTCTTGCGGTCCTGATTGGCACCGACCTGATTGCCGATGACGCCGCCGGCGACGGCGCCGATGGCGGCTCCGGCGGCGGTGTTGCCGCTTTGGTGACCGATGATGCCGCCGGCGAGAGCGCCGGTGCCGGCACCGATGAGCGTGCCGCGGTCCGCATTCGGACCGGTCTCACAACTGGACAGGGAAATCGCCGCGAGGAGGGCCGTGGTAGAGAGGAGGTACTTCATGGGATGGTCTGTGGGTTGGTTTGTTGGTTGGGATTGCAGGGGATGGAACGACGAGGGAATCTGACGGAGCAGCCGCCGGATTATTCAACGCCGGCGGACTTCTTATACTGCGGCACCGGGGAGGCCGCGAGGGGATTTTGCAGGTTCGGAGCGGGTCCCTCAGGAGGCATTGACAGCCGCGGCGGCGATTCTAGTGTCCGGCCACATTCCTCACTTACATGCACCCCACCGCTGACTCGCCCCCCCGGGACTGGCACTTTCTTTCCCACGCTCCGGGCTATTGGGAAGACGCAAACATCCCGCCCGGCGACTGGAACAGCTGGGCATGGCAAATGAGAAACCGCATCACGTCGCTGCGGCAGCTGGAGGAACATCTGGTCCTGACCGAAGAGGAGCGCGCCGGCGTGCTGCTCAGCGGCAACAAGCTCGCGCTCGCCATCACGCCGCATTTCTTCAATCTCATCCATCCCACAGATCCCGACTGCCCCATCCGGCGTCAGGTCGTGCCGCGCGTGGAGGAGACGTGGGAAAACCCTGACGAAATGACCGACCCCTGCGGCGAAGACAGTCACATGCCTGTGCCAGGGCTGGTGCACCGCTATCCGGACCGCGTGCTGTTTTTGGTCACCGACCGCTGCGCTGCCTATTGCCGCTACTGCACGCGCAGCCGGATTGTGAGCGGCGCGGGAGAGCAGGAACTGCACACGGAATGGGAAGCCGCCTTCCGTTATCTCGAACAGCACACGGAAATCCGCGACGTGCTCCTCTCCGGCGGTGACGCGCTCCTGCTGTCCGACAACCGGCTCGAAGGGCTGATCCAGCGCCTGCGCAGCATCGAACACATCGAATTCATCCGCATCGGCAGCCGCGTGCCCGTCTTCCTGCCGCAGCGGATCACGCCGGAACTCTGCGCCATGCTGGCGAAGTACCATCCGCTCTGGATGAGCGTGCACGTGAATCACCCGCGCGAGCTGACCATCGAAGTGAAGGAAGCGCTGGAACGGCTGGCCGATCACGGCATTCCCCTGGGCAATCAAAGCGTGCTGCTGCGCGGGGTGAACGACGATCCTGACACCTACAGGGAACTGGTGCACAAGCTGCTGCGCTGCCGCGTGCGGCCGTATTATCTTTATCAGTGCGACCTCATCAAAGGTTCCTCCCACCTGCGCACGAGCGTGGAGAAGGGGCTCGACATCATCGAAAACCTGCGCGGCCACACCACCGGCTACGCGGTGCCGCAGTTCGTGATCGATGCTCCCGGCGGCGGCGGCAAGGTACCGGTGAATCCGGAATACATGCTCCACCACGGCGACGGCATCACGATTCTGCGGAACTATGAGAACAAGGTCTTCGTCTATCCTGATCCGGAGGCGGATCCCCTTCCCTTCGCCATCGCGGGGTATCGGCGTGACTGAGTGTGTCGCGGTTGAGCGATACGGGGTTTCTTAAATCCTCAATCGTCCTCCCCCTCATCCTCGTCCTCGTCCTCGTCCCCCTCCTCGTCCTCGTTCTCGTCCTCGTTCTCCTCCTCGTCCCCGTCCTCGTCCTCCCCCTCGTCCTCGAACACGAATCCCTTCCACGCTTCGCCATGCCCGCCACGGAAGATAAGACAGGAGAGGCAAATCTCCTGCGTCTCGCAAACGGCGAGACGCTGAGCTACCGGGAGTATGGCGTCCCTGACGGCGCACCGCTGCTTTTTTTTCACGGCTGGCCGTCGAGCAGCGCCCAGGGCGTGATGCTGCACCACGCCGCACAGCGGCACGGGCTGCGCGTGATTTCACCGGACCGGCCGGGCCTCGGCCGATCCAGTCCGGTGCCGCAGCGGACGTTTCTCGACCTTCCGCCGCGGGTGGAGGAACTGGCGGAGGCCCTGCAGCTGGATAAATGTTATGTCATGGGCCTGTCCGGCGGAGGTCCCTATGCCCTGGCCTGTGCGTGGGCGCTGCCGCACCGCGTGCGCAAGGCGCTCGTTTGCTGCGGCGCGCCTCCGCTGGATACGCCGGCGGCAAAGCGGCGGTTCTGGTTCATTTACCGGGCGCTGCTCGCCGTGCACGAACGCTGGCCGGCGGCGTTCCAGACCCTGCTGGCCCCGGCCACCATGGCGGCGCGGGTGCGTCCGCCGTGGGCGTTGATGCGTCTTGCGCTCATGGCCACCAGCCCGCGCGACCGCGAGGCGCTGGGCGAACGCTCGCGCTTCGAGTCGGTCTATCCCGCATTTCGCGACGCCATGCGGTCCGGCTGGCGCGGCGTGTACGACGACGGTCATTGTTATGCGCAGCCCTGGCCGTTCGATCCCGCGCAAATCCAGGTGCCGGTCAGCGTGTGGCACGGCACCCAGGACCGGAATTTTCACCACTCGCTGGCGGAGGAACTCGCCGCACGCATTCCGGGCGCCACTTTTCATCTGCTCGAGGAAGGACACTACTCGCTCCCCGTGTTTCATGCGGAGGAAATGGTCAGGGATCTGCTGGAGGATAGAGCCGCTCCCTGACGGCATATTCCTCCACCGCCGGCGGCAGCAGCGCGGAGGCGGACTTTCCCGCAGACAGGAGAGCCCGGGCTTCGGTGGACGACCCCGGCCATTCGCCTGCCAGAAAATGCGCCCGCCATCCGGGACGCGGCTGAGGCTCCCGACCGTCACGGGCAAACACGATAAAGGTGAGCCGTTCGCGCAATATGTCAGGGCGAGCCCAGCGCTCCAGCGATTCCCACTGATCCGCGCCCATGATCCAGTGCAGTGCGGCATGCGGATGGAGCGCCGCAAAGTGCTCCGCCGTCTGCCATGAATAACTCGGCCCCGCCCGGGAGAGTTCCCAGTCGCTCACTTCCGCCCAATCCAGGTTTTCGGTCGCGAGCCGCAGCATGGCGAGGCGATGTGCAGCCGCGGCAGCCGGCGCACGGCCCTTGAGCGGCGACACCTGACAGGGAACGAAAATCACGCGCTCCAGCGCACACTGCTCCACCGCCGCCGCCGCTATGGCGAGGTGCGCGCGATGCGGCGGATCGAACGATCCGCCAAACAGGGCGAGGCGCGGAGTCTGCATAACACCGCCTGAAACCTCACCCCGCCTCACCTGTCCAGCGCGTTCGACGGGCAGCGCCGGCGCTGCTCATGCCGGCACCGGTTCTGCGGGGTGGCGGGCATATGGACAGCGGCGCGCGGCGTGCCATGCTTCGTTATGCGATTCTCACCTGTCCTGGCCCTGCTGATTTTGATGTCCGTACGCTGCCGCGCGGAAAACTGGCCGCAGTTTCGGGGACCGACCGGGCTTGGTTACTCGACAGAAAAGGATCTGCCGCTCACGTGGAATGCCGCCACCGGCGAGAATGTCGCATGGAAGATGCCGCTGCCGAAGGGCGACAATCAGTTCTCCTCGCCCATCGTGTGGGAGGACAATGTCATCGTCACCGGCGTGACGAACGACCCGCTGCAGCACCGCGTGCTGTGCTTTGCCGCGGCGGACGGTGAGCTAAAATGGCAGACCGAAGTGCCGCCGGGCCCGCTGATCCTGACAGACCTGCGCGGCGGCTACGGCGCGCCCACGCCCTGCACGGACGGGCGGCGGATTTATGCGGTCTTCGGTTCCGCCGTCATCGCTGCGCTCGGCCTCGACGGCAAGCTGCTGTGGCGCAAAGAAATTGAAAACCGCGCGTTCGATGTCGCGCTCGGCAGCAGTCCGATCGTTTATAAAGACACCGTCATTCTGAACTGCGATCAGACGGGCAAGACCTCGACGATCACCGCGTGGGATGTCGCAACGGGTGACATTCGCTGGGAGGCAAAACGTCCGGATACCAACTTCGCGCACAGCACGCCGGTGGTGGTGGAAATCGCAGGCAAAGCGCAGATGCTGGTGAGTGCGTCGGGTGCGATCCAGGGACTTGATCCGTCCAGCGGCGCCGTGCTGTGGTGGTGCGCGGCGCAGGGCGATGCTTCATCGCCGGCGTTTGGCGGGGGATTGGTTTTCAGCGACAGCGGACGCGGCGGCAAAGGCGTCTGCGTCGATCCCACCGGCACCGGCGACGTGACGAAGACGCATCTCAAGTGGACGGTGCCGCAGATTTCGGAGGGTCTCTCATCAGCCATCATTGTGAACCATCGCGTCTGGCGCACGCACGGACCGGAGATTCTGAAATCGTTCGATCTGAAAACCGGCGGGCGTTTGCTCAATGAGCGGCTGCCCGGCGTCTCGACGTGGACCAGTCCGGTGGCGACGCCCGACGGCCGGCTTTACTTTGCCAGCGCCGGGAAATCGTATGTCGTGAGCACCGGCGAAAAGTTCGAGGTGTTCGGCGTGAGCGACCTCGGCGAGGAGGACCGTGCCAGCGCGGCCGTCAGCGGCGGCGCCATTTTTCTGCGCGGAGACAAGCACCTCTACTGCATCAGGCGGAAGTGAGGGCCGCAGTTCAAAGCGGGACCACTTGCAGGCGGTGATTGCTTTCGGGATCGAAGCAGGGCCGTCTCTGCGCTTCCTGACAAGGCCGGGACGGCCTTGCTACGGTCTCTCCCCCTCGTCCGATTTTCAGTATGCCCGGGTGGCAAAGCCGGAACTACAGCGTCACCACTTCCATGCGGTGATTGCTTTCGGGATCGAAGGTGGAGGGCCGTTGTGTCAGGATGGCGAAGGCACCGCTCAAGCCGAAATCCTTCACCTGCCGGCGCACCCAATCGTTCCACGAAGCGGGCGGCTCCGGCAGGTGGATCGGAAAGATGCCGCTGCTGAAGTGCAGATCGCGGGACGTCTTGGACGACGGCGAAACCGCGATGATCCACGCCGGCAGCCGCATCGAGGCGAGCCGGCGCGCCGAGACCCCGCTGTCGGTGCGGGCAAACACGGCGGCGGGCTTCAGATACTGCATCGTCGCCTCCACACTGATGCTGATGAGGTGCTGCGACTGCACGATTTTTGTCAGGTCCATGCCCGCGTACATCCTCGCGATGCTGACACTGCGCCGCTCCGGCTCCACACTGGCGGCGATGCGCGAGAGCATGGCGACGCTCTCGACCGGATAGGCTCCGATGGCGCTTTCGCCGCTGAGCATGACGCAGTCGGTGCCGTCGAGAATGGCATTCGACACATCCGTGGCCTCGGCGCGCGTGGGCAGGCTGTAGGTGATCATGCTCTCGAGCATCTGCGTGGCGGTGATGACCGGACGTCCGCGGCGGCGGGCGCGGCGCATGATGTCCTTTTGCACCACGGCGATGCGTTCGATGGGGATTTCCACGCCGAGGTCGCCCCGGGCGATCATGATGCCGTCGGCGCTGTCGAGGATTTCATCGAGGCGGTCCAGCGCGCCGCTGCGTTCGATTTTGGCAATGATGAACGGGGTGCCGCCCATGGTGTAGGCGGCATCGCGCACGGCGCGGATGTCCGCGGCGCTTTCCACAAACGACTGACTCACGGCATCGACTCCATTCTCCAAAGCGAAGCGCAGGCATTCCCGGTCGCGCTCGGTGAAGGCACTGATGCCGAGGTCGATGCCGGGAAGATTGAGGCCTTTCTTCGATCGGAGTTCGCCGCCCGTCACCACCGTGCAGTGCACGTCGCTGCCGCTCACTTCATCCACGGTGAGCTGCACATAACCGTCGTTGAGCGACAGGCGGTCACCGGCTTTCACCACCTGCGTGAGCTTCGCAAAACTGACCGAGACGCGCGACTGATCGCCCGTAATGTTGTCCGTGGTGAGTGTGAAACGGTCGCCGTGCTTGAGCAGGATTTTCTCCTGCGCCAGCATGCCGATGCGCATCTTCGGCCCTGGCAAATCGGCCATGATGGCCAGTCCGGTGCCCACGGCGGCGGCGGCGGCGCGCAGGGCCCGGATGTTCTTGAGATGCACGGAAAAGTCGCCGTGCGAGAAATTGAGCCGCGCCACATTCATGCCGGCGCGCAGCATGGCTTCGAGGACCTCCGGTTCGGACGAAGCGGGGCCGATGGTGGCGATGATTTTCGTTTTGTGGGCGGGCAAGGACATGGCGGGTGAGGAGAAACGATGCGCTCAGAGAATAGTGCTCGCGTCTTCGCGCTCGAGACGTCCGGTCAGCTTTTTGACAGTCTCCAGCTCCACGGTCAGCTGATGCATCGCCTTGAGCACGGCGGCCTGCGTTTCCTCATGCTGCAAATGCGGCACGGCAGGGTGAATCCTCATCGTCTGTTTTACGATTTCCCGGCAGGCGTCTTTGATTTGCTGAATGGCGGCGGCTTTTTCCATGAGGGCATCACGCTGGAGCAGGTGAAAGCAGTCGCAAGGCCATCCGCCACCTCAATTCCCGGAAAAGTGGGCGGCTATCTCTTTCGCAACGCCGCCACCGCCGCCTGCACCACCCACTCCGCCTGCTCCAGAGCCTGACGCGCCTCCTCCGCGGAGGCCCTGGTGAGTTCGGACACGATGCGCACCGCCCGGTCGCGCAGTTTGGCGTTCGAGGGATTCAGGTCCACCATGAGATTGCTCAGCACCTTGCCGGTGCGGCTCATGGCGAGGGTGGTGAAGATATTGAGCAGCAGCTTGGTGGCGGTGCCGCATTTGAGCCGCGTGGAGCCGGTGAGGACTTCGGGTCCGACATGCGGCGCGATAATGCGATCCGCCACGCGCTGCGGAAGATCGTTCATCGCCGGATTGAAGGTGACGAGCGCCGTCGCGGCTTTGCATTTCTTTGCGGCGGCCAGCGCTCCCCACACGAACGGCGTGCGTCCACTCGCGGCGATGCCGACGACTACATCGTGCCGGCCCGGCCTGCGATATTCCATGGCCGCAGCGCCGGCGCGGGCGTCGTCCTCGGCACCCTCGACGGCATTCCACAGCGCTGTCTGACCGCCGGCGATGATCCCCTGCACCTGTTCGCGCGGCACGCGAAAGGTCGGCGGACACTCACTCGCATCCAGCACTCCCAGACGCCCGCTGGTGCCGGCGCCCACATAGAACAGCCGGCCGCCCCTCTTGAATGCCGCGATGATTTTCTCCACCACCCACACGATATCCTCACACTCCGCCAGCAGCGCGCGCGGCACGCGCGACTCTTCGTCGAGCATCAGCTTCACGGCGTCACGCAGCGGCATCGTGTCCAGTTTCTCCGACCGCCGGTTCCGCTGTTCGGTGGGCGATGCGGCCAGCTGATCCAGCGCCGGGATGAGAATTTCCTTCGCCCGGGGCACGGCTTTGCGCCGGGTGGATCCGGAACGCGGTGCCGTTGCCAGCCGCCTCGCCAGTTCCACCGCGCCCCAAACAGATGGCCGCGACAGCGGTGCGGCCATCGCTCCCGGCCATGCTTTGCCCAGTCCCTTCTTCACCATCGCGGCGAAACCGGGGTTCTTCAGCAGCGTGCCGCCGTTGAAAACGAACTGCACACACTGGCCGCGTTTGGCGAGGCGTCGCGCACAGGCCAGCCCGTCCTGCACCAGGGCGTCGGCGGCGCTGCGCAGAATGGCCGACGCCAGCCGGTCGCCTTGAGCAGCGGAATGAAACACAGCCACCGCCACACTGGCGATTTCCTTCTTTCCCGCCTCCAGCGCCCATTCGTCGAGGTCCTCCGGGGCGTTGAGTTTGAGCGTATCGAGCACCGCGGAGCCCAGCAATGGCCAGCGTCCGGTGCGGTCCCACGTCGCCATCAGTTCGCGCAGTCCGCGCTGTCCGATGTCCGCGGCGCTGCCCTGATCTCCCAGAATGTGGCCGCGCCCGCCGCTTTTGGCCGTGCGCCCGTCCGCCGCCCTGCCAAAACAACACGAACCGGTGCCGCTGAGCACGAGCACGCGCGCCGCCACACCCTGACGTTCCGGCTCCGCCGCGAGCGCCGTTTCCAAATCGTTCGTCGGCCAACACGGCACGCCCGGCCAGACCTTTTCCGCGAGGCGACGGATGCGCCGCCGGTGCGCCTCCGTGCGCGCTCCCGCCAGCCCGATGCCCAGAGCGCTCAGCGGCTCCGGAACTTTGCCGGCGATGCCGCGGAAGTGCTCCAGCAGTTCGCGGTCGTCCATCAGGCGCAGATTCGCCGGGCCTTCGCTCCACTGGCGAACTTCGGAGCCGTCCCCGCGGGCCAGCAGCACCGTGGCACGCGTCGCCCCGCCCTCGATGCCGAGGATGAACTTTGAAGAATCGTGAACTGCAGCCCTGCCCATTGCCGTTAGCGTAAATCAGCACGCAACATTCCGCCAACGGATGTTACGCGAATGGAAATGTCATTGCGCACCGCCAATCTCCATGCCGGAATGCGTTCCTGTTCCCCATGCCCGGCCGCCTCCCCGACCTCCTCAAATCCGTTTTCGGCTACGACTCGTTTCGTCCGCTGCAGCGCGAGATCATGGAGACTTCGCTGGCGGGAAAGGACGCGCTGGCCGTGCTGCCGACGGGCGCGGGAAAGTCTCTCTGCTATCAACTTCCGGCGCTGGCGCGCGGCGGCGTGACGCTGGTGGTGTCGCCGCTCATCGCGCTCATGAAGGACCAGGTGGATTCCCTGCTCGCGGCGGGCGTGCCGGCCACGTTTCTGAACAGCACGCTCGATGCCCGCGAGGCTTACGAACGGAAGCGCCGGCTCGACGAGGGAAACATCCGCCTGCTCTATGCCGCGCCGGAGCGGATCATGCTCGGCGGGTTTCTTGAAGACCTGAAACGCTGGGGCGTGAACGCCGTCGCCGTGGATGAAGCGCACTGCATCAGCGAGTGGGGGCACGATTTCCGGCCGGATTACCGCCAGCTGGCGCGACTGCGCGACGTGCTGCCGCAGGTGCCGTTTCTCGCCCTGACGGCGACGGCGACGGAACAGGTGCGCGGCGACATCCGCACGCAGCTTCACCTCCACGAGCCGGAAGTCTTTGTCGCCAGTTTCAACCGGCCGAATCTGAACTACACCATCCTGCCGAAAGTCAGGGCGGCGGAACAACTGGTGCGCCTCGTCCAGCAGTGGCCGGACGCCTCCGGCATCGTTTATGTTCAGGCGCGCAAAACCGCCGAAAGCATGGCCGCGGAACTCTCGGAGGCCGGCATCCCCGCCCTGCCCTATCATGCCGGGCTGGACAATGCGGAGCGGGCGCGGAATCAGGAGAAATTCATCCGCGACGAAGTGCGCGTCATTTGCGCCACCATCGCCTTCGGCATGGGCATCAACAAACCCGACGTGCGTTTCGTCATTCACGCCGACCTGCCGAAGAATATCGAAGGCTACTACCAGGAAACCGGACGCGCCGGCCGCGACGGGCTGCCGTCGGAATGCGTGCTGCTCTTTTCCCGCGGCGACGTCGTGAAGAACCTGCGTTTTCTCGATGACGTCACCGACGACGACGCGCGCGAAATTCAGCGGCGGCAAATCAATCTGATGGCGGACTTCGCGGCTTCCCCGACCTGCCGCCGCGCCGGACTGCTCGGCTATTTCGGGGAAGTCTGGACCGGCGGAAACTGCGGCGCGTGCGATGCCTGTCTCAATCCGCGCGGTCAGGTGGAAGCGACGCGCGCCGCCCAGATGCTGCTGTCATGTCTGTTCCGCATCCGCGCCGCGAATGGCTTCGACACCGGGCTCAATCACGTGGTGGACGTGCTCACCGGCAGGGATTCTGACAAAGTCCGCAAGTGGGGCCACGAGCGACTCACCACATGGGCGATCGGCAAAGAAACCAAGCGCGCGGAGTGGCTTCACATCGGCCGCGAACTGACCCGGCTCGGCCTCGCCAAAGAAAGCGACGACCTCTACCGCACCCTGGGCCTGACCGATGCCGGCCGGCGCGTGCTGCTGGCGCGGCAGCCGGTTTTCATTGCCGCGATGACGCCGACGGAAAAGGCGGAAGCTGTCCTCGCGGAGAAGAAACCGCAGGTGAAACGCGCCGGCGGCATTCAGTGCGACGAAGGATTGTTCGCGCAGCTTCGCGCGGTGAGAAAGCGCCTCGCGGACGAGCGCGCCGTGCCGCCGTATGTTGTTTTCAGCGACGTGGCGCTGCGCTGGATGGCGCGCCGCTATCCGCAAAGCACGCAGGATTTTCTGAACATCCCGGGCGTCGGCGCGCGCAAGCTGGCGGACTTCGGCCGCGAGTTCATGGACACCGTCGCCGCATGGCTGCGCAGCAATCCCCGCCAGCGATTTGCCGACGAGGCCCCCGCAGATCCCCCGCCCGTACCGCGCCCGGTCGCCGGGGCCATGGTTTCCGTGCAGAAGTTTCGCGCCGGGCAAAGCATCGACCAAATCGCCGCCGCCGCGGGGTTGAAACGCAGCACGATTTGCCGGCACCTCGCCGACGCCATTGCCGCGGGAAAACTGGAGGCCGCGCCCCGCGACTTCTATTCCCCGGAAGACGAACGCGCCATCTCCGCCGCGGCGGAAGCCCATGGTCTCGATTCCCTCGGGAAGCTGCACGAAGCCCTCGGGGACCGCATCCCTTACGAAAAGCTGCACTTCTACCGCGCCTTCGCCACAAGGGCAGGCCACGGGTGACCCGTCGCCGCGCCCTGAATTCCCGCCCGCGTGAAACTTTCGTGCTACGAAAGAATTTCTTGCCAGTGTGCCGGCACCTTTCTAGTCTCGCCCCTGCCATGATCTCAAACAAACTTATTGCTGAATTCATCGGAACCCTGTTCCTCGTCACCGCCGCCCTGCTCGGAGGGGGAAGCGTCCCAGGCCTAGCCCCCGCGGCTACTCTGTGTCTATGCATCTTCGCCATGGGACATGTCTCCGGCGGTCATTACAATCCTGCGGTCAGTCTCGGAGTGTTCCTGCGCGGACGAATGACCAAGAAGGAGCTCATTGAATATGCCTGCGCCCAGTTTGCCGGGGCCTTGGTTGCATGGGTCCTTTGGCGGATTCTGCACGGCGCGTGGGGCGAACACCACAAGGCTGCAGAGGTTGACTTCGGCAAAGGAATTCTGGCTGAGTTCCTTTTCACTTTTCTTCTGGTCTCGACAGTCTTGCATGTGGCCACGACAAAAGCACTGGCCAACAATCAATTCTATGGCCTCGCCATTGGCCTGTGTGTCATTGCGGGCGCTGCATCTGTGGGCAATATCACAGGGGGAGCGTTCAATCCTGCAGTCGGCTTGGGTGTAGCGCTGAGCGGGACAGTCGAATTCGCCGCCATCGCGGTGTATCTGATCGGCTGCTTCGGCGGCGGCGCCGTCGCCGCGATTGTATTCCGCATCATGCTCCCGGGTGAGCATGCGCCCGCCGTCAACGCCCCGGCGTCGCCCCCTTCCCCGCCGACTCCTCCTCCCGCTCAATAACCGTCATGCCTGCCTCGGGATATTCATGGGATCAGGAGTTCCTGGCGCTCTTCGCGCGGTGCGAGGCCAAGTACCGCGCCGGGAACCATGATTTCGCCACGTATTACACGGCGGCGGACAGTGCGTTTCTCAAGAGCATCGGTTATCAGCCGCGGGAGTTCTTCGATTTCATCGAGGACTACTGCAACTACGGCGAGCCGGTGCCGGGAACGGCGCTGCTCATCGCGGCGGCGCGGCGGGATTACCTGCTGACGATTCAGAAGGGCAAGACCTCCACCGCGGTGCTGGACCCGGCGACGCTGCCGGCCAAGGACGACGCCAGCCTCGGCGGCATCCGCTGGCTCAATCGCATCATCCCGAAAGCCCGCGCCAAACTCCGCGGCGAATTGCATCCTGACATCATGTACGGCTGCGGCGGCGACCGGTCGTTCTTCGAACAGCACGGCGTCCACGCCGCCGATTTCCTCCGCGCCGTCTGGGCCGCGGGGGATGACAATCAGAAGGTGCTGGCATGGCTGAAAGGTGCCGCGTAGCGCGCGCCCGGCATTCAGCCCGCCCGCGCCGGCGGTGTTACAAAAGCATTCCCTGCTCCCACGCCGGCGCCGCCAGTGGTGACGGCAGTGCCGTCATCGTTTCCTCCCGCCGCACCTCCAGCCACGGCGTCGGTTCATCCTGACACGCGCAGGTGACCGTCGTGTGTCCCGAGCCGGCCGCCTGAAGTGCGGCCCGGGCGGCGCCGCAGGCCACTTCGGGGGAATTGCAGTCGCGGCTCAGATGCCCGAGCACCAGATGCCGCAGTGAGGGACCGGCCGCAGCGGCGATCACCTCGGCGCACTGATCGTTGCTGAGGTGTCCGTGACGGCTGGCGATGCGCTGGCGCGTGCTCCACGGGCGTTTGGTGTCATTCGACAGCATCTCAGAGTCGTAGTTCGCCTCGACAAATAAAGCATCCAGCGCCGCGACTTTGGTGCGCACCAGCGTCGTGACGTGACCGAGGTCGCTCAAAACTCCGAGTGCCGTTCCGCTGCGGCGGAAGATGAAACCCATGGGGTCCACGGCATCGTGCGGCACGCGGAAGGATTCTATTTCCAGCCCGGCGAACGAAAACGCTCCGCCGCCGGGAATGACCTTCCACACGGCCTCCTTGAGCCGGTCTCCGAGCACTTCGCGGGTCATGGCGTTGGCCAGCACGGGCAGGCGGTGCTTGCGGGTGAAGACTTCCAGTCCGCGCGTATGGTCGCCGTGTTCATGCGTCAGCAAAATGCCGCGCAGCTCCGCGGGATCGACGCCGCACAGGGCAAGGCGCGCCGTGAGCTGCGCCGCGCTCAATCCCGCATCCACCATGAGCACGCCTTCGCTGCTGCGAATGAGTGCCGCATTGCCGCCGCTGCCGCTGCCGAGGATGGTGAAAGAGATCATTTTTCTGCGCAGCAGGCGTGCGCCGTGCCGTTGAATGTGCAAGCCGCAAGGCACGGCCAACCGCGGCCCTTGCATCCCGATTCACTCTCCGCAACCACATCGCTCCCCACATGGACTCAGACTTCATCGGCAGTTATCTCGTCAAAGGCATCCACCACGTCCTCACCGGCTACGATCACGTGCTCTTTGCCATCGGCATTGTGCTGGCGCTGCGCGGCTTTTGGGAAGTCTTCAAAATCATCGGCATCTTCACGATCGCGCACTCCGTGACCGTCGTGGCCACCGCGGTGCACGGCAAGGAACTGCTGCCGCCGTGGATCGTGGAGCCGGTCATCAGCGGCAGCATCATTTTCATCGCCGTGGAGAATCTGCTCCATCTCGATGCCCCGTTCAGCCGACGGCGCATGGCTGTCGTGTTCATTCTGGGCCTCGTGCACGGCATGGGCTTCGGCGGCAAGCTGCTGGAAACGCTCGAAGGCGTGAGCGGCAGCGCGGCGGCATGGGCCATCGCGGCGTTCTGCATCGGCGTGGAAGTCGGACACCTGTGTGTCGTCGCGCCGGTTTCCGGCATTCTCAAAATCGGCCGCGATGCCGGCGGCGAAACCTTCCGCCGCGGCGCGCTGCAGTGGGGCTCGTGGGTCGTCGCGCTCGGCGGCGCGTTCTTTCTCTACTGCATCCTCGCCGGCATCTTCGGCTGGCCCGTGCCGATTGAATTCTAACCTCAAAAGGGGAAATAGCACCACGGATGGACACGAATAAGCCCGGATGCTCAGCCGGCCCGGTCCACCATGAGCTTCACGCAATGCGGGAATCCAGCCGCTTTGGCTAACCCGTGTTTATCCGTGTCCATCGGTGGGTTCTTCGTCTCCACTTTTTGCTGGCAACTGCAGCGGCCGGCGACAGCCGCGGGGCGGTGTGAGCGCGGGACGTGCAACGACAAGGCCGGGACGGCCTTGCTACGGCTTCTGGTGCCGCTTCACGCCAGTGCACGGCCTGGCCCCGGGGCGCTGCTATGGCTTCAGTTCCCACTTCTCGCCGAAGAAATCCGCGGCGGGGATCGCGCCGGGGTAGCGGCTGTTCGGCGGCGTTTTCAGGTCGATGATGGCCCAGTCGGGCAGCTTCGGCGTCTGGCGGGCGTTGTTGAGGTAGTCGTAGTCGCGGAAGGTGAAG
The DNA here is from genome assembly GCA_964523105.1 of uncultured Akkermansia sp. Lineage (GTDB taxonomy): Bacteria > Verrucomicrobiota > Verrucomicrobiia > Verrucomicrobiales > V1-33 > V1-33. Next base: position 184,780 of record CAZFZN010000008.1, read on the forward strand.
CTGCTGTTCAGCACCACGTAGCACTCGGGGTTCAGCGGATTCGGGTAGATGCAAATGAGCGCGTGATCCGCGGCGGGGAAGGTCCTGGCGCCGGCTTTGATTTCGCTGCTGCTCCACGTGACGGGCAGCTTCGGCGCGACTTTCGCCATGACGGCATTGGAGGAAGGATCGCCCCACAGCACGAGGTTGGCGGAGGCGACGTCGGCGTCGGTGATCGCCGTGTCGTCCTTCACCCGGGCATCGCCGCGGAAATGCCGACGCCAGTGCTCGATGGCCCGCTCCATCTCCGCCTTCGCCCACGCCCCGGCTTTCTCATTCGCTGCCTGGCCCGTCGGACGCACGAAGATGAAAGAGTCCATGAAGGCATCGTCCACCGGGCCTTGCAGGCCGTGTTTCTTGCGGAGGCCGTCGGGCCTCTCGCGTGTCGTCCAGAGGCCGGAATCATCGGGCAGATGCAACGACACCCGGAAAGAGCCGTCGCTGGTTGGAGGAAAGGTGAGCGGGACCGCGCCCGCAAAGTCCTCGCCGTCATCACTGGCAATGGTGAGCGAAACTCCGCTCAAGCTGAACAACTCATCTTTGTGTGTCGGGCGGAAGGTGCCGGGCGGAAAATCGAAGTGCAGTGTCGATACGTTGTGCGCCGCCACGAAAATCTCAGATCCTTTCCGGTGCATCCGAATGACGGCTTTCTCGCCGGGAACCCGAAAGCCCTCAATAGCACCGAACCGGAAACGATTGTAGCGCAACGACCAAGTGTCGAAGCGCACGATGTCGCCTGGTTCGGGCAGCGCCCGCCCCCGCGCTGCCAGCGCATCTATCCTGCGCGCCACTTCTGTCTTTGCCCGCTTCTCCCAGGAGTGGGCCGTCCCAGGGCCGATGATGTGGGTAAGGCTTACCTCCTCGTCACTCAGGACTTCACTCATCAAGTCTGCCGCCTGCTTTTGCTTATCGTTCTCGCCGCTGTAGGCGACGGTGGGGCAGTTGAAGAGATTCCCGGCGACGGCGGTGGCGTCGTAGAGATTCCACAGCTTCCGCTCCCAGGGATAGGGCTGGAGTTTCTCGCCCTGGAAGAAGTTGAGGAACTGCTCGGTCTCGCTGAAGCCCGCGCCGGGGTTGGCGGCGCACCATTGCCATGCGTGGTGGGTGGCGATGTGCCAGCAAGCCGCGCCGCCGAGGCTGAAGCCGCGCACGACGATGCGGTCTTCGTCGATGCGGTAGTCGCGTTTCACGGTGTCGAGCGCTTCAAAGAAATCCGTCTCGCCGGCGAAGCGCGAGCCGTTGCAGTAACGTCCGTAGGGATGGAGCACGATGGTATCCTGCGGGGTGAATTCGCCGGGCTGCGTCTGCCGCTGGTGGATGAAGTCCAGCTCCGTCAGTTTTTCGCCGCGACCGTGAAACCAGCAGTCGAGCCGCCAGCGGTAGGGGAGATTCCGCTGAAACGACTCCGGCATCACGAGCCCGAACGGCTGCACGCTGCCGTCGATTTTGGAGACGTAGCCGCGCGGCACGAGCCCGCGCGCGGCGAGCCAGGGCGTCTCGCCTTTTTGCAGCGCCTCCAGCCGGGTGAAGCCCTCTTTCAACTGCTGCGCGGCCCACTCCGTCTGCTTCACGTCGAAGAACTCATCGTAGCGCAGCGCCCAGTCGGCGGCCTTGTGGAAGATCTGCACGTCCGGCAGGAAAAGCAGCGCCGGGGCCTTCTTCGCCTCCAGTTCGGCCCGAACGGACTCGATGGCGGCCCTGAGTTTTGCGGTTTCACCGGTGAGGGACTTTCGCACGTCATCGGGGATGGCGACTCCGGGCGGCGGCTGCCGGCGGACGTTTTCGGCGATGTTGTCGGCGGGACCATCGGCGAGAGCGGCGAACGGGAGGAGGAAGGGCAGCAGGAGTTGGCGCATGGCGGCGATGGTGGCGTTGCCGGTTCGGGGCGCAAGTTCCGGCAGGGCCGCGTTTTTCGGGGTTCTTGGTTCAGGTGTTCGCTTCAATGCCGCACTCTGAAACCCGGGTAGTGCATCAGTTTGAAAAGCCCGGAGGGCTGCCGGAAATTAGCCGGGGGTGACTGAGGAACGAAGGAACCCCCGGGACCTATCGACAATAAACCCAAGCCCCGGCAGGGGCGTCACAATGCGGCGTGGAGATTTCTGACGCCCCTGCCGGGGCTGAAATACCAATGGCTGCATTCCCGGGGGTTCCGCTTCGCTCCACCCCCGGCTAATTTCTGCCGGGCCTCCGGCCCTTCTGAATTTCAAACTGAGACACAGCCGAAACCTGAACCCTCCCCCGCCCCGGCACTGCGTCCCGAAATTGCGAAAGCCCTGGCGGAATTCAGGGAAAACCAACCTTCCACTTGACCGTGAGGCCATTGGGCCGGATTACCGCCCTGATTTCCGGCCCCGCGCTTCGGGGACGCACGCCAAAATGACCCGGGGCAGCCCGGAAAATCCGGTTTCACCCGTGCGAAGCTGCAAGCGCCGGGCGGCAGTCCGCGGATGGCGTTCCACCCGGTTTTCCTCCGGCACTTTTCCGGTGCCTTCACCCTTTTTCCCAACCTTTTTCCCCGTTCCCCGCCCATGATCGCCAAACTTTTTGGCTGGTTCTCCAATGACATCGGAATTGACCTCGGCACCGCCAACACCCTCGTCTATGTCAAAGACCACGGCATCGTCCTGCGCGAGCCGTCGGTGGTGGCGGTAAAGAGCGGCACCAGCGAGGTGCTGGCCGTCGGCGATGATGCCAAGCGCATGCTCGGGCGCACCCCTGGCAATATCGTCGCCATCCGGCCGCTCAAGGACGGCGTGATCGCCGATTTTGAAGTCACCGAAGCCATGCTGCGGCACTTCATTCAGAAAGTGCACAACAGCCGGCGCATGGCACGGCCGCGAGTGGTCATCGCAGTTCCCAGCGGCATCACGGAGGTCGAAAAACGCGCCGTGAAAGAAAGCGCCGCCCAGGCGGGAGCGCGTGAAGTTTATCTCATCGAGGAGCCCATGGCCGCGGCGATCGGTGTGGGCCTGCCGGTGCAGGAGGCGAGCGGCAACATGATCGTGGACATCGGCGGCGGCACGACCGAGGTGGCACTGATTTCGCTGAGTGGCATCGTTTACAGCCGCAGCGTGCGGGTGGCGGGCGACGAACTCGACGAGGCCATCGTGCAGTACATGAAGCGGGCCTACAATCTGATGATCGGCGAGCGCACGGCGGAGGATATCAAGATTCGCGTCGGCTCCGCCTATCCGCTGAGCAAGGAGACGACGATGGAGGTCAAGGGCCGCGACATGGTGGCGGGCCTGCCGAAGACGATTTCAATCACGAGCCAGGAGGTGCGCGAGGCGCTGCTGGAGCCGTTGAATACCATCATCGATTCCGTGCGCGTCACGCTGGAGCGCTGCCCGCCGGAACTGGCCGCGGACCTGGTGGACCGCGGGATCGTGCTGGCCGGCGGCGGAGCGCTGCTTCGCGGGCTGGACAAACTGCTTTCCGAAGAGACCGGCCTGCCGGTGCATGTGGCGGAGGATCCGCTCAGCGCCGTCGCCGAAGGCACCGGCAAGGTGCTCAGCGAACTGGCCTTCCTCCGGAAAGTGACGACGAAGGACGGCTGATCCTGACTCTTCACGGCCATGAGACGTTTCAACCTCATCGCACTGGCGGCTTTCATTGCGGCACTGGTCTGGGTCTTCACCTTCGACAATGCCGCGACGCGCAACATCCAGAACCGGGTCGGCGCCATTTTCGCTCCCTTCAAAAAGACCGGCGCCGGAGTCCAGGACGCCATCACCGGCGTGAGCGACGAAAAACGCACTCCCGCGGAACTGCGCGACGAAAACCTGAGGCTGGCGATGGAGAATGCGGAACTGAAAATCTACCGCGGCCAGGTGCAGCAGCTGCAGGATGAAGTGCGGCGGCTGCAGGACCTTTTGAAATTCGACCGCCAGACGGATCTGTCGCTCATCCCTGCCAAGATCATCGTGCGCAAGACGAGCGCGTGGTACCGCGGCGCCACCATCGACAAGGGCTGGCGTCAGGGCGTGCAGGACGGCAGTCCGATCATTCTGCCGACCGGTCCGGAAGGCCGCGCCAGTCTCGTGGGGCGCATCGCGCGCGCCGGCGAAAACGAATCCGAAATCCTCTTCATCACCGACGAGCAGTGCAAGGTCGCCGGCCAGGTGGAGGGAACCATCGAGCGCGGGATCATGCAGGGCGTCCGGGTTTCCACCTCGCGCCGCCCGGAACTGCGGCTCCGACATCTTTCCAAAGACGCCCGCGTCGAAAAAAACCGGCGCGTTTATTCATGGGACAACACCTACTGCTTTCCTCCCGGGCTCATGCTCGGCACCGTCGTGGACTTCCGCCCCGGAGACGCCTCCAGCGAAGCCATTATCGAGCCGGCCGTGAACCTCGATGATTTGCCTTACGTATTCGTGATGGAGCAGAAAGTGGAGGAAAAACCCCCGCCTTCCGCCTCTCCGCCGCGATGATCTTCGTTCTGCTGCTTTTCGTGCTCATGGCCTTCGGGTTCGTGGTCCAGGATTTCATCCCGGCCCTCGACTGGGCGTGGCACGCGCGGGTCTTCGCAGTGCCGGTGATCTATTTCGCCTGCGCCATCAGCGTGCCCTTTCCGGTCATGCTGTGCTTCGCGTTCTTCACCGGATTCGTGTGGGATGCGCTGAACCACGTTTCGGTGAATTTTCCTGACGTGGCGCACGCGGCCGACCAGGTGGATGCCGTCGTGGGCAGCAGCGGCGGCATATTCGGGTTCTCCATTTTTCTCTACGCGCTGCTGGGCTCACTGATGCACGGCATCCGGCCGCTCTTCCGCCGCGGACGCTGGGAGCTGCCCATTCTCATGACCGGCGCGGGCACAGGTCTGCTGCTCACCCTGGAATACGCCTTCATCAATTTCCGCCGCGCCGGATTCTCCTTTCCCCGGGAGGTCTGGCTCCACATCGGCGCCACCTCCATGCTCAGCATGGTCGTCGCCCCGTTCGCGTTTCTTCTCATCAATTACCTGGCCAAACTCAGCGGCTACAGCATCCGCTACGAAGGCCTCAGAACCCGCAAGTGGTCCGTGTCATGATCGGTCAACGCATTCGCCTCATCCTGCTGGCTGTCCTCATCGTCGCCGGCTGCCTAGTGCTGTTTTACCGGCTCTGGTTTCTCCAGATCGAAAAGCAGGAGGAATTCATCAACAAACAGCCGGTGACCGACACCGCCCGGCAGCGCGTGCCCGGCACCCGCGGGCGCATTCTCGACCGGCGCGGCGTGGAGTTCGCGAGAAACGAGACGAGCATGGAAATCGGCATCGACCTCGCCGCGGTGGAGGCGGCATGGAATGAACGCGAGCGCGCCAAACCGCGCCGCGAGCGCCGCAAGATGCCCACCTTTCCCTACGGCCCGCGCAAGGAGGACACCACTGACATCATCGCGCTGCTCAACGAAATGGTCTTTCCGGAGCTCGACCGGCTCAAGCTCTACCGCGTGCCGGCATCGGATGCGGAAAAGGAAAAGCAAAAGCAGGCCATCATTCTCTCCTACGTCTCCAACAAGGGCGTCATCCCCTTCCCTTACGAAAGGAATCTCATTCAGGGCGACGCGGAGGACTTCCAGCGCTTTACCGCCTACGCGGAAAATGCCCCCAACATTCCCGGCCTCACCATCAGCGAGCGTCCCAAGCGCCGCTATCCTCTCAAGGCGATGGCCGGTCACCTCATCGGCTATATCCGCGAGAACCGGAATGAACTGCCCGAAGGCGAGAGGAAGCAGGACTGGGACTACATCGAAGCCGAGGACATCGGCATGGCCGGACTCGAGCTGTCTCAGAACGAAAAACTCCGTCCCAAACCCGGCGAGCGCATCTGGCGCGTCAACGAACACGGGCGGCTGACCGAGGAAATCAAGGAGCGGCGCCGCGAACCGCTCCCGGGTGCCGATGTCTTCCTGACCATCGATGTGAGGAAGCAGTTCATCGCGGAGATGGCGCTGCGCGATTCCGGCGCCGGACGCGCCGCCGCCGTCGTGCTCGATCCCAACACCGGTGAAGTGCAGGCCATCGCCTCCCTGCCGTCCTACGATCCGTCCATTTTTCTCCCGCCGCGGGATGACGAGGCGCTCGATGCCCTTTACAGCAGGGAGTCGCCCTATCCTCCCGCCGTTCTCCCGCTCGCCCTGCGCGCCGACGTGCCTGGCTCCTCCTTCAAACTGATGACGGCGCTCGCGGCCTCCATTTGCGGAAAACCCGTAATACACTCCTACAACTGCAGCGGCTCCCTGCAGATCGGCAACCGCGCACCCAAATGCATGGGCACGCACGGCTCGCTGGGCATGGCGGACGCCATCAAGCGCTCCTGCAACTGCTACTTCATGCAGCTCTCCATGGCGGCGAAAATCGAGAGCATGCAGAAGGTGTCCTCGCTGTTCCATTTCGGGCAGCAGGACTTCCCCATGAACTCCGGCATCGAAGTGCCCGAGATGGAGGGAAACGGGCGCCTTATCGCTCCGGAGGGACGCTTCAGCGCCCATGAAACCGCGCTCGTGGGCATGGGTCAGGGGCCCATCAGTGCCACGCCGCTCCAGATGGCGATGCTCGCCGCCGCCATCGGCAACGGCGGGAAAGTCTATCAGCCCACCCTCATCCATCACTACGAGGAATATCAGTACGACCGCGACGGCCGCCGGCAGAAAATGATCACTGAGTTCAAACCGAAACTGCTCGCCGATCTCGTCGCGAAAGGTGTGAAAACGCAGGACCTCGACACGATGCGGGAAGGCATGTGGAAAGTGGTGAACGAAACCGGCGGCACCGGCAGCCGCGCCCGCTCCACGGTGTGGGAAATCGCCGGCAAGACGAGCACCGCCCAGCGCAAGGCGAGAGTCAGGGAAGACGGCAAATGGGTCATCAAGCAGGACGACCGCGTCTGGTTCATCGCGTTCGCTCCCTATGAAAAGCCGACCATCGCGGTGGCCGTCATGGTCATCAACGGGAAGGCCGGCGGACGCGTCGCCGCCCCCATCGCCAAGCGCATCATCGAGCAGTCCCTCGGCCTCGACAACAATTCCTATCAAGTCACGCCAACCGCTCTCGAACCGGCCCGCGGCAGTTATGTGCACCTCGATGAAGTCGTCTTCGAGGGCGACAACATCCCGCCCGGCGAGCCCGAATCACCGGAAACGCCGGAGGCTCCCGAAACTCCCGCGGAAGAGGAGGAGGCCGCCGCCGTGGAGGCCGTCACCGCTCCCGCCGAACCCGTCCCGCCCAAGGCCCAAATCGTGCCCGAGGACGACGCCCCCGTGCTCAACAGTCAAACGCTGGAACCCGTGAAGTTCCGCCTCAAAACCGATCCGCCCAATCCGCCGCGCGATCCCGCCACCGTGCACTGATTCCATTCTCCGCCGGCCCCGCCGGTCGGATTCCTCTCAACTTTCACCCATTCCCACCACTCACGTGATCAAATCCATTCGCAAACTTTTCGGAGGCAACACCAACTTCAACGAAGGCATCCGTGTCGTCGTCAACACAGAGAAACTCGAACAGCGCGTCGCCGTCGTCGAGAACGGCATGCTCGAGGAATACACCATCGAGCGCACCGGCACGCAGCACATCGTCGGCAGCATCTACAAGGGCCGCGTCCGCAACATCGAACAGGGACTCAAAGCCATGTTCGTGGACATCGGCCTCGAAAAAAACGCCTTTCTGCATTTCTGGGACGCCATCCCCGCCGCGGACAGCGAGGACCAGGAGGAGGGACTGCGCAATGACATCGAGCAGATCGACCGCGGCGGAAAGCCGAAGCAGAAGAAGAAGAAAATCACCGCCAAGGACATCCCGGGCCTCTATCCCGTGGGCGCCGAACTGCTGGTCCAGGTCACCAAGGGCCCCATCGGCAACAAAGGCCCGCGCGTCACCACCAACATCTCCCTCCCGGGACGCTTCCTCGTGCTCATGCCGCTCAACGACATGTTCGGCATCAGCCGGAAAATCGATGAACCGAAGGAGCGCGACCGGCTGCGCAAGATCCTCCGCAAGCTCAACGTGCCCGACGGCATGGGCGTCATCATGCGCACGGTGTGCTCCGGAAAGCGCGCCCGCTATTTCGTGCGCGACCTCGCCATGCTGGTGAAGCAGTGGAAGGAAATCTCGGAGAAGGCGCAGAGCCGCAATGCCCCGGTGTGCGCCTTTCAGGAACCGGACCTCGTGGAGCGCACCGTGCGCGATTTCCTCACCGAGGAGGTGGATGAAGTCATCTGCGACGATGAGGAAACCACCGAGCGCATGCGACAACTCGTCGGCCTCATCAGCCGCCGCAGCAAAAAGCGCATCCATTGCGTCACGCCCACCTATGAAACCATCTTCGAGCGGCTCGGCATCCAGAAGCAGATCGACAACGCCTTCAACCGTCAGGTCTGGCTCAAGTGCGGCGGTTATATCGTCATCGATGAAACCGAGGCCCTCATCGCCATCGATGTGAATACCGGACGCAATAAAGGCGGCGACGACCTCGAGAAAACCATCCTCCAGACCAATCTCGAAGCCGCCGCCGAAGTCGCGCGACAGCTCCGCCTCCGCAACATGGGCGGTCTCATCGTGGTGGACTTCATCGACATGAAACACCGCCGCGACCAGCAGGCCGTTTACAAGATGATGAAGGACCGCATGCACCGCGACAAAGCGAAGGTCCAGCTCGTCCCCATCAGTCCGCTGGGACTCATGGAAATGACCCGGCAGCGCCTCCACGACAGCCTCACCACCGCGATGCTCGACACCTGCCCCACCTGCCGCGGCACCGGGCGCATCAAGAGCACGGAGAGCATGAGCGTGGAACTGCAGCGCCGCCTCGCCAGCGTGCTGCAGCGCTACCCGGACACCGATCACGACCTCATGATCGTCGTCAGTCCCGAAGTCATGCACCGCCTGCGCACCCACGACGAACAAACCCTCGTCGAAATCGAACGCAAACACCGCGGCCGCCTCGGCTTCCGCGTGGACCCCACCTCGCACCGCGAAACCATCACCATTCTCAACGCCCAGACGAACAAGGAGATGAAGTGACCCGCCGGGCGGCGGCCACGATGGCCGCATGCGCACCAACTCCCGTTTGCCAATCCCCCGGCCCGCCAACAAAGTCCCGCCCCATGAATGTCCCCCTTCTGCTGCTGACCGCCACTGCCCTGCTGCTGACAGGCTGCAGCACCGTGGGCCGTGCCGTCGGCATGGTCGCGCGGCCCGTCGCCGGGGCGGTCAATGCCGTCACCGGCCCGGTGCGGGGCTTTACCAATTAGTAAGGCCTTACGCACGAATAGCGAAAAGCCCCGTAGCAAGGCCGTCCCGGCCTTGTCGTACAGTCTGGACCCGGGCCATGGACGCCCCCGCTGCGGCTTCATGAGTCAGCCCTGCCAATCAGCGGCTACTGCTGCTTTCCGTCCGGCTTCCGCAGGTCCACGCAGACGAGGCGCGACTTGTCCTTCGCGTAGAGCAGGCCGTTGGCGAGCGCCGGCGGAGCCCGGTGGCCGCCGCGCAGAATTTCACTGCGCGCACTCAGCGCAGGCGCTTTGTCAGGCGAGGCGTCTGTCAGGATCAGTTCCCCGTCCTCGGTGAGAACGATCAGCTTCTTGCCGCACGCGATGACATGCCCCGCGGCCAGCGGCACCGACCAGCGCACCGTGCCGTCGCCGCTGGAGACGCAGCGCAGTTGCTGGCCGGTCTCCTGGCGTCCGTGGAAGCCGTAAAGATTTCCCTCCACCAGCACCGGTGTGCTGTAATGGCAGTCGAGCTTTTCCCCGGCGCGCCACTTTGCAGTCAGGGAGTCGTCCGGGCCGATTTCCCACAGCGCCGCGCCGACATCGTAGCAGGACGAGGTGAAGAAGTGCGCCGCATCCACCGCCACGGGCGAAGCGGCATTCACCGAGGCATGCATCTTCGCGCGGAAATGCTGCGTCCACGCCACTTTGCCGCTGTCAGGAACGATGCCCGCCACGCCCTCGCGCGTGAAGAATACGGCACGTTCACCCTGCGGCGGGCGCAGCAAAAGCGGCGACGCATAACCGGCCTCGTGATCCAGCGCCTTCCAGCGCAGCGCACCCGTCTGCCGGTCGAAGGCCGCGACTCCCGCGCCTTCCCCGCCGGCGGCCACCAGCACCAGATCACCCGTCACCAGCGGCGCGCAGGCGCGGCCGAAGAATCCTTTTCCCGACTGCAGTTCCTTCACCAAATCCTTGCGCCATTTCACCTGACCGTCCCGCAGGGAGAGCGCCGTCAGCGAACCGTCCGCGCCATAGCAAAACACCACCGCCGCGTCCCCGGCTCCGGAAATGGTGGGGCATGAGCGCGGTCCGGCATCGAATCCGAAGTCGTCGCGATAATCCGTCGCCCACGCCGTGCGCCACAGCGCCCGGCCTGTCAGCGCCTCCCGCGCCTCCACCACATTCTCATCGCCGGTGCGGGAAAACAGCACCGCCTTGCCGTCCTGCACCACCGGTCCGGCAAATCCCTCGCCGCAGTCGTGCTTCCACAGCACACGCCATCCATCCGCCGGCACTTCCTCCGCGAGCACGGTGTCCGGCGGAGCTTTTCCATCGCGCTGCGGCCCGAGAAACTGGGGCCAGTCCGCAGCATGGACGGACAAGGTCAGGGGCAGGAGAAGTCGGATCGCGGCGGAAAACATATCGCACCCGCTACTTCCTCCCGATGATCCGGTCCAGCGAATCGGAGGTCTGATAAATCAGCGCCTCGGGATAGTGCTGGTAGGGATGAAAATACTCGAACGTCACATAGCCGGAGTAACCCACGGCGGCGAGACCGTCCATCACGGCGGGCCAGTTCGTCGTCCCGTCCAGCAGCGGGCGGAAGGTTTCGAGGCTGAAGTCGGTACCCTTTTTGGTGAACTCCTTGAAGTGAATGTTGCGCGTGCGCTTTCCGAGAATCGGCACCCAGTGCTCGGCGTGCTGGAACATGGCGATGTTTCCGGTGTCGTAATGCACCGCGCATTTTTCATCCCCAAAGCTGTCCACAAAGGCGTTCATCTCCATCGGCGTCATGAGGAAGCCGTTGAAGAAAATGTTCTCCATGTTGAGCGACACCTTGAGCTTCGCGGCCTGCTTCAGCAGCTGCCCCACCGCTTCGCGGGCGCGCTTTTCGCAGACGTCATTCGGCACCGGCTCGTGATCGGTGCGCCACGGAATGTGGACCGCGCCGGGCACCACGAGCACGTTCTCCACGCCCATGTCGTGCGCCGCCTGCGCGATGAGTCCCGCGAGTTCGATGCCGCGCGCGCGCTTCGCGGGGTCGTTGCTGCTTAGCGGATAGGGCCAGAACAAAAAGGAACACAGGCCGCTGATTTGAATGCCGGTGTCATCCGCCATTTTGCGGATCGCGGCGCACTCTTTCGCGCCGGCCTTTGGGCTGAGATCGTTCTCGAGGTCGTAGTTCAGTTCGATGGCGTCGAAACCGGCGTCTTTGGCCAGTTGCAGGCACTCGCGCAGGTTCATCCGCTGCGGATAGGGAAACGCCCAGAGGTTGATGGATTTCTTCACGTCGTAGCGCTTCGGAGAGGCCCGGCGGTCGTCCGCCGCGGGCTTCGACGCGGTCTGCGCGGCAGCGGTGGCAGCCAGCGAAACACCGGCGGCGCAGAGCGCGGATTTCAAGGCGTCGCGCCGGCTGAGCGCGCCGGGTTCGATGCCAAACGGGCCGGTGGCGGCGGGAACGGGAGAGGCGGAGGGAATCATGCGCGCGAGCTTGCCTGGCCGGCAACCGGCAGTCACGCACATTTTCTCACGCATCCGCCGCGCCGCGAATTGACGCCGGCGGCGGCCCGCACATCATCGCGTCATGAACCGCCTGGAAGGAAAAGTCATCATCGTCACCGGCAGCACCACCGGCATTGGAGAAGCCATTGCCCGCCGCTGCGTGCTGGAGGGCGCGCACGTGCTCGTGCACGGACGCGAGGAGGAGGCCGGGAGGCAGGTGGCCGCATCGCTCGGCGCCCGCGCCGTTTTCCACCGGGACGATCTCGCCGATCCGGCGGCTCCGGCGCGAATCGTGGCCGCGGCCATCGCCGCGTTCGGCCGGCTCGACGGCCTGGTGAACAACGCCGCGTATGTCGTGCGCGGACGCATCGGCGACGTGACGGTGGAATTCTTCGACAGCGTCATGGCGGTGAATGTGCGCGCGCCGCTGCTGCTGATCCAGGCCGCGCTGCCGCATTTGGAGAAATCGCGGGGCACGGTGGTGAATATCGGCAGCGTCAACGCCTACAGCGGCGAGGAAAACCTGCTGCCCTACAGCATCAGCAAGGGCGCCCTCATGACCATGAGCCGCAATCTCGGCGACGCGCTGCACCGCTGCCACGGGGTGCGCGTCAATCACATCAATCCCGGCTGGGTCCTCACGGAAAACGAGCGCCGCTACAAGCAGGCCGAAGGCATGGCTGAGGACTGGCCCTCACAACTGCCGAAAATGTTCGCGCCCTCCGGCCGCATTTTCCATCCTGACGAAACCGCCGCCACCGTGGCGCTCTTCCTCAGCGATGAGTTCGGACCCGTGAGCGGGGCCGTGATCGATCTCGAACAATATCCGTTCATCGGCCGCAACCCGCCCAAGCTGTGACCGCCGGGCGCGGGCACGAATGCGGATTTGCCGCACTCCGCGGCCGGCGCATGATTGCCGGAAATGAAATACCTCCTGCTCCTCATCGCCGCCCTGGCCCCGCTGACGTTCGTGACGGCGCTAACGCCCGATGAAATCGAAAAGCGCGTCGCTCTGAGTGCGCCGTCCGCAGAGGAGCGCCGGCTGGATGAAATCGGCTGGGCGCCGGACATTCGCACCGCCATCCGCACCGCGAAAGAAAGCGGCCGGCCCGTGTTTCTGTTCACGCACGATGGACGCATGGCCGCAGGCCGGTGCTGAGGGGGCGCGTTCGCGCTGAGAGCGGGTCCGCTCTCCGATCCAAAATTGATCGCGCTGCTCAACAGCCGCTTCGTCTGCGTTTTCACCAGCAACGAGGACTACTTCGGTGAGAGCGCCACCGTTCCCAAAGAGGAGCGCGCGGAACTGGAGCGCATCCATCGCGAAGGCCACGCGGCCAGGATGTCCGTCGGCACGGTGCATGTGTATTTGCTGGATCCGGACGGCAGCCTCGGCGGCACCCTGCATGTCGCGGAGGCGTCGGAAAAAGGCAAACTCTTCGCCGCGGTGGAGAATTTCGCCCGGACGCATCCCGGGCCCGCGGGCCAGCCGCTCTTCGCGCCGGCGGGATTGAGCCGTCCCCGACAAGTCCCCCGGGGCGGCGCCGCGCTCCATGTCACAGCGCGGCGCGAGGCACGCGGCAGCTGGGGGGAATTCCCCGGCGAAAACTGGCCCGTCTTCACCGCCGCAGAATGGCGCACCCTGACAGCTGTCCCGGACGGAAAAAAGGCCGGTGATTCATGGCCGCTCGACGCTGCGCTCAGCCGCCGCATTCTCAACCACTTCCACCCGCAAACCGAAGACTGCTCCGACAAGGACCGCAACGACCTCCAGACCGCCCGCCTGTCCGCCACGCTCCAGCCGGACGGCACCATCGCGCTGCGGGGCGAAGTGCGCCTGCTGCGTTCCTTTTATCCAGGTCGCAAAGAGAAGACGGAAGCCCGCGCCTCGGTCGAGGGATTCATCCGCGGCGGGCGATTGCTGCTGGTCACGCTTGATGATGAAGTGGACCCCGAAATTCGGGCCAGGAGCTAAGCTATGGTTTGAGGAGGCGG
>CAZFZN010000009.1:0-197608 GCA_964523105.1 uncultured Akkermansia sp.
CGCTGATCTCAGTCGTAGATGTCATAGCACCGATCTATGACATCTACGATGCGCCGCCGACAGTGGGGCGCCGCGTGACGCTTACGAAGTAAGCACAGGGTTTTCATTCTGGTGTGTATGTGCGAGGATGCTTCCGCCGCTCCGCGGGCGTCAAGGCGGAACGGAGGCAGGATGCTCCAGAATCTAACTCTTTCGATACTCGAGATCATGTGGCTTTGCCGCAGCGGTGCCCTTGATTCTGGGAAGGGAGATCACATCGTGAGCAAATTTCTTATCATTTGTTAGCGCCATTCGACGATGAGACAACATGACCGCTTTTAGGTGCTCGTGGTCTTTGCGATTGGATTTGATCGCCTTGAGTTCCCTGTTCTCGAAGACAACCTCATTCAGAGCCTCATTGCTAATTTTAACCAGTCTACGTTTTCTCGTTTGATGCGCGATTATGACAAGAATACTCGACTGGGATGCAGACTTTTGACATGCATCGCTGTATTCTCTGATGACGCTATTACTTACGACTAAAGATCCTTGATAAAATAACCAACGGATGAATTCCTTCAATACCTCGTCCACCGGGTTGCAGAAGTTTTTCGCGAGGTTTGTATCAACAAAGATGTCTTTACGCTTTGGCATGAAGGGCGATTTCCACAGTGTCCATCATATAGGTTTCAAAGAAGTCACTCGGAGCGTTTGTGATGCTTCCGTCTTTTTCGAAACGGAGGTTGCAACAACGCATCCCTCGCTTCCCGCGCGTCAAATAATACACAGAGACATCATCAGGTGAGATGTCACCCTTGGCAATGAGAAGCCGAAACCGGTTCAACATATATTCACTGTGCGTCTCAATTACGTAGGCCTTGTCTTGCTTCGCCGAAGTATCAACCAAAAGACTGACGTAGTCCGCCTGAATTTTGGGATGCAGATGAATCTCAGGCTGCGACACCATGAAGGTTGATCCTTTCCCGAGTTGAAGATCCGCAACTAGCAAAGGTAGAAATTGACTAACTCCAAATCCAACGTCGTTGAGAGCGCAATCAATTGCCTGATCGTATGGGGAAACTCGCATCTCGTATCTCCCTCCTCCGTGATGCCTAGCCTTAATCACGTTGGCGAGCCCCAGTCGCTTAGACAGTTTTTGAAGAGTTTGATACTCGGGAGCATTGGATTGTTCCCACTCCACAACCTGGTCAATCCAATTTTCTCCGAATTTCTCAACCTTCATTGCCGACCTAGTGCGTTGGTAATAAGTTCGCTCAGGAGGGAGGCGAAACGAGCTTATGTAATTGGAGCGACGGTTAAAATCTTCCGTGTGAGTGCACATCTCGGTGATGCGCCGAGTCAAAAAGGCGTTGTCTCCGGCACTAAAGAATTCGGACGCATTCTTGAACGTATATTCCCCACTGGTCGATTCGGTGCGAAATGCTTCCTTCATCTGCCGTATAGATTCTTCAGCCGTTTTTGCAGAGGGTTTAGATTTTGAGTTCGCTTTGGCTTTCGTCTTTTTTGAGGCATCAGAAAGAAAGCCCACCAAGTTGTCCATGAATGCAACAAATTTCGGCGAGTCACCGATCTCTCTCATGGGGTCTTTTAGTGGATCATACCGATAATTTGCTTTGTAGCCGGATCCTTGCGGGGTCGCCTTAAATTCCAAATCAGGACTCTTGTATATGAGATTCTTTAATCTAGGGAGTTTCGTGTCTGTGTCCTGAATGAAAGTGGAATCTAGAACGATAGACTTTTCAGTCGAACCACCGGCAAGAGTGAGTGCGACGCGAACTTCTGCAGCAGGGTCATGGTCGTGAGCTAGCTCTACGAAGTCACCCATGTTAACGTAAGAACCATTAGGTGAAAAATGGAAGGGAAACCGTTTTGTCTGTAGCGCACCGAGCAGACTCATCATAATCGAACTTTTGCCACTACTGTTGGCACCGGTTAACAAGGTGAATTTAGCGCACTTGACTTTTAATCGATCAAAGCATTTGAATTTATCCAATTCGATAGATTGTAGTTTCATTTATGACTTATTGCCGTTCTGTTGTAGGAAAAATGGAGTCTAGGGCAGGGAATGGCGAAGGCCTCCTCGGTCAGGGCTTGTTCGGATTCGACGGAAGGATGCACCATCAGACCTGGGGTTTGGTGTTCGGGGCTCAAGCGTAGGTCAGCCTTCCTTTGGGCTCAGGGATCGGGCGGCCAAGAGACCGAGCGGTTTCGATCCAATCCGCGACCACGGCCTGGGCGTTGGCGATGGCTTCTTCGTAGGTGGCGCCGTCGGCCATGCAGCCGGGGAGCTCCGGGACTTCGACGACGAAGCTTTCGTCCGCTTTGCTCCAGTAGATGATGAATTCGTAGCGCATGTCAGTCTAACTCCAGTTGGTATTTGAGAATGAGGTCGCGGACCTGTTTGACCTGATAAGCTTTCGCCTGCGATCCCCTGGGTTGCAAGTTGATGATCTCCTCCACGCCTTGCTTGAAGTAAATGTGGTGACTGCCTTGGCCGGCACGGGCGGTGAATCCGCCACGTTCCAGAAGGTGACACAGGTCACCGAAGTCGAAGTTGGCGTCGGAACGTCCCTCCAGCAGGCGGTCGAGTGATTTCTTAACCCGGCTCATGGGTGACTATGCTGGCTGATAAACTTCCGCTCCGGCTTCCACAAACTGCTTCGACTTCTCTTCCATCCCACGCTGAAGCGCCTCCTCTTCCGAGATGGCCTGCTCGGCGGCGTACTTCCGCACGTCCTCCGTGATCTTCATGGAGCAGAAGTGCGAACCGCACATGGAGCAGAAGTGGGCGCTCTTAGCGCCTTCCTGGGGGAGGGTTTGATGAACCCACCGCCTCACGGCGGGTTCACCCTGCGGGTTCGGCTGACGCCGCATCTGTCTCGGCCCCCGCCATGGGCCTCGGCTCGTCGTGGAGAACCAGAGTTTCATGCCTTCGTATACACTTCGGCACCCATTTCTGTAAACTCCCGAGATTTCTGTTCCATCCCGGCTTTGAGAGCCTCTTCTTCCGCGAGGCCCTGCTCTGCGGCGTATTTTCTCACGTCCTCCGTGATCTTCATGGAACAGAAATGCGGCCCACACATGCTACAGAAATGGGCTGACTTCGCCCCTTCCTGCGGAAGGGTCTCGTCATGAAACTCCCGCGCCGTCACGGGGTCGAGGGAGAGATTGAACTGGTCTTCCCAGCGGAACTCAAAGCGGGCTTTGCTGAGGGCGTTGTCGCGGTATTGGGCTCCGGGGTGGCCTTTGGCGAGGTCGGCGGCGTGGGCGGCGAGTTTGTAGGTGATGACGCCGGCTTTGACGTCTTCTTTGTTGGGGAGGCCGAGGTGTTCCTTGGGCGTGACGTAGCAAAGCATGGCGCAGCCGTACCAGCCGATCATGGCGGCGCCGATGCCGGAGGTGATGTGGTCGTAGCCGGGGGCGATGTCGGTCGTTAGGGGACCGAGGGTGTAGAAGGGGGCCTCGTGGCACCACTCGAGTTGTTTGGCCATGTTTTCCTCGATCATGTGCATGGGGACGTGGCCGGGGCCTTCGTTCATGACCTGGACGCCTTTGGCCCAGGCGCGTTTGGTTAGCTCGCCCTGGACTTCGAGTTCGCCGAACTGGGCTTTGTCATTGGCGTCGGCGATGGAGCCGGGGCGCAGGCCGTCGCCGATGGAGAAGGAGACGTCGTAGGCGGCCATGATGTCGCAGATGTCGTCCCAGTGGGTGTAGAGGAAGTTTTCCTTGTGGTGGGCGAGGCACCACTTGGCCATGATGCTGCCGCCGCGGCTGACGATGCCGGTCATGCGGGAGGCGGTTAGGGGAACGAAGCGCAGCAGCACGCCGGCGTGGATGGTGAAGTAATCGACGCCCTGCTCGGCCTGCTCGATGAGGGTGTCGCGGAAGAGTTCCCAGGTGAGGTCCTCGGCTTTGCCGTTCACCTTTTCGAGGGCCTGATAGATGGGCACGGTGCCGATGGGCACGGGGCTGTTGCGAAGGATCCATTCACGGGTGGCGTGGATGTTCTTGCCGGTGGAGAGGTCCATGACGGTGTCCGCGCCCCACTTGGTGGCCCAGCGCATTTTTTCGACTTCTTCGTCGATACTCGAAGCGACGGCGCTGTTGCCGATGTTGGCGTTGATTTTGACGAGGAAGTTGCGGCCGATGATCATCGGCTCGAGTTCCGGGTGATTGATGTTGGCCGGAATGATGGCGCGACCGGCGGCGACTTCGGAGCGGACGAATTCGGGGGTGATTTCGGCGGGGATGCGCTGGGGGAAGCGGCGGAAGATGGAGGGGGTGTAGGGATTTAAGATTTCAGATGGTAGATTTGAGATTTGAGCACTGCCGGCATGCTGCTTTTGCAGATCGTTGCGCACAATGTCCTGAGCCAAATCTGCAATCTTAAATCCTAAATCTGAAATCTCCGCGCGCCGCATGTTCTCGCGGATGGCGATGAACTCCATCTCCGGCGTGATGATCCCGGCACGGGCGTAGGCGAGCTGAGTGACGACCTTCCCCGGCTGAGCGCGGAGGCGCGGACGGGCGCTGCCGTTAGGCTGTTCCAGGGCGCTGAGGCCGCCGGCGAATTTGTCGGCGTTGGTGCGCATGTGGGTCTCACTGAGGAATCCGTTATCGCGGGCGGTGGCCTGGCGTCCGGCGTAGGCTTCCACGTCGCCGCGGCCGGCGATCCATTTTTCACGCAGGGCGGGCAGACCATCCTGGACGGTGCCTTTGTAATCCGGATCGCCCCACGGGCCGCTGGTGTCATAGACGCGCACGGGTTCGTTGACTTCGATGCGGCCGTTGAAGGATTTGGTGGGCGAGAGCGCAATCTCGCGCATGGGGACGCGGACGCCGGATTGCGTACCCTCGACATAGACGCGCGAGCTGGCGGGGAGGGCGTCGGAGGAGTGAGGCTCGAAGGATTCGGAGGTGGCGATCATATGAAAGGATGAAGGATGAAGGCTAAAGGATGAAAGGCTTTCACCACGGAGGGCGCTGTGCCGCCGGCTCCCGCTTCCCTTCGCCGGGATGAGCCGGATCAGGTTCAAAGGGTTCTCCTGCTGGTGAGGAAAATCTCAGCCGGCTGGCCCGGCACCCCCGCGATGTTGCCGGTGATGATGAGAAGTTCCGGGCGGAATGGAAGGGAAAACTGCGCTTCCGGCGCGGGAGAGGATTTTTGCTGCGGGGCATTGCCGGCCGGCAAACGACCGGGTAAGATGTGACGGTGACCGGTTTCTTCAGAATTGTCCGGCGGGCTAGTTTTCTCGCGATGTATTCCACTGCCCTGCCCGCGCTTGCGGCGGGTCGGGAGGCGGAGCCTGCAGCCGCGCCGGCAAAGGAGACGGCGGAGCAGGTGTTGCCCGCGTCCCCGGCCCGGCTGTTTGCCGCGCTGGGAAACATGGCCCGACCGCAGTGGCGCACGTATTTCCGGGAGAGCGTGCCGCGGGGCAACACGGACCGGTTCAAGGCGGCGCTGGCCCTGGGGGCGGTGTGTGCGGATTGTTATCTCGCCGCGGAGGCGCGGGACGGGCAGCAGATCATGAATCTGCTCACGGATATGGCGGCGCTGGAAACGACGCTGAGCATTTCCCGCCAGGCCGGCGGCAGGCGACTGAAATTCACCGACCTTGCGGAAGCAGGCGACTGGGCGGGAGTGCGCGCGGAGATCGCGGGCCTGATGGCGCTGCACGCGGAGTCGCTGACCGCACAGCAGGACGGGATGCTCGCGGAACTGGAGCGCACCGGCTGCTGGCTGCGCGCCTGGCACATTGGGGCCCGCTTCAGCAGCAGGCAGGCCGCACTGCCGGAGCAGCCCTGCATCTGGTCGGCGGCGCTGGTGGCGGACGTGCGCGCGAGGACGGCCAAGGCCACCGAGGGGCACGCCTCGAAATCACTGGAGGCACTCAATGCCGGCCTTGATTCGCTGCAGCGGCTGTGGTCCGGTACGGCGACGCCCGCCGAACGGCTGGCGGAGTCATTGAAGACGCTGGACGGCCTCATGGCGGAACTCATCGGAGACGGGGAAGTCAAATCGCCGGCGCCGTAGAGGCGGGGTTGAACTTTGGGGCACCGGCTGCAAACTCGCGCCTGCTGCGGCCGCCGCACCAACCATTCATGGATACCGTCACTTCTCCCGGGAGCCCCTACGTCAAACAATTCGCTGTCTTCCTGCTCAACCGGGCCGGCGCACTGCTCAGTGTGGTGAAACTGCTGGAGGATGCGAGCATTCACGTCCTCGGACTGAGCCTGCAGGACAGCGTGGACGTGACGGTGGCGCGGATCATTGTGAGTGATCCGGATGCGGTGGAAACGATCTTCATCGAGCGTGGCATTCCCTTCAGCACCAGCGACGTGCTGGTGGTGGAATTGAAGCACGGCGCGGAGGACCTGAGCCGGTGTCTGACAGCGTTTTTGAAAGCGGAGACGAACATTCATTTCGCCTATCCGCTGCTCATTCAGCCGGGCGGTTTCGCGGCCCTCGCGCTGCATCTCGAGGACATCGAAATCGGGGAGGGCGTCATGCAGTCCCACCGCTTCCGGACGCTGCGGCAGATCGATCTCAGCCGGTGAGCGGCGAATGCGGAATTGGACGGCC
This sequence comes from uncultured Akkermansia sp., assembly GCA_964523105.1. Taxonomy (GTDB): domain Bacteria; phylum Verrucomicrobiota; class Verrucomicrobiia; order Verrucomicrobiales; family V1-33; genus V1-33. The sequence continues at coordinate 6,584 of CAZFZN010000009.1, forward strand.
GCCGAATCAATGCTTCAGTTTCCCCTGCCAGCCCCCGCCTTCCTCATGAACGACCCCCGATTCACCCCGCGCCCGCCGGCAGCCTCCGGCCTGCAGGCCCTGCTGGCGCTGGTGCTGCTGATGACGGGAGCGCATGTGGTGCGGGCGCTTTTCGCTCTGCCCGGAGGAGTACCGCCGGGAGCGCTGAGCCTGGAGAGTCTGCAAAACGGGGAGTGGTGGACGGTGCTGACCTACATGTTCACACACCAGGATGCGCTGCATCTCCTGACCAATGTGCTGCTGCTGGTGATGGCGGGCCGGGCGGTGGAGCGGCAGTGCGGCGGGAGGCACCTGCTTTATATTTTCCTCGCCGGTGCGTGGGCGGGAGCGGCGCTGCATCTCATGTTCTGGCCGGAGGCGCGTCCCATTATCGGCGCCAGCGGCGGCGTGTTCGGAGTCATCGGGGCCTTCAGCGCGCTCTTTCCGGAATATGATCTGATGCGGCCGGTCCGTGGATTCCTGCCCGGGCGGCTGAAAGCGAAACGGCTGTTTCCGGCGCTGCTCACGGCCCATCTCGTGCTCGAACTGGTGCGCCGCTACTATCCCGGCGCGGCCCTGACGGGGATTGCCAGTCAGGCGCATCTCGTGCACGCCGGCGGACTGCTGGCAGGGTGGTTCTACGGACGCTATCTGGCTGCTGAAGGCACCACCGCCGGAGACCAGTGGAATGACTTCTTCCCGCAGGGCCTGCGGCGCCGGGACCGGGAAATGGACGGTGGCCAGCCGGTCGCGGCGGGCCTGCCGCCGGCACAGCGTGAGGAGGGAGAATCCGCCGCCGCGCCGGAACCGCCGCGCGAGCTGAGCGACCACGAGTTCCTCGCCGAACGCGTGGATCCGATCCTGGAGAAACTCTACGAACTGGGCGCCGACCGGCTCACCGCGGAGGAGAAAGCGGTGCTGGAGGAGGCCTCGCGAAGGTTCTCCAAAGGAAAACTCTGAGCGCTATTTTTAGCGTGGACGGACGGCAGAAGGAGAATTACTTAGTCCCCGGCCCATCCGGCGGCTTTGTGCCCCCTGCCATTTCCGACCTGACATGAAGCATCGTCTCCAACTTCTATCCACCGCTGCGCTACTCACCGCATCCCTGACATCCTGTACCTACGGCCCCGCCATTTCTCCCAGCCCGTTTGCGGGCGGTGATCTCCCGGCCGGAGTCGTGCGGGGAGCGGACGGGGTGTTGCGTCTTGACCCCAGTGCCCCGCCCACGGCGCGGGAAGCCGCGAGCGTGCAGCGCACGGGCGCGCCCCGGGATGTGATCAGTTTCTGGTCCGGCGGTGAAGGCGACGGACCGCCGCGCATCCGCATCGTGCTGAGTGAACAGACGGCTTACTTTTTCCGCGGCAATGTGCTCGTGGGCAAATCCTGGCTCAGCACGGGCGACGAGGGACACCGGACGCCGACCGGCAGTTTCCGCATCATGCAGAAGAGCAAGGACCACCGCAGCAGCCGCTACGGGGCGTTTGTGGACTCGGAAGGCAACGTGGTGGACGGTGATGTGGACATCAAAAAGGATCCGGTGCCGCGCGGCCTGCGCTACGAGGGCGCCAACATGAAGAACTTCATGCGCCTCACCAGTGAAGGCGTGGGAATGCACGCCGGATTCCTGCCGGGATATCCGGCGAGCCATGGCTGCATCCGCATGCCGGAGCACATGAGCGAACACTTCTTCAACAATGTCACCATCGGCACGCCGGTGACGATCGTTCCCTGACCCGGCGAAGCCGGATCCAGGCGGCCCCAACGGGGCCAGGCACCAAAGCCCGGGGCCAGCGACGCAGGAGCGCAGCCCCGGGTAACCAGTCACCTTTTGTCTCAGCCCTGAAAGGGCGGGACACCACTAGGGGCGGGGGAATTTGTCCCGCGCTTTCAGGGCTGGGATGCCTGACATTGTGGGCACGTCACCCGGGGCTGCGCTCGTTCCTCGTTTGCCCCGGGCTTTGGTGTGTCGGCTCCGTTGGGGCGGCAAGATCGTCGCAAACATGGCCACTTTTCACTGCTGAGGCACTGACAAAGGAAAACCCCGCGGGCGAACCCGCGGGGTTTTCGTGATTTGCTTTCTGCGGAAGGCTCCGGCCTACTTCTGGCCGGGACGCCATTCCTCCTGGGCGAACTTGAACGCCTCCTCCAGTCCCACCATGTCCGTGCTCGGACGGAGAGCCTCGAAGGCGGCAGTTTCGCGGCGGAGTTCCTCCTCGCTGTAGCTGGCGGCTTTGATGGAGAGTCCGATGCGGCGCTCCACTTTGTCCACCTTGATGACGCGGGCTTCCACCTCCTGGCCGACCTTGAGCACATCCTTCACGCGATTGACGTGATCTTCGCTCAACTGGCTGATGTGAACCAGGCCGTCGATGTCGTCCTTGAGCTGCACGAAGGCGCCGAAGCTCGCGAGCTTGGTGACGGTGCCCTTCACGAGGTCGCCCACGTGGTACTTGGAGTCGATGTCGGCCCACGGGTCCTGATCCAGCTGCTTCACGCCGAGGCTGATGCGCTGATTGGCTTTGTCGATCTCGATGACCACGGCTTCGAGTTCGTCACCCTTCTTGAGCGCTTCGCTCGGGTGATTGATCTTACGTGTCCAGCTGAGGTCGGAGACGTGGATCATGCCGTCGATGCCCTCCTCCATTTCCACGAAGGCGCCGTAGGCGGTGAGATTGCGGACCTTGCCTTTGATCTTCGTGCCAACGGGATAACGGGCGTCGATGTCATCCCACGGATTGGCGTCGAGCTGACGCACGCCGAGGCTGATCTTCTGCTCCTCCTTGTTGATGCCGAGCACGACGGCTTCCAGTTCCTGGCCGAGGCTGAGCACGTCGGAGGGACGGGCGATGCGCTTGGTCCATGACAGTTCGGACACGTGGACGAGGCCTTCCACGCCGTCCTGGATTTCCACGAAAGCACCGTAAGCGACGAGCTTGGTGACCTTGCCTTTGACGCGGTGACCGATGGGATAGGAAGCCTCGATGTTTTCCCACGGGTTGTTCTGCATCTGCTTCAGGCCGAGGCTGACGCGCTCCTTCTCGCGGTTCACGTCGAGCACCTGAACGGTGAGGCGCTGGCCGGTGGCGACCATTTCCGTGGGGTGATTGATGCGGCCCCAGCTCATGTCGGTGATGTGGAGCAGGCCGTCCATGCCGTTGAGGTCCACGAACACGCCGAAGTCGGTGATGTTCTTCACCGTGCCCTCGACCTTGTCGCCGATCTTCACGGTTTCGAGGAAGCGCTGACGCTGTTCGCTGCGCTCGGCCTCGATGACTTCGCGGCGGCTGAGGACGACGTTCTTGCGGTCGTCATTGATCTTCACGATCTTGAACTCATAAACGTTGCCGACGTACTCGTTGAGATCCTTGGGAGGAATGATGTCGATCTGGCTGCCGGGGAGGAAGGCTTCGACGCCCACGTTCACCGTGAGGCCGCCCTTCACCACGCCGCGCACTTTGCCTTTCACCAGACCGCCGTCATGGAACACCTTCACGATCTTGTCCCAGTTCTGCTTGTGAGCGGCTTTCTCCTTGGAAACCACCACCATGCCCTCGTCGTTTTCGAGGCGCTGGAGGAGGACTTCGATTTCATCCCCGACCTGGATGTCTTCGTCTTCAAATTCGGAAACGGGCACCGCGCCCTCTGATTTATACCCGATGTCCACGAGGACGACCTGGGGTTTGATGTCGATGATCGTGCCTTTGACGATCGTGTTTTCGCGCAGCTCCTTGAACGATTTGTTCATGAGCTCGAGCATTTCTGAGTTGGCCATATATTGAGTCTAGGTTGGTGGTTGGTTGTGGCGTTGATGGATGCCGGTGATGCCTCCTGTTTCCCTGCTGGAGAACGACCTGAAAAAGTCGTCTCCTGCCGCGGCCCTACTGGAGGCGCATGACCAGGCCGGGCGGCAAAGGGCGCGCAGACTAGAGCCCGAACCGGGGGGCGCAAGCTGCTTTTCGGGGGTTCTCCGGGACCGGTTTCGCTCTACCGCGGCCCCGGTTTTCCCGGAGCCGCACTGAGCCATTCCCGGTGCAGCGCGGTGAGCCGCGCCGGGTCGTTCGGAAGGATCCAGATGCGTCCGCGAATTCGTTTGGTGCCGCCCGGCGGCACCTGGCCGATACGGAAATCGTTGTGCAGGCACTGGGCCACGCCCTGGAAAAGTTCCTGTGCCGGCTCGAAGACCACGGCGAAGAGCCACTTCCCGTCCCGGCTGAAGCAGCCGATCAGCCCGTTGTCCGGCACCAGCGTGCTCAGCGGACGGGGGTTCACATCTGTGCGCGGCACATCCTTCGGGCACCAGACCTGCCCCGGCGTGTAGCGCGCCTGCGTCGCCCAGGGCTGCGTGGGCATGGTGGTGAGTTTGCCGTTCAGAAAAATGAACGCGCGGGAGAGTTTGATGTCCGGACCGGTGCCGTCGTCTTTTTCACCGCCGGCAAAATCACCGAGCCGGATGCACGGCTGTGCCCACTCGGCTTCGTTTTTGTGGTCCGTGGGATTGGTGACCGTCAGGTCAAACGTCACGCCGTCCGCCACCGCACGGATGTCGTGATCCACCACCAGGCCGTCGTTCACTTTGCAGCGCAGTTTGATCTGTTTGGGGTCCGCGGAAAGCGTCTCCGTTTTGTGCCCGACCATCGTGTGCTTCACCCAGTCGGCATCGGTGGAGCCGGCGCGACAGTAGGCTTCGAGGTAGTTGATGCGGATTTCTTTTCCGGGAACGTGAGGCGCTTTGATGACCAGCCAGTGATCGTCGCGGGCGAGGGTGATTTCCTCAGCCGGTGCGCCGTTGGCGATGACACCGGAGAAGGCGGACAGGGTCAAGACAGCGAAACTTCCCGGCAAGGCAAAGATCAGGACCAAAGTGAGCAGGATTCCAGCGAAGATCAGGCTGAGTTTGCGATTCATGGCCGCAGGCTATGCACCGGGAATCTGCGGTCAACTTCCTCCTCCCGCGTGTTTCCGCTGCTCCGCCAGCCAGCGCAGGAAGTGCAGGAATTCCAGAGGTTCGCAAATTACGAGTTCGTCCAGATAGAAATGTCGCAGGTCGAGCAGGTCTCCATCATAGGAAACCAAATGACTGGCCGATCCATTCATCGCGCAGAGCAGGAACATCACATCATCCTGATCGACGGGATAGTGACGAAAGTGGTAGAACTCGATGCGCACCAATTCGCCGTGCCGGCCGAGAAGCCGGATGACCCGCCGGATGTCATGGTCGGCGATGCCGTGCTCCAGCAGCTTTTCCGTGTATTCATTGAGCGTATCCGCACTGTAGAGCAGCGTGGTTTCACCAGCCTCGCATCGCAGCAGAATCTCCGCACCGGGGCTTTTCGGATGTGGCGACCGCTGGCTGGCCAGCAGGACATTGGAATCCAGCACCACTCGCGGCTGCGCCGTCATGGAAGTTGCTCCGTAATCTTCCGGTGCAGTTCGATCAGTTCCTTGAACGAAGTCTCCCGGTCAAAGCCTTCCTCTTTGTCACGCTCCACTTCGGTCAGGGCGCGCTCCACGATTTCCCGTGCGCGCGGGCTGTAGCGGCGGCGGCGAATCTTTTCCATTTCGATCTCGTGACGCAGAAAATCCGTGACCCGGCGGTTCAGGCCGATGATGCCTTCCGCCTGCCTTTGAATGTCTTCGGGAACGTCAAAAGTGATGGACATAAGGATGCGAGCTTTGCGGAGCAGAGTATTCGATTCCCGGGCGGGCGCAACTTACGACTCCGCCGGCGGCACCACCGGCTTGAGAATGAGTTCCGCCTGGGCGCGGTCGTTGGCGAGTTCCTCGATGAGCTGGAAGAAGCTCATGCCCACGCAGCGCTGGGCGCGGCGGAGCAGGAACGGAATCGGGCTGCTGGGTTCGTTGGTTTCAAACCAGGTGATGACTTTGTCCAGCTGCCGGATGGCGGCTTCGCGGGAGGCGATGGCATTGCCGCCGCTGCTCAGCGCACCGCTGCCTTCTCCTCCGGAGGCCGCCTCCTCGACGCCATTGCCGGAGGAATCCGCGGCGCAGTAGGGATCGAGCCGGGCGTTCATTTTTGACAGGGCATCCCGCAGATCGCCGAGATTGACGCCGTAGCCGGAACCGAATTTCTCATCGAAGATGTTCTCGATGGCGCGGGTGTGGTCGAGCGACTGCAGCAGCGCCTCGCGGGCGGCGAGCAGTGTCTCCACGGAGGTGTTGGAAAAACCGCCCTGCACGGCGCGCGCCTCGTTGGCGGCGTCGGGATCGCTCATGTCCGCAGAGGCCGCGGCCTCGAGGTCGGCAATGCTGAACCTGCCGCCGGCGGACTGTGAAACGGGCACGGCTTTGACGCGCACGATGAAGGACGGGTAATTGAGCGCCTCGATCACCGGCGGGCGGAAGTCGCGCTGATCCTCGAGCGTGCCCGCGGGATAGACGCTGTCCCAGAGATTCTCGCACCAGCTGCGAATCAGCGCGAGACCGTCGCGCAGCCCGGGCAGCCCCGCCAGATGGGTCGCGCATTCGGTCAGGATCACTCCCAGCCGCAGGTGGCGCGTCTCGCGGGCGAGTTCCATCGCGAGGTCCCGCACCTCGCTCCATTTCGGCGGCTGCGTGATGCCGTCCTTCTTCTCACCGGCGGCGAGGGCGTTGAGCTGGCCCCAGCGCGGGTCGTAGTTGTTTTCAAGGTCGGCGCCGCAGGGCGCGGCGTCGCTGACGGGAGCGTGGAGTGATGTTAGGTCCATAAGTTATTTGGATCGGGGTCTGAAAAAGCGCAGCACGTTGCGGATGACTCCCCCGGACTCCGCCCGGGGCACGGTGAACAGGTCGGGAGAATCCAGCCATGCCTGGACCGCGGCGCCCCACACCTCCTGCTGCTCGTCGTCGATGGAATACGGGACGCAGGCGGTGAGCGGCACGGCGGTTTCGGGAGCGAAGAGCGACTGCAAAGCGCGCGCCGCCGGCTCTCCGAGGGTGATGTCGGCGAGGGAATCCCCGTGCTGCCAGGTGAGGCAGAGGCAGCGGCGCTCCAGCCGCAGCACACTGCGCACCAGGCCGGCCCAAAGCAGCGCATGAAAAGGGGAAACCGCCACACTTTGCCGGACCCGGGCGCGGCCGGTGTCCGCTCCTTGCGGCGACAGGGAATGCAGCACCCGCGCGAGGGCATCCGATTCCGGCCCGCAGCCGCTGCCCTCCAGCAGCCGCAGCCTGACAGACGATCCCGCCGCGCCCGGCGACACGCCGGCGAGCCTGGCATCCAGCTGTCGCTGTCCGGACGCCTGAGCACTGCGAATGGCCTCCACGCTGCCCGCGCCCTGCGCCTGGCGCAGCGTTTGACGAATGATCTCACCCGCCTCCGCCGCCGCGGAGGCCGCGCGAAATCCCGCCATGTGCGCCGCGGCGACAATCGGATACTGACGCCGGCCCTTGGCATCGGACGACGCGTTGAAATAAGCGGCCAGCCAGCTATCAGGGCCGGCGCACAGCATGCCGTGGGCATAGGGCACGGCGTCCAGTCCTTCGAGTTCCTTCTCCCAGCGCCGGCGCGCGAGCATTTCGCCCAGCCCCTCGACGTAGAAGCCCTGTTTGAATCCCACCAGTGAATGCGTGCTCAGTCCGGCATCCTCAAGGTGATCCGCCGCCGCCGGATGCTTGCCGAAAATCGCCAGCCGCGCCGCCGCGCCCTGCGGGAGCGGATCGGTGAGGAAGGCGGGCGCGGCGTTCATGTCGGCATCTCAGTCATTCAGTCCGAAACTTCTCCTAACCGGCCACACCGCCGGGAGTGCGGGCGAGGACTCCACGCCGAATCCGACGCCGCCGACGCCGAAGTTGCGTCCGGGGTTGCGGTTGATCCACGACACGAGACCCCACACGCCGGTGAACTCCGCCGTCGGCAGCGTCGCCCGGGTGACGCGGCTCTGGGCATCGCCGGGACGGCGCACTTCCACCACGAACTGCAGCGGCTGGTGCGGCTTGATTTTGACCTTCGTCGCCTGCCCTGTCCCGCCAATCAGCGGCACGCCGCCCTGACTCACTTCCGCGGTCAGGACGCCGACCTCGATCTCCGGGGGCGGCGGCGCCGGAATGATGCGCGGCTGCCCGGTGATGGGATCGATCTGCACGGACGGCTGCTGCGGGGCGTTGGGATCGGGTTTCTTCTCCGCCGCTTTCACAAAGCCGCGCTGAATGTAAAGCCCGTCGCCGCCGGGCTGCGCGGCGTTGTCAGGATTGAGCACGCGGGAGATGGTGATCACGTCGTTGAAGGCCTCGAACAATCTTGCCAGCACGTCGGCCCCCGCGGCGGCCCGCACTGAGGCGTCAGCCCCGTCGAACCAGGTTTTGTCCTTCACCACTTTTTGCAGCTGATCCACCGCGGGTTTGAACTCCGCCGCGCTGAAGACATGGCGCTGACTCTGCACGAGCGGGAATTTAAGCCGCGGGTCGAGGAAGTCGCGGAGTTTCTGAAGATACACGCCCATCAGCTTGCCCGTGGCGATTTCCCCCATGCAGAGATCGATGGCGGCGGCGGCGGCGGCGGCTTTGTCTTTGCGCGGATCGCCGGCCATGCCGTTGTAGTCCACAGTGGCGGCTTTGGCGGCCGCATCGGCGCGCTCCCGGATGCCTTTGACCTGCGATTCCAGGCTGCCGACAAGGTCGAGCGTGAGGGCGGGCATGGGAATCTTTTCCGCCTGGTCCAGCCGGCGGCGGTAGAATTCGTAGCGCACCTGCGCGCCGTCCTCGGGCGTCAGCTGCGGCGCATCGGCGGGTTTGTCAGGAGCGGCGGAGGAGGTGACTTTCTCCGGCGTGTAGGTCTTGAGAAACGCGAGCGCTTTTTCATGCACCGGCTTCAAATGCGGCGGCATGCTTCCCGCGGTGAGCGGTTCGAGGCTTTCCTTGAGCGAGCTGCAGAAGGCCGCGAGGTCGGCGCGCCCCATGCCGGCAAGACGCGTCGCCTCACCGAGCTTGCTCTTCATGTTCTGCACGTCGTCGAGTTGCGTTTTGAGCACCTTGAGCAATTCCTCCACCCGGGCCCGCGACGCGGTGGCGGGATTGAGACCGGCGAGTTCATCCTCGGTGGTGTGAAAGCTCTTCACCGCCTGCTCCTTGGCCTCGCGATACTGCTTTTTCGAGTCCTCGGAAGTCGTCGCCGATTCCGCCACGCCGCCGAGAATGGTCTCGATGCCTTTGGTGATCGCCTGCACCTGAAGCGACTCCGCCACCGCATCCGCCGGGGTGCCGAGCCAGCGGCGGGTATCGAGCGACTCCGCGTTTTCCTCACCGAACAGTTTGCCCCGGTAGAGCCGTTCGCCGACCTCCGCAAGCTGAGCCGCGGCGGTGGAGGTGTTGGCCTCACTGAGATTCACGTCCTTGCCGTCGGGCGGGCAAAGATACACCATCAACGGTGTGAGGATTTTTTCGATCACCTCGGCATCCGGCCGGCCGCTCTTGCCCAGCACCAGCGCCTCCAGCCGCACGAGAGCGGCGTAGGCGCTGGCGAGACGCTTGTCCGCCGCGGCGTCGCGCTGCGCATTCGGCATCGCATCCCACAGGATCTTCTCGCGCACTCCGTCCAGCAGCGGCTTGAAGACGCTGCCCTCGTAAACCGCGAGCGAGGCGACGCGCCGGCGGCGTTCGAAATCCCGGATGCTGCCGAGCATGCGGAACATGCCCGCGCCCGGCAAACCGCGCGCCGTGCGCCGCTCGAGGTCATCGAGAAAGCCGATGCTCGTCATGCTCGTCGATTTGAAAACCTGCGCGCCGTCTGCTCCCCACGCCGCCGTCCAGCGCGGCGGAGTTTTGCTTCCGTCGGGGGCGTCCGCGCCTTCCGAGCGCGACACGATCGGCAGGAAGCCGCCGTTGCCCCACGTGTTATTGGCCACGCGCCAGTTCTCCTGCTCGATGCGCAGCTGCTTTTCCACGCCGCGTTTCACCAGCCACGCAAATCCGAGCAGCAGCGCGAGCAGCAAAGCGGTGGTGGCGTAGAACCACACGAGTTTGCGCCGCAGCGCTTTGCCGATGTCCTTGAGCCGCGTCACGAGTCCGCGCTCTTTGAAAATCTTCTCTGTGAAGACATCGCGCAGATAGACCGACTTGTCGCGATTGAAGATCCCGCCGCCGGGCAGCGTTTCGATGCTCATGCCCAGCGCGGACGCGAGCTGTTCATCCAGCGCCGCGCCCTCGTTCATGGCGGAGGTGAAATAAACGCCGCGGAAGAACGGCGGCAGATTCGACCACACGCCGGTCTGGAAAAGAATCTCCATGTAACGCTGCAGCCGCGGCTGGAGCGAGCGGATCGTTTCCGGAAAGGTGAAGAGGCTGTCCACTTCGTCCACGCGGCGAATGCCGGGCTGACGCGCGATGGGATCGGCCAGCAGCGCCAGCCGCCGGCCCTCGAGGCGCGCGGCGATTTCCTCCAGCGCGCCCGCAATGTATCCGGGATCGAACGGCGCGTCGAGGTCCATCGGATTCGACCATCCGAGCATCTCGCGGTCGAACGTCTGCTGCCCTGGCGCATCCGTGAACTCGCGGAAGCCAGGCAGACGGTCGCTTTTGGTCACCATCAGATAAATGGGGAAGCGCACATCGAGCGCTTTTTGGATGATGGAGAACTGCTGCGCGATGCGCTTCGCTTTTTCCTCCAGCACCGCCGGCGTGTCGGCGAGCAGACTGTCCACGGGAATGGCGAGGATGAGGCCGTTGACCGGGCAGTCGGGCCGGAAGGATTTGAGGAGCTTGAGAAACTCCTCAAATCGCTTCGTCGCTTCCGGACTCATCAGCATCGCGCCCGCGGTGTCGAGCAGCACGGCCTGATTGGTGAACCACCAGTCCATGCTGTAAGTGCCGCCCGTGCCCTGGAGCATGTCCTGGAGCGTCTCCGGAAAGCGCAGGTCGCTGTGGCGAATGGCTTCCGTCTTGCCGCTCCCGGGTTCACCGACCATCACATACCAGGGCAGCGAGTAGAAGTCCTTGCCGTACTCCTTGAAGGTATCGATGCCCTTTTGGAATTGCTTCCGCAGGTTGTCGAGGCGCGCCATTTCCGCCGGATCGTTGTCGCCGCCGGGCGCATCCCATCCGGCCGCGCTGCCTTTGACCGCATCCTCGAATCCCTCCCGGCTCGCCGCCAGCTTCTTCGCTTTCTTCACCCGGAACATCATCAGCACCAGGCCAATGACGGTCATCACCGCCATGCTGCCGTACATCCACCACATGCCGTTCTGGCCGAACGCATCGCCCGCCATGTAAGCGAGGCCGGTCACCGATCCCGCCAGCAGCAGCGAATACGCCATCGTCACCGGACCCGGCATCGCATTGTACGCCGCCGTGGTCGCATGGTGCCTCTGAAACGTCTCCATGTGAGGCGCGCGGATATTCGGCTTGGGTATGCGGGGCATGGTTTGAAAAAGTATGGTCGGAGTTCTGACGGCGTCAGTGACTAAACAGGATATGCAACAACCCGGGTAATTTCACATCGATCCAGTATCCGATCGCAGCCCCGGCCAAAAGCGTTACGACCGCATATGTTGCCCAACCCGCCGTGAGGCCAAAGTATCGAAGCAGGGTGACTGGTTTGAAGATCATGGTGTGGATCAGTTGGTCGCGGGCCGCGCGCCCTGGTGGGATTCGTAGATCTGCCGCAGAGCGGGATCCTCGTTCTGCAAAATCTGCTGCGCGAGATACATGAACAGCGGGATGCCGGCGAGCAGCAGACACAGAATGCCGGCGAGCAGCAGCGCCTTCTTCAATTCCGGCGGCCGCACGAAGTCGCGCATGTCGGTGTATTCATAAGCCTGGGGCACGAGGCGCGGCACGCTGTCGTCCACAAGGTAATGCCGGATCGCCGGCTCCAGCGCCTTCATGTACTGGCGCAGGCGGTCGGGTTGATTGAAATAAAACCCTTCAAAGCCGAGCCCGAGGCAGGTGTAATAAACGAGCAGGCGCTGGGACAGCGTCTCCGACGGCGGCTGGCGCAGCGCTTCGTCGAGATAGTCGAAGAACGCTTCGTCGCCGGCGAGACCGTCCTTCACATAGCCGATGCGCGCTTCGTGCCAGCGGTTGGCGAACGGATAGCGGCCCTGCGCGAAGAGGTCGTCGATGAAGTAAGTGATTGGCGCCCTGAGCGCGCGGTGGTGATCGCGCAGCACCGGATCGTTCTCCGCTTTCTCGTCCGCGTCGCCAAGCAGCCCCAGCACTTCGCCGCGCACCTGACCGAACGACAGCGGCACGCCGTTGCGCACAAGGCGGTTCACCTTGCAGACGTAATTGAGGAGCGGCTCGTAGAGTTTCAGCGCGGTCATGGGCAGATGGGTTCAAGTGAACCACAGATGGACACAGATGGACACAGATGAAGATGAGTTTGGGCTGCTGCGGAGCAGCCTCCATCAATCCGACAACCCGGGAATCCGTGTCTATCTGTGTCCATTTGGCTCATGTAATGAATTGAATTGTTCGCCTGTCTCCCTGCGGTCGGCTGTGGTTTCTTGCTATTACCCAAGAGGTGCGGGCACGGTGGCGTAGAGGGTGAAGGCGAAGCGGTTCCGCTCCGGGTGTTCAAAGTGAATGATCGCCTGGGGTTCGCGCACGAACTGCTCCCAAATGCGGCGGCTGGCGTCGAGGTTGAGGCGGTAATAATAGGTGCGCGCCTTCACCGGCAGCTCGAACGGCGGATGGCGCTCCTCCTTCAGCGCGAGACCGCGAATGGCGCGGACGCCGAAGCTGGCGGGCATGAGCTTGAAGTGATCGCTGTCCTCCATGAGCCGCACCAGCGATGCGGGATCCATCGCGGTTTCCACTGACAGATAGAATCCGGTCGCGTCCGCAAAGAAGCCGGGGTCAACGTCGCCGGTGAACAAGCCGTCGGAAAAACGAAACTCGACCTTGCGGTAACGCGGCTTGACCACACCGCCGAGATAGCTGCGGATCTTGGTGTCGAGTTCCTGGAAGGGCGGCCAGGGATTGTCGTGATCGTAGGGCGAACAGGTCCACTCGGCGCGCGCGGGATAGAGTGCTTCCAGTTCGTTGAGCAGCGAGCGCAGTTCCAGATAAATCTCGAACGGCGGCACGCGGCCCTCCGCGGTTTCCACCAGGCTGATCAACTGTCCGGCGCTGCGATGCAGGCAGCGCAGGCGCGCGAGTTGTTCGAACTGCATGCCCTGGAGGCTGCGCAGGTCCAGCGGTGTGTTGGCGAGGTGCGCGGCGAGTTGATCGCGCGTGGCGGCGATCTGGCTGGTGAGGTCGCGCACCAGTTGCATGAGCGGCGGCGCCCCGCGCAGCAGCAGCGTGGGCGGCACGTAGCGCGGATTCATGCGCGGCATGCCCGCGGCATCGGACACCTGACGCATCACGCGCAACAGCGGGATGTACTCGCAGTCCGAGAAGTCATCGTCCTCGAACATCAGCATCCCGTTGAGCCGGCGCACCTGCATGGGCTGCTTGTTGCGGCCCGTGTTTTCATCGCAGACCTCAGACTCGGCGACCTGGTAAATGATCTTCTGCCGCGGTCCCGCCGCCGTGCCGAACTCGATGGCATTGGGCCGCTCGTCGAGCCACACCGGCACCGCGAGATAAATCATGAAGTCCTCGCCGCGGTCGCGAAACGCGGCCTTGATGTCGAGGCTTGGCAGTTCCGCCTCCTCCGGATAACGAAACACCGCTCCTCCCGGCAGCGCGACGTGCAGGCGGTCGAAGCGCACGCGATGATCCTCCAAATCATCCACCGCCAGCCGCGCCTCGATGACACCGTAAGGATAGGTCATGGAAAAGCGCCGCTCGCCGTAGAGCGCTTTGTAAATGCCGCGCTGCTGCGTTTGCAGGTGGTGCGGCTGGAGGAAAAGGCCTTCGTGCCAATGGATCATGGGTGGAATGAAGAATGGAGAATGAAGAATGAAGATGCACCGAACAAGAACAACCAAGCCGAACCGCGGAGCGGTTCTCCATGAATAGCCGGGGGTGAAGCGAAGCGGAACCCCCGGGATGCAGGAGAACGAAAATGAACCCCGGAGGGGTTCGCCAATGCGCGTAACGTGTGCCCGGGAGCTTGGCCTACCCCGCTGGGGTAGATGCTGAATTGGAATGGTCTGTCCGGGGGTTGAAACCCCCGGCTATTGATGAGGGAACCGCTCCGCGGTTCGGCGAGACGGCGATGATTTGCTTTATAAACCTGAACGCCGCCATCCCCGGGAAGTGCCGTGCGCGTCTTCTTCGGATTTCGGAATTCTGGTTTCGTCATTCTCATGTGGTCAATTCGTTGCACACTAAAACTACCACGCCGGCTTGGATCGAAACAACTCCTCCCCGGCATGCGCCACCGCATCGCGCAGCATCTGCTCCAGCGTGCCGACGGTGAGGTCGTTGCTCACCTGTTCGTAACGGGTCCATGCGCCGTCGGGGCCGCCGCCGCGGAGTTTGGCGGCTTTGGCATCGCGGGCGATGTTTTCCGGGGCCAGCAGGTGGGTGAGCTGCTGGGCGAAGTTCTTTCCGCCGGCGCCGATGGCGCTGATGATGGCCACCATGAGGCGCAGGGCGGATTCCTGATTGGACAACTGTCGGTCGAGATTTTCGCGGTCCACCCCGGTAAGAAATTCCCTCGCGGCCTGCACGATCACGCTGCGTCCCGCGGCGCCCTGCAGCCGCGACGACGGCGCGAGTTTTTTCCAGATCGGCCAGATGGTCGCGGCGAGACGATCCATCTGCTCGGTGTGCTGCAGCAGCACATCCATGAGGCTGAAGACCCAGTAGAGGTCGATCGGACGCACGGAATCCACATCATCAATTTCCAGACGCGCCTTGAGCACTTCGATTTTCAACACGGCCATTTGTTCGCGCGCCTGCTCCATGCCCACCAAACCGCCCGCGATGCGCGACGGCCGCGGCGCTTCTTTGCGGATCACGCCGGCGGCGGTGAGCTTCGCTTCGATGTTCGCCTTCTGCTCGCCGTCGAGCTTGGCCCATGCGTCGGCGAGTTGTGAGGCGAGGTCTTCCGGCGACGAAGGCGGCAGCACGAACGGCAGGCCCATCGTCATCGCCGGATCGAGCGACGGCATCTCCGAAGGCGCGCGCTCCAGCCCGGGAAAACGGGAGAGCAGTTCGCGCAGTGCCTCGCGCCGGCTGTTGGCGGGAAGCTCGTTGGCCAGATGCTCCACTTCGCCGGCAAGGTGCGCCTGCTGCGCCGCCGGCGTCATGTCCGCCGTCCCCGCATACGCCCAGCGCAGCCGCTGCGCCGTGCGCTCGGCCCATTCGACGGAATTGAATTTTTCGGTGATCGCCATGTTATGAAATGATCACCGCGCCCCCGAGATGCGCTTCATGTCCTCAATGAGTTTGCGCAGGGCGTTGCGGGTGGATTCGCTGACTTTGACGGCATAGACTTCCACGACGCGGTTGGCGTCTTCACTGTCGCCGAGGACGTCGGTGGCGCCGTAGTCGCCGGTGAATTTCGGCTCGATGGCGAACTCGGATGACTTGAGCACGGCGGTGACGGAGGCGGCGCGGGATTTGCTGATGGCGATGTTCTGGGCGATGGTGCCGCTCTTGGAGGCGTAGCCGACGACGACGAAGTCCATGTCTTTCAGGGCCTCCGGGTTCTTCAATTCCGGCTCGGCGGCGAGGGCGGCGAGCAATTCGGATTTGCCGGCGGCGGAGATGACTTTTTCACCGTGCTCGAAGGAGACAGTGGCGAGCTTTCTGGCCCAGCGGACTTCGTTCACCGCGGCGCGCATCTGGATTTTTTCCGACTCCGGAAAACGCGAACGCGCGATGCGCTCGTTGAGCATGATGATCATGTCAGGATCGAGCGTTTCGACCGGCGGAGGCGGAGGCGGCGTGACCACCGGGGGCTTTTCATCCGGCGGAGTGACCACGGGCGGCTTTTCGTCCGGCGGGGTCACGGGCGGTTTTTCGTCAGGCGGGGTCACCGGCGGCTTCTCGTCCGGCGGGGTGACCGGCGGTGTCTCCACTGGCGGAGGCGTGACCGGGGGCACGTCCGCCAGCACCGGCTTCGGCTCGGGCTTGACGGTGAGGTTGTAGGTGAACGTCGCGGCTTTGCCGTCGGAGTTTTCGGCATTGAGAGTGAACTGGAACTCGCCGTGCTTTTCCGGCTTGCCCTGGAGGCTGGCGACCTTGCGGAGCGGGTCCACTTTCACGCTGAGGCCCGTGCCGTCGAGCTTTTCGGCGTTGGCTTTGACGCAGCCGCGGGCGAGTTCCTGGACGCCGGCCTTGACGGGCACACCGACCATGAGTTCGCGCAGCTTGCCCCCGCTGGAATCGGTGACAGGCGCGGCGGTGATCTTGATTTTCACGGTCCCGGGCGCGCTGGCTTCGGCGTCGGCGGGCTTGGCGGCATACGCGAGGGTGAATTCACCGGTGTCCCTGGCGATGCCGCGGAGCGTCTGACTTTTTTGGCCGTCGGCGTACTCCTTCACCGATTCGTCGAGGTAGAGTTCATTCGGAATCACGCCGTCCTGGAGCACGAGGCCGGCGGCGTTTTTGAATTTGATCTCGAACTCCGCGTCCCGGCCCTCCTCGATTTCCCACGCGGCGGTCGTGGTGATCATCTCCGGCTTTTTGCGCAGCAGGAACCACCACGCGGCGGCCCCGCCTCCACCCGCGAGGAGCAGCAGCACGAGAATCAGCGGCAGCGCGCTTTTCTTCTTCGCCCGGGGAGCGGCATGCATCGCCGGCGGGGCGGCCATGACCGGCGGGGCGGCACTTTGCGCCCGCGGGGTGCTGCCGGACGGCTTCACCCATTCGCCGCCGTCGTCCGCCGCTTCTTCGCGGCGGCGCGCCGGTTCCTCCGGCGTCCACGCGGGCGGCGGAGGCGGCGGAGGAATGAACGGCTCCGGTTCGGTCGGAATGTGAGCAGGCGGCGGCGGCGCGGAATAGGCCGGCTCCGGCGCAAACGAAGGCGGAGGCGCATACGATTGCGGAGGCGCATACGCCGGCTCCGGAGCAAACGGGGGCGGTGGCGCGAACGAGGGCGGTCCGCCATACGCGGGTCCGGAACCTCCGCCGCCCAGCGCCGCATCGCGCGTGGGTGCCGTTTCAAAATCGCGGTCCAGTCCGTTGCTGCGCAGCGCGTCCATGACTTCGGGCGACGGGGCGGCCAGCACCAGCTTCCCCTGTTCGCGTTCGGCGCGGCGCTTCAGCGTCACCAACTGGGTGATGCCCTCGACATCCACGCCCGAGACGCCGCTCAATTCGAGCACGAACGAAGCGCCGGGAAAAGCCTTCTCACGCAGGGCCGTCGCCAGCGCGCGCGCGGATTCGCCGTCGAGCGTGCCCGTGAGTGAAGCGACGATCGCGTGGCCCTGAACTTCGACATGGTGATTCATAGTCGCTCATGATGGCCGGGACGTGAGGGAATCGCAAGACTCCACTTCGGGAACTTTGCCGGAAAAAACCGCTCCGCGCGATGCGGCGGGGACCCTCACGGCTGATTGAAATGCGGTGACTTGATTTGCGGAGCGCGCTCCTTCACTCCCGCGGGATGACGGCGCTTTTGCAGGCTCTCGATCAGAAACGCCCGGCGCATCCGGTCCTCGCGGCTCAGCACGGCATCCTTCACAAAAAGCCGGAACAGTTCCGGCGGGAGCGCGATGTCAGGATAGCGCTCCTGCAGTTTCGATTCGAAAATGAGGGCGCACAGCTCGATGTCCACCCGCGGCAGGTGATCGTCGGGATTATTGTAGAGGGCCATGAGCTTGTCCCATGCCTCGCGCTCTCGCTCCGGAATGCGCGGGAGCAGATAAATGGCGAACCGGCGGTACATTTCCGGCGCGCCGGGCAGCGAGGCGGCAATTTCATAATGGCGCACCGCCTTCCGGTAGTCGGGGTTCTGATTGTAATCCATGCTGCAGTACCACGCGAGCCGCTCGTGCAGTTTCCAGCTCTGCGGCAGCACTTCCACGGCCTCTTCGAGAATGCGAATGCCGTTCTCCACGCTTTGCTGCGCGAGACGTTCGCGGTTGGCCTCCGTCATGCGGGAATCCCAGAGATAACTGTCGCGCGCATTGCAGGCCTGATGCCATGCGCGGAGGTCCCAGTAGTGCTCTTCACGCGGCTGGAGCCGGTTGCAGAGCGCGTAACTCTCCTCCACCAGGCCCCAGTCGCCCTTCATCCACGGCGTCACGGCGCGCAGTTCCATCACACTGGCCACCGGCGAGCGAAATCCGCCCAGCGTCGCCATGAACATCGACTGCCCCAGCTCGTCGCGCAGCGAAAGTCCCAGCGGCGGCTCCAGTAAATTCTGCGCGCGCAGGTCGGCGGTATGGTGCTGCTCCAACGGCATGCGAGCCGCGCCGCCGGCCACGATGACGGCGAGGGCGAGGACGATCTTTTTTCCGCGGAGGCGCATGGGGTGAAAGGATGAAGGATGAAGGATGAAGGATGAATGGAACTGGAAGCCGGGTTTCCTCTTTCAGCCTTCAGCCTTCATCCTTTCACCTACAGTTCCTTATCCGAAAAAAGAATCCATGCCGCGAGCAGGTAGAGGGTGAGATAGACGGCGGTGAGGCCGGTCATTTGAAAGAGCACGCCGCCGGAGACTTTCTCCCCGGCGATGACGGCGTCCACGATGTCGAACGATTTGAAGTCGGGAAAAATCAGCGCCACCAGTCCACTGATGAAGCGCGGCAGCACGCCGCCGCTGATTTCGCTGAGAAAATACTCCCGCGCGAGGCTTTGCATGTGACCGATGATCATGACGGCGAGGGACGACATGATGGTGAACAGGGTGCTGCTGGCCGCGGTGCTCATGAGCAGCGCCACGGCCGCGACGACGACGCTCTTCAGGAAGATGGCGAAGACCGCGGCCTGCACATTCCATGTCAGGCCCAGCTTCTCCGAGACCCGCTCGATTTCCTCCGCTGCGGCGATCCGCTCCTCCGGCGGCATGCGGCGGTACTGCAGGCTGTCCAGCTGGTCCGCGGTCACACTGCGCTCCTTGAGTTCGAGCACCGCGGAGAACAGCACGTCCATGCAGATGAGGCTGATGAAAATGAGCAGCACCACGCCGGCGAGTTTGCCGGTGAGGTATTCGACGCGCGGCACGGGCTTGCAGAGAATGGTGTAGAGCGTGCGGTCCTCCACATCGCGCGGAATGAGCAGCGCCGTGCCGGCCACGGCGAAGATCATGGCAAAGAGCGACATCGCGGCCAGCGAGATGTCCTTGAGCATCTTCAGTTCCTGCTCGGTCTTCAGATCGGCAAAGGCGAAACTGGCGCCGATGACCACGATGGCGAAGATCGCCATGAAGGCGAACACCTTCATGCGCACCAGCTGCGTGAATGTGCCGCCGGCAATCGTCAGGATCCGCAGGAACGAAATCCGGCGGTGACGGGTGGCGTGCGGTGTGGCTGGCGGCGGCATGGGGGATCGTTACTCGGTCGGTGTCACTGCCCGGCGTACTCCCGGGAATCGGGCGCGCTGTCGCCGGTGGTTTCCAGAAAAAGCCGTTCCAGGGTGGTGCGCGGATGACCGGAGGAAATCCACTGCGCCCCGTGCTGCGCCGTCAGTTCCTGCATGGCGGCGAGCAGTTCCGGCGACGCATGGCGCAGCAGCACTTCGGTCTGGTCCTCCACTTTGGTCAGGTCGGCCAGGCTGCCTTCTCGCACCATCTTGCCGCGCGCGATGATGCCGATGTGGTCGCAGACTTCCTGCACCTGCTCCAGCAAGTGAGAGGACAGAATCACTGAGATGCCTCGGTTTTTCAGTTCGAAGATCAAATCCCGGATTTTCCGCGAGCCCGCCGGGTCCACGCCCGCGGTCGGTTCATCCAGCACCACCAGGCGCGGGTGGTGGATAATCGCCTGCGCCAGTCCGATGCGCTGCAGCATGCCCTTGGAATAACCGGCGAGCCGGCGGTCGCCCGCGTCGGTCAGGTCCACCAGCGCCAGCAGTTCCGCAATGCGCGACTTCAGCACCGGACCGCGCAGGCCGCAGAGCTTTCCGTAAAAGGCCAGGGTCTCGCGGCCCGTGAGGTGTTTGTAAAAATACGGATTCTCCGGCAGGTAGCCCACGTCCTCGCGGCTGTCCACGCGCGTGCTGTCGCGTCCGAAAATGGCACACTGCCCGGAAGTGGGGCGCAGCAGTCCGAGCAGCACCTTCATCGTCGTGCTCTTGCCCGAACCGTTCGGGCCTATCAACCCATAAACCTCCCCCGCCTGCACCTCCAGCGAAAGGTTGTCCACCGCCGTCAGGGTCCGGCGGCTCCACGAGGAAACACGGAAGCAGCGGGTGAGGTTCTGAACGGTGACGGCGGGGACGGACATCCGGGAGCATAAAAGACCAGAGCCCGGGAAAACTCAACATTTGTCTGCTGCGAGTCCCGCAGCAGGCTGTGAATCTCTCTGCCCGCGCAGCAGCAGTCGGGCCGCTGTGAGAAACACCGCCGCTCCCAGCACTCCCATGCCCGCTTCAAAATAGAGCATGCCCGTCGTGCCCCATGCCTTGTGCGTCCAGGCGTTGACATGGCTCATATACCAGATGGGAGCATTGGCCAATGAGGCGTAGGCACTGTATTTGGTCGCGGCGGCCCCCCGGCCGATGGCTTCGAGCACGAAGGCCGAGTAGCCGGCCCATGACAGCCCGGTGCAAAACGAGAACGCAAGGGTGACGACAGTGAACAAGACCGGCGTGCGCGGCAAAACGGCGAGTGCCGCGCCGGCAGCGGCCACCATGATGCCGAAAAAGACGTAGGCGCGCTGCCGGTGCCAGTGGTCACACAGAAATCCCGCCGCGATGCTGCCGGCGGCACAAACGACGCCGCCCAGCACACCGGCCACGAGCGCCACCTGATCCTCGCTCACACCCCATTCCGGAGCGATGGCCGACCACAGCCCTGAAGAAGCGCCGATGCCCAGCGGCACGAAACACAGCAGCAGCGCCAGCAGGCCGCGCCTGACCCGGATGGTGCGCCACAAATCGCGCAGCGACGCCATCAGCAGTTCGCCGGCATGCCGGCCCTCGAGGTCGCGCGGCGGTTTCGGGATCCACAGCAGCGGCAGGGCACAGAGCAGGCAAAGCACCGCGATGGCGGTGCTCGCCATCCACTGCTCCGGCACACGCACGGCCATGAACAGTCCCAGCCCTCCGCCGATGCCCGCGCCGCCCAGATTTCCCGCCTGCGACCAGCCCCCCGCCCGACCTTTCCGGTCCTCCGCCGTGCCGTGCGCCATGAGACTGTCCACGGCCATGCCCAGCACCGTCGAGGCGGCACTGGCAAAAACCACGAGCGCCGTAATGGCCGCCAGATTCCCGGCTTCGGCGGACCACGCTCCCAGCGCGCCCACGCCCGCCGCCACCGCCAGCAGGGAGAGAAGATACCACTTTTTCGGAGTCAGCGTGACATCCACCGCCGGCGACCAGAGCAGTTTGAAGGTGTGAGGCAGGGTGCCCATCGCGCCGAGTGTTGCAATTTGCGAGACACTGACACCTCCGCGCACCAGCAGCGCGCCGAGCGTGACACTGGCATATCCTGTCGCGATTCCGAACGGCGCCATCAGAATGCAGAACAGCCACGGCGGCACTCCCGTGGCGACGGCTGAGGGATATGTGAGATTCGCCCGCGGCGGAGCATACGGATCAGCCCCATCCTGGCCGGGCGTGGCAGGCGCCTCCGTTTCTCCCGGCTGGCACTGCGGGACGTTACTGTCCCCCTCTGGAGGCAAGGCAGGCGGAGGCGCGGATCGGTCGGTCATCGCCGCGCTGTTATGCCGGGACCAGTCGCGGGAAAGCCCTTTGTGCGTTCAGCTGCACCGGACTTCCCCGTTGACCCGCCGGGGCCGTCACCCCATAAGCAGCGCCCCGGCCCGCCAAACACTATACCACCCGAATAATGCCCCGTTCTTACATCTTCTCCTCTGAATCCGTCGGTGAAGGCCATCCCGATAAAGTCTGTGACACCATTTCCGACGCCATCCTCGACGCCTGCCTGCGCGTGGACCCGAAAAGCCGCGTCGCCTGCGAGACCTTCGCCAAGAGTAACATCGTCGTCGTGGGCGGGGAGATCACCATTCCGAAAATCGGACAGAAGAGCATCGGCGAAGTCATCAACCTCGACAAAATCATCCGCGACGCCGTGCGCGGCATTGGTTATGTGAATGACGAAGATGTCTTTCACGCGGACAGGATTTTCATCAACAACTACCTGACCACTCAGTCGCCTGACATCGCCCAGGGCGTGGACGCAAAGAAGGCCGACGGCAAAAAGACCGCGGAGCAGGGGGCGGGCGACCAGGGGATCATGTTTGGCTATGCCTGCGATGAAACGCGGGAACTGATGCCCGCGCCGATCATGTTCGCGCACCGCCTCGGCCGTGAACTGACGAAAATCCGCAAGGCCGGCAAAGCCGCCAAATGGCTGCGTCCCGACGCCAAGACCCAGGTCAGTGTGGAATACGTGGACGGCAAGCCCGTGCGCATCGTCAACGTCGTCATCTCCACTCAGCACGCCGCCGGCGTGAAGCACGCGGAGATCGAGAAGTTCTGCATCGAGCAGGTCGTGAAGAAGGTCCTGCCCAAACAGATGCTCACCAAAGACACTGAGTTTCTCATCAACCCGACCGGCAACTTCGTCGTCGGCGGTCCGCAGGGCGACAGTGGCCTAACCGGACGCAAGATCATCGTGGACACCTACGGCGGCATGGGCCGTCACGGCGGCGGCGCCTTCTCCGGCAAGGATCCCAGCAAAGTGGACCGCAGCGCCGCCTACATGGGCCGCTGGGTCGCCAAGAATCTCGTGGCTGCCGGGCTTGCGTCGAAGTGTGAGGTGCAGTTCGCCTACGCCATCGGCCACCCGCGTCCGGTGAGTGTGCATGTGGACACCTTCGGCACCGGCACCAAGAGCGACGACGCCATTCTCGCCGCCGTGCTCAAAGTCTTTTCCTTCAAGCCGGCCGACATCGTCAGCCAGTTGAACCTCCTGCGCCCTGTTTACAGCAAGAGCACCAACTATGGTCACTTCGGCAAGGAGGACAAAGACCTCACGTGGGAATCCGTCAGCAAAGCGGATGCGCTGAAAAAGGCGGCGCGCTGAGCGGTGCGGCACCGCGGAAGGCATTCGGCTGAATCGTCAGGAACCGGTCGCCCACCGGCAGTGAATTCATTTGCCCGGGAAGCGTAAAGCCCGCAACGTCCCCTTCCCCGCCATGAAGGCCTCCCTGCAATCCAGCGCCCTCAACTCCGGTCTGCTGGCCGCGGTCTCGCGCTCGTTTTATCTGAGCCTGCGCGTGCTGCCCGCGGCGGTGCGTGCTCCGTTGAGTCTTGGTTATCTGCTGGCCCGGGCGGCCGATACGGTGGCGGACGTTCCCGCGCGGCCGGCGCCGGAGCGACTCGCGCTGCTCTCAGCGCTCGATGCCGTAATCCAGGGCGGCGAATGCCACGCCGTTTGTGCCGATGCCCGGACATTTGCCGGCGACGTCACTCACGAGGGGGAAAAAGTGCTCCTGGAGCGGCTCGGCGAATGTTTTGCCGCACTGCAATCCTGTCAGGACGAAGAACGGCGCCTCATCCGCACCGTGCTGGCCCGCATTATTCGCGGCCAGTCGCTCGATCTGCAAAGATTTCCCCGCGGGCAGAGCCAGCCCTCCACTCCCGAATCTCCCCTCACGACTCCCGGGGATCTCAGGGAATACACCTGGCTCGTCGCCGGCTGCGTGGGGGAATTCTGGACAGAGATCTGCCTGCTCCATTTGCCGGAATGCACACGCCTGCCGCGCGAGGAGATGATCCGGCTCGGCACGGAATTCGGTCAGGGCCTGCAGCTGGTGAACATCCTGCGTGATCAGCCGCGCGACATGGAGGCGGGACGCTGCTATCTGCCGGAGGAGGAACTGCGCGGCGCCGGACTGACGGATTTTTCCTGGCCGTCCGCGGACTGGAAATCCTGGCACAATGTGCGCAGCCGCTGGCTGCAAACCGCCCGCGGGTGGCTGAACAGCGGGCGCGCGTATGCCGCGGCCCTGACTGTCAGGCGCCTGCGTTTCGCCGTGCTGCTTCCGCTGTTCATCGGGGAGGCTACGCTGGACCTGCTGGAGAGTCAGCCCCCTGACCGCGCGCCGGAGCCTGCCAAAATCACCCGCAGGCAGGTAAAACGCCTCATGGCACGCGCCGCATGGCAGTGCCTGCGCCGCTGATCATTTCAACTCGTTCCACTTGTTCACCAGACCGGTGCGCACGCCGCCGAGTTCATAAAGACGCTTTTTGTCATGTTTCATTTCCTCACGGGTGACGCCGGTGATGGCGTAGTCCTTCCGCAGGAAAATGGCCTGCTCAGGGCAGACCTCCTCGCACATGCCGCAGTAGATGCAGCGGATCATATCGATCTCAAACTCCCGCGGCCTCTTCTCCACCTTGGCCCACTTGTTTTCCTGCGGAATCTGCTCCGGCGTGATGGTAATGGCCCGGGGCGGGCAGATGAATTCACAAAGCTGGCACGCGACACAGCGCTCGCGCCCGTGCTCGTCGGTCACCAGCGTGGGGGCCCCACGATAGTGCTCCGGCAACTGTGAATCCCACTTCTCCTCCGGATACTGCATGGTGACCTTCGTCCGGCCGGACACGAGACGCAGCAAATGCACCAGCGTGATCTTCATTCCCTTGAGGATGGAGGGGAAGTAAAGGCGCTCGGCGAGCGTCAGTTTGGGACGGGGAACGGTGTAGGCCATGCGGAGTGGAGGCCCGGCATAGAGGGCGACGGCGCGGCGGATGCAAGGCGTTTTCGGAAAAGCTCCGCATTGCGCCCGGGGCTTTCGACGACACGACTCGACGCATGGATGACGACTATCTGCAGCGATTCGGCGGCATGGGCCGGCTTTACGGAAAGCAGGGGCTGGAACGCCTGCGCCGGGCGCATGTGGCCGTCATCGGGGTCGGCGGTGTGGGTTCGTGGACGGTGGAGGCGCTGGTGCGGTCCGGCATCGGGGCCGTCACGCTGATCGATCTGGACGACGTCTGCATCACCAACACCAACCGTCAGCTGCCGGCGCTGCAAAACACGCTCGGCCGGCCCAAAGTGGAAGTTCTGGCGGAACGCGCCCGGCTCATTCATCCCGGCTGTGAATTGCATCCGGTGGCGGAGTTCCTCACGGCAGCGAGTGCGCCGCGGCTCCTCGCGGGCGCTTTCAGTTTCGTGGTGGATGCTGTGGATCGCGCCGCCACCAAGGCGCTCATCATTGCGCACTGCCGGAATCAGGAAACGCCGGTGCTTACCGTCGGCGGCGCCGGAGGCCGGCGGGACGCGTCCGCCGTGCGCTGCGCCGATCTCGCTCGCTCCGGCGGAGACAGCCTGCTGCGCCTCGTGCGGCGCGAGTTGCGCCGGTCTCACGGATTTCCCGCAGGGGATGCCGGACCGCTCGGAGTGCCCTGTATCTATTCCGCCGAACCGCAGGTCTTTCCATGGAATGACGGAATCTGCCGCGCCGCACCCGAACCCGGCGGCAGTCTGAAAATGGACTGTGCCGGCGGATTCGGGGCGGCCACTTTTGTTACCGGTGTATTCGGATTCGCCGCCGCCGGCGAAGTGGTGCGGCGTCTCGCCGGCGCCGCAGCCTGACAAAAAAAAGGGGAGACGCCGCGCGCCTCCCCTCTGTGAAATGGACTGTGCCCGCGCGGTTACTTCGCGTGATAGCGCGACCACTTGCGCTCGCCGGTCTTGCGGAAGGTTTTGTCCATCAGCTTGACGACCCGCGGATAGTGCAGGCCGGTCGCGTCGGCCACCTTGCGTCCGGAAATGCCTTCCTTGCCGGCTGCCGTCACGACTTTGGTGATGACGGCGAGCGCCTCGTCATCCGGCAGCCGCTTGCCGCGCTTGCGACCCCGCTTTTTGGGGCCGCGGGATTTCGCCGCCGCCGGCAGTTCCGCCACCCAGCCTGTCGCAGCCTTCGCTTTGCCGCGTTTCCCGCCGCCGCGGCGGGCCGGGGCGGCACCGCCGAGGGAGGCCTGCGCCTCCGCGAGCTGGGCCTGGAGGATGGCGACTTTCTTCTTTCTGAGTTCCGCCAGTTCGCTTTCCAGTCTGGCGATTTGGTTGTCAATTTTATCGATCATGGTTTTGGTTCCTTTTTGTTTGAGCGAATCCCTCTGCACTGCGGCAGGCCATTCGCCTGATCGTTTCTGAGCCCATGACGCTCTATTGGTCAATGCATTTTAGGATCGTCCGCTCATAAATGAACTGGCATGGCACCGCGCGCGGGTTTATGCCGGACAGCCATGAAATCGCTGCTGCTTTGCCTCTTCTCTGCCCTCACAGTTTCCGCCGTTCGCGCCGCGGAGGAAAAGACCGTGAAGGTTTTTATTCTCGCCGGACAGTCGAATATGGAGGGCAAGGCCAAACTCTCGCTGCTGGAGCATCAGGCCGGAGCGCCGGCGACCCGGGAACTGTTTGCCGCGTTCCGCAGGAACGGCGGGTGGGCGGAGCGCGATGACGTTTTTATCAGGTTTCTCGACCGCAAAGGACCGCTCAAGGCCGGTTACGGCTCCCCGGGCTGCATCGGGCCGGAACTGCAGTTCGGGTGGAGCGCCGGCGATCATTTCAAAGAGCCGGTGCTGCTCATCAAGACCGCGTGGGGCGGCCGCAGTCTCTGGCGGGATTTCCGTCCGCCCTCCGCCGGATTGCCGCCGGATGCCGTGCTGCAGAAAATGCTGACCGACGCAAAAAAGAAAAAAGCGGAGACCACCCTCGAGGATATCAAAGCGCCGTTCGGCGCCTCATGGCGCGCCATGATGGAGGAGGTGCAGAGCGTCATGAACAATCCCGCTGCGGATTTTCCCGCCCTGACAGGTCATCGTCCGGAAATGTGCGGATTCGTCTGGTTCCAGGGATGGAATGACATGATCGATGCCGGCGCGACCGCTGAATATGCGTCGAATCTGGCGCATCTGATCCGCGACGTGCGCCGCGAATTGAAATCCCCCGCCCTGCCCTTCGTGGTGGTCCAGATGGGGGTGGACGGACCAAACGCGAACGACGGCGTCAAGCGGTTCAAAGCCGCCCAGGCGGAAGCGGCGGCCCTGCCGGAATTCCAGGGCACCGTGAAACTGGTCAAAAGCGATGCCTTTTGGGGCATGGAGGCGGAGGCGGTATTCAAGAAGGGCTGGCGGGAGCATCTCGATGAGTGGAACAAGGTCGGCAGCGACTGGGGCTACCATTATTATGGCAGTGCCAAAACTCTCTGCGCCATCGGCCGGGCCTGCGCTGAGGCCCTCGGCTGCGCCGGCCCGTCCGGCGGGAAGTGAGGATGGTGTGCTGAACCTGTGCGCCTGCGCTGCCAAAGGATTCCCTTTCATCCTTCAGCCTTCAGCCTTCATACTTCCGCATGAAGCGCCTTTGGAAAATCGTCGTTCTCTGCGCCGTCCTGCTCACCCTCGCGCTGGCGGGCGCGCAGTGGTGGGTCGCGTCGCGCATCAACGCCGGGGAAATCGTGCGGCTGCTGGAAGGCTCGCGCAACTGCCGCGCCAGCGTGGGTTCTGTCAGTGTAAGGCTGTTCGCCTTTCCCGCCCGCGTGGAACTGCGGGATCTTCACATCACGCCGCGCGACGAGAACCTGAAGCCGGCGACGCCCGGCGAAACATTTGTGAAAGTGTCGCAGGCGCGGCTCGAGGTGCAGTTGTTCAGCCTGCTGGCCGGCCACCTCGATGTGGAACGGGCCTTTGTGGACGGCATCGCCATGCAGTCGGTCAAATGGGAAAGCGGCGGCAACTCCCTCCGCCTGCTGATGGCGAGTCCCGGCACCACGCTGCGCCCGCCGTCGGAGAAGATCAGCCTTGAGGACGAGGATGAGTCACCCGCCCCGGGCGCGCAGACCGGCGGCGGCGACGAAAAGCCGTGGCACCTTTCGGAGCTTCCCCTGGCAGCCACGCTGCGCGAGGCCCGCATCAGCAACGCCTCCTGGATCACACTCAATCAAAAGCGCCGCACCGTGCAGCAATGGAAGGACGCCAGCTTCGTCCTCTCCGGCCTCTCGCTCGACCCCGGCAATCCCGCCGCCGCACAGCCCGCGCGGGTCAGTGCCGGGGCGCGCCTCATTCTCGACAGCCAGCGCCTCAATCTGCGCACGCTGGACTTCATCCTGTCACTCGACGGCGACTACCAGCTGATCGACCCCGAAACCGGCTGCCTCAACAACGACCTGACATTTTCCATCGGTCTGAAGAAAGGCTCGCTTATCAACCGCATTCCCACGCTGGTGAAACTCAATGAGCGGCTCGAAAAGGTCAAAGCCTCCACCGGTCTGGAGATCGATCTGCCGCCGGAAGCCACACTCGAATCCGACACCGTGCTGCGCGCGCGGCTCCAGGATCAGGTCATCCGGCTGAGCGGCGGCGTCTTCTTTCCCTTTGATACCTATCAACTGGCCCTCGATGAAGGAAGCTGGCTCTCCCTGCGCGACGAACAGCATCTTTTCACCGGACGGCTGATCGTCAGCGGCGACCTTTCCAAAAAGGCCACCGCCAGTCTGCGAAGGTTCCTTGAAGAGAAGAGCGGCCAGCTGGCCGAAATTGTCAGCAAAACGGTTCTCGACAACATCGTCACCCCGCAGGGCGCCATCGAACTGCCTTTCCAGTCGGAGGAGGAAATCGGCCGCCCCAGTGTGGCGCTGTCTGACAAACTCCTCGATGCGATCCGCAAAGCGGGCGCCCGGGCCGGAAAGGATATGCTCAAGGACGTGCTCGAGGGCGGCGACGACCTCGACAGCATTATCGATTCGTTCAAGGAACTGAAAAAGAAAAACCGTCAGGCGCAGTGACCGCCTACTTGCCCGGCAGCGTCCACACAGGATCAAAGTCCGCACTGGCCGTGCGCGTCAGGAGCTGGAGCGCGGGACCATCGCCGGGAAAATCCTCCAGCAGTCCGCGCAGCTTCACGGCTCCGGCGGCGGGGTCGCCGGATTCACAGTCCGCCAGAGCAGCCTCATAGGCCGCGGCGAGCTTTGCGGCGGCTTCAGAGGGCGCGGGGAACAGTTCGTGAAGCTCCACCGGAGCCCCGATATTATTCACGCGCACGCTGCCGAGGCGGCGCGCCGGAAACGGCGATTGCAGACCCGCGCGGGTTTGGCCGGTGAGGAGGACGCCGGCGCGCACGAACTTCGTCGCGCTCTGCACGCGGCTGGCCACATTCACCACGCTGCCAAGGGCGCCGAACTTGAACTTCTGTGCGGTCCCGATGTTTCCGACGAAAGCCTCACCGGTGTTGATGCCGATGCTGACATCCGTCTCCGCGCCGGTCACGCTGCGCCAGCGCCCGCTCAGCGCCGCCAGTGACTGCGTCATCGCAGTGGCGCAGCGGCAGGCGCGGTCCGCGTGGTCCGGCTGCTCCTGCGGCGCGCCCCACAGCGCCATGATTTGGTCGCCGGTGTAATCCACCAGCACCCCGTCCTCGGCCATCACACAGGAGGACATTTCTCCCAGCACGGCGCTGAGCCAGTGCAGCGTTTGGTCAGGACCGATGCGGTCGGCCACGCGGCTGAAGCCGACGATATCGCAAAAGAGCACGCTGACCTCCATGCTCCGGCCGGTGGCGAGGATTTCAGGATGGCGCAGCAAATGGCGCGCCAGTTTCGGCGTGAAGAACTGCGCCAGTTCCTGCTCGCGGAGACGCTGCCGTTCGAGACTGGAGTTCACCCGGGCGCGCAGCAGTTTCAAATTCACCGGCCGCGGAAGAAAGTCGTCGGCACCGAGTTCGATGCCTCGCACCGCGCAGGTCTCCTCATCCATGCCCGAAATCAGAATCACAGGCGTGCAGTTCAGTGTTCCCGGGCGGCGCAGTTCGCCGAGCGCCTCGAACCCATTCATCTCCGGCATCTGAATATCCATCAGGATGAGATCGAACTCCTCCGCCTGCGCCCGCTGCAGGGCTTCCCGCCCGTTCTCCGCGGTGCACACGGAATGGCCCTCGCGCTCGAGAAACCGCGTCAGCAGTTCGCGGCTCTGCGCACTGTCATCCGCCACCAGAATGCGCGACGGAAAGGCGCTGACATCCGCCGCGGGCGCGGGAGGCAGGAAGTCTGCCGGATCGATGGGATGAGCCACGACATCGCCGGCGGCCATTTCATCGCGGTTCTGATTGAGCGCCGCGACACACTCGCGCGCGCTGCGGTGGATGCCCGCAATGTCCGCGCGCACCGTTTCCGTCAGGGCAGCTTCCTCCCCGGCCAGTTCGCAGCGCAGCAGCACGGACTGGAGCAGGTTGCGCAGGTCGTGACGAATGCGGTGCAGTTCCTCCTCCGCCGTGGTCCTGACAGAGGCGAAATACCGCGGCGACAACTGCTCGTGCACGATGCGATAGACCGCCTCGGCGCATTCCTGCACCCGGCTCAAATCACGTGATGCCGGACACTCCGCGCCGCAGGACTCCAGCGCCAGCTGCGCCGCGCTCGACATGGAGTCGGCGTATTCCTCCAGCGCCGCACGCAGCGCAGCGGCACTGGATGGGAGTGCCGCGCTCATGGTTTTGGCAGGTTCCGCTCGATGACAGCAAAGAGGTCGGCGAACTGCTCGATGGGTTTGGCCAGCAATTCCGCACAGCCGGCCTCGAGAATGGTCTCTCGGAATCGCGCCATCATGTGGCCGGTGAGGGCAATGACGGGCAGGGCGGCGTGCGCGGGATCGGCCTTGATGCGGCGCACGGCTTCGAGGCCCGCCTGATCGTGAACTTCGCCCTGCGCGCTGAGCGGCATGCGCATGTCCATCAGGACCAGATCGGGTTTTTCGGAACCGGCGAGCGTCACCGCATCGGCGGCATTGCGCGCGACGCAGAGCGTGTGACCGCGGCGCGGCAGGAGGCGGCGGCAGATTTCCACCATGTCGTCGTCGTCGTCAGCTAGCAGGATTTTGGCCATGGGAATTCAGCGGGATGTGTGACGGCGGATCAGGGTGATGATGTCAGAGAGCAGATCACCGGAAGGCGAACCGCCTTTTTCGAGAATGGCGCGGACCGAGCCGCTGAGGCGGGCGCGCTCCTCCGCAGTGGCGTGACGCGCGGTGACGACGAGAACGGGAATGTCGCGCCACTCGGCATGGCGGCGGAACTCCTCTACAAACTCAAATCCGTCCATCACCGGCATCATCAGATCGAGCAGAATGAGCGACGGCCGCTCGCGTTCCATCAGTTTGAGAGCCGCGGCGCCGTCGGGGGCTTCAATCACTTTGCGTCCGTCGCGCTCGAGGGCGCGGCGGAAAAGTTCGCGCGTGGGAGTGTCGTCATCCACCACCAGTACGGGGCCCGCGACCGCCGTGCCGGTGAGCCGGGCGAGGCGCGCGGAGAGTTCATCCCACGCGACGGGTTTCACCAGATAGTCGGCCGCACCGAGTGCGTAGCCCTGCTGGCGCTCCTCAAGGAATGTCACCATGATCACAGGGATGCCGGAAGTGACAGGATCGGATTTCAGTTCCGAGAGCACTTCCCAGCCATCCTTGCCGGGCAGCACGACGTCGAGCGTGATGGCGGCGGGACGGTGCTCGCGCGCGGCGGCAATGCCCTCCGCGCCGCCGCAGGCGGTGATGACGCGGTAGCCTTTCGATTCGAGACTGCGCTGCATCAGTTCGCGCACGCCGGCGTCGTCGTCCACCACGAGCACGAGCGGCTGGCCCTCCGCGCGGACCGGCGGCGGAGGCGGCGGGGGAGTTTCGGACCGGCGCGGGAGGTCCGCCGGCAGACGAACCGTGAACGTCGTGCCGCGCCCGAATTCACTTTCGCAACTGATGCTGCCGCCCATCAGTTCGCACAGTCCCTTGCTGATGACGAGGCCGAGGCCGGTGCCGGTTTTGTTGCCTTCGCGCGCGGCGAGCTTTTTGAATCGCGTGAAGAGATGTTTCTTCTCCTCCGCGGTCATGCCGCGACCGGTGTCGGCGACATCCACCATGATGTGCGAGCCTTCGCGGCGGGCGGTCAGGGAGACCCGTCCGTTCTCAGTGAACTTGCAGGCGTTGCTCAGCAGATTGACGAACACCTGCTGCAAGCGCGCGCGATCATGATGCAGCGTCCCCGGGGAGTCGATACCGGTGAACTCCAGCACGTTGTTCCGCTCGGCGGCCTGGGGTTTCATGGCATCGCGCAGGCTGGAAAAGAACTCCGCCGCGTCGAGCGGTTCGGGATCCAGTTCGATGCCGCCCATGATGATTTTTTGATAGTCGAGGATGTCATCGATGAGCCGGCGCAGGTAGGTGGCGGCGCTGCGGACTTTGCTCACGTCGCCGGCCTGCTCGGCGTCGAGGCTGGAGAGTTCGAGAAACTGGAGGTAGCCGAAGATGGAATTGAGCGGCTGGCGCAGTTCGTGACTGACACTGGCGAGGAAGGCATCCTTCGCGGCAGCGAGGCCGCGGAGTTCGGTGTTCGCCTCCTCGAGTTCGAGGGTGCGCTCCCGGACGCGCGATTCGAGGTCCGCATTGAGCTGACGGAGCCGTTCGTGGCCGTTGATGACCTGGCGGAGCAGGCTCTCCAGCGCCCGCGCGATATCGCCGACTTCATCGCGCCGCCGCACCGGCAGCGACTGACGCACGGTTTCCACCTGGTGCTGCAGCTGCGAGGAATCCGGTTCACTGCCTCCATTGGTCACGCCGCGGGCGGCCCCGGTGATCCGCCGCAGCGGACGCACGAAAAACACCGCCACCAGAAAGGCCGCCGCGCCGGCGGCGAGACCGAGCATGAGAGTTTCGCGCCGCACCTGACGGAATTCGTGATGGATGCTTTCGGACAACTCCTCGCGGAAGGCGGCATAGACAAAATACAGCGCCGGGTCCGGCGGAGGCTCACCGCCATTCCATGCGCCGGGCCGCTCCTCCGGTGTGAGATGCAGAAAGAAGCGAACGATCTGGGCGTCTGCGTTTTCCAGCCGCACCGGCCGGTGCCAGTCCACAGGGTTTGTCCCGGCTTCCGGAAACCGTTCCTGATAGGCAGCCGTGATGCGCTGGCGCTGGCCGTGGAGCGCCTCCTCTGATCGGGCGAGCAGGCGCACCGTGCGCGTGGCGATCCCCGCGCCGCCGAATTGAACTCCGGCGCGTTCGGATTCGAGCCGCTGTTTCTCCGCCCAGCGGATGTAGGCGGGCCGGCCGGTTTCATCCGCCTTCAATATGGCGGCGGCCAGTCCGGCGGAAGCATCGCCTTCCAAATAATAGAACGGTTCCGGCACCGGCAGTTTTTTGAAGAGCAGGCCGCGCTGCACCTGGACCTGCGACTCCTGACCTGACCAGCGCGCACTGGCGGTTAGTTTGTCGGCCTCCTGGTGGAGATTCAGTCCGCGAAACGGCTGTGCGGGAGCACTGGCGCCGCGCTCCCGCAGCGCCGTGTGCTGGAGGAATTCACCGCTGTCATCGAGCAGAAAGGACAGGTGCCGCGGTGAACGCGAGACATTCAGCGGCAGCAAAACCGCCAGCGTGCCGCCGCCCTTCTGTTCCGCGCACAGTCCCCACATGACAGGCACGCGCAGCAGCGGCGCATCCGCGGCGGGCGGTGTTCCCAGCACGCGGACCTGTTCGTAGCCGACCGGCAGATCCGCCGGCAGCACCGGGCTGACGCGGGCTCCCGGGCCTTTGTCACCGAGACAGTGTGCGGGGACCGGAGGCGGCGCAATGCCTGCGACGGTGAACAGCGGCGTCGCCTGCCCGGCGTCATTCAGCCGCGCCACCGCCAGCACGCTCTCCCACCACTGCGGCGCGACATTCGGCCCCGTCGGCTGAGAAGGATTGGTCAGGTGCGTGAGCAGCCGGTCGAGCTCCGCGGAATCGTCCGCACATTCCGCCACCAGCGCCCGCAGTTGATTGACGGCATCCACCATTTCCCAGCAGCGCAGCTCCGCCTCGTCCCCGAGGTCCAGCAGTTCATGATCCACCACAATGCGGCTGGTGGCGGAGGACAGGTGCCAGTGCAGCACCAGACACGCCCCCAGCACGAGGAGCATGGCCACGAGGGCGAACTTCTCCCGAATGCCAAGACGCCAGCGGGCGGAGGGGCGCGATTCCTGCATGAGCGCGAGCCTGGCATGTCCCGACCGGGCGGCAAGAAGGCAGTGCACGCAGCAAAATTGTGTGAATACTTCGCCTGGCCAACCGTCGAGAGCCAGTGCACCGGAAGACGGCTTCCGGGCTTTCGATCAACACTTAAACACACTCACCCAATGGACTCCCCGCTTACAGAAGAACAGGAGCGCTTCATGCGCTGGCTGGAGGAGGATGTCACGGGCCACAGCCTGGATGCCCCTGTTTCCCCGGAATGGCACCGGCAGCGGGAGGAGGCCGGACAGCTCGGCAATCTCCTCCGTGAACACCTCCCCGCCGACCGCGAACCGCCGGCGGCCGACAGTTTCTCCGAGGAACTGCGCCGCCGGCTGGATTGAGCCCGGCGGACTCCGCTTCGGGAATCGCCTCCCGACACGGGGAAATCAGTTGCGCCCCTGGTCATGGATACTATAACGGCGCGGACTTTTTCCCGGCCCCACCCTGCCGGCAACTCTGTCCCGCACCTGCATGTTTTCCGTATTCGCGACCTCTGATTTTCTTATTCAAAACGGCGTCAATCTGGCCCTGATCCTCGGGGCGCTCGGCCTTGTCGTGGCCGGATGGCTCATCGCCCGCATCAAAGCCGCTCCCGCCGGCAATGAACGGATGCAGGAAGTGGCCGGCGCCGTCCAGGAAGGGGCCAAAGCCTATCTCAACCGCCAGCTCGTGGCCGTGGGCATCATCGCAGGCGTCATTTTCGTCCTGCTGTTCATCTGGAAACGCGACTTCGCCGTGCCCGGCGGGTTCTTGCTCGGAGCCCTGTGCTCTCTGGCCGCCGGTTATGTGGGAATGCGAATCGCCGTGCTGGCGAACGTGCGCACCACTCAGGCGGCAACGGAGAACGAGCCGAAGGCCCTGCGCGCCGCCTTCAACGGCGGGGCGGTGACGGGTCTGCTCGTCGTGGGCCTCGCGCTGCTGAGCGTGGGCGGGTTTTATATTATCATGGGCGGCGGACAGCACGCGGTGGACAGCCTCGTGGGCCTCGCGCTGGGCGCGAGTTTGATTTCGGTCTTCGCGCGACTCGGCGGCGGCATTTACACCAAGGCCGCGGACGTCGGCGCCGACCTCGTGGGCAAAGTGGAGTCGAATCTGAATGAAGACGATCCGCGCAATCCGGCCACCATTGCCGATAACGTGGGCGACAACGTGGGCGACTGCGCGGGCATGGCTGCAGACGTCTTTGAAACCTACGCCGTGAGCCTCATCGGCGCCCTGCTCATTGCGGCGCTCCAGGTCGGCGGCGTGCCGGGCGCACTGGTTTATCCGTTCGCCATCGGCGGTATCAGCATCATCGGCGCCGTGCTCGGCGTGCTCTACGTCAACATGCGCAGCAAGTCCGCCAAAGCCGACCGCTGCCTCATGGAGGGCGTGATGCTCTCGGGTCTCGTCAGTGCCCTGCTCTACTGGCCGGCCACAACGATGCTTCTGCCGGACGCGCTGACCATCGGCACAAAGACCTTCTCCCACCTGCAGATCTACGGCACGGCCATCATCGGCCTGCTGATGACCTTCGCCTCGGTCTTCATCACCAACTACTACACCAGCACCTCCTGCAAACCGGTGCGGGACATTGCGAAAGCATCGGAAACCGGGCACGCCACGAACATCATCGCCGGCATCGCCATCGGTAACAAAGCCACCGCGCTCCCCGTGCTGGTCATCGCTCTGGCCATTTGGTTCAGCTATCAATGGGGCGACCTTTTTGGCGTCGGCGTTGCCGTCATGTCCATGCTCAGCATGGCCGGAATCATCATTTCGCTCGATGCCTTCGGCCCCATCACCGACAACGCCGGCGGCATCGCCGTTATGAGCGGCCTGCCGGAGGAAGTGCGCAAACGCACCGATGCCCTCGACGCCGTGGGCAACACCATGAAGGCCGTCACCAAAGGCTACGCCATCGCCTCCGCCGGACTCGCCGCGCTGGTGCTTTTCGGCAGCTATTACATGGAGCTGGACAACAAGCTGCGCGCCGCCGGCAAACTGGCCATGGACGCCGCCACGCAGTTCTCCCTCACCGATCCGCGCGTGATCATCGGACTGTTCATCGGCGGCCTGCTGCCGTTCCTGTTCAGTTCCATGGGCTGCTCCGCCGTGGGCCGTGCCGCCGGCGCGGTGGTGCTCGAAGTCCGCCGCCAGCTGGCCAAATTCCCCGGCATCCTCACGGGCAAGGACAAGCCCGAGTACGGCGCCTGCGTGGACATCGTCACCAAAGCCGCCCTCCGCGAAATGATCGTCCCCGCCCTGCTCCCCGTCGCCGCGGTGCTCCTCGTTGCCGGCATTCCCGCGCTCGGCAAAGAAGCCCTCGGCGGCATGCTGGTAGGAACGATCGTCACCGGCCTCTTCGTCGGCATCAGCATGACCAGCAGCGGCGGCGCATGGGACAACGCCAAGAAGTTCATCGAAGACGGCAACCACGGCGGCAAACACAGCGAAGCCCACAAAGCCGCCGTCACCGGCGACACCGTCGGCGACCCCTACAAAGACACCGCCGGCCCCGCCATCAATCCCATGATCAAAGTGGTAAACATCGTCGCTATTCTGGTGATTGAGTTGTTCTTTGTGTAGACTGCGGACCACTTCACCCGCGTTGCAAAGTCCCGCGCTTGCCGCATGGTGCCCGCACCATGAGCACCACCCTGCCACTCCAGGATCCCGTCCAGATTCGCCCGCTGCTGCACGCAGAGATCGACCGAATGACGGATGACGATGTGGTGGTATTGCACCGGATTGCTCTTCAACTGGAACTGGAGTCTCTGTCGAAAAAACTGGATGATGACTTCGATGCCGCCCGGGCTGCCGGCAAGTTCGACCGGCTGCCGGGAATTATCCGCGAGGCCCGCGCTGCCATCCGTGCCCGCGCTGCCTCATGACCGTGGTCCTGGGCACGAATGTGCTCGTCCGCATGATGGGCCGCGGGGCACCTTATGCCGCTCTGAGATACGCGCTGGAGGAGGGCCGCCTGCGCTGGGCCTTATCCACAGCCGTGCTGCTGGAGTATGAGGAAATTATCGGGCGACTCCTGGGCGCAGCGACGTGGAGCGGATTGCTCCGGCAAATAGAAGTCATCAGCCTGTTGTGGGGAACCATCCTGCGAGTCTCGCCCTCCTTCCGTTTCCGTACCATCGCTGCCGATGCGGATGACGACGCCTTCGCAGACTGCGCCATCGCTGCGGATGCGGATTGGATCATCACCTCAGATCATCACTTCGATGCGCTGCGGGGCGCTGGATTCAAGCCACAGCCGATAACCCCGGAGGAATTCATTGAGCGGTTCCTGCCCCATTCCTGAGAAAGGAAACCGCCGGCCCCGCCATCAATC
Source organism: uncultured Akkermansia sp. (assembly GCA_964523105.1). Classification (GTDB taxonomy): domain Bacteria; phylum Verrucomicrobiota; class Verrucomicrobiia; order Verrucomicrobiales; family V1-33; genus V1-33. Next base: position 43,860 of record CAZFZN010000009.1, read on the forward strand.
CCATGATCAAAGTGGTGAACATCGTCGCCATCCTGGTGATTGAGCTGTTCTTTGTGTATGCTGCGCAGGCAGTCGTCGGCGCACCTGCCATTGACTCTGCCTTAAGAATACCGGACTGAGGCCGGCGATGTCATCCCGCCCAGCCAAAACCAGAAAGCGCCGGCTTCGTTCGGCGCCCGTGCCGGCCGGCCGGTCCGCGTGGCACGCTGTGAAGTGCTCCAGTCTCGACGACATGCGGACGCAGAACATCCGCTTCTGGCAGCAACAGGGAGGAGCCGCAATTCGCGAGGCCGCGTGGCAGCTCGTGACGGAAACCTGGCAGGCGCAGGGCCGCGATCCCGATGAACTCCGATTTCACAGACCTCCTCCGGCTGTTCGCAAAGCATAAGGTGCGCAGCCTCATCGTCGGCGGCTATGCAGCGATGCATTACTCCCAGCCGCGCTTCACCAAAGACCTCGACCTCTGGCTGGAGCCATCAAAAACGAACGCGGCGCGAGTGCTCCAAGCGTTCGCCGAGTTCGGCATCCCGCTCATTGATGTGACCCGTGCCGATTTTGAACAGGAGAGTCTGCAATACATGGTGGGGCGCGCCCCAGTGCTGTTCGATTTCCTCACCTCGCTGCCCGGAATGAGCTTCGCCGCGTGCTGGAAGCGCCGCACCACCGACGAAAGCGAAGGCTTCCCGGTCCACTACCTCTCGCGGGAAGATCTGATCGCCGCCAAGCGCCGTGCCGGACGCCCTCAGGATTTGTCGGACCTGGACGAAATCGAGCGTGCGGCAGGATCTGGTTTCGTCTGATCTTGCCCGAAAACCTGGAAGCGACACGCACATTTGCATCCCAAGAGGATGCACAGCCGACCCCGCCATCAATCCGATGATCAAGGTGGTAAACTTCGTCGCCACTCTGGTGATCAAGCTGTTCTTTGTGCGACGGAACCACTTACCACTCCGCCCCAATCACGCCCAGATTCCAAATCTTGTGCATCTCCTCCGCGGAGGGCACTTTGAGAGGTCGCACGATGCGGAAGCCGAGGAATGGCGCGCTGGTGTAGTACCAGAGACTTTTGGGACTCGCCGGATCCATCGCTTTCCATGTGGACCGGCTCGGGCAGCGGGCGGCGCTTCGGCAGTCTTTGGCGTAATCGTCCCATGAGCCGCCGCGCACGACTCGCGGATATCGCTGCGTCGGCTGGTGGAATGGATTCACGCGCTCCAGTTCTTCCGCGAGCCTGGCATACCAGTCGGCGCTGTGCTGGTCGAGCGTCCACTCGGCCACGTTGCCGTAGATGTCGTAGAGTCCCCACGGATTCGGTTTCTTCTTTCCCACCGGATGGGTGGTGCCGATTCCCTCGACTTCGCTGTTATCGAAGTACCACGCGTAATCACCGAGTTTCTGCTCATCGGAACCGAAAAACCATCGCGTGCGAGTTCCGGCACGGGCGGCATATTCCCATTCCGCCTCCGTCGGCAGCCGGTAATAGTGCCCGGTTTGTGCACTGAGCCACTGGCAATACTTCAGTGCGGTATGCTCCGTCATGCCGATGACCGGACGGCCTTGCAGGCCCATCCCGAAAGTCATGTCCATGTAGGGATCACTTGGCCCGGTGATCGCATCAAACCAATCCTGATTTCCTTCACTCCCGCCCGGCTTCCTGTCTTTCGGCTGTGGCGTCACCTCAAAAATGAACGCCGCGCAGGTATCCCACGTCACCTCGTGCGCCCCCATCCAGAATGGATCAATCTTCACCTTCACCTGTGGGCCCTCGTCAGGTTTGCGGCCCTCCTCTCCTTCCACGCTGCCCATGAGGAACTCGCCGCCTGGTATGGGCACCATTTGGAATGGGGCATTGGCAGCGCGAGGCACTTTGCCTGTGTAGGGCATCATTTGCGCCGGTTCCGTTTCCACGGAGGTCTTCACGATGAATTCGCGGAGCTTCTTCACCAGTTCGAGGTTGTCAGGACTCGGCGGACGCGACTCCGGAACAGCCGACGACCGCTTCGGCGGCTCCGGCGTGATATCTTTTCCATACACGGCGACTTCGGTGAAGTGGTTGACATCATCGCTGGTCCTTCCGTTGGTCCACACTTTGACATAACGGCCCTTCACCGGCGGAAAAGTTATCGGCCGGCCATGGATGTCCTCCACCCATCCAGAGTCGATGCCTTTCCCAATTCCACTGCTGCCGTCGGTATCGGTGTTCAGCACCGTAACCGTGCCCGGCGCGCCAGGAGCATCCGGTTGGTCAGTGATCTGCACGATCACATCTTTGTAGCTCACCCACGGTATCTTGTGATTCAGCCACAGCCAGACGCAGTGAATCTCCCGCGATGCGCCAAGATCAATCAGCATCCATTGTTTGCCTGGCGCCATGTCCACAAAGTTGCCGTCTTCGGAGCTCCGCACGCCGTCCGTAATCCACTGTGGATCACCCAGAATCTCCGGATCACTCACTTTCACCGGACAATGGTGCGAGAGCAGCCGGCACCCTTCGGCGATGACCACGTTCCGATATCGTTTCCAACTTTCGAAATCAATGTTCTCGCCGGGCCATCCGGGAGGAGGAGCGGGTGATGCAGTTGTGAGCTGCTTCGGCCTCTCCGGCTCCAACTTCGCTTTCTTCGTTCCCATGGGACGAAAGTAATCCCGTGGCAGCGTCCCCGGGTTCCTCCCATAGACCGCAACCTCGACGTAATGATTCTCCGCCAATTGATCAGCGCCTTCCGACCACAGCCTGACAAACCGCGCCTGTGGTGGCGTCCGCGGGATGAAGGGAAACCCGGAGAACGTCTCGTAATGCAACGGTGCCGACCGCTTACCGCTGGCGTCCGGCTCGGTGTTCCAATAGGTCGTCCACGGCCCGTCCTCCTTTTCCGCCAATTCGATCTTCACTCCTCGAAAAACCACCGGCATCCGGTGATAGCGCCACACCCACAGGCCGTGAACCTCGCGCACCTCGCCCAAATCAATCTGCACCCACTGCGGGCCCGCGGGCAGTTCTACGCCGTGGCCATCTTCTCCACTGCGGTCGCCGTCGGTGATGAATTCCAATTCCCCGCGCTGCGGCGGACTGCTGCTGGTGACTTTGCAGCCGTGTGAGAGCAGCCGGCACCCGGCGCGCAGTTCCACTTCCCGCGCTCGCTGCAGCGTGGTATTGATCGGCTCAACGCCCTTCCACTCATGCTCCGGCATCACCGGTGGAGTCGTGTAAAGCGGCCGCGGCATCACCGGTTCCAGCCGTTCCATGCCATAGCCCTTGCCGGGCGTGAACTTGTCAGCCGGCGGCGGCCCTGCCACAGCAGCGCTGCAAAATAGAATCAGTAGAAACCGGAAAACCTGCATCACGACACAACGATCACACGCCGCCCGCACTGTCATCCGCCATGGACGCGGACCAATTGACGACAGGTTCATTTCGTTACAGTCCGCCATGCGGAAGCTCCCTCGCATCCTCCAATCCGCCGCCGGCATTCTGCGCCGGCCGGTGGCGCTGGTCGTTGCGGGGCTTGGCGTGCTCTGCGGCATACCCGTGGGCCGGGTGCTGCATGATCCGCCGTGGAGTCGGACTTCAGGGGCAAGGCCGGTCTCGTCCGCGGCGGTATACATAGCGAAGCCCACAAAGCCGCCGTCACCGGCGACACCGTCGGCGACCCCTATATAGTCACCGCCGGCATCGCCATCAATCCCATGATCAAAGTGGTGAACATCGTCGCCTTTCTGGTGATCGAACTGTTCTTTGCTTAACCGGCGGGCCGTATCACCCGCGCTGCAAAGTCCCGGGATTGCCGCATGGTACCCACAGCACGAGCACCACGGCCCCACTCCAGGATCCTGCCCGGATTCGTCCGTTGCTGCACGCAGGGACAGACCGACTGGGAGATGAAAGCCTGCGCCTGCTGCACCGTTTGGCGCTGCAATCGGAACTGCAGGAGGGAACGGCCCGCCTATGAGGGATTTGATGCCGACCGCGCCGCAGGAAAACTGGGATGAAATCGAACAGACCGGAAGCGCCGGCTGAGCCCGCTGTCGCCTGAAAACCCGGTGCGACACGACACATTTTACACGAAGAATTGCATCGCCGGTTCGACCGTCAAACCGAAGACCAAAGCGGTGAACACTGCCGCCATTCCACAACTAGGTCTGTGCTATGTGTAAGTGAAATTGACTTACCGCTCCTCTCCGAGCCGCCGGAGCTACAGCAAAACCCTTCCCTAATCGGTATGTCAGCACTACAATACCTCTACCATGCACTCTCGCTCTCTGCTTTTTTGCGCCTCCGTGGTGACTCTCCCGTGTTGCAAACCAGATGACACCCCTTCCTCCTCTTCCGTCCAGCTCAACGCGGCGAAAACGAACGCAGTGGGCGGGAATGCGACTCCACACTTAAGAGAGGGCTTCACAAATTCGCTGGGCATGAAATTCTCCGCGACAATCCCCGGCACGGAGGTGCGGTTCTGTATCCACGAGACGCGCAGTCAGGATTTCGCGACCTTCATCGCGGACATGGATCGCGGTTACGCTATGACGGGAAATACCGCCGAAATTTGGAGAGACTACGTCATCAAAGGCATGCCGGTGGGCCGCGGGGACGGGGAGAAAGTGGAGCAGAGCAGCCACCCGGTCATTTGTGTTTCATGGCAGGACGCAGTGGCTTTCTGCGAATGGCTTTCAAAAAAGGAGAGTCGTAGTTACAGGCTGCCGACAGATGCGGAGTGGAGCTCAGCCGTGGGTCTGCGCGAGGATCCCGGGACTCCCGAACAACTGAGTGGAAAGGTGAAGGACGAGTATCCCTGGGGCGGAAAATACATGACCTCTGCCATCGCAGGCAATTACCATGACAGCACTGCGGCCAGCAAATTCGGAAAAGGCCTGCGCCCAATCGAAGGCTACAGGGATGGGTTCGCGTCTACAGCACCAGTGATGAGTTTCACCGTCAATCGTTACGGGCTGTATGATCTGGGCGGAAATGTATGGGAGTGGTGCCTGGGGTGCTATTACAGAGGCCGCGATCCGGACGGGAAAGACAAGAGGCTCACGGACAGCAGGGTGTTTCGCGGCGGGTCGTGGCAGGAATCCGGTCCCCAAGATCTACTTTCGTCGTTTCGCGGACACGGTCATCCAGGCTTGCGGCTCAGCAGCGTGGGCTTCCGTGTTGTCCTGGTGGATGGCATTGGCGGCTAAGGGAAATGGGAAAGAACATCTTATTGGCCCGCCTGAGGTTGCTCCTGCGGATTAGCTCGGACGGAACCGTCGAAGCCTCAGTGCTGCGGAGCAAGGGCGGTGGCTGCCCAGTAATTGGCGGCTGGCGGCGGTAACATTTGGTCGCAGCAAACACGGCTCGCCGAATAGCAGAGTCGCGCTACGATAGGAGACATGAACTCCGAGGAAGTCCAAACTGCATTGCGCCGCATCGAGTCGGAGGCCGATCCGAATGCGCGGGCGCTGCTGTTGGCGGCGGTGGTTTCGGAGGCGTTTCGGGCGGAGGGTTTTGAGCCGGTGGTGGTGGGCGGGTCGGCGATCGAGTTCTATACGGACGGCGCTTACATGTCGGGGGATGTGGACATTTGCTGGACGGGCCTCCGCATTCCCACGCCGGCTGATCAGGGGCGGATCATGGCGTCGCTGGGTGCGCCGCGCGGCGGGCCACGGTCGTGGAAATGGGCGGGGCATTTCTTCGATCTGCTGGGGCCGGCGGAGGTATATGCGAAGCATGACTTCGCGCGCATGGTGACACCGCTGGGGCAGGTGGTATTGCAGCCGGTGGAGGATTTGCTGGTGGAGCGCATCTTTGCCGCACGCTGTTGGACAGGGCCGAATCCATCCGCCGAGGACTGCGCGCGCAAGCTGCTCGCCAGCGCACTGCGCGGTGACATTGATGTGGACTGGAGCGAAGTGGAGCGCGTGGCGGCATTGCCCGCCTACGATTGCGCGGCTATCGTCGCTGCCATAAAGCGCGAGGTGCAGGCATCCCTTGCCTCCAACCCGGATTGACAGCATTCTCTGCGCCATGACAGAAACCACCATCCCCATTAAGCCCCAGAAGCAATACACCTGGGAACAATGGCAGGCCGGGCGCGAGAAGCGCCGGCGGCTGGGGGAACTCGTGGCGCCGAAAGTGATCCGCCGTGCGGAGAGCAGCAGTGACAAGCGGCTGCGCGAGGCCTTCGACGGCGAGCGGGGGCCGGCGTTTCCCGGGCGGGAGAATGAAACGCCCTGAGCGCCACTCCGGTCTGCGCGTCTGAACGGCTCTCCGTTCGATGTTGGAAGTTGGGTGTTCCATGTTCGATGTTCTCTCCCTCCCGTTTGCGCCGCCGCGCACATCGTCCTAAGTCGCGCCAATGGATCACACGAAACGCATCATCGCTCCTTCCGTTCTCGCCGCCGACTGGAGCCGGCTGGCGGACGAATGCTCCCGCGCCATCCGCGCCGGGGCGGACTGGCTGCATCTCGATGTCATGGACGGGCATCTGGTGGATAACATTTCGTTCGGCCCCGCGTTCGTCGCGACCATTCACCGCACCAACGACATCTGGCTCGATGTGCATCTGATGATCGAACGGCCTGACCATTTTCTCGACCGCTTCATCAAAGCCGGCGCGGACAATATCAGCGTGCATGTGGAGGCGGATCACGACGTGCGTGATACCCTGCGCCGCATCCGGGCCGCGGGCCTCACCTGCGGGCTCGCGGTGAATGTGGCGACCGACTTCTCCGCGGCCGAGCCTTACATGAGTGAGATCGATCTCTTCCTCGTGATGACGGTGAATGCCGGCTTTGGCGGGCAGTCGCTGATTCCGGAAACCCTGGAGAAAGTGCGCGCCGCGGCGGCGCACCGCGAACGGCATGGCCTGAAGTATCACATCGAAGTGGACGGCGGCATCTATCTGAACACGCTGCCTCCGGCGCTGGCGGCCGGAGCCAATGCCATCGTGGCGGGGACGGCGCTGTTCGGTGCGCCGGACATGGGCGAAGCCATCCGGCAAATGCGGGATTGTCAGGCCGCGGCCTGATCACCTATCGTTTTGTTGAATCCCGTGTCGGCACGCGCGACGGCTGCGCCCGCTGGCGGGCACCGGCGAGCAGTGCCTTGCGGAAGTTCTGAATGCCGCCGGTGATGGCGTCGGCGAGGGCATCGCGGAACTCGGGCTTGTGAATGCGCGCACCCTCGGCGGGATTGCTGACAAATCCGCCCTCAACCAGAATCGCGGGACGCTCGATGCCGGCGAGCACGTCGAAGCGGTGCCGCTTCACGCCGCGGTCCACGCTGCGCAGCTTGTAGAGGCAGTTGGCGTGCACCGCGGTGGCGAGCGCGATATTCTCTGAGTCGCGTTTGTTCCCGCGGCGCCCGATCATGTCGGACTCCTTGAGGTTTTTGTCCGTATTGGCCGTGCCCTGCGGGGCGAGGGCGAAGGTTTCAAATCCCAGCGCCGATGAGGTGTAGGAATTGTAATGCAGACTGACGAAAATCGCCCTGGGCGTTTTATTGGCGATGGCCACGCGCTCCGGGCGGCCGATGAAGACGTCGCGCGTGCGGGTCAGCACGGTTTTGTAGCCGAGTGCCTCCAGTTTGCGTTTGAGCCGGAAGGCGGTGTCGAGCGCGTAGTGCTTTTCCGCTCCGAGCGCGCCCACGGCCCCGCTGTCCTCTCCCCCATGTCCGGGATCGATGACCACGGTGTCGAAAATGACCGCCCCCTCGATGTGTGAGGGTTTGATGATGGGATGGATCAGCTTGGAGAGATCCATGCGGGAGACGTAGAGTTTGCCGTCTCTTTCGAGAATGGGGAACGAGAGGCAGAACTTCACACCGTTGATGTAAATGTCGTCCGTGCCGGTGGTCCATCGCATCACCAGTTTGGCCGCGCGGAATTCGAGATGCCTGCCGTTCCGGACGATGCGGGGGAACTCGTAGAACTTCTGAATGTCCGCGGCGGGAACGTAATCCCGGCCCTCATACTGCATGAGATGCCACTGGAAGGCCGTGAGCAGCGGTGTCAGCCCGGCGGCCAGCGCGGGGGCGAGCATCCGCTGCAGCGCCGCTCTGCGAGTACAGCAGCGCGCAGATGCCGGGGGACCTGACGATTCGAGGGGCATGGATTTCAACTCCACCCGACAACACAAACATGGCGGTCGTTCAAGCGCGGAGCACCCGCCCCCGCCGCAGACGCGGAAATCGTTCAAGCCCGATGAAATCGACCTGTGCCGGCCGCCGGTGAAATTCACCGGTCGATCTCAGGGCAGCTTTATCGAGGTCGAATGCGGCTCCAGCCGGTGCCGCTGCGCCGGCTGACCGGCCCACAGCACCTCGACGGACTCGACGCCCCCGGGAATCCACAGCACCGGCGGGCTCTGGGAGAGAAAGCCAGCGCCGGCGGTGATCTCCCGGGTCACCTCCTGGCCCGCACCGGTTTTGAATTTCACGCGTGCCCCGACGCCGTGCAGGTTGCCTTTCGGTCCGCGCAAAGTCAGCGTCTTCATCGCGGGACGGGGCGAAGTGCGGCGCCACACCTGCGCGGTGCCGTTGTTCACTCCAAAATAAAGTGCCGGCTGGCTGTCCGCGCCCGGGGCGATCACGGCCAGGGTGAGCGATTTCGCATCCGCGCTCACCGCGATCCCGCTTTCTTCCGGCCAGACTCCGGTGAAGGAGCGCTGCCCGACATTGCGCAGGAGCAGCGACACGCCGCCGTCCATCCAGCCGGTTTCGCGCTGCGGACTGTAGGAATTCTGGGCGAGGACGACATCTTCATCACCGTCGGCATCGAGGTCGCAGACGGCGATGCCAAACACCGGCGCGATCTGTGCCACCGGGGGAAGCGGAGCATGTTTCAGCCTGATCTCCCCGGAGACGGTTTCGTTCCAGAAGATGGCGCTCTCGAGGTGCTCGGCTTCAAACTTCTGCGCGGTGGCGAGTCTGGTTTCCGTGTAGATGCTCTTCAGGTCCGACGAAGCGAAGGAATGAAACGTGGGGAATTTTTTGCTCAACATGGGCATGGCCTGCTGGCTGCAGCTTTTGCCGCGCATGGGCAGAACAGTGCCGTCCGCCAGGGTCTTCGCCTCCACCACCTGAGCGGTGCCGCTGTCATCGAAGTCGCCGTAATAAATCCGCTGCGGATGCCCCGGCGACGGATGATACTTGGTATTGAGGCCATAGTTCCCGGCGATGAGATCGAGTTTGCCGTCGTTGTCGAGATCGGCGGCGCTGAGGCTGTTCCACCAGCCGGTAAACGGGCCGGTGCCTGCGTCGGCCGGCGCGAGTTTGCCCTGGTTATTCTGAAACACGCGCACGCTGCCCCACTCGGCGGCCGTGGCCAGTTCAGGCCATGAGTCGCCGTCGAGGTCCGTCCAAACGGCAGCGGTGACGCGCTGCAGCTTTGCCATCTCCGGGGTCGTCGCCTCCTTGAAGGTGCCTCCCTCATTGCGCAGCAGGCGGCTGCCGGGGCTGAGCGGATACTTTCCCGGAAGGACCCGTCCGCCGACGAACAAATCGAGATCACCGTCGTGATCGAAATCCGCGGCGCACACGCACGAGCCGCTGTCCGTCTCGGCGGGCAGCGTGCCGGCAGGGGCTTTGGCAAACGTGCCCTTCCCGTCATTGAGATAGAGCCGGTCCTGATAGAGCGACTTGTCGTCCCCTGCTTCGACTCCGCCACTCACGACATAGAGATCGTCGTCGCCGTCGCTGTCAGCGTCGAAAAAGAGCACGCCCATGTCCTCACACTTCGCATCGGCATCGAAGGGCGCGAGCGACTTCACCGAGAACCGGGGGATTCCCTCTTCATCCGGATCATTGCAGAAGACCAGGCGTCCGGGATCGCCGGCGGAGCCGCCCTGAAAGAGATCGAAGTCCCCGTCGCCGTCAACGTCCGCCCACGCGTGGCCCGGCCCCTCGCGCGACAGACGGTTGGGCAGGAGCGGCTGGACGGCGAAGTCATCGAAATTGCTTTCACTGTGAGGCACGGGCAGGCAGTCGCTCGCCGTGAAGAGCGGCTTCCACGCCTGGTCCGGCTTTGGAGTGTCGCCCGATTCCGTGAGCGTAACCGTGACGCCTGCGGGAATGTTGTTCACGGTCTGCACCGTCCCCGAGGGCCAGCGCACTTCGATTTTCTCCGGCTTCGCTTTGCCCAGGCCGAAGAACGCCACCGGTTCATCCGAACTGAAATAGCCGCGCACGGGGCTGAGTTCGCGCGTTTGCTTCAAATCCCCCGCCGTCAGGGTGACCCGCGCGCCGATGCCGTGTTTGTTCGATTTCACGCCTTTCAGCCTAACCGCGAGGCGCCCGGCCTCCGCGGGGGCAGTCGTGTTTTCATAAACCGTGCAGGGCTCGCCGAAATTGTTCACGACGAGGTCGGGGTCGCCGTCGGCGTCAAGATCGCCCCATGCCGCGCCGAAGCTGATGCCCTCGCGGTCGAGCCCCCAGTCTTTGCCTTTGTTCTCGAACGCGAAGGACCACGCTGCGCCCGCGCCGCCGCCGGTGTTGCGGAAGGCCATGTCGCGGTCCCGCTTGGGCGGGGCATTCTTCACCGTTCCGCCGGCGGTATTCTGAGCGACCAGGTCACTGTTCAGATAGTCGCCGGTCATGCCGTTGGTGATGAAAATGTCCTGCCAGCCGTCGCAGTCCATGTCCGCGAACTTCACGGCCCACGTCCAGTCGGTGCCGGCCACGCGCATTTGATGCGCGCATTCCATGAACGGCAGGCCGGCGCCGGAATTGAGATAGACCGCATTCCGCATGTACTGCCGCGGCACATTCATTTCGAGGAACCAGCCCTGCTTGTCCATGTCCCCCATGCCCATCTTGTCCTTGTAGTGATTCGACCCCGCCATGTCGGAGGCCATGAAATCGAGCCGCCCGTCATTGTTGAGGTCGCCGCTGTCACAGCCCATGGAAAACCACGGCGTGTGCCGCAGCAGGTCCGGCGCTTTGTCAGTGAAGGTGCCGTTCCCGTTGTTGTGCCACAGCCGGTCCGGTCCGTGAAAATCGTTGGCGACGTAGAGATCGGGAAAACCGTCGTCGTTGTAATCCCACCAGTGCGCCGAGAGCCCGCGGCCGAAATCGGTGAGGCCGGCGGCGGCCGTGATGTCGGTAAAACGCGGCACGCCGTCCGCGCCGGGGCCGTCGTTGCGATAGAGAATATCGCGCTGCCCGGCTTTGACGAGCTGGGGCTGGCCGGGCTTCATGACGATCGCCCATTCCTCCCGCAAGTGCTCTGGAACGAGGAGTGCGCCGGTCGCCGGATCGCGCGTCAGCTGCCTTTCGATCTCCCGCACCATGGGACCGCTTTGGGAAGTGAGGCTGGCGGCGGAGCCGGAACGGTTGGTGACCAAATAAGCATCGAGGTCGCCGTCCCGGTCGAAGTCCGCCCATGTCAGGGAAATGCTCGCGCCCTGGAACGCCAGCCCGGCGGCGGCGGCCACCTCGCGAAACTTGCCCTTCCCGTCATTGAGGAACAGGCGGTTCGCTGTCTCGTAGCCGCACACGGCGAGGTCGAGGTCGCCATCGTTGTCGGCATCCGCCATGCTGCAGCCGGAGGCCCAGTTTCCGGCATCTGCGGCCAGGCCGGAGTCCGCGGTGATGTCCGTAAATTTCCATTTCCCTTCATTCCGGTAGAGCCGTCCGCCGCCGAAGGCGCGGGAGAGATAGACGTCCGCGAGGTCGTCTCCGGTGACATCGCCGATCGCCACTCCGCCCCCTGCAAAAGAGCCGTCCTTCATCTCGGCATGTTTCCCCTCAGCCGGCCAATGCATGGCAAAATCGATGGCTCCGCTGCGGATGCGAAAACCTGACTCCGCCGCGGCGGCCGTTCCTGCCGGAATCACAATTCCAGCCAGAGCCAGAGCGGAAACGAGAACCACGCGGGAGGAATTCAGTGAGGTAATCATAGTGGCGAAAACGGTCCTGACTGGTGAACGGAGGGCCGCCGGAAGGCAAGCGCACAGCCCCGGCGCACTGCGGGAAAAGACAGAAGGCTCCCGGTTTCCCGGGAGCCTCCTCACTGATGAAGTGTTCGCTCTGAAGCCGGACTTACTTGCGGCGACGGATGCTTAGGAGTCCCAGACCGGCCAGGGCGGCGAGGACGCTGGTGCTGGCTTCCGGAACCGTGGTGATCCGGAGATTGTCGATAATGAAGTCCTGAGTGGCACCGCCGGTGCGTGCGGCGAGGCCGAACGTGAAGGAGTCATCCGGCACAAAACCCGGCAGCGGAATATTGACGAAATTGGCGTTGTTGTTGAGATCCGAAGTAAAGAAGCTCAGGCCGTTCACCGGGTCGAAAGTAATCGTCACCGATCCACTGGTGGACTGGCCATCGAGCAGAACTTCGCCATTCTGATCGGCCAGCACGGAACTGGCACCGGCGAGGTTCATGTTAATGGACACGTCCGGAGGATCCGCGGCATTGCCGTTCTGCCATGTATCCACCGTGGCCGCGATATAGGTGAAGCCGGCATTGCCAATGGCCCAGCCTTCTTCGGGATTTGCGGGAGAGAAGGTTCCGAGGGGGATATTGCCGTAATTAAAGGACCATCCGTCCGCCGGCTGGTTTCCCCCCGGGGTATCCGCCATGGTGAAATCGAACGTGGCCGTCCAGCCCAGAGAGGAGTTGGCCAAAGCCGGAATGGTGATGGCGCCCTGGGTGCTCGTCGTGGTGGCGCTCGTCAGACGCAACTGGCCGGCCTGAACGAAGCCGCCTCCGGGATTGCCCCCCTGAGCAGTGGAGCCGTCGCCAAAGTTGGTGGTGCCGTCCGGGAAGTTAAAATCATTGCTGTAAACCGCTGCAGAGGCGGAGAGAACAGACAGCAGGGAGATTCCGGCGGCGGTGGTGATGAGTTTGAATGCGGATTTCATTGAAGGGTGAGAGAAAAGGGTTCGGCTTGGAATTTGGATGAGGCGTCGATGATTTTGACGGACGCGGGGTGGAATTTTCGCTGGTTTTTTATTCACTTCGCCGGTGTGCGTCAATATTTTCTTAAATTTCGCTGACCCGCAATTGCGTAGCCTGACATGACCCAAGAGGCTGCGACGGCCGATCCATCGGCTGGAAGGGCTCCTTCGCCGCCTGGTCTCAGGACCGGTGAAAAACCTGACAGCACTCCTGAAATTGTGATTGCCTGGCTTCGGACTTGCTGCTTCAAGAACCCGGAGTTCCACTCAAGATCAAAGCACCTCATGAAGTCCCGCCCGCTTGCCCTCATTCTTCTCGGCATCACCCCCGCCCTCGCGGCCGCCGCGAACCTCTTCACTCCCGGAGATTTTATCATCGCGATCGACACCGCCGGGGCACCGACCAGCGGTGCTCCTGCGGCCGAAGGACCGGCCAACGCGGTGGATGGCAACCCCGGGACGAAGTACTTGAATTTCGGAGAGGAGCGGAGCGGATTGATTCTGACGCCGGCCGGCGGGCCTTCCACCATCCAAAGCATGGTGCTGACAACGGCCAACGATGCCCCGGACCGAGATCCGGCGAGTTTCAGTCTGTATGGCACCAACAGCCCCATTCTCAGCGGCAATCACAGCCTGGGCAATGCGGAGCCGTGGACCCTCATCGCCACCAGCACGATTTCCCTGCCCACGACCCGGCTGACGGCTAGTTCGCCGATCGACTTTGCCAATGCCCTCAGCTTCACGAGCTACCGCCTGGTGTTCGACACCGTGGTGAATGCAGCGGCCGCGAACAGCATGCAGATCGCGGACATTCAGTTTTACAGCAGCTTCGGCGCCGTGGGAGCCGGCGTACTGGGAGCCGGCACGACCGCTTTGGCGATCGACCTCGATTTTGGCCCTCCGAGCAGCAGCTACCCGGGAGGAGAGGCCCCGGCCAATGCCATCGACGGCACGCCGGCAAAGTATTTGAACTTCGGTGAGAACGGCAGCGGATTCATCATCACCCCGGGTGTCGGACTGAGCGTGGTGGACTCATTCCAGGTCATGACGGCCAACGACGCCGTGGAGCGGGATCCCAGCACCTACAGCATCTATGGGACGAATGACCCGATCAGCAGCGGCGACAACAGCCAGGGAAATCTGGAGAACTGGATCCTCATTCAAAGCGGCGGCCTGAATCTTCCGACGGACCGGGACACCCTCGGAGACGTCATCAGCGTGGCGAACACGAACGCCTACACCTCCTACCGCGTGATTTTTGACGGTGTGCGGGACGGGGCCGCGGCGAATTCGATGCAAGTCGGGGATATTCAGTTTTTCGGAACCGTCGTCCCCGAGCCGGGCAGTGCCGCCCTTGCGATGCTCGCCCTGCTGCCGCTCGCCCGCCGCCGCCGTTAATCGGGCTCTGCCCCTGCGCTGCGCGGTTCCCATTCCTGCATGAAACTGCCGGTGAGATTCAGTAAAGCTCCACCGGCGAGCGCTTGCCGTCCTCGACGCTGAGCACGGCGGCGCGCTCCTCTCCGAGCACGGCGACACGGAGCTTTTGAATGTCGTCGTTGAGGGCCTGGAAGTTTTCCGCGCTCCACTTTGCGGGCGGCTTCAGCTTTCCCTTGGCGCGCTGAATGCGCTCCATCGCCGCAAGCAGCAGCGCGTCCGGCAGCGCCGCGAGGTGACCGTGCGCCTGCTCCACCATTTCGAGGCGGTGGCAAATCATCACGATGTCGTTGCCGGCGCGCATGGCGTCCTGGATCGCCTGCTCGAAGGTGACTTCGTTCAGGATCGCCCCCATGTCGAGGTCGTCCGTCATGACGAGGCCGTTGTCGAAACCGAGCTGATCGCGCAGGAGCTTTTGAATGATGTTGTGCGACAGACTGCTGGGCCAGCGCGGGCGGTCGGGATCGAAGTCTGGAAAATAAGCATGCCCGATCATCATGGAATCGAGTTCCGGCATCAGGGCGGTGAAGGGAATCAATTCCTCCGCGAGCAGTTCCTTTTTGGTGCGGCGGATCACGGGCAGTTCGTGATGCGGGTCCACGTCGGCGCTGCCGTAAGTGGGAAAGTGCTTGCCGCAGCTGAGAATGCCCTCGCCGCGCATGGCCCGGTTGAAGACGCCGGCATTGGTGATGACCTGCTGCGGGTCCTTTCCATAACAGCGGCCCTTGAGGGAGTTGTCCGCCGTGTCGTCGTAACTGATGTCGAGCACCGGGCAGAGGTTGAGATTGAAACCGAACAACCGCAGCAGCTTCCCCGTGAGTTTGCCGTGCTGCTTGATGAGCTTGACGTCGCCTTTCTCGCGCAGTGCCTGAGCGTTGGGGGGTTCGTTCCCGATGAGCCGCAGGCGGGAGACGCGCCCGCCCTCCTGGTCGATGGTGATGAAGGGTTCGGTTTTGGAAAGGTCGCGGAGGTCGTCGATCAGTTTTCGCAGCTGCTCCGGGGACTTGATGTTCCGGCCAAAAAGAATGAATCCGCCCGGCTGCAGGGCCTTGAAACGGCGGGCAGTATCGGGGTCGAGTTCGGGGCCGGGCACGCCGGTGAGGAGGAATTGGCCGAGGAGATGCGAGTCCATGCGCGCGGCCCATAAGCGCCCGTCCGGGAAGCGCAAGCCTGCCGGGACCGGAAAGGAGACGATTCCCGCTCTTGCCTGCCCCGGAGAGGGGTGCTACGGGCCGCCGCTTCGCTCCCATGAAGCATCTGCTCAGTCTCCAGAAAGTGTCCGCCAGGGACATGCGCCGCATTCTCGTGCTCGCAGACCGGCTCAAGCGTGAGCGCACCGACCGGAGCTTTCGTCCGCTCTCCGGACAGTCGTGGGCCATGATTTTCACCAAGGCCAGCACGCGCACCCGCGTCAGCTTTGAAGTCGGCGTCCAGGAACTGGGCGGACACGTGCTTTACCTCAGTCCGCGCGACACGCAGCTGGGCCGCGGCGAACCGATCGAGGACACCGCCCGGGTGCTTGGCCGCATGGTGCACGGCGCGATTATCCGCACCTTCGCGCAGAAAGAGGTCGAGCAGTTCGCCGCCTTCAGCGCCATTCCCACCATCAACGCCCTGACCGATGAGGAGCATCCCTGCCAGGTCCTGTCCGACCTTCAGACCATGCAGGAGCGGTGCGGCGGCTACGAGGGAAAGAAAGTCGTCTTCATGGGCGACGGCGACAACAACATGGCGCGCTCCTGGATGTGGGCCGCGGAGAAGCTCGATTTTCAGTTCGTGATCTGCGCGCCGCGCGCCTATCAACCGCCGCCGGCATACCTGCGGCGCTTTCGCAGCGGCAATGTCAGCGTGGAATCCAATCCGGCCAAAGCGGTGAAGGGCGCCGATGTTCTCTACACCGACGTCTGGGTGAGCATGGGCCAGGAGGAGGAAAGCGTGAAGCGGCTGTCCGACCTCAGCGGTTATCAAATCAACGACGCCCTGGTGCGCAAAGCCAGGAAGCGCGCGCTCGTGATGCACTGCCTGCCGGCCTATCGCGAGAAGGAAATCACCGCCGAAGTGCTGGAGGCGCACGCGGACACCATTTTCCAGCAGGCGGAAAACCGGCTGCACGCCCAGAAGGCGATCCTCGCGCTGCTGGCGGGCGCGGCATAGGCCCGGCCTACGCCAGCAGATCCTTCACCACGTGCCCGTGCACGTCCGTGAGGCGGTAGTCGCGGCCCTGATGGTGAAACGTCAGGCGCTCGTGATCGAACCCCATGCAGTGGAGGATCGTCGCCTGCAGGTCGTGCACATGCACGGGATTATCGACGACGTGGAAACCCAGATCGTCGGTGGCGCCATAACTCATGCCGGGGCGAATGCCGCCGCCGGCCATCCACATGGTAAAGGCCTGCGGGTGGTGGTCGCGCCCGAGACTGCGGCCCAGCGAGGGATTCGTCTCCACCATCGGCGTGCGTCCGAATTCCCCTCCCCAGATGACCAGCGTGTCGTCGAGCAGCCCGCGGCGCTTCAGGTCCGTGACGAGCGCGGCGCTGGCCTGATCCGTGGCGCCGCAGTTGTTCCTGACATTTCCAGCGACGTCGCTGTGCGCGTCCCAGCCTTCGTGGTAGATATTGATGAAGCGCACGCCGCGCTCGATCATGCGGCGCGCCAGCAGGCAGGCGCGGGCGAAATTGGCTTTGGCAGGGTCACAGCCGTAAAGTTCCAGCGTTTCCTTCGATTCGCTGCGCAGGTCCATCAGCTCCGGCGCGGAAGTTTGCAGGCGAAAGGCCATTTCGTAATTGGCGATGCGCGTGGCGATTTCCGGATCGCCCTCCACAGCGAGCCGCCGGCGGTTCAGCGTGCCGACGAGATCCAATGTCTCGCGCTGCGCCCGGGCATCGATGCCCGGCGGGCTGGCCACATTGAGAATCGGATCGCCCTGATTGCGAAACCTGACGCCGGTGTAGCCCGTCGGCAGAAACCCGCTGCTCCACAGGGCAGAGCCGCCGCTGATGCCGCTGCCGGTGCTCATGACGACGAACGCCGGCAGGTTCTGCGACTCCGCGCCGAGGCCGTAGAGCGCCCAGCTTCCCATGCTCGGCCGACCGGGCTGCGAGAAGCCGGTCTGGAAAAAAATCTGCGCCGGGGCGTGGTTGAACTGGTCCGTTTTGCAGGACTTGATGAGGCAGATCTCGTCCGCAATTTTTGCCAGGTGCGGCAGCATCTCCGACAACTGCGCGCCGCTCCTTCCGTGCTGCGCAAATTTGAACACCGGCCCCAGAACCGCAGCGTCAGGGCGAATGAACGCATAACGCTGCCCGCCGATCACCGACGGCGGCAGCGGCTTGCCGGCGAGTTTCGTCAGCTCAGGCTTGTAGTCGAAGAGTTCCAGCTGACTCGGCGCGCCGGCCATGAAGAGATGAATGACACGCTTCGCCTTCGCCGGAAAATGCGGCTGCCGCGGCATCATGCCTGCGGCCGCAGCGCGCGAACTGAAGGCATCCGTCAGCAGTCCGGCGAGCGCCATCTTGCCAAGGCCAATGCCGCAGTCGCGCAGAAAGTGACGGCGGGAAACGTGGGGAACTGATTGCATGATTGGCATACGTGCGCGGCGGTTCCTTTTTCTCCAGTGCTTATTGAGTCATGCAAATGCCCGCCACGCCTCCGACCAAAGACGGAAGAGCGGCAGGGCGGCATCCGGCTGTCGTCCTATACCCGGTATTTGAGTGCTGTGGCAGAAATGCCCCTGTCCCGCTGATCCAGCGCAGCCGCCGGCGGCGGGACTCGGTCACAACACCTCATCCATCCCAATTCACCGTGAAGACAGTCCTTCCGCTCTCCGCGCTCCTCATGTTCTGCACTGCGCCTGCATGGGCGGCTCCCTTCAACGTCCGGGCTCTGCCGGCTGGCTTTGAGGCACCGGTCGTGGACGGCCGCCGCGTCATGTTCCCCATCGCGGCGGACTTTGCGCGAAATGGCCGGCCGCAGTGGTATCAGGGCGGCAATGTCATTTCCCGCTTTCCGGAAAACGGCACCATCACGCTCCCTGCCATCACACTGCCGCAAACGCCTTCGGCCACACCAGTGGGTCTCGCGGCTGCGGCCACGGATGTGGACAATGACGGCGACCTCGACCTCGTGCGCATCAATCAATGGAACGGCAACCTCTACGAGTACACGCTCCAGGTGTTCACCAATATCGGCAGCGGTTCGTTTCTCATCGGCCCGCGGCTCGACTGGACCAATAGTCAGACATGGGGCGACGAGGGCACGCATTACCTCAGCATCGTCCCCGCGGACTATGACAGGGACGGCGACCAGGATCTCGCGATCCTGGAGACCTACAGAAACACCCGAACGGACACCGACCCCAACCGTGAGATGGGCCGGCTCTATGTGCGCTGGAACAACGGCACTGGCGACTTCACCGACTCCACCACGCTCCAGGCGGATGGCCTGCCGGGCAGTGCGAGAATCAGCAGTGCGGACTACGACCGCGACGGAGATCCCGACCTGCTCTGCAGCAAATACATCACCTACGGAGAGGATAAGCTCTTCAGCCTTCCCGACGAGTTTCCGCGCTCGCTGCTCTTCACCAACGACGGCGAAGGCGCCTTCACGGTGGGCGGCAATTTCCCCGGACTCATGCCGGAAAAACTGCTGGACCTCAATGCGGACGGCTGGGCCGATCTGGTCGATGCGACACACGTGGCCATGAACAACGGGGCGGGCGGCATTGGCGCCAAAAGCTCCATGGGTTACGACGGAACTTACGTGCACACGCACGCCGATCTCGATAACGATGGCCGGCCGGCGCTCATTTTCGCCGACGGAACCTCCCTCCGTCATGGCAGCGCCACCCCTAACGCGGCCAACACCATCGCCAGTGTTCTCCTCACTCTGCCCGCTGCGCCGGACGGCATTGGAGCCGCGGATTCCGACGGAGACGGCGATACGGACCTCTTTGTCAGCATGGTCAACGGCACGTTCGCCTTCATTGAGAATCTCGAGTTTCACACCGTGCCCGGAGCCACGCTGGCGGCCACAAAGAATCTGGCCGGCATCACCGGCCTTCACAGTGCCGATTTCAACCGGGACGGCTGCGGCGATGTGCTTGCCGTGACGCCTTCGCAGGAAAAACTCTGGATCATCAATGGCCAGCCGGACGGCCAGCCCGGCACGCCCAACTGGCGCGGTGCGGGCGGCGAGGCTCCCCACAGCGCCGCCGTGGCGGACTTCGACCGCGACGGCCAGCCGGATTTCGCCTACACCGTGCCCGCGGACGGCAAGGTCTTTGCCGCCATGAATAACGGCAGCGTCTCCCCCATTACCTGGCCCGCCATCACTGTCGCCACCGGCCTCAACGGCATCTCCCTGCTCGCCGCCGGCTCCTACGGCGTGTCCGATGGCAGGCCCGACCTGTTTGCCGCAAGCACCGCCACGGGTCAGGTGCGCGGTCTCTACCAATCCGGAGCGGGCTGGCTTGTGGCCAATGTCCTCAGTTCCCTCAACCCCGTCCCCGGCTCTCTCGCCACCGGCGAACTCGGCAGCGCCGGCGGCAGTGAACTCGGCTTGCTCTCCTCCACTCCAGCCGCCGGCCTGAACATGCGCGCCCTGCGCTCCACCAACGGCTGGTCTCTCTTTGGCAATATCCACACCGCTCCCGTCACCGCCGGACCCCACGCCGTGAAAATAATCTTCGCCGACGCCACCGGCGACCGCTACAACGAAGGCATCTTCATCAACGGAAGCGGTGCGCTGGCCGCATGGACCCCCGTCCTGAACATCGCCACCGTCATCGGCACCGCGTCCGCCCCCATCCGCGATTTCACTGCCGTGGACTGGAACTGCGACGGACGCACCGACTTCCTTTGCGCCACCGACGACGGTCTCTGCCTCTTTCACTACAACTACAACTCCCAACAGTGGAACCGTGCCCTGCTCTACCGCCCGGCCACGGGAGGTTACACCTCAGTCACCACGCTCGACTTCAACCGCGACGGCCGGCCCGATGCCGCCGCCGCCAGCCTTTCCGCCGGACGCCTCGACTACCTCCGCAATATCGACTTCCCCCTCCAAAGCGATCTCAGCAACCTCCCCGCAGTGGTCAG
Source organism: uncultured Akkermansia sp. (assembly GCA_964523105.1). Classification (GTDB taxonomy): domain Bacteria; phylum Verrucomicrobiota; class Verrucomicrobiia; order Verrucomicrobiales; family V1-33; genus V1-33. Next base: position 64,266 of record CAZFZN010000009.1, read on the forward strand.
CGTCACCTCCGGCACCCAACCCGGCATCTTTGAAATGCTCTTCCGCTCCGGCGCTCGCGGCAATGACAGCAACCGCACCGCGGATCCCGCCGCGCTCCTCCGGGGATGCCGGCTCCAATTCCACAGTGCCGCGCCCGGTCCCGGCGGCACGTGGATTCCCGGTGCTTCGCTCACGGCTTTCACTCTCGCCCCCTATGTGAACGAGATCTCCCTCGCGTCCGCTTCGGGAGTGCTCTTCTCCACGACAACCACCTACGTCAACTCCGACGGCACACTCAATCTGCAAGACCCCTCCGGCCAGAACCCACCCTCGCTCATTCCTCCCGGAAACTCTGTCGGCCATTCTCTCCGGCTGAGCATCCCGGCCTTGGCCCATCAGCAGAGCAACCCGCGGTTCTTCGTCACTGTCGTGTCCGCGACGGCCCTGCCCTACTGGCCCGGACTGGATGTCGGCACGAAATTTCCCGCGCCTGTGCTCCTCACCAACAGCCACCCTATCCTCGTGGAGATCAGTCCCCCGCAGACCGCACTCCAGGCATGGCGGAGCCAGCACTTCGGCTCCCCCGACGCCACCGGCTCCGCCGCGAACGACGCCGACCCTGACCGCGACGGCGTGTCCAACCTTGTGGAATACTTCACCGGGACCAGTCCCGTCGTCGCCAGTGGCACGCTCAATAACGCGCTCGGCCTCACCGTTTTTCCTGGCACGACCCCGCAGGCACCGGTGAATCTCCGCGTCTATGCCACCACCACTGCTCTGGCCGATCCCAAACTGCGCGTCACCATTCAGACTGCCACCGGCAGCCTCGGCACATGGACCAATCTCGCCAGCCGAACGGGAGGCGGATCATGGACAGGACTCGCGCCCGCCAACCTTCCGCCGGTGAACGGACTGGTGAACCTGTTCTTCACCACCACCTACACGCGGCAGACCACGCCAAGGTTCTTTGCCCGCCTGAAGTTGGAGGAACTGCCCTGAGCCTCTGAGGTGCCCCGTTTCACTCCGGCCGGCCTTTCGGCTGCTCGTATTTGAACGGCTTCATCTCCGGCGTGACATGCACGTCAGTGGTGAACACGAACGGGAAGCCGGCGGGATTCGGATAGGTGAGTTCGACAAAAAATGCGGTCCAGCCTTTCTCCGGCTTCTCCATCCTGGCCTCCCACGCTCCGTCCGGCGAGGGATCGAGCGGCGTGCTTTTCCATGCGGGGCCGAGCGATTCGAGCCGGAAATCGCGTGCCTTCTCATTGGTCGCGGTCCACAGCAGGACTTTGTCAGGCTTGACCTTGCTGGTGACGCGCATCTGTCCCTCCGCGCCGCAGGTCCAGGTGTATTCCGGCAGTTTCGCGCCGGTGGTGCTGGCATTGTAAAACGCGAGCAGCGACATCCAGGCGTCGGTGCCCTTGAGCGAATGGTTTGAATTGGGCACGTAACGCAGCCACTTGGGGCCGGGCAGTTCCTTGAAGTAAAACTGCGAGCACTCGCTCGGGAAAAACTGATCACCCGCGGAGTTGATGACATACTTGGGCAAAGTGAAGCGCGCGCGGTATTCCCACGGGTCTTCAATGGCAGCCAGTTTCCTGAATTCCTCTGTGCCGGCCCATTCGTGGAGCTTGATTTCCGAATACGGACGGATGGCCGGCGCCCAGAAGCCATAACATTCCCAGTGATGAATCATGGAGGGCTCGAGATTGAGCACATCGATGACGATGGGCGCGATGCCCACCACGCGCGGGTCCACCGCCGCCGTGGTCCACGTCGTCCAGCCGCGCTTGGAGGCACCGGCGACGAAGAATTTCTCCACCTTGTGTCCCCCGCCCTGCTCCGTTGCGGAGAACGCCGTGATGGCGTCGAGCGCCTTCACCGCCGCCTTGGTCATCGGCAGCCGCGTTGGCCAGCGCTCGTCGCCGGTGCGCAGGAATTTATCCCAGCAGAAGGCGATGATGTCGTCCTCCTTCCGCGGCTGGCCGTCGCCGGCAAAGATGAGCGGCTGGCTCGGCACATTCGTCAGTTCCGCGACCACCGATTTCGCCGCCAGTGCGATCATCGTCAGGTTTCCGTCCGCCTTCTCCGGCGCGGGCCGGTCGTTGCTGCCGCCGCCGATCATGAGCAGCCCGGTGGTGTTTTCCACTTTGTCAGGCGTGAGCACTTTCAGCCAATGCTTCCACACCGGTTTGTCCACCTCGGTTTCCGTGAGCCATTTCTGTGAGGTCAGTTCGATGACGGTGAACTTTCCGCCGGCCACCGGCACCTGATTCACCACTTTCCATGCGAACTGCCCGTCATCCTTCGCCACATAACGGTCCAGCGCCGTCGGCGGTGTGGCCTGAATGCGTGAAGTTTCGCCGAACGCATTCAGCGAGAGGACCGCAGCGACGAAAGGAAGGAGGCGGATGGGGGTCATGGCGGCCGTTTTGTAGCCGCGAGGCCGCGAAAGTCGAGTGCGGGTGTGCGGAGGAAGGCGAAAGCCCGTCGCCTCCCCCCGCATCCGCCGGCGCTCATCTCAACGCCCGGAATGGAACACCTGACACATGCAGGAACTGGAGATTTTCAGATCGGCTTTGGCCCAGACTTTTTGGAACCGGACCTCCACGGCGGCGGCTTCGTCCTTCGACTGGGCGCGCAGGCACTGTGCGAGACCGTAGAGCGACCAGCCGTTTTCCGGCATCCGTTTCAGGTCGTCGCGATAGACCTGCTCCGCTTCGGCAAAGCGCCCGGCTTTCATCAAGAACGCGCCGAGGGCATGACGCACGGGAATAAGCCAGCCGGGCGGCTCGTCGTATTTCAGAGCGTCCTCGGCTTTCACCGCGGCGCGCAGCGCCGCGAGGCCCTCGTCGAGTTTGTCCTCCCGCACGAGAATTTCGCCCTCCACCATTTGCGCGGCGACCGCGAGAATCGTTTGGGCGGGATTGTTGCCGAACACGGCATCCTCTTTCACCGCCTTGCAGCGCTCCAGGAAGATCGCCTGGTCTTTCCGCGCCGCGGCGGGATCGCCTTTGGCCGCGTGAGCGATCGCCCGCGTCGCAAAATGCAGCGCGCGGCAAAACGGCATGTAGTCCGCGTAATTGTCAGGCTCCGCGAGAATCTCATCCCACATGCCGAAGCGCACCATCACTTCCATCGGCATCACCGCGAAACCCTCCGCGCCCGCTGCGAAGTCTTTGAGGAACTGTTCCGGCAGTTCCTTTACCATGGCCCGGATGTGCTGCATGGCGAGCTTGCGCTGTCCGGTCATCATGGCGGCGTAGGCCAGCATGTGGCGGTTGTGCGCGGTATAGACATTGAGGAATCCGTTGGAGGGTCCGGCAATTTTACGATAGGCGCGGTCGGCCTCCACGGCTTTGAGATTCGCCTCGATGGCCGCCTGCCAGCGTCCGCGGCGCACGTCGATATGTGAGGGCATGTGCACATTATGCGCCACGCCCGGCTGGAGATTGCGCAACCGGTCCGCGGCGGCGTCCGCGCGCTCCGGAGTCCGGGAGGCCTCCATGGCGTGAATGCAAAGATGATTCGCCAGCGGGTGCATCGGGTTAAGTTTGATCACGGCATCGAGCGTCGCGAGAATCTCTGCGGTGCCGGGTTGTTCCTCCCCCTCAGGCGTCCATTGATCCCACGGGCGCAGATTCATCATGGCCCCGGCGAAGAAAGTGCCGACATCGGCATTGTCCGGATGATCCTGCCAAACCTTGCGCATGGCGTCGGCGTAAGCTTTGTCCAGCGGACTGCGGTCCTCCGGCTGGGGATTGGCATAACGTGCGCCCAGCGCGGTGATCAGCTGCTGTTCCAGTTTCGATGCGCCCGCGGCATGCTGGCGGGCCAGTTCCAGTTCCTTCCATGCCAGTTCCGCGGCCGGCGGCGGCACCATCGGGAAATTGATGTGAGGGCCGCTCGCCAGCGCGATCGCCCAGTGCGCCATGGCGCATTCCGGATCGAGTTTCACCGCCTCCTGAAATGAGCGAATCGCCGCGGCGTGATTGTAGCCGTGCAGAAAAGCCATGCCCTGGTTGAAATAGCGCTGTGCTTTGGGCGAGTCGGTGGTGATTTCCATCCGGTGTTCGCCCATGCCTTTATAAAACGGCTCCGGCGCGCCGAACGCGGTGCAAACAGAAAGAGCCAGCAGGGCACCGGAAGCGAAACTGATCAGCCGCAGCTTGAGCAGCGATCGGTCGAGTCTACTGGCGTAGAGTGAGATTGTCGGATTTTGATTCATGGGATGGTGAGGTTGGTGTGGAAAGACGGCGCACCGTCATGCCGCCAAAGTGGTCTGAGTCCGGCAAATGTGAAGACCGGGGAAATACGGTATTTCCGCGCGCCCCGTACGGTAGTGACGCGATCCCGCAGTTACAGCAGTTGCAGTTCCCCGGCCCGTCGAATGGCTTCGGTGCGGGTGCGGCAGTTGAGACGGTCGAGCAGGGCCGCCACGTGCATCTCGACCGTGCGGGGACTGAGATGCAGCCGGTCCGCAGCTTCCTTGTTCGTCAATCCGGCGGCCAGAAGGCGCAGAATGTCGTGCTGGCGGCCGGTGAGCAGGGCATGCCGCGACTTGCCTGACACTTCGTTCCGCTGCGGCGGCGGCATGGACAGCAGCGGCCTCATGCCGAGCCGGCGCGCGATGGACGCACCGGCCTCCTGCTCCGCCGCGGCCTCGCGCTCGCGTCCCGCGGCCGTGAACACGCGCGCCAGCCGGCTGCGGATCAGCGTCTGCTCGACGGGAATTCCCAGACGGTCGTAACCGTCGCGGGCACCGGTCAGGTGGGTGACCGCCGTATTCCAGTCGCCGCCCGCGGCGGCGGCTTCGCCGAGGGCCGCGAGGCGCGCCGCGCGGCTCTCCGGATTGTCATTGGCCGCGACCACCGTGTGCAATATGTCCGTGATGCGCGCGAGATGCCGCGCCTCCCCGGCCTCGCCGAAGAACGCCGCCGCCGCGAGCGCGCCCGGCAGCACATCGTGGCTGTCCTCCGTTTGCTCCCAGACATCGAGCAGTTTCAGATAGGCCGCGGCCGCGGCGTCGCGGTCACCATTCATCTCGATCAGAAATGCCTTCGCCCACAGCAGATGAAACTCCAGCAGCAGCACGCCGTAGCGCCGCAGGACGCGCCCCGCTTCATCGAGTCGATCCAGCGTGCCGCGCTGCTCCCCGCGAAAGGCGGCGATCATGGCCAGCACGCCCCCGGCTCCCGCCTGGACGCCGGGATGCACTTTGGAATCCCGCGCCACGCCGCGGGCCATGTCCAGAGCGCGCTTCCATTCACCCGTACGAAAAAGCACGTACGACAGGCACATCAGACAGCCGTGCTCCGTATCGGCTTCGCCGGTTCTCCGGCAAATCGCGATGGCCTGCAGGTGCGCCTCGCGCTGCCCGGCGTAATCGCTGCCGTATTCACAGATGTTAGCCATGCGGCGGTAGGCGATTGCCGCCTGACGCGGCAGCTGATGCTCCATCGCCAGCGCCAGCGACTGCTCACCCAGCTCGCGTGCGGCCTGCGCCTTTCCTGTCATGGCGTGGAGCAGTCCCTCATATCCCAGCAACTCGGAAACCAGCGCCGGATCGGCGTCATCGCCGGCGAGTTGCCGGGCGCGGTGCAATGCCGTCAGGGCCTCGCGCGCCCGGGCCTGGTCCGCCAAAAACATGCTAAAGGAAAACCACGCCCGGGCGGCAAGGTCGGATTCGCCGGTCAACTCCGCGGCGGCGGCGGCGGCTTCGAGATGACGGCGCGCACTGGCGAAATTCTCATCGAGCAGCGCCACATCGGCCAGTTGCTGCTGCGTCTCCATCGTCGCCCTGGCATCTCCTCCGGCCATCTCCAGAATCTCCAGCAGCGCGCGTCCGGCGAGGTCGTGACGCCGGCAGTTTTTCGCACAGCGCACCAGTTCATGCAGCACCTGGAGCCGCCGCTCCGGCTCCTCGTCCGCCGGCCAGATCGACAGCGCCTGATCGATGCCCCCCAATGCGTGGTCATAGTCCTTTTCCGCGCAGGCGCGCTCCGCCTCCTTCACCATCAGCGTGCGTGCTTCGGCATACCGGCACGCCGCGAGATAATGCTGCGCTGCTTCCGCGATACGCTCCGGCCGCGCCGCCAGCAGCGAGGCAGCCCGCTCATGCAGCCGCCGCCGCTCCGACCACGCCAGCGAGGCCAGCACCTTCTCCCGGTCCACCTTGTCAGAAAGCCGGGCCACCGACGCACTCACAGAAGTCAGGAACCCGCCATCGAACAGCGCCTCCAGTTCCTCCGTTCCCACTCCCATCGCCACCAGCAGCGGCAGTTCCACCGTTTCCCCCAGCACCGCCGCCGCGGCCAGCGCCCCCGGAGCCGGCGCGGAACTGGATGTCTTTTTCTGACGTTTCATTGGAGGAATTCGCGGAGCGAATTTCTGGCACAAGCCTCCGCCACGGCCAACCCGCAATTGTGACGCGTTTTTCTTCAAGAGGCGGTAGGACTCCGCGCCTGCTCCGCCCTCGGACAAGTGGGACGCGCGCAGCGCATCCCTACCGGTTGATTTTGGGGGCGCTTCGCGCCACGCCGCACTATGCCGTCACACGCACACGAATCCCTCCCCTGCGGCCGGAGGCATCCGGCTTCGGGAGTAATGGAGACTCCCGATGGCCGCACCATTCTCTTCTGCACGGTCTGCACCAAAGACCGCCGCCCGTGGCTGACGAATGCGGACGTCGGCCCGGCGTTGGATCGTATCTGGCGGACAGAAGCGAGGGCATGGATTGTCGGCCGGTGGCTGCTCATGCCGGACCACGCACACTTCTTCTGCACGCCATCCGCCGGCGGCAGGCACAGCGTGGAGGACTGGACGCAGTTCTGGAAAGAGCGGCTCACTAAGACACTGTCGCTCCCGCCCGGCCAATGGCAGCGCGGCGTGTTTCATCACCGGATTCGTTCCGCTGAGGAGTATGCGGAGAAGCTCAGCTACGTCAGCCTCAATCCCGTCCGCGCGGGATTCGTGAAGGAGTCCGTGGATTGGCCGTGGCAGGGAGAAGTCGAACACATATCGTGGGATTAGTAACGACGGAAGGCGCCTCCCATCCGCTTTGCGCTTAAAACCGGTAGGGATGCGCTGCGCGCGTCCCACTTTTGCGGCCGCGGCGAAGCCGGGCGGCGCGGAGCCGGGCCGCGACGTCACGGCACATTCCCGCAGCGGGAGCGCCATCTCTCCCGCCCGATGCGGGGGTGCAACGAGATCGCTCCCGCCGCGGAAGTATTCCCTGCCGCGAAAAATGCTCCGCGTCCCCTCCGCCCGCGGATGTTTGGGACGCGCACAGCACATCCCTACCGGTTTAAACAAGGGACTTCACTTCACCACCACATACCTCGCTTCCAGCATCTTCGTGATGCGGGCGGCGTTTTCGCGGAGGTGGGCTCGGGTGTAGTTGTCGAGGTTTCCGTTGCCGGCGCTGGCGTTGAGTTTGTCGCGCAGGGCGGTGAGTTCGGTGGCGGCGAGGTCGCTGATGGGCTTGGCGGCGGGGGCGGTGCCGAGTTTGTTGTTGGCCAGATCGATGAGGCGGTCGATGTGCTCGCGCTGGAGGTTGCGGCGCAGGCTGCTGATGAGCGGCTGGCGGTCGCTGAACTTTTTGTTGGCGTCCACGTTGTCGAGTTCACTCCATGCGGCGGTGCGCACGGCGGCGAGAACTTCCGGCAGGGTGAGCGCGTCCTGATCGTTCGGCGTGCGGAATTCGTTGTCGAACACGCGGCTGAGCGTCACGGGATTCATGATCGCGGTCATGGCGCTGGCCTGGATGCCGAGCACGCGGTCGTGGACGGGCCAGTTGGGCTCCTCGAAGTTGTTCTCCATGTCCCACCACTTATCCACGGTGAGGAATTTGAGCAGGTTGGGGCTGAGGCCGTAGGCTTCGTCGGGGAAGGTGTTGGCGAGGACGAACTTGAGGGCATCGCGCTGGGCGGCGGCGGGCACGGGTTCGACGGGCGAAATGGCGTTGGGGTCGCCTTTGCGGTTCCGGTTGATGAAACTGCCGCCGAGCCAGTTGGCCATCATCATGACCGATTGCACCTGCGTTTGCAGCGTCAACTGATAGCCGCGGCGGGCTTTGGCCCAGGAGTCGCCGTCCTTGACGAACTTATCGAGCAGCTTGCCGCGGTGTTCGCGCACGAGCGTCATTTGGTTTTCGGCGTAGGCGAGCGGGTCTTTGGCGAAGTCGTAGCGGCGGGCGCGGGGGTCGGGGCCGCCGGTGTCTTCGTCGGTGGCATACATCAGCTCGGGCTGCGTGTTCTTCGCGAGGATCGGCTTCAGATCCTTCTCGAAGGTATAGCCGTATTCGATGGCCCACTCATCGTAGGGGCCGACGGCAATCATGCCGTAGTCGCCCTGCGGCACATCCTTTTTCGCGACGACGTTGATGGGAATGTAATCCATCACGCTGCTGGCGAACGGCTTCTTGCCTTTCACGCCGTCGCCGTTGATCTCCTGCCATGTGTAGATGCTGGAGCCTTTGAAATTGTGACGCAGGCCGAGGGTGTGGCCGACTTCATGCACGGTGAGGTCCGCGAGGAGCGGGCCGATGAATTTTTCCGGGATGCCGTCGATCATCTGATCGCCCGGTGCGGGCTCCGCGGCGGCGGTGGCCATCGCCATATCCATGAGCGCGAGGCCGTGACTCTTCCAGTCGGCGGCCTGACAGAAGCCGTTAAACTGCACATTGCGGCCCGCGAGGCCGTCGTACTCGTTCTTGCCCGCGAGCGGACCGCCCTGCATCGCGGCGGCGAGCGCGTGACCGCCCAGCGCGGGCAGCGGGGAACGCTTCATCTGGTCAATGACTTCCGCGCGCTTCTCGGGCGCGGCGAGGCGCACGCGCGGATCCCAGTTAGGGTTCTCGTGGAGCCACGCGAGCGTCTCCGGCGAGGCGCCCTCCATGGCAAGCTGCGGGATGATGTCGTTGTACTGGCGCCACCAGTGGCGGATCCAGCCGTCGGTGAGCACGATGTCGGCATCGAGAATCTGGCCGGTGAGCGGATGCGTGCGCGAAGGCCCGATGGCGGTGCCGACGCCGTTCGAGAGCCAGCGGATGAAATTGTAATTCACGTCCTCGGGGTCTTTCTCCATGTGCTCGCCGGTGGTGGCGTCCTGGAAATAGACCTGAATGGCATTCACCAGTCCGACTTTCTCGAACGCCTTGTTCCACATCTCGACGCCTTCCTTCACCCAGCGGCGATAGCGGATCGGCGTGGTGTGCTCGATGTAGAAAATGATCGGCGTCTTCGGCGGGCTGAGTTTCAGTGAAGGATCCGCCTTCTCCAGATGCCAGCGGTTGATGTAGCGCATCTTCGTTTCCTCCGGCGTGAACTTGCCGAAGTCGGTGTAGGTGGTGGTGAAGTAACCCACGCGCTCGTCTGCCACGCGCGGCTCGTAGCCGGTCTTGTCAGGAATGAGGCTGAAGCTGTAGTGGAAGGTGCGCAGCTTGCCGCCCTGAGCGGGCGCCTCGACCGCGATCTCCACGTTGTTGGGAAAGGCTTTCGCGGTCTTGATTTTATAGATGCCCTTGTTCATGCCCGCGGCTTCGCGGCCAAAAAACTTCTCCGCGTGACCGACCACGAGTTCGTCCAAGTCGATGACCGGCCCGCCGTTCGGCACGATGGTCTGCACGGGCACGTCCAGCACGACTTTGTCAGTGAAGAGTCGCTTGATGCTGTCCTGGCTGGCCTTGTCGCCGGTGGAGCGGATCTCCAGTTCCGGCGTCACCATGGCGATGCGTTTGCCGTAGCTCTTCCAGTAGAAATACATGTCGCCCGCCTGGAGTCCCGCGTAGTTGTCCCCGCTGGCAACGGTCAGGGCGAGGTAGTGGCGCTGGTTGGCATAATCCTTGGGCAGTTCGGCGAACAATTGCTGGTCCTTGCCGCGGCTCCACAGATTGTAAAAGGACTTCCTCCCGTCCGCGGTGCTCACGACTTTCTCGTAGCCTTTGAGCACGTCCTCGACCTTCGGAAAGTCCGGCTGGGCATTGGGATCGGGCTGCGGCACGGGAGCGGCGGGCACCGTGGCGGGACCATTGCCCTGCGGGGCGGGTGGCGCCTGCAGCGGATTTTGAGCGTGCAAAGTGAGGACGAGGCTGCTGAGAGCCGTAGTGAGGAGGAGCGTGTGGCGCATAACTTTAGGGATGAGTGATGGTTTAGATTTGCTGATTATTATGAAATTTCATCAAAATTAGAATTTGTCCATGCCGAATTTTTAGTAATTGGCAAAACTTAATTGCGCCGGTTTCAAGTCACCGGGAGCACGGCCCGCATCAAGCGGCACCACAACGCGGATTTTCTGCGGCATTTTGCAGGCTGCATCATCTGGGCGGCCGCCGTAGCAGTGGCCTCGCCTCCCGGCCAAAAAAATCAGCCTAAACCGGCAGGAGCCGGTTTAGGCTGAGAAATGGCGGCGCGGCGCCGGCGCGGGACGCGAACCGGATCAAGCCTGCTTCGATTCCTCGCCGACGGCGAAGCGTGCGAAGCGCTTGATGGTCAGGGTGTCTCCGAGAGCGGCTCCGGTGCTCTTGAGCAGGTCCGAGATGCTCTGGTCCGGATTTTTGATGAACCCCTGTTCCGTCAGGCAAATCTGGCTGTAGAACTTGTTCAGCATGCCGTTGAGAATGCCTTCCATGGCGGCGGGGGGCTTGCCTTTGAGACGGTCGCTCTCGGCGTAGATGGCTTTCTCTTTGGCCACGACATCGGCGGGGACTTCACTGCGAACCAGGTATTCGGGATTGGCTGCGGCGATGTGCATGGTGAGGTCCTTGAGCAGGCCCTTGAAGGCATCCGCATTGAGCGTCTCCGGCTTGCCGGCGGAAACTTCCACCATCACGCCGATGCGTCCGCCGAGGTGCAGGTAGGTGGCGACGGAGCTGGCGGAGTCGGCGGTGAAGCGGGTGAAGCGGCGCAGCACGGTGTTCTCGCCGGTTTCGGCGCCTTTGGCCTTGATGACTTCGTCCACGGTGCCGGTGCCGGCGGAGTGGGCCTCCGCGAGCAGGGCTTCCATGTCTTCGGCGCTGGAGGTCAGGACGTGGGTGGTCAGTTCACTGACAAAACTGCGGAAGCCGTCGTTCTTGGCGACGAAGTCGGTTTCGCAGTTCACTTCGACCAGCACACCGGTGTTGCCGTCGCCGCTGAGCAGGGCGTTGACCATGCCCTCGCGGGAAACCCGGTCCGTGCGCGTGCCCATTTTGGCGATCCCCTTTTTGCGGAGAATCTCCTCGGCTTTATCCATATCCCCGCCGGCCTCGGCGAGGGCCTTTTTGCAGTCCATCATTCCCGCGTTGGTCTTGGCGCGGAGTTCCATCACGACTTTGGCACTGATTTCAGACATGTATTTTGAATTGAGTTGAGTTGCTTGACTGGGAAATGACAGGGGCGGCGGTGTGGTGTCACACCGCCGCCGCCTCAGAAATCGAATCCTCCGGGCTTAGACGCGGGGACGCGGCGCACGGCCGGTTGCCTCCAGCGCACCCACCACGGGGTCCACGAGGTTTTGCAGCACGATGCGAATGGAGCGCACCGCATCGTCGTTCGAGGCGATCGGATAGGCGACTTTCTCCGGATCGGCGTTGGAATCCGTCATGGCGACGATGGGAATGCCCAGGACGTTGCCCTCGGCGACGGCGATCTTTTCGAGACTGCTGTCCACGACCACCATGGCGTCGGGCGGCCCGTCCATGTCGCGAATGCCGGAGAGGTTCCGCTGGAGCTTGGTGCGCTCGCGGCCGAGGGCGGCGAGTTCCTTCTTGGACATCTGCTTGTACTCCGGCTGGTTCTCGATGTTCTCGAGATACTTGAGGCGCTCCACCGACTTGCGGATGGTTTCGAGGTTGGTCAGGGTGCCGCCGAGCCAGCGGTGATTGACGTAAAACTGCCCCGTGGCCGTGGCGGCCTCTTTCACGGCGTCCTGCGCCTGACGCTTGCAGCCGACGAAGAGGATCTTCTTTCCCTCGCGGGCGAGACCGGAGAGGAATGCGCCGGCGTTCTCGAGCTGCTTCACGGTTTCCTCAAGGTTCAAAACGTGCACGCCGTTCTTGGAAGTGAGGATGAACGGCTTCATGTTCGGGTGCCGCTTGCGCGTCTGGTGGCCAAAGTGGACGCCCGCTTCGATGAGTTGCTTCAATAATTCAGATGCCATGATGTTGTGGGATCTCTCGTCTGCACAGGCCGCGCATCGTGCGCTCTTTGAAATTCCTGCTCGGGCCGCAGCCCGATCCAGCCGAAAGGATGGTTTAGGTTATTATGGTTGGTTTTCCCGCGCCCGGGGGGCGGGGAGCGCGGATCATGGGGGCGAATTCCGGCTTGGCAAGCTGTTTTCCGGCGGGTTTTTGCCGGGAAAGAAAAGGGCTGCAGGCAAGGCGTTTCCGGGCTGAAGCGCCCGAAAGCGGGTGAACTTGACTCTTGCCGCCGGCGGGCCGGACAGGATAGAGGCGCGTCGCCGGGCCAATCCAGCCGGGCCGAATTCAATCACCGCCACACCATGTACTACGTCAGCCGGAACGGGGTCCAGCAGGGACCGCACAGCATCGAACAAATCAACATGCTGCTCGGCATGAGACAACTGAGTGGAGACGATCTCGCGTGGCAGGAGGGCATGGTGCAATGGGAGCCGCTCAGCCGGATTCCGGGCGTCAACGCCGCCGGTGGCCCGCCGCCCATGCCGGGAGCCTACTCGCCGCCGGCCTCCAATGTGGCGCCGCAGGGTGGCATGTATCAGGGGCCGCCGCGAACCTCCGGCATGGCCATCGCCAGCATGGTGCTGGGCATCCTCGCGCTGCTCTTTTTCTTCACGCACATCTTCGCGCTGATTCTGGGATTGCTCGCCGTCATCTTCGGTCACATTTCCCGCGGAACCATTGTTCGCTCCCGGGGCCAGATCGGCGGCGGCGGCATGGCCATGGCCGGACTGGTTACCGGATACATTGGCATCGTCCTGGCCGTCGTGCTGCTGATCGCTGCCGCCTTCTTCTTCAAAGAGGTCATGAATGAAGGCTCGGAACTGAACAAAATCTTCAAGGATGCGGTCGAAAAGGCAGAGCAGGAGCAGCGGGAGCGTTTGAACCAGGGGCACTGAACAGGAACGGCTCCAGCCCTGCTCCCGGGGAAACCCGCAAATCACCCTTGCCGCTCCCGGAGCGGGCGATACGTCGCCGCATGACCGTCCCGCCTGAACTGCTCGCGAAGATTGACGAATCGATCACGCACTACCCCGTTTCCAAACGGAGTGCCGTGTTGCCGGTGCTGCATCATCTGCAGCATCACTTCGGTTATATTACCGAGGAAGCCATCCCCTGGGTGGCGGAAAAGCTCGGACTGCAGCCCATCCAGGTGGCGGAAGTGGTCACGTTCTACCCAGGCTTCCGGCAGACGGCCCCTGGCAAATACCACATCCGCGTCTGCCGCACGCTCAGCTGCGCCATGGCCGGCAGTTACGAACTCATGGAGGACCTCTGCCGGCGCACCAACATCGACCGCTCGCACACCGATCACCATCATCCCGTCGCCGTGTCGCCCGACGGGAAGTACAGCATCGAGTTCGCGGAATGTCTCGCCTCCTGCGGCACCGGACCGGTGTGCATGTTCAACGACGACTTCCACGAAAACGTGACGCCGGACAAGACGGAGACCCTGCTGGCCAAATACCGCGCCTGATCAGCGATGAGCAAGCCGCCGATGGACACAGATACTTGTTTGAATCAGCAGGGGCTGATCCGTGTCCATCTGCGTCCATCTGTGGCCCTTAGCACCACCTAGCCACTTACATTCATGGCCGGCTTCTTCAAACGCCTCCTCCAGCGGTTCACGCGCCGCAAGGTGGACCTCGACGAACTGGAGGAATCCCTCATCACCGGCGACGTCGGCCTGCGCATGACGCAGCAGATTCTCGACCGCCTCCGCGCCATGGGCCGCAGCCTCGATCCGGAGGAAGTCGTGGACGTGTGCCGCGAGGAGATGCTCAAAATCCTGCCGGCGCAGACCGATCCCCTGCCCTTCTTTCCTGACAAGCCCTGCACCGTCCTCATCGTCGGCGTCAACGGCACCGGCAAGACCACCAGCACTGCGCGCCTCGCCCGCTGGCTGCAGCGGCAAAACCGCACCGTCATGCTCGCCGCGGCGGACACCTTCCGCGCCGCCGCCATCGAGCAGCTCGAAATCTGGGCGCAGCGCCTCGACGTCCCGATCATCAAGGCTCCGTACAAAGCCGACCCCGCCGCCGTGTGCCACGATGCATGGGAAGCCGCCCATAAGCGCGGCATCAACTATCTCCTCTGCGACACCGCGGGCCGTCTCCACACGCGCGACAACCTCATGGCCGAGCTTTCCAAGATCGAGCGCGTGCTCGGCCGCAAGGATCCTGACGCCCCGCACGAGACCCTGCTCGTCGTGGATGCCACCACCGGCGGCAATGCCCTGCAGCAGGCCAGGGAATTTCAGAAAGCCGTCGGCAAACTCACCGGCGTCATCGTTACCAAACTCGACGGCAGCGGCAAAGGCGGCTGCGTCATCGGCATCCAGCACGAACTCGGCATCCCCGCCCGCTTCATCGGCCTCGGCGAAGGCGCCGACGACTTCGATGTCTTCGACTCCCACGCCTTCGTCGAGCGCATCCTGTAAGAACCTGTCCGGCAAAGGTCCGCTCCTATGGGAAGAGACACGCCACAGCCGGGACGGAGGCCCTGAATGGGCCGGGCAACAAAGCCAGGGGTGCAGCCCCTGGCATAGCCGGAAACACGCCAGAGCCCTGTATGGGCGGGGCACCTCTCAACCTTGAAAGGAAAATGCAGTCCGCAGATTTCGCAGATGAGCACAGACTCCAAGGGAATCGGAACGAATCATGGTCTCACGCCGATGGTGGACGGAATCATCTGCAAAAGTGCCTCATCATCTGCGTCAATCTGCGAAATCTGCGGAAACCATCTCCGAATTTTAGGCTCTAGCATCCTGTGCGGTTGTCCCGCCGTTTCAGGGCTCGGAATATCTTGCCTTCCTTACAGGGGCTGCGCTCCTTGCGTCGCTTGCCCCTGGCTTTGTTGCCTGGCCCTTTCAGGGCCGTCCCGGTGGTTCACCTTTAGCCGCGGTTCTGATCTTTCCAGCCTGCCTCCAGTTCACTGCGGCTCCGGCACCGCGGTTGCCCGGGGCGGCGGAGCTTCCGGCGTCGGGGCGGGAAGAGGCGGCGGGCCCTCCACCCGAATCGCCCGCGGCACCGTATCCGCCGGCAGCGCGGGCCGGGTTTCCACTTTTGGCAGCGGCTTGAGCAGCGCGCGGATGGATTCACCCGGGATGCAAAACTTCACGACCATCTGCACGTCGTCGTCATGGTCGCGGCCCCGCTCGCCGTAGTAAGTCGTCTTCGTGCTGCACACCATGCCCACCACCGCGCCGCGGCTGTTGAGCACCGGACCGCCGCTGCTGCCCCGCGCATAGTCCGCGGTGATGCACATGTATTTCACCGGGTCGGCCGCCGCGTCATCGCGCTGCACCGTGTACCGGCTGATCTGCCCCTGCGTGAAAGTATAAAACTGACCGTCAGGGTGGCTGATCACACAGACCTTCCGGCCCACCGGCTCCTCCGGTGCCAGCGCCAGCGGCTGCAGCCCTTTGGCGGGCACTCTGAAAACGGCCACATCATTGAGCCGGTCGGCCGCGAGGACCTCCGTCACCGGATGGAACTTCCCGTCGCGTGTCAGGATGCCGAAGACCTCCTCCTTCTCCGCATTTTCAAAAACGTGATAGTTCGTCACCAGCACCCCGTCCGGCGTCAGCACCCACGCCGTGGCCGGCTCGCCCACTGTCCAGATATCGTTCTCATCCGACTTCCACGCCGAAGTGATCGCCACCACCCCGCCGTTGCAGCCCGTATAGATCTCCTCCGGCTTCAATACCGGCGCGCTCGGAGGCGCCGGCGGGATGTCGCACGTCTTGCGCTTCATCTGCTGCTGCAAATCCTTCCCGCGCGTCGCCTTGCCATCGTGCGCCAGTTTCAAAATCGCATCCTCCAGCGCCCGGTGATGCCGCTCATCGTCGATATACACCGCCGCCGGCCGCGGAGCCTGGGCAAGGGCCGCGGGAACGCAGAGGAAAAAACTGAGAAGGAGCGCGCGCATGGGAAATACCGCACCCCGACTCTGCCCGGCCCCTCCCCTTCCTGCAAGAGAATCCAGGATGTCAGTGCACCGCCCGCGCGCAGTCCATCACCGCGCAGCACCGGGCCAATCCGCTGGGCCTCACCGCCGGCGAAGTGCTCGAAATCATCGCCGATTGCCGCTGGCTCGTCTATCTGCTCGGCTCCTACCAGCCCGCCTCCCGGCAATTCGGCGAAGCCGTCACCGAGGCCGTGCGGCAGGCCCAGTACGGCAGCGGCGGCACCCTCGTGCTCCCCGACTTCGAGCCCCCGCCCCTCCCCCCCGCCGAGCCCGGCTCCACCCCCGCCCTCCCCGCTGTCGTCGCCCGCGCCGAAGGCGTGCTCAACCGCCTCTTCGACATCATCCAGGAGATCAAAGAAAACAACGCCTGCACCGACGCCATGTGCGCCGACCTCGGCATCATCGGCGCCACAGAAACCGCCCCCGACCTCGAAACCCTCCGCCCCGAAATCACCGCCCTCCGCAGCGGCAGCACCGTCAAAATCGGCTGGGGCTGGGGCGGCTATGCCAAATTCCTCGACGCCTGCGAAATCATGGTGGACCGCGCCACCGGCTCATGGGCTCCCCTCGTCACCGACACCACCCCCAACTACACCGACTCCGCACCCCAGCCCCCCGCCCAGGCCATCTGGAAATACAAAGCCATCTACCGCATCGACGACCAGCAGGCCGGTCAGTGGAGCTTGGAGGTTTCGGTCGTGGTAGGGGGATGATGCCCGCCCCGCCCCGGCGCCACCCTTCAATCCCATCCCCCTCACGTGACTTTTCCGCAATCTGCGCGATTTAGGAGTGCGATTGCGCATTTTGCGGATTAGTCGTTGTGAGAGCAAGTGGAGGATACACTATGTCACGACGCACAATTTATTTCATCTTAGCGGGCTTCAGTATCACTGTCGCCTGGATTGCATCGCCATTTGTGGTGGAGAGGTACATTCCGGATTTAGAACAGAGAGGTCAATTCGGAGATCAGTTTGGAGCCATCACGGCGTTGTTTAATGGGCTGGCTTTCCTCGGTCTAATATTCACAATTTACCAACAACACATTGAACTGGGTCTCCAGCGCGAGGAACTCGCGCAAACGCGAAATGAATTGCGTAAAGCCGCCGACGCTCAGGAGGCTTCACAGAAAGCCTTGAAGGAGCAGGTCCTAGCGCAACGCGATTCAGCAGTCATCGCTGCGATGGATACACTTATCAGGCTCAATCGCGATATCGTCGACAAGGATTGTATGGATGAAGTGGCCCGCCGGATGCCCCACTACGGCGAAGCCAAGCGCAAGTTAGCACAGTACGCGGAAGCACTAGAACAAAAAATAAATCAGACCTTATGAACAGTGACGTATTCGAAGCGACCGTGATTCTGCGGCAAGTGGAGCAACTTGAGAAAGTAGTCTCCGCAACGCCGTCGGAGAATTTTCATGATCAACAACTAGCTGATCATTGGAACTCGATTCTCGATCGGACGCAGATTCTTTTCCGGAACGGCGGCGGTCCCCTAAGTTCATCCATTGCCCACCTTCACGAACTTTATGAAAGTGATGATGCGGGTGTATGCGCTTCGAACTATCACTATGTTCGAAGCGCGTTAAGCCTGATCAAAGGAAGCCTCTTAGCATTCTTCGATTTGAAGCAAAATGTGGATTATAAACCGGCGGTGGTCCCGGATTCAAAATCATGACTCCCTCAGACCCCGACAACGCCGCCCTCGACGCCCTTTTCCTGCGCTCCACGCAGCACCCGGAGGGGCGGGTGGAGCTGTGCCGTGCGCTGCTGGAGGCGGAGTTGTTCACGCTGATCCCGTCGGGGCCGGTGGACGGGGCGGACGAGGGGGAGCTGGTGGAAGTGGAGGCGGGGGGGCACATTCCCTTCAAGCTGTGGAGCCGGGACGGCCGGGAGTCCTTTTTTGTCTATACGTCGGAGGAGATGGCGCGGAAGGGCCTGGCGAAGTTCTCCGATCCCCCGCGGAATCCGCTGGTGGCGATCAGCATGGAGGGGCGGCAAATGCTGACGCTGATGAGCCGCCCGGGAGTGGGCATCGCGCTGAATCCCGGAGCGACGAAGCATGATTTCACCTTCAACGACACGGTGCTGGCGGCGATGCTGGATGGAACGCTGTTTGCGCCGCCTCCAGCACCGAAGATGCAGGGTCGCATGAAGGCGCTGCGGCCGGAGCAGTATCCGCTGAGCGTGGTGCAGCCGGTATTCGACTATCTCAAAACCCGACCGGAAGCGCACGCGGCGTGGGTGCTGGAGGTGATGGCCGCCCGGGAGCGCGGGGAAAGTTACTATGTTTTTGCCCTGCTCAATTCCATGGAAAACCCGCAGGAACTCCAGGATGCCGTGGGCACGGTGCTGTCGATGGTGAACCGCGATGACCGCAAAGGGATGGAGTTTGGCGTCACGTCCTTCGATATCGGGAATCCCGCGCATGTGAAGATCATGCGGACGTTCGTGCCCTTCTACGCCGCGCCGGGTTATCAGGCTCCGCCGCCGGCGGGCAGCGGGGAGCAAGTTCCCACTTAACATGAATACTGGTTGAACAAGTCCAGTCGCAGGTTCCCCGGCAGCCCGCGCACGCCAGGGCAGGGGCGCGGAGACGGGACTGGCGGCGGGCGGGTTCAGAGTTCGATCTGGATGCCGAACTCCACGACGCGGCCGGGGGGGAGATTGTAGTAGGCGACGGCGCTCTGGGCATTGCGGCTGAGCAGGCCAAAGACGCGGCCGCGCCAGCGGGAGATGAGTTTGCCCTTGGGCAGGATGGTCTCGCGTCCGAGGAAGAAGCTGGTCTGCATGGGCTCGAACCGCAGGCCTTTTTCCGCGCACTGCTTGAGCAGTTCCGGCACATCGGGCTGCTCCATGAAGCCGTAGTGGCCGATGACGCGCCAGATGTTTTCGTCGATCTCCTCGACGGTGAGCCGCTCCTCCTGGTCCACGAAGGGGGTGGTCTCGTTGTCGATGGTGAGGAAGACGACGCGGTCGTGGAGGACTTTGTTGTGCTTGAGATTGTGCAGCAGGGCGGTGGGCGTGAGGCCGCTGCTGCCGGCCATGAAGACGGCGGTGCCGGGGACGCGGGAGACGCCTTTGCCGCGCTTGAGGCTCTCGAGGAACTGCCGCAGCGGCAGCGCCTGCTCCTGCAGCCGGCTGCCGAGCACGCGCCGGCCGTCGCGCCATGTGATCATCACGATGAAGAGCAGAATGCCGAGCGAGACGGGCACCCAGCCGCCGTGGAGGAACTTGGCCGCATTCGCCGCGACAAAGATCACGCTGAGCACGAGCGGCACGGCGATGATGCCGAGCGTCTTGCCCACGCCCCAGTCCCACTTCCGCCGCGCCGCGAAGTAGAGCAGCACGGTCGTGATGAGCATGGTGAGGGCCACGGCGATGCCGTAGGCCGAGGCGAGGCGCGCCGAGGACTGAAAACTCAGCACCAGCGCGATGCACCCGAACATGAGCGCCCAGTTCACACGGGCGATGTAAATCTGTCCGTGCTGTTCATGCGAGGTGTGGTCGATCTTCACCCGCGGCAGGTAGCCAAGCTGCACGGCCTGCATGGTGAGCGAATAAACCCCGCTGATGAGCGCCTGACTGGCAATGACCGCGGCCATGGTCGCGATGATGAGCAGCGGCAGGCGGAACCATTCCGGCGTCATGAGCTGCAGCGGATTGGTGATGCGCTCGGGATGATTCAGCAGGCACGCGCCCTGGCCGAGGTAGTTCAATATGAGCGCGGGCTTCACCAGCCAGAGCCAGGTGCGCGCGATGGGCCTCCGCCCGAAATGCCCCATGTCCGCATACAGCGCCTCGCCGCCGGTGACGGTGAGAAACACCCCGGCGAGCATCTTGGAAGCGACCTCGGGCTTCTCAAAGAGCATGGAAAGCCCCAGCCAGGGATTGAAGGCCTGCAGCACTTCCGGAGTCCGGAAAATCCACGGCAGCCCGAGCACCGCGAGCACGAGAAACCACACGCCCGTGATCGGTCCGAACGCCGCGCCCACTTTCGCCGTGCCGAGAAACTGCACGGAAAACAGCCCCAGCAGAATCACCACGGCGATGGGCACCACGTAATGCGTCAGGCCGGGATTGATCGCCGTCATTCCCTCCACGGCGCCCAGCACCGTGATGGCCGGCGTGATGATGCCGTCGCCGTAAAGCAGCGCCGCCCCGAACAGCCCGAGCGCCACCATCAGCTTCGCCGCCCCGCTGCGAAAACGGCCAATCCGTTCGGGAAAGGCCACGCACTGCAGCGCCAGGATGCCGCCTTCCCCGCGCCGGTCCGCTTTCATCACCAGCAGCACATACTTCACCGTGATCATCAGCGTGATCGTCCAAATCATGAGCGAAAGCGCGCCGAGGATGTGCACCCGGTCGGTGGCCACCACCTGGATGAGATGCTCGGGATTGGCGTGATCCGGCTCCAGAAAGCACTCCCGCATCGCATACAGCGGGCTGGTGCCGATGTCGCCAAAGACCACGCCCAGCGCCCCGAGCATGAGCAGCCAGGCGCGTCGGTTGTTCGGTGAGGAGGAATCAGCTTGATTCATAAAGTGGTAAAATGCCGGCCCCGCGCGGAATCAGGCTGCCGGCAGGGCCGGATCGCGGCCCCGGACATGATCAGCAGGTTCCGCGGCCTGCGCTCGATGCTTCGCAGTCTGCCGCGGGGCGGGATGGGAGGGTTCTGTCTGACATGCCTGGCATGTTCGTGGCGCGATTCAGACACGCGGCACGGCGGATTGTCCAGCGGGGGAATTGACCGCACGGTTTTCCCTCGTTGCAGGGTCGTAAGCCGGAAGCATTCTCCCCCCGATGCATCACGTCCACATTCGCACCTACGGCTGCCAGATGAATGAGCGCGACTCCGACCAGGTCGCGCGCATGTTCATGGAGCGCGGCGGTTATTGCATGACGGCGGACGAGAGCGAGGCCGACGTGATTCTCATCAACACCTGCTCGGTGCGGGATCAGGCGGAGCAGAAGGCGCTCGGCAAGATGGGTATGATGGGCAAGCTGCGGCGGCAGAAGCCGCATGTAGTGTATGGCTTTCTCGGCTGCATGGCGCAGAGCCGCGGAGAGGAACTGCTGCAAACCATTCCGCATCTCGATCTGGTCGCCGGCACGCAGAAATATCACCGCGTGGTGGAGTACGTGGACACCATTCTGAAGAAACGGCTGGAGCGGCAGATGGACGACGAGCGGTTCAGCATCGTGGACGTGGCGGAGGAGGAGGGATCGCAGAATACCATCCGCGATCAGGAGGTCTCGCCGCGTCAGGGCACGGCGTTTGTGAGCATCATGCAGGGCTGCAACATGAAGTGCACCTTCTGCATCGTGCCCTACACGCGCGGCGCAGAGCGGGCGCGGCCCATCGCGGAGATCGTGGAGGAATGCCGCCGGCTCGCCGACAGCGGCGTGAAGGAGGTGACGCTGCTGGGGCAGATCGTGAACCGTTATGCGATCAGGGAGTTCCCGACGGTTGATGGAAAGAGCCCGTTCGTGCAGTTGCTCGACGGCATTCACGAAATCGAAGGCATCCGGCGCATCCGCTTCACCAGCCCGCATCCCATCGGCTATCGCGACGACCTCATCGAAGCCTTCCGCCGTTTGCCAAAACTCTGCTCACACATTCACCTGCCGCTGCAGAGCGGGAGTGAGCGCATCTTGAAAGCCATGCACCGGCCCTACTCGCCGGAACGGTTCCTGGAAATCTGCGAGAAGATGCGCGAGGCCCGGCCTGACGTGGCGATTACGACGGATGTGATCGTCGGCTTCCCCGGCGAGACCGAGGAGGACTACGCCGCGACGAAAGACGTAGTGCGTCGTGCAGATTTCGACAACGCCTTCATCTTCCGCTACAGCAAGCGCCGCGGCACTCCGGCGTCGGAATTGCCTGACGAAATCCAACTGCCGGAGCGGGTGAAGGAGGAGCGCAATCAGGATCTTCTGAACCTGGTGAATGCCCAGGCGAAGGCAAAGTACGCCGCGCTGGTCGGCAAGGAAGTGGAAATCCTCTGCGAAGGCCCCAGCAAAACGAACGACGAGCGACTGAGCGGTCGCACCAGCCAGAACAAGATCGTCGTTTTCGACGGCCCGGCCGAGCGGCTGCAGGGCGAGATCTTCAAGGTCCGCGTGGCGGAGACGCACGGATTCACGCTGTATGGGGAGTTAGGTTAAGCGATGGACGGGGAGCACAGGCGCCCTCGCCTGTCGTTCCCCGCGCCCTCGCGGGGAACTTTCATTTTCGGACGCGCCGGGATGTTCCGGTTGGAGTGCGGCTTCGCCGGTTGTTCACAGTGGAGGGCGGGGCGACCTCCACGACAGGCGGGGCGCCTGTGCTCCCCTTCACGTTCTTACCACGGGATTTCTCACATCTCCCGCCACTCGTGTCGCGGATAGCGGCGTTCCATTTCCTTCTTTATCGCCGGATAGTGGTTTTTCCAGAAGCCGGCGAGATCGCGTGTGACCTGGATGGGGCGGTGATTCGGTGCGAGAATACTGAGCACCAGCGGCACGCGGCCGGCGGCGACTTTGGGGGTGTCGCGCTGCTTAAAGAGCTGCTGAATGAAGACCGCCACGCTCGGCTCTTCGGGTCGCGTGTAGTCTATCTTCACGGCGCGGCCGGTATCGAGTTCAATCCGCGGAGGGGCGTGGCGATCGAGCGCGGCGGCCTGCGCGTGGCTGAGCCAGTCGCGCAGGGCATTGATGGGCGAGAGGTCTTTGATTTCTTTATAACTGCGACAGCCCTGGAACATCTCGGCGAGAACGAGGCGCTTGTCGTCGTCGGTGAACTCCGGCAACTCCAATTCCGGCATCGCTTTGCGCAGGAAGTTGAGTCGCGCGAACCACTGCTCCACGCTGTCGTCCCACGCGGCGAGCGTCAGGTTTCCGCGCATCACTTCCTCCGCGAGGATGGAAGCGGCGGCGGTTTCGTCGGCTTCGCCGCTCTGGCGCTCACGGATGACGAGGTCGCGGAAACGAACCCGCTCGCGCTGGATGACGCGGCGCTGATTGCTGTCGAAGAACGGCGCTTTCTCCAGCGCGAAGTCGTCAGGGAACAACTCACCGAGCCAGTCCTCTTCGAGTTCTGTCACCATCTGCAGCGTCACCTGCACATCGCGGCCCTGTACTTCCGCAATCTCCGCGGCCACGAGCAGGGCCTCGCCGCGGACCACGCTGTCCCTGGAAACCGCGCCGCGCCGTCCGCCGACGACATCACACGCGCTGCCGCCGATGCTGGTGCGCCGCGCCACCTGGTCGGAGTAGCCGGAGAGAATGATCTTTGCGAGGGATTCGTGATCGGGCAGAGAGCCGTAGCCAGGCCGTCCCGGCCTGATCGGAGAATCCTCGTCGAACGACAAGGCCGGGACGGCCTTGCTGCGGCACAACTGCCTTGCGAGGCGCTCCGCTTCGCTGGCGGCCTTGCCGTTTAGGCCCAGCTGCCCGCAGGCGTCAGGATGGAAGTTGCGATCCGCCGCCGCCTGCCATGCGCGCAGCAGCGGGAGGAAGTCGCTGTAGTCGTCCGGCGATGAAAACTTCTTCACCGAGTCGGTGCCGCGCACGAAGATAGAGCGCCCCTGGAGCAGCGCCACGCACAACGCGACGGACGGCACACAGCCGTGCGCGGCGGCTTCCTCCAGCATGCGCGCCTGACGCGGGTGAAGCGGGTAGCGCGTCAGTCTTTTCCCCAATTCCGTGATGCCCACGGCATCCAGCGCGCCGAGTTGATGCAGCAGCGTCACGGCGCGCTCCATGCCGCGCGGATCGGGTTTCTCGAACCAGCGGAACTTTTCCAGGTCACTCACGCCCGCGGCTTTCAATGTCAGGACGACCTCCGCGAGATCGAGCCGCAGCACTTCCGGGACTTCCGCGGCGGCGCGTTTGCCGTGGGCTTCCTCGCTCCACAGGCGATAACAAACACCCGGCGCCGTGCGTCCCGCGCGACCGGCGCGCTGGTCGGCGCTGGCGCGGGAAATGGGCTGAACGGTCAGCGTATTGATGCCGCGCGCCGCTTCCCATGCGGCGATGCGCGCGGTGCCGGCATCCACCACGGCCTGCACGCCGTCGATGGTCAGAGAAGTCTCTGCGACATTGGTGGCGACCACGATGCGGCGGCGTCCGGAGTCGGTGACGGCGGCGTCCTGCTGCGCGGGTGTCAGTTCACCGTGCAGCGGGAGGATGTCGAAGTTCTTCGCCCACTTCTCGCGGGAGAGCGCATCCATCGTTTTGCGAATCTCATATCCACCGGGCATGAAGATGAGCGCGTGTCCTTCGCGCTGCGCGGAAAGCGCCTCACCGCAGACGCGCGCGGCGTGATCCCAGATCTCCCCGCGCACCGTGCCGCGCTGCGGCGCGTATTTGATCGTCACCGGATACGTCCGGCCTTCGCTCACCAGATGCACCGCGGGATGCAGATAGGTTTTCAGCGCCTCCGACTGCAGGGTCGCTGACATGACAAAAATGGCGAGATCGGGGCGCGTGGTTTCCTGCACGTCGAGCGCGCGGGCGAGCGTGATGTCGCCGTAGAGATGGCGCTCGTGGAATTCATCGAAGATCACCGCGCTGACGCCGCGCAGGTGCGGGTCGTCCATCATGCGGCGCAGCAGGATGCCTTCCGTAACATAGCGGATGCGCGTTTTAGCGCTGACCGCGCCTTCGAACCGCACCTGATAACCGACCTCATCGCCCAACCGCACGCCCATCTCCTCCGCCACCCGCCGCGCCAGCATGCGCGCCGCAATGCGCCGCGGCTGGAGAATGACAACCTCGCCGCCGCCGGGCAGATCGTTCTTCAGCAGCATCTGCGGTAACTGCGTGGACTTGCCCGAGCCCGTCGGGGCCTCGACGACAAACCGCCGCCGCTCCGCCGTGCTCCGCCACGCGGCGAGGAGAGCGGGTTCGATTTCATAGATGGGGAGCGGCATGAGTCAGAAAGTGGCATCCCGCTACCAGTGCATTCGCAGGCGGCAAGCCGTCCTGCGCCAAAGTCATGGCCATTGTATCAGCGCTGCCGCCTACAGCCTTCCGCGCCTCTCAAAAAGTTCTTGGCAAGGGACCTGCATTCTCGTCAGAATCTGATGATGTCAGAAACTTGCAACCATCCAAATCACCCCCCCGACCGCATCATTAGCCTCGATGCTCTGCTTAATTTACCCCGCATTCTGGGTAAGACGGTGTATGTGCTTGGAGCAGGCTTTTCCTATCCGCTTGGATTGCCGCTGATTAGTGACTTCATCCCGAAGGGGCTCGATTTGCTGAAGCAACCATGCGAGGAAGAGGAGAACCTTCAGAGCCAGCACCAAGAGATTATCCGTGAGGTTATGGCGATCACCAACCGGTTTCGCCGTCCTCTGGCAACGCTTCCGGGGCGGGATCCGAATTTGGAGGATGTATTTTCATTTGTTGACCTACTCTGGGAAAATAACGGCAAGGATCACGACACTCTCGCGCAGTTTGTACAGAAAGTTTGTCGCCATGCATTCCGTCTCCATCTCGACGCGAGGAAAAAGTCATCGGCTGCTGCTCAAGGCACTTTTGTGCCACGTGCGCACTTCAATCCCGAAAAAGTAAAGATGCCAGCACCGGAAGCAGGTCGAGCAGGAGTGTGCATGTATTACGCCTTTCTGTCCCAAGTCTTGGGTGGTCTGCCGCAGGCATTGCCGCCGACATTCGCTGACCCGACGAACGATCAGGGGGGCTACGCTTCTTCAGCGGTCATCAGCTTAAACTACGATTTGGTGATCGAGGAAAAGTTGCGTGCGCTGACCTCCGTCACCGGCCAAAACCCAAAGGCGTTTTACGGCTTTGATTGCGTGGCGAGCGAGCAGCCTTGGGATCGCAGCATTGTTCACTTGCCGCTCCTCAAACTGCACGGCTCTATCAACTGGCGCGCTTGCAGCAACTCACCATGTAAACAGGTGAACGCCTGTGAGGTGACGGAGTCCTGGCCGGGCTCCGAGACGCCGCTGGTATATCCTTCCTGGCTGCGGGACCGGCGGGAAGGGTCCGTCTTCGAGCGGGTGCTCACAGAGGCCCGCATTCATCTCCGGCTGGCGCACCGGATCGTATTCATCGGGTACTCGTTGCCGCCGTCGGACCGCCACATCGCATACCTGCTCGCCGATGGACTTGATACGGCCGAGCCGCCCGAGATCGTAACGGCTAACCTCTGGCAAACGAAGGATGAAGCACGAGCCAAAGTGAAAAAGATGATGGGCGAACGCGCGGCGCGACATTTGAGTGAAAACTATCCCCGAGGGCTGAAGGATCTCGTCCAGGCTTGGAAGCATCCCAGCAGTGTCCTCAATTCACCATAGGTTAGATTCAACAGTACCCTTTCTCATGCCTGACACACCGCAGTCCGTTCCAGATTCAATTTCCACCATTTCGCAACGAGTTCCGGAACGTGAGTGGCCTTCCCACTTCACATCCTTTCCCACTGGGATTGTCACTCTGGATGACCTGCTTTCACAACCCGAACCGGAGCCAGACACATCAAACCTAAAACATGCAGTTCCGGGATTTGCCCATGTCGCAAAGAACGGATTCTTCGGCGTGATTTTCGGCGCATCGTGCTCAGGCAAATCAGTCCTGAGTCTCCAATTGGCTTGTCGGTTCGTATCGTGGAACAGAGTCAACTTATTGGCGATTCAGAATATGAAGGAAGCCGAAAAGGATGCCGTGAAAGTGGAATTAGAGCGAGTGTGCAACGAACAGAAGTTGGACCCAAATAAGGCGGAGCTCTCTATGGAAGCCAGGAAGTTGGAGGACCGGAGCAATGTATTGGCTGAGTTTGTGACAGCCATCGCAAGTCGTATGGAGCGACTACCCGAAGAGACGAAGCCAAAGTTCGCGGTGTTCCTGACGCAGGAGCCGGCAGAGACCATTCTAAGCCGCGCGGTGCATGGATTCAGATTCGTCGAAGAGAATCAGATCACCACCTCTTTGGCGAAACTGGACCCGAAAGGCACAGAAGGAAAAATCGCAGTGATCCACATGCCACTGGAAGCTGAGCGCCAACAGGAGCAACTCATTGATGTCTTTGAGTACATCAATGCCAAGTTCTGCCTGGAAAAGGAAAAGGCGAAGGAGGCAGGCAGCCCCAATGACCCCAAACAACATATTCTCGTGGTGGTGGATAATGCCGAGACAATACGCATGGATGCCTACATGCGGTTGATCAATCGCGACTTGCAGGCCCCCGTGCCTGCCCCCGCGCAAACGTTGCAGCGCAGCAAGGAGTTCTGCAAGTTGCTGCGCGAGTATTGCTTCCGACATCGCCTGCGTACGTGGTTCAGCTTTGAAGAGGAGGCATCGCAGAGCACCATGGATGAGGCCAGCCGGGCGGCTACGGCGGCTGAGACCTACGCAGCGGATGCCACCATTCGTCTCGGCAACACCGTGCTCAAAGGCGGATTCCGGGAACGCACCCTGGAGATCATCAAGGCGCGGGACCAGTATTACCGTCGCGGATGCCACCACTTCACCATCCGCGGCTATAAGCCAGGAGGGATGGGCGGGCCTTCGGCCACTGAAGACCAAACGGCCACAGGCATTATTGTATTCCCATCCATGCCCACGCAACAGCACCGGATGTCACGTGAGGGTGCGCGCAAAGCCCATACGGAAATTGAGCACAGATCGGTACTCGGCATCCCCGAAATTGATGCTGAAGTCAGAGTTGCCAATGCCAACAACGCCGATCCAGAACCCGGTCCAGACCGCAAGCCTCCCCGCTCCACGCGTCTCACACCCGAGAAGCCCGGCTACTTGTGTGCTGCGACAGTGTCTGTGCTCGTTTCTGACCTCGACTCCGTGGGCACAGACCTGGCCCTGCACTTTGTGGCACAAGGCCACCTGGCTAACTCGGAGAAATCACCAGTTCGTCCCTGGCTTTATATTTCCATGCATCACGAACTACACATGCTGCGGAAGATCGCCGACCAGTATGAAAGCACTGAGCATTGTGTACGGGACCGGCAACTCGAAGACAGAATCTCCTATGGTGCCAGCGCTCCCCTGGGACGGTGTCTTTACTTCCCGCCGGAGTACATCAGCGAGAGCAAGCTGCTGTACGATATTGATGAGCAAATCCGCAGAGCACAGGCGGCAGCTGGCAATAACGCGGAGCCACTGCGTGTAGTGGTGGATGATCTGTTTGCACTTGAGAAACGGTTTCCTCTCCTGCGCGACCGCAACGACTTCGTCGCCGCCCTATTCGAGCTTTTCCGCTGCCGCGGCGTGATTGCCCTTGTTTTGGATACCGTGGAGGTGGGCGAAGGACGGAACCCTGTAGAACAGTCCGTGCCCGCCGGCATGGCGGACCATGTCTTTCTGATGAGGCACCTCGAGTTGCAAAATACCACAAGAAAGGTGTTTTCCATTCTAAAGCTGGCAGAGTTCATCGCGCCGCCGCACTTCTGGGACATTTCCCGCGACGGTGCCCTGCGAAGACTCGTAGCTGACGCCGACAAGTTTCAATTCCTCAAGGGACTGCTCTCCGGCAAGCCGGAACCCGTTCAGATCACGCTATCGCTCTATGGCGACTCACCGAACTCTCCCCAGCATCTTAACTTGCAGAGACAGGAGGCGATTCTTTCGAAGACGTTCGGACACAAGATTGACATTCAGCCGTGCCACCCTGAGGACTACGCCGTGCTTCAGCAGACGGTCGGCCAGATGGGGTTGCCTGTGCTTGGTGACTGCCACATCATCTCCATTGATGAAATCTGGCTGGAGCAATTGATCGCTAAGGGACTAATCGTGGGCTTTCTTCATGGCGAGGAAGCGGCTACGGACAACGCTGCTGTCGGCAGGCAGCCCCCGCACTGGGACACGCCTATTAAAGCAGATGGAACCACGCCCAAATATGTCACAGTCGCGCATGATCTCGCCGTGGAGCTGCATCCGCCTCGGGCCGTGAAGCAGCATCCGCCTCCGGCCAAGGAAAAGAGGTACCATTTCGGGATTCCCGATCGTCATAACTGCGGTGTGTTGTGCTACTACGATGTAATCCGGGAAGTAGCGACTCAAGCCGGAATCGAATTGCCGGAGAAGAATCCTCGTTGGGATGAGCTTGTAAGGATGCAAACCGACTTTGTAAAGGTTCAGTTCGGAGAACACCAATTCAAGGGCTCCGATCACCCGAGGAACTATCACTATAGGGAGCCTGAAGGCAATGATACCATCATGCAACTGGTGAAGCCTCTAGGTGCTGAACATCGCTACGCTACCGTGCGTCCACGGGAAAGCGAAGTTATGCCGTTGACGAAGTCCGGAAGGCACAAGCCCTACGGGGTTTTTACATTCGGCATGGAGAACCGGGAATGCTGTGTGAGTTTCTTGCTGGAATTGGTCCTGAGTAAACTTGCGACGGGAAAGGATCTGGTCACCAGCACAAGAAAGCTCAATTTCGAGCCCCAGACTCACTGGGTGGAGGGCCTGAAGCTGATGTTCCAACTGCTCGACCCCTGGGATATTTGCCGGCTGGCACATTGCTGGTTCCGTCCGACACCGGCAGAGCGCCCCTGTCTCTACTCCCGTCAATGGTTCACCAGTTGGGGGGCATTGGGATTGAACTTCCGGGGGTTGGAAGTGCATCCGCTGCCGCCTGGCCCAGGAGGCATTCCCACTCCTGTGTCGGGCACTTGGTACCTCGGAATGCTTAAGGGCAGTTCAGCGATCAGTGCAGGCAAGGCCCTTATTCAACGCCTCACCGATCCCCACAACGAATTACATCGCTTCAACTATGGCATTGCCATGCCTGTTTGGCTCGACGAATATGAGAAGCCGCAGTCGCTAGAAGCACTGCCAATGATGCCCTATGCAGCGGAAATTGTGAAGCAGACCAAGGATCTCTATGAGATTCGCGAAGCGGAAAAAAAGAGGGAGCGAACTGAAGGGAAGCCATTTCTAGAAGCGCTCCGGAAAATCAAATGCCCCTTCCACCGGCCCACCATTGCCGACTACTCCACAAAAGTTTCCCCAGTGCTAATGGGACTAATCGTGAAGACAGCGCGCGGGCTCGTTGATTCGCCGTGGAATTGTGAACGCAAGCAGCCCTTTCCTGAGCAAGTAATCAAAGACCTCGTAACGCAGGTCTCTCAAGAGCTTGGTGATGTCGTTCACCCCTAAAGTGCGGTCTCGCCGCATGGGGCCGTTCACTTCCCGATGCATCACCCGGTCGCACGCCCATCTCCTCCGCCACGCGCCGCGCCAGCATCCGCGCGGCGATGCGCCGGGGCTGGAGAATGACCACCTCGCCGCCGTTAAGCAGGTCGTTCTTGAGCAGGATCTGCGACTTGCCGGAGCCGGTCGGGGCGTCGATGACAAACCGCCGCCGCTCCACCGTGCTCCTCCATGCGGCGAGGAGCGCGGGTTCGATTTCATAATGGGGAGCTGCGGGGGCATTGGTGGCGAGCGCGTAAGATGCGCCGTGCCGCGTGCGCAACCGGTCGCGTGCCGATGTCGCCGGGCGCGGTCTCAGTCCATCAGAAACGGGAAGAACCGTTTCAGCTTTGCCGCGCTGATCTTCGCGGGAGGATAGCGGAAGGGGATGTCAGGGCGCAGAGCGCGCCGGACGACGGTTTTGTGGTGGGAGAAGCGGTCGAATCCGGTCCGGCCGTGATAGGCGCCCGTGCCGCTGTCGCCGCGTCCGCCGAAGGGCAGGTTTTTGCAGAGGAGATGCACCACGGTGTCATTCAGACAAAGACCGCCGGAGCGGGTCTCGCGTTCCACCCGCTCCTGATTGTCCCGGCTTCCGGTGAAAAGATAGAGCGCCAGCGGATCGGGCCGGGAGCGGATGAACTGCAGCGCTTCGTCGAGGTGCGCGAAATCCAGCACCGGCAGAATGGGGCCAAAGATTTCCTCCTGCATCACCGGCGCATCCGGCGCGACATTTCCCAGCAGCGTGGGGGCGAGGTAGCCGGTTTCCGCGTCGTGTTCCCCGCCGTGCAGCACGGTGCCGTCATTGAGATAAGAGACGAGCCGGTCGAAGTGAGCGCGGTGAATGATGCGGCCGTAGTCCGGGCTGTTGCGGGGATCCTCACCAAAGAAGCGGAGCAGCGCCCGGCGCATTTCAGCCACGAGCGGTTCGCGAATGCGGTGGTCCACGAGCAGGTAATCGGGCGCGACGCAGGTCTGACCGGCATTGAGGCATTTACCCCAAATGATGCGCCGGGCCGTGATTTCGAGCGGGGCATCGGCGCAGACGATACAGGGCGACTTGCCTCCGAGTTCAAGCGTCACCGGCGTCAGGTGACGGGCGGCGGCGGTCATAACGACCCGCCCGACGGCGGTGCTGCCGGTGAAAAAGATGTGGTCGAATTTCTCCTGGAGCAGTGCTCCGGCGACGGAGCGGTCGCCTTCGACGGTGGTGATGTAATTCTCCGGAAAGCACGAGCGGATCAGTTTTGTGAGGACCGCTGCCGTATGCGCCGCGTGCTCGGACGGCTTGAGAATGGCGCAGTTGCCCGCTGCGATGGCAGCCACGAGCGGCGCCAGAATGAGCTGCACGGGATAATTCCACGGACCGATGATAAGGGCCACACCGAGCGGCTCCGGACGGACCCGTCCGCGGCCGGGCCATGCAAATCGGGGCACGGCACCGTGGCGGGGCTTCATCCACCGGCGCAAATGACGAAGGGCATGGCGGATTTCACTGAGCACGAATCCGGTTTCCGACAGACAGGCTTCCAGTTCCGGCTTGCCCAGATCCGCGGCCAGAGCCTTGAGGAATTCCGGCTCGTGAGCTTCGAGGCCGCGCCGGAATCGCTCCAGCTGCTCCAGCCGGAAGGCCGCGGACTGCGTGGCGCCGGTTTGAAAATGCGCCCGGTGAGCGGCGACGAGTTCGGGAATGTTCATCGTTTGAGGTGGACCGGAGACTAGCCCCGGTGCCGCCGGTGTCCAGGCCGCCGCCGGATTCTTGCGAATTACTGGTTCCCTCCTGGCCCGCGAGACGTATGCCTCGACTCAATCACATGGAAAAGGGCAGCAAAAAAGTCATCGTCATCGGCGCCGGCCTCGGCGGCATCTCGGCAGCCATTTGCCTGCGTCAGGCGGGCTACGCCGTGGAGGTGCATGAAAAGAACGAAAAGATCGGCGGCAAACTCAACTTCCTGCGTCAGGACGGCTACACCTTCGATCTGGGACCATCCATTCTGACGCTGCCGCAACTGTTCGAGCGGCTCTTCGCCGGATCGGGGCGGCGCATGGAGGATTACGTGAAAATCCGGCCCGTCCGCCCGCACTGGCGGAATTTCTTTCCCGACGGCATGGTTCTCGACTTGTATCCCGAACCGGAGCGGATGGCGGAGGAGGCCCGCAAGGGCGGCGAGGATCCGGCGGCCATCGAGCGCTTTCTGGCTTACTCCGCCAGACTCTACGATTTGCTGGAGCCCGGCTACTTCCAGCAGGGCCTGGATGATGCGCCGGACTTCCGCAGGTTCTACGGTCTGAGGAATTTCTTCCAGTTCGATCTCTTTCGCAGCATGCACGGCGGCGTGGCGAAGCACCTGCGCACGCGCTATTTCCGGGACATCTTCGACTACTTCATCAAATACGTCGGCTCCTCCGCGCTGCGCGCTCCGGCCTTCATGAACTGTCTGCCGACGATCCAGTTCCGGCACGATCTCTGGTATGTGGACGGCGGCATGTACAACCTCGCCATCGCCCTGCGCCGGCTGATGGAGGAAATCGGCGTGACCATTCACTGCGGCAGCGATGTGACACGCATCCGCCGCGAAGGCCGCCGTGTCACCGGCATTGAAACCAGGTCCGGCGGGTTTCACCCCGCGGACGTCATCGTGTCCAACATGGAGGTCATCCCCGCGTGCCGCGAGCTGCTGGAAGAGGACCCGGCCTCGCTGCGCCGGCTGGAGAAATTCGAGCCCGCCTGCTCCGGCCTCGTGGTGGAACTGGGGCTCGATATTTCCTATCCGCAACTCGCGCATCACAACTTCTTCTTCTCCGCCGATCAGAAAAAGCACTTTCGCACCGTCTTCCAGAAACACCGCCTGCCGGACGATCCCACCATCTACCTCGTCGCCGCCTCGAAGACCGATCCCACGGTCGCTCCGCCCGGCTGCGACTGCCTGAAAATCCTGCCGCACATTCCCTATATTAACGACGCGGAGCCGCTGAGCCGTGAGGACTATCTGCGTTTCAAGGAGCGCGTGCTGGACAAGCTGGAGCGAATGGGCCTGACGGATTTGCGGAAGCACGTTGTCACCGAGCACGTCTGGACGCCGCTCGACATCCGGGAGCAGTATAACAGCAACAAAGGCTCGATCTACGGGGTCGTTTCCGACCGCTGGAAAAACCTCGCCTTCAAAGCGCCGAAGCGGAGCGGCCGCTATGACAATCTCTATTTCACCGGCGGTTCCGTGAACCCGGGCGGCGGCATGCCCATGGTGGTGCTCTGCGGCCAGAATGTCAGCCGCCTCATCGTCGAACAGCAGAAGTGATGATCACGCTGCTCACAGCACTGGTGCTTGGACTGCTGGGGTTCGTCATCCTGTGGCGCATTCCGCAGTGTGACGGCGCGGGGGACGCACCTGCGGACGATCTGAGCATCATCATTCCGGCGCGGAACGAAGCCCACAATCTTCCGGCGCTGCTGGGTTCCCTGAAGGCCCAGCCCTCGCCGCCCGGGGAAATCCTGGTGGTGGATGACGGCTCCACGGACGGCACCGCGGAAGTCGCACAATCCTTCGGCGCGCGCGTCATGGCTGCACCGCCGCTGCCTCCGGGCTGGGGCGGAAAAACGTGGGCCTGCCAGCAGGGCGCGGAGGCGGCAGCGGGCCGCCTGCTGCTGTTCGTGGATGCGGACACATGGTTCGAGTCGGGAGGACTGGGGCGGATTCTGAGCACACATGCCCGGCGCGGCGGTGTGCTCTCCGTCGGACCATGGCATGCCGTGCGCAAAGCTCACGAACAGCTTTCCGCGTTCTTCAATCTGATCATGACCGCGGGCATCGGATCGTTCACGGTGCTGGGAGACAAAGTGCCGCCGCGGGGACTTTTCGGGCAGATGCTGCTGGTGTCGCGACTGGATTATTTCGCCGCGGGCGGCCATGCCGCCGTCAAAGGCCGGAACCTGGAGAACTTCTGCCTCGCGGAACATTTCCGGGCCCTCGGCATCCCGCTGCACTGCGCCGGCGGGCGCAGTGTGTTCTCCTTCCGCATGTATCCGCACAGCGTCAGCGAAGTCGTGGCCGGCTGGACCAAAGGGTTCGCCGCCGGCGCGGGACAAACTCCTCTGCCGCTGCTGCTGCTGATCATCGGATGGATCAGCGGGCTTTTCATGGCGGCCATGCATTTGCCGGGAGCGCTGCGGCACCCAGGCGGGCATTTGGCGGCGGCATGGATGGCGCTCTACGCCGCGCTCGTGGTCCAGGTTTATTTTCAATTGCGCCGCATCGGCTCGTTTCACTGGGCCGCCGCGCTGCTCTATCCGGTGTGTCTGATTTTTTATTTCCTGGTTTTCATGCGCTCCCTGCTGCGCAACCGGCTCGGAAAACGCACCACGTGGAAGGGGCGCCCGTTCGCGGCCGATTGACGGACCCGAGCGATGCCGCTTC
Source organism: uncultured Akkermansia sp. (assembly GCA_964523105.1). Taxonomy (GTDB): domain Bacteria; phylum Verrucomicrobiota; class Verrucomicrobiia; order Verrucomicrobiales; family V1-33; genus V1-33. Next base: position 98,958 of record CAZFZN010000009.1, read on the forward strand.
CGGAAACCATCTGCATGCTCTCACTGAAAGCGGTCACGAAAAACTACGACGGCCTTACCGCCGTGGACGGCATCACACTCGATATCCGCCAGGGGGAGTTCTTTGGACTGCTCGGCCCTAACGGCGCCGGCAAGTCCACCCTCATTTCGCTCCTCTGCGGTCTTCTTGCCCCTGACGGAGGCACGCTGTCCATCGCGGGCGCGCCGCCGGCTTCGCATCGCCGCGGCGCGGGATGCGCGCCCGGCCTCGTGCCGCAGTCCATCGCGCTCTACGAAGAACTCAGTGCGGAGCAGAACCTGCGCTTTTTCGGAGAATTGCAGGGCCTTTACGGAGCGGAACTGCGCCGGCGCATCAGCGAAGTGCTGGAGGCGGTGCAACTGACCGGCCGCCGGAAGGACCGGGTGAAGACCTTCTCCGGCGGCATGCAGCGCCGGCTCAACCTCGCGGCGGCCCTGCTGCACCGGCCGGAGCTTCTGCTCTGCGACGAACCCACGGCCGGTGTGGACCCCCACGCGCGCCATGCCATTTTCGGGATGCTCGAATCCCTCAACCGCGCCGGCACGACGATCATTTACTCTACGCACTACATGGAGGAAGCCGCGCGCCTGTGCAGCCGCATCGGCATTCTCGACCACGGCAGGCTGCTGGCGGAGGGCACCCTGGCTGAACTGCTGGCGCGGCTTCCGTTCGACGAGCAGATTTCCTTCCCGGCCACGCCGGACACCGCAGAGCTCGCGGGGCAGCTCGCCGGCCTCGGCAGTCTTGTGGAGGAGCCGGACCAGTATCACTTTTTCCCGGCATCCGGCTCCCGGCTCTCCGCGTTCTTCACCCTCACCGAAACTCTCGGGCTGCCGCCGCAGCTCTTCACGCTGCAGCGCCCCACGCTGGAAGCACTGTTCCTCCACCTAACCGGCCGCACTCTCCGCGAATGACCTGCCTGCGCACGCTGCTGACTCTGATCCGCAAGGAATGCGCGCTGTTCGTGCGCGACCGCGCGGCGCTGCCCCTGACATTTCTGATTCCGGCGGTGCTGATTTTCATATTCGGGGAAATCTTCGGCATCAGCCGCCCCGGTGCCGTCCCCGGTGGGATTCCCGTCGCGGCGGTCAACCACTCCAGCCAGCCCGCCGCGGCCCGCATCATGGCGGCATTGGCGTCGGAGCCCGCGCTCCACGTCTGCGCCGGCAGGGAACTCGCCGCTGATGAATCGCCTGCCGTCACCGACGGCGCGCTGCGGGAGGCGATCCGTCAGGACCGTTTCCGCTTTGCGGTGATCCTCTCTCCGGGCGGCCATGCGGGGCCGGTGCAGGGGCTGCGTCTCCGGATTCTCGCCAACCCGCGGAATACCGTGGAAACACAGACCTTCCATGCGGTGCTGCAGCGCGCGGTGTTGTCGGGCCTGCCCGAATTGCTGGGCGCTCCGGACCCGGGCAAGCAGGGGACCGCAGAATTCCTTTCCCGTCTCATCGAAGTGCAAAACGAGCAGGTGACCGGTCAGGAAGTGCAGTCGCCCGGGGCGGCCAGTGTCGTGGGAGGCTGGGCCGTGATGTTCCTGCTGTTCTCCCTGTCCATTTCCGCCACCTCCATTTTTGAGGAAAGAAGGGCGGGACTCTACCAGCGAATGCTTGCGGGGCCGCTGACGCGCTCGCAGATCGTGCTCGGAAAATTCTGCTGGGGTGTGCTGCTGGGCATCGTGCAGCTGGTCACGCTGTTCTTCACCGGCCAGTTGCTTTTCGGCCTCGACATCGCGGGGCATTTTCCGGCGGTGCTGCTGGTTTGCATCGCTTCCGCCGCCGCCTGCACGGCCTTTGGCATGCTCATCGCCTCACTGACCTCATCCGCGGAGTCGGCGCGCAGCCTGGCAACCTTTCTCATTCTCGTCATGAGTGCCCTCGGCGGGGCGTGGTTTCCCGTCAGTCTCATGCCGGAGTTGATTCAGCAGTTGGCGAAGGGCACCATCGTTTATTGGGCCATGGAGGGATTCACCGGAGTGCTGTGGGCCGGCCGCTCGACGGCGGAAATTCTGCCGGCACTCGCTGTTCTGTCAGGCACCGCAGTCGTTGTAATGCTGGTGGCGCTGTGGCGGTTCCGCCGGGCGCGGGTTTTTGACTGACGCGGAGGTTATTTCGACCGAGCCAGCGCCTGTTCCAGGGCAGCGGCGAAGGCTTTGAGATTCTCCGCCGTGGGCGCGCCGGTGGTGCGGTGGAGCACGGTTCCGCTGCGGGAAACGATGACCAGATTGGCCGTCCGGGGCTGGCAGCCGATGGCGGCGCAGGTGGCGCCGGTCCAGTCAATCAGCAGATCCTGCTTCTGCGCGGACTGAATGCGCTTCCGGATGCTATTCTTCATGAACTCCGGCGTTCCCGCGGCATCCGCGATACCGTGAATGGCGGCCCGTTTTTTGTAAGCCGCCAGGGTGGCCGCCCACTGATTCGATTCACCGCGGCCATGCCGATCCGCCAGACACAGGACGGTGATCCTGGAGGCCGGAAAGGTGATCACATGCAACTTGTCATTCTGGTCGCGGAGTTCGATGCGGGCGGGCACTTTCGCCTCCGCGGCGGCGCACTTCGTCACCGGAATTGCCGCCGCGGTGAACATGACCACCGCTGCCAGAAGGCCGGGACGGGTGCCGAAGAGGATGTGACGCAGGGATTTCATAACGAAAGACACGGGAAAAGGAAATCAGGGCGGATCATCGGCGTGGCGCGGCACAAATTCCTCCCCGCGGACGCGGGCGCGCAGCCGCCGCCAGAAGTCATAGAAACCGCCCACTCCCGCACGTCCGGTGAGGACCGTGCGAAACCGCTCCGGCTGCCGCGACTGGCTGGCGGCGGCGAGCTGATCCTGACAACCGGCGAGGGCATTTTCGAGATGGGATTGCAGCGTGCCGGCGGTCTGGCCGTGCGGCAGCGCCACCGGCGGGCCGAACGCGGCGAGCACTTCCGCCGACCGCTCGTGCCACCAGACGAACTCCAGCGCGAGTGGAATGAACCGGACCTCCGGCAGCCGGGCCGCGAGGTGACCGAGGCCGGGTTCGAAGCGTACGGGCCGCTCCCTGACATCTGTGAAGCGGCCCTGCGGCGTGAGCCAGAGCGCATGATGGGGACGGCTCAGAATGGCGCCGGCCGTGCGGAGAAACCGGCGCGCTCCGCGGACGGAACCGCGCTCGACCGGAAAGAATCCCAGCCGTTTGAGCAGGCCGTATTTTTCCAGCGCCGCCGCGTCCATCGGTGCGAAGGACTGTTGCTGCGGAAAAAAAGTCGCGGCGAGTTGGAGCGCCACCAGGGGATCCCACCATGCGGGATGATTGAGATAGAAAACGGCGGGCGCTGGGGAATCGGCCGGCGGCGCGGCATCCTTCAGGAGCCGCACGGCATTGAAATGCCGCCGCAGGTAACGGCGGACATACCACGCAAACCACCGGCGCAGCCGCGGTGAGATCGCGGGAACGGAGGCCTCCGCGCCGGTGCTGTTCATGCGGGGTCGCGGAATGCGGCGGCGAGGTCAGCGCCGGCGGCGGGCGCGGCGGAAGAATCCGGAGACACGCGCCGGCGCGCGAGGATGGGCGAGACATCCACGCCGAGATCGTTGAGCAGATGCACCGTGCTGATGCGGGCTCCCTCGAAAATGACCGGCAGTCCGCTCCCCGGGTGCGTGCCGCCGCCCACCAGATAAACCCCGTCCACGTCCTCGAAACGGTTGTGCGGGCGGAGGTGCAGCATCTGCCCGAGCGTGTGCGCCAGATTGAAAGTGGCCCCGTGCTCGATCTGATAGGAAGTGTCCCACTCTGCGGGCGTGATCACCTTCTCATAACGGATGCGGCCGGCGACGCCGGTAAAGCCGGCCTTCTCCACCTGCCGCAGCGCAAGCTCGCGGAAACCCTCCCGCTCCCGGTTCCAGTCGATATTCGGATGCTGATGGGAAACGGGCACGAGAATGTAGAGCGTGCTGTGACCGGCGGGTGCGAGGGTGGAATCCGTGACGCCGGCATTCTGCACGTAGAAGCTGGGGTCGGCACTCAACACATGACGGTTTTCGATTTCGTCCAGATTGCGCACGTAATCCCGGGAAATGTGAATCGTGTGGTGCGGCAGTTCGTATTTCCCTTCGATGCCCAGATACAGCATGAAGGTGGAGCAGGAGAACTTCTTCTTCGCCAGCCGGCGGTTGGTCCAGCGCCGGCGGAGATTGTCAGGAATGAGCCGCGAGGCGGCGCGGGCGAAGTCGGCATTGAGCACGACGGCGGAGGCCTCGTGCGTTTCGCTGCGGGTGCGCACGCCGGTGGCGCGGCGTCCCTGAAACGTGATTTCCTGGACTTCCTCTCCGGTGCAAATCTCCACGCCGAGCCGCCGGGCGACGCGGGCCATGGCTTCGGTGACCGCGGCGCATCCGCCCATGGGGTGCCAGACGCCGTGCTCATACTCCAGAAAACTGAGAATGCTGAACAGACTGGGACAGCGGAACGGCGACATTCCCAGATATTTCGACTGAAAGCAAAACGCCAGCCGGACGCGTTCGTCAGCGAAGAAGCGCTTCAGATAGGTATCCACCGACTGGTGCGGCCGCAGCACCGGCAGCATGCGCAGGATGCGGGAATTGAAAATGGAGCGCCAGCCGTCGAACGAAGACTCGAGGCACGGCTCCATGAGGCGGAGCTTCTCGCGGTTCTCGCTCAGAAACCGCCGGAAGCCGGGCGCGTCCGCCGGGGCGAGGGCGGCAATTTGCCGCTCCATTTCCGCAATGTCAGCAGTGCAGTCGAGATGCCCTCCGGCGTCGAACTGAATGCGGTACTGCGGGTTGAGCCGCACCATCTCCACCTCCTTGTGCAGCGAAGTGCCCGCCGTGCGGAAGATTTCGTCGAGCACGCGCGGATACAGAAAGAACGTGGGGCCGAGGTCGAATCGGTAGCCGCCGGACTGAATGGATGAGGTCCGGCCGCCGACAACGGGCAGGCGTTCGATGACCTTTACCTTTTGTCCGGCCGCGGCGAGAAGAATGGCGCTGGCCAGTCCCCCGGGGCCGGCTCCGATGACGATGATTTTCCTGCTCATGTTAGATGTGGCAGTGACTGGCTTCGCAGCGGTGCATGGTTTCTGCAATGGCGGGCACAGTTCAATTATCAGGCGTCCCCGGTATCACCCCGGGCCGGTTTGCGGCGGGCCGTTATCCGTCGCGTGGCACAGGAAGCGCCGGTGGTTGCGGGACCGATACCGCCGGGAGGCGCCGGCGGACCGAACCGGGAATGAAACGCCGCCTCCGGCCCTTCAACCCGGCAGTCCGATGAATGAGCCGGGTGAATATCGCATGGAGATGTGTAGGACATGTCTGCAGTGATTGCCATCGGGGCATGCATACGCCCGGACGAACTCCCCGGATGACAGCCAGACGCACTTTCCTGTGCCCCATTCGTGCGCCGCACGCGCCAAAGCAGGGGCAGATCCGGGACCGCAATCACGCTCCGCCCCTTTCCGCGGAGGACAGCGACTCCGCGTTACGGCACCGGCATGAGCCGGTAGAAGCGCCGCCGGGCGGACGCGTCGGGAAACGGCGGATACCAGGGCTGCGGCTGGACCGGCACCCACAATTCCAGGTCGGCAGAGCTTTCGAGGAGCACCGGAATTCCGGCGGAGTCATCCCACGTGAGGGTGACGGTGCTGCCGTTGAACTGCATCGTGATGCCGAGGTCGAGCGGTTCGTTGAGCGTGAACGTCCAGTAGCCGCCAGAGACGCTGAATTCGCCCGACTGGCCAGACGGGACGGCGCCTCCGCTGAATTGCCCGAGGGTGCCTTCGACAGAGAATTCACCGCCGCCTTCAAAAGCCGAGTGGCCGCCGCCGGAAAAGCTCGACCAGTCGAGCGTAAAGACGTCCTCCTGGCCGCTGAGCGGTGCGATGCTGAGAGCAATAAGGAAGCTGCAGGTTTTCATAAGTCAGCGGATGGTGACGGGGCCGCGCCAGGCGCCGAGGGTGACCGGAGTGTTGATGGTTGGCTGCAGGAACTCATGGCCGCTGAGATAAGTGCCGCCGAGAATGAGGACGACGTCGTTGGTGGAGCCGGACAAATTCACCCCCTGCCCGATGGTACGGAGGCTGGAGGTTACGCTCAGGCCGCTGTTGATGTCGTTGCCAACGGGCTGGACAAACCGCGTCCTCCCCAGAGCGACATTCGCCCGCGTGGTGTTGAAGTTCGTGATGAGCACTTCGCGCTGACCCCAGACGAAACGGTCCTGCGGAATATGGTAGGACATGATATTGAAGATGAGATCGTCCCGCGCGGCCTGGGGGAAAAAGCCCGCGCTGCCGGGGCTCCCGTCGTAGCGGGCGTTGATCTGCGCGGCGGTGGCGTCTTTGTCGTCGTCGAGGGTCTCATCGGAGAGGTCGCCATTGCCCCAGTCGTCCACGGAGTTGTCGGTTTCGGCGTCGTCGGCAGCGGGATGGGTGTGCTGCAGGCCGAGGTAGTGGCCGATCTCGTGAAGAATCAACATGTCGTAGCTGCCCGCGCCGATGGTGATGACATTCCCCTGGGCCGGAAAGTTGCAGGAGCCGGAGCGCCCGTCGTTGAGGTAGATGTTGATGGCGTCGTCGTGCCATTGCCAGGTGGTTTTGGCGGCGGCGCTGGCGGTGGCCTGAGTTTCCAGCGCCGCGCGGTACGGCCCGGTGCGCGGATCGCCGGTGAACCACGCAGGGGCAAAGCCGGAGAGAGTGATGATGCTGTCATTGCGCAACACGAGTCGATAGCAGGTGCCGTGGCGGTTGAGGATTTCGTTGGTGAAGGCGATGTTGTTGCGCAGCACCGCCTCGGAATTGATGTTGAGTGCGTTGGACGCGGGACCGACGGTGTTGATGTTGTCAGGCCATTCGCCGGACGGACCGAGGATCACTTTGATGGAGACGCGCAGTTCCACCTCCGCGGACGCGGGCGCGGCGGCGGAGAGCAGCAGGACGACAATGAAGAGAGCAGATTTCATGGCAGACCGGGAGCGGAGTTATTGGAGAGTGACGAGCACGAGCACCATGCCTTCGCTGTCAGTGAGGCCGGTCATGGCTTTGCCGAGAATGGCGCCCTGCGCCCTGTCATGTTCCGCGGCCTTCATGGCGAGCCCGGGTGTGGCGGAAGTGGTGAGCAGGTCGCCCGGCTCGATGCTGCCGGCGCTGGTTTCAGCTTTCACATAGACGCGGCCGCTGAGGGAGACGTTTTCGCCGGCTTCGAGCGCGTCCTCCTGGATCATGCTGATGCCGGGCTGGATGCCATTGGCACCGCTGACGATGCCGGCGACTTTCTTGTCGTAGGCGTGCGTGCTGCGGCGGAGTTTTCCGGGATTTTTTTCATCGATGACGACCACGGTGCCGGGATCGAGACCCCCGTGACTCATGGCAAACGGCTCCGCGAGGTCAGCGCCGCCGGTGATGGTGAGCTGCTTCACCGTGGCGTCGCGCACCACGAGATTGAGCGGGCGGTTGGTGGCGGTGTTATAGGGGACGAAGTTGGAGACGTTTGGATCCTCGGTCTGCACGGTGACATTGGCCGTGGCCTGCGGGTCGGCACTCAGCACGACCCGGCTGGCGCGGACATCCCCGGCATACACATTCATCCACTTGCCGGTCGCAGTGTTGTACGGAACAAGATTCGTCACCGCAGGGTCGTGGCACAGCACCGCCGCATTGGCGGGCGCCGCTGGATCGGCTCGCAGAATGAGGCGCGTGGCCGTGATGTCGCCGCCAAAGGACTGGCCGCCCGCATAGGTGATGGGGCCGGCGAGCGACAGACTGCCGTCCGACCGGAATGAAGCTCTGCTTAGCCAGCCGGTGTCAGAGCCGCCCCCAATTGCCTGCCGGCGATACCAAAATGTCAGATCTGAGCCGTCGCCCTGATGAGCGAGCCAGGTGTGTCTGTGGGCATCGGAGCCAACGGCCCGCCATTCGACGGTCGGCTTGTTGCCGGTCAGCCTCACATGACCGATGCCGGTGGCGTCCCATGATCCGTTGATCTCCAGCGGCGCCGCCGGGGCGGTGGTGCCGATGCCCAGCCTGCCTTTGATGACGGCGTCGTTCTTGCCAGGATAGGCATAACCGTAGTCATCGGACACCAGCAGACCGCCCGCCTTCACCCCGGACGCGGTCCAGTAATTCGGAGAGTTGAGCACCTGGATGAAGCGGTTGAGTTCAGAGCCGGCGGTACCGGTGAAAATGACAGCGTCGCCGCCGGTATCCAGTGCCATCCATCCCCGCACATCCAGCTTGGCTGAAGGCGTCGCCGCGCCGATGCCGACATTGCCGTTATTGTAATAGGCGCTGGTGCCGCTGAGCAGCCACGGGCCGGGAGTGCCGGTGGCAGGAGGATTGACCCATGAGATGCCGGTGCCGGTGAAGGCAAGCACCTGTCCGGCATCCGGTGCTGCCGGCGTCGCCAATTGTGTCGTGCCGATGGCATTGGCGGCCAGTTTGGCATTGGTGATGGCGCCGTCGGCGAGGCTGCTGGTGGTGATGGAGCCGTTCTGCACGCTCGCGGCGCTGTGCGCGTGAATGGCATACGGCGCCGGGCGAATGACCACGCGCGGTCCGGCGGCGGTGTAGATCGCGCCGTTGGAGGGACGTGCCGAAATGGCAAGCCAGTAGGCCGTGCCGTCGAACACCTGCGGTCCGCCGAAGTCCAGCTCCACCGTGAACAGCCCGCCGGAGATTTGCTGCATCAGTTTCTCCTGCGCCTCCCCGATGCGCGTGCCGCCGGTCTCGACGGAGTAGAGTTCGAATCTCAGATCGAAGACGCCATTGGCGGGCCCGTTGTTGCGATTGAGGCGGCCTTGATAGGTAAAAGCGTTGCCGACAGGCGCCGCCGGGGCCGATGCCGCGAATGCGAGCAGCAGGGTGAGAAGAAGACGTGGAGTGAACATGGCGTGAAGGTTTTGAGGTGAAGACCGCAGTGCTCTGCGAAGTGCATGACCCTGCATGAGACCTGTGCGAAATTTCGCCGCCAAACCCCTCAAATCACCGCCGCTATTTTTCGGGCCCCGGAAACTCCGGCCACTCCCAGTCGAGGCCGCGGGCTTTCAACTGCGCGCGGATCAGTTTGAGATCCCACACGCAGATGCCGCGCTCATGGTTCACGGAGATGAGTTTGGTGCCGTCGGGGCTGAAGAGATTCAGCCGCGGAGAGTACGAACGGGGAACTTCAAGGAGGGCAATTTCGCGGCCGGTAGTGTGTTCCACGAGGCGAACGCCGGCGGGTGACTGGACGGCGACCATGCGGCTGTCCGGCGAGAAGACCGCGGCTTTACCGACCGGCGGGCCGGCTTCCCATGTTTTCGTGGAAAGGATCCGGCCGCCATCATGGCTCAAGCTGAGCCACTGGCCGTCGCTGCTGAAACAGATCACGTCCAGGCTGGCGTTTCTCTCCACAAGGATCCTGACGAATTTTCCGTCTGCCGCATTCCACAGTTTGGCATCGCCGAGGGAATGGGTCGCGGTGACCACCCATTTACCGAAGGGATCCACCGCGATGCGCGTGACATCCGCGCCAGTGGCAATGGGGACGGGATTATCCATCCGTCCGCCATGGTGAATCCAGCCTCCGGCCCGCTCCATCTGTCCCATCAGGGCACGGTTGCAGGTGACGAGCACATCTCCCTTTTTGGTCAGAGACATGCTTTGGCGCCCGGGCGAATTCAGCGGTTCCGCCGGGCCAATAACAAGGCCGCCCGGAGCCCCGGCGTCCTCCCTGACCGGCCAGCGCACCAGCCCGCGCATGGCAAGTGCCAGGAAATGGCCCGACGGTTCGAAGAGGAGGTGTCCGTCGTGGAATTCCTCCTGAACGAATGCGACTTCGCGGTGGTTCGTTAAATCCCAAATGCCAATCCCGTCGGGCATGGTGACTCCCAGCCAGCGGCCGTTTGGATGCATTGCCACGCGGAGGTATCGCAAGTCCGGGGGACCATCGCTGCGCGTGAGCATGCGAAACTCCTCAGCCCCGGCGACATCCCAGATGCCAACCTTCCCGTCGTGAACCCCTCCGGCGAGGCGCGAACCGTTCCAAACTGGCGGCTGCGCACCATTGGAAGGAAAGTCGGTCATGATGTTCGTCCCCCCGTTGGTCTCAATAAGATCCAGGCCACCCTGCCACCCCGCCGTGGCCATCAGATTGCCGGCGGAATTGAATGACATGGTCGTCACGGTTTGGCGGGTCTTGAACGGCACCCCGGTCTCCCGGGTGTTGCAGTCATAAATGTAAATTCGCCTGCTCTGTTCTGCGACGGCCAGCTTTCGCCCCTGCGGAAGCCACGCCGCCCCGGTGACGTCATCCGTTTGGGGGAGCGATTTCACCAGTTCGCCGGTCTCTGCGTTCCGGATTTCGATAACGTCCGTGAAGTATGAGTAAACGGCCATCCAGGGATCGGACGGATGCAGAGCGATGTTCACCTCACGCTGGAACGGCCCTGCGGGCATCTCATTGAGCGGACGCCCGTCCGACAGGTCGAACCGGGTGATACGGCCATCGTTGTGAACGATCAGTACTTCATTGGTGCCGCGAAAGTCCGCCAGTCGGGCTTTGGGAACTTCGAGCACCCGCTGCGGAGGAATTCTCAGCCGCCAGACGTGAACGGCACGAATCACGCTGCCATCAACATTCAGGTGCCGCAGGGAGATGTGGCTGCCGTCCGGACTGAACGAGGGAACAGCGCCAAATCCGAGTCCCGGCAGGTTGAATATTTCTTCGTCGTCGGACACGCGCCGTATGCTGCAGTTTCCTTTCAGATCCACCCTGGCAAACCGTTCGTGCCTGTTGTCGAAGGTCATGAGTGCGGAATCCGGCAACCATGTGACCGCCGTGGGAGTGAAGCGGAGATCGGGCCGCGCCAGAGCCGCCGTCAGGCCAGTGCGGATTTCGCGCATCGTCTCCCGCGGTGACCCAAGGGAGCGCGCGAGCTGTGTGGCCTTGTCGAGGGCATCGAGGCTGTCAAAACGCTGACCGGGCCGGCCGCTCAACCGGTTGGCCTCCGCCTGGGCGACGAGAGAGTCCACCAGTTTCTCCGTCTTTTCGCGCTCGTTTTGCCTGGCGACTTCCAACGCTTCCCGGGCGCGAAACAGCCCCCATGTCGTGCCGACAACCCCGCCCACCAGCGCCAGCAGCAGCAGGGAGCCCGCCAGCACCGGCCCGCGATGACGGCGCACGAACTTCCGCATGCGGTACCACGACGACGGCGGCGTCGCCAGCACCGGCTCGTCGCGCAGATAATGCTCGATGTCCCGCGCCAGTCCGTTCACGGTTTCATAGCGCCGCGTGCGGTCCTTCTCCAAACACTTCAGCGCGATCCAGTCGAGGTCGCCGCGCACGCTCTCCAGCAATTGGGGCGGCTCCACACACCGGCTCTCCGCCGCTGATTTCAAATCGCTCCGCGTCAGCGTGCTCAGTCGCGTCGAAGGCCTGGGCGGATCCTCCTCGCGGATGATGCGCCGGATTTCCTGCAACCCCGCACCCACCAGCTGCTCCGCGTCGAACGGCGTCTTTCCCGTGAGCAGTTCGTAGAGCAGCACCCCCAGTGAATAGACATCCGAGCGCGTATCGATGTCAGGCGCCGTCATCGTGGCCTGCTCCGGGCTCATGTAGGCCGGCGTCCCGATGAACTGCTCGAAGGCTGTGAATACCGTCCTGTCGGTGAGGCGCTGATCGGTCGCTTTGGCGATGCCGAAATCGATCACCTTCGGCAGCGGCACGCCGTCGCTCTCCGCCACCAGAATGTTCGACGGCTTGATGTCGCGGTGAATGATCCCCTTCTGGTGCGCATGCTGAATGGCGTGGCACACCTGCGCGAAAAGCTGCAGCCGCGCCTCCGTCGGCAGTTGGTGACGGTCACAATACTCCGTGATCTTCGCGCCCGGTACCAGTTCCATCACAAAGTAAGGCCGCCCCGCATCCGTGGCGCCGGCATCGAAGACCTTCGCGATGTTCGGATGATCCATCAGCGCCAGCGCCTGACGCTCCGCCTCAAACCGGGCCACCACCTGTTTCGTATCCATGCCCAGCTTGATCACCTTCAGCGCCACCAGCCGCCGCACCGGCTCCTCCTGCTCCGCCAGATACACCACGCCGCAGCCGCCTTCGCCGATCTGCTGCACCAGCTTATAGCGTCCGATGCGGTCGCCGGGCCGTTCCCCCGGTGCCGCGGGCGCCTCCGTCAGGAGCGCATGATTCAAAAAATCACCCGCCTCATCGCCCGCCTCCAGCAAAGAGAGCACCTGCCCGCGCAGTGCAGCGTCGTCTGCACAGACACCGTCGAGGTACGCCTCGCGCTCCGGTCCGGCGGGCCGGATCCTCGCAGCGTCGAAGATTTCAATGAGACGGTCGGTGCCTGGCATAATTTGAAAAAGGATGGCGCGGGATGTCCCGGCTCAGGACCATGCGACAAAATCGAAGCCAATCCCTCAACCCTTTCCGCCGCACGGCTCCCCGCCGCGCATGCGCTTCACCTCGCGAAAGAGCCATGCCCGGGCGAAGGCCCACAGCCGCTCGGCCGTGCTCAGCGAAATGCCCATCTCCTGCGCCGCCTGCTCCTGCGTCAGGCCGACGAAAAAGCACAGCTTCACCACTTCCGCCGCCCGCGCATCGACTGCAGCCAGACGGTCGAGCGCCTCGTGCGTCGCCAGCAGGTCATCGTCGGGCATCGGTGCCGGCAGATCCACGTCGTCCATGTCTGTGCGTTCGAGTTTGCCGCCGTGACGCACGCACTTTTTGCGCCGCGCGGATTCCACCAAAATGCGCCGCATGGCTTCAGCCGCCGCGCCGAAAAAATGCCGCCGGTCGTGGAACGGCACCACCTCTCCGCCGCGCGTCAGCCGCAGCCATGCCTCATGCACGAGCGCCGTGGGCTGCAGCGTGTGGCCGGGCGCTTCGCATGACATCCTCCAGCGCGCCAGCTGGCGCAATTCCTCGTACAGCGCCGGCAGCAAACGATCCGCATCCGTGGCGCCCGCTTCAGGCGCGGGTTCGGGGACGGACAGGTCGGCATTCATGCGGCTCACAGTTTATGGAAATCCGCTCCGCGATGCAATCCCCGCGCCGCGGAGAGTGACGGAATTGTTGCGGAGTTGAATTCGCCCGGCTCCGGGGGCAGAAGTATTCTGCCCGCGTCATGAATACTGATCTCGCTGCCCAGGCCGCCATGGATGAAATGAACCGGCGCGGATTCGATGCGCTCAGCGAACCGGAACGCACGCTCGTCACGGTGTGGCTGTTTGAATCGAGAGTCGCCAATGGCGGATTCGCCAAATACTACCGCTCCGCCGCGGGGGATCTCGCGGGCTTCGCTCCCGCCGCGCTGGCGGAAATCGGCGCGACGCAACTCGCCGCCCTCGCCGCACAGGCGAACGGCGTCTTCGGCCCCGCGGGTCCGCCCCGCGACCGCGAAGCCCGCCGCGTGCAAGTCGAACAGCTCGATCCCGCAGCCCTCGAGCACTGGGCGGCGCTGGAGGCGCAGTTCTTCGACTGCCCGGAGGACATCGACGAACTGCTGGAGCGCCATCTGGAATCCGTCTGCGTCTAACTTCCTCCACCGCGGTCCGCCAGCCGCACGCAGGCGCCGATGAAGGCCCGCTGCGCGGCGATGCGGTCGAGCAGCGAAAACTCGCTCGGCGTCTCGAATGTCAGGGAGACGTCCGTGTGATGCATGTAGAGCGCGATGGCTTCCGGCATGCCGGGAACCTCCGGCACGCGGCGGCGCCGGATCAGCCCCCCGCGGGCGGCGCGGCCGTCGATGCTGCGCCGCGGATCGCGCGGAATGCACTGCGCCGCGGCTCCCAGCATTCCCTCAGCGACCGAACCGCCTTCCGTGCGGTTCAGTTCATAGCAGTAAATGCCCTGCGCGTCGTAGTCCTCATGCAGGCACACCGCCATCCGGAACTGCATCTGCTCCGTCGCCCGCCACCACGCCTTGATGTGAGGGTGCGAGGCGTCGTGAAAGCGGCGGTTCAAATCGATGTGCCGGTGATCCGCGCGCGTGTTCAGCGCCAGGCCCGCGGGGTTGAAGATTGGAAACACCGCCACCGGCAGCCGCCGCAGCAGCGCGGGATTCTCCTCCGCCCACTCCAGCAGGGCCGACACGGCAGCCGGCTCGTCCCCGTGGACGCCGGCGGAAAAATAGAAGCGCGGCCCTGACACACCCGGATTGTGCAGAAAGAGCACCGGAAATCCGCCGGCCTCATGCACCGTCTCCACCTTCAGCCCCGCCGACCGCGCCGCGGCCCTCCAGCGCTTCAGCAAATGCGGCACGTCGTGACAGCGGTGATTGAACAGGGTGATCCGGGACATGGCTGTCATCTGTCCGCCGGCCGCCCCGCGGTCAAGCCCGCGCCCGGCTCTGCCACCCGTTCAGGGCCTCACAGAATCCCGTCCGCCCCCGCGCGGCGCGACTTCACGGATATTGACGCCTTCGCTCCGCGCGCCACACTCGGCGCGCCATGAAACTCCCGCTCCTCCTCACCCTCCTGCTCGCCCCCGCCGCCGTTGCCGGCGAAATGTTCGCCTACATCGGCTCCTACACCGGCGGCGGCAGTTCCAGCAAAGGCATCACCCTCGCCAAATTCGACACCGCCACCGGCGCGCTCAAAATCCTCGGCACCGCCGCCGAACTGCAAAGCCCCAGCTTCCTCGCACTCCATCCCGCCGGCACGCACCTCTACGCCGTCAGCGAGTCCGGCAACAGCGCCGCCGCTTTCAAGGTCAACCAAACCACCGGTGCCCTGACAAAGTTGAACGAACTGCCCGTCGGCGACAAACCCGGCCAGGGCGCCTGCCACCTGTGCGTGGTGCCGGACGCGAAAATACTCGTCACCGCCAACTACGGCGGCGGCAGCACCACCGTCTTCAGCCTCGCGGACGACGGCAGCCTCAAGGAGCGCACCGCCTTCATCCAGCACACCGGCAGCAGCGTGAATGCCGCCCGCCAAAAAGCCCCGCACGGACACGGCGCCGTGCTCTCGGCCGATGGCAAACACGTTCTTGTCAACGACCTCGGCACCGACCGCATCTACGTCTATGCCGTGGACGCCGCGAAGCAGACGCTGCAGCCCAAACCCGTCAGCGAAGGCGTGCTCGCCCCCGGCTCCGGTCCGCGGCACGGCGCGTTCTCCGGCAGCGTCTTCTACTGCATCAACGAAATGCTCCTCACCGTCACCCCCTTCGTGTGGGATGCGAAGAAAGCCACCCTCACACCCGGCACCACCGTCAGCACCGTGCCCGACGGCATCTCGCGCGACGGCTTCTCCACCGCCGAGATCGTCGCCCACCCCAACGGCAAATACCTCTACGGCTCCAACCGCGGTCATAACAGCATCGCCTGCTATCAAATCACGGACGCCGCCACTGGCGCGCTCAAGCTGCTCGAAATCGCGCCCGCCGGCGTCAAAACCCCGCGCAACTTCAACCTCACCCCCGACGGCAAATGGCTTCTCACCTGCGGTCAGGACTCCAACGACATCGCCGTCTTCGCCGTCGGCGGCGATGGAAAACTCAAGCCCACCGGCCACCGCGCGGAAACCGGACGTCCCGTGTGCATCGTCTTCCTGCCAGGGAAGTAACTCCGCCCGACAGGACCCGCGCGGAAGGGGTGAACCTGCCGCCGGGGCATGAGCAGCGACTCCACGAGTGAGGTTTCGCAGCCATTTCCGCAGGTCCCGCGGACGTTTCATGTCCTCATGAATCTGTTTTGTGAGATGCAGAATCTATTTTTTAAGGTCAGGAAATGATTATTGGAGGTCATGTTTCTGAAACCGGACCTCCATAAACCGATTTTCGCCCACTGAAATTAGTTTTAGGCCCCCTCAAAACTGCTTTCCGACCTCCTGAAAAGGATTCTTCAGGTCAGAAAACGCCCAACTGAGCCCTCGAAACGGAGAACTGACCCCTGCAAAAGCCGGTGAGCGATCACGAAGCGGTGGCCGAAGGTTCTGCATCAGCCGGCGGAGGTGAGCTTTCGGCGGCGAGATCACTCGCCTCCCCGGCAGGCACCCGCGGCAGGGTGCAGCGATAGAGACTTCCCCCGCGACCCCGGCGCAATTCCTCCACCACCACCTTCCCCTGACGCCCCAGCCGGTTCATCAGAGTCTTCAAGGACGCATCGCTCAGATTGGTCCCCTGCTTCCGCAGCGCCCGCCGCAAGTCCCGGACTACGAAGGTCTCCGCCGGCAGCGCCTGCAGGCATTCCAACGCCACCGCCTCCACCGGCCTCCGCGGAGCCGGCACCGGCGCAGCAACCGGCGTCCCCACCATCCCCCTCACCGCAGGCACCGCGCCCGCCGGCCGGTTCTCCCACACCACCCGATGCTCCTCCAGCAACACCCGCATCCGCCGCACCACCTCCACATCCGCCAACAGCTTCGCCTCCAGCCTCGCCAGGCCCTCAGAGGATAAATCGGAAAACTGCATGCCGAAATGGTGTGCCATTTTCCGTTTCCGTCAAGATGACAAAACCGGACCGCTGGACGTAGCATTCTGCCCAACCCCGTCAGGCTCGCCGTGGAGGGTGCCATCTGGGCCATCCGCCCAACCCCGTCGGGGGGTTGCCCGTGAATAGCCGGGGGTCGCCAGACCCCTGGGATAAGGCCAGAGAAAAGGTGGAACCCCGGAGGGGTTCGCCCATCATCGCTCCAAATGCTGTGCGCACGAGAAGCAAGTTCCCATAGCGAGAAGCACGTTCCCAAGTAGCATGGAAACACACCAGCCATTCTGTTCCGTCTAAAAATGAGTCCAAACGAAAACACCAGTTCCCAGTCGGATACTCAGACCGCTGCGAAGCCCGCACAGGTATTCGCACTATGGCGGTTCATCCTGCTGGGTCTGATACTCGCCCTATTGGCTTGGGCTCTCTTCGATCTGCCAGAGGCAATGAGTTCTGAACGTCCGCGCCGCTATGCCCCTCTCCTCTCGGCCCTGTTGGGGTTATTAAACATCATCACGAGTCATTTCATCCGGTCACCTAAGCTGCAGAAAGCCGCTTTTGGAATCACAATTGCGTGGCTGGTGTTCGTGGGAATGTACTTATTCACAAATGGTTTCACCCGGTCATTTTGATTTGCGCGAGATGGTTCCCTCGGTGCCTGTGTTTAAGAAAGGTCCGGCAAGTTCCCAGGTAAAACGCGCACACGGGCAACATCAAGTCGCGTCGATGCGCCACCAGCCGTAGCAAGGCCCGTCCCGGCCTTGGGTGTAAGCACTGAATCGAAGCGAACCGACAAGGCCGCGACGGCCTTGCTACAGGCTCTCCCGGGAATGACGCGCTTTTCAAGTTCGACCCGGTTGCTTTACCCATTCTCTGGCCGGATGTGAAGCTCTTTGGCAGCAACAAGTTCCCGCGTAAAACAAGCATGGGTAACATATAACAGCATAAATGCAGTTATGGCCTGCCAAGTTTGTCCAAAGTGCCGGGTGAAGCACATCACGTGGTCCATCGACGAGGACGCATCACCGTGGACGAAGTGGTACTGCGGCAATTGCGGCTACTTCGCAGAGGAGGACGAGTCACGGGAGAGCGATTGTCCGCACTGCGCCTCAACCAGATCTTGGCTTTTGGTCAAAGATATCGACGGTTTCCATCGGTGGTGCTGTATTTGTGGTGCATTCGAGAACACCACAGAGTCCTTTATCGCATGAATATGCGCTTGGCTGTGCGGCTCTGGGGAACAGCAACGAGCCGTCGCAGTTGAGTTTGGCTTACACCTTCCCAAAAATCGTCTTCCCCGTGCTGAGCAGATCATCGCAGGCCTGTTTGAGGCGGTTGCAGAGGCTTTGTTCGCCTTTTTTGAGATAGCCGCGGGGGTCGTAGAGTTTCTTGTCGCCGATGCCATCGCCGCTTTCGGGGTAGTCGTCGCCGACTTTGAGGACGCCGGCGTAGTTTTTGAACATGTGGTCGGCGATGGGGCGGGTGAAGGCGTACTGGGTGTCGGTGTCGATGTTCATTTTGACGACGCCGTAGCCGAGGGTTTCGCGGATTTCCTCCAGCGGGGTGCCGCTGCCGCCGTGGAAGACGAGGTCCATCTCGGCTTTGGCGCCGTGTTTGTCCGTGACGGCTTTCTGGCCGTCTTTGAGGATGGTGGGCTTCAACTTCACGGCGCCGGGTTTGTAGCTGCCGTGGACGTTGCCGAAGGTGGCGGCGAACATGAAGCGGCCGAGCGGCGTGAGCGCTTCATAGACGGCGAGCATGTCCTCGGGGGTGGTGTAGAGTTTTTCATTGGCCACGCCGCTGGTGTCGTGGCCGTCTTCTTCGCCGCCGACGACGCCGGCTTCGACTTCGAGGATGATCTCGTGTTTGGCGCACTCTTCCATAAGGGCCTTCGACTGGGCGATGTTGGCCTGGAGGTCGAGGACGGAGCCGTCGAACATGTGGCTGTTGAAGAGGTTGCCTTTGCCGGCGGCGCGTCGCGCAGCGGTGGCGGCGATGAGGGGCTTGAGAAACTTTTCGACGTTCTTGGGATGGCAGTGGTCGGTGTGCAGGCCGACGAGAATATCATACCGCGCGGCCAGCGTGTGGACGGCTTCAGCCAGAACGATGGCACCGAGGGCCATGTCCTTCACGGCGGTGCCGCTGGCGAATTCCCCGCCGCCGGTGCTCACCTGGATGATGCCGTCGCTCTTCGATTCCGCGAAGGCCTTGAGCGCGCCGTTGATGGTGGGCAGCGAGGTCACGTTGATGGCCGGGTAGGCGTAGCTGCCCTGCTGGGCGGCATCGAGCATGGCGGCGAATTGGGCGGGAGTGGCGACGGGCATGGTGAAATGAAGTGGGAAAACGCGGAATGAAGCAGCGCGCGGGCCAGCGCAACGGGTTTATCTTTGGACGAAGGGAAAGGCCACAGATGGCCACAGATGGAAGCAGATGCCCGGCCAGCCGGAGAATACGAAAAGGGGCACGATGCGCCTCGGCTTTTTCAAGCATCCGTGTCCATTTGCGTCCAGCTGTGGCCCCTCTACTCAGCCAGCAGTGCCGCGCCTTCCAGTCGCGTGCCGGCGGCATCGCGCACTTCTGCCCCGAGGCTGGCGAGTTTGGCGAAGAAGTTGGGGAAGGTCTTTTTCACACACGCGGGATTTTCCAGGCGGATGCCGGGCACACGCAGGCCGAGCATGGCAAAGCACATGGCCATGCGGTGGTCATTGTAGGTGGCAATCTGCGCTCCGTGGAGCGGCCCGGGAAAAACAGTGAGGGTGTCGCCCTGCTCCTCGACGCGCGCACCGCATTTGGTGAGTTCCGTGCGCAGGGCGGCGACGCGTTCGCACTCCTGGACGCGCAGGCGGCCGAGATCGGTGAAGCGGGTGACGCCCGGCGCGAACGGTGCGAGCACGATGGCGGTCATGATGCTGTCGGCAAGGTCCGTGGCGCGTGAGTAACTGCTCTGCCAGGGCCGGTGCAGGATGAGATCGGCAAAACGCTGGTCGGCCTGCATGCCGGACGCGGGCTCCGGCGCGACGGTGACGCTGCCGCCGGCGTCGCGCAGCAGCCAGTGCGCACCCCAAAAGTAGCTCGCCGCGGAAGCGTCAGGCTCGATGCTGCAGATGCCGCCCTGCGCGGGAAATTCCTCCACCTGCCGGCGCGTCATGTCCACGTAGGGCATCTCGTCTTCGTTCGCGCCCGTGACGTCCACCTTCCAGCCGCCGCGCGCCTGACAAAGCATGAGCGCGGAGGCGAACTGCGAACTCTCCGCCACACTCACCGTGCAGGCGGCCCCCGGCCGCGGACCCGTGCCGGCGATGACCGCGGGGAGAAAATCATTCGGCGTCTGCACTTCATAACCGAGTTCGCGCAGCGCGGCGAAGAGCGCCGCCTGGGGCCGCTGATGCATGCGCGGCACGCCGCTGAGACGATAGTGTCCGCGCCCCAGACAAACGAGTGCCGCGAGAAATCGCGCGGCGGTGCCGGCATTTTCCACATGGAGTTCCAGCGGCGCGTCCGCCGTGCCCCAAAGCGGAATCTCGCCGCCGCGTCCCTCGACGACGATGGTGCGGTTCGCCGGTTCGGCGTCGTCTTCCCGCACGGCGACGGCGAATCCCAGCGTGCGCAGACAGTGCGCCATGGCCTGCGTGTCCTCGCTCCACAGCGCGCCATGCAGCGTCACCGTACCGTCCGCGAGGGCCGCGAGCACGAGGGCGCGGTTGGTGAGGCTTTTCGATCCGGGCAGCACCACTTCCGCTGCCACGGGCGCGGCGGGCGGGACGATCTCGATCAGGTCAGGCAACATTGCGGCAGGGTGGAAAGCCCGCGCCGGCATGGCAAGGGAATGATCCTCATCCCTTCCGTTGACCGCCTTCCACCATCTGGCACTGTGCGCCCTCCCGTTGCCCATGAAGTTCATTGCCCTCCTCTGTCTTGCCGTCACGGCGCTAGGAACCGTTTCCTGCGCGAAGAAGACCGCCCGCCGCGACCCCGTGCCTTCGCCCGGGGCACCGGCCAGCACTCCCGCGGCGCAGCAGCGGCGGCTGCAAAACGCCGGCGTCAATCTTCCCGTCGGCAGCCTGCCACCCGGCACGAAAATCAGCTATACGAGCACCCCGGTGCCGGGGCCGTTCATCGCCATGACCTATGACGACGGCCCGCACCCGTCCAACACGCCGCGCCTGCTCGACATGCTCGCGGCCCGCGGCATCAAGGCCACCTTCTTCACCGTCGGCCGGAATGTGGCGGCCTATCCGAACATCATGCGCCGCATGGTGGCGGAGGGACACGAGATCGCCAATCACACCTGGACGCATCCCTATCTCAGCAAACTGGGCGACAGCTCGGTGCGCAGCGAACTGCAGCGCAGTCACGACGCCCTCGTGAACATCACCGGTCAGGCGCCGCGAATGTACCGCCCGCCCTACGGCGCCATCACCGCGCGGCAGAAGCAGTGGATTTACAGCGAGTTCGGCTATCCCTCCATTCTGTGGAGCGTCGATCCGCAGGACTGGAAAACCCGCAATGCCGCCAGCACGCGCAGCCGCATTCTTGCCGAGACGCGGCCCGGTTCCATCATCCTCGTCCATGACATCCATCCCTCCAGCATCGATGCCATGCCGGGCACGCTCGACGGACTGCTCGCCCGGGGATTCCGTTTTGTCACCGTCAGCCAGCTGATCAGTATCAGTCAGGGCCGCGGTCCCGGCGCAGCGCCGGTGGCGGCGGTGAGCGGGCCGTCCTTCACTCCGGGCAGTTTCTGAACATGAGTGCCGCTCCGCTGGTTGACCTGCAGTTCATCGACGCGCGCTCGCGCGTCATCGATGTGGCGGCGTTTCTCGACCGGATGGACCGGCACGGGCAGAGCGGCGATTATCGTGTACAGGCCCTGAAAGCGGCGCTGCGCGAAGTGCTCAGCGACGAACCCGGCCGCGCCCGGCGCGTGCTGGAGTCGCTGAGCGACCACAGCACGGAGCCGATCCCGGCCGCGACGATTCAGGGGGCTTTCGGGGCCCCGCGCCCTTGAGACTGAAATCCCGCGCGGCGGCTTGAACCGGCGTCACACCCGGGGCACCAGTGAAGGGCATGACCGTTGATCCTTCCAGCACCGCGGCGGCCGTGACTTCCTGTCAGGAGGGGCGGCAGGAAATGCCGCCGCTGCCTCCCGCCGCGGCGGAGCGGCTGCGCGAATTTTACAGCCGCATCGAGTCCCTCTCCCCGAGTCTGGTCGGTTACCCGTGCAGTCAGGATTACGATTATCCGGAGGTCACGCCGTTTCTGAAGTTCGCGCTCAACAACATCGGCGACCCGTTCGCGGAAAGTTATTTCCGGGAGAACACCTACGAGTTCGAGCGCGAGGTGATCCGCTTTTTCCAGAAGCATCTGCGCGCCGCGGAGGGCGACACCTGGGGCTACATGACGGCCGGCGGCACCGAGGGCAATCTCTACGGCCTCTATTTGGCGCGGGAACGGTTTCCCGGCGGCGTGATTTACTTTTCCGAACACACGCACTATTCCGCCGCGAAGATTGTCAGAGTGCTCGGCGCCCGCAGCATCATGATCCGCGGACAGGAAAACGGCGAGATGGACTACGAGGATTTGCGTGAAATGCTGCGGCTGCACCGCGACGTGCCGCCGGTGATTTTTGCCAACATCGGCACCACGATGCACGGCGCGGTGGACAATCTGGACCGGATCAAAGCCCTGCTCCGGGAACTGGCCATCACGCAGTATCACCTCCATGCCGACGCCGCACTGAGCGGCATGATTCTGCCGTGGGTGGACGCACCGCAGCCGTTCGGATTCGACGCGGGAGTGGACAGCATTGCGGTGAGCGGGCACAAATTCATCGGGTCGCCCATTCCGTGCGGCATCGTCCTCGCGCGGCGGCGGCACGTGGACCGGGTGGCCCGCGGCGTGGAATACGTCGGCTGCATGGACACGACCATCGCGGGCAGCCGCAACGCCCTGACACCGCTGATCCTGTGGTGCGCCATCCAGCGCTGGGGAGAAGCCGGTCTGCGGCGGCGCGTGGCGTGGAGTCTGACCATGGCGGACTACTGCATCGCGCGACTGCAAGCCCGCGGCATTCCGGCATGGCGGCATCCGAATTCCATCACCGTGGTCTTTCCCAATCCGGGACCGGAAGTGATCAGCCGCTGGCAAATGGCACCCAGCGGCGATGTGGCGCACCTCATTGCCATGCCGCATGTCACCGCGGAAGTGGTGGAGCGGGTTACCGGCGAGATTGCCGCAGCGCTCCGGGACCGCCCCGCGCCGCCGGAGGGCCTTGCGGTTCCCGGCTGACGGCGGGCTGCCGGGGCTTCGATTGCATTCGTGCAGCGGCACCGCCACGGCGTGGGCATGGAATTCGATCTCGAAAACGAACACGCGTCCCGGGCCTATCCATTGCTCGCCAGCGTCGTGGTGCCCCGTCCCATCGCTCTCATCACCTCCCTGGGGCCGGATGGTGTGGTGAATGCGGCACCGTTCAGTTTCTTCAATCTGCTGGGAACCGAGCCGCCGATTCTCGCCGTGGCGCCGGGCGACCGCGACGACGGCACGCCCAAGGACACCGCACGCAACATCCGCCTGCAGCACGAATTCGCGGTGAACCTCGTGGATGAAGCGATGGCGGAGGCGATGAACCGCACCGCCGCTTCCCTGCCCTACGGAATCAGCGAACTGCAACACGCCGGCCTGACAACTCTGCCCTCGTCAGTGATCCGCACGCCGCGCCTCGCGGAAAGCCCGGTGAGCATGGAGTGCACCGAGTGGGGCACGCTGCAGATCGACGACAACCGCGTGGTCATCGGCCTCATCAAACGGCTGCATGTGCGGGACGACTGTGTGGACCGGGAGCGGCTGCGCATCGCCGGCGATCAACTGCAGTTGATCGGCCGCATGGCCGTGCCGCACTGGTATTGCCGCACCCGGGATCAGTTTGAAATGGAGCGTCCGCGCTGACAGCACAAGTCCTGACACTGCGGAACAAAGCGCCGCCAGGCACGATCACCCTGAAAAGGAAAATGGAGAGGAGGAAAACCTCAGATGGACACTGATTGACACGGATTTACGCATGAATTCGGACTCACTCCCCGGAGGAGGATTCCCGTGAACACAACTTGCTGAGTATCCGTGTTCATCAGGGTCCATCCGTGGTTCTATTTCCCCCTTTAAGGGTCACCGCTCCCGCACGCCTCAGGGCAGTTGCTCCACTTTCAGTTTGGCCATGAGGCGCTTGTGATTGCCGGCCGGGAAGACGGCTTCAGTTGTCGTGCCCCATTCGCTAACAATCGGCTGCACGCCGGCCCATGCGTTGTCGCCCGTGCGCGTGGAGATGGCCGTCCACGTTTGCAGATCGGTGGAGGTTTCCACCGTGAGTTTCACTTTGGGATCGAGGTAGCGGGCCGTGTTGAGAACGACATAACCGGCGTCTCCAAACGGGACGACCTGAAGCCCGGAATAGCTGTTCGGCACCGTCGGCGGGAAATTGAGCACATACTCGACGAGATTGGTGAGACCGTCGCCGTCGGGATCGGCGGAGTTGGCCGCGAGCCCGGCATTGTCGTAGGTGTTCCAATAGCTGAAACGCCACTGCTGGAGCATCGAGGGCTTGAAGACGACGCCGGTGGACGAATAGGTGCCGGCGGCCCCCCGGTCCCGCAGCGGCCAGTCGGGCGAGATGCCGTTTTGCACCACGGCGGTGCCGCTGGACTCGATGACCACCGTCAGGTTGAAGGCGTTCAGTGCCGTAGTGTAGGCCGAGCGCATTTTCGGGCGCAGCAGAAAGCTCATGGTCTGTCCGGGATGGCACGTGAACTGGGCGGCGGAACCGGTGACCGGCAGCGTCAGATATCCGCCGCTGATCGCGTTGAAGTTGTTCACCGTGGCCACGACCGGATCCACGCCGGAATCGTAGGTTCCCGCGGTTCCGAGGTCACGGTAAATCGTCACCTTCTCGAACAATCCGGCGGCCTCCGCGGCAGTGAGCGGTGCGCCGAGAGAGAATCCGCCGCCGGCCAGGACATTGGCGGCGTGGAGCTGGATGCGGAAGTTGCGCAGCGTGAGGGCATCGTCACCGGTTGTGCCGAGGTGCTCGAAGGTGGTGTGAATCATGGTCTTCTCTTCGCCGGCCATGAAGTTTTGTCCGTTGTTCTGCCGGGCGGAGACGGTATCGAACTGCCCGGCGCGGTTGAGCAGCACGCGCACCTGGTCGCCCGCGGCATCGGCCACGGCGAGATCGGGGTCGCCGTCGCGCTCGAAATCGAAGACGACCACATCACGAAACACAGCGCCCGGGGCGGTATGAATCGTCTGGGGGGCGGCGAAGGACCCGCCGCCATGGTTCATGGCGCAGACCACGATGCCGTGACCGGCGGCGACAAGGTCCTGTTTTCCGTCGCCGTTGAGATCGGCGAAGCGGCCGCAGCGCAGTCCTTCCGGCAGTCCCGGGATGCTTTGGGCGGGATTGAACGAACCGTTGTTGTAATTGGGCTGCCAGCCGGCGCCCCAGCCGAGCGAACGCACGAAGTCTTTGGTCAGGTCGCCATTGAGATCGGCCGCCGCAGTGAGTGAGGACTGGCCGTTGCCCTGCGCGAGCAGCACCGCACTCCACGCGCTGTTCACCCATGAAAGCTGCCTCACCTGACACATTCCGACTTCGGGGTCATAGGAAGTCAGCAGGATTTCCGCACGGCCCGGGCGTTTGAATTGCACGGTCTGAATCTGATCCACGGCGTTGATGCTGGTGGAGACCTGCTCCTGAGTCCACGAGGAGGCATTGCGGTTCACATTGCGGTAGAGAATCGTGCGGTAGGTGGACATGGAGGAAGCCAGCACGTCGGGGGCGCCGTCCATATCCACGTCAGCCACGTGGACGGCGCGGACCTCGGCGAGGTTGGGCATCAGTTGCGTCTGCCATGTGGCGCCGTTGCCCACATTGCGCAGCACGTGCAGCTGGCCAAGTGCAGGCATTCCAATCACCACGTCCGTGAGCCCGTCGCCCGTCACGTCTCCCGTGGCCATGGCTGTGGCCCCTGCGACCGCAGTGCTGATGGTAATGGCACTGCCCAGAGTGCCGCCGTTGGCCGGCAGCCAGCGGAGCGTGCCGTCGCCCGGCGAGAGCACCAGCAGGTCGTCGTCGCCGTCACGGTCAAAATCCGCGGAAGCCAGTCGCGGCTCTCCGTTGAGCACGGCTGCGGTGTTCACTGGTGGAAAGACGGCCTCGACTTTGCGGTGCAGCGCCTTGTTCAGGGACACGGCCAGCCCGGCGGTGGTGACCATCACTAGGTCGGTGTCGCCGTCCAGATCCACATCCATCGGACGGACCGCATTCACCATGCTGGCCAGTCCCCCCAGCAGGACGGCCGGGGCTGCAAATTGACCGGCCCCGTTGTTGCGGCTCCAGAGGACATCGAAACCCGCAGAATCACTGTAGCGTCCCCACACAATGTCAGGGTCGCCGTCTTCGTCGATGTCAGCCGGCGCGGCACGTCCCACGGAATGGCCCGCGCCGGTCTGCCGGTAGAGATCGACATGAGCGGAAAACGAACCGCCGGTATTCGAACGCCAGCGGATGCCGGCCGGATAGCGGTCGTTGGCGCAAATCAGATCCATGCGGCCGTCACGGTTCAGGTCGGCGGCTTCAAGATACCCGGCACTGTGGTCGAGCGCGACCAGTTCCAGCGGAGCGCCGAAGGTGGCCTGGCCCAGCCCGGAGTAAAGATAAATGCCGGCGTTGATGTTCCCCGTGGTGGTGGTCTGCGAATGGCCCACGCAAAGGTCGGTCTTGCCGTCGTTGTTGAAATCGCCGGCCACCATGCCGTTCGGGTATTCCGGAGTGTCGCTGTCGATCTTTACCGCCGCCGCCAGGGTGCCGCTGCCGTTGTTAAGACAGACGATCACACTGCCTGGCGGATCGTTCGGCGAAGCGTAGGCGGAAAGCGAAGTGGCGATGTCGAGGTCACCGTCGTTGTCCACATCCGCAGCCACCAGCGGAACTCCCTCGTAGCTGAGATAGCCTGGAATGGCGAACTGCTGCGTTTTGGTGAAGCCGGAGCCGTGATTGATGAAGACCGCCAGTTCACTGTTGTTGTAGCTTACATTCGGATTGTCCAGCACCAGCACGGCATCGGCATCCCCGTCGTTATCGAGATCGGCAGCCTGCGCCCTGTCCACACGGAATCCGGCTGCGCTCAGCACATGGGAGCTGGTGAAGTTGCCGCCTCCCGTGTTCACGAACCAGTTGAGCGTGCTGTTGGAGGCCTGAATCGCGATATCGGTCAGGGCATCGCCATTGACATCGCCGGCGCAGATCGAGTCGTCACCCGGATCGCCCGCCCAGGCGAGGCTCAGCGGTCCAAAGGGGAAAGCCATCGCAGCGGAGGGCAGAACCAGGAGCAGCCCGGCAGCGAGGGCGGTTTGCGGGCGGAGGGGGCGGATCAATTTGTTCATGGCGGATGACTGGCAGGCTGGTGAAGTTGGCAGGCCGGGTTTTCCGGCAGCGCAGGACGATCCTTTCACACGCCGCGACATCCCGGTATTGGCATTCAGTCGGAGTCAGGACGGTCTTTTTCAGACGCTCCATTCCGACCGAAGTCGGAGTTGCACCCGGTCTGCGCGGGGAAGCTTTGTCAGGCGGCCGGCGGCCGCTGACAGCCGGCGGCGCATCGCCGGTGATCCACTGCAGTTGACCGGCCGCATGGCCGTGCCGCACTGGTACTGCCGCACCCGCGACCGCAGCGAATTGCGGCGCCCGGAGTGAGCGGCACCTGCTCAGACCCACACCTGCTGCAGAATCCGGTCCTGCAGCTCCCGCATCGCCGCGGCCTCGGAGGGACTGTGGTCATCGTGACCGTTGAGGTGCAGGAGGCCGTGAATGAGATAGAGCGCGCACTCCCGCTGCGGATCGGTGCGGTGTTCCGCGGCCTGGCGCAGCGCGGTATCGGTGCTGATGAGGATTTCGCCGTGCTGAAAGGTAATCACATCCGTCGGCGCGGAGTCGCCGAGGAACTGCTCATGCGCCTGACAAATCGCCGGGTCGGTAATGAAACTCACCTCCACCTCGTCGAGGTCGGCCAGCAGGACGTCATGATTCCCGGGATGGGCGAGAATTTCCGGCACAGCGCGGGAGGCCGCCCCGAGGAGGCGGTTCAGGTCGAGCGGCAATGCGCTTTGGTGGTCGTAGAGTTCCAGCGCCGGCATGAGAGGAGAGACTGCCGGGAGCGTGCCAGCGGGGCAAGTTTATTCCTCCGCAGCGGCGGCTTGGCAATTTTCCGCGGGGCCGTTGAGGGTCGCCTGAGCGGGCGGTCCCGTCGCTATGGCGCGGAGCGCGCGCGGTAGTAGCGCCGGCCGCCGGCAGGCGCCGGATCCGTGAAAGTCTCGAGCGAAGTCAGGGCTTTCCGAACCGCGAGCGGCGTCCATGCCTGGAGATCCGGGGAACTGTCCATGTAGTAAACGGTGCCGGGGGCGGCGGAAAAACTCAGGTGAAAACCCTGCGCGTCCCGGTTGGCCTGGACTGCAGTTCCCGCCGGCAGCGGCGGCGGAGGCGAAGCGCTGAAGCGCATGACCCGGCGGTTCGCCTGATCCGCAACCCACAGATTCCCCGCAGGATCGGTGCTCAATCCCGTGATCGCTCCCCCGAATGCGGCGCCGAAGTCACCGGCCCCGGAACCGGAATTGCCACTGCCAAGCAGGGCGGAATAGGGCGTCCCCGTGACCACCGAGGTCGCATTGTCAAAGCGGCGCACCTGGGGAATGTTGCCGCTGCGCAGCGCGACCCACAGGGTGTTGTCAGGAGTGACTGCCAGGCCATTCAGTTCGCCGCCGGGGCCGAAATCGCTGTCGCTTTGGCGGAACTTGATGGTGTTGTCAGGCATGGCCCCCACCGGTTTGCTGTTGGCATTGTCGTAGCGGAAGATGCGGAATTCACCGCCGGCGAGTCCGGTGGACTCATCGACACCGCCGGAGTCGAGCACCCAGAGATTTCCGGCACTGTCGTATTGAATGTGTGTCGGGAGATGAAATCTGCCCGGCAGGCCGCTGGTGGATGGATCGGCATAGTCGGATTTTCCCAGCATCCCGTCCGCGGGAACATCGCCCGATTTCAATGCCGCCTGGTCGAACCGCAGCGCGCGGGCGAGGAAGTAATCGAGGACCCAGAGCGTGCCGCCGGCATCGACTGTCACGCCATAGGGCTGGACGATGGTGGCTTCGTTGTAAGGGCCGGTAGGTGGAAAAGAGGCAAGCTTGTGCCCGAGGGCGCCGCTGATGGGCGAGTGGGAAGGCAGGTTTGCCGCATTGTTCCACCGCACCACGCGATTGTTGCCGGTGTCGGCCACGTAAAGGCGGCCTTCAGAATCGAGGCAGAGTCCGGTTGGTGCGGACAGATTGAGAAAGCCGGCGCCACCGGCCGCTCCGAGTACGGCTTCCGGCGGAGCATGGCTGGCGAGGCTGGCCATGGAGGAGAACCGCTGCACCGTGTGCAGCATTTGGTCAGAAACGAAAACCTTGCCGCTCACCGGATCCACGGCGACCTGCCAGGGTCTGCGCAACGGTGCCGGCGGAGCCGCGCCGAGCGTGTTGGCCGCGGCGGTGGAAGGCAGACTTTCGAGACGGCGCACCGGGGCACTGGCGGGATGCTGACTATCCGCCAGACTTGCTCCCGCCCAGACGCGGGAATCCGATTCGCAGAGCAGTGACGTGAACGAATTGGAGGAAGTGAACGTGCTGGAAAAGAGAGGCGCCGGCAGCAGGCCGCTCAGCGAATCCGCGCCCGCCCATGCCGTGATCACGATGCCGCCGGCCACATGCAGAATCCCCCCGGGGCTGATGTCCATTGAGCTGTAGCCGGACAGCGTCAGGTTGTCGTTCGCGAATAAACCGCTTTGCCCTGCGACCGCGTCGAACGCCGCGCCGGCCGCACGGGTGGCCGCATTGTCGAGGCGCAGCAGGCGCCGGTTATCGGTATCGTGGACCCAAAGCGTGGTGCCGCGCATCGCGAGGTCACGCGGGGCGGACACGCGACTGGCGGAAAGTCCCGCGGTGGTATTGGTGAAAGAAATCTGGCCAAAATAGGCGTCCGGCCCGGCTCCCATGGGTTTGCCGGCGGCGGCGTCAAACCGCAGGATGCTGTTCCGGGCATAGCAGGAGACAAACAGATTCCCCGCGTCATCCGCCGCCAGTCTCATCTCGAAATCCAGCCGCTTCGGATCACCGGCGGGATACGGGGCAGAGACGAAATCCGGAGCGCCGAACAGTCCGTCCGCCGGTTCGCCGCTGCTGCGGGTCACCGCCTGGTCCCAGCGGTAAATGCGGTAATTGCCGGCGACCCAAAGCCTGCCGGCGGAGTCCAGCGCCAGGCCCGAGGGATTTGTCAGGGTGCTGCCGGGAGGAGGCGAAGGGGCGCCGTTGGAGCCGAAGACCGCCTCCGGGGGCGCCCCGGTGAGCAGTTTGTCCTGACTGCCGTATCGCAGGACGCGCCCGCCGTGGAAGTCCGCGACGAACAGTTTGCCCGTGGCGGGATCGAACGCGAAGTCGCGCCCTTCATCGATCAGCGGCTCGGTGGCGATCTGGCCGAGGATGAGGTCGGCGCTTTGATTGTTCTGCCAGGCTTGCGCCGGTGTGAGAGAAGCCGCGAAAGTGGCCGCGGCGAGAAGGCGGTGCAGGGGTTTCATAACAACCGCGAGTATGCGGGATTCCCGCGCGGAGGGAAGCTTTAATTTTCGAGAGGAATTTTGCCGGCACAGAGGCGGCGCCCGCCTAACGCAGGTCCGGCGGGATGGACTCGATGACCGCGCGGAGCCGTTCCGTGGTGCCGTGCTCCAAGCACCACTGCTCAATGTAGGGCATGTCGAGGGTGGCAAGGCCGCGCACCGCGAGCACACTGGCGGCGTCCTCGATGTCCTTGGGCCGCGCCCAGCGGAGCTTTTGCACAATGACGTCCTCGGGTGTCGGCAGCCATGTATGGCGCTGCATTTGTGCAGAGTATTCCTGACGCCGGCGGGAGAATCGGCTCTGGAGGAAGGGATCGTCGCCCAGTTCAAAGAGTTCGACCACGATGGGTGGACGGCTCCGGGAGCGGAGGATGTGTCGCAAACTGCCGGTGATGGTCTCGAAGGTGATCTGCGGATCGAACTCCAGCACATCGGCGAGGCGGCGCTCGACAGCATCAAGCGGCTTTCTCGTTTCCAGGGAGATGACGATATCGACGTCTTTCGTAGCGCGGGGAATACCAAAGACGCTGACCGAAAGTGCGCCCACCACGATGTAGGGGACGCCTTCCGCTTCGAGGGCCTCCACAACTTTGCCCGCCAGGACGAATACATCCATCAGGCCGCTGCCGGTACCGGGCGGTAGAGGTTGTGCTCCTGATAGCGTCGGAGGCGAGCGAGGCGGCGCTCCACCTCTCTCCAGCCGTCGGCGGGATCGGTGAATCCGCACTGCTGCATGGCTCCGGAGTGCATCCAGTCGAAGATGGACTGTGTGAGTTCCAGCGCCTCATCCAGCCGCTCGGTGGGCGTCATGCGCCGCGCCCGCAGCACCTTCTGCCGGAACAGCCCATCCTGCAGCACACGCAGGGCGGTGGGGTCGATGTCGTCTTTCATGCGCGCAGTATGCCGCCGGGGCGGTGTTTGGCAAGGCGGGGAGTGTGCGTGGAGGTGAGAGGATCCTACACTGCAACATGGCGGTGCGGGCATCCCGGGCATGCTGGTCCAACTCCGGGCGCAGGATGGAGGTGTGGAGCAGCAAGGCGTTGATGATTTCCTTCACTTCCCGCGGGTAGCCGGGCTGCCAGTGGTTGAGCCCAAGCCGGGCGCGTTTAGGATCGGCTTGCCCATGAAGCTGGGGGATGGCGGCTTTGCGCCTGTCCGCTCCTCTCGTGTCCCGTCGGAGCGCAGGATAACGGTGCTGCTTTCTACCATGTTCCGGTAATGGCTATCGCCTGCGGACCACTCGTAAACTATGGTAGCTCCGGGCGGGATCTCCATGAGCTTTTCCAGCTCTGCGCGTTTCTTCTCGAGCAGTGATCCGACGATGGGAAACATACCATGCAGCCGTACCTCCTGAATGTTGTCCGCCGCCATCTTTTTGCGCAGCCAATTCTCGAGTTCAGGCATGGAATCCTTCGGAAACTCTATGAGCAGGAAATTGAGTGACTTTGAAGGGCCTATTTCTCCCATCTTTCCCAAAGTTGGGGCCTTATCCAATCCCGCCATAGGCTTCGGGTAAAGTTTCCTGAATTCTGCGGTCCAGTTACTCACCATGTTCATGTGCTGAGCAACGGGGTCTGCGGACGGCTTGCATCCGGGAAGCACGGCCATCGCTATGAGGAGGGAAAGCAGACGGACTGGATTCATGGCAACGCTTTGCCTTCGTAATGCTTTTGGCGCAAGGCGCACGTATGAACCTGTTTTCCACTGCACGGGTGGGTCAGGATGAACCCTGCCTCAGCCCGCCCGCGGCGGGGACAATCCACAACCGTTTAGATTGGCCTGAAGCGCTGGCTTCACATGGCCGCCATAGGCACGCCACTCCCGGTGGGCCGCATTCGTGGACGCGACACGCAGCGCGCCCGCGTTTGATGCCGGCATGAGAATTTCCCTGCCCGCCCTGGTCCTGCCTGTCGCTGCTCTGGCTCAATCCTCCGCGGACAAGCGCCCGCATGAAACGGATGCGCCCGCACTTTCCCCCGCGGAAGCGGCGAAGTAGTTACAGCTCGCCGACGGGCTGGCCATCGATCTGGTGCTGAGCGAGCCGCTCATCACGCAGCCGCTGCACATCAGTTTCGATTCGCGCGGGCGGCTGTGGCTGGTGGAGGCGCGGCAGTATCCGAAGCCAGCGGGCACGTGTCGCTTGGATGCCACCATACTTTACATTTGGTAAAACCAAACGTAAAGTATGCCTGCATGATAGAGAGACCCTACTGGAAACAGCGCATCGAAGCCTCGTGGCGGGAAGCTCCTATCGTTTGGCTGTGCGGCGTGCGCCGGGCCGGAAAAACAACGCTGGCCCGTGAACCAGGAGACGACCACATGCTCTACGTGAACTGCGACCTGCCCTCAGCGGAGGAATCCGTGCGCGACCCGGCTCTGTTTTACCGTTCATGCAGCAAACCGGTCGTCGTCTTTGATGAAATCCACCAGCTTCGCGACCCCGCGCGCGTGCTGAAAATCGGGGCGGACGAATTCCCGCACCTGAAAATCCTCGCCACCGGCTCCTCCACGCTCGCAGCCAGCAAAAAGTTCAAAGACACCCTCACCGGACGCAAACGCACCATCCATCTCACGCCGGTGACATAGAACGAACTGCCAGCCTTTGGCGCGACGCTGGAACGCCGGCTCTATCATGGCGGACTGCCGGCCGCGCTGCTGGCGGAAACCAAACAGCCCGCACTCTACCGCGAATGGATGGATTCGTTCTTCGCCCGCGACATCCAGCGCCTTTTCGGCTTCCGTGACCTCAACCGCTTCAATGCGATGCTCGAATACCTGCTGCGACAAAGCGGCGGCCAGTTTGAAACCACCAAAGCCGCCGGTGCGCTCGGTACTTCCCGGCCCACCGTGGAGAGCCACGTCAGCGCGCTGGAAATCACGCACGCTGTCACGCTGGTGCGCCCCTTCCACGGCAGCGGTCAGAACGAGCTGACCAAACAACCGAAAGTGTACGCCTTCGACACCGGCTTCGTCAGCTTCGCCCGCGGCTGGGATCCGCTCCGTCAGGACGATTGCGGTCTGCTCTGGGAACATCTCATTCTCGAACACCTTCAGGCGCATCTGCCGGATACCCCCGTCCGCTACTGGCGCGATAAACAGGGCCGCGAGATTGATTTCATCCTCCCCCGCCGCCGCAACGAAGTGGACATCATTGAGTGCAAGTGGAATCCCGCCGTCTTCGACAGTACCGCGCTGGAAATCTTCCGCCGCGCTTATCCGCACGGGAAAAATTATCTCCTCACCCCATCCGGCACGCCTTCGCGACTGGTCCGCGCCGGTTCTCATGAGGTGCTCGTCTGCACACCCGCAGAACTGACGGCGTGACGCCAGGCGGCCCGCATTCATGGACGCGACACGCCGGGCATGGCCGTGTTGGCTGCAGGTATGAGATGCCTGCTGCCTGTCCTCCTTCTTCCTGCTGCCGCATTCGCGCAAAGCGCGGCGGAAAAGCGCCCCCATGAGACGGACGCGCCCGTGCTTTCGCCGGCGGAGGCACAGAAGAAGTTCCAGCTCGCCGACGGGCTGGCCATCGATCTGGTGCTGAGCGAGCCGCTGGTGACGCAGCCGCTGCATATCAGCTTCGATTCGCGCGGGCGGCTGTGGCTGGTGGAGGCGCGGCAGTATCCGAAGCCGGCGGGGCTGAAGGAGGTGTCGAAGGATGCGGTGTGGCGCGCGATTTACGACAAGGTGCCGCCGCCGCCGCCTCATGCGGAAGGCTCGCCGTTTCGGGGTGTGGACCGGATTTCCATTCACGAGGACGCGGACGGCGACGGAGTCTTTGAGAAGCACAAGGTCTTCCACGATCACTTGAACATGGCGACGAGTGTGGCGCACACGGAACATGGCGTGTGGGTGACTCATGCGCCGTATCTGCTCTTCTTCCCGGATAAAAACCAGGACGACGTGCCCGATGGCCCGCCGGAGGTGCATCTGTCAGGCTTTGGGCTGGAGGACACGCACAGTATCGCCAACAGCCTGCGCTGGGGGCCGGACGGCTGGCTCTACGGCGCGCAGGGCAGCACGGTGAGTGCGGCCATTCTCGCGCCGAATGCGCCGGGCACGGCACCGACGGGCGATCAGTGGGCGCAGGTGGAGCCCGAGTTGAAGAAGCAGGACGCCAAAGCGGTGAAGACGATGGGGCAGAACATCTGGCGCTATCATCCGCCCACGCGCCGCTACGAAATCTTCGCCGAGGGCGGCGGCAATGCCTACGGGCTGGAGATCGATTCCAAAGGCCGCATCTTCTCCGGCCACAATGGCGGCGACACCCGCGGCTTCCACTATGTGCAGGGCGGCTACTACCAGAAGGGCTGGGAGAAGCACGGCGATCTTTCGAACCCCTATGCCTTCGGCTACTTCCCGCCGATGAAGGGCGAGCCGGTGGAGCGATTCACGCATCAGTTCATTATCTACGAAAGTGACGCGCTGGAGGAGAAATGGCGCGGCAAGCTCTGGGGCTGCGACGTGCTGCACAATAATATCGTCTGCGCCGAAATGATCCCGGACGGCTCCACCTTCCGCACCAAGGACATCGGCCGCCCCGTCGCCAGCACCGACAAGTGGTTCCGCCCCGTGATGATCACCGACGGCCCAGACGGCTGCCTTTACATCGCCGATTGGTGCGACAAACAGGTCAGCCACTATCGCAATCAAATGGGCGTCATGGACAAGGAGCACGGACGCGTGTGGCGCGTGCGCATGAAGGATAATGAGAAACCCGTCCGCCATCTCCCCAAGCCCGTAGCAAGGCCGTCCCGGCCTTGTGGTGAAGCGAACGACGAAACGGCGAATGACGCTGAACGATCAGGCCGGGTCGGCCTGGCTACGGACAACCGCTGGCTGCGGCAGACGTACTTGCGGCTGGCATGGGAGGACAAAAGACAAGCGCCGAAGTTCAATGCGCTGGATGATTTCTGGAACGATTACGCCGCACGCTCCCGGGCGCTCGAGGCCTGCGCGTATGGAGATAATCCTGACGTCAGGCGCTGGGCTGTTCGATTGGCGGGGGATCAAGGCCTGCGCTTTGATCTGCGGGATCTGGCCCGCACGGAAATGCATCCTGAGGTGCTGGTGCAAATTGCCGCCACCGCACGCCGCAGCAATGATGTGCGCCTGGTAGAGACATTGATGAAGAATCCCGCCTGCGATGGGACCGATCCTCTCCTCTCACTAATGATCTGGTGGGCCATCGAAAGTTCTGCCACCCTGCACCCGGGCGCAGTAGTCAATGAATGGGCGAAGCCGGCCGTATGGGCGACACCGACTGCAAAGAACACGGTCAACGAACGGCTGATGAAGCGGTTCGCCATCACCGGAAATCAGAAAGACTACGCCCGCTGCGCCTTTCTGCTCCAATCCGCACCCGATGACGAATCCCGCCAGCTTCTGATGAAGGGCTTCTCCGACGCCATGAAAGGCCGAAGCCTCGCGGGACTGCCGCAGGAATTGCTGGAGCAACTCGCCAAAACCGGCGGCCCGCTGGCGCTCGCGCTGCGCGTGCGTCAGGGCGATGCGGCGGCGCTGAAGGAAACCCTCGCCATTCTCGGCGACGGCAAGCACCCGCAGTCGAATCCCGAATCCCGCGCGATCCTCGCAGCGGTCTTCGCCGACATCGAAGAACCCGCCGCCGTTCCGGTGCTGTTGAATCTCCTCGCCGAAGCCCCGCTGCGCCGCACCACGCTGGCCGCGCTCCAGCGGCAGAACGATCCCGCAATCGCTGGC
The DNA here is from genome assembly GCA_964523105.1 of uncultured Akkermansia sp. Classification (GTDB taxonomy): domain Bacteria; phylum Verrucomicrobiota; class Verrucomicrobiia; order Verrucomicrobiales; family V1-33; genus V1-33. The sequence continues at coordinate 134,805 of CAZFZN010000009.1, forward strand.
CGCGTGCTGAAGGAACTCCCCTCATGGCCCGCCGCGGACAAAGACGCCGCGCTCACACTGCTCGCCAGCCGCGCGCCGTGGGCACGGGCATTGGCGAAGTCCGCCACCGATCTCCCCCTCGCCGTGGTGAAGAAGCTCCAGCTATTCCCTGACAAGGAACTCGCCGCGCTCATCGAACAGAAATACGGCGACAAACTGCGCGCCGCCGGCGGCGAGAAGGAAAAGGAAATCCAGCGCGTGAAGTCCGTGCTCGCCGCCGCGGAAGGCGTACCGAAACGCGGCCAGCCCATCTTCGAGCAGCGCTGCGCCGCGTGTCACACGCTTTGGAACAAAGGCGGCAAAGCCGGCCCCGACCTCACGAGCTATCAGCGCACCGACCTCGACATGCTCCTTCTCGCCATGATCGCCCCGAGCGCCGAAATCCGCGAAGGCTTCGCCACCACCGTCATCGAAACCAAAGACGGTGCCACCCTGGCCGGCTTCATCAGCGACCAGGCCGGCGACACCCTCGCCCTGCGCGACGCCGCCGGCCAGACGCACACGATTTCCAAAGACCGCATCACGAAGCAGGAGCCGCTGCCGTATTCGCTCATGCCCGAGGGCCTGCTCGCCGGCCTGACGGATGAAGAACTGCGCGACTTCCTCGCCTACATCCGCAGCACCACGCCGCCGTTCTAGTTCACGGAAAAATCTCTTGTCAGACCCGGGCCGCATGGAGAGCATGGGGCCGCAAAAGCCGGGCTGCCCGGCATCAGGGTTCCCGTTCATTCTCTCAAGCCATGAAACGACTGCTGCGAACGGCTGCGTTCGCCCTGACAGCATTATCCGGAACCACTGTTTGTCCCGCTGCCCCGGGGGATTTGGATTTGTCCTTCGGAAGTGAGGGCAAAGTGAATCTTCGCATCGGCGACGGACGGCTGGAGGCAGCGGCGGTGGCGATCCAGGGGGACGGGAAAATTCTCGTCGCCGGGAATAACTTCAACAGCAGCGCCGTGCAATCCCTGGCGGTGGTCCGTTACCTTGCGGACGGAAGTGTGGACGCCGCGTTCGGCACCGGCGGGCTGGCGGAGGCTGGCATGGCGGGAAGCGTTATGTTCGGCACCTGCGTCGCGATTCAGCCGGACGGAAGTATTCTCGTTGGAGGGCACGCCCGGCGGACGGGCATCGGCACGGAGTTCGCGCTCGCGCGATTCACCGGCGCAGGGGCGGTGGACGCGTCATTCGGAACCGCGGGACTGGTGACCACGGACATCGGGCCTGGAGAGGATACGGCCTATGGGATCGCGCTGCAGCCGGATGGCCGGATCCTGCTCGCCGGCACCGCGGTGTACTCGTTCCTCTCCGATGTCCGCGTGGCACTGACGCGTTATACCTCCACGGGTGCGCTGGACCCGGCATGGAACGGCAACGGGAAGGTGGCGACTCCCGGGCCCGGCACCACTCCCGCGCTGGCCTGCAATGCCGTGGCGTTGCAGGTGGATGGAAAAGTTGTCGTGGCGGGAGGGGCGGCCCCGGCCTTCTCTGACGGATCGCAGAACTCCGTTTGCGTGGCCCGCTACACGACGGCGGGGAGCCTCGACAGCACCTTCAATGGCACCGGGATCAGCATCCAAACCCTCAGTCCCGGATACAAGGCGAGCACCTGTCTCGCCCTGCAAACGGATGGCCGGATGGTCGTCGGGGGAATTTTGAACACCGGAGGCGCGACGACGAATTTGGATTTCATGTTCGTCAGGTTCAATTCGGGCGGCAGTCTGGATACGACATTCAACGGAACCGGATGGGCGACGGTGCCGGCGGGGGCCGGCGACGACCAGATGCGGGGACTCGCGGTGCAGAGTGACGGGCGCATCGTGGGCGGAGGATCGGCCGTGGTTGGCGGCTCGGATGACTTTGCCGTGGTGCGGGTGCTGGCCGACGGGACGCCGGACGCCTCCTTCGGCACCGGCGGCGCGGTCACGACGGCGATTAACTTTGGTTTCGATACCGGAACGGCGCTGCGCCTGCAAAGCGACGGCAAAATCGTGCTCGCCGGCACGACTTACACCGGCAGCACGCCGCGAATCGGCATGGTGCGTTATCATGCCGCCGCCGCCGTGGCTCCCGCGGTGACCACCGGCGCCGCGACGGCGCTGAGCGCCTCCGGCGCCACGCTCCAGGGCAGCGTAAATCCCAACGGCGCGACCACGACCGCCCGGTTCGAATACGGTCTCACCACCGCCTACGGCATCACGGCGCCCGTGACCCTGACGCCTGACAACGGCACCGCCGCCCAGTCAGTGTCGGCCGTTGTGAACGGTCTGTCCCCGGGCACACTCTATCACTTCCGTCTCGCAGCGGACAACCCCGGGGGGCCCGGCACCGGCGCGGATGCGACATTCACCACCCTGACGCTTTCCCAGAGCTGGCGCGATCTCTGGTTCAACACCACCGCGGCCACCGGCGCCGCCGCGGATGACGCCGACCCTGACGGAGACGGCGTCCCCAATCTGATCGAGTACGCCACGAACTCGAATCCTCTGACGTCGAATTCCCAGCCGGGCACGGCGACGCTGACCGCCGGGGGCATCGAGTTCATTTACCCGCGCAGCCTTGCCGCTTTGAGTGAAGGGATCACATTCACCGTGGAGTGGAGCGACACCATGACCGCCGGCACATGGACGAACGCCGGAGTCACCGAGACGATCCTGTCCAGCGACGGCGTAGTGCAGCAGGTGAAGGCTGTCGTGCCCGCCGGCCCGGGATGCCGTTATGTGAGGCTGCGGGTAACCCGGCCCTGACGTGCCCGCGTCCTGCTCCGCCGTGAGTTCATTCCGGATTCCGGGATGAGGTTGATCAGAAGGCCCGGAAGCCGGCGAAGCTTCAGGCGGCCGCCGCCGTTTTGAGAGAGGGTGGTTACAGATTCATCCGGTGGTGCGCGGGCTGATGGGTCAACTGGATCGCGGGGATTTCCGGCAGTTCACGCGAGGGGAGGAACTTCCGGTTCTCCCTGAACTCGGCATCCGCCAGCACGCGCAGGCGCTCCCAGCGGTTCCAGTCGATTTCCGGCGCATGCGCGATGTGCCGCAGCAGGCTGAGCCATTCGGTGAAGGCGCGCTCGATGTCGCCCTCACCGATGTGCGCGGCGGGCTCGTGCTTTTTGCCGGAGGGATGAAGCCATGAAGCGATGACTTCGGCGGCGCCCTCACCGTAGCCGGCGGGCAGGCCGGCATGGAGATAGCCTTCGTGATTGGCGGCGCCGAAAGCATCGAGGCAGGCGGAGGCGAGGCGTTCGCTGCCGCAGGGCGCGGCGTCGTGGAACTGCTGGCCGGCGCGGAGATTGGCGAGGTGCAGCACCAGTTCATCGAGCGGATAGGATTCGTCCTCGAGGGCGGCGGCGATGGCGAGGCCTTCACCGCCTTTGAAGCAGCTGAAGACCTCCCCGCGCCGCGTGGGGGTGCCGTCCTCCATGATCAGGCCGAGGGTGCGCCATGCGTGCGCTGCGGTGTTGCTGCCGGCCATGACGGCGGCGCCGCCGGCGGAGATGCGCGGGGTGTGCTCGATGACGGAAAGCCGCTCGTCAGGCTCCACCAACGCAACGCCATAGCGGTCTTCATAGACCTGCCAGGGGGTGTCGGAGAAATCGAGCTGCAGCATGAGGATTTCCTGACGCTGCACCAGGCCGGCGACTTTGCCGCCGTAGCAGTGCGGGAGCAGCAGCGGAATCACGGCTTCGTCGAGTTGATCGATGCTGTATTCAGTGGTGCCGTCGAGTCCGGTGAGCTGTCGGATGTTTCGTGTCAGGGTGAACCGCCGCGGGCTGCGCTCCATGCCGAGACTCATTTCTTTTCCGTAAACCGGCCGGCCTTCGCGCATCAGTTTGCAGACGCGCCCTGGCGGAAAGGCACTGGCGACGAAGTGCCATGCTTCGAGCGCGCGGTCGAGGTGGTTTTTGTAGTGAATCCACGCGTCGCGCAGCGGCCGGGTCGTGATGCGGTCGCGCTGCTTCACCTCCCACTCGCCTTTGGAGTTGAGAATCTCGGCGCGGGTGGGGCGCAGTCCGAAGAGGGTATTCTGGTCGGCGCGCGCGGTTTCGGCGACGGCTTCGCCGGGCGAGGGCACGCGGGCGGTCGCGGACTCCGTGCCGAGCAGCAGTTTCTGTTTGCTGAAAAGAGCCTCACAAAGTTTCTCTGCGGCGGCGAAGGGCGGCTCGCCGCGCCCGGCGGCCCGGCTCATGACGCGGAGCAGCGTCGGCCAGTCGAGCTGATTGACGCGCCGCAGGTAGCGCTGATTGGCCTCGCCGGGACGCGGACTGCGCGCGGTGGTGATGACATAGCCGGTCTCGTCCAGTCCGCGGCGCCCGGCGCGGCCGAACATCTGCAAAAGTTCATCGGGCGTGAGGTCGCGTTCCATGCGACCGTCGAAAATGCGGGAGTCGGCCACGGTGACGGAGCGCACGGAGAAGTTGATGCCGGCGGCGAGTCCGGTGGTGGCGACGATGACGCGCAGTTGCCCGGCCTTGGCGAGCGGCTCGATGATGCCGGCCCGCTGCTGGTAACTCATGCCGCTGTGGTGCACCCCGATGCGCTGCTGCACGAGGGAGGCGAGCGGACCGCCGAGGATCTGCTCCTGTTCGCGGGAAAGTGTCAGGGTGTCAGGGGTGGGCAGCGCCTGATGAATCTGACGCGCGATTTTTTCCGCCTCGCGGCGCTGCGGCGCGAAGATGAGCAGCGGCCCCATGCCGGAGAGCAGCACCTCCGCGGCAAGGCGGGGCCAGAATCCGGTGAGGCCTTTGGGGGCGCGGCGCGGGAGCTGTTCCACGGGCATTTCCTCAAGCGGCACCGGCCGGTGCGCGGTGCTGACCAGTTCCGCCGGGCGCCCGAGCCGGCGCAGCCATTCCACGACATCGCGGGGATTGCCGACGCTGCCGCTGAGCAGGAGCAGCCGTGTGTCCGACGGTGCGAGGGCCACGGCCAGTTCGTAGGCGAGGCCGCGTCCGGGGTCGCCGATCATTTGATATTCGTCGAGCACCAGCAGGGCCGGGCCTTCCCCGCGCAGGAGCCGTTCGCGCTGAGTTTCCAGCGTGGCCACCACCACCGGCGCGCCGGCGTTTTCCGACACTTCACCGGTAACAATGCCGACGTTCCAGCCTTTGCGCTGCCACTCGAGCCGCTTGTCGTTGGCGAGGGCGCGCGTGGGCACGGTGAAAACCGCCTGGCCGCGCTGGCCCTGTTCCACCAGCAGTTCAAAAACATGCGTCTTGCCGGCGCCGGTGGGGGCATCCACCACCACATCGTGTCCGGTGCGAACGTGCCGCACGGCTTCCTGCTGCCACAAATCCGGCAGGCTCAAATCGATGGGAAAGCCGGTGCCGGTCATGGGACTTTGAAATCTCTCGTGTCCGGCGGGGCGGACACTCTTGCGCCTCAGCGAATGTCGAACAGCGATGTCACGCTCTCGCCCTGGTGGATGCGGCGAATGGCTTCGCCGAGGATTTCCGCCACGGACAGCGTGGTCACTTTCGGCCCCTGCGCCATCGGCGTGCTGTCGGTGCAGATCAGTTCCTCGATGGGGCTCTGCGCCAGCCGGTCGATGGCGAGGTCGTTGAGAATGGCGTGACTGACGCCGGCAAAAATGCGTCCGGCTCCGCGCTCGCGCAGCAGCGAGGCGGCGGCGGTGAGGGTGCCGGCGGTTTCGGTCATGTCATCCACCAGCAGCACATCGCGGCCCTCCACCTCGCCGATGACATTGAGCGCCTCCACTTCGGTCGCGCTGCGCCGGGCCTTGGCCACGATGGCGAAATCGCTGCCGAGCGACTTGGAAAACGCGTGCGTCATTTTGATGCCGCCCACGTCGGGCGAGACGACGACGACTTTGTCACCGGTGAGCTCCCGCTGTTTCAGATAGCGAATGATGACCGGCGCGGCGTAGAGGTGGTCCACGGGGATGTCGAAGAAACCCTGAATCTGTCCGGCATGCAGGTCCACGGTGAGCACCCGCTGCACTCCCGCGGCGGTGAGGAGATTGGCGACGAGCTTGGCGGTGATGGGCACCCGCGGCTGGTCTTTGCGGTCCTGACGCGCGTAGCCGAAAAACGGAATCACCGCGGTGATGCGCTCGGCGCTCGCCCGGCGCGCCGCGTCCACCATGATGAGCAGCTCCATCAGATTGTTGTTCGTCGGCGGGCAGGTCGGCTGAATGATGAACATGTCGCTGCCGCGGACGTTCTCGTTGATTTTCACGAACGTCTCGCCGTTGGGGAACGGACTGACTTTGGCGTCCGAGCGTTTCACGCCAAGGTGCGCGCAGATGCGGTCCGCCAGCGCCGGGTGGGCGGTGCCGCTGAAGATTTTCATGGCTCCAAACATGCGGCTCTCCTGGCGGGGCCGCGGCGCAGGGGCAAGATGAAAAAAAATGTGACATTTTTCATTCCGCCCCTTCCGCTGCTGCCGGTGCATGCCGTATGCTCCACACAGCGCAATCGACCCGCATTCACGCAGCACTAATAGTTTGCCGCCTTTGCAGGTCACGGTCAGTAAGATGTGACGTCTCCGGGTGTTCACAGGGGATCACCCAGAGCCCGTCCAGCACCGCAGCCGGTAACGGCTGCGGTGTCTGAATGTACGGGCAACGCCGCAGGATTTCCCATGCGAACCGGAAAAAGGGATGCACTGTGCCCCATCCCGCCTGACATGACCGCCACTGTGACCCGCGATCTCCTCCGCCATCTGCCATCCGTGGAAAAACTGCTCCAGTCCGTCTCCGGCGGGGCCGTCCTGCCGCGTGAACTGACCGCCCATCTGGTGCGGGCCGAGGTCGCCCTGATGCGCGAGGAGGCGGTGGGCGGAAAGGAGCCGCCGCCGTTCGACACGGCGGTGCAGCGGGTGCAGCGGAAACTGGACAGTTTCGCACGCAGCCGCATCCAGCCGGTCATCAACGGCACCGGCGTGATGATTCACACCAATCTCGGGCGCGCGCCGCTCTCCCCGGCGGTGGCCGACAGCATCCGCGCCGTCGCCTGTCAGTACAACAACCTCGAACTGGACCTCGACACCGGCGAACGCGGCAAACGCGGCCGCTTCGCCGAGACGGCGCTGGCGGTCCTCACCGGTGCAGAGGCGGCCACCGTGACGAACAACTGCGCCGCCGCGCTGGTGCTGATGCTGCGGCACCTCGCCGGCGGGGATCGCCGCGAGGTCATCATTTCGCGCGGCCAGCTGGTGGAAATCGGCGGCGGCTTCCGCGTGCCGGAAATCATGGAAACCAGCGGCGCGGTGCTGCGGGAAATCGGCACGACCAACAAAGTCACGCTCGCCGACTATCGCAAAGCGATCGGGCCGCACACGGCCATGATTCTTCGCGTCCACCGCTCCAATTTTTACATGGAGGGATTCGTCGCCGAGCCTGACACTGCGGAGCTGGCCGCCCTTGCCCGCCAGTACGGCGTGCCGTTCGCCGAGGATCTGGGCAGTGGCGCCATGGTGAATACGGATGAACTGGCGCCCATCGAGCACGAGCCGAAAGTCCAGGAACTGCTCGCGCAGGGGGTGGACCTCGTGTGTTTCAGCGGGGACAAACTCTTCGGCGGCCCGCAGGCCGGCATCCTGTGCGGACGCGCGGGTATGATTGCCGGCATCAAACGCGATCCCATGTTCCGCGCGCTGCGGTGCGACAAACTCATCCTCGCCGCGCTTCAGGAAACCGTGCTGGAGTACCTCCGCCATGCGCAGGGCGAAGGGATGAGGCCGGACGAGGCGCCACTGCCGCTGCTGGAAATGCTCCGCCAGCCCTGCGAGACCCAGCGGGCGCGCGCGGCGGCCCTGGTGCAGGCTCTCGCCGGAGTTCCGGTGACCGCCGCCGTGGGAGAAGGCACCGCACGCTGCGGCGGCGGCACCATGCCGCGCAGCAGCCTGCCAAGTGTGACGCTGGATCTGCGGCCCGCGGCGCACAGCCTGCCCGAATTCGCCCGCCGGTTGCGTCAGGGACAGCCGCCCGTCGCGGGGTATGTGGAGAACAATTTGCTGCGGCTCGACCTGCGCACCGTTTTTCCGGACCAGGACGCTGCGCTGGCCGCCGCCATCCGTTCCGCCGCAGCGGCGGAATTGTAACCGCCGGAAATTTCTGCCGCTGCGTGGACTTCCCCGATTTCACAACGGCCCAGTGGCTGCTCGCCGTGCTCGCAGGCTTCTGCTCCGGCATCGGCAAGGCCGGCATGGCGGGGCTGGGCATGCTGTGCGTGGTCATCATGGCGCAACTCATCCCGGGGCGGGCCAGCAGCGGCGCGGTGCTGCCGCTGCTCATCTTCGCCGACGTCATGGCTGCGCTGCTGTTTCGTCAGGAAATCCTCTGGCCTCACATCCGCCGGCTCGCGCTGCCGGTTTTTGCCGGCATCCTCGCGGGCTGCGCGGTGCTGCGGTTTTTGCCGGACGCCGCCTTTCAGCCCGTGATCGGCTGGATGGTGCTGGGGCTCATCGCGCTGCAGGTGCTGCGGCATGCCCGCCCGCAGCTCACTGCGGACCTGCCGCACTCCACCGGCTTTCTCTGGGCCGCGGGCACGCTGACGGGCGCGTCCACCATGATCGCCAATGCCGCCGGCCCGGTGGCGACGATTTATCTGCTGATGGTGGGGCTCAGGAAAAAAGAGTTCATCGCCACCATGGCATGGCTGTTTCTGTTTGTGAATCTGACCAAGGTTCCGTTCAGCTTCGCGCTCGGGCTCATCAGCGTGGAATCGCTCTCACTGAATCTGGTGCTGCTGCCCGCGGTGGCGGCGGGGCTGCTGGCGGGGCGCAAGCTCGTCGAGCGGCTCCCCCAGGCGCCGTTCACATGGCTGGTGCTCGGCCTCGCCGCGGCGAGTGCGGTGAAACTGATCTGGTTTGCCTGAGCCCGGCATCGCGGGATTGCCGGCAGGTCCCGCCGGGAGCAGCATGCCCGCCGTTATGCGCCCTCACTTCACCGCCGCTCTGCTGTGTTTGCTGACATGCTCCGCCCGGAGCGGCACCCTCACAGGTTATGTGCGGGACCAGTGCTGGTTCTCGCAGCATCAGACCAATCCCCCGGGAACGGGCTACTACGAATACGGAGTCAATGCCACCGGCGCGGGCCTGACAACTCCAGGCGGCTTCGCCTCCACCGATGTATTCGGTGCTTTCACCATGCCGAATCTGCCCGCGGGCGCCTACACCGTCGCGTCCTGGGGCGTCTGGTGGCGGCCGGCGTTCGCCTTCAACGTGCCGGTGCCGGCCAGCGGCACGGCGCCCGCCGCGGACCTGAGGCTGAAGGCCGCCATGTTCGGCTATCCCGCGTTCTGGGACGACACCGGCTGGTATGAATTCGGTCAGACATTCACCGCCACGGGGCCGGTGCATATGATTTACCTGCGCGCTCCCTACAGCACCTCCTACACGCTCAGCATTCGTCAGGACGGCCCCGGCGGCGCGAGGATTCCGGGGTCGCGGGACCGCACGTTCAACGGCGGCGATCAGCGGCTGGTTTACGGCTGGGGCGAAATGCCCACTGTCGCGGGCGCGACTTACTATGCCCGCATTCGCACCGCATCGCCGGCCACCGGCGGAGTGATCATGCAAATGGACCCGCGTCCTGACTTTTCCGATCCGATGCCCGGCGGCATGCTGCACCTCGGCAACAGCGGAGGCGTCACCGCTTATCCCGACCGCGATCTGGGACTGGTCATCATGTGCGACGACGACGGACTGCTGACCAATCTGAACGCGCGCGAGAGCGGCGGTCAGCGGCTCGGCGGCACCAGCGCGGGTCAGAGTTTCGTGGCCCGCGGCACCGGCCTCATCGCCGCCTCGGCATGGCTCGCCGATCCCTCCGCCCCGTCCTATAATGTCAGGGTGCTGCAAAACGGTCCGGGCGGCCCGCAGACCGGCGGCACCAAAACCGGCCGGCCGGCGCGCCTCACGGCGGATCCGGAGATGACTGTCACATGGGCCCCGGGCGAGTGTCCGCTCGTTCCGGGTCAGACTTACTACCTGGAAATCACCAAAGCAGGCGGCGGCACGTTCAGTCAGGTTTATACGAACAGTTCCGATCCCTTCGCCTTCGGCACCGCATTCCAGAACGGTGTCGCTCAGCCATCGCTCGACCTCGCGGGGCGCCTCATGGAAGAGGAAAGCCCCGGCGCGGCGACCCGGCCGGCAGTGCGCTTCACCGCGGATCCCGCGGTGAGTGAGGCCGACCGCGGCACAGACTCGCTGGCGGTGCGGTGGACCACCGCCATTCCCTCGGACAGCCTCGTGGAGTACGCCGTGGAGGCTCCGCCATATACACATTCGGTGCATCTTCCCGCGCTCACCACCAGCCACGCGGTGACGCTTCCAGGGCTCCCCTCACACACGCTCGTGCACTATCGCGCGAGTTCCTCCGCCGCGGGAAACCGGCCGGGGATTTTCCGCGATCAGGTCATCTGCACGCGCCCTGCGGCGGTCAATTTGCTGACCAATCCCGGATTTGAAACCGGTGCCGGCACGAGCCCGCGGCCGCTCAGCGGCTGGTCGGCGGCCGGCAGTCTCGATCTCAAGGTCTCCGACGGCGACTGGTTCGCCGGCATTCCGCCGCACAGCGGCAACTCCCTCGCCCAGGGCGCCGTGAACGGCTCGTCCTCGGATGCAGCGCTCTACCAGCGCGTCACGGGCACAGTGCCGGGCCGGCGCTACACGTTCAGCGCGTGGGTCACCACATGGATGCGCGAGAACGACACCTTCAAGTACGACGTGTGGCAGGACCGCGGCCGGACCAGCGTCATGCGCCTCGGCATCGATCCGAACGGCGGCACCGATCCCGCGGCCGCCGGCATTCAGTGGACACCGCGCATGTTCAGCCATCTGCGCTGGACGAATTTCGCCGTCAGCGCCGCCGCAACCGGCGGGGCCATGACCGTTTTTGTCAGTATGAAAGGCGACGGCGGCCAGTGGCATCTTTACGGGCTGGACGATGCCGTACTGACCGCGGAGGGACCGGAGCCCCTGCCCGGTCCGGTTCTCGTGGTGGCGGACACCGCGGCCGGCACGCTGCGGGTGACATTCGATGCCGCGGTGAACGCCGCGCAGGCGGCCAACCCGGCGAACTATCTCATCACCTCACCCAATGGCGGCGCACTCACGGTTCAGAATGCAGTCGCGGTGGATGCCTTCACCGTCATCCTAACCACGTCGGCGCAGGCGGCGGGAGTCGATTATGCCGTCGAGGTGCGAAACCTCAGCGGTCCCTCGACGCCGCGGCCGCCGCCGTTCTCCAACGGCACGCAGCCGGTTCGTGTGCCGCACACGCTCGTCGCACTCGATGCGGCAACGCTGTGGAAATACGATCAGTCCGGCACGGACCGCGGTACTGCATGGCGCGAAAATTCCTTCAATGACGGCACATGGCAATCGGGACCCGCGCTGCTGGCGCAGGAAACCGCGGCGCTCCCGGAACCGGTCCGCACCCCGTTGTCCGTTGCCGCCAACCGCTTCACTTATTATTTCCGGCACCGCTTCAACGGCATGGCCGGGGTCGCTTCCGCTCCGCTGCGCATTCGTCACGTCGTGGATGACGGGGTCGCGTTCTATCTGAATGGACAGCCGCTGCACGCTCACGGGGTGACGCTGCCGCTCGACTACCTGAGTGCCGCCGGCCGCACGGTGGACAACGCCGTTTACGAAGGTCCGTTCGACCTGCCGGATTCTCCGTTGCTGCCGGCCGGGAATGTCCTCGCGGCCGAGGTTCATCAGGTCAGCGGGAGCAGCAGCGACATCGTCTTCGGCGCCGTGTTGGAGGCGCTGGTTCTTCCCTCACAACTCTTTCCGCGGGAGGAGCTGAACATCGTGCCGCAGCCGGGAGGCGTGCAGCTGTTCTGGAATGCGCCGGGCACCGTGCTGCAGCGCTCGGACCGCACCTCCGGCGGATGGCAGGATGTCCCCGGCGCCACTTCCCCGTGGCTGGTGCCGGTCTCGCCCCCGCGCGAATTCTTCCGCCTGCGCCGATAACCGAAGCACGCGGTCACTTCATGGCACGCGCTTTGAGAAAGTCCGCCCAGCCGCCTTTGCCGAAGTCGAGCCGCCGATAGAGCGGCGAAACCTCACGGCCGGCCGGCAGGTAAATAGACAGGCCCCGGGAATTCCGCACCAGCCGGTGGACGGCGTGATTCGCGAACACACAGTCCTCCACGGCACGTTGCACCGCTCTCGCAGCGGCGGCGGCAGGTGGATACTCGACGGCCAATTTTCCGGCGAAATCATGGAGGTCCACGTAATCCTCGTGATCGTAACCCTGACTGTCAAAACGCGCACTGGCCACAGCGCGGCGGGCTTTGCCGTCCGGCTTGTTCCATGCTTTGGCGAGCAGTGTGCCGAGCGCATGGGCCGCCCGGCCCACCCGGGGCAGCGCAGCGAGTGTGAAGGCGGACTGCGTCACCGGCTCTTCCCTGCTGTAAGAGGCCACGAACTCGTGCGCGATGACGGACGTTAGGGCCTTTCCGTCCATGCCCGGACTGGCGGCGAGTTTCGCCAGGATGCGGTCGTAAGGCCAGCCGTTGCCAGGTTCGATCTCCTGGGACCCGCAATAGACGGTGCCTGACTTCTGCACCTGCAGTCCGGTTTCCACCATGCTCATGAGGCAGGCATCCATGCCGATCACGTCGAAGGGGCGGCCGGCTTTCTTAACAACGGCGGTAAAGACGTTCTTCATTTCCACACTGTCGAGAAAATCCTGCGCGTCGTCGTCGAAGGCGATGGCGCGGCGCTGTCCTTTCACGACCCGGGTCTGAAAGGCCGTGAGGAAAAACGGACTTCGGGTCCGTTTGCGCCCGTGCCGGCTGCGTTTCACAAAGGCCGCGGGCCGCGGCGTTCCTGCGGGCAGCACCGCGCGGCGGCGCGCTCCGGCCACAACAGCCGGAGAGGCGGCGGGCACGGGGTTGAGTCCGCGGCGGCGCGACTCCTCATAAATGTCCGTATCATCCCAGCCGCTGCCGTGATTCCAGAGGACCGCCATGGTGCGTTTGGCGGGGTAGTTCTTCAGGCCCCATTCAAGAAAGTCCTTCAGCACCGCCGGATCGCCGGTGTTAATGCGGCCCATCTTCTGCACCACGTCGTCGCTGATCTTCGTGCCTTTGCGCACCCGGTAGCGGCGGGCCTGCTGACCGGCTTTGGCCGTATCTCGCTGCACGATGATGTGCAGCTTGTCGCTGGAGCCGACCTTCTTCATTTCAGTCAGGTCCTTGCCGCCAAAAGAGTCGAGATCATTGTCGCCGGCCATGTAGATGAGCAGCGTCCAATCGGCGGGCGGGGCGGCAGTGGGCTTCTTTGATTTGGCGGATGTTTTCATGGCTTGTGAAGGATGCAGCAGGGTTGTCAGGGTTAGGTAAAATTCATTCCGCCATCGCGCCGGCCTCCGGCCGGGGAAGCGCCCGGTCCGCGGCCTCCCGGGCCTGGCGGATGCGCTCCTGCAGCGCGGCGTCGGTCAAACCTGCGGCCTGGAGGGCGGTGTCCGCCCGGGCGGGTTCCTTCTCGTCCAGCATGACCGTCGCGAGCTTGCGCATGGCTTCCGTTTCCAGGGACCGGATCCTGTCCGCAGCGGCCGCAGTCGCATTGCCCTTCGCGTAATGGAAGGCGGCCATGATCGCGCCATAATCGATGGCGGCGCGGGGAGAATTTGTCAGGGCGGAGGCGTAGAGGGCCAGGGCTTCCGGATCGGCGGGGTTGAGTTCCAGCGCGTCCCGCAGCGCCGCGATGCCGCCGGTATCGCGGCAGGCGAGACGCCATGCCTCAAGCGATTCGCCGGGCGCGGAGAATGGATGGGGGCCGGTGGAGCCTTCGCGATCCAGGAGCCATGCCACGACTTTTCTGAGCGATTTGTCCTCCTGCGGGTAGCGATTCCAAAGGAACTCCGCGGGTGAAACGAAGCCCGCGACCGGCTGAGGGGCGTTGGCCTGCGGGGCCGCGGAGGAGCGCATCACGGCGAAGAGCGTGTCCGGCGCGGCGAGGAAGGAGGCCAGTTCCGCGAACGCGACCCGTTCCTCCGAACGCGTCTCGAACGACCACGGCGCGAGATCGGAGAGGGCGATACGACCGGGTTCGAACTGCAGCGCCAGCACACTGGAGCCAGGGACAAAGCGGAGGCTGGTAATGCGGGGATCCTCGCCCGCGCCGCCGCTGGAGGCGTGACTCCACGGCAGCCGCGGCAGCATCACGGCGCGTGCGGCTTCGAGGTGCCAGGCAACGATTTCCGCACGGTCGAGCACGGCGAGCCACTGTCCGTCATCGCTGAGCGCGGCGAGTTCGAACTGATCACAGCCTTCGAGCGTGCGGGTGCCTTCCCGTTCCCAGCCGCCGGCGGTGCGCCGGAATGCATGCATCACGAGGTTCCTGCCGGCGTCGAGTGTCAGTGTCAGGCGCCGGCCTTCATCGTGAAGTCCACAGGCCACCGGTCCTGACACTTCAGCCGCATCCAGCAATTCGACGGGCGGAGTCCCGGCGTCGAACAATGGCTGCACGCGAAGGGCGCCGGTGTCCTGCTCCGGATTTTCCCTCTGCAATAAAAGCCCGTGAGCCGTGCTGAAGGGACCGCGTCCTGCCGGCCGCCACGGCGGGGGTGTCTGTGCAGAGCCAAGCGGCAGGGTGTAAACCATCAGTTCCAGCGAATCCTCATTCTCGAAAGTGCAGGCGAGGGAGCTGCCATCCGCGCCGATTCCTCCCCGAAGGTCGTCATCATCGGCGGGAATGCCGAAGCCCTCCGGTGCCGCGAACAGCGCGGTGCGGCTGCCGGTTTCCATGTCCCATACGCCGACCTGCTCGAGGTCCCGTCCTCCTTCCTCTGCACTGAGCACGGCGAGGAGCCAGCGATCTGCGGAGAGGCTCACGGGCTGCCATTCCGCGGGAAGTTTCACGGACTTCTCCGCCGGCACTCCGCTGCGCAGAGGCAGCGGCCTGACCCGGATGCCGTCACTTTCCAAATGCAGGATCAGAGCGTTTTCGCCCTCCGGGGGAAGTGATGCCATTCTGTCAGGGCCGCCGCAGGAGAGCCATTGCGGGCGCAGGCGCTTCACAGGCCGCGGCGCCCATTCGCTGAATTCCCCGTCGCTGGTGATGCGGCGGATCACGGGCGGCAGACCTTCCGCCCCTTCAGGTGTCAGGAATGTCGTCCACCTGGTGCGGGCCGGTCCGGCGGTCGCTGGCTCACCTCCGGCGGCGAGCGTTTTCATGCTGTCGGCTCTGGCCAGGCGGAACTGGTCGGTGCCCAGTGCCTGAGTGAGATCGCGCAGGGTGCTGGAACCCGTGGCGGAGGCGACCTCAAGGAGCCAGCGCCCGGTGTTGTCCAGTTGATCGGTGGCGGAATTCTGCACTGCCAGTTGATCGACGTAGGCGCGAATGGGATCGGGATCGGAATAACGCAGCGGCCGGCGGGGCGGATTGGCCGCGGTCTGCACGGGGGTGGACGGAGATTCCGGCGCAAAGGGCCGGGAAAAGAGCTGCCAGTCGGTCACCAGATAATACTGTGCCGCGGAGCCGTCAGGGTTGTAGGCACCCGGAAAGGCCGATGTCTGGGGGACGAGCATCAGACTGCTGTCAGGGGAAAACGCGGCGGTGCGGGTGAATGCGCGGGCAGTGTGCGGATGCGGCGGCGGCGCGAGTTCGGTCCATGATCTCTCCGCCAGCCGGGTTTTCAGATTCGATGACCAGTCATCGAGGCCCTTCACTTTGGCACCGCCCATTCCGGAGCAGGCAAGCCAGAATCCGTCAGGACTGAAAGCCGCACCGGTGCTGATTCCCGCCTCCGCGGGCACCAGAGCGCCGGTCGCGGCGTCGTAAAGCAGGCAGCTCTTGCTGACGGGGATGACAGCGAGCGTGCTGTCTGCGGGATGAAATGCGAACGCGAAGAAGCCGCTGCCGGCGGAGCGCCGCGGTTCACCCCGGGCCGCGGGCGGTGTGAGCCGTGCACCGGTGTCGAGGTTCACCAAATGAATGCGGTCGGATTTTTCATACAGAGCGAGCCATTTGCCGCGGGGGCTGAATTGCATGTCCACGACCTCCGGCGGCAGCCCGTCGATGGACTTTCGCTCGCCCTTCGCCTCCCCGGCCTGCATGATCCAGAGCGTGGAGGGACCAGTGGAGCCGGCCGCATTCCGCGGACCGCTTTGCTTGTAGTACTGCTCCTGAGCCGGCTCGTTGGGGTATCGCCGGGGAGGCACGAAAGCTGCGAGCAGCTGGCCGTTCCGGCCAAGGGCGAAGCGGGCATGCTTCAAATCGGAATACAGCGGAAGAATCGCCCCCCGCTCCCACGGGCGTGCGGCATCCACCACTTCGATCTGGTCCGCCGGCACTTCCGACAGCAGAGCGAAATGCCGGCCGCCGGGATCCGCCGCCACGACGCGGGCCCGGGCCTTTGCCGGCACCTGCCAGAACTTGTCAGGAAGCAAGGTGCCCATGCGCAGCAGGCGGCCCATGAGGCGCACGAAGGCCTCATCGTCCGTCGGATCCGCCTTCACGGCAATGGCCAGGGAAGCGACGGCTTCCTGGAGGGTGTTGGCGTGCGCGGCCTGTTCTCTGGCGAGGCGCGAGGCCTCGCGGCGTTTCTTCTGAAGTTCCATGGCGTCCGCCGCCAGCTTCTGGTTTTGCTTTTCCTCCAACTCGGCGCGCTGCTTTTGTTCCTCGGCCAGTTTGCGCTGGGCGGATTCATTCTGCTTCGCCAGTTCCTCCGCCGTCCTCGCGGCGGCGGCCGCCTGCTCGGCGCGCTCTTTGGCATCGCGTTCCTGCTGAATCCACCACCGGGAGGCGAAGATCACCAGCACCAGCGCCGCGAGCGCCGCGTAGGTGGTGAAGACTTTTCTGGCGTAGCGCCGGATGCTGTAGCGGTGAATGGCCGCCGCCAGCTGATCGTGGGTCAGGTTGAGCAGGCTGGTGCCGCCGTGGGGTTCGGTGCGCACGAGCCGGAGGCGTTCGAGCTGTGCGATGTCGGCGTCACTGAGCCGGCGGCTGCGCGAAATTTCCCGGCGGTCCCGCGGCTGGCGTCTCCCGTCACTGGTTAGGAGATCACATTCGAGCAGCCCCAGCACCGCCCGGCCCCTGCGCGTGAACCACAGCAGACCGCTGAAGCGCCCGAACTCCCCCATCTGCAGAGCGGTCCTGACCAGTCCCCGGCGCTGGCGGCGGCCGGATTCACCCTCGCCGCTTTCGGAGAACAGCTCCACGACGCGCTCCGGCAGCGGTTCCTCGACCGGTTCCCCGCCACGCCGCGTATTCAGGAACTGCAGCAGTTTCTTGTAATAAAAGCGGCGCAGCACAGCCTCCTTCGCTTCAGGACGGTACAGCATCGAGCCGGTGAAACCCGCCTCGGCCGCACCGGCGGCGCGCTGTCGGATGACGGCGTCTTCGATGTGTTCGCAGAACACCTGAAGCACGAACGATTCGACACTTAGACTGACTTTTCCTGAAAGGTCCTCATAAGCGGCAACTCCGGAGCGTTCCGCGAGCCACGCGATGAGGCTGTTCACGGCGTCGGGGTCGCAGGCGAATGGAGGCGTGTAGCGGTCATCCAGTTCCCTGCCGGCCGGAATGGTTATGGCCAGTTTCGCCGTCTCGTCGCGCAGTGGAGGCAGGCGGTAGGCATGCTCCATGAGCCCGGGAATGCTGCTGCCCAGCGCGGCCAACTGGCCGATCACTTCCTCCCGCAGCGAGATCACGAGGCGCAGTCGTTCCGCCGCGGTGGCGGCGCTGCCGGCGGCGGGCGGGCTCCCACTGTCGCCGCGGATCAGGTGCGCCAGTTCACGGAAAAGTTCGTGCCGGCGGGGCGCCGTATGCAGATAAAAAATCTCCTCAAACTGATCCAGCACCAGCACCGGCGCCATCGGACCGTCCGCGCCCCAGAATTCAGTTTCCTGGAAATAGTGCAGAAACGACTCCGGCGCGGCCGGCGCCTCCACCACATCCGCCTGCTGGCTTTCCCTGGCGCATTCCCGGTCCACTTCGCCAACCAGCTGCTGCAGCAGGGGTTTCGCTTCGTCGGTGTTGAAGCGCACTTCCAGCGGCAGGTAGCCGAGAGCGCGCAGCTCCGGAAAAACTCCCGCGCGCAGCAGTGAGGATTTTCCCGTGCCGGACGGCGCGTAGAGCACGATGACGCGGTGACTCGCGATGCGCTGACAAACCTCCCGGATTTCCGCGTCCCGTCCGGTGAACAGCCGGCGGTCTTCCGGCGTGTCCTCGAAGGACCGGGTGCCAGGATAGCGTCGCAGCGTCGGCAGATTCATCGGCTAGGACTGGTAGAGGGTCGGTTCATGCTGCTGGAAGAGCTGTGGCGCCTGAGCCGCGATGCGCTGCATCAGGTCATCCAGCCGGCCCTGCTCCCGTATCCAGCCAATGAGCTGACGCACCTTGGCGGGTTTGGTTCCGGTTTCCCACGACTGCTGGCCGTTGTATTTGATGAATTCCGGAATGTCGAAACCCAGATTGGTCAGATCCTCCTCGGGCAGAAGCTCCGCGAGAAATTTCCGCAGAGCGCCCTGGTTGATGACGCGCCGCGCCGTCGATCCCCTCCCGCCATCCAGTGCTTTCAGATCGCTCTCCAGTTTGCTCGCGAACTGATCAGGCGGCTCCTCGGTGAAAATGAGACGGAAGCAGGACCAGAGAAACTCGCGGTCCTCGGGCGACGGACCCCCGGTGGAGTTTCCGGGTGTGCCGCCGGGGAGATTGGCCACCGCCGGCTCCGGCATGCTGATCGTGGTGGGAGAGACCGCGAAGAGTCCGCGCAGCAGCATCCGCGTCTGCCATGAGGCGAAGTCAAAGCCTACGAACAGCGCGGAGCGCTGGTCCGTGCCGCTGCCCCGCAGTTTGGCGCTCAGCGCTTCCGGCACTTTCGGATTCTCCCGCACCAGCGCGACAAGGTGACTGATGTCTTCGTCCGTGGATAGCGGCACCGACCGCGGCGAGGTCCACAGGCCCCGCAGACCGTAAACGAGGCAGCAGTCATCGTCTTCAGCATCATCTTTGCCGTGCGGCGGCGGGAGCGGCAGGGCATAATCATAACATCCCGTATCGCGCGTCTTCGACTCCACTTTCAGCGCGTTGACCATCAGGGGATCGGCCGTCAGCTGAATGATCAGCGGGAAGTCCATTCGCGCAAAGCTCCGGTGGGCGCCGGTCGTGAAGTCAGACAGTTCGAGTTCGTTGTAGTACCCGGCGACCAGCTCCCGGATGTCGCGGAGTCGCTCGGCCCCTGCGAGCTGGCAGAGATGGCGCAATTTGTCCGGCCGCGGCTGATCCGGGGTCAGCGCGGCGGCGGCACTCACCCGGTCGAGCAGTTCGTCTTCGAGGGATTTTCCCGATGGTCCGAACGCGGTGCCGGGCCCCAGAAAAAGCACGCAGCGCCGGTCCCTGATGCTTCGCAGCAGGGATGACCTGCGGGCGTCGGTGAGAATGCGGCTGGACATGAGCGTCAGGGCCGGGAGTACCAGCCGGTTTCGTGTTTCTGCACAAGTTCGGGCACCTCCTCACGCAGTCTGGCGATGAGTTCTACGAGTCGCTGCCGCTCGGCCAGCCATCCGATCAGTCGGCGGGCGCGCTCAGACTTGCCCATGTGATCGAGCGCCGCACCCATGGCCTTGCGATAATCGACGATGTCCGTCTCGAGATTGGCCAGGGAATCCTCCGGCACGTGGTCGGCGAGGAACTTTCGCAGAGCTCCCTGACTGATAGAATTCCCGGACTCTGTGGTCGAGTCATCGGGAGGGGTGACCGCTTTTCCCGCGTAGAACTCCGGCGTGTCCGCCTCGGGGACACGTTTGGCTTTGAGCACGGCAAGGGCACTGCGAAAGGCCTCCGCCGGCGGCTGGCTGCAGAGCAGCCGATAAAACGCGGAGGCGAATTCTTTGGCCAGCGCATCCAGCACGTCCCATTTCATGGCCACGACACTGCATCCTTTGGCGGCGATCATGTCCGCCTGGGACGCCGTCGAGCAGGCGCTGAGCACCGCGAGCTGCCCGGGGCCCAGCAGGCTGGTTTCCAGCAGAGCGGTCAGTGCCTTGTCAGTGAAGAGCGCGGACTTTCCCTTCGCCTTCTGAAACACGAGGCCCTTCGGACCGGCGCCGTGACCGCTGAAGTGCAGCACCCGCGGTTTCAGTTCGGCGAGCGCGAACACGAGGTCCTCCGGCCGGGCCGCCAGTTTGGCCCGCAGGATAAACCGGTCGCGCACCGCTTCATCCATCAGCCGGAATTCCTCATTCGTATCCAGCATCTCCTGATCGCCGGGCAAAGCGGTGACAAAAAGAATGACGGAACCGGCGGGCAGGGTCGCGCTCATGATTTGAGCGGTATCCTGGCAAGTCGGCGGGCGAAAGCCAGGCAATTGTTTACGGCCCCGCGGAGGACTCCGGCAGCGCCACGTAGGGACTTTCCCGCAGCACCGACTGCTTTCTTCCGCTCAGGAGCCGGGCCCACTCGCGCAGGCATCCTGTCAGGATCACCGCCACCATCAGCAGGAAGAATCCGGCGACGGCGGCATCGAGGTAATTGTTGAAGATCTCCGTCTTCCAGAGCTTCTGCTGGGCGTCGGTGCCGCCGGCGGCGAGTTTGGCGCCGCGGTCGCGCGCGATGTCGAGAAAGCCGAATTTCCCCGCCGGCCAGGTGCCGAAAATTTTCTGAATGCCGGCGGTGAACGTCACCGCCGTGAGCCACACCAGCGGCAGCGCCGTGGTCCATGCGTAGCGCACGCGGCCCATTTTGATGAGCACCGTGGTGCCGAGACAGAGTGCGATGACGGCGAGCAGCTGATTGGCGATGCCGAAGAGCGGCCAGAGCGAATTGATGCCGCCCAGCGGGTCGGCCACACCCTGGAGCAGAAACCATCCCCACGCGCCAACGAGCAGCGCCGTGCTCAACAGGCTGGCACCCGTGTTTCGCGTATCGCCCAGCGGTTTCCAGAGGTTGCCGAGGAAGTCCTGGAGAATGAAACGCCCCACGCGCGTGCCGGCGTCGAGAGTTGTCAGGATGAACAGCGCCTCGAACATGATGGCGAAGTGGTACCACAGCGCCATCAGCCCTTCGCCGGGAAAGACACGATGGAACATTTGCGCCATCCCCAGCGCAAACGTCGGCGCGCCGCCGACGCGCCCGATCATGTTCTCCTCGCCCACGTCTTGGGCCAGTTTGTCCATCTGCGCGGGAGTGACCGTGAAGCCGGTCTCCGCACTCAACTGCGCCAGCACCGTCTCCGCCTTGGCCGCGCGTTTCACCGGATCCGCCTCCACCGCCACCGCTTTGGCCGCGCCGGCATTCACGGCGAAATACTCGCCCGGCTTGAGTGAGCAGGCTGCGATGACGGCCATCAGTGCCACGAGCATTTCCGTGACCATCGCCCCATAGCCCACGGCACGGATGTGCTTCTCGCGCTCGAGCAGTTTCGGCGTCGTGCCTGACGAAATCAGCGCGTGGAATCCGCTGATGGCTCCACAGGCGATGGTGATGCACACGAAGGGAAACACCGCGCCCGTGAACACCGGTCCGCTGCCGTCCACAAACTTGGTCACCGCGGGCATTTCGAGCACGGGCGCGACCAGAATCACGGCCACTCCCAGCACCGCCACAGTGCCGATCTTCATAAACGTGCTGAGGTAATCCCGCGGCGCGAGCAGCAGCCACACCGGCAGCACCGCCGCCACGAACCCGTAGATGATGAGGCTCCACGCCAGCCAGCTCTCCTTCTGACGGAACGCATCCTCGACGCCCCACGAGCCGAGGAATTTGCCGCCCCACACACTGAGCAGCAGCCCCGCGACGCCGAAGACCGTCACCGCCCTGACACTTCCCCCCATGCGGTTCCAAACGCCCATGACGAGAGCGATGGGGATCGTCATGGCGATGGTGAACAACCCCCACGGACTTTCCGCCAGCGCCTTCACCACCACCAGCCCCAGCACTGCCAGCAGGATGGTCATGATGACCAGCACGCTGATCATGGCCACGAAACCGAGCACCGGATTGATCTCCTCGCGCAGCATCTGACCCAGCGACTTCCCGTCGCGGCGCGTGCTGCAGAACATGACCACCGCATCATGCACGCCGCCGCCGAGCGTCGCGCCGATCAGAATCCAAAGGGTGCCCGGCAACCAGCCGAACTGCGCCGCCAGCACCGGACCCACCAGCGGCCCCGGCCCGGCAATGGCGGCAAAGTGATGACCGAAGACGACCCATTTGTTGGTAGGGACGAAATCCTTTCCGTCCGCGCGCGTCACCGCCGGCGTGGCGCGCCGGTCGTCGAACGCGAGAACCTTCGCCGCCAGCCATGCGGAGTAGAAACGGTAGCTCACCGCAAAGGCGCAAACCCCCGCCACCACCAGCCACAGGGCATTCACCGGCTCGCCGCGATTCAATGCCGGCACCAGGAGCGCAGCCACGCCGGTGAGGGAGACGGCGATCCAGAGAAGCAGACGGAGCAATTTGTTCATGGCGGCGCATGAGAACAGAGATTCGCCGCGCGCGGCAAAGGAAAATTACTTCGCGGCTCCGCGAATGACCGTTATTTTCCAAATGCCCACAGTATGGGGCCGCTGCGGATGAGCAGCAGTCCGCCGGACAGAGCCGGCGTGGCGAGAATGGGCGCGCCGAGATTCGTCTGGTGCAGAATCTTCAGCGTGTCCGCGGCTTCCACCACGGTGACCACGCCGCGTGTGGAGCAGAGGAAAATCCGCCCGTCCGCGGCGACCGGGCTGGCGAAGTAGTCGCCGCCTCCGTCCTTGCCGAGACGCTGACGCTCAAAGATGACCTTGCCGGTCTTCGCGTCGGTGCAGGTGAGCAGGCCGCCGTCCGCCACGACCCAAAGCCGGTCGCGATAGAGCAGCGGCGAGGCGACCTTGGCCGTGCCCTGCTGGTGCTTCCAGGCGGTGTGGGTGCCGGTGATGTCGCCACCCGCTTTTCCAGGATCGCGCAGCGCAAAGAGCCCGAAATCCGCGCCCTCCATGTGCGCCGTGGTGGCTTTGAGTTCGTCCGCCGTAATGGAGCCGTCGCGACTGGAATCGATGAAATCGTAGATGCCGTCCTTTTGAAAAAACGGCGTCTCTTCGCGCGAGAGACCGCCGCTTTTATCTTTGTCGGCCACGAGCAGCAGGCCTTCGAGCCCCGCAGGCGGCGGCTGCTCGCCGAAACTGCGAGACATGATATAGCACATGCCGTCGCCGAGGACCGGAGTGGGGCAGACGCTGACGGCTTCGGTGCCGCGGCACGTCCAGCGCTCTGCACCGTCGGCGAGCCCGTAGCCTGAAACTTTCAGACTGCCGGAAACGACGATCTCTTCCAGGTCGCCGCGTTTCCAGATGACAGGAGTGGCGTAACTGCTGACGGCGAGCGGACGCAGCGTTTGCCAAATGGTTTTGCCGTTCGCGGCATCCGCGGCGAGCAGAAACGACTTTCCACCCTGCTGGTCGCACGCGAGGATGACTTTGTCGCCGGCAAGGATCGGTGAGGTGCCGCTGCCGTTGACCACGAACGGCGGCTCCATTTCGCGCCGCCAAATCTCTTTGCCTTCATGGTTCCATGCCACGAGCCCGAAAGACGGAAACCAGCCGGCGACTCGCGTGCTGTCGGCGCAGGGAGTGGCGCTCACTGCATGGCTGGTTTTGTGGACAGCCTGCGGTTTTCCCCCGGGCACTTCCCTTCTCCAAAGCTCCCGGCCGTTCGCACGGTCGAGGCAAATCATCAGCGGACGGTCGTTATCGAGGCCCGTGAGGAACACGCGGGTGCCAATGACGACGGGCGAGGAGATGCCGGCCGGAACCGCGGCTTTCCACGCCACGGATTCGGTTGGGCTGAACTTCAGAGGAGGCGAGGCATCCTGACTGATGCCGGCGGCATTCGGGCCGCGAAACTGGGGCCAGTCGGACTGTGCCGGCGCGGGAATGGAGAGGACGAGGAGGAAGGCCGCAGAGCGCATGTCGGGGGAGGATGGCGGGATGGAGGGAGACGAGGGGGAATTCAGGCCGCCGCAGGGGGCAAGTCGAGCGAGCAGGTCACGGTGACGCCCTGCCCGGGGCGCTGCGTGATTTGGAGAATGCCGCCGATGATGCCCGCGCGGTAGTGCATGACGCGCAGCCCCATGCCGCCGGAGCCGCCGCTGTTCTCGGCGAATCCGCGCCCGTTGTCCTCGATGGTCAGTTCGAGGTGATGCGCGGTCTCGCGGATGCTGATGATGACCTGGGTGGCCTTGCCGTGGCGGGTGGCGTTGTTCGCGGCCTCCTGCGCGATGCGATAGAGGTGGATGGCGATTTCCGGCGGGATGGGCGGCAGGTCGGCCGGGGCTTTGCAAAGGCAGCGCACGCCGCGCAGGTGGCGCGAGGTGCTGGCCGCGAGGTCTTCGAGCGCCACGGCCAGCCCTTTGCTTTGCAGCACCACCGGGCTGAGACCGCGCGCGAGATCGCGCGTTTGGGTGATCGCTTCCCGGATGAGCCGCGCGATGTCCTCCATCTCGGCCGCTTCCGGCGCCTCACGGCTCTCCAGTTTCTGCTGGAGCACATGGCTCATGAATTCGATGCCGGCGAGGTGCTGGCCCAGTCCGTCATGCAGATCGTGTCCGAGGCGGCTCTGCTCCTGCTCGGCGACATTCAGCACATCCGCCTCGAGGCGTTTCGTTTCCGAGACGTCGATGCCGCTCATGATGACGTAGGCCACCGTGCCGTCCTCTGATGCGATGCTGGTGGTACTCCAGGAAATGACGCGGCGCTCGCCGCTGCGCGTGATGACCGTGCCTTCGTGTGCGGAGGGCGGCGCGCCGGCGGCAATGCGGCGGAAGATGCGGCGCTCACCGTCCTGTTCGTCGCGCGGCACGAACAAATCCCACGGACTGCAGCCCTCCGCCTGCGCGGCACTGAGACCGGTGAGCAGTTCCGCCGCGGGATTGAAGCGGATGATGTGACCCTCGGTGTCGAGCACGATGAGCAGCGCGCCCGTGGCACTGAACAGCGCATAGCTGAAAGCATTCTCCCGCCGCAGCGCGTCCTCCGTGTCGCGCCGCTCCATGGCATCCCCGATGATCGCCGCCACGATCTTCAGCAGCGAAATCGCATCCTCCGTCCAGTGCATCTCCATGCGAGTGGAGTCGAGACCGATGAAGCCCACCAGTTCGCCCTGCACCGCCATGGGCACGAAGATGATGGACTTGATCCCCTGCTCGCGAAACGTCTGCTGATCCACCGCCGCCTCCGGCTCGAGTGCATCCACGCTGAAGACGGCAATGCCGTCGAGCCGGCGGAGACGCTGCGCCGCCCACGGAATGTGGCGGTCGATCGGCACATTCATGCGTCCCTCCCAGCCGTGCCGCGGCCCCCGCGCGGTCCATGTGTGCGTGTGATCCATCAGCGCGCCGCCGCTGTGCACCCGGCACACGTGGCAGTGATCCACGCGGAGAAATTCCCCGATCTGCTGCAGTGCCTCGCTGATGCCCCAGTCCAGATCCGCACTGCGCAGCCTGACAAACATCCCGGAGATGTGGGAAACGAGCGCCTCGAACTCCACCCGCTGCTGCAGCGCACTTTCCGCGCGGCGGATTTTGCGCGTCACCGGTCCCATGGGCACGCTGGACTCCTCCTCCACCGCCCGTGCGGGAAGCACATGGTGGGAATAACGAACCTCGATCTCCTCGTGCGAACTGGATGCCATGGCGGGAAGTGTGCGGCCATTTCGCCTCACGCGGCAAGCAGAAGCACGCTCCGGCGCTTCCTCAACGACTCCCTGGGATTTCCTTTAAGCGCCGCTCCGGTTCACTCCAGCCGCCCTGTCCGGCCGCATCAGCCCTGCCGCGGCCGACCCCGCGCCCATCCCTCACGCTTTGACCAGATTGAAAACGATGTACTGGTTCCACGACAACAGCCAGCGCCGCCGGTGCAGCCAGCGCTCCGCCGCGTCCGCCCAGCGGAGGAGAAAGTTCCCGGGCCGGGAGGGCATGAGCTTCGAGGTCAGCAGCGAGACCGGCATTTCCAGCACGCCGCAGTACACGGATTCGGAGCGCCAGCCGTGCTCGCGTTCGAGCGCCCGGATCTGCGCGCCGGTGAACGGCGCCTCGTCCTCCGTGCGGGCATTGGGCGTCAGTTTGCGAAACACTTTCAGCAGCGGATTGTCCGCCAGCGGCTCCTGCAGCAGCACCCGGCCATCCGGGCGCAGCACGCGGTGAATCTCGGCAAATGCCACCGCCGGATCGAGGTGGTGCAGAATCCCGTAGCCCACCACCAGATCGAAACTCTGGTCAGGGAAATCCAGCTTGTGCGCATCCATCGCGCGAAAGTCGCACCGCGACGGCGCATAGCCCGCCAGCCGCGCCCGCTCGCGCAGATCCTCCACATACACCTCCGAAATATCGATCGCCGCGACCCGGTCCGCCCCGTTCGCGAGATACCGCATACTCATCTCGCCGCGCCCGCAGCCGTAGTCGAGGATCGCCTTGCCGCAGAGTTTCTCCGTGTGCCGGTCGATCTCCGCGTAAAGGCGCTGCTTGCTCGGGTAGCTGGCGAGATGGGGGAACTTCGACTTGAGGCGAATGCTCTCGGCGAGCACATCGCGCTCCGTGTGAGCTTCGTGTTCGCGGGCGACGCGGTCGGCGAGGGCGGTAGTCATGGGAGGAAGCGTTGGGGAATGAGATCAGCGGCGGGAGAAATGAACCAGCCGGCCGCCGGGGGCACTGCCCTCAGACCGGATTCTGGTCATTTCAGTCAGTATAACGTCGCTCGCGCCCTGCGCCAGATTTTTTCTCGAAATTATGGCGCATCTTCAGGAATCGGCGCTCAAGCGCGAGAATTTGGCGGTTATGGGGCGAAGTGGCCCCCTTCGACGCTGCGAGCGGCCTGCGAACGGGTGTGCTCTTGACCCTGCGGCCCGCCCGCGCCACTCGCGGCCATGTTCTCACACGTCGTTATCTCTTGGACCGATTCCGCCAACGCCTCCGCCGCCGATGAACTGCTGGCCGGCATGGATCAGTACCTCCGTCCGATCCCCGGCGTGCTCCATTATCATGCGGGCAAAATGGTCCCGAGCCATCGCGACGTGGTGGACCAAAGCTACCAGGTGGCGCTGAATCTCGTTTTCCCGGACAAGGCCGCGCAGGATGCCTATCAGGTGCATCCGCTGCACGTCGAGTTTGTGGAAAAGGTCTTCAAGAAGGTCTGCGTCCGCGCGGTGGTTTATGATTTTGCCTGAGCGAGCAGCGTCTCCAGCCGGTGCTCGCGGATGCCGAACGATTCCTTGAGCGCCGCGATCTGCGCCGGGGCTTTGACGTTCGCCCGATCCTGACGGATGGCGGTAATCATGAGGTTTTTCGCCGTATGTTCGGGCGAGATGAATTCAAACACGCTGCTGCGGTAGCCGTGGGCCTCCAGAATGAGCGCGCGCAGGCCATCGGTGAGGATTTCCGCCTGACGCTCGGCGAGAATGCCGTGCTGCAGCACGGGGCTCAGTTCATTGCCGGCGTCCATGCATTGCCGCACCTGCTTGTGGCAGCACGGCGCGACGACGAGCACGCGGGCCCCGGCGCGCACTCCGGCGGCCAGCGCTTCATCCGTGGCCGTGTCGCACGCGTGCAGGGCGATGAGCATATCGAGCCGCTGCGGGCGCCAGTCGTTGATGTTGCCGGATTCGAACGTCAGGCCAGTGAAGCCCGCGCGTTCTGCGGCGTGGTTGCAGATGGCGACCAGATGCGGACGCTGCTCGATGCCTGTGATGCGGGGACGCAGCGCGGTCTGTGAAGTGAGGTAATCGTAGAGCGCAAAGGTCAGGTAGCCCTTGCCGCAGCCCATGTCGGCGATGTGTGCGTCCTGCGGGAGATGGGCCCCGCGCAGCAGGCCGGCGATGATTTCGAGGAATTTGTTGATCTGCCGCCATTTGGCCTGCGAGGCGGCCAGCACGGAGCCTCCCGGCCCCGTGATGCCCAGTTCCTGCAGCCAGGGGGCGGTGGGGTCGAGCAGGCGGGACTTGGCGCGGTCGTGCGCTTCCTCGACGGCGGCCGGCGCCTGCTTCGCGGCATGAATGAAGACGGCGGGCTCGCCGCGGCGGTTGTGTGTCAGGGTGGCCTCCTGCGTGGCGGTGAAGACATCGGCATTGCGAAAGACCGGGCCACAGAGTTCGCGCAGGCGCGCGAGCGATTCCGCGGCGGTGAGGTTTTCACTTCATCGCGCCGCTCGTAGCGCCACGTCCACGCGATCATCGGTGCACCGCGAATCTCCACGGGCCGGAGGAAGACATTACGCAGGCCGGCGGGCGCGGATTTGACAGGCCTGCTGAGCGTGGCCTTCCGCAGCGCGCCGGATTGCAGCGCATCCTGCACGAGGTCGAAAAAGGGTGAAGCACTGGACATGCGAAGATGACGCGCCTACACGATCAACATGCAATCGCCGTAACTGTAGAACCGGTAGCGCTCCCGCACGGCCTCCGCGTAGGCGTGTTTGAGCAACTCCGCGCCCCCGAAGGCGCACACGAGCATGAAGAGCGTGGACCTGGGCAGGTGGAAATTGGTCAGCAGAGCATCCGTGCGGAGGAAGGTGCAGCCGGGATATAAGAAGATGCCGGTCTCGCCCGCGTGCGCCGTGATTTTACCTGACGTTTGTGCGCAGTGCTCCAGCACGCGCGCCGTCGTGGTGCCTACGCCGATGCGGCGCGCCGCGGATTCGATTTTCTCCGCCGCGCCGGGCGTGATCTCGTAGCGCTCGGTGTGCATCACGTGGTCTTTGATGAGTTCCGCCTTCACCGGGCGAAAAGTCCCGGGTCCGACGTGCAGGGTGATGAACGCGTGCGGCAGTGCGGCGATCATCTCCGGCGTGAAATGCAGGCCTGCGGTCGGCGCGGCGACAGCATCGCTGCGATCCTTCCGCGCATAGACCGTTTGATAGCGCTCGGCGTCCTCCGCGTCGTCTTCACGGTTCATGTAGTGCGGCAGCGCGAGGTGCCCGTGCCGCTGCTCGTCCACCCCGCGGTCCCATGCGATGAGCCGTGTGCCGTCCTCCAGCACATCGGTGACGGTGCCCACAGCCTCACCGATTTGGAGGGTGTGACCTTTCCGCAGTTTCCGCCCCGGGCGGACCATGCACTGCCAGAGCCGCGGCGTGACGGCGGTGAGGCGGAGGAGTTCGATGCGACCGTCGCTGGAAAAAAAGCGCGACCGGGCCACGCGCACATCATTGAAGACGACAACGTCGCCCGCACGCACGAAGTCAGGGAACTCGCGGAACATCCGGTGCTCCACCACGCCGCGCGCACGGTCCACCAGCATCATGCGTGAATCCCCGCGCTGCGGCAGCGGGCGGCTCGCGATCAACTCCTCCGGAAGCGCGAAATCGAATTCGTCAGTGCGGAGAGCGGAGGAATTCATGCGGACCGCGAATGACACGAACGGGTCCTGACGGCGGCGTGCATCTTCACTGCCGGCCGCGCTGCTCTTTCATCACATCGAGAATCTCGTTGCGGATGGAGAAGATTTCCCGGCGCACGTCCGTGAGCCAGCGCCGGGTTCCGCCGCTGACCTGTTTCATGTCGATGGAGCCGAGCGCGTGCAGGGCTTCATTGAGCGGCACCTGGGCGCGCTTGAGCATGGCAATGACGAACCCCGGTTCCGGCTCCAGGCCTTCAACCATGGGATCGAGCGCCGCCGCCAGTTTGGCGCCCATGGCGATGATGCTGACGATGCCGGTGAGCACCGGGCTGTCGCGCGAGACATCCGGCAGCAGCAGCCCCAGCTGTTCGGCTTCGATCTGCAGGCGCAGGGCGAAATTCATGGCCCGGCGGCTCAGCGGATGGTGATCGTCTTCGCTGGCCCGGGCGATGGTGGAGGCGCTTTCCAGCAGGGTTTCCGGATCGTCCGGCTGCATGGCCTCCGCCACTTCACTCAACTCATCGGTGATCTCGTCGAGTTCTGAAGGATCCCAGCCCATGGCCTCGGCGATGAGGCGGTCCCGCTGCGGATGGTCGCGGTAGCGGTCGAACGCTTCCTGATAGGCCTCGGCGCGGCGGTCGGCGTCCCGCAGTTCCTGCTCCCACTCGAATTCGTTGAGCGGCGCGTCGCTGAAATCCATCGCCTCCATCATCCCGTTGTTGAAGTCATCCTCCTCCGGTTCCTCCTCCTCGAATGACTCCTCCTCTTCGTCATCGTCGCCGGCGTCCATGCCGGTGATGATGTCGAGATAGCGGTGAAACATCTGCCGGGCCTCGTGGAGTTGCAGATTCTCCTCCTCGGCGCTCATGATCCACGCCGGCGGGCTGATTTGCAGGGTGAAGTCCGTGGTCTCGATGACGAGCCGGCCATTGGCATTGCTGAACCATTCAAGATACAGCGAATTGGCGAGGCGCGTGGGTACCGTGAGGCGGTTTTCCAGCAGGCGCGAGACCTCGGTGTTGCTCACGGTGGGCACGCGCGTCTTGCGGCTGGCGGTCATGTCGCCGGCGGCGCCCTCCTGTTCATCGCTGAGCACATCGAACACCGCCACCCGTTCCGGGCGCGGATTGACGAATGTCAGGGTACAGCCCGCGATGTCACGCAGGCAGTTGCCGCGGAGATTGAGCACCAGCGGCGCATTCCGGCCGGCCAGCCAGATGCGCCCGGTGACAACACCAGGGGTCTCGTTCGAGATTTCACCGCGCAGGATTGCAGTATCGAGACGGGTAGCCATGCTGGTCGTGAAGGAACATGAATCAAAGTGTGGGGGGTGGATGCGGCAATGTCAATTCGCGTGTGCAAACAAAATCCAACGGCGCGGCAAGGGGGAAATTCGCTTCCGGCCCGCGGAAGCAGGCGTGATTCCGCGGACGCGCGCAGGATTTTCTTCCCGAACGGCGTGCGGCCGGATAACCTCATTTCCCCACCCCTTTTCATGAGAGCCTTCCTCCCCGGACTTATTCTTTTCTTCGCCCTGACATTTCCTCCGTTCCTGCGCGCCGGCACCACGGTTCTGCTCGGGAGCCTCAGGCAGTTCAACGGCCCCGCCGATCCGAATCTTGATCTCTCCGGCCAGTTCGACTATGCGGTCAATTTCAACGACGACACGGTCCGCACCGTGAATGGCCTGCAATTCCTGCCGGACACGCAGGCCATTCCCGGCGCCTCGTTCATCGGGCCGCGCAACGTGATCGCATGGCAGGCCAAACCGGAATACGGCGCGAGTGCCGATGCGAACGCCCTTGAGGAGGTCATGCATGACATCCGCTGGGCGCTCCCGCCGGGGGAAATCCTGCGGGCCGCCCTGACGGTCACTCCCGGCATTCCCTGCAAGCTGCAGGTTCTCATCAGCGGCAACAACGCGGAAAACCGCAACTGGGACATCCGCTTCAACGGCCAGAACGCCGTGGATGAAATCAGTTCCCTCGGCGCCAGGCCCGGGGCGACCTATGCGGCGAACCGTTCGACCGTGTGGGTGCACGAGTTCACTCCGTCCGGCTCCACGGTGACGGTGGAGATGGGAAATTTCTTTGGCGCGAATGACGGCGGCGACCGCAATCCCATTTGGCAGGCGCTGACTTTGGAACGCGTCTATATTCCTCCGGCGCCGGACGACATCGTCCTCGCGCCGTCGCAGTTTTTCGCGCCGCAGACGGATTGGATCGGAGCGTTCGCCGTGACCGACGGCAAGTGGGGCGCGACGCACACCCTTTCCTTCGTTTCCGGTGCCGGCGACACGGACAATGCAAAGTTCAGCCTCAGCGGCGCGCACCTGATGCCGGCGCCGTTCGACTTCTCCGCACAGCCGCCGGGCACGAACTATTCCGTCAGGGTGCGGGCCACGGATGCGGAAGATGCGGCGCGTTTCATCGATAAGTCATTCCCGGTATCGCTCGCGGCGCCGCACGCCCCGACAGCGGTGAGGCTGGATGCGGAGTCGCTCAGCAGCGGACTCGTCGCGGGGCAGACGGCCGGCACTTTGTCGGCGGAGGATGCGGACGTTTTTGACCGCCATGAGTTCACCCTCGTCTCCGGCGCGGGGGACAAGGACAACGCGCTGTTCACCGTCGCGGACGGTGCATTGCGGCTTGCCTCCGCGCTGCCGGCGGGCGTCACCGGCGTCTCCCTTCGCCTGCGGGCCACCGACCTTGCCGGCCTGAGCACGGAAAGCGTGGTCGTCCTGCCGGTCGTCGCGCCGCGCGTGCGGATCAACGAAATCATGGCGGTACCCACGCCGGCCTCGGTGCCGCTGGATGAGAACAATCAACCGCAGGACTGGATCGAACTCTACAATGAACTGGCCCAGCCGGTGAATCTGACAGGCTGGCATCTCAGCGACGATCCGGATGTTCCTGACAAATGGACGTTTCCCGCTCTCACCATCGCCCCGCACGGCTATCTGCTCGTCTTCGCCAGCGGCGGCGGGACCGTGCCGGCGGGCAGTCCGCCGCACACCAGTTTCAGTCTCAGCCAGTCCGGTGAGCGACTCCTCCTGTCCCGTCCGGACGGCGTCCTGGTCAGTGATGTGAACCCGCCGGAGTTCTTTCCGAACGTCACCTGGGGGGTGCGCGGCGGCGGGGAGGAAACCGGCCACCTGCGCACCCCGACTCCCCTGGCGCTCAACTCCCCGCTGGCCGCCGCGGGCCGCAACGATGTCAGTTTCAGCGAGCCCCACGGCTTCAAGTCAGCGGCCTTTCCGCTGACGCTCACCGCCACCCTGCCAGGCTCCGTGATCCGCTATACGCTCGACGGCAGCGTCCCCACAGCTTTCAGTCCGGTCTATGCCGCACCGCTCAACATCACTCCCGTCGCGGGCAGCACGCGCAGCGGCTCGCGCCTCGTGCGGGCTTTCGCCTCCCATCCGGACGCCGCCTACACCCCCGTGGCCACCCAGTCCTATCTTTTCTTGAACGGCGTCATCCATCCCAACACCGACGGCCTCACAGCTCAGACGAACTTCGTCTCTTCAATCAAGAACCACGCCGTGTACGGCCCGCTGCTCGACGATGCCCTGCTCGCGCTGCCGGCGCTCTCGCTGGTCATCAACAATGCGGGCGACCTGCCGTACTCGGAAACGGAGTGCAGCATGGAATTGTTCGATCCTGCGGGCGGTGAACCCGGCTTCACCATTCCTGCGGGCGTGATCCGCAGCGGCACCACGAGTCTCAGTTACGCCAAGGGCAGCATGAGCGTGCGCTTCCGCGGGGAATACGGCGCCACGCGTCTCAACTATCCCGTCTATGGCCGGCATCCCCACGACGCCGCCGGCGCGGTGACGGAGTTTCAGGAACTCCGTCTGCGCAGCGGCTCGCACGACACCCACAGCTGGATCGCCGCACCGTCGCAGCCCGGCACCGGCTACGGCTCGCCGCCCGTGCAGCGCGACGGCGACGCGCAGTATATCCGGAACATCTGGATCGAGGACATGCAGTTGCTGATGGGCCAGCCCGGCAAACACGGGCGCATGGTGAACCTGTTCGTGAACGGCAATTACTACGGCATGTATCACATCCAGGAGCATGCGGACGACGATTACATGGGCACTTACTACCCCGGCACTGCGGAGGACTATCACTTCACCGGCGCCGCCGTCACCGGCAGCAGCCACGGACCGGAAACGTGGCAGTCCGTGTGGCAGCAGCTGAAGGCATCACTGGGGAACTACTCTGAAGCCAAACGCTGGGTGGATGTGACCAATCTCGCCGACTACATGGTGCTCGCCTTCTACACCGGCAATGACTGGGACTGGACCGCGACCCACAACTGGGGCGCCGCCGGACCGCGTCTGCCGGACCGCGGCGGCTGGAAATTTTTCTGCCAGGACAGTGACATCAGCCTCCAGGAGGTGAACATCGACTGCACCGACCAGAACGTCCCGGACGGCATCTTCACCGCGCTGATGAGTCACGCTGACTTCCGCGTGCTGTTCCGCGACCGCATCTACCGCCACTTCCACCACGACGGCGTGCTCACGCCCGCCAAAGCCGCAGGTTATTACAACCTCCGCGCCCTCGAAATCGAAACCGCCATCGTCGCCGAAACCGCCCGCTGGCAGCCCGGTTCCAGCGCCGGCCCGCTGCCGTGGGACCGCGACGGCGAATGGACCGCGGAACGGAATTATCTGATGAACACCTATTTCCCCAACCGCACCGCGATTCAGTTGAACCAGTTCCGCGCGCGCGGCTGGTATCCCCTGAATGCGCCGGAGATGAGCCAGCGCGGCGGGGCGGTGAATGCCGGGCAGGTCATCACGCTCAGCGGTCCGCCCGGGGCCTCCATTTATTACACCCTCGACGGCAGCGACCCTCGTTTGCCTGGCGGCGCGATCAGTCCTTCCGCCCTGCCGTACAGCGGAGCATCGGCGCAGGAGATTCTGATCGCTCCCTTCGACGATGTTCCCGGTCAGGGCGCGGTGTGGAAATACTTTGTCAGTGCCGCAGCGCCTCCGGCGGCATGGAAGGACACGGGCTTTGACGACACCGCATGGCCGCAGGGCGCGGCGGAGCTTGGCTACGGCGACAGCGACGAGGTGACCACCGTCCCCTTTGTGGACATCGATCCCGTCGCGGCCGGCGTGCAACAGAACATCACCACCTGGTTCCGCCGCACCATCAACATCGCCAATCCCGCTGCCTACACCGGATTGAACATCCGGCTCAAACGCGATGACGGTGCAGTGGTTTACATCAACGGTCAGGAAGTCTGGCGTCCGAACATGCCCGCCACCGGCGCCATCACGGCCACCACGCCCGCGACCGCGGCCGGCGACGAGGGCGAAACATGGCAGTTGCTCACGCTGACGCCCGCACAGTACACGCTCCACGCCGGCGCCAACACAGTCGCCGTGGAGATTCACCAGACTGCCAGCACCAGCAGCGACATCTCCTTCGACCTCGAACTCGCCGGCACCCTGCCCGTCACGCCGCAGCCGATCGTGATCACCGGCCCGGTCACACTGAAAACCCGCGCGAAGTCAGGGAGCGAATGGAGCGCCGTGAATGATGCCGCGTTTTATCTCACCGGCACACAGCCGGCCGGGACGGCGAATTTCACCCTGACGGAAATTCACTACCATCCGGAGGGCGCCGGCCAGGGCGACTGCGAGTTCCTCGAGTTTCGCAACACCGGCACGACCGCGGTGAATCCCGACGGCGTGCAAATCAGCGGCGCGGTCCTGTTCACGTTTCCACCCGGCGTGGTGCTCCTGCCGGGCGAACACGTCGTCGTGGTCAAGGATCAGGCGCTGTTCGATGCCCGCTACCGCACCGCCTCGTCGCCGTGGTACCATGCGGGCATCCGCGTCGCGGGCGCCTTTTCCGGATCGCTCTCCAACGGCGGTGAGGAAATCACCGTGCGCGCCGCGGACCAGTCGCCCGTGTACTCGTTCACCTTTGAAGACGAAGGCGTGTGGCCCGGTCGCGCCGACGGAGGCGGCAGTTCCCTCGAACTGAAAAATCCGGAAGCGGCACCCGCCACCCTGACGGAAAAGCAGGACTTCTACCATACCGCCGGCAACTGGCGGCCCTCATCGGAATTCCACGGCTCGCCCGGCCGCGCCGGCAGCGGCCCTGACAACCGCGTGGTCATCAATGAAGTCCTCAGCGCCAGTCTCGCGCCGCAGTCGGACTTCATCGAATTGCTCAATGTCAGCGGCGCGCCGCAGAGTATCGGCGGCTGGTTCCTCAGTGACAGCAGCGACGACTACCGCAAGTTCCGCATCCCGGCGGGCACCAGCCTCGCTGACGGCGCTTTTCTCGTGCTCAACGAATCACATTTCAACAATCCGGCGCATCCCGGCTGCCTCGCGCCCTTCGCGCTCAATTCCGGCGGCGACGATGTCTTCCTGCTCGAAGCCGATTCCGCCGGCAATCTGCTCAGATTCGCGGACCGCGTGGAGTTCTCCGCGGCGCCGGGCGGCTTGACTTTGGGGCGTTTCCCCGACGGCACGGGCGCGTTCGATTTGCTTCGCGGAGCCACCGCCGGCGGCGCGAACACGCAGTCGCTCCCGGAATACGGCGCATGGGTCGCGGCGGAGTTTCCGCCCGGCACTCCCGCGCCGGATACCGCCCTCCACGCCGATCCTGACAAAGACGGACTGGAGAATCTCGCCGAGTTTGCCTTCAAAACACCGCCGCTCACGCCCGGCGGCACTCCAGTCGCCGTCACCCCCGCCGCCAATGGCAGCCCGCTGCAAATCCAGTTCACCGTCCGCAACGACGTGCCCGGCCTCGCGGCGCGGATCGATCTTTCCGGCAATCTCACCACATGGGACACCAGCGAATCGAACCTCACGCGGGTGAGCAGTGTCCCGCAGCCGGACGGCACGGACCTCATCACGGCCCGGCTGAATCTGCCCGGCCCGGGACGCAGCCTGCTCCGGATTACCATCATTCTGTGATGGCATCAAACACGGCGTGACAGGAAACTTGCGCCGCGGTGTAATAGCCCCAGCATTCCGTTCCATTCTTCATTCTTCATTCTTCATTCTTCACCACCATGACCCGCCGCACTCTTCTCAGTTTCACCGCAGCTCTCGCCTGTTCCCCGTTGCTCCACGCCGCCGATCCTCTGACGCTCGAACTCCCCGGCGGCGACGGCCCCGGAAAAGGCAAACACGTTGTGCTGCTCTCCGGCGATGAGGAATACCGCAGCGAGGAGGCCCTGCCCATGCTCGCCGGGGTGCTCAGCAGACACGGCTTCAAATGCACTGTCTGCTTTTCCGTGAACAAGGATGGCCAGATCGATCCCAACAACGGAGCCAGCCTCAGCGGCAGTGAGGCGCTCGATTCCGCCGACGCCATCATCATGGCGCTGCGCTTCCGTCACTGGGACGACGCGGCGATGGAACGCTTCGACAAAGCCTTCAAACGCGGCGTGCCCATCGTCGCCCTGCGCACCTCCACGCATGCTTTCAATTTCGGCGGCGATTCCAAATGGAAGTCCTACTCATTTAACAACGAGGGCGGTTTCGGCAGGAAAGTGCTCGGTGAAACATGGATCAATCACTGGGGCAAGCACGGCCCCGAAGGCACCCGCGGCATCATCGAACCTTCGGCCAAAGAACATCCCGTGCTGCGCGGCGTGAAGGAAATCATCGGCGACACCGACGTCTATGAAGCCGCACCGCCCGAAGATGTCACCATCCTCGTGCGCGGCCAGGTGATCATCGGAGCGGAGTCCGACAGCCCGCCCGCCGACTACAAAAAGAAAGCGCGCGGCGGAAAGGAGCAACACATCAACGACCCCATGATGCCGGTCGCATGGACTCGCGAATACAAAAACGAAGCCGGCACCACCAACCGAATCCTGACAACCACGCTCGGCGCCGCCTCCGACTTCAAAAGCGAGGGCCTGCGCCGGATGGTCGTGAACGGCGTTCTCTGGGGCCTGAAACTCGACGTGCCCGCCGAACTCGATGTCGCCCCCACCGGCGAATACAATCCCACCAAGTTCGGCTTCAACGGCGCCAAAAAAGGCATCAAGCCCGCCGACACCGCGCTGAAGCCGGCGAAGTAAGCACCTCCCATGAGACCCATGCGTCCCATCGGTCCCATTCTCAGCCTGCTCCTCTGCGGCGTCTCCGCCGCCGGGCCGGCGCTGCCGGAGAAGCCGCAGTACAACCGCGACGTCCGACCAATTCTGGCGGACGCGTGTTTTCGCTGCCACGGATTCGACAAGAACACGCGTGAGGCCGACCGCCGGCTCGATACCCGCGACGGTGCCCTGGCCGACAATGACGGCACGGTCGCCATCGTGCCAGGCAAGCCTGACGAAAGCGAACTGGTGAAGCGCATTCTCACCACTGCGGAGGACGACCAGATGCCGCCGCCGAAGGAAGTGCGCCAGCTTACTGCGGATGAGAAAGAAATCCTCCGGCGCTGGATCGCGCAGGGCGCAGAGTACGAGGCGCACTGGGCTTACATCCCGCCGCAGCGCCCGCCCGTGCCGCAAATCGAAAATCGAGAATCGAAAACCGTAAATCCCATCGACGCCTTCATCAACGCGCGCCTGGAGGCCATCGGCCTGACTCCTGCGCCGTCCGCAGAGGAGAGCACCCTGCGCCGCCGCCTGCATTTCGACCTCACCGGCTTGCCGCCCGCGCCAGACCAAAACTTAAATCATAAGTCTCAAATCGAGAATCTCCTCGCCTCCCCGCAGCATGCCGAGCGCATGGCCGTCTGGTGGCTGGATCAGGTGCGCTACGCCGACACCATTGGTTATCACAGCGACAATCCCATGCCCGTCTGGCCGTGGCGCGACTGGGTGCTGCGCGCGTTTCAGGAGAACAAACGCTTCGATCAGTTCACCGTCGAGCAGGTCGCCGGCGATCTGCTTCCCAACCGCACCGAGCCGCAACTGGTCGCCAGCGCCTACAACCGGCTCATTCTTTCCACCGAGGAGGGCGGCGCGCAGCCGGGGCAGTATGAGGCCAAGTATCTCGTGGACCGCGTGAAGAGCATTGGCACCACCTGGCTGGGGCAGACGTTCATGTGCGCGGAGTGTCACGACCACAAATACGATCCCGTGACCACGCGCGACTTTTACGCGCTCGGCGCATTCTTTGCCGACATCGAGGAGGCTGCGGTCGGTTCGCGCGGCAAAGGCACGGTTCTGGGCACCGATGAGCAAAAAGCGAAACTGAAGGAACTGAACGACAAGCTCGCCGCCTTCAAAGACCGCGACGACAAGGACAAAGAAAAAGCCGCCGCGAAAAAGGCGCGCGACGATTACGAGAACAGCCTGACACATTGCCTCGTCACGGTGACGACGAAAAACCTGCGCACCGTGCGTGTGCTCCCTCGCGGCGACTGGCAAAACACCGGCGGCGACGTGATGCTGCCGGCGACGCCCGCGTTTCTTCCCGGCGTCATCACCTCCACGCCGGACAAACGCCTCAACCGTCACGATCTCGCGCAGTGGCTGGTTTCCAAACAAAACCCGCTCACCGCCCGCGTGGTGATGAACCGGCTGTGGAAACTCTTCTACGGCGGCGGACTGGTGAAGACGCTCGACGACCTCGGCACGCAAAGCGAAGTCCCCGTGCATCAGCCGCTGCTCGACTGGCTGGCCTGCGAATTCATGGATTCCGGGTGGGACCTGCGGCACATGATCCGGCTCATGGTCACGAGCGAAACCTGGCGCCGCTCGTCCGCCGCCACACCTGACATGCTGGCGCGCGATCCGCAGAACCGCGAGTTCGCCCGCGGCGGCCGGTGGCGGCTGGATGCCGAGTTCGTGCGCGACAACGCGCTGCTCATTTCCGGCCTGCTCGTGCAGAAAACCGGCGGCCCGAGCGTCAAACCCTGGCAGCCGCGCGGCTATTGGGAAAATCTCAACTTCCCGCCGCGCGAGTGGGAGAACAGCGCGCCGCCCGACCTCTACCGCCGGGGCCTCTACACCTGGTGGCAGCGCAGTTACGTCCATCCCGCCATGCTCGCGCTCGACGCACCCACGCGCGAAGAATGCGCCCCCGACCGCACGCGCAGCAACATCCCGCAGCAGGCGCTCGTGCTCTTGAATGACACGCAATTCGTCGAGGCCGCCCGCGCCTTTGCCGCCCGCATTCTCAAAGAAGGCGGGAGCGACGACGGCGCACGCCTGCGCTGGGCATGGCGTCAGGCCACGCAGCGCGAAGCCGGTGCCTCAGAAGTGGAGACCCTCGCCGCGCTGCTCGGCAAACACCGCGCCGCCTTCCACCTCCGCCCCGCCGACGCCGCTGCGGCGGTGAAACAAGGCCAGGCCAAACCCGTCGATGAGGGAACGAACGAAGAACTCGCCGCATGGCTCTCCGTCGCCCGCGTCATTCTGAATTTGCACGAAACGATCACGCGGTCGTGATGAACGTAACGCCGGGCAGGCTTTACTTCCGCCCCCGCCGCAGGGCGAAGGCGCTCAGCACCAGAAGTATGACCATGTGCACGGCCGGCTCGGGCACGGTGTAGAGCCGCATGCCGAAAAGGCTGCCGTCGGCACCATCGCTGTTGTCGCCGGCTCCGAAAAGCTCGGCGTCGAGACCCTGCGGCGCGAGGGCGATATCGATGGTGTCGCCCACCTGTGTTCCCGGCAGCGCGAGCCGGCCGGTGAAGCCGAGTCCGTCGAAACCCTCCACGCCGGTGCTGGCCACTTCCACGCCGTTCCAGAGAATGTGCACACTGGTGCCCGCGCCGCCGCCGGTGTTGCCTTTGGCGAGATTCCATTCGGCGATGATATTCCCCTCCTCACCTGGCTGGATGGTATAGCGGCGGGTGACCCAGTGCTCCTCGTTGGGGGCGCTGTTGGTGCCGTTGGGGTGACCGCCGGTGGCGTTGATTTCCGACCACGGACCGGAGGCTGCGGGATTGAGATCCCAGAAGGTCCCGTTCCATGCGCCGGAACTGAAGGGAATGAACCCGCCCGGCGCCGGACTGCCGTTGAGCGTGGTGTTATAGTAACCGTAGGTCCAGCCGTTGGTGTTTTCACCGAAGTCGGCCGCGGAGTCTGCGAACAGTGTCGTGGCGATGCCGTTGTAAATGTTCTGCCGGCTCATCTCCATGAAGAACTGCGAGCCGTCGCAGCCGTCATTGTTCGGATCGAGCGGCGACAGCAGGATGTCGATGGTGTCGCCCGGGTTGAGCACCGACGAGGTGAGGGTCTTGCGATAGACGCCGGCAGTGTCGTTGAAGGCGACATTGGCGGAATCCAGCAGCGTGCCGTTGTGATAGATGAACCCGGAGACGCCGTCGCCGCAGTTGGGATTGGTCTTGCGGAGCAGCCAGTTGATTTCCGCGAGTCCGCCGCCTTCGCCCGGCTGCACCGTGTAGCGGCGCACGACCCAGTGTTCGCCGCCGTTGCCCTCGCTGTTCGGGTGGCCGTCCTGATTGCCGCCGATGCTGGTCCACGGCGGGTTGCCGCCGAGTGCCCAGCCGCTTCCGCCATTGTGGGGCATCTGTTGAAACTCGCTGCCGCTGTAATCGCCGCCGGGGTCGAGCGACCGGTTGTAATAGCCGTACTGCCAGCCGTTGGCGCCCTGACCATCGGAAGCGCCGGAATACTCCAGCAGGGAGCTGCCGAGGTTGGTCGTCGGCCCCGCGAGGGCTGCGGCCGAGGAGGCGGCGAATACGAACAATCTGAATTTCATGGCAGGTGATGGTGTGGCGGGGGGAATTATTCGCCCGTTTTAGGAGGCGGCGGAGTTTTCGTCAATTCCCGCAGTCACCGTTTTCCGGCTCCCGGCCAGCAGGGCGCTGGCTCCCGTGAAAGCCGTGATCAGTCCCGCAGCGGTGAGCAGCAGGCACCAGACGAAGCCGCTGCCGCGCGGGCCCTCAATGATGAAGCGGTAGATCCGGCCGTCCCATTCCCGCTTCCACAGGCTGTAGGTTTCGTCGTCGGCGCGGACGTTTTCCTCCACGTGCGGCAGTTGCCAGCGTTTGGTGTAAACGACATTGGAGATCAGTTCCATGCGCTCCACGTCATTCCATGCCAGCGGCTGCGGCATGGGAAAATCCAGCTCCATCAGTTCGTCGCTGAAATCCACGTCCTTGATGCGGATGGTCTCGAAGCTTTCGCCGTCCCGCTTGTAGAGTTTGAGAAAGGCCTCTGGTTTTTGCCAGCCGGCATCGGTGGCGATGGTCTGGGTGAAGTCGAGCAGCAGGTTGGCGGTGTCCTGACTGAAAAAGGTGTGCCCTTCCTCGGTGAGTTTGCGCAGCGCCATGGTGGCCTCGATGCCGCGCGTCAGGGCACCGCGTTTGGTGAGGCGCTGCATGTGGATGTTCTCCACCATGCCGCCGCTTTCGACGCGCGACTGCTCCCATGCCCATGCCGCCGCAGCTCCGCCGGCGAGGGTCATCAGCGCGTGCCGCTTCCAGTGCCGCCATGTCACAGCGGGAGCACGGTGTTCGCGGCGCAGGGCCATTTCCAGCATCGCGCCGGCCACCGCGGAACAGACGATGGCGAAGCAGAACAGATAAATGCCCTGGTTGGCCTCCACGTGCACGTAGTCGCCGACCTTCACGGTCATCACGAGCACGGCGACGACGAGCACGTCGAGCATGGAGTATTTGGCGGTCCACGACGCGAGCCAGACGAGCAGTTCGCGCGGGCGGCGTCCGATCCACAGTGCACCGGACGCGCAGAGCAGCGAGAGGAGCAGCTTGATGATGGGAAAGCAGACGCTGAAGACGAGGATGAGCCCGGCGAGGAATTCGTGCTCATTGCGCCAGAGTTCGCGGATACCGGTCATCACCGAAAACAGCCGGGGTCCCTCGAGGGCATTGGCCACCAGCATGGCCGGCAGCACGAAACTCGGCACCAGCGCGGCCAGTCCGGCGAGAGAAAAGAAAACCGACCAGCGGTTCCAGTGGTGTGCGGGCTTCGTGTGAGTCGCGGCGGGTGCCGGTTGGGTCATGCAGCGCGAGTGTAGCGCCCGCGGCGCGTTGTCAGCCGGATTTTTGGCCGTGTTTGACGGACCGCTCATTCATTGAGCACTCGACATCCGCCAATCCTCTCCAATCATCGCGCCCCATGCTCCGCGAACTCAAAGAACAGGTCCTCGACGCCAACCTCCGCCTGCCCGTCAGCGGCCTCGCCCGCCTCACGTGGGGCAATGTCAGCGGCCGCGCGGGCACCATGATGGTGATCAAGCCCAGCGGCGTGCCCTACGACCGCCTGCGCGACGACGACCTCGTCGTCATCGAAGTCGCCACCGGCCGCCGGGTGGAGGGAAAGCTCAATCCCTCCTCCGACACCCCGACGCATCTCGCGCTGTATCGTGCATGGCCGGAGGTGAACGGCATTTGCCATACGCACAGCCCGTACGCCACGGCATGGTCCCAGGCGGGACGCGCCCTGCCGTGTTTTGGCACGACCCACGCCGACCACTTTTACGGCACCGTGCCGCTCTGCCGCATCCTGACACCGGAGGAAACCGCCGCCGACTACGAGGGCCTCACCGGCGCCGCCATTGTCGAAACCTTCACCCGGGAAAAGCTCGACCCCATCGCCGTGCCTGGCGTGCTTCAGCATCACCATGCCCCCTTCACCTGGGGACGCACCCCGCGCGAAGCCTTCGCAAACAGCATCGCCCTGGAAATGTGCGCGCAGATGGCGCTCGACACCCTGCGGCTCGACCCGCATGCCTCTCCCCTGCCCCGGCATCTGCTGGATAAACATTACCAGCGCAAGCACGGCCCCCGCGCCTACTACGGGCAGGGGAACCACTGAGTGGACGCGGGGCTGGTGGTGGAGCATGTCAGCGGCCACCCCGTCGGATTCGCCCTCGATGAAGTTATCGCGAGGGCGCGCGCGTCGGTGGAAAGGGCGGACGGCAAGGAAGTGCGGGTGAGATCGCGGTTTCTCACCGGTCTGTCACCCATCCAGCGCCACCGGCTTGGTCCGGGGGAACGGCTCACGCTCCCCGGGAAGCCGCACGGGCTCGCTGCGAGCGCGGAAAGCCCGGGCTTTGGCGGGGACAGCGCCGCGGCCGGCGCCGGTTGCCTGATGCCGGCCGCGCGATGCCGGGGAAATGTCAGGGTCACGAATCCGCATGTTGTGCGCGGTCCTGGTTTTCGCCGCCGGAGCGGGGAGGGGGCCGGGACAGGGATCACGAAGACCGGGGCGCGACGCGCGGAGCGTCCGGCGGAGGCGGGCGCGGCAGGAGCGGGCACGGAACAATGCGCCCTTCCGGTTGCGGCGGACGTATCGTATGCTGTTTGAGCGGGCATCCCGGTGCTCACGGCTGCGGAGTAAAGCAGTATTGCGCCGCTGCGCGGCATGCTTTAGCCTCGTTCCCAATTTCCTCCTCTTCAACATGTCTGAACCCACCCCACGACCCAACCCTCCCGACGGCCCCCCCGGGCGCGGACAGCCGTCCGAACCTCAGGGGTTTCACTGGAAGGGACTGATCCTGCTTTCCATCGCCATCATCATTCTGGCGAGCGGACTGATGATGAACCGCGGAGCCTCCGGCGGCGAAATGAGTTATCCGGAATTCCTTGCACTGGTGGGTTCCAAAGAGGACACGACGCCGACAAAGATCGAAAAGGTGCAGATCGTGACGGAATCGGGGATTTCGTATATCAGTTTCCGGAAGAAGGAAGACAGCAAGGTTTATAAAGTCAGCACCAACCCCGACTGGGAAAAGGACCGCCTGATCCCCCTGCTGGAAGCGAAGGGTCTCAATCCCGAATACAAGTACGACACCAATTTCGGCACCAGCCTGCTGCTGAGCATCCTGCCCATTCTGCTGCTGCTGCTCATCCTGTGGTTCTTCTTCCGCCAGCAGATCAAGATGGCGGGCCGCGGTGCGATGAGTTTCGGCAAGAGCCGGGCGCGGCTGCTGGCGATGGACAAG
This sequence comes from uncultured Akkermansia sp., assembly GCA_964523105.1. GTDB lineage: Bacteria > Verrucomicrobiota > Verrucomicrobiia > Verrucomicrobiales > V1-33 > V1-33. Next base: position 179,005 of record CAZFZN010000009.1, read on the forward strand.
AACAAGGTGACCTTCAAACAGGTGGCCGGCTGCGATGAGGCCAAGGAGGAGGTGTGGGAACTGGTGGAGTTCCTCAAGGATCCGAAGAAGTTCCAAAAGCTCGGCGGTCACATCCCGAAGGGCGTGCTCATGGTCGGTGCGCCAGGCACCGGCAAGACGCTGCTGGCCAAAGCCATCGCCGGCGAGGCGGACGTGCCGTTCTTCAGCATCAGCGGGTCGGACTTTGTGGAGATGTTCGTCGGCGTCGGCGCGAGCCGCGTGCGCGACATGTTCGAGCAGGGCAAGAAGAGCGCGCCGTGCCTGATCTTCATCGATGAAATCGACGCCGTGGGCCGGCACCGCGGACACGGCATGGGCGGCGGTCATGACGAACGGGAACAGACGCTCAATGCGCTGCTGGTGGAGATGGACGGCTTCGACACGCAGGAAGGGGTCATCATCATCGCGGCGACAAACCGCCCGGACGTGCTCGATCCCGCGCTGCTGCGCCCGGGACGATTCGACCGCCAGGTCACAGTCAGCCTGCCTGACGTGAAGGGCCGCGAGGCGATCCTCAAAGTTCACTGCAAGAAAGTGAAGATGGCGGCAGACGTGGACCTCGCCGTCATCGCGCGCGGCACGCCCGGCTATTCCGGTGCGGAACTGGCCAACGTCATCAACGAGGCCGCCCTGCTGGCCGCACGGCGGGGATTGAAGGGCATCACCCTGCGCGAACTCGAAGAGGCGCGCGACAAGGTGCGCTGGGGCAAGGAGCGCCGCAGCCTCGCCATTTCCGAAAAAGAGAAGGAGAACACCGCCTATCACGAAGCCGGTCACGCCATTCTGCTGCACGTGCTGGAACACACCGAGCCGCTGCACAAGGTGACCATCATCCCGCGCGGTCCGTCACTCGGCTCGACGATGTGGCTGCCGCTGGAGGACAAATACACCCGCCGCAAGAACGAGCTGCTCGACGACCTGGTGGTCACGATGGGCGGCCGCGTCGCGGAGGAAATTGTCTTCGGTGACGTCACCAACGGCGCCGTCGGCGACATCCGCCATGCCACGGCCATTGCCCGCAAGATGGTATGCGAATGGGGCATGAGCGACCTCGGCATGGTCGAATACGGCGAGAACCAGGAGCACGTCTTCCTGGCACGCGACCTCGGCCACAAACGCGACTACAGCGAGGAAACCGCCAAGAAGATCGACAGCGAAATCAAGCGCCTCATCGATCACGCCTACGAGCGCGCCAAAGATCTGCTCCTCAAGCACCGCGAAGAACTGGAAGCCCTCGCGCGGGCGCTCCTGGAATACGAAACGCTCGATGGAGCGCACGTGAAGGAGATCATGGAGCACGGCCGTCTGCTCAATCCCCCGCGCAGCAAGCCCCCGGCGCCGCCGCCCATGCAGGCGGAAAATACCCCGGCTGCAGCCGGTGAGGAGGACCTGCCTCCCGGACTCGCCGGAGCGCCGGCCTGAAAGCCGCCGCATCCTCACGGAACTGACACTTCATCCCTGGGGGTAAATAGAACCACGGCTGGACCCGGATGATCAGGGATACTCAGCAAGTTGTGTTCACGGAAATCCTCCTCCGGGGAGTGACTCCGAATTCATGCGTCAATCCGTGTGAATCAGTGTCCATTTGGCTCATCAGTTAAGATGAAATGTTCGCCGGTTTGCCTGCGGCTGTCTCCGCTGATACCGGTTCCCTTCGGTCGGCTGCAGTTTTCTTCCTCTCCATTTTCCTTTTCAGGTTCATTGCCCGGGCGCCTGGAGTTTTTCTGGTCCTTGCACAGCAAAGTGGACAGGAAGCAAGCCAGTGGAGCAGAGAGGGAACGGAAATAACGCCGTCGCGCTCCCCCCATGAAACCGGACATGTGGACTTCCCGCCACCATTGGCTCCAGGGGGGCCGCCACCAGCCGGCCGGGGTGGCCCGCCGGCACTTGAATCGTGATACTCAGTGTCCTGATGGTGAGGCAAACTTGAGACCGACCGCGCCGGCCACGATGAGGACGATGCAGAGAATTCGCAGCACCTCTCTCGACTCGCCCAGGAACAGCATCCCGATGACGGCCGTGCCCGCTGCACCAATACCGGTCCACACCGCGTAACCCGTGCCGACAGGGATGGTTTTGAGTGCAGCCGCCAACAAACCAAAGCTGGCTATCATCGCGCAAATCGTCGCTGCGCTCGGCCACAGTCTGGAGAACCCTTCCGTGTATTTGAGACCGATGGCCCAACCGATTTCGAGAAGGCCCGCTATGACTAAATAAACCCAAGCCATAACCCTGGCGTGTCGGGAATTGCGGGTGTGTGCAATCGCATTCTCATGACTCATCGATCATCATCCCGCACCGGAAAGGTGAGCCGGCATCGCATCAAGTCGTGGTTCCGGTCCGGGCTCATGATGGCAGGGGGCAGCAGCATGTTACCCCCGGCTGGCAGGAGGACGCCTGAGTTTGTGGACGAGGAGCGGCATGAACTGAGGCGAACTTGCGTGACAGGATCCCGGTGTCGCTCCGCGGCCCACGGATGCTCCGCCGGGCCGGGCGCCGCGGGTTGAGCCGCAGCACAGCAAGAACGGCCGAAAGGCAAACCCGGGGCGGCGATCCCTGCCCGCGCGCGGAGGCTGGAGGCCCCTGACAGGCAGTCCCCCCGGGAACCGCGCCGGCGCGGCAGGTGGTGCTCCCGTCAGGAATCGAACCTGAATCACCGGCTTCGGAGACCAGTGTCTTATCCGTTAGACTACAGGAGCGTGGCGGGCGGCACCTTTGTCCGGCGTGTGCGGGGCGTGCAAGCTGATTTCCTGCTCATGCGGACAGCTTCCATGTTCCGCGCAGTTTGTTCGAGAGCAGGGCATTGGCTGCGGCATCGGCGCCGCAGTTTTCGGCGACGGGGTCGAACTTCAAGGCACGGCCGAGTTTGGCGGAGATGGCGCCGAGGTGGCACATGGAGGCGGCGCGGTGGGCCACGTCCGCGGGGGCGGCGGTGCGTCCGCGGCTGAGCACGGCATCGATGAAGTTGCGGTGGTGGTTGTTGGAAACATACAGCCGCTCGTCGCTGTCCTTGACCTTCACTGTGCGCAGGTTCGGCTCCGATTCGAGGCGCTCATTCTCGGTAAAGACCCAGCCGGCCGATCCAACGAACTTTACACCATACTCTTTGTCATTGGTCGTGCTGAACATGATTACGCGCGGGCCTTTGGCGAAGTGGTATTCGATGCGGAACTGCTCCGGCGCGTCGTAGCAGCCCTGGTCGCGGCGCTTCACCTGCGTGGCGCTGATCTCCACGGGACCGGTGTCGTCGCGGCCGGCGCCCCACTGGGCGACGTCGAGGAAGTGCGCGCCCCAGTCGGTGATGTAGCCGGGGGCATAGGCATCGACCCAGCGGAAGTTGAAGTGACAGCGGGCGGCGGTGTAGGGAGCGGCGGGCGCGGGACCCTGCCACATTTCCCAGTCGAGCTGCGGGGGCACGTCCTGCGGGGGTTCCATGCCGGTGAAGCCGCCGCTGACGGCGAATTTTCCGGGCACGCCGACGAGGATTTCCTTCACGTCGCCGATGTAGCCGTTGCGCACCCATTCGCAGGCGAGACGGGTTTTCATGCCGCTGCGCCGCCATGTGCCGCACTGGAGCACGCGGGCGTGCTTTTTGACGGTTTCACACACAGCGCGGCCTTCGCCGATGCTGGCGGCGAGGGGCTTTTCGCAGTAGAGGTCCTTGCCCGCGGCCGCCGCGGCCGTGGCGATCACGGCGTGCCAGTGATCCGGCGTGGCGATCATCACGGCGTCCACGTCCTTGCGTGCCAGAACTTCGCGCCAGTCCTTGCAGGCATCGCTGTCTTTCAGCTTTGCCATCTGCGCCGCGCGGGCGCGGTGACTGGCGTCCGCGTCGCACACCGCCACCACCTGGACGCGTTCGTCATTGAGAAAGGCGCCAAGATTGCCGGTGCCCTGTCCGCCGGTGCCGATGCACGCGAGGCGGACTTTGCCGCCCGGCGGCGGCGCGCCGTCCGCTCCCATGACGTGACGGGGGAGAATGAAGGGCGCGGCGGCGGAGGCGGCGAGAAAGCGGCGGCGGGAAAGTCGGGTGTTCATGCGTGCGGACCATGTCCTGCCGGACGGTGCGGAGGCAACTTTTTTTCCGCGGCGTGCCGCGGGCGGCGGCTGCCGACTTGCAAGCGGCGTCGAGGGATGCGAGGGCGGCGGGCCGACTTCCTGCATGAATCAACCGAGCCCCTCCCCTGCCACCGCCGTTTCCGGTGAGGGAACGGCGCGCCGCGGCATTTTGCGCACGCAGGGGAAGGTGGGGAGGATTCTCCGCCGCATCACCGGCCGGCCCTCGCAGCAGCAGCTGCTGCCGCTGCTGATCAAGGTGTATGCCGGATTCGCCAAGCTGGACGGCGAGGCCAGTGAAGATGAGATCGAGAGCAGCCTCGGCGTGATGCGGCACGACTATCCGGAGGCGGTGTATTCCGAGCTGCAGGCGCTCTACCGTCAGGCGCTGCGCGAGCCGCAGGATCTGTTGGGCAGCGCGGCGCAACTGCGGGGCATGCTGACGCACGACGAGAAGATCCAGCTCGCGGTGCAGCTCTACGTTCTCATCGCGAGGAGTAAGTCGCCGCGGGAGGAGATGCCGCATTTCGAGCGGTTTCTCGCCGGCATCGGAATTGCGAGCGAGGGGCGGGATCTCATCGGTCAGCTGAGCGAGGAACATCCGGACGCCGCGCCGTCGGCTCACATGCTGGAGCTGCTGGAAATCGGGGGAATGGCGCCGGCGCATCTGGTGCTCGATCATGTGCCGGGGCCGCACGCGCTGACGGTGTTCCGGTTTCAGAATCTGCTGCTGCTCAAGCGCACCGGGGCGGCGCAGGTGATCGCACGGGGACGGCGGCTCGGGCGCGGAGAGTTTGTCAGGCTTTACGAGGGCCAGCGCGTCGTGGTGGGCGAGCACGTGCTCGATTATCAGGATCTCGTGTTCTATCTCAATGCGCGGAAGGGAGTCAGCAGCGCGCAGCTCTATCTCAGCCTCAGCGGCGGGGAGACGCCGTTTGTGGAGCGCGAGCGCTCGCGGCACAGCGTGCTGCGGATCCAGTTCGGCCTCAGTGTGGAAGTGGAGGCGCTGCGGGCCTCGCCGGTGAAGGTGGGCGGGCAGCCGCTGGAGCGCGGCGCGACGGCGCATGTCTCCCTCTCCGGCCGCATCACGTTTCCCGACGACACGTCCCTGACGTTTGCAGAGCTGCGGCGCCGCGCCCGGGAAATGGGCGGACGGTTTCTGCTGCACGCCGGGCGCAGCGACTACCGCATTTCCAACAATCCCGCGCTGCTCCGCGAGGGGGACATCCTGCTCTCGCCGGTGCTGCGCAGTGAAATGCTGCTGCGCATCACCTGCGATCACCAGAACAAGACGGGCGTGCTGGAGGTGCTCAAATCGCCCCGCACCCTGCTGGTGGAGCGGCTGCCCGTGAAGGAAAAAGAGCGCGTCATTCTCAAGGACGGGGCCATCATTTCCCTCGGCGAAGGCCAGATGCTGCGGTGCCGCTTCGCTGACGGCATCATCGAGGAGGAGCGGAACATCATCCGCCAGCTCGACGTGCAGGACGTGACGCACCGCTACGGGCGCACGCCGGCGGTGGACGGCATCACGTTCTCCGTGCGCCGCGGCGAGATGGTCTGCGTGCTGGGCCCCAGCGGCTGCGGCAAGAGCAGCCTGCTGCGCATTCTCGCCGGTCATCTCAAGCCCAACAGCGGCAGCGTGCGCATGAACGGCCAGCCGCTCTACGACAATCTCGCGCAGCTCACGCCCTTCATCAGCTACATCCCGCACGAGGATGCTTTCGATCCGCTGCTCACCGTGGAGGAAAACCTCGCCTGCGCCGCGACGATCCGCTCGCCGCATCTGCAGGCCAGGGACATCCGCCGGCGCGTGGATGCGAAGCTTATCGAACTCGGACTGAGCGAACGCCGCAAAGCCGTCGCCGGCCTGCCCGAACAGAAGTCGCTCTCCAGCGGCGAACGGAAGCGGCTCAATATCGGGCTCGACATGATCACGCCCGCCGACGTGTTCCTGTTCGACGAACCGACGTCGGGACTTTCCTCCAAGGACAGCGAGCACGTGCTGGAGATCATCCGCGGCCTCGCACACAACAAAATCGTCTTTGTCTGCATTCACCAGCCCAGCGCGCGGCTCTTTCACATGTTCAACAAGGCCATCCTGCTCGATGACGGCGGGAAGATGGTCTTCTACGGCAAGCCGCAGGACATGCTCGACTATTTCCGCGACGCATGGAATGAGGAACTGGCGCAGCCGGCGCGCGGAGCGGGCGCGCACCTCGCGCAGCCGGACATCCACCAGCCGGAATTCATCTTCGACGTGCTCGAAACCCCGCTGCGCGACCTCAGCGGCGATGTGCTCTACGAGGAGGACGCGCGCGGTCACATGGCGCCGGCCCGGCGCTTTCCCCCGGAATTCTGGCGCGACCGCTATCACGCCCGCGTCGTCATGGGGCGCGTCAAAGAGGCGACGCTGCGCAGCGATGAGACCACCATGTCGATCACGGTTGCCGCGCCGGCCCGGGAGACCGCCGTGAAACAGCCGCCGCGGGAACGGCGCCGGCGGCTCGGCGTGATGCTGCGCCGGGCCTTTCTCAACCGCCTGCGCAACCGGGCCAACATGGCCACCACGCTCATCGAAGCCCCGCTCCTCGCGGTGCTCATCGCCACGGTGCTGCGCTGGTCGGAGGACGGCGACTACAATTTCGCGTCCGCCTTTCACATTCCCACCTATCTGTTTCTCTCGCTGGTGGTCGCCATGTTCCTCGGCCTGACCAACAGCGCCGATGAAATCCTCCGCGACCGGATTCTGCTGCAGCGGGAGCGGAATTATAACCGCAATGTCTCCGGCTTCATTCTCAGCAAATTCCTCGCGCTGGGAGCGGTCTCGCTGCTGCAGAACGCCATCTACATCGTCATCGGCAACCGCATCCTCGAGGTGAAGGACATGTTCTTCATCTACCTCGCATGGATGAGCGCCACCTCGCTCTGCGGCGTCGGCCTCGGCCTGCTCATCTCCAGTCTCGTGCGCGACGCCAAGACCGCCCTGAACATCATCCCGCTGGTGCTCATCCCGCAGATCATCCTCGGCGGCGCGCTCATCAAGTACGAGGAAATGAACCGGAATCTGGATTTCGTGTACAGCATCCGCCGGTGGACCGGCGGCGACAGCGAGTCCGGCCCTGACAAGCGCAGCGATTTGCGCGTGCCCTTCATCGGCAATCTCATGCCGCTGCGCTGGTCCTATGAAAGCATGGTCCTGGCGCAGGCCAATCTCAACCCGCTGAGCGCCGCCCAGGAGGAGATCAACACGCGCATCCGAAAGCTCGTTTCGCCCTCTCCCGGCGGCAAGCCGCGCGACCTGACGCCGGCCCAGTCCGTGCAGCTCGATGACCTCAAAGATGCCCTCGCTGTCATTTCCGGACTTGAGGAAAGCACCCCGCGCAAGGTGGCCAACCGCATCCATGCCATCATGGCCGACCTCGACGCCGGGACGTTCAACATGGATAAGCACACCGTGCCGGAGTCCCACCGCAAAGTCAGCGCCGAGCAGGTCTATGACAATCAGAAGATCCGCGACCTTTTCAGCAAGGCGGAGATGGAGCGCACGGACAGCCGGCGGTCCAGGGACCGGCCCAAGCCGAACGTTTTTTTCGGTCGCGACAAGCAATACCGCATCCTCGAGCAATTCGGCGAGGCAGAAGAGCCGCTGGACCTCAAGATCCGCACGCTCGACCTCAACGCCATCGTGCTGGTGCTCTGGAATCTGGCGCCGCTGCTCGTCCTCTATTTCGTGCTGCGCCGGCAGTTGCGCCGGGTGTAGCGCCGGCAGGAAAACGCCCGGCTCCGGCCGTGTGGACCGGAGCCGGGCGTGCAGGTTGCCCCGGGGTGCCGGCTCAGCCGAGCGGCTTCGAGGGATCGAACTGGCCGGGCACGGGCACTTTGTAATTCCCGTCGGCATCCGGCTGCACGAGCGGCGGTGCGTCCCAGCCCAGCTTGGCGGGCATTTCGCTGTTATTCCACGCGAGGGCCTCGTTCCATTTCACCATCTTGCCGCCGTAGGTGGCGTAGCGGCCGAGAATGGAAGTGAAGGTGCTCTGCGCGCCGTAGAAGGCATTGTTGAGTTTCGTGTTCTCGCGGATCGCCTGGTAGAGGCGGTTGTGCTCGACCTGATAGGGATCGGGATCGTCCTGGCCGCGGTGCTGCCACACGGTCTTGCCGGTGCGGTCCTTGATGGTGGAGCGCCCCCCGAGATAGAGCGTGCCTTTGTCGCCGATGATGATCTCGGAAACGCTGCTCCAGCAGTTCTTCTGGTGGCGGCACTGACTGTTCATGATGACGCCGTTTTCGTAGGCGAACTCGACGTAGTGGTGGTCGAAGATCTGGCCGTATTTCTTCTCCTTCCGCACTTCGCGTCCGCCCATTCCCTGAGCGGCCACGGGATGCTGGTCGTCCATGAACCAGTTGATGACGTCGATGTTGTGAATGTGCTGTTCGCAGATGTGATCGCCGCACAGCCAGGTGTAGTAGTACCAGTTCTTCACCTGGTATTCCATTTCCGTGAACTTCTCCTCGCGGTTGAACGGCTCCCACACGCCGCCGCCGTTCCAGTAGCACTGCGCGGCGATGATGTTGCCGATCATGCCCTCCTTCTTCACCTTCTCAAAGGCCGAGAGATATGAGTCCTGATAGCGGCGCTGCAGGCCGACGACGACTTTGAGGTTCTTTTCGTCCGCCATTTTTGCCGCCTCCATCACCATGCGCGTGCCCGGCGAATCCACGGCCACCGGCTTCTCCATGAAGACGTGCTTTCCGGCCTCGACGGCCGCCTTGAACATCATGGGGCGGAAACCGGGGGGCGTCGCGAGGAGCACGACGTCCGCGTGCTGCATCACTTCCTGATAGGCCTCCAGTCCGGTGAAGCGCCGGCTCTCCGGCACGTCCACGCGGTTCTTGAACTTCGCCTGCAGCGCGGAAAGCAGCGGCTCGAGCTTGTGCTGAAACGCATCCGCCATCGCGACGACGCGCGTGCCGCCGGAGGTCAGCGCCTGCTGCACCGCACCGCCCCCGCGACCGCCGCACCCGACGAGCGCGAGTTTGAGTTCATCACTGCCGGCAACCTGGGCGCAGGCTTCGATGGGAAGATTCACGGCGGTCGCGGCGGCGGCGGCTCCGCCGAGGAACTTGCGGCGGCTGGTGATGGGAGTGGAGGGTTCGCTTTTCATGTGGCGGGTGTAGGGAGGTTGGGTGGGGGAAGGGCGGACGCATGAGGAAGCCCTGTCCATTCTGCAAACCGCATTTTACCCGCCTTTCCGGCGAGTGACAGATGACCAGCGGCCGCTTTGCCATTCCGATGGCCGTGCGCGAACGGCATCCGCCTTCACTTCAGGCGGGGTGACGGCCTGGTTACGGTCTCGCCCTCACAGGCCTCCAGCGATACATGCTTCATGCCGAGGGCGCGGCAGCCGCTGCGTTTCCACTTTCGCAGGAAAGCGACGGCCTCGCGCACGGGGAACTTCATCTGCAAGGGTCGGGGATGGCACCAGTTGAGGTGCCCGGTGCTCTCAAGACAAATGACGGAGACGTCCCCGGGGATCTCGATCCCGGCAAGGTGGCAATAGCCCAACAGCGAAAGATAGTGAATGTCATCCCAGGCCACGATGGCGGTGGGCCGGACTCTGGCGAAAAGTGTCTTCCAGAGAGTGAGCCATGCGCCGGGCTCACGGTCACGGCAAGCCGGCGTGAGCGCGGCGATTTCCGGCCCCTCCGCCGGCAAGTTGAGTGCGGCAGCGAGGGCCCCTCGAATAGCCTCCGTCATCTGCGCCCCGGAATCATCATGCGGCACCGCAATGCGGCGGTGACCGAGACGTTGCAGCCGGCGGGTGCAGTTCATAACCTCCAAAGCTGTGGAAAATCCCACCCCGGTAATCGGTAATCCCTCCCACTCCCCGCCGGAAAGGAACACCGGACGCAGGGCCACGGCCGCCTCCGTCCACCGGAGCGGCGGCACGTGCAGCAGGATCGCGTCGGCCTTGTGGTTCTTCACTGCCTCACGCAGCAGCGCCGCCGGGTGGCGGCAGCGAATGAAATCCATCTGTATGGATTGCACCGTGCCGCCGGACTTCTCCCATGCGTCGCGGTAGGCCTGCAGCAGCATGCTGTCCTCACCGCTCGGAATCCCTTTGCGGTCGATGATCAGGAGGTCATTCACACTGGCAGCGGGGGGAATGGTGTCGATCCTGATCCTGCGACGCCGGCCCTGTTCCGCAGGAGAAATCACGCCCCACTTCTCCATGAGTGCGACCGCAGCGATGACCGTTTTGGCGCTGACACCGTAGCGGACCATGAGCGTGCGGTGCCCGGGCAGCGATTCACCCCAGCCGCCGGTCTGCAATTCCTGCTTCAGCCTTTCGGCCAGCTGAGTCGCGAGCGTCTTGCGCCGAAGTGTATCCTGCATGGCGACTGCTATACCCGCCGGACGGAGAGGTAAATCGAAAGTGTGCTCCTGAGGAGTACAGCGCATTCACAGCAGCCGGAGTTGAGAGTGACGCGTAAGCGTTATCAGGAAACCTCCACACAGAGTGGCTCTTTCCATTCTTCCGTTATGAACTTACCCCTGATTCTTCCCGCAACCTGCCTGCTGGGCTGCCTCACTCTATCGACGGCTGCCGAAGCCCGTCCTCTCTGGATCCGCCGACCGGCAGTTTCTCCTGACGGAAAGGAAATCGCCTTCATCTATCAGGGGCAGCTCTGGAAAGTGCCGGGCCAGGGCGGTGAAGCCGTGGCGCTGACGAGCGCGGAGTTCATGGCGAACCATCCGGTGTGGTCGCCGGACAGTCAGAGCATTGCCTTCACGACGAATCGCCACGGTAATGCCGATGTCTTCATCATGCCGGCGAAGGGCGGCGAAATCCGGCGGCTGACGACGCACTCGCAGCCGGACACGACCGCGGCTTTCACGAGCGACGGAAAGTCGGTGCTGTTCACTTCCATGAGGCTTGGCGACCCGCAGGTGGTGCATGGCGGGATTCTCATGGGCGGATCGCAGCAGACGTATGCAGTGCCGGTCACCGGCGGCAGGGAACGGCTCATCATTCCCACACCGGCGCTGGAGGCCTCGCCTTCCCCGGATGGCCGCTGGCTGCTCTACACGAATCTCAAAGCGCCGGAGAACGAATGGCGGAAGCATGCGGTGTCGGGTGCGGCCCGCGACATCTGGGCGTATGACACGACGACGAAATTCCACCGCCAACTGACCAAATGGCGCGGTGAGGATCGCGATGCCGTATTCAGCGCGGACGGGAAGTCGGTGTATTGGCTGAGCGAGCAGTCGGGCAGCTTCAATGTGTGGAGGAAGGACTTCGAAGGCGACGCCAAACCGGTGCAGATTACATCCCACACGACGCATCCGGTGCGCTTCCTCAGCATCACGGCGCAGGACGATCTCGTGTATGGCTACGACGGCGAAATCTGGCGGCTGGACCGCGACGCGAAGGAGCCAAAGCGCATCGCCGTTCGCATCACTCAGGGCTCGCTGCTCAGCGGCACCATCTTCGCGAAGATGAATGATGAAGTCTCCGAGGTGGCGGCCAACCGGGACGGCAGCGAGATCGCCCTCATTGCCCGCGGGGAGGTTTTCGTGGTAGATGCCGCCAGCGGCCGCACGCGACGCATCACGAATACGCCGCAGCATGAGCGCGATGTGAGCTTCCGCCCGGACGGCAAAGCCGTGCTCTACGCCTCCGAGCGCGACGGCCGGTATGATGCCTACGAAACCGTGGTGGATGTGGCCGATGCGGCCTCGTTCCAAACGCCGGGGCCGCTGAAGGAAACACGGCTCACCAATACGCCAGCCGATGTCACCGAGCCGGCCTATTCGCCGGATGGCAAGCGCATCGCCTATCATGAAGACCGCACCAGCGTGGTGGTGATGGATCTGGCCACAAAGCAAACCGTGACTGCCGTGCCCAAAGGCCTGTCCTATTCCTATACCGATGGCGATCTGCCGTTCACGTGGTCGCCTGACGGCCGCTGGATCGCGGCGACGATTGGGTCAGTGGTGACCAGCTTCGACATCGCGCTGACCGACAGCACAGGGCAGAAGCCGCCGGTGAACCTGACCCGCAGTGGCTTCCTCGCCGCCGCCCCGCAGTTCTCCGCGGATGGGAAAGTAATTCTATTCCTCTCGGCGCGGGATGGCTTGCAAACCGCGGACTCCAAAACTGCGGAACTCGACATCTATGCCGCCTTCCTCACGCATTCGGCCTTCGATGCCATCGCGCATCCGGCGGACCGCCTCCTCGCGCCGCGGGCGGCACCGTCAGACGCGAAGAATCCGGCACCCGCACCTGCATGGGAGCCGGAACTGGATGACATCGCCGCGCGCACGGTGCGGCTCACGCCATTTTCCTCCAGCGTGGCCTTTGCGAAGCTGACACCGGACGGCCAGTACCTCATCTTCGCCAATGTGGGAGTCACCACCGGCTTCTCCGCCTACCGCCTGCCGCTGGGCCGGCCGGGCCTCGCCCCGGTCTTTTCCAAGGCGCCTCCGGTTGGCGGAACCATCGCGACCGACGGCAAAGGCGACAACATGTTCTTCGTCAGTGCCGCGGGCATTGAGAAAGTGAACCTGCTCACGGGTGCTTCGGCGACGATTCCGTTCAGCGCGGAGGTCGCCTACGATCTTCAGGGCGAGATGCGCTGGTTCTTCGAGCATGCGTGGCGCATGACACAGCAGAAGTTTTACCGCAGGGACATGGGCGGGGTGGACTGGGCGCTCTACAAAAAGGAATACGCCAAACACCTCCCGCACCTGCGCCACGGCGAAGACCTCGCCGAGCTGCTCAGCGAAATGGCGGGCGAACTGAATGCCTCACACATGGGCTCCACCTACACCCCGAAGCCCGGCAATGGCGACAGCACGGCTTCACTCGGCCTCTACTACGATCACGCCCACACCGGGCCCGGCGTGAAGATCGCCGATTATTTGAAATCCGGGCCCGCCGGCCGCGCCGACAGCGTGCTGCGCCCGGGTGCGGTCATCCTCGCGGTCAATGGCACGCCTGTCGCTGAGGAGATGGACATTCATCCGCTGCTCAATCACACGGCCGGTCAGCCCGTGCGCCTCCGCATTGAGCCCGCGAATGGCGGCGCGCCGGTGGAGGAACTCGTCACGCCACAGCCGTTCATCAACAGCATCACGCAGGCACACGATCGCTGGGTGGCTCAGCGCGCCAAAGTCACTGAGGAACTCTCGAAAGGCCGCATCGGTTATATTTATGTGCCCGTGATGGACACGAAGAGCTATCAGAACTTCGTCCACCGGTTGCGCGGCGAATGCGCCGGGAAAGAAGCCGTCATCGTGGACGTGCGCTTCAATGGCGGCGGCAACCTCGCCGAGCGGCTCATCACCGACCTCTCCGGCAAACTCGCCGGGCATCTGGAGAACCACGAGGGCGAGCCCATCGGCCTCATCCCCTCCACGCAGTGGACGAAGCCGAGCGCCATTCTCGCGAATTCATGGAGCTACTCCGACGGCAGCATCTTCCCGCATCTCTTCAAGGCGGCGAAACTCGGTCCCTTCATCGGCGAGGCGGTGCCCGGCACCGGCACTTCGGTGTGGTGGGTCCAGCTTCTGCCCGGACAGCGCCTGCAGTACGGCATTCCCGAAATCGGCCGCAAATCGCCCGACGGCCGCTACTGGGAAAACACGGAGGACACTCCCGACATCGCCGTCCCGTGGAACCCCGGTGCCGTCACCGATGGACTCGACGAGCAACTGGAAGCCGCAGTGGAGGCCCTGCTGAAGCAACTCGACACCGCCAAGTAACCGTTCCCTCCAGACCCTATCATGAAAACATCCACTCATTCATCCACCCGCCGGGCCATGCTGATGTGCCTCGCCGGTTGCGCATCCCTGTGCGCCACCCCTCTGCAAGCCGAAGCGCCAAAGCTGCCCGACTACCACTCCGCCGCCGGGATGCTGAAGATCGGCAAGGACCCCGAACGCCCGGACGCCGAGATGTTCCATGTCGCCTACACGCTCAAGGGCGCGGACCCCGCCACGCGGCCGGTGACTTTCGCCTTCAACGGCGGGCCCGGAGCCTCCAGCATCTACCTCCACCTCGCGGCCATCGGGCCGAAATCCATCGTGACCGCCGGCGATGGCAGCTTCCCCGCATCGCCCGCGCGACTGGAGGAAAACCCTGACAGCTGGATCCGCTTCACCGACCTTGTCTTCATCGACCCGGTCGGCACCGGCTACAGCCGCATGCTTCCCGGTCCCGACGGCAAGCCGGGCGACCCCAAGCCCTACTACGGGGTGGATGCCGATGTGGACTCCATCGCTGGTTTCATCCGGCAGTGGCTCACGGTGAACAAACGCTGGGCATCGCCCAAGGCGATCGCCGGAGAAAGCTACGGCGGCCAGCGCGTCGCGGGGCTCACCCGCGTCCTCGCCGAGCAATACGGCATCAACCTGAACCGCGCCGTCATGTTCTCACCGGCATTCAACGTGCCCCTGCTCGCCGAACCGTTCCCGGCCTACGAGCTGTTGCACTCGGTCACTCTCTTTCCCACCCAGGCCGCCGTCGCCGCCTACCACGGGCGGAGCACCATCCCGAACAATCCCGCCGGTTTCAAAGCCGCCGAGGACTTCGCCCTGACCGGATACCTCAGCGGCTTGGCGACGCTCGGACGCATGACCGGAGAGGAGCAGTCCGCCTTCTACACCAAGGTCGGTGGAATGATCGGAATCGACCCCGCTCTCGTCGCCCTCAATCGCGGCCGGATCGGCGAGGCGCTCTTCCTCAACAATCTGCTCGCGGCAGAGGGCAAGGTGCTCGAGCTCTACGACGGCACGCAGGCCGGCGACAACCCCAAGCCCGGGCAGCGCGATGAACTTGCCGCCTCGCCCCGATCCCTCGGTATTCTTTCCGGCGTGCTGCTCCCGCCTTTCATGGACTATCTCCAAAAGGATCTCGGCTATGTCACTGAGCGCCCCTACATCGTGCTCAGTCTGGAGATCTCCGCACTGTGGGACCGCAAGTCAACACTGGGCACCCCGGAGGATCTGGCTCTTGCCCTCACGCAGAACACCGACCTGAAGGCGCTAGTGCTGCACGGCTACCACGACATCGGCGCCACCTACTTCGTGTCGCGCTATGTGCTGGAGCAATCGGTCCAGTCGCCGGACGCGCGCAAGCGGCTCTCCTTCGCGACCTACCCGGGCGGCCACATGTTTTATCTGCGCACGAAGAGCCGGGCCGATATGAGCTCCGAAGTCCGCGGCTTTTTTGAAAATTCCGGCGCGCCACGCTGATGCCACCGCCGCCGTCCTTTCATCACCGCGAAGTGATTTCCCTTCCATCCTTCCTGTCATGAGCCCACACACCCTCGCCATCCTCACATTCATAGCCGCCCCCGGCCTCGCTGCCGCGGATGACAGCAAAGCGGTGCTCGCCGCGCTGCAGGCCATTGATGCCGAAATCAAAGCTGAGCACTTCGATCTCGCCCGGGCTGACCTTGACGGCGACGGCGACGACGATGCCTTTGCCCTCATGAACGGCCAAAGCGGCTATCGCGGCAGTGGCGGCGGCACGCTCTTTGTCCTCCGCAACGACAAGGGCAGCTTCGCCAAAGCCGGTGCCATCGGCGTCGTCAATGAGCCGGTCTATCTCCGCGCCGCCAAGCACCACGGCCTGCGCGATCTCCTCGTCACCGTCGGCGGCGGCGGCGCAAAGCCCGGCCTCGCGGCCCTCGCCTTCGACGGCAAATCCTATCCCGCCAGCCCCGGCGAAGCCAAGGCCAAACGTCAGGACGACGACCAGGTCCTTTTCGCGGAAGCCGTGCCGCCATTCCGGCAGACGGAAAAGCTCCACGGCATCAGCTTCACCGTCACCAGCCCGAACCGCAAATCCGGCAACAGCGTGACCGTGACTCCCGCGGGACTGGAGAAGGACAACGCGCCCATCACCACGGAAGTGAACGGCCTCATCACGCGCATCGAAGTGGCCGACATCAATGCCGACGGCTCGCCGGAGATTTACGTCTATGGGTTCGACGGCACCAGCCAGACGCTGCTGGCCTGGAGCTCGAACAGCAAGAAGTCGCTCAGCCAGATCACGCTGCCCGAGCTGAAGGACGACGCCAAACACGCCAAAGGCTGGCGCGGCAAAGACGAGTTCGCCGTCGTCGAGGGCATCCTGGCGCGCCGGTTCCCCATCTACCCTGACGACAAGCCGGAATCCAAGCCCACCGGCAAGACCCGCCAGCTTCAATACAAACTCCACGCCGGAGAAGCCGGCTGGCGGTTCAAGCTCGACAAAGCCGTCGAGTTTTGAGCGCCGCTGTCTGCAACGCCTGTTTCTTTCCCCCGACAACCATACAAACATGAATACCAAACCTATCTTCCTCGCGGGCCTCTGCGCCTTCGCCCTCATCGGCTTCACCGGATGTGAGACCATCACCGTGTCCGACAGTGGACCGGGCTACGGCAACTACAACTACAGCGGGCCCGCCCGGGTGACACAGTTGAGCAACGGCAACTACCTTGTGAACATTGACGGCAAGGTGGCCAGCTTTAACCGCTACGGAAACCTCATGAGCGGCATCGGCCTGTCGCCTTCGCAAATCGCCCACGCGGAAATGGCCGTGCGCTATTATAACAATGGCCACCGCGGCGACTACTATCATCCCAATTACGCCCCGCCGTCCTATCGTCCGCCCGTATGGAATCCCAATGGACCGCAGTTCCAGTCGTCCCGTCCCCCGGAAGTCCGTCCGCGCGGCGACGGGATGCTGGAGGTGCTAATGCCGGCCGGCGGTGTGGTGCTCTATGACAACCGCGGACGCCTTGTGAGCAAGGGCAGTACGGTCTCCGGCTCCGACCTCTCCAGAGCCAATCAGGCCGTTCAGTCCTACCTGCGCGAGCAGAACAGTGACCGTGGCTATGGCGGCCCGGTGAATTGAATCCTGCCACCCCTGTGCGGGCGGTGCCTTCGGGCACCGCCCGTTTTTTTGACAGATCAAAATCCATCCAGCGCCTTTTGATAGACTCCGCCGATGGCGCCGGCGATCTGGAAAACACGCCACGCGACATACACGGCAGCAGTGACGTAAAGCATGCGCGGCAGCCATTCGGCGACCGCATTCATCGCCTGCACCGCGTCGTCGAGACAGTGTTCCATCAGTTCCGCGGTGACTTCATCCAGCGTGCCCGAAGCTTCACCTGTGGCAAAGCGGGCACAGAACATCGTGGGGAAGTACCGGTGCCGCGGCATGGCTTCGGCAACCGACCCTCCCGCGGCTGCGGCCGTGGCGAGGTCCGCGGAGGCGGCGGCGAGTCCGGCGCTGCCGCCCGCGTCGCCGGCGGCCTCCAGGGCCGCGCTCATCTTTTTCGCGGACACAATCTGGAAGTGCATGACCGCGCTCCAGCGGGCGAGCGCGAAGAGCTTCCATGCCTTCCCCGCGACCGGCAGCGCGCACAGCAGGGCGTCGGCGGCCCGGTTCCTCGCGGCCAGTCTGGTGAATCCGTAAATCACCGCCAGCACGACGCCCAGTCCCAGCCAAAGTACGGCCAGCGACTGCGCCACCACCGGCAGGGCGTTCCCCTGGTTCATGATGACCGGCACGGCGGAGCAGAGAGCGGCGACATGCAGCAGCAGCAGCGGATAGGTGGCCGACTTCCATGCGCGGCGCCGGGCTTCCGCCACAGCGGCATAATAGCGCTCCAGATGGGCAAAACCCTCGCTGAGCCTGCCGCCGCTTTCCGCAGCGGAGACGACGCCGGATTCCACCGGGGTGAGAGAAGGACTCAATGCCTCCGCGATCGTCTGCCCGCGCGCCAGTCCGTCACGCAGGTCCAGAATCATCCGAGCTTCCGCGTCGTTGCGGGCATGCTGCTCAAGGATTCCTCCCGCCTGGATCACTGGAATGCCGGCCCGCGTCAGGCGGGAGAGGTTACCGAAGAAATGAGCGCGGCGTTTGGACATGCAGGGGATTTAAGAGGTGGGATTTGAGATTTAAGATGTGGACGCTGCGACGGTGCCCGGCTGCTCCCGCTCATAGAGCCGCCACTGGGCCACGCCGTTCAATTCATGCAGCACCCTCATGTGCGGAAACTCCGACTCGAACGGCGGGAAGAACGCATCGCCGTCCGCCTCCGCGTCCAGCACGGTCAAATACACGGCGGCGCAACGCGGCAGCAACAGCCGGTAAACTTCGGCGCCCCCGATCACGAAAATATCACCCTCCAGCCGCAGCGCCTCCAGTTCCTCCACGCTCCGCACAACCTCCGCGCCTTCCGCCGGCGGCAGGGTGCGCGAGAGCACGATATTCCGCCGCCCCGGCAGCGGCCGGCCCAGCGAATCCCATGTCTTCCGCCCCATTACAATCGGATGCCCCATGGTCTGCGCGCGGAAGAACTTCATGTCCTCCGGCAGCCGCCACGGCAGCGCGCCGTCCTTTCCGATGACGCGGTTGGAGGACATGGCGGCTATTGCTTTGTAAGTTGGGTTCATGGTGCTCGGTGCTCGGTGCTCGGTGCTCGGTGCTCGGTGCTCGGTGCTCGGTG